>NZ_LGHZ01000015.1 GCF_001266615.1 Kluyvera genomosp. 1 | reverse complement strand
TCGTCGGCAGCGTCAGATGTGTATAAGAGACAGGAGCGTCAGATGTGTATAAGAGACAGGGGATGAACTGCGTCAGTATCTTCTGCGCGTGCCGGAAGAAGACGAAGAGCAGCAGTTAGAAGCGTTACGCCAGTTCAAACAGGCACAGCTGTTGCACATTGCTGCGGCAGATATTGCCGGAACGCTGCCGGTAATGAAGGTCAGCGACCATCTGACCTGGCTTGCGGAAGCAATGATTGATGCGGTTGTTCAGCAGGCGTGGGTGCAGATGGTGGCACGTTACGGCCAGCCGACGCATTTACGCGAACGCCACGGGCGTGGTTTTGCGGTTATCGGCTATGGCAAGTTGGGCGGTTGGGAGCTGGGTTACAGCTCGGATCTGGATCTGGTGTTCCTCCACGACTGCCCAATGGATGCGATGACCGATGGCGAGCGTGAAATCGATGGCCGTCAGTTCTATCTGCGCCTGGCGCAGCGCATTATGCACCTGTTTAGCACTCGCACCTCGTCCGGTATTTTGTATGAGGTGGATGCTCGCCTGCGTCCGTCCGGCGCGGCGGGAATGCTGGTCACCACCGCTGAAGCCTTTGCGGATTATCAGCAAAATGAGGCCTGGACCTGGGAACATCAGGCGCTGGTGCGCGCTCGTGTGGTGTATGGCGATCCGCAGTTGCAACAGCAGTTTGACGCGATTCGCCGACAGATTCTGACCAATACGCGCGATGGCGCGGTGCTGCAAACCGAAGTCCGCGAGATGCGTGAGAAAATGCGCGCCCATCTTGGCGGCAAGCAGCGCGATCGTTTCGATATCAAAACCGATGCGGGCGGGATTACCGACATCGAATTTATTACCCAGTATCTGGTGCTGCGCTACGCCCACGAAAAGCCGAAGCTGACCCGCTGGTCGGACAATGTGCGCATTCTTGAACTGCTGGCGCAAAACGACATTATGGATGAGCAGGAAGCTAAGGCGTTGACCCATGCCTACACCACGCTGCGCGATGCGTTACACCATCTGGCGCTGCAGGAGCTGCCGGGTAATGTCTCTCTGGCAAGCTTTACCCGCGAACGCGAGCTGGTGAGTGCGAGCTGGCTGAAGTGGCTGGTTCAACCGTGAAATGTGCTATTATCGCGCCAAATTTTTGATTCTCTTTGGAGACACGAATGAAAGTAACGCTGCCGGAATTTGAACGCGCAGGAGTGATGGTGGTTGGCGATGTCATGTTGGATCGCTACTGGTATGGCCCAACCAGCCGTATTTCCCCGGAAGCCCCGGTGCCCGTGGTGAAAGTGGAAACTATCGAAGAACGTCCTGGCGGCGCGGCGAACGTGGCGATGAACATTGCCTCTTTAGGTGCGGGTTCTCGTCTCGTTGGCCTGACCGGTATTGACGATGCGGCGCGTGCGCTGAATAAAGCGCTGGCCGATGTGAACGTCAAATGCGATTTCGTCTCCGTCCCAACTCACCCGACCATCACCAAGCTGCGCGTACTGTCGCGCAACCAGCAGCTGATTCGTCTGGATTTTGAAGAGGGTTTTGCCGGCGTGGATCCACAGCCGCTGCATGACCGTATTCAAAGCGGCCTGCCCAATGTCGGTGCGCTGGTGCTTTCTGACTACGCCAAAGGGGCGCTGGAGAGCGTTCAGCAGATGATTAAGCTGGCGCGTCAGGCAAAAGTGCCGGTGCTGATCGACCCGAAAGGGACCGACTTTGAACGCTATCGCGGAGCCACGCTGCTGACGCCAAACCTCTCCGAGTTTGAAGCGGTAGTTGGCAAGTGTAAAACCGAAGAAGAGCTGGTGGAACGCGGCATGCAGCTGATTGCTGATTTCGATCTCTCCGCGCTGTTGGTCACTCGCTCCGAACAGGGTATGACATTGCTGCAACCGGGCAAAGCGCCGTTGCATCAGCCGACCCAGGCGCAGGAAGTGTACGATGTAACCGGTGCTGGTGATACGGTGATCGGCGTGTTGGCGGCTACGCTGGCATCCGGCAAAACGCTGGAAGAAGCCTGCTTCTTTGCCAACGCGGCGGCTGGCGTCGTGGTCGGCAAATTGGGGACCTCTACCGTTTCGCCAATCGAGCTGGAAAACGCCGTGCGCGGCCGTGCGGATACCGGTTTTGGTGTGATGAGCGAAGAAGAGTTGAAGCAAGCGGTCGCTGCTGCACGTCGTCGCGGTGAAAAAGTGGTGATGACCAACGGCGTGTTCGATATTTTGCACGCGGGCCACGTTTCTTATCTGGCGAACGCGCGCAAGCTGGGCGATCGTCTGATCGTTGCGGTGAATAGTGATGCCTCGACCAAAAGGCTGAAAGGCGAAACGCGTCCGGTAAATCCGCTGGATCAGCGCATGATCGTGCTGGGGGCGCTGGAGTCGGTCGATTGGGTGGTGTCGTTTGAAGAAGATACGCCGCAGCGTCTGATTGCCGGGATCCTGCCGGATCGTCTGGTCAAAGGCGGTGACTATAAGCCGGAGCAAATCGCGGGGAGCGAAGAAGTGTGGGCGAACGGTGGTGAAGTGCTGGTGCTAAACTTCGAAGATGGTTGCTCAACGACCAACATTATCAAGAAGATTCAGAAGGATAGTGAGAAGTAACGCACTGCGTTTCCCCTCACTTTAACCCTCTCCCTAAGGGGAGAGGGGCTGTGCTTTACTCTTTATCGTCAACGACCGGTGCCGCAGCGCGGTTTTCCAGCTCGCTAATACGCTGTTCCAGCAGCGCCAGCTTTTCGCGGGTGCGCAGCAGAACCTGAGTCTGCACGTCAAACTCTTCGCGGCTAACCACATCAAGACGCGTCAGCTGTGACTGGATCACCTGACGAACTTTCTTCTCAATATCATCACCAAATTCACGCAGGCCTTTTGGCATGGACTCGTGGACCTGGCGGGCGATTTGTTCAATTTTTTTCGGGTCGATCATCTGTGTTTCCCTGATTCTGTCGGCGTTACCGCTATTGTAGTGGCTTCTCCCGGTGCGATAAACCAGAATTGTTCGAAGCTTATGCATTGCCGAAGATAATCAATAGGGTTATAGTAAGTACGCTTATTCTCAGGGCGGGGCGAAATTCCCCACCGGCGGTAAATCAGCGAGATCCAAAGTATTTCGCGTTGCGGCAACGCAGCAGCAGCGTGAAAGACGAAGGAGTGACTGAAAGCCCGCGAGCGCTTCCTGTGTCCAACGGGAAGGTCAGCAGATCCGGTGTAATTCCGGGGCCGACGGTTAGAGTCCGGATGGGAGAGAGTAACGATTCAGTCGGGTATGCACCCGCTCGCGTTATCTATTGGCCGTTTATCGGCACTCCTAAGACTGCCCTGATTCTGGTAACCATAATATTAATGAGGTTTTTTTACCATGAATCAGACGCTACTTTCCTCTTTTGGTACTCCTTTCGAACGCGTTGAAAACGCGCTGATTGCTCTGCGCGAAGGCCGCGGTGCGATGGTGCTGGACGACGAAGATCGCGAGAACGAAGGCGACATGATCTTTGCCGCCGAAAACATGACCGTTGAACAAATGGCGCTGACTATCCGTCACGGTAGCGGCATCGTTTGTCTGTGTCTGACCGATGAACGTCGTAAGCAGCTGGAACTGCCAATGATGGTGGAAAACAACACCAGCGCATACGGCACGGGCTTTACCGTCACCATCGAAGCAGCACACGGCGTCACTACCGGCGTTTCTGCCGCTGACCGTCTGACCACTGTGCGTGCGGCAATTGCTGACAACGCGAAGCCGTCAGACCTGAACCGTCCGGGCCACGTATTCCCGCTGCGCGCGCAGCCGGGTGGCGTTCTGACCCGTGGTGGCCACACCGAAGCGACTATCGATCTGGTGAGCCTGGCCGGTTTTAAACCTGCGGGCGTACTGTGTGAACTGACCAACGACGATGGCACCATGGCGCGTGCGCCGGAGTGCATCAAGTTTGCAAAGGAACACAATATGGCGCTGGTGACCATCGAAGATCTGGTGGCCTACCGCCGTGAACACGAACGTAAAGCGAGCTAATTAAGCGCTTATTACGAAGAAGCCCGGCCAATTGCGCCGGGCTTTTTTATGGCGTTTAACCAATCCCCATCGACTGTAACGCCACCAAACTCAATCCCATCACCGACATTCCGCACAGCACGCCGTAGCTGGGATTGTTGTTGGGATCGATCTCTTTGGCCAGCGGCATCAGCTCATCGACCGACAGCGCGACCATAATTCCGGCAACGGCAGCCATTATTGAAGCCATCAATATCGGTGAAACCATGCTGCCGAGAATTGCCCATGCCAGCACGCCGCCAAGGATTTCCGCCATACCCGAAATCCCGGCCCAGAATACCGCTTTGCGTTTTGATCCTGTTGCCGCATACACCGGCCCGGCGACCGCCAGACCTTCAGGAATATTGTGCAGCGCGACGGCAAGCGCGATCCCGAAGCCCAGCTCAAGATTGTTGCTGGCGGTGACGAAAGTAGCGATGCCTTCCGGGAAGTTGTGCAAACTGATGCCGAGGGTGAGCAGAATAGCGGTGCGGCGAATATTGCGCGGCAGCGGCTGAGTGGTTTTCTGCATCAGATCCTGCGGATGGGCATGTGGCAACGCACGATCCAGCGCGAAGTAACCAATGAGCCCGACTACGAACATGCCATAGCCCAACATGGGTGACATGCCTTCTGTACCCAGCGCGGCGGGTAGCATCTCCATCAGTGAGATAAGCAGCATGATCCCGGCGGCAAAACCGAGCGAAAAGGCTAAAACCCGGTTTGACGGCTTTTGTCCAATAACGCCGAGAATGGCGCCAATAAAGGTGGCAGCACCTGCCAGTAATGTCAGAATTAGCGGTACCGACATCGCTTACTCCTTATGATAATGATTATCATTCATGATATTGGAATTCATCACGCCTGGCGAGAGGCGAAGAGATTCTTTACTGCATCCTTACATTCAAATTTTCTGAATATCATCATCACGCTTATCTGAGTTTATCCTCACGGAAAACAGGTTAATGTGGTGTTATTCAATTATGCCTCTGGAAGGATAACATCATGTCTCGTAGCCGAATGCCAGCACTGTTTTTAGGTCACGGTAGCCCGATGAACGTACTGGAAGATAACCTCTATACCCGTACCTGGCAGCAGCTCGGCGAGACGTTGCCGCGGCCAAAAGCGATCGTTGTTGTCTCTGCGCACTGGTTTACCCGTGGCACCGGCGTGACGGCGATGGAAGCACCAAAAACGATTCACGATTTTGGCGGTTTCCCGCAGGCATTGTACGACACGCATTACCCGGCACCTGGCTCGCCGGAGCTGGCGCAGAAGCTGGTTGAGTTATTGTCACCGGTTCCTGTCGCGCTGGACACCGAAGCCTGGGGTTTTGACCACGGTTCGTGGGGCGTGTTGATTAAGATGTACCCGAATGCGGATATCCCAATGGTGCAGCTGAGTATCGATAGCACCAAACCGGCGGCCTGGCATCTGGAGATGGGTCGTAAACTTGCCAGCCTGCGTGACGAAGGCATTATGCTGGTGGCGAGCGGTAACGTGGTGCATAACCTGCGTACTGCAAAATGGCACGGTGATTCCGCGCCGTATCCGTGGGCGGCTTCATTTAACGACTATGTTAAAGCGAATCTGCAATGGAAAGGGCCGGTTGAGCAGCATCCGCTGGTAAACTATCTGCAGCACGAAGGCGGTTCGCTCTCTAACCCGACGGCGGAGCACTTCCTGCCGCTGCTGTATGTTTTAGGGGCGTGGGATGGAGAAGAACCCATCACGATCCCGGTAGACGGTATCGAAATGGGCTCCTTGAGTATGCTGTCAGTCGTGGTCGGTTAACGTTTACTCGACAAAAATGTGGGGATAGAAACGCGACAGATCCTGGGTGATCAGTGCTCTGTCCTCACGAATACCAATTCCGGCTGGCTGATCGTTGATGAGCCAGCTGCCAATCAGCATATAGCTATCGCCAAATTTCGGCAGCGGATGGAACTGCTGTACGATCATCCCTTCTTCGCCGTACGGCCCTTCCACCTGTTCGATGGTTTTGCCGTTTTCGACGATCGAGATATTCGCCCCTTCGCGGGAGAAGATCGGTTTCACCACGTACTTATCCATTGCTGGGTATGCATCTTCGGCAAAGTAGGCTGGCAGCAGGTTCGGGTGATCCGGGAACATTTCCCAGAGCAGTGGCAGCAGCGCCTTGTTGGAGATAATGCTTTTCCAGGCCGGCTCCAGCCAGCGAACGCCAGCGTCTTCCAGCTTGGTGGAGAACATCTCACGCAGCATATATTCCCACGGATAGAGCTTGAACAGATTGCCAATCACCTGATCCTGCAGATCGGTAAACTGACCTTTTTCACCTAAGCCAATTTCATCGATATAGAGAAATTCGGTGGCGACTTCTGCTTCGGCAGCGCAGTCCTGCAAATACTGCACCGTACCGCGATCTTCTACGGTATCCTGGCAGCAGGTGAGGTGCAGTAACTGGAAGCCGTGCTGCTCACGCAGCTCGGTAAAGCGTTCGATGATCTTTTCCTGCAGGCTGTTGAACTGATCGCTGCCTTCCGGCAGATTGCCTGCATTCAGCTGATCTTCCAGCCAGATCCATTGGAAAAATGCCGCTTCATACAGCGAGGTTGGCGTATCGGCGTTGTTTTCCAGCAGCTTTGGCTCATCGGTGCCGTCCCAGGCCAGATCGAGGCGAGAGTAAAGTGACGGCTGATGGGTCTGCCATGACTGGCGAACGAAGCTCCAGGTATGCTTTGGAATGCGGAACTTGGCCATCAGCTCATCGCTGGCGATCACGCGTTCAACGACCTTCAGGCACATCTGGTGTAGTTCGGCTGTGACATCTTCCAGCTTTTCGACCTGGGCCAGCGTTAGCTTGTAATAGGCCTCTTCACTCCAGTACGGCTCGCCGTACATGGTGTGGAAGTTAAAACCATATTCAGTCGCTTTTTCACGCCAGTCCGGGCGTTCAACAATACTGACTCTTTCCATGATAATCAGCCGCCCATTGAACGGGAAGTGCTGCCCGTTGCGCTACGCTGCATGGTGGACTGCTTGGCAACAGATTCGCCAAAGCCGCCGCGGGTGACAGTGCTGGTGGTCGCCGGTTTTGGCGCCATCGCGGTTTTAGGTACGTTCATTGAACGACCCGGCTGTGCTGCGCCGTAGTTCTTGCCGCCCGCATCGGTGTATTTACCGTAAGCCGGGCTGGATGGGTTCTTGGAGGTGAAGACCGGTTGCTGCTGGTAGCCGCCCATGCCGCCGCTCATCATACGACCCATCATGTAACCTGCCATCAGTGGCATCCAGAAACTGCCGCCGCCCTGGTTCTGTGCCTGAGCCTGGCCTTCACCGGTTGGCGCCATGCCAGCCTGAGCCGGTGCCTGCTGGCACTGACCTTCACCGAATTCCGCTACGCAGTCTTCACGGCTGGCGTATTTCGGTGCGGTGCGTTCCGCTTCTTTCAGCGCATTGTTGTAGGTAGTGGTACATTCCGCGCTTTTGCTTGGGTTCGCCGCGGAGCAGTCGTCTGCATTCTGATACAGCGTGACGGTTTCGTCGCTCTTCTCACAGCCCGCCAGCATGAATACGGCGGTAACGGCAAGGGCGACTGGCGTTAAGTGGCGTGCACCCCAGCTTTTACGAAAAGCGGCGTGCTGAATATTGTTTGTCCGTTTCATTTTATTCTTCCTGGACCCAGTGGAGTGGTATTGCAATAGCGCTCAGGATAGTGGATGAGTGGTTGAAAATGAAGCTAAGAAGGGGATAAAGCGGCGGATCTTTACGTTGCCTTACGTTGAGAGGCAGAAAAAAGGGTTCGCATGATGCGAACCCTTTTTACAGCAATGCAGGCCTTAGCGGATACGCGCTTTGCTGGTAGCAGCAGAGGTGTAGCCGTCAGCCGTAGCATCTTGCTGTGAGTTTTCCGGCGCGATGCTCGCATTCGAGGTCGGAACCGGTTTGCCCAGCGTATTGTTCAGCGCCAGCAGATCCTGCTCGTTGAGCGTACCCAGAGCGGATTTAATGTTCAGCTGGTTGATCAGGTAGTTATAGCGCGCACTGGAGAGCTGTTGTTTAGCGTTATACAGCGTCGTGGTCGCATCCAGCACGTCAACGATAGTACGTGTACCAACGGAGTAGCCGGCTTCCATTGCGTCTAAAGAGCTCTGTGCAGAGACAACGGCCTGTTTGTAGGCGTTGATGCTGCTGATAGAAGCGTTGACGTTATTGAAGGAAGAACGAACGGTCTGTACAACGGAACGGTGTGCGCTTTCCAGCTGCTCGCTGGCGCCAACGAAGTTGTACTGTGCCTGTTTGACCTGAGAGTTCACCATCCCGCCTTGATACAGAGGCAGGGAGAAGCTCAGGCCAATTTTGTTCTGGCCAGCATCGTTATCGTTGTAGTTACCGGTGCCGTTCGTTTTAGAACCGCTATACGAGGTGTTAGAGACCCCAGTCGATGCGGTTAAATCCAGCGTTGGCAGATGGCCATCCTGCGCCAGGCGAATTTGCTCACGCGCCAGGTCCTGGCTCAGACGAGCCTGCAGCAGGGACAGGTTGCGGTTCTCTGCTTCTTTCAGCAGCGCATTTACGCCCTGTGGTTTGTCGGTTTTAAAGCCGTCAACGTTCAGTGATGCCAGCTCTGGGTAGTAGTTACCGGTGACCTGACGCAGCGATTCAACGGCGTTGTCGAGGTTGTTACGTGCGGTCACTTCGTTTGCCAGCACGGTATCGTACTGTGAACGGGCGTTCTGCACGTCGGTGATAGCAACAAGGCCGACGTTAAAGCGCTGGGTCGTCTGATCTAACTGACGATAGATAGCCTGTTTCTGCGCTTCGGTGTAGGAGAGCGAATCGATCGCGCTCAGCACGTTAAAGTATGCCGTAGCAGTATTGAGGATCAACGTCTGCTGGTCGGTCTGATAGGTCACGTCCTGAATGCCTGCGGATTTTTCCTGCAGGGTCAGCGCACGCCATTTGGACATATCAAACAGGCTTTGTGTTAACTGCAGCGAGCCGCTGGTGACATTAGAGTTCACCCCATTGCTGTCGCGGAAGCCGTTGGTATAGGTATAATCTGCACCCAAACCTAATTGCGGTAACAGGGGGCTGCGCGCTTCGTTGATTTTCTCGAACGCAGCATCACGATCTGCAGCAGATTTGCGGAGATCTGGGTTACTGGTACGTGCCTGCTGATACACCTGTAACAGGTTCTCTGCCTGGCTCATTGCACTGAAACCCGTAAGGCTCAGACCAATAAGGATGGGGAGCAATTTCTTCATTTGCATTTGCATTCCTTGTTGTGAAGCTTAGCGCTAATCTAATTCACAGAAAAAATATTCGCCGATTGTACCAGAGTCTGCCACGTTAAAAAGTTGTCGTAATGTGCCATCTGGCGTTAATTTGCACCAATCTATCATAGAGTGAGTGAATCCTTAGAACCGCTCACTTTAAATCCACAATTTCAGCACAATGACTGCATAGGCCTGTCCATGAAAAAAACAGCCAACCCTGTGGCAACGCTCTCGAAAAATGATGTAGAAATTATTGCACGAGAAACAGTATATCGCGGTTTTTTTTCGCTTGATGTGTATCGTTTCCGTCATCGCCTGTTTAACGGCGAGATGAGCGGCGAAGTCAGACGCGAAATTTTTGAGCGCGGTCACGCCGCAGTCTTGCTACCCTTTGACCCAGTGCGTGATGAAGTGGTGCTGGTCGAGCAAATCCGTATTGCTGCTTATGACACCAGCGAAACGCCGTATCTGCTGGAGATGGTTGCCGGCATGATAGAAGAAGGGGAAACCGTTGAGGATGTTGCCCGCCGTGAGGCCGAGGAAGAAGCGGGCCTCAACGTGGGGCGCGTGAAGGAGTGCCTCAGCTACCTGGCAAGCCCGGGTGGTACCAGCGAACGCCTGACCATTATGGTCGGCGAAGTCGATGCAACAACGGCCAAAGGCATTCATGGCCTGGCGGAAGAACACGAAGATATTCGGGTTCATGTGGTAAGCCGGGAGTTTGCTTATCAATGCGTAGAGGATGGAAAAATTGACAACGCAGCGTCTGTCATCGCTTTGCAATGGCTGCAGCTGCATTATCAGGACTTACGAAAAGAGTGGATCAAATGAAGCGATATACACCTGACTTCCCAGAAATGATGCGCCTGTGCGAAACCAACTTCGCACAATTGCGTCGCTTGTTGCCGCGCGTCGATGAAGCCGGTGAAACGGTGAACTATCAGGTGGCTAATGCGCAATATCGCTTAACGATAGTCGAATCGACTCGTTACACTACGCTGGTGACGATTGAACAAACGTTGCCTGCGATAAGCTACTGGAGCCTGCCGTCGATGACGGTGCGCCTGTATCATGATGCGATGGTGGCCGAAGTGTGTTCAAGTCAGCAGATCTTTCGTTTCAAAGCGCGGTATGATTATCCAAATAAAAAGTTGCATCAACGCGACGAAAAGCATCAAATTAATCAGTTTCTAGCCGATTGGCTGAGATTCTGTTTAGCACATGGAGCGATGGCGATTCCGGTTTGTACATAGCACCCTTCAGGCGACATCAGTGACGCTGATAGCGAGAAGCCGCCTGAGAGGATGATGTGTATGTTTGCATCGTGAAACCTAAGGACACCATTTGGAAAGCCTTTTAAACCTTCCTCTGGCTGGTGGGGCCAGTGTCAGGGTTCTGCAAATTACTGATACTCACCTGTTTGCCCAGAAGGATGAAACGCTGTTAGGGGTGAATACCTGGGAAAGCTATCACGCCGTCCTGCAGGCTATCCATGCCTCCGCGCGTGATATCGACCTGGTGGTTGCAACCGGTGATTTAGCGCAGGACCACTCATCCGCGGCCTATCAGCATTTTGCTGATGGCATCGCGAGTTTTTCTGCACCCTGCGTTTGGTTGCCGGGCAATCACGATTTTCAGCCATCGATGTACAGTACGCTGCAAGACGCGGGTATTTCGCCTGCCAAACGTGTGTTGGTGGGTGAACACTGGCAGATCTTACTGTTAGACAGCCAGGTTTTCGGCGTGCCTCACGGTGAACTGAGCGACTTTCAGCTGGAATGGCTGGAGAAACGTCTGTCCGAAGCCGCTGACCGCCACACGCTGTTGCTGCTGCATCATCATCCGCTGCCTTCGGGCTGTAGCTGGCTCGATCAGCACAGCTTACGTAACGCTGGGGCGCTGGATGGCGTACTAGCGCGTTACCCACGAGTCAAAAATCTGCTCTGCGGCCATATCCATCAGGAGCTGGACGTTGACTGGAACGGTCGCCGGATTATGGCCACCCCCTCGACCTGCGTGCAGTTTAAGCCGCACTGTTCGAACTTTACTCTGGATACTGTTTCTCCCGGATGGCGCTGGCTTGAGCTGCATGATGATGGCTCACTGACCACCGAAGTGTGCCGTCTGGCCGGGGTGAAATTCCATCCTGACACCGCATCTGAAGGCTATTGATGTCAACGCTTCTCTATCTGCATGGATTCAACAGCTCCCCGTGGTCGGCGAAAGCCACTGCGCTTAAGCAGTGGCTGGCGGAAAACTATCCTGATGTGAATATGCTGATTCCGCAATTACCGGCTTATCCGGCCCAAGCGGCTGAGATGCTTGAGGCATTAGTGCTGAAGAATGGCGGCGCGCCGTTGGGGATTGTCGGGTCGTCGCTTGGCGGCTATTACGCTACCTGGCTGTCGCAGTGTTTCATGTTGCCTGCTGTGGTTGTGAACCCGGCGATGCGGCCGTTTGAGCTGCTCACGAATTTTCTTGGCCCGAACGAGAATCCCTACACCGGGCAACAATATGTGCTAGAGTCTCGCCATATTTACGATCTCAAAGTGATGCAAATTGATCCTCTTGAAGCGCCCGATCTTATCTGGCTGCTTCAGCAAACTGGCGATGAAGTGCTTGATTATCGCCAGGCCGTGGACTATTTCGCTTCCTGCCGACAAACGGTAGAAGAGGGCGGTAATCATGCATTTACCGGCTTTGAAGATCACTTCACACAGATTATCGATTTTCTGGGGTTGCATTAAGCAGCGCCAACTACCTACGAATAGATCATGACGCAATCTTCTTATAACGCTGATGCCATTGAGGTACTCACCGGGCTTGAGCCGGTTCGCCGCCGCCCGGGGATGTATACAGATACCACGCGCCCAAACCATATGGGTCAGGAAGTTATTGATAACAGTGTGGATGAAGCGCTGGCCGGACACGCAAAACGCGTCGAGGTTATCCTTCATGCCGATCAGTCACTGGAAGTTATCGATGACGGCCGCGGTATGCCCGTCGACATCCACCCGGAAGAGGGTGTGCCGGCGATTGAGCTGATCCTCTGCCGACTGCATGCGGGCGGTAAATTTTCCAACAAAAACTACCAGTTCTCCGGCGGTCTGCACGGCGTGGGGATCTCGGTGGTCAACGCCCTGTCCAAACGCGTTGAAGTTAACGTTCGCCGCGACGGCCAGGTCTACAGCATTGCTTTTGAACACGGCGAAAAAGTAGAAGACCTGCACGTTTCCGGAACCTGCGGTAAACGCAACACCGGGACCAGCGTTCACTTCTGGCCGGACGAAAGCTTCTTTGACAGCCCGCGTTTTTCCGCTTCCCGCTTAAGCCACCTGCTAAAAGCAAAAGCGGTACTGTGCCCGGGCGTTGAAATCATCTTTAAAGATAAAGTTAACGACACCGAGCAGACCTGGCGCTACGCCGACGGCCTGACCGATTACCTGAGCGAAGCGGTGAACGGCCTGCCGTTGCTGCCGGAAAAACCGTTTGTCGGTAATTTCTCCGGGGAAACCGAAGCGGTGGATTGGGCGCTGCTGTGGCTGCCGGAAGGCGGCGAGCTGCTGACTGAAAGTTACGTTAACCTCATCCCGACGATGCAGGGCGGTACGCATGTTAATGGTCTGCGTCAGGGGCTGCTGGACGCCATGCGTGAGTTCTGTGAATACCGCAACATCCTGCCGCGCGGCGTGAAGCTGTCGGCGGAGGATATCTGGGATCGCTGCGCCTACGTGCTTTCCGTGAAGATGCAGGATCCGCAGTTTGCCGGTCAGACCAAAGAACGACTCTCTTCGCGCCAGTGCGCGGCGTTTGTCTCTGGCGTAGTGAAAGATGCCTTTAGCCTGTGGCTGAACCAGAACGTTCAGTCGGCTGAATTGCTGGCCGAAATGGCGATTTCCAGCGCTCAGCGTCGCCTGCGTGCGGCGAAAAAAGTGGTGCGTAAAAAGCTGACCAGCGGCCCTGCGCTGCCGGGAAAACTGGCCGACTGTACCGCGCAGGATCTTAATCGTACTGAACTGTTCCTCGTCGAAGGTGACTCGGCAGGCGGCTCCGCCAAGCAGGCGCGCGATCGTGAATATCAAGCGATCATGCCGTTGAAAGGTAAGATCCTGAATACCTGGGAAGTCTCCTCTGATGAGGTTCTGGCGTCGCAGGAAGTGCACGACATCTCCGTGGCTATTGGTATTGATCCGGACAGCACGGATCTCAGCCAGCTGCGCTACGGCAAGATCTGTATTCTTGCGGATGCGGACTCCGATGGACTGCACATTGCGACGTTGCTGTGCGCGCTGTTTGTGAAGCACTTCCGTGCGCTGGTGAAAGAAGGTCATGTCTACGTTGCGCTGCCGCCGCTGTATCGTATCGATCTGGGTAAAGAGGTTTACTACGCGCTGACGGAAGAAGAGAAAGCCGGCGTGCTGGAACAGCTTAAGCGTAAAAAAGGCAAACCGAACGTGCAGCGCTTTAAAGGTCTGGGTGAAATGAACCCGATGCAATTGCGTGAAACGACACTCGATCCTAACACCCGTCGTCTGGTACAGCTGTTCATTACCGATGAAGACGAGCAGCAGACTGACGCTACGATGGATATGCTGCTGGCCAAGAAGCGTTCGGAAGATCGCCGCAACTGGCTGCAGGAAAAAGGCGACATGGCGGATATCGAAGCCTAATTTCCGTATAAAGAACAAGGTATTACTTAGAAGGAGACGCTTGCGTCTCCTTTTTTATCGCCCAAAACATGCCTTTCGCTTTAGCTATTCACGCTTTGCCTGGGCAAATTAATCGATTCAACTCTAACTTCTACGATTTCTGAAATGCCATTTTGAAATTTGGTATGACAGGTCACACTTTAGTTGTATGACTTCTACCATATTCTTTCGCTGGATATAAAACATACTTCTGAACATGGACGTCAATCTGTGCTGGCAATTGATTCGCATGGTGAATTTTATCTTTAATCAAAAGAGAATCGTCTATGTTAAGAAGAAAACTGGCAGTAAGCGTTCTATCTTTCTCGTTACTGATGGGGTCTGCGGCGGCGATGGCAAAAACGGTGTTCATCGCCTCTGATGTGCATCCGGCTGATTATCCGACCACGGCCGCGGTGATCCACATGGGTGAAAAGCTCAGCGCGCAAACCGACGGGCGGCTTTCCATCAGAATGTTCCCGAGCGGGCAGATGGGTGATGAAAGCACTACCCTGGAAAAAACCCGCGCGGGCGCTATCGATATTCTGCGTGTCTCCATGTCGCCTGTCGGCGGCATCCTTCCTCAGGTGAGTGTGTTTAACATGCCGTTCGTCTTCCGCGATATGGATCATCAGCACAAAGTGCTGGATGGTGATGTGGGAACGAAACTGGCACAGGAAATCTCCGACAGTAATCTCGGGCTGGTCTTCCTCGGCTGGATGGATGCGGGCTCGCGCAGCCTGATCACCAAAAAGCCGATCACGACGCTGGATGACCTGAAAGGGGTAAAAATCCGTCTGCAAAACAACCCCATTGGGCTCGATACCTTTAAGGCTCTGGGTGCAAACCCAATTGTCCTGCCGGTGGGTGACGTCTTTGCTAGCCTGCAAACGGGTGTTATCGATGCTGCAGAAAACAACGAACCGACCTTCGACACCGAAAACTACGTGGTGGCCGGGACCAAGTATTTCGATCTGACCGAACATTTTATGATCCCGGAAGTGCTCGCCTTCTCAAAACGTAAATGGAGCAAACTCTCGGCTGAAGATCAGGCACTGATCACCAAGCTGGCGAAAGAAGCTCAGGCTGAAGAACGCGTGCTGTGGGCGGAATACGTCGAGAAATCGAAAAAACGTCTGCAAAGCCAGGGGGTGAAATTCCTCCCGGTGGATAAAAAACCGTTTGTCGATGCTACCGCGCCGGTGCGTGAAAAGTATGGACAGCAGTTCAGCACCTTAATGCAGGAAATTCAGGATACTAAATGATGCACGTGGCGGCAGGCCGGCAGCTGCTGGCCTGCCCGTTTTGATCTGGAGATAACAATGAAAAATATCTATGTCCTGGTCATGGATGGCGTGTATCGGATCTGTATTTGGCTGTCAGGGATCAGCCTGTTATTTATGACGTTTATTTATCTGGTGGGGATCTACGCGCGTTTTCGTCCGGATTTTCCCGAGTGGATGCGTTTTTTACCGCACGCTTCAACCAGCTGGCCGGAGCCGCTCTCGCAGATCTGTATGATCACGTTCTCGTTTGTTGGCGCCGCCGCTGCCTATCGGGCGGGGAGCCATATCGCCATCACCATGCTGGTCGATCGTATCAATCCGGTGATGAAAAAGGCGCTGGCGGTGTTTGTCGATCTGGCGATGCTGGCAACCTGCTTGTTTATTATTCACTGGGGAATCATTGGCTGCATGGATGCCTGGCAGGACGTGGTGCCTTCGCTGCCGTTCCTGACCTCGGGTATCACGCATCTGCCTATCCCGGTGGGGTCGTTCTTTACACTGCTGTTCGTGGTTGAAAAACTGCTGTACGGCTCGCAGTCGCATCGTGAACTGGTGCAATACGGCTCGCCGAAAGTCGGCCACTAAGGAGCGAAACCATGGACTTAACGCTAATTATATTTGTGGTGACTTTTGTGGTGCTGATGGCGGTGGGTATGCCGGTGGCCTACGCCGTTGGCCTGACCGCCGTGGTGGTTACCGCATTCGCCGATTTCTCACTGGATGGTCTGATTATCACCATCTTTCACAGCACGGATAACGTCAACCTGCTGACAATTCCCTTTTTCGTCTTTGCTGGCGCAATCATGGCAGAAGGGGGAATGGCTCGACGGTTAGTGGATTTTGCCGGGCTGTTCGTTGGCTGGATCCGCGGTGGACTTTCGCTGGTGAATATTCTGGCCTCGACGCTGTTTGGTGCGATCTCCGGATCGTCAGTGGCGGATACGGCGTCGATCGGATCGGTACTGATCCCCGAGATGGAACGTAAAGGTTACCCGCGCTCGTTCGGTGCGGTGTTGACTGCCAGCGCTTCCGTGCAGGCAATTTTGGTACCACCGAGCCATAACTCGGTACTGTTTGCGATTGTGGCTAATACCGCGGCGGTGACAATTCCTGCGATGTTCCTGGCCGGTATTATCCCGACGCTGGTACTGTGCTTTACGCTCATCGTCATGTGTATGATTGCTGCGCGTAAAAATAACTACCCGAAGGAAGAGAGCGTTGAACTGAGACGGAAGCTGAAGATTGCCTCCGATGCTATCTGGGGCCTCATCACCATCGTGATTATCTCCGGCGGCATTCTCTCCGGCTTTTTCACGCCGACCGAATCAGGTGCGATTGCCTGTATCTGGGCGATGTTCGTTACCTTCTTTATTTACCGCGAATATAAATTCAAGGATTTCCCAAAGCTGATTCACCGCACCATCAAAACGGTGACCATGGTGATGGTGCTGATTGCCTTCGCCGCTGCCTTTGGCTCGGTGATGACGCTGGTGGGGCTGCCGCAGGAGATCTCCGCGGCGCTGCTGTCGTTGTCGGATAATAAGTACGTTATCTTGCTGATTATCAACATCATGTTGCTGCTGTTAGGTTGTCTGATGGACATGGCTCCGCTGATTCTTATCCTGACGCCGATCCTGCTGCCGGTGGTGGTGCAGCTCGGTATCGACCCGGTGCATTTTGGCATCATCATGATGATGAACTTAGGTATTGGGCTTATCACACCGCCGGTGGGATCCGTTCTGTTCGTCGCCAGCGCGGTCAGCGGGCAGAAGATTGAAACGGTGGTAAAAGCGATGATTCCGTTCTACTGCGTGCTGTTTATGGTACTGATTATTATCACTTACATCCCGATGATTTCGCTGTGGTTACCGGGGCGCTTCCACTAGCCTCACGACGCACTGCGTGATTCTTACGGTACTGCAAGGGGGTCTCGCCGATCCCCTTTTTAAATGAACTAATAAAGTAGGTCACTTCGGAAAATCCCACCTGCCCAGCAACCTCGTTAACCGGCAGCGTGCTGTGTAGCAGCAGTTCGCAGGCGCGGCGCAAACGCAGAGTATTGAGATAATCGTGAATGTGCTCGCCGGTTTCAGCGTGGAAACGACGCGAGAGATAACTGCGTGATTTCCTCAGTTCTGTGGCCAGCGCATCAAGACTGAATTTTTGGCGGTAGTTCTCTTCAATCCAGAACATCACCGGGCTGGCGATTCCCTGTGTGGGTTCCGCCATTTTCTCCTGCGTCGCGGGCAGCATGCCGAACAGTGACATCAACATCGTGGCTATCTGCTCGGTACTTAACCCTGAGACGCTGGCCATGCTGGCATACAAACTAAATAGGTGATCGATATGGGAATGAATGTCGGCTAAATCGGCCACAAATGCCGGTCGACCCCGCGCAGACAGCGCCTGTAAACGACGCTGATTTTCGGGGAAATGCTGGAGAAGTTTGGCAATAGCGTGCTGATCAACGTGAATAATGGTGCGCCGATAGCGGTCCTGGGCTTTCTCATCGACCATGATTTTATGCAGCGTGAACGGCGGGAAGAAAAACAGCCTGCCGGGGCGCATGGTGTACTGACGATTATCCACGATCACCACGCCAAAACCCTCTTCCACGTAGAGAATTTCCAGACATTGATGCCAGTGATGGTAGCGCACGGTATTGGCAAAAAGCCGGCTGAATGACGCCACGGTGTCGTTCAGCGTGATCAGCTCCAGATGCTCAGCATTCCAGGATGAAGTCATGTGCAATATATTTAAATTTTTCCGACATTAATCTCACTACTAAACCACTGTTTTAAATTTTATCAAGTGGTGGTTCAGAGATTGCTATCAGTTGTGATCCGGTTAACATTTCTCCAACACCTGGATTCTCTATGCTTGAGCCACTTTCGAGGATGGTAAAATAAAGGGGCAGGACAGTGGCGGAAATATCAAAAATATTGTCATCACGAGCAGACGTGACGCAAACGCTGATGACGATGCTGAGCGCTCTCGATAAACAATTTCCCGCTGGTGTAGCGCAGTTTTCGCTGGGTAAAACCAGTACGCACTACAGCACGGACATTGCGGAAATGGAGGGCTTATCGAGAGCGCTTTGGGGCCTGTTCCCACTCATGGCTGGCGGCGCTGACGTCCCGTTTAGCGACAAGTACATCACGGCAATTAAGCTTGGTACCGACCCGCAAAGCCCATCCTACTGGGGGGAAACCGGGCCGTACGACCAGCGCCTGGTTGAGATGGCAGCCTACGGCCTGGGTCTGGCGCTGATGCAGGAGACTTTAACCGACCACTTCAGTGAAACGGAGCTCAAGAACCTGCATCGCTGGCTCAATCAAATTACCGATGCCCAAATGCCGGACAGCAACTGGAACTACTTTGCCATTATCGTCCAGCTCGGGTTTAAGCGCGCGGGAATGCCGTACGACCAGGCGGCTATCGATCGACGCTTCACGATGATGGAAGCCTACTATCTCGGTGGCGGCTGGTACTCCGACGGTCCTGGCCGACCAAAAGATTATTACATCTCGATGGCGTTCCATTTCTACGGGCTGATTTACGCGACGTTGAACGCGGACGATGACCCCGAGCGTGCGGCGATGTTGCGTGAGCGTGCTTGCCTGTTCGCAAAAGATTTTATCTACCTCTCTGCCGCCGATGGTGCCTCGGTGCCGTTTGGTCGCAGCCTGACCTATCGCTTTGCGATGGTGGCGTTCTGGAGCGGCGTGGCCTTTGCCGGGCTGGACGTCTTTTCACCGGGCGTGTTGAAGGGCATTATCCTGCGTCACTTGCGCTGGTGGCTGGAACAACCGATTTTCGACCGCGACGGTATCTTAACGCTCGGCTTCACCTATCCGAATCTGGCGATGTGCGAAGACTATAACGCGCCGGGCTCACCGTACTGGGCGCTGAAGGTGTTCCTGATTCTGGCGCTACCGTCGGACAGTGATTTCTGGCAGGCACAAGAGCTACCACTGCCGGAATTGTCCCCGGTTCACGCCATTATCCCCGCCCAGCAAATCTTACAGCACCACGAAAACTCACAGCACGTGGTGATGCTGACTTCCGGCCAGCTGGAGCTGAACAACTACGTGAATACCGAGGCGAAATATACCAAATTCGCCTATTCCACCCGCTTTGGCTTCACCATTGAACGGGGTCGCTACGGTATTAAGCACGCGGCCTGTGACTCGATGTTGCTCCTTTCCGATAGCGACAACTACTGGCGCGGTCGCCGCGAGTGCGAGAGCGTAGAAATGGTGGACGGCGCAATCTATTCCCGCTGGCTGCCGTGGCACGACGTCCAGATTGAAACCTGGCTGATTCCGTGCGGCGAATGGCACGTGCGTGCACATCGCGTGAATACTGCACGACGCCTGCAAACGGTAGAAGGTGGTTTTGCGGTGATGAAGGCGGACGTCGAATCTCGGACAGGGTTAAGCCGAGTCCGCGCCGAAAACGGCGTAAGTGTGATTGCCAATATCGCATTTCAGAGCGCTGATCGGCAGGGCGATAGCGTGGTGACCCCACCGAACAGCAGCGTCATGTTTGCGGAATGTGCGGTCATTCCGACCCTGACCGGCGAAATTGAACCCGGTGAACACTGGCTGTGCTGTGCGGTCGCCTCCAGCGGCGATAGCGCTGCGTCACTGTCGATCCTGCCATCGTTGCGCATTGATAATAATACGCTTCAGGTGACGGATAACCGCTGCGGAAAAACCCTTTCTCTGCATCTTTAAAAATAGTCATTAATAAAAAACCTCTGGCACGCTCTGAAATCAATATTCAGAGCGCACCCTACAACGTTTTGTCGAGGGCTGTATGGAAAAAATATCGTCTCAAAACAGGCTGGAATATTACAAAATAAGCTCTTTTATCTTTTTATACTTTTTTACCTGGTCAGCCAGTATTGGCTTGTTTGCCATTTGGTTAGGACAAAAAGCTGAGCTCAGCGGTGCGGTTATTGGTACCGTATTTGCCGTGAACGGTATTTTCTCAGTAATCCTCAAACCGATTTATGGCTATATTCTTGATAAAATCGGCATGAGTAAATATCTGCTCTATTTTGTGGTCATCATGTCGGCCTTAATGGCGCCGTTCTTTATTTATGTTTACCAGCCGCTGCTGCTGTCACACACCATGGTGGGGATTGTGGTCGGGGCTATTTATCTGAGCTTTGCGTGGTATGCGGGTGTTGCTGCCTGTGAATCCTACGCCGATCGCTACAGCCGTCTTAACAGCATGGAGTTTGGCCAGATTCGTATGTGGGGTTCGCTCGGGTGGGCTGTCGCCTCATCGTTCTCTGGCCTGCTATTTAATATCTCACCGGCCTATAACTTCATTATGGGCAGCGTGGCATCACTGGTAATGCTGGCGGTGCTGATAAGCTTGAAGGTGGATACTCAAACCAGCAATGCTGACACGGTAATCTCGAAAGATAAGATTGTCCTTAGGGATGTTTATGACTTGCTGAAAAGCGGCAAATTCTGGGCCTTCTGCCTGTACGTAGCGGGCGTTGCGTGGATGATGTTTGTCGCCGAGCAGCAGTTCTCGCGCTATTTCGTCACCTTCTTTAGCGATGTTCATGAAGGGAATACGGTATTTGGTCTGCTGGGTACGGTACAGTCCGGCACCGAATTCGTCATGTATATCTTTATGCCGATGTTCGTCAATTATATTGGCGCGAAACGTGGTCTGTTAATTGTGGGAGTGTTAGTCGGCGCTCGTCTAATCATTTCCGGGATCTGTGATTCTCACTTGCTTATTTCCGTGATTAAACCGCTGTACGGTCTGGAAATTTGTCTGCTGCTGGTGTCGGTATTTAAATATATCGCGGAACACTTCGATAAGCGTGTTAATGCCACCATGTATTTATTGGGCTACCAGGCCATGCTGTATATCGGCAACGTCGTGGTTTCTTCGCCTGCGGGTTTGCTGTACGACCGTATTGGCTTTGAGAAGACCTACATGATCATGGGCGGCATTGCGCTGTTCTTCACCCTTGTCTCTGCTTTCACTTTATCCGCTTGTAAACGCCAGAATCACCGCCAGCCTGTGCTGGATATGGCTGAAAACGGTATTTCTAAATAAGCTCTACTGAATGAAGGAACCGAAAATGTTAAACCATATCGCTCTGGAAAAACTGCGCGAATACCCGGGAGCTCCCGTTAATCTACAGGCGTTTAACGATGAACTGTGCTCGGCACGTAGCCACGTCCTTAAGCTGATTAGCCGTCATTTAACGGATTTCGGTGATAAGTTTCCTGCGGAAGCCTGTGTAAATGGCTACTACCCGTTAACGGAAAACGTGGAATGGACCACCAGTTTCTGGACCGGCCAGCTTTGGCTGGCGTGGGAGATGACCGGCGATGAGAAATACCGCGCGCTGGCCGAGAAACATGTTCGCTCGTTCGGCTTGCGTATCGCTGGGCGACAGGACACCAACACCCACGATCTGGGCTTCCTGTATACGCTTTCCTGCGTTTCGGCGTGGCGTCTGACCGGCAATCGCGATGCGCGAGGCTTCTCGCTGCAGGCGTCGGAAGCGCTGTTAGAGCGTTTCCATCGAAAAGCAGAAATCATCCAGGCTTGGGGCGTGCTGACCGATCCGGAGCAGGCGGGGCGCATGATCATCGATTGCACCATGAACCTGCCACTGCTCTACTGGGCAACCGAGCAAACCGGCGATCCGCGCTTTGCCGATGCGGCGCGCGCGCACGTTCGCCAGTCGGCGAAATATCTGGTGCGTGACGATGCGTCGACCTACCACACCTACTATATGGATGTGCAGACCGGCGCGCCGCGCTTTGGTAAAACCCAGCAGGGCTATGCGGATGATTCGTGCTGGTCGCGGGGACAGGCGTGGGGGATTTATGGCTTTATGCTGAGCTTCCTCTACACCGGAGATAAGGAGCTGATTAACCTGTCGAAAAAGCTGGCCAACTATTTTCTGAACCGCCTGCCGGAAGATGCTGTCTGTCATTGGGATCTGGCACTGGTGGGAACAGATGCGCTGCGCGATTCGTCGTCTGCGGCGATTGCGGTTTGCGGCCTGCTTGAGCTGGTGAAACATCTGCCGACGACCGATCCCGATCGTGAGCGCTATCAGCAGTGGGCGATGGGCATGATGTCATCGCTATCAAAATATTACCTGATGGGCGTAGATGAGCCGGGGACCGGCATACTGAAGCATTCGGTGTATCACTTGGCCAGCGATAAAGGTGTGGACGAGTGCTGTAGCTGGGGCGATTACTTCTATGTGGAAGCACTGGTACGCATGACGCAGAGCTGGAAGCTGTACTGGTAAGAGGGTGTTTACCCTCTCCCTGCCTCGGGAGAGGGTTGCCGCCTGATATCAGTTGTGCGGAATTCGCAGCGTTTGCCCCGGGTAAATCTTGTCCGGGCTGGAAAGCATAGGGCGATTAGCCTCGAAGATTTTGTTATACAGATTGGCGTTGCCGTAGACCGTTTTAGAGATAGCGCTTAGCGTATCGCCTGATTTGACCGTGTAGTAGGTCGCCTCATCATGGCTATCGGTTGCAGTAATGTTGTTCTCAACTTCGCTGACACCGGCGATATTCCCCACCGCCACCTGGATTTTCTCTTTCTGCTCCTGCGTCAAGCCGTCGCCGCTTACGCTGGCCTTACCATCGGTGATGTTAACCTGGACTTTATCCGCGCCGGGAATATTCAATTTCTTGAGATGTTCGGTGACTTTATCGCCTTGCCCACCATGGTCAGTCAAACTGTCCCACAGCTTTTCGCCGGCTTCTTTGACAAAATTAAAAATGCCCATTCCATTCCTCCTGTTGAACATGAAGACAGAATAAGCATAGCAGGTGAGGGGTAATGCGTTGATGGGCCCCTCTACGCAATGGCGAGGGGCAGGGAGGGGATTAAACGCCCGCTTCCAGAATACGAATTGTGGTATCCAGAACGTCACCTTTTACCGCTTCGCTCCACGCTTTCATGTGTGGAGTTTGCAGGTGTGCCTCAAGGTGAGCAACGCTCTCCCACACTTCTACCATCACGATAGAGTCTGGTGCAGTGGTCTGGAAGCTCACGCCCGCCGCGGTATCAACCATCGGTGCATAGCCGTGGCAGCCGTCTTCTTTGAGAACGGTTGGGATAATTTTCGTGAATTGTTCCAGTACCGCCTGACGGTGGTGTTGGCCAGGACGAGTACGGATTTCAGCAATAACTGTCAACATGATTAACTCCTTCTAATTCCAGTCTCACAGTTAAGCAAAAATCTTCCCAAGATGCTCGCGGTATTCTGCAACATAACGTGGAACGTCCGGCATTTTGATAACGTCATTGGTGATAAAGGTCGGCAGTGCTTCCATTCCCAGGAACTGGTTGGCTTTGTGGAACGGCAGGTAAACGCCGTCAACGCCCACGCCGTGGAAGAACTGATCTTTCTCGGTGAAGGCTTCCATCGGTGCGTTCCAGGTCAGGGACAGCATATAGGTTTTGCCCTGAATCAGACCGCCGGAACCGTATTTTTTACTGGCGTCTGAACGGGTACGACCATCGCTGGCGTACAGAGAGCCGTGACCTTCGGTGAAGACGTCATCGATGTATTTTTTCACGGTCCACGGTGCGCCCATCCACCAACCCGGCATTTGCCAGATAACGGTGTCAGCCCACAGGAAATTTTGTACTTCTGCTTTCACGTCGTAGTCGCCATCGGCGCGAACGACTTTAACATCATGCCCGAGGTCGCGCAGATAGGTCTCCGCGACTTCAGTCAGGGTGTCGTTAAGCTGGCCGTTAGAGTGACCGAATTTTTTTGCGCCGTTGACGATCAGGATGTTGCTCATTATTTGTCCTCAGGAAATTGCGTTTGTCAGCAATGATACTCGGCTCAGTACAGCGATTAAATGTATAAAATGTGCAAAGTATTTTGCTAAAAACGCAATAATCAGCCTACCAACGGAGCTCAACCCGGAAGCCGCCACCCGGCGCGTTGCTAAAGGTGACCGACATTTTATGCAGTGCTGCAATGCGCTGCACAATTGATAACCCCAATCCGCTACCCGTTTCATCTTGTCCCGGAGGACGATAGAAACGTTCGCCGATGCGGGCCAGCGCCTCTGGGCTGATGCCCGGGCCATTGTCGCAGACGCTAAAACTGTCGCGCCCGAGGGTGACGTCCACCACGCTGCCCGGAGGGCTGTAGCGCACGGCATTATCCAATAAATTGCGTACCAGAAGGCCGAGCAGTAGCGGTTGTGCGGTGCGGTTGACCTGCTGGGCATGGAGATGCAGGCGAATTTCAATGTCGGCTTTCTGCGCCGAATGGTAGATATCCATCACCGAAGATTGCAGTAAATCGGCGAGATTGACCGTCTGCACATCGGCCAACTGCTCCAGCGAATCGAGGCGGGAGAGCGTCAGGAGCTGTTCCACCAGGCGGGTGGCGCGATCGATCCCGGCGTGCAGCTGCAGCAGCGCTTTGCTTTGGCTTTCCGGATCGTCCTGCGACATTTGCGCGACTTCTGCCTGTACCCGCAGCGCAGTCAGCGGGCTGCGTAGCTCGTGGGCGGCGTCTGAGGTAAAGCGGCGCTCGCGGGTCATCATGTCGTGGGTGCGGCGGAATAGCTGGTTCAAGGCATCCAGCAGCGGCCGGACTTCACTTGGCACCCCCTTGGTGTCGAGCGGGTCGCTGGCGTCCGGATCGCGTTGACGCAGCGTGCGGGTTAGCTTTTTCAGCGGTGCCAGTTCACGGCTTAGCAGCAGTATCAGCAGTAAAAACATCACCGGCAGGGCAATCAGCCAGGGTGTGAGCTGGCCGGTGATGATATCGAGCGCCATCTCCCGGCGGTAATCCCACTCCTGGCCGACCACGATGCGGTATTTCTTATCGGCGGTGGTGAGCCACAGGAAACGCCAGCGATCGTCATCATTACTCAGCCGGCCATCATCAAAGCCTTCACGGCGATAATGATACGGGATGTATGGCCCGTTCTCGCCGTCATGGAGCACCATTTGGCCGTCGACGGTATAGATGGCAAAGGCCAGCGCATCGTCGTCCAGATGCCCGTGTTTGATCTTTTTCGGCGCGCGAACCCACTGCCGTGAGGTGGGCAGATCGGCGAAGTCCATGGCGCTAATGCGTTTAGCGAACAGCATCTGTTGGGTATCGAACAGCTTGTCGAGCTTATGGGTGGTTTGCTTCCAGGCGATGACGCTGGCAAAACACCACGCCACGGCAGCGAGCAGCATAAACAGCAGCGTCAGGCGAAAGCGCAAACTCAGGCGGCGGAGCAGATTCATTGTTCACCCAGGGTGTAGCCGATACCGTGAACGGTGCGGATAAAGTGGCTGCCGAGTTTACGGCGCAGATGGTGGACGTGGACTTCAATGGCGTTGCTGGTGACCTCTTCATCCCAGCTATAAAGCTTCTCTTCAATCAGCTTACGCGGCAGCACGCGCCCGGCGTTACGTAATAGCAGTTCCAGCAGCGCGAACTCTTTTGGTTTCAGCGTCAGCGGTTCTCCGTCAAGGGTGGCGACCAGTTTCCCCGGACAGAGCTCGACGCCGCCGTGGCGCAATACGCTGCTGGTTTGTCCATGCGCGCGGCGAATTAATGCTTCCAGCCGCGCGGCGACTTCAATCAGGGCGAAGGGCTTGCACAGGTAGTCGTCGGCGCCGAGGCGCAGCCCTTCCACGCGCTGGTTCAGCGCATCACGTGCGGTCAGGATCAGCACCGGCTCGCGATGGGATTTTTCGCGCCACTCGCGCAAAATATCAAGTCCATCAATGCCGGGAAGCGTCAGGTCGAGGATAACCGCATCATAGGGCGCACTGTAGAGCGCAATTTTGCCCTCTTCGCCACGGGTGAACCAATCGACGCTAAAGCCCATTTTACCCAATCCGGTTTTAATCCCGTCGCCAATCAGCTTGTCATCTTCCACTAATAAAATTCGCATTCGCCCCTCCTTGCCAACAGCCCGATAAGCCAAGTAAACCGCGCCTTTGCTGCTACGTACAGCAATAATAAATCTTTTTTTCCCTTAAGAAGTTGTTAAGAATTGGCGTGTGTAATGAGCGTCAGAAACCAAAAAAGGGAGAATATATCATGAAGAAAATTGCTGCTATCGTCGCCGTTCTGGCTCTGGCCTCAGCCCCTGCTTTTGCGGCTAATCAGGGCGGTTTTTCCGGCCCAACCAGCACCACCACTTCACAAGCCGGTGGCTTCGTCGGACCAAACGGTACGGTGACCACGGCGACGAACGCCAAATCGATGCGTGATGATACCTGGGTCACTCTGCGCGGTAATATCATCGAGCGCGTCTCCGACGATCTGTATATTTTCAAAGATTCCAGCGGCACCGTGAACGTCGATATCGACCATAAACGCTGGAACGGCCAGACCATCACCCCGCAGGACGTGGTTGAAATTCAGGGGGAAGTGGACAAAGACTGGAACTCGGTTGAAATTGATGTGAAGCAGATCCGTAAAGTCAGCAACTAACGCTTGTTTCAGCGCCTCACTTTCGACTGCATTGCGCAAGATCGGTCAGGATTATACCTGGCTGAAAAGGCAAAGTAGGTCATCAGGAGGATGCCATGAACGATGCAATCACAACGGCCTACCGCGAGCGCTTCTCGATGGTGTGCGACTATATCGCCCGCCATCTGGATGAGCCGCTGACGCTGGAGAAACTCAGCACTCTGGCGTGCTGCTCACCTTATCATTTTCACCGCCAGTTTCTGGTCTTTAGCGGTCAGCCACTGTATCGCTATATTCAGTGGCTGCGCCTGCGCCGGGCTTCCTGGCGGCTGGCGTTTAATCCGCAGGATAAGGTGATTGATATTGCGCTGGATGCCGGATTTCAGAGCCCTGAATCGTTCAGCCGTGCCTTCAAAACCGCGTTTGGTAAAAGTCCCCGTCAGTTCCGCCAGCGGCCGGACTGGCTGGACTGGCACCAGCGCGTCCCGAAAATGGCCTCACAGGAGCTGCAAACGATGGAAGTGAAGATAGTCGATTTCCCGAAAACTCAGGTGGCGATGCTGCAACACCGGGGTAGCCCGGAACTCGTTAACGACAGCGCCGCGACGTTTATCGCCTGGCGTAAAAGCACCGGCTTATCACCGGTACGCGAAAGTAAAACTTTTGGTATCGCCTGGGATGACCCGGCGACCACTTCTGCCGATGCCTTTCGCTTTGATGTTTGCGGCAGCGTGTCGGCACCAGTTCCAGAGAATGATTTTGGCGTAATCAACGGTGAAATTGAGGGTGGACGCTATGCCGTTGGGCACCACAGTGGTTCGCTGGATAATCTTTCCCAGACCGTTTGGGCGATGTTCCGCGATTGGCTGCCGGGTAGCGGTGAGACGCTGCGCGATGCGCCGGTGTTTTTCCACTATCTCAATTTCGTCAATGATGTGCCGGAGCACGAGCTGCAAACGGATATTTATTTACCGCTGCGTTAACCATCCTGCAACCTATCTCACGGGCTGTGACTCAGAACGTGAGATAGGTTATTATCTGCGGCAATATTGCCGTCCGTACGGTCAGCATGCAGATTGAGGATCCCCAGTTAATGAGCGATATGGCAGAGCGCCTTGCGCTACATGAATTCACGGAAAACGCCTACTTAAACTATTCCATGTACGTCATCATGGACAGGGCATTGCCGTTTATCGGTGACGGCTTAAAGCCGGTACAGCGCCGCATCGTCTATGCGATGTCGGAGCTGGGGCTGAACGCCAGCGCCAAATTTAAAAAATCCGCCCGTACCGTCGGTGACGTATTGGGTAAGTACCATCCGCACGGCGATAGCGCCTGTTATGAAGCGATGGTACTGATGGCGCAGCCATTCTCTTATCGCTATCCACTAGTGGACGGTCAAGGGAACTGGGGGGCGCCGGATGATCCGAAATCATTCGCGGCAATGCGTTACACCGAATCCCGCCTGTCTAAATATGCCGAGCTGCTGTTAAGCGAACTGGGTCAGGGGACGGCCGATTGGACGCCGAACTTTGATGGCACGCTGCAGGAGCCGAAGATGCTACCTGCGCGCCTGCCAAATATCCTGCTAAACGGCACCACCGGTATCGCAGTCGGCATGGCAACGGATATTCCGCCGCACAACCTGCGTGAAGTGGCCAAAGCGGCTATCACCCTGATTGAAAAACCGAATACCAGCCTCGATGAAGTGCTGGATATCGTGCAGGGGCCGGACTATCCGACGGAAGCAGAAATCATCACGCCGCGCGCGGAAATTCGTAAAATCTACCAGAACGGTCGCGGCTCCGTGCGTATGCGTGCGGTGTGGCATAAAGAAGACGGTGCGGTGGTGATTACCGCGCTGCCGCATCAGGTTTCCGGTGCCAAAGTGCTGGAACAGATTGCAGCACAGATGCGTAATAAAAAGCTGCCGATGGTCGATGACCTGCGTGATGAATCCGATCACGAGAACCCGACGCGCCTGGTGATTGTGCCGCGTTCCAACCGTGTGGATGTTGAGCCGGTGATGAATCACCTGTTCGCCACCACCGACCTGGAAAAAAGCTACCGTATCAACCTGAACATGATTGGCCTCGACGGTCGTCCGGCGGTGAAAAACCTGCTGGAGATTCTGACCGAATGGCTGGCCTTCCGCCGCGATACCGTTCGTCGTCGCCTGAACTACCGTCTGGAAAAAGTGCTTAAGCGCCTGCATATCCTCGAAGGTTTGCTGGTAGCGTTCCTCAACATTGATGAAGTGATTGAGATAATCCGTACGGAAGATGAACCGAAGCCGGCTCTGATGTCGCGCTTTGGTATCAGCGAAACTCAGGCGGAAGCGATTCTTGAGCTGAAACTGCGTCATCTCGCCAAGCTGGAAGAAGTGAAGATTCGCGGTGAGCAGGACGATTTAGCCAAAGAACGCGATCAGCTGCAGGCGATTCTGGCCTCCGAGCGTAAGATGAGTAACCTGCTGAAGAAAGAGCTGCAGGCCGACTCCGACACCTTTGGCGATGACCGTCGCTCCCCGCTGCGCGAGCGCGAAGAAGCGAAGGCCATGAGCGAGCACGACATGCAGCCATCCGAGCCGGTGACGATCGTGCTGTCGCAGATGGGCTGGGTGCGTAGCGCCAAAGGCCACGATATTGACGCACAGGGGCTCAGTTATAAATCCGGCGATAGCTGGAAAGCCTCGGTGAAAGGGAAGAGTAACCAGCCAGTGGTGTTTGTTGATACCACGGGGCGTAGCTATGCCATCGACCCGATTACGCTACCGTCCGCGCGCGGTCAAGGCGAACCGCTCACCGGCAAGCTGACGCTGCCGCCTGGTGCAACGGTTGAACATATGCTGATGGAAAGCGACGATCGTAAACTGCTGATGGCTTCCGATGCGGGTTACGGCTTCCTGTGTACCTTCAACGATCTGGTTGCCCGCAACCGCGCGGGTAAGGCGCTGATTTCTCTGCCGGAAAACGCTCAGGTCATGCCGCCGCTGGTGGTAGAAGATGAGTCGGATATGCTGCTGGCAATCACCAGCGCAGGCCGTATGCTGATGTTCCCATTAAGCGATCTGCCGCAGCTGTCGAAAGGTAAGGGCAATAAGATTATCAACATCCCGTCAGCGGAAGCGGCGAGCGGCGTTGATAGCCTGGCGCACCTCTACGTTCTGCCGCCGCAAAGTACGCTGACCTTCCACGTAGGTAAACGTAAGATCAAGCTGCGTCCGGAAGAGCTGCAGAAAGTCACCGGTGAGCGCGGACGTCGCGGTACGCTGATGCGCGGACTGCAGAAAATCGACCGCGTTGAGATAGATTCGCCGCAGCGTGCTTCGGCAGGCGACAGCGAAGAGTAATATCCTTCCCCCGTCGTCAGACGGGGGGAGATTTGAATTACACAAAATCGTTGTTAATTCAGTCATTGCGATTAACAATACCCTTTTGCAGGGGTCTGCAAGTAACAAAGCCTTGTCCGGTCTATACACATCTTCATTCCTGCCTCGTCACAAAGCGCTTTTGCGTTGTGCGCGGCTTGAGCGCCGGTCCCGAAAGGGAGAGACGGATTGAAGGAGGATGTGTTTATATGCCCCGTGAATTGTCTGTGGTGCCTGTGCGTCTTGCGCGCGCCATCATTCAATATGACGGGTATAATTCTAAGCGGTTCAGGGTTCAGAGGACGCTATGCTATTCATTTTACGTGTCATTATTGTTGTCATTTATTGCATTCTGGTCTGTATTTTTGGCTGTATCTATTGCTTGTTCAGCCCGCGCAATCCAAAGCATGTTTCCACTTTCGGTCGCATGTTCGGTCGTATGGCGCCCATTTTTGGTTTAAAGGTTGAGACCCGCAAACCCGCGGATGCCGAGAGCTACGGTAACGCCATCTATATTGCTAACCACCAGAACAACTACGATATGGTGACGGCCGCTAATATTGTGCAGCCGCCGACCGTGACCGTCGGTAAAAAGAGCCTGGTATGGATCCCGTTTTTTGGTCAGATTTATTGGCTGACGGGCAACCTGCTTATCGATCGTAATAACCGCGCCGCCGCGCACAGCACGATTGCTGAAGTGGTGAATTCATTTAATAAACGTAAAATCTCTTTCTGGATGTTCCCGGAAGGAACCCGCAGCCGTGGTCGTGGCCTGCTGCCGTTTAAAACCGGCGCGTTCCATGCCGCCATTGCCGCAGGTGTGCCGATTATTCCGGTCTGCGTTTCCAATACGTCGAACAAGATTAAACTCAATCGCTGGAATAACGGTCTGGTGATTGTCGAAATGCTGCCGCCTATCGATACCAGCGCGTGGAGCAAAGACCAGGTGCGTGATTTGGCGAAGCATTGCCGTGAAGTGATGAAGGCCAAAATTGACGAACTGGATCGGGAAGTCGCCGAGCGTGAGTCTGCCGGTAAAGTGTAATATTGCATCGCCACGCGGGTTGTCGTCCGCGTGGCATGTCGTTTTGCTGTAGGGAAATTGATTTCCCATTTTTGATTGTCAGTTTTGATGGAGCTTATATGTCACTCAGTCGGCGTCAGTTTATTCAGGCTTCGGGCGTTGCGCTTTGTGCGGGCGCCGTGCCGATGAGGGCGCAGGCCGCAGGAAAGCAACTCCCTCTGCCGGTTCCGCCTTTGCTGGAGTCCCGTCGCGGGCAGCCGCTTTTCTTAACCATGCAGCGTACGCACTGGTCCTTTTCTCAAGGCACCCGCGCGAACGTGTGGGGGATTAATGGCCGCTATCTTGGGCCGACAATCCGCGTCTGGAAAGGTGATGACGTTAAGCTTATCTACAGCAACCGACTGACTGAAAACGTTGCGATGACCGTTCGCGGTTTACAGGTTCCAGGGCCACTCATCGGCGGCGCAGCGCGTATGATGACGCCGAATGCCGATTGGGCGCCGGTGCTGCCCATTCGCCAGAGTGCCGCAACGCTGTGGTACCACGCCAACACGCCAAACCATATGGCGCAGCAGGTCTATAACGGCCTGGCGGGGATGTGGCTGGTGGAGGATGAAGTTAGTAAGTCCTTACCTTTCCCCAACCACTACGGTGTTGATGACTTCCCGGTCATTATTCAGGATAAGCGTTTGGATAACTTTGGCACGCCGGTATACGACGAGCCGGGCAGCGGTGGTTTTGTCGGCGATACGCTGCTGGTCAACGGTGTACAGGGGCCGTATGTGGAAGTGTCGCGCGGCTGGGTACGCCTGCGCCTGTTGAACGCCTCCAACTCCCGCCGCTATTTGCTACAGATGAGCGACGGGCGTCCGCTGCACGTTATCTCCAGCGATCAAGGCTTCCTGCCTGCACCGGTCTCAGCGAAGCAGATTTCTCTCGCCCCCGGTGAGCGCCGTGAAGTGCTGGTCGATATGACCAATGGTGACGAGGTGTCGATCACCTGCGGTGAGTCTGCCAGCATTATGGAGCGCATTCGCGGCTTCTTTGAACCGTCGAGCATTTTGATCTCTACGCTGGTCCTGACCCTGCGTCCTACGGGGCTTCTGCCGTTAGTGACCGATAACTTACCAATGCGTATATTGCCGACTGAATTCCTCAGCGGCACGCCAATTCGCAGTCGCGATATCCTGCTGGGCGATGACCCCGGGATTAACGGCCAGCGTTGGGATCCACAGCGTATTGATATCACCGCCCAACAAGGGACCTGGGAGCGCTGGACGGTACGCGCCGATGCGCCGCAGTCGTTCCATATTGAAGGGGTGATGTTCCAGGTCCGCAACGTCAACGGCGCAACGCCGATGCCGGAAGACCGCGGCTGGAAAGATACCGTGTGGATTGATGGTCAGGTAGAGCTGTTGGTCTATTACGCCCAACCGTCCTGGCCGCACTTCCCGTTCCAGTATGCCAGCCAGACGCTGGAGTTGGCCGACCGCGGTTCGATTGGTCAGATTCTGGTTAACCCCGCGCCATAACTAAGAAAATCCTGGCGGCGTCATCGATCGACCGTCGCCAGCGATACCACCCGGCAGTGCGCCGCAACGCCGGGGTGACAACTTCGTTACTAATCCCACTTCATTCATAGGCCATTCGGGCTTATAATCCCCGGCCTTTGATTATTTTTTTACCATTTTTTTGGAAGCATAATGAGCGCTATCTCCCTGATCCAACCGGATCGCGACCTTTTCTCCTGGCCGCAGTACTGGGCCGCCTGTTTTGGGCCGGCTCCATTTTTGCCGATGTCACGTGAAGAGATGGATCAACTTGGCTGGGATAGCTGCGACATCATTCTGGTAACCGGCGACGCCTACGTTGACCACCCAAGCTTTGGGATGGCGATTTGTGGCCGTATGCTGGAAGCTCAGGGCTTCCGCGTGGGGATCATCGCCCAGCCGGACTGGAACAGCAAAGACGACTTTATGCGTTTGGGTAAACCAAACCTGTTCTTTGGCGTTACCGCCGGCAACATGGATTCGATGATCAACCGCTATACCGCAGACCGCAAGTTGCGCCATGACGATGCCTATACGGCGGGTAACGTTGCCGGGAAACGCCCGGACCGCGCGACGCTGGTCTATACCCAGCGCTGTAAAGAAGCGTGGAAAGATGTGCCGGTCATTCTTGGCGGTATTGAAGCCAGCCTGCGCCGCACCGCGCATTACGATTACTGGTCCGATACCGTTCGCCGTTCCGTACTGGTCGACTCGAAAGCCGATATGCTGATGTTCGGTAACGGCGAGCGTCCGCTGGTGGAAGTGGCACATCGTCTAGCCGCCGGCGAGCCTATCGCCCATATCCGCGACGTGCGTAACACCGCCATTATGGTGAAAGAAGCGTTGCCGGGCTGGAGCGGCGTTGACTCTACGCGCCTCGACACACCGGGCAAAATCGACCCGATTCCACATCCGTACGGTGAAGACCTGCCGTGCGCTGACAACAAAACCGTGGCACCGCCGAAGCAGGAAGCCAAGCGTGTTACCGTTCAGCCGCCGCGTCCAAAGCCGTGGGAAAAGACTTACGTTCTGCTGCCTTCCTTCGAGAAGGTGAAAGGGGACAAAGTTCTTTATGCGCACGCTTCACGAATTTTGCACCATGAAACCAACCCGGGCTGCGCTCGTGCACTGATGCAAAAACACGGCGAACGCTATATTTGGGTTAACCCGCCGGCCATCCCGCTGTCGACCGAAGAGATGGACAGCGTGTTTGCGCTGCCGTATCAGCGTATTCCGCATCCGTCATACGGCGATGCCCGTATCCCGGCGTACGATATGATTCGCTTCTCGATCAACATCATGCGCGGCTGTTTTGGTGGTTGTTCATTCTGTTCTATCACCGAGCACGAAGGGCGTATTATTCAGAGCCGTTCAGAAGATTCGATTGTTAATGAAATCGAAGCCATTCGCGACACGGTTCCCGGTTTTACTGGGATTATCTCCGACCTCGGTGGCCCTACCGCCAACATGTATATGTTGCGCTGTAAGTCGCCGCGTGCTGAACAAACCTGCCGTCGTCTTTCCTGCGTGTACCCGGACATCTGTACGCATATGGATACCAACCACGAGCCGACAATCAACCTCTATCGTCGTGCCCGTGAACTGAAAGGCATCAAAAAAATCCTTATCGCCTCTGGCGTACGTTATGACATTGCGGTTGAAGACCCGCGCTATATCAAAGAGTTGGCAACCCATCATGTGGGGGGCTACCTGAAGATTGCGCCGGAACATACCGAGGAAGGGCCGCTGTCGAAGATGATGAAGCCGGGCATGGGCACCTATGACCGCTTTAAAGAGCTGTTTGATACCTATTCAAAACAGGCGGGTAAAGAGCAGTATCTGATCCCGTACTTTATCTCCGCGCATCCGGGGACGCGTGATGAAGACATGGTTAACCTGGCGCTGTGGCTGAAACAGCGTCGCTTCCGTCTCGATCAGGTGCAGAACTTCTATCCGTCGCCGTTGGCCAACTCGACCACCATGTATTACACCGGTAAGAACCCACTGGGTAAGATTGGTTATAAGAGTGAAGACGTGGTGATTCCGAAGGGCGATAAACAGCGTCGTTTGCACAAAGCGTTGCTGCGCTATCACGATCCGGCTAACTGGCCGCTGATTCGTCAGGCGCTGGAAACGATGGGTAAAAAGCACCTGATCGGCAGTCGTCGCGATTGCCTGGTACCGGCGCCAACCCTTGATGAAATGCGCGAAGCTCGCCGCCAGAACCGTCATACTCGCCCGGCGCTGACGAAGCACACTCCGGTGGCGCATCAGCGCCAGACGCCTGCGGATAACAAAGGCAAAAAGCGCCCAAAACCGGCATCACGTTAAGACGTCAAAGGCCCCGGAGAAGACTCCGGGGCCTTTAAAAAATGCGCCGTTCGCACTGATGGCGCAGAAAGAATTAACCGCCAAACTGATCCGGGTCTGGTCCCAGACGTTTGTTTTGGTCAAGTTTGGTGATTTCACTCAGTTCATCTTTATCCAGACGGAAATCCCAGACGTCAAAGTTCTCAGCGATACGCGATGGCGTCACCGATTTCGGGATCACGACCAGGCCGCTGTCCAGGTGCCAGCGAATGACGATTTGTGCCGGGGTTTTGCCATATTTATCCGCAAGCTTGTGGATAATTTTCTGATCGAACACCCCCGCGCCGCCCTGAGCCAGCGGGCTCCAGGATTCGGTCTGGATTTTATGCATCGCATTCCAGGTGTTGAGCTGGCGCTGCTGTAGCAGAGGGTGAAGCTCAATCTGGTTAATCACCGGTGCAACGCCGGTCTCATCAATGAGCCGTTGCAGGTGCGGAACCTGGAAGTTACAGACGCCGATGCTTTTCACCAGGCCCTGTTTTTGCAATTCAATCAGTCCCTTCCAGGCTTCAACATAATGATCAATCGCCGGGACGGGCCAGTGGATAAGATACAGATCGAGATAGTCGAGCTGAAGATGTTCCAGACTTTCTTGCAGCGCCTCTGCAGGCCGCTGATGGGCGTCATTCCAAAGCTTAGAGGTGATGAACAGGTCTTCGCGAGGCACGCCTGCGCTGCTGATAGCTTTGCCGACTCCCGACTCGTTTTTGTACGCGGCGGCGGTATCAATAGACCGATAGCCTACTTCAATAGCCTTATGGATCGCGGTAACGACTTCTTCGTTGCTAGCCTGCCAAACGCCCAGGCCCAACTGCGGCATTACATTGCCATCGTGCAGTTTAATCACGGTTGGATGTGTCATGCATTTCTCCTTTTTTACAGCTTATCAGGGCATGCCCTGGTAAGGTTTGTAGGATCAAGTCTGGTCTATAAACGCAAAAACGACAGCTAAACTTGTCGTCTTTCAAGCTACAGATGCGTTATCTGCGCTGGATTTTCCCCGCCACGTTCTTGCGTCGGTGGCGGGTGAAAGCGGCGTAGATGCCGCTTTTTATTGGGTAAATATTAACGCGCGGCTTCGTAAATACGACGGCTCACGTCCAGGGTAATGTCCTGATTTTCACCCAGTTTGGTCATACCGTGCTCTTCAAGTTTTTTCAGCAGTGCCGGAATGGAGCTGCCGTCCAGACCGTAGTCGGAGAAGCGGGTTGGTACACCCATCTGTTCAAAGAAGCTGCGGGTTGCGGCGATGGCGGCATCGATACGCGCATCGTCAGAACCTTCGGTAATGTTCCACACGCGTTCTGCGTACTGCAGCAGTTTGGCACGTTTGGTGTCGCGTTTTTCATTCCACAGGGAAGGTAGAACGATAGCCAGCGTCTGCGCGTGATCCAGACCGTGCATTGCCGTCAGTTCATGACCCAGCATATGGGTCGCCCAGTCCTGCGGCACACCTGCACCGATCAGGCCGTTCAGTGCCTGGGTCGCTGCCCACATGATGTTGGCACGCACCGCGTAGTTTTCTGGTTCTTTCAGCGCTTTCGGGCCGTCTTCGATCAGGGTCAGCAGAATGCCTTCCGCGAAGCGATCCTGAATTTTACCGTCAACCGGATAGGTTACATACTGCTCTACGGTATGTACGAAGGCGTCAACCACACCGTTAGCGACCTGATGCGGTGGCAGGGTGTAGGTGTAAACCGGGTCGAGAATAGCGAACACTGGCTGTACGTGCGGCGACATAAAGGCACGTTTATCACCGGTCGTTTTACGGGATACGACGGCACCTTTGTTGGATTCAGAACCGGTTGCTGGCAGAGTCAGTACAGAGCCCATCGGAATCGCGCTGGTAACTTTGCTGCCGTAGGTTTCCAGAATTTCCCAAGGATCAACGTTGATATCGTAGTGGGCTGCTGCCGCGATAAACTTAGTACCATCCAGTACGGAACCGCCGCCAACGGCCAGCAGGAAGGTGACTTTCTGCTCGCGGGCAATTTTCACCGCGTTCATCAGCGTTTCGTAAGATGGGTTTGGCTCGATACCGCCGAATTCCAGTACGTCGAGGCCTTTCAGCGCATCCAGAACCTGATCCAGCACGCCGGTTTTTTTCACGCTACCGCCGCCGTAGGTCACCAGAACGCGAGCGTCCGCTGGGATCTGAGCGCGCAGATTTTCAATTGCGCCTTTACCGAACAGAATGCGGGTCGGGGTGTGAAGATCGAAATTAAACATTGCTCGTTCCCTTCTTTATGGGTGGAAAAACAAGGCGGCGAAGGTCGCCGCCGAATGACATCATTGTGGTCTTCGTCGCCGTAGCTCTCAATGCACATTTCTGCGATTGTCTTGCCCATTTCTCCATAAGGCTGGAGAAATGCATTAATCGCGGCCACAATGATGACGTCGGAAAAGGTATCTGGAGCGTTCGTTGATGAACCGTGAAGAGATCTGTGCGCTGCTGACAGAGAAAACTAAGCAGCTGAAAAGTAAAGAACAAAGCTTAAGGAACGTACTGCCTGATATTCAACTGATCTACGGTACTCAGCCAAGTGGACGCACGCCGGTGATGTATCGGCCGGGCATCGTGTTTCTCTTTTCCGGTTATAAAATCGGTTATATCAACGAGCGTACCTTTCGCTACGATGCCAACGAATATTTGCTGCTCACCGTACCTTTACCCTTTGAATGTGAAACTTTTGCGACCGAAGACGCGCCGCTGGCTGGATTTCGTCTGGACGTTGATGTTTTACAACTGCAAGAGCTGCTGATGGATATCGGCGAAGATGCGCTGTTTCGCCCGTCGATGGCGGAAAGCGGGATTAACTCCGCTACGCTGTCAGAAGAGATCCTCTGTGCCGCTGAGCGCCTGCTGGATGTCATGGAGCGTCCATTGGATGCACGTATTCTGGGTAAGCAGATTATCCGCGAAATGCTCTACCACGTGCTGCTTGGGCCGCGCGGCGGTGCGCTGATGGCGCTGGTTAGCCGCCAGACTCACTTCAGCCAGATTAGCCGGGTGTTAAAACGCATTGAGGGTCAGTACACCGAAGCACTGAGCGTAGACCAACTGGCGGCGGAGGCCAATATGAGCCTGTCAGCGTTCCATCATAACTTTAAGTCGGTCACCAGCACGTCACCGCTGCAGTACCTGAAAGCCTATCGCCTGCATAAAGCCAGAATGATGATGGTGCATGACGGCCTGAAAGCCAGCGCGGCGGCGATGCAGGTGGGCTACGAAAGTGCGTCGCAGTTTAGCCGGGAGTTTAAGCGTTACTTCGGGATCACGCCGGGAGAGGATGCGGCGCGTTTGCGCGGAATGTAAAAACAGAAAACCCGGTAAATACCTAACACCGTGAGTTTAAGATTGAGATACCCGGGGCGACCACCGGGTTTGGCGTCCCTCCGGGAACCAAATCCCGGTGTTTCCCCTAATCGCTTTGCTTAAGTGAGCGGTGTTAGCCTTAGTGCGGGCTTCTCGTTATCAGAAAGGGCTAGCATGGCGTGCGGCAATGGGCACGCCGCTTATCGGATGCACAAAATGCAGTTCGCTGGCGTGCAGCATCAGCCGTGATGCCCGTTCGCTGCCAGGCCATTCAAGGCCACCGTACAGATCGCAACCTAAGATCGGGTGCCCCAGATACTGACAGTGAATGCGAAGCTGGTGGGTGCGCCCGGTTTCAGGTGCCAGATGAACCCGCGTGAGCGGCAGCGTTTTGCCGTTTTCCTGCGGCTGATAAATGCGTTCCTGCACCTGATAACGAGAGCGTGCAGGCTTGCCGTTGACGGTGCAAATTGTCATGCGTGGAAACATCGCCGGGTCTTTGGCAATCGCTGCATCAATGATTCCTTCATCCTCCTCCAGATGTCCGCAAAGCAGCGCGCTATAAACTTTTTTGACCGTACGCTGGCTGAACTGATGACACAGCGCGGCATTTATCGCTTTATTGCGGGCAATCACCATTAATCCGGAAGTACCGAAATCGAGACGATGCACCAGCGTGCAGCCGGGGAATTGCTGTACCAGTCGATAATGGACCGAATCGAGATTCTGCGGGTTTTTCCCTGACAGACTCAGTAGCCCGGTGGGCTTATTGATCAGCAGAAGGTGCTCGTCCTGATAGAGGATCTCGATGGCGTCATGGCAAGGCGGGGCAATAAAAGTGTCGATAATCGTAGACATCAGGCGGCCTGGCAAATGAAGGAAGAAGGATGATAACCCATTCAGGCAAAGCGTACCGTCTTCTCTTACGGCTTCGGGGAAACTGTTCAAGATGTTGAAATAGTGGAATGCTGAAAAGCAAAAAGCCTGCTTAAAAGCAGGCTTTTCAAATTTGGCTCCTCTGACTGGACTCGAACCAGTGACATACGGATTAACAGTCCGCCGTTCTACCGACTGAACTACAGAGGAATCGTGTGAACGAGGCGCATATTAACGATGTCCCCCTGGCTTGTCAAAGGGTGAGAAGCGCTAATAAGTTCGTTTGCTGACAATTTCAGCAATTCGCGCGAGGTTGCTGATTTTTTAACTCACTTGCACCGCGAAAGTGCAGATTTACCCCTTATGGGGCAGATCGCAATCTTCTGACTGGGGCAAAAAAGCGCGCTAGCGATAGGTTTACACGGATTTACCGCCATTTTGAAAACTGGCAAGCATCTTGCAACTCCTCCGATTACTTAACGCCAGCGTGGCAAAGAATCCCAATCGGAGGCAAAAATGAACTTCAGACGACTGAAATATTTTGTGAAAATCGTCGATATCGGCAGCCTGACCCAGGCCGCAGAAGTGTTGCATATTGCGCAGCCAGCGTTGAGCCAGCAGGTGGCGACCCTGGAAGGGGAGCTCGATCAGCAGCTGTTAATCCGTACTAAGCGCGGAGTGACGCCAACGGAAGCGGGCAAAGTGCTGTATACCCACGCGCGGACGATTCTTCGTCAATGTGAACAGGCACAGCTGGCGGTCAATAACGTTGGCCAAACGCTGAGCGGCACGGTATCCATCGGCCTGGCGCCGGGAACCGCAGCATCGTCTATTACCATGCCGCTGCTGCAAGCCGTGCGCAATGAACTGCCGGATGTGCTGGTCTATCTGCATGAGAACAGCGGCACCGTAATGAACGATAAGCTGTTAAATGGTCAGCTGGATATGGCGGTGCTTTACGATCGCGCGCCGTTGGCCGGGATTGTCAGCCAGCCGCTGCTGAAAGAAGATCTCTATTTGGTGGGCACCAGCAACTGCCCGGGACAGAGCGTTGATCTTACCGCTGTGGCCGAAATGAACCTCTTTTTGCCTCGCGACTATAGCGCCGTCCGCGCTCGCGTCGATGAAGCGTTTTCGCTGCGCCGCCTGACGGCGAAAATCATCGGTGAAATTGAATCGATTTCTACCTTAACCGCCGCCATTGCCAGCGGTATGGGCGTGACGGTCCTGCCAGAATCGGCAGCGCGGTCATTGTGCAGCGCAGCGAATGGTTGGATGGCGCGGATCACCACACCGTCAATGAGTTTACCGCTGTCGCTTAACGTTTCGGCGCACGGCAAGCTGACGCCGCAGGCGCAGGCGGTGAAGGAAATCCTGATGTCACTGGTGAGCCGACCAATGCTTGATAACCGGGAATTACTGTTGGTTAGCTAAGCTTATATTCCATTCAGATATAAGTTGCTGGTTTTTATTATTTGTTCACGAAGGCAACAGACTTTAACAATAGTGCAATGTCTGATTGACCCGGAGGGAAGCGTGAACTTCCAGCAACTGAAAATTATTCGTGAAGCGGCGCGGCAGGATTACAACCTGACCGAAGTTGCCAATATGCTTTACACATCGCAGTCCGGCGTTAGCCGACATATCCGCGAACTCGAAGAAGAGCTGGGGATTGAGATCTTCATTCGACGCGGAAAGCGCTTATTAGGGATGACTGAACCGGGTAAAGCGCTGCTGGTCATCGCCGAGCGAATTCTCAATGAGGCCAGCAACGTGCGCCGTCTGGCCGACCTCTTTACCAATGATGCATCGGGCGTGCTGACCATTGCCACCACGCATACCCAGGCGCGTTACAGCCTGCCGCCGGTGATTAAAGCGTTTCGCGAAATTTTTCAGGATGTGCGTCTGGAGTTGATTCAGGGCACGCCGCAGGAAATTGATGCCCTACTGCACAGCGGAGGCGCCGATATCGGTATTGCCAGTGAGCGTCTCAGTAACGATGCCACGCTGGTGGCTTTCCCTTGGTTCCGCTGGCACCACAGCCTGCTGGTACCCAAAGATCACTCCCTTACGCAGACTACACCGCTGACGCTGGAGGCCATTGCCCGCTGGCCACTGATTACCTATCGTCAAGGGATAACCGGCCGCTCGCGTATTGATGAAGCCTTTAACCGTAAGGGATTAACGCCGGATATTGTGCTGAGCGCGCAGGATTCTGATGTGATTAAAACCTACGTAGAGTTGGGCTTAGGGATTGGTCTGGTGGCGGAACAATCGGGTGATGCTCAGGAGTCCAGCAGCCTGGTGCGCCTTGACACGCACCACCTGTTTGACGCCAATACCGTATGGTTGGGACTTAAACGCGGCCAGCTGCAGCGTAATTACGTGTGGCGCTTTATTGAATTATGTAATGCCGGGCTTTCTCTTGAAGAAATTAAACGCCAGGCGATGGAGCTCGACGAGAACGTCCTGGATTATCAGATTTGATATCTCCCGGTTAGGGCGAGTGCATTAATAGCTCCGCATCTCTCGCCACCTTATGATTCCCAGCCCGATATTGGCTGGGTTCAATTTTTACTCACGTCATCAACGACTACTTTCGACGGGCAAACTTGCGCGAACCCACCACGCATAGAATGACCCCCAACGTAACTGCCAACATCATCGGGCTGACGCTTTCACGCAAGAGCGTGGCCGACAGCGCTAAACCGAAAAATGGCTGCAGCAGCTGGAGCTGCCCCACAGCGGCAATACCGCCTGCAGCGAGTCCCTTATACCAAAAGATAAAACCAATCAGCATGCTGAATAGCGAGACGTAGCCGACGGCGAGCCAGGCCGACGAGGAGAGGGCGGTGAATGATGTGGGGCGCGTGATGAACGTGGCAATCAACATAAAGGGAAGTGAAATGATCAGCGCCCAACTGATGACCTGCCAGCCGCCAAGAGTGCGCGTTAGGCTGGCGCCTTCGGCATAGCCCAGACCGCAAACAATCACGGCGGCAAGCATCAGCAAATCACCGGTGATCGATACGGAAACCGTTTGTGTGAGCGCAAATCCCACTACCAACAGACTTCCCAGTATCGAAAAGAGCCAAAATGCAGGATGAGGACGCTCTCCATGGCGAAGAACGCCAAAAATGGCCGTTGTGAGCGGCAGCAGACCAAGGAAAACAATTGAGTGGGCAGAGGTCAGATGTTGCAATGCCATTGCACTCAGTAGCGGAAAGCCAATAACTACCCCCAGCGCGACGATGATGAGCGGGCGGTAGTGCGAAGGCTGCGGACGTTGTTGGCGAAAACTCAGCAGCAGCAGGAGGGCCAACACCCCTGCTATCGATGCGCGCGCAAAGGTGAGGAAAAAAGGGTTCATCTCAAGCACGGCTATCCGCGTGGCGGGCAGCGAACCGCTGAATATTACGACCCCGAGAAAACCATTAATCCAACCGCTGCAGGTGCTCGAACTTATCTTATCCACCATTGAATTCACCACGCTAACCTCGTCATTGAGTCATCATTAAGGCGATGCTAAGTTGTGATGACGAATACAATCAAAAAATTGTCATGGATACATGTCGTGAAATCCCGCTACAAAACGATTGTTGATAACTTTGCCCGTACCATCCGTTGTGGGGAGCTTGCGGCAGGCAGCCGGTTACCTACTCATCGGCGTTTAGCGGCGGATGAGCATATCTCTCTGGCGACGGCAACGCGCGTCTATGCCGAGCTGGAGGCGATGGGATTAGTCAGTGGTGAAACCGGGCGAGGGACCTTTGTCCGGGAAATCGCGCTACCTGCCGGACACGGTGTTGATCAGCCAGCGGTAGCGGCGGACGTGCGCGATCTGAATTTCAATTATCCCACGCTGGCTGGGCAGGGGGACACGCTGCGTGACGCACTACGGGAGCTTGCCGCCAGCGGTGATATTGAATCTCACCTGCGCTACCAGCCTCATGCCGGACGATTTAGCGATCGTGAAGTGATGGCAGGGTATTTATCCGGCCACGGTTTTTCACCTAAACCTGAAAATATTCTCATTGTGAATGGCGCCCAGCATGGCCTGACGGTCTCCGTGATGGGATTGCTCAGGCCGGGGGATGTGGTGGCAGTGGATGCTTTGACCTATTCAGGATTTAAGGCGCTGGCTGAGCTGTATCATCTTGAGCTGATTGCTCTTCCCGTTCGTCAAGAGGGACCCGATCTTGAGACATTGGCTCATCTCTGCTCCTATCGCGCTGTACGGGCGGTGTACACCATGCCGACGCTGCATAATCCACTGGGCTGGGTATTAACATCCGCTCAGCGTCAGAGATTGGTGGACATTGCCCGTCAGCATGATTTGCTGATTCTTGAAGATGCGGCCTATAGCTATCTGGTACATCGGCCACCACCACCACTTGCCAGCATGGCGCCAGAAAGAACGGTCTATATCACCGGGCTATCAAAAAATGTGGCGACCGGGCTACGGGTGGGTATGGTGGTCTGTCCTGAGACGTTCAAAGCGGCTCTTGAACGAGCAATCAGGGCGACGGCCTGGAACACGCCATCGCTGATTACCGCGCTGGTATGTGGCTGGATTAAAGACGGTACGGTTTCACGCCTGGAAACGCTGAAAAGACACGATGCGCAGCTACGGCAGACGCTGGCGCGAGAGTGTCTGAGCGGGCTGCCGTATATCGGGCATCCCGACGCTTACTTTCTTTGGTTGCCACTGGCGGATGAATCCCGTGCCGACCGGGTGGCCAATATGCTGATGGACAAAAATATTTCAGTATCAACGTCAGAACCGTTTTGCGTTTCGGTCAATATGCCGCAGGCGATACGTATTGCTTTGGGAACGGTGGCAATGAGCGATTTGCAGGATGCGCTGCTAACGGTGCGGAGTGTTATTGAATTTGAGCAGTATGGACGCTGAAAAGCAAAAAGCCTGCTTAAAAGCAGGCTTTTCAAATTTGGCTCCTCTGACTGGACTCGAACCAGTGACATACGGATTAACAGTCCGCCGTTCTACCGACTGAACTACAGAGGAATCGTGTGAACGAGGCGCATACTACTGGTCCTCGATATTTGTGTCAACACTAAATTTAACTTGCTGATTCAATTGGCTGAATTTAACTCAGGATGTTGTTTTAGTGTACTGTCGATGAATTTTCATCCTGTTGGCTATTATCACGCAACCGCTGGAGCGGATCCTGGCGGTAGAAGCCGCAGAAACGTTGCCAGAGCGCCGGGAAGCGAGGGGCGAAAAGTTCGGGGGCGCTGAAAAAGTATTCAGAGAGTACTGCAAAACATTCTGCCGGATCAGTTGCGGCATAGGCATCGATGCTAGCTGCATTTTCCCCAACTAAATCAATCTCATCCTGAATATTGTTCATAGCAGCGTGCAGGTCGTGCTCCCATCCCGCGACATCACGCAGTGGGATAAATGGCACGCCGCTAGCACGATCGCCGTTGCGGGTATCGAGTTTATGCGCCACTTCGTGAACGATCAGGTTAAAGCCGGAAGCATCGAATGAATCCTGGATGTCCAGCCAGTTCAGAACAATGGGCCCTTGCTGCCAGCTTTGGCCGGACTGGACGACGCGCTGGTTGTGAACCAGACCAATATCATCTTCCCATTCATCATCAACAACGAAAGGGGCAGGGTAAATGAGGATTTCATGGAAACCATCGAGCCACTCGAGGCCCAGCTCCATAATCGGCAAACAGAACAGGAGCGCGATTCGCGCTTCGGTGATGGGTTCCACGGCTAATCCCTGCAAGAATACCAGCCGCTTTTGTTGTAGAAAACGCTCGGCAAGCTGAACCAGCTTAGCCTGTTCATCGTTAGACAGCGTGGCTAACAGCGGTATTGCCAGGGCCTGTGCCCAAGGCATATCTGTTTTATCGGCGGTATCGCTTGCTTTCCAGGGCCATTTAATCATCATTTTGCTCGCAAACTCGTCACTTGAACGCAATTGAAGAGACTGGGTCTGTTAAAATGCCAAATAACCTGGCATGATGGCAACCATCAAAACGGAGAGATGCCGGAGCGGCTGAACGGACTAGTCTCGAAAACTAGAGTAGGGGCAACTCTACCGGGGGTTCAAATCCCCCTCTCTCCGCCAATCAAATCACCTACCCCTCTGAATAATAAAAACTTTAATTGTATTCTTATTCTTCAGTATGCCAATCGGCATGTCATTTATCTTTGGCTTATTTTAGAACAGTTCAGATTCTGTTGAACGTCCTTTCAGCCGACAAACTATCACTTAGCTAACCTGACCAGATAGCGCTTTGCGACTATGTCATTCATTTTGTGAGCTAAGTCGTGTTGCTATGCAGAAATAATCCGCCTGTTTGAGAGGAAAGGATGACGTTGAAACCTATCTCATATTTCAGGAATAGCTTCGGTTTGCCAGCTTGCTCACGCAAGCGTTGACCTTTTCTTCGACACGGTATCTGGGCGGCGTAACTCTAGCGTCCGGATGCTTCCTCAAGACCCGTGTATTGATCCTAATACTCGACTCATGGGGCCGTAGAGCCTGACACTCAGGCGTGCAGGGCAGTGAAGACAAATTAACGATGGTGATATCTTGTTTATTTTTAAACGAGAACGTCGTTTTTTTCATCGTCTGGATATGGATAAATATCGAGTTGCGCATTTTCCACGAAGGTTTCGTTGCGCCCTATACTAGTGTTGATGACTGATGATCAGGTACTGCTATGCCTATTTTACCCCCCATTCGCCCAGAGCGGAGTATTCAGCGGTTGACTGCGCTGCTTGAACCGATTGCCGAAAAGGTCAAAGTGGTGCCGCGAAAGCGCGTGACATGGACCCATAAAAATCAGCCGCAGCTGTATCTTTTTTTAGCCGGAGAACTCTCCATTCTTCGCGCATCGGATGGATTGTTGATTGTCACCGTCTACGAACCTCATTTGTTTGGCATCGCCGAAATGATCCAACCCGTTCGTGGGCATCTACTGCGTGCCGAAACGGAATCAACCATCCTGCGGGTGGATGCTAAAACGGCGATGGAAACGTTTCGTCAGCATGATGCATGGGAAGATGCTGTTGCATTACTGTCCTACCATACGGCCTATCTTTTTTATCGTGATGCGTTAGTGGTACAACAAAAAACCTACTCTGTAATCCGCGACCATTTACAGGAAATGAGCATGCTGCCGGAAGAGACCAGAATGCGTATTTCAATCCTTGACTATATTCAGGAGCGAACTCATTTATCGCGAAGCAGCGTACTCAATGTGCTGTCGGCCTTAAAAAGCGGGGACTATATTGAATTCAAACGAGGCGGATATCTGGTTAAATTAAATAAACTCCCCGAACGTTTTTAGCCCCTGACGGCTGCCCCAAATCTACGCATCAACTCATTCACCGTTTTGGTTTTAAATCGATGTGCGGTGGATTTTATTATCCCTGAACTAGCGGCGTAAGAGAGGTATTGACCTGCTGAAGACCGCTAATGTTCTGTTCTTTCAGATAAAAATTATTCATCAATTGTATTTGATCGAGCCTTGAGAGCGACAGATAAACCTGATGCACCTGGCTGTGATCATCAAAAATATCGGCGGTTTTCACGTCTGACAAATAGACGGTTTTTAATTCCAGGGTCAGATTGTCGATAATGTGCTTATTCTGCTGGTGCAAGGAGATGAGTTCCTGCGCTGGCGCTGATGATTTTTGATTCGGCACTACCGGAATCTGTAACGCCTCGATTTTGACTAGTTTATCCGGTGGTGAAGAGCTGCAGGCGGTAAGCATTGCCATTACCAATACCGCGAGAGAGAGCTTATGCATGAATTTCCCTGATGAAGACAATAATGACGAGGCTTATTATCCCGTTGGGCGCTCACTCAGCGAGCGTTAATGAATTTAAAATTAAATTATGGGCACTGTTCTGTCGGACTTGCTGTCAGGTCTAATATTGATGGTATTACAGAGACAAAAAAGCCAGCATTGAAGCAATGCTGGCTTATACGTATAAACACCGACAGCCTGTCGGCGATGCTTTGGTTAGCGCTTAGTACATCCCGCGCATTGTGTATTCTGAATCTTCTGGAAGAAATCGTTGCCTTTATCATCAACCAGCACGAATGCCGGGAAGTTTTCGACTTCGATTTTCCAGATAGCTTCCATACCCAGCTCCGGATAGGCCACGCATTCCAGGCTCTTAATACTGCTTTGCGCCAGTACGGCAGCCGGGCCGCCGATGCTGCCAAGATAGAAGCCGCCGTGTTTCTGGCACGCGTCGGTAACCTGCTGGCTGCGGTTGCCTTTGGCCAGCATCACCATGCTAGCGCCGTGCGACTGGAGCAGATCCACATAAGAGTCCATGCGGCCTGCGGTAGTTGGACCGAGCGATCCCGAAGCGTATCCTTCTGGCGTTTTGGCTGGGCCTGCGTAGTAGATCGGGTGATCTTTAACGTACTGCGGCAGCTCTTCACCGTTATCGATGAGCTCTTTCAGCTTAGCGTGGGCGATATCACGCGCCACGATAATGGTGCCGTTCAGCGACAGACGGGTTGAAACTGGATGTGCAGAAAGCTGAGCCAGGATCTCGCTCATTGGTTGGTTCAGGTTGATGCTGACCGCATTGCCTTCACCCTGCTGACGCAGTTCTTCTGGGATGTACTGCGCTGGATTGTGTTCCAGTTTCTCGATCCAAATCCCATCACGGTTGATTTTGGCTTTGATGTTACGGTCGGCAGAGCAAGAAACCCCCATGCCGATCGGGCAAGAAGCCCCATGACGCGGTAGACGAATCACGCGAATATCGTGGGCGAAATACTTACCACCAAACTGTGCACCGAGGCCAAGGTTTTGCGCTTCGGTCATCAGTTCTTGTTCCAGTTTCACGTCGCGGAATGCCTGGCCGTGTTCGTTGCCTTCGGTTGGTAGACCATCGTAGTAGCGCGTAGAAGCCAGTTTCACGGTTTTCAGCGTCACTTCCGCTGAGGTTCCGCCGATAACAAAAGCGATGTGGTAAGGAGGGCAGGCCGCGGTGCCCAGCGTACGCATTTTTTCCACCAGATAATTTTTCAGCTTAGCCGGCGTAATCAGCGCTTTGGTTTCCTGATACAGGTAGGTTTTGTTGGCTGAACCGCCGCCTTTCGCGATACACAGGAATTTGTACTCGTCGCCGTCGACGCTATACAGATCAATCTGTGCCGGCAGGTTGGTACCGGTGTTGACCTCTTTGTACATATCCAGCGCAGCATTCTGCGAGTAGCGCAGGTTATCGGAAATATAGGTGTTATAGACCCCCTGAGACAGCGCAGCTTCATCACCGCCACCGGTCCACACGCGCTGGCCTTTTTTGCCCATGATTATCGCAGTGCCGGTGTCCTGGCAGGTTGGCAGCACACCCTTGGCGGCAATTTCGGAGTTACGCAGGAACTGCAGTGCAACGTATTTATCGTTTTCACTGGCGTCCGGGTCGGTGAGGATCGCGGCTACCTGTTTCTGATGGGAAGGACGCAGCATAAAAGCCGCATCGTGGAACGCCTGCTGAGCAAGCAGGGTAAGGGCTTCTGGTTCTACCTTTAACACATCCTGGCCATCAAACTGCGCGACGCTCACGTGCTCGCGGCTCAGCAGATAATATTCGGTGTCATCGTGGGCCAGCGGGAAGGGATTTTGGTAGAAAAACGGTTTGTTCGACATAGCTCTTCACTCCATAAAAATAAAACCGCCGGAAGTTGCCCCCCGACGGTTATGAATCAGAACATCATGGACATCCACGGGTAGCCGATGAGAAGCAAGGCTGCCAGGAAGATGCCGCCAAAGATGGTGCCAAGGCGCCAGTAATCTTTGGTTGGCAAATAGCCACTGCCATAGTAAATCGGGCTTGGGCCAGTGCCGTACGGGGTGATGATCCCCATGATACCCAGAGAGGTCACCATCAGCATGACGAACACGTTCATGTTCATGCCTGGAATCGTGGAGGCGATGGTTAGCATTGCTGGCAGCAGCGCGGTGGTGTGCGCGGTGGTGCTGGCAAACAGATAGTGCAGCAGGTAGAACGCCAGCAGCAGTACGATAGTGGCCACCCCCGGAGAGATGCCGCTCATCAGCATGCCGCCTTCTTTACCCAACCAACCGATAAAGCCGGTAGAAGAGAGGCCATCGGCCAGCGCCACCAGAGTGGCGAACCATACGAAGGTGTTCCACGCTGCTTTGTTGCCGGTGATATCGTTCCATTCCAGCACGCCGGTCCACAGCATCAGACCGATGATAAGCAGCGCAGCCATTGCGGGTTCAATCCAGGCAGCAGCGAAGATCCACATCATCAGTGCGCAGCAGACAAAGATCAGCAGCAGGATTTCGTTACGTGACAGTTTGCCCAGTTTTTCCAGCTCACGTGAGGCCCACAGCGGCACTTCATCGTTGATTTTGACTTCGGGTGGATAGAACCAGTAGGCCAGCAGCGGCATGACGAGGATCAACAGTACACCGACTGGCAGGAAGGCGATAAACCAGGTGCCCCAGGAAATGTTGATACCCACGATGCTTTTCACCAGTGCCAGCGCCAGCAGGTTAGGGGCGAGGGCAGAGAGGAACATGGAGCTGGTGATACAGGCGGCGGTAATCGCTACCCACATCAGATAAGAACCAATTTTACGCGCGCTTGGATCGTTTGGTTTTGAACCGTACAGCGGTGGCAAGTTGGCAATGATTGGGTAGATTGTCCCCCCGCTACGCGCGGTGTTAGACGGTGTGAACGGTGCCAGCAGCAGATCCGCCAGGGTAATGGCGTAACCCAGCGTCAGGCTGCGACGGCCAAGATATTTCACCAGAATCAGCGCCAGACGGCGGCCAAAACGGGTTTTGTCATAACCGGCCGCAAACATGAAGGCGCCGAAAATCAGCCACACGGTAGAGTTACCGAAGCCGCTAACCGCCCATTTAAAGGAGGCACCAGCCAGCTTGAACTTCTCGTCAGCCAGCTGTTCTGGACTGAACAGGACCCATTGGCTGCACAGGGCAATGGCAACCACACCGGTCAGGCCAATAACGGCGCCCGGCAGGGGTTCAAAAATCAGGCCGACAATGACGCCCACAAAGATAGCAAAATAGTGCCATGCGTAAGGAGGGAGTCCGTCTGGTACCGGAACAAAGAGCAACAGCACGGCCACGGCTATGGGTAGTGCCATCATCAGAAGGCGGTTTTTCTTTCCATCCTTCGGTTTACTCACCGGAGCCGGTGAGTGCGATGTCGCAGATTTCTCGTTCATATTACGCTTCTATAAGTAGTTAATAATTAGGTTCGCTAAAATTGCCGCTGCGCTTTTTTTAGTTATTTTACTTTTATTAGGTTTCAAAAGTGATGCTGGCAATTTTTTGTAAAAGCTGTTGGCGCTATTTTATTTAGCGCCAATTTAAAAAATTCTTATATTCATATAATGCGCTTTTAGACGCTATTGCAATTGATCGCGATCAAAAAAAATCAGAAGTAACGCTATTTTTAAATGTACGTGATTAACCCTATGTGATTATGGGGTTATTATAGACGGTAAGTCTATTATCTGAACTGTTTTTGGATGTTTTATGACGTTATTTATATATTTAACTCTTTGATTTTTATTGTTATTATTTTTAATCTTAACTGGTTTTACCACTTCGTGTTAGGTTGCAAATTGATTGCTATTTATTAAATTATTGTGAATAAAAATAAGGTAATAAATAACGCTATAGAGGTATTGGTGTTATTGAGGGGATTAAATAGTTTTATAACTAACGTAATGACTTTAGTAACTAAAATTATCGCTATATTAATAGCATGATATCGGCAGAACAAATAACTCAAATACAGACCGATCCCGAATTCTTGAATTTAATTTTTAAAGTTTGGAGTATCTATTATGAAAACTGATCATCGCGTATTCAGCTCCTTCACATTACCCAATGGCACCGAGCTTAAAAACCGCTTGTTTATGGCGCCAATGACCACCTGTGCGGGTTATTACGACGGTTCCGTCAGCAGTGAGCTGGTGGAGTACTATCGTGCACGTGCCGGGAGCATCGGCACTATCATCGTGGAATGCTGCTTTGTTGATGACCTGGGGTTAGCCTTCCCCGGTGCGCTGGGTATTGATAGTGACGAAAAAATCGCCGGTCTGGCAAAGATCGCCAACGCCATTAAATCCAAAGGTTCTAAAGCGCTGCTGCAAATTTATCACGGCGGCCGTATGGTCGATCCTAAACTTATCGGTGGTCGTACTCCGGTTGGCCCAAGCGCCGTCGCGGCACCACGTGATGGGGCGGCAACCCCAGCGGCGTTAACCGCCCAGGAAGTGGAAGGCATGGTTGGCAAGTTTGGTGATGCTGTCCGTCGTGCGATTCAGGCAGGTTTTGACGGCGTTGAGATCCACGGTGCAAATACCTACCTTATCCAACAATTCTATTCCCCGAACTCAAACCAGCGTGACGACGAATGGGGCGGCAGCCGCGACAACCGCGCGAAGTTCCCATTAGCGGTGCTGGAAATCACCCACAAGATGGTGCGTCAGTACGCTGACGATGCGTTTATTATCGGCTATCGCTTCTCGCCAGAAGAGATGGAAGTTCCGGGGATCCGCTTTGACGACACGATGTATCTGCTGGAGAAACTGGCTGCGCGCGGCCTGGACTACCTGCACTTCTCGGTCGGCGCAAGCCTGCGGCCGTCCATCGTAGAGACAAACGATCCTACCCCGCTGATTGAAAAATATGTGGCGATGCGTTCTGACGCACTGGCACAGGTTCCGGTAATGGGCGTGGGTGGCGTGGTGAATGAGAGCGATGTGGATAGCGCAATGGACCACGGTTACGACCTGGTTGCCGTTGGCCGTGCCTGCATTGCCTATCCTGACTGGGCTGACCGTATTGCCGACGCCCAGACGCTGGAACTGTTTATCGACAGTACGCAGCGTGAAGCGCTAAACATTCCTGAGCCACTGTGGCGTTTCTCGCTGGTTGAGGCGATGATTCGCGATATGAGCATGACCGTGTCGAAATTTAAACCGGGCGTGTTTATCGAAAAAGTGCAGGATGAAGCCGGCGAACTGGTTATCAATGTTAGCCTCGAAACTGACCGCATTGCCGATATCGAATTGACCGGCGGCGTCGATCAGGACGTGGAGTTCGTGACCAGCTTTGAAGAGATTCGTTCACGCATCCTCGATGCTAACACTCCACACGTTGATGCCATTTCTGGCGCAACCAGCCAGAGTGAGGCCGTTAAAAAAGCCGTTTCCAAGGCCATGGTGAAATCCAGTAAAGCGCTGCAGGCGGAAGAGGGCGGTGAAGCGTCAGCACCGCAGGCGTATGATGTTGTCGTCGTCGGCAGCGGCGGTGCCGGTCTCGCGGCTGCTATCCAGGCTCACGACGATGGTGCACGCGTACTGATCGTTGAAAAAATGCCAACTATCGGTGGTAACACCATTAAAGCGTCCGCCGGGATGAATGCTGCTGAAACGCGCTTCCAGCGTGTTAAAGGGATTCAGGATAGCAAAGAGCTGTTTTATGCCGAAACGCTCAAAGGCGGTCACAATAAGAACAACCCCGCGCTGCTGCGTCGCTTTGTCGAAACAGCCCCGCAGGCTATCGAATGGCTGGCTGACCGCGGCATTATGCTTAACGACATCACCACCACCGGTGGGATGAGCATCGACCGCACGCACCGCCCAAAAGATGGCTCCGCGGTTGGTGGCTATTTGATTAGCGGCCTCGTGCGCAACGTCACAAAACGTCAGATTGACGTCATGCTCGACACTTCTGTGGTCGATATTGTGATGGAAGGTGGTGAAGTTTCCGCTGTGCGTTTGCTGACCGATGAGAAAGAGAATCTCACCGTTCAAACGCGTAGCATCATTGTCGCAACCGGTGGTTTTAGTGCTAACAGTGAGATGGTTGTGAAATATCGTCCGGATCTCGCTGGCTTTGTGACCACCAACCATAAAGGTGCGACCGGTGGTGGTATCGCGCTGCTGGAGCGCATTGGCGCGGGTACGGTGGACATGGGCGAAATTCAGATTCACCCAACGGTTGAGCAGAAAACGTCTTACCTGGTATCTGAGTCCATTCGCGGTGGCGGGGCTATTCTGGTGAACCAGAGCGGTAAACGCTTCTTCAATGAGATGGATACCCGCGATAAAGTGTCCGCGGCGATCATTGCGCTACCGGAGCACTATGCTTACATCGTGTTTGATGAACATGTGCGTTCTAAAAACAAAGCGGCGGATGAATACATCGCTAAAGGCCTGGTAACAAGTGCTAGTACGCCGAGCGAACTGGCGGCGAAACTGGGTCTCGATGAAGCGGTGTTCCTGGCAACGCTTGCGCGTTATAACGACGCGGTGGCAAAACAGGACGACGAAGAGTTTGGCCGTAAAACCGCGCTGCGTGCACCGCTTAACGAAGGCCCGTATCATGCGATTCAGATTGCGCCGGGCGTGCACCATACAATGGGTGGTGTGACGATTAATACCGATACCAATGTGCTGAACACGCAAAAACAGGCAATTCCTGGTGCCTATGCGGCTGGGGAAGTGGTTGGCGGTATCCACGGCGGTAACCGCATCGGCGGCAATGCTGTGGCAGATATTATTATCTTTGGTACGCTTGCGGGTCATCAGGCCGCGATGCGTGCGCAGCAGGTGCCGTGGGCAATGCTTGAGTCAGCATAATTAAGCCCCGTAGCCCGGTTTCGCTTCGCGATACCGGGCTATCACCATCAATTAAAGGGGAATTGCATGTCAGACACCACAAGGGTTTACAGTTATTCCGCCGTCCTGATGGGCTCCCCCATCCTGCTTAAGCTTTTTTCCCACGACGAAGCACTCGCTTCCCGCGTTTTCCGCCTCATCAAACAGTATGAAGATCTCCTTACCGTTAACCGCGCACAATCGCAGGTGATGGATATCAACCATGCCGCGGGTCTTCGCGCGGTGGTGGTCAGTAGCCCGGTTTACAGCCTCATTAAATGCGCGAAAGCGGCGAGTATGCTGCCGGACAGCGCGTTTAATCTGGCCATTGGCCCGTTGGTGAAGCGTTGGCGTATCGGTTTTCGTGGCGATACCGTGCCGCCCGTTGAAGATATCGTCCGCCTGCTGGCCCTGACCGACCCCAGGCAGGTTGTGCTTAACGACGCCGAGCAGAGCGTTTTTCTCACCAAAGCGGGGATGGAAATCGATCTCGGCGCCATTGCCAAAGGCTATATTGCCGATCGCGTGCGCGATTATCTGCGTAAAGAAGGGGTTGTTCAGGGGCTGATTAACCTCGGTGGCAACGTGCAGACGCTAGGCACTCCAGAAGGAGGGTGGTCGATTGGGCTGAAGAAACCGTTCTCAACGTCTGCCTCGATGATTGGAACGCTGGAAATCGCCAATAAATCGGTGGTGACTTCCGGGGTATATGAACGTTTCTTTGAACATAACGGCCAGATCTATCATCACATTCTCGACCCACGCACCGGCTATCCGTTGAATAACGAGCTGGATAGCGTCACGATCGTCAGCGAAAATTCCATTGATGGCGATATCTGGACCACGCTGATGTACGGTATGGGCGTCGAAAAGGGCTGCGCAGCGCTGCGCGCACGACCCGATATCGAGGCGATTTTCGTCACCAAAGCGAAAGAGGTGGTACTGTCATCGAACCACCACTATCGCTTTACGCTGCTCGATAAGGATTACCGGCTTACTGGCAGTACTGTTTAAGCAGAGCGGACTGTTCTGGCTGAAGACGGTAGCGATAGACCGGGCGGCCGGTGGCCCCGTAGTGAATGCTGGTAAACAAGATATTAACCTGTGCCAACCAGATCAGATACTTACGGCACGATACGCGGGAAATATTCACCGCCTGCGCCAGGTCATCGGTAGAGAATTCGGTGTCTGGGTGGGCATCTATCCACTGGCACAGCGTACGCAGCGTCTGCGGCGTGAGGCCTTTTGGCAGGCGTTTGGTGTCCGCCAGTTCGGGCGTTCCACCGTGCAACAGACGGTCAACGTCAGCCTGTTCATAGTAAGAATGGCTACCCATCAGCTGTTTTTTCTCACGCCAGCTCAGCAGAGCTTCTTCGAAGCGCGGGAACTGGAACGGTTTTATCAGATAGTCCACGACGCCGTAGCGCATCGACGTCTGCACCGTGGCGGCATCAGAGGCGGATGAGATCATGATAACGTCGATGGCGCGCCCGGAATTTCGAACCACCGGGAGCAGATCCAGCCCATTATCCTGCTGCATGTAAACATCCAGCAGGATCAGGTCGATGGGTTGAGCGCGATCCTGGACTTTGTCTTTTGCCTGTTGCAGCGTCGAGGCGATCCCGATGCAGTCAAAACCGTCAACCCGCTCGATATAGCAGCGGTTCAGGTCGGCCACCATGGCATCATCATCGACAATCAAAACATTAATCACGCGTCGTTCCTCTCGAATCCCAGGGAATATGGACAAAAAATTGGGTAAATACGCCAGGCTCTGACTCGACGGAAAGGGTGCCGCCAAGATTCTCCGTTTGCTGGCGGGCCAGGAAAAGCCCGACGCCACGGTTCTCGCCTTTGGTTGAAAAGCCTTTATTAAAGATAGCGTCTATTTTCTCCGGCTCGATCCCCGGGCCGTCATCGCTGACCTCACCGCTTAACCAGCCATTTTGATAGTGCAGGAGCAGGCCGATTTCGCCTTCCCCTTGGGCTGTCATGGCATCCAGCGCATTCTCAATCAAGTTACCGAGCACCGTCACCAGTACCGCGACCTGAACTTCATTCGGATTATCAGGGATAAGACTCTCTTCAGCCAGCGTCAGATTAATTCCCAGATCGCCCGCTCGGTTGATTTTGCCCAGCAGGAAACCGGCGATAATTGGCGACTTAATTTTATGCTGCAACGTACCGATATCGGTCTGATAATTTTGGGCAGTTTGCAGAATGTACTCTTCGAGCTTGTCGTAGCGCTTCATGTGCAGCAGCCCCAGGATCACATGCAGCTTGTTCATAAACTCATGAGAATGGCTGCGCAGAGCATCAACATAGTTAACCAGGCCGTCCATCCGCTGCATTAACTGGCTGATTTCTGTTTTATCGCGGAAGGTGCTGATCGCACCAATCACGCGCTTGTTATTGCGTACTGGAACGGTATTGCACAGCAGTAGTCGGCCATTGCAGCCGATCTCCCGGTCCTCAATGGCATTGCCGCTGCCTAACACTTCTTTCAAATTGGCCAGCAGCGGGGCGTGCTGAGCCTCGCCAAGGGCAGTGCTGTTATTGGAAAAAAGGAACTCGCGTGCAGCCTGATTAATCAAGGTTACCCGGCCTTTATCATCGACGGCAATCACCCCTTCGCGCAGTGATTGCAGCATCGCCTGGCGCTGTTCAAACAGGCTGGAAATCTCATGCGGCTCGAGGCCAAAGAGGATGTTTTTAAGGACGCGGACCAACCCCCAGATACCGAGCGTGCCTACTATCGCGCTAAATAACACAAACCAGATGGCATTCCAGCGCGCGCGGTTAAGTTGTTCATCGACCTTTTGCAGCGAAATGCCGACGATGACCACGCCAATTTGCTGGCGGCTGTCGTTATAGATAGGGGTGAACACGCGGAGTGCTTCGGCCAGAACGCCGTGGTTAATCGACAGGTTTTCCTGGCCTTTCAACGCAGGTTGCAGATCGGCACCGATAAAGTGCTGGCCGATAAGATGAGTATTGGGGTGCGAGTATCGGACGGCGTCCATGTTGGTGACGACGGCGTAGAGCAGGCCGTTACGCTGCTGCACGGCTGTCGCAATAGGCTCAATAATATTCTGATCCGGCGGAAAGCTTAAGCCGCGTTTGACTTCGGGAGAATCTGCCAGCGTGCGCGCGATTGCAAAGGCGGTATCCTCCACGCCAGCGCGAGTGGCTTTGGTAATTTGAATGAAGTAGAAGGCGTAGACCACCAACAGGACGGAAAAAATGACGCTACAAACCATCAGCGTGACCAGCGTACTGAGCTTCATTGGGCGCTTTGGATGGGGCTGAGGTTGCTGCTTGTTGCGCATTAAAACCTTCACTTATCAATAGCAAAAACACATTATCGCCGATGTTACTCAATACATAAAGCGGTCACCTCCTTACAAAAGCTCACGCCTCTTTGTGACCGCACTCGCAGAGCTATCCATATAAAACACTTTAGTATTACTGGAGAACCCATAATAAGGAGTCCGTTTATGAGCATTAAGCTTGCAGGTTCAGTCATGGAACGACGTAGCTCGACGACGGCTGAAATTGATAGATTGTCTACCCGCGACATGTTGGGTGTTCTTAACCAAGAAGATAAATGTATTGCTGAGGCGGTAAACCTTTGTCTTGATGATATCACCAGGTTGGTTGATACCGCGGTGACAACCCTAAGCCACGGTGGGCGAATTATACTCGCTGGCGCGGGGGCTTCAGGGCGCAATGCCATTATCACCGCCAATGAATATGCACCGGATGATAAACATCCATTGGTGGGGCTGGTTGCCGGTGGTGCGCTGGCGATGCTGCACAGCATGGGTGAAGCTGCACAAGATTATAATCGCGGTGTTCTCGATCTTCAGGCGATAGGGTTCACACAAAAAGATATGCTGGTGGCACTGACGGTGGAGGGGAAAACACCGTGGCTGTGGGGGGCGTTGCGTCATGCCTGGTCATTGGGGGCGCCACGTGCAGTGATCACCCGTTACGTACCGAGCGAAGCAACCGAACTGGCCGATATTATTATTGCACCGCAAACCGGTGCTGAAGCCGTGGCTGGCTATGGCAGCCCGAAGGCAATTGCGGCACAGAAAATGGTGCTGTCAATGTTGACCACCGCGCTGGCTATCCGCAGTGGGCGGGTTTATAGCAATATGCGTGTCGATATCCGCGGCACGACTCTACAGATGATGGAGCGGCAGATTGCAATTGTGATGGCTGCCGGGAACTGTACCCGTTCGGCAGCAAAAGCCGCACTGGAAAGCTGCGACCATCACTGCAAAACCGCCATTCTGATGGTATTAACCGGCATGGACGCGTGGAAGGCTCATGAGCTTCTGGCTCAAAACAATGGGTTTGTCCGTGTGGCGTTGCAAGAAGCACCTTAACGGTGAAGATACAAAAAAGCCCGCATGATGCGGGCTTTTTTTACTGTGCGATTAGAACTGGTAGTTCAGACCAACGCCGAGAATGTTATCGGTAGAGATACCGTTAGCATGGTAGAAATTGGAGGAGCTATCCAGCAGGTTGACCTTGTAGTCAACGTAGGTGGACATGTTTTTGTTGAAGTAGTAGGTTGCGCCTACGTCAACGTAGTTCACCAGATCCTGGTCGGTCAGGTAAGAACCGTTGTCGTTGTGGTGAACGCCAACATCATAACCACGCGAGTAAACCCAGGCCAGGGATGGGCGCAGACCGAAATCGAACAGGTACTGTGCGGTGACTTCGAAGTTCTGCGTTTTGTTGGCGATACCATCGTCGCCAAACGGGGTCATGTTACGCGTTTCAGCGTACATCATCGCCAGATAAACGTTGTTGAAGTCGTATTTCGCGCCCAGAGTCCAGACTTCAGCTGTATCACCGCCAGCGCGGACGCTGCCGTTTTTACCGTTGCCGTAGTTGTTGTATGTACCGCGAGAGGCAACCTGGTCGTTGGTACGGTCAGAAGCGCCGTACGCTGCACCGATGCTCAGGCCATCCAGTACAGGGAAGGCTTCGCCGAATTCATAGGTGGTAGACATGCTGTAACCATCACCGTTCTGGAAGCGAACGTCATTGTGACCGTTTTTAGTGCCTTCCTGATGATTTGAACCATCTTCGTTAGCGCCCTGGTACTGCAGCGCGAAGTTCCAACCTTCAACTTCGCCAAAGAAATCGGTATTACGGTAAGTCGCGACGCCGTTGGTACGGCCCACCATAAAGTTATCGGTCCAGGTATAGGAATCGCCGCCGAATACCGGCAGCATATCGGTCCAGCCTTCAATGTCATAGATCGTACCGTAGTTACGACCGTAATCGAAGGAACCGTAGTTAGCATACTTCAGACCTGCAAAGGCAAGGCGGTTGAAGGATTTGTCACCTGCGCCTTCGGTATCATTAGCGTAGGTTTTGTATTCCCACTGAGCATAGCCAGTCAGTTCGCTGTTGATTTGCGTTTCGCCTTTAAAACCGATCTGAACATAGGTTTCGTCGCCGTCATCGCCGGCGTTATCAGAAAAGGTATGACGGGCATCAACTTTGCCATAAAGATCAAGTTTATTACCGTCTTTATTATACAATTCAGCCGCATTAACCGCGCCTGCTACCAATAAAGCGGGGATCAACACTGCCAGTGCTTTAATTTTCATTATATTTTCCTTTGCATTATCACGCATATTAATAAGGTAACGTCATCCGGCGTTACTGGTCTGCATACTATATTGGGAGTTCATTTTGTTTTACGATATAAATGTAATTAAAATATATAAAATATTTCAAATTATTTCATTTATAATTAAATTGATATGATTGTATTTAAATAATTACTTTGGTGTATTTAAATGTCTGTTTTATATGAATTAAATTATTTAAGCGGAAGATTAATTGAAATGATGTATATATGAACTGATTGAATGTGAATACATGATGTTATTAATGAGCATGCCAATTACGCGATCAAAATGAGTGATTATTACAATGATTGAATTCGCAATGATAGATTTCTTTCTATAATAAAATAACGTTTATTCAAAGAGGGTTTCTTATTGATTGAGGGAATGGAAATAAGCATTTAAGAACTTAATGGTATATTTAAAATTCCATAATGCGGAGCCATGCGTTGATGATTTGATGATATCGACTGTATTTCATCCCCCTCGTTAAGCAATGGGCTTCGTGAGGTGAGAGGGGAGGATAGGCTTTGCGAAGCAAAATTGCCGAAGATCAAAAGAGCGCCACTTCGTTACGTTGTAGCCTTCCCGAAGACTACCGTGCTGGGCTTAAATTGTTATAATGTGATTATCGTCACATTTATTGTGGTGTTATCGCTGTTGGTCATTTTCGTGTGGTGAGAGTTTTATGGAAGAAAGGATGAATCGCGGCCCTGGCGGAAGACTGGCGTTATGGGTTTTCTACGCGTTTTGTGGTTACTTTGTCTGGGCAATGGTGCGCTACGTTTGGGTTATCAGCGCGGTGCAAACGATCCCTGGAGCCACAATTGACGGTGAGATCGGCTCCACTAGCGGCAAATGGCTAGGGGCGATACTGGGTTTTTTACTGCTCAGCATCGTAGGGGCCCTGCTTGGAGGAATTGCCTGGTATACGCGTCCTCGTCCGCCGGAGCATGAAGAGCGTTCGTAATATTGCTATGCTGAGGTTCGACTAACACCTTCAGGCATGGATGGAATGGATCTCTCGACGTGGCAGCAGCAAATTGAACTGTGGTTTAACGAACATTATAACGGCGGCGATGCTTCACATGATATTGCGCATTTCCGCCGGGTATGGCATTCCGCGCAGCGGATTGCCAGCGGTCAGAGAGTTGACTTAACCGTCGTCCTTTTTGCCAGCTATTTTCACGATCTGGTCAGCTTACCGAAAAATCACCCCGAACGCGCACGTTCTTCGGCTTTATCGGCCGAGCAGACGCTTAAAATTTTACCCCGTGACTTCCCGCTCTTCCCCCCTGAACGCTACGCTGACGTTGCCCATGCTATCGAAGCGCACAGCTTTAGCGCGCAGATAACGCCCCAAACGATGGAAGCTAAAATCGTGCAGGATGCGGATCGCCTGGAGGCGCTTGGTGCAATTGGGCTGGCGCGCGTGTTTGCCGTGTCTGGGGCGATGAATACCGCGCTTTTCGATGCTGACGATCCCTTCGCGGATAACCGCTCGCTGGATGATAAGGCCTACGCGCTTGACCATTTTCAGACTAAATTACTGCGCCTGCCAGGGACCATGCAAACCGAAAAAGGGCGCGAGATGGCGCAGCGTAATGCCGATTTCCTTGTCCAGTTTATGGCTAAATTAAGTGCCGAACTGGCTGGCGATCCTATCTCGCTGGATGCTGATGTACTCAGACGATTCGCGGCGCATGACCTGCGCAAATTATGATAATCTCTGACTAATTTTCCTTTTTCTGTATCTGGTCAATTTTATGCAACAGCGAGTCTTATTAAACGAAGCCGCGGTGGAACCTGAGCCGGATGCTCAGGCACTGCTCCAGCATATTCTGGAGATTTATGATCTTAAGACCGTTGTCGCCGAGCTTGCTGCTGTAGGGGAACAGCACTGGAGCCCGGCCATCGTCAAACGCGTTGTGGCACTTTCTCGCGCTAACGCGCGTTTAACTGAGAATGAGCGTGCCCATTTAGTCACCATGTTGCCGAAACCATCGGCTAATCATCCGCACTATGCGTTTCGATTTGTCGATCTCTTCGCTGGGATTGGCGGAATTCGCAGTGGATTTGAGGCTATCGGCGGGCAGTGCGTTTTCACCAGCGAGTGGAACAAACACGCGGTGCGTACTTATAAAGCCAACTGGTATTGCGACCCGCAGGAACATCAGTTCAATGCTGATATCCGCGATGTGACGTTAAGTCATCAGCCGCAAACCAGTGACAGCGACGCCAGGGCGCATATTCTTGATGCGATTCCACAGCATGATGTACTGCTAGCAGGCTTTCCCTGTCAGCCGTTTTCGCTGGCCGGGGTGTCGAAAAAAAATGCCATGGGGCGAGCGCATGGTTTTGCCTGCGATACCCAGGGAACGTTGTTTTTCGATGTGGTGCGTATTATTGATGCTCGCAGGCCACCTATTTTCGTGCTGGAAAACGTCAAAAATCTGAAGAGCCACGATAACGGCAAAACCTTTAGAATCATTATGCGAACGCTTGATGAATTGGGTTATGAAGTGGCCGATGCGGCGGCAATGGGAGCCGATGATCCGAAAATTATCGATGGTCAGAATTTCCTTCCTCAGCACCGTGAACGTATTGTGCTGGTAGGCTTCCGCCGGGACTTAGGGCTGCATGAGGGTTTCACGCTGCGTGATATTCCAACGCTTTTCCCTACGCATCGCCCAACCTTTGGTGAGCTGCTGGAGCCGACGGTCAATGCGAAATTTATCCTGACGCCGGTACTGTGGAAGTATCTCTATCGTTACGCGCAAAAGCATCAAGAGAAGGGCAATGGTTTTGGCTATGGCCTGGTTGATCCAACTCGTGCAAGCAGCGTGGCCCGGACGCTATCGGCGCGTTACTACAAAGATGGTGCCGAGATCCTTATCGATCGGGGCTGGGATCGGGCGTTGGGGGAAAAAGATTTTGATGATCCACAGAATCAACTGCACCGTCCGCGCCGCCTGACGCCGCGCGAATGCGCACGCCTGATGGGGTTTGAAGCGCCGCAGGGGTACCGTTTCCGTATCCCCGTATCGGATACGCAGGCCTACCGCCAGTTCGGTAATTCTGTCATCGTGCCGGTATTTGCCGCCGTAGCGCGTCTACTGGAGTCTCGCATTTTGCAGGCCGTGGCGCTACGTGATGTAGACAAGAAAAATGGCCGACGTACACGATAAGGCGACTCGCAGTAAAAATATGCGCGCAATCGGTGCGCAGAACACCGCGATTGAAAAACGGATGGCAGCGTTACTGGATTCTCTGGGTCTGCGCTGGCAGGCGCAGGACAGCAGCCTGCCAGGCCGCCCCGACTTCACCCTCAATGACTACCGCTGTGTAATATTCACCCACGGCTGCTTTTGGCATCACCACGATTGTTACTTGTTTAAGGTTCCCGCCACTCGAACCGAGTTCTGGCTGAACAAAATTAATGGCAATGTCCAGCGCGATACACGTGATATGAAGCGGCTATGCGAGCAGGGCTGGCGGGTTTTGGTGGTATGGGAGTGTGCGCTACGTGGACGGATGAAGCTTAACGACGCCCAGTTATGCGAGCGATTAGAGGAGTGGATCTGCGGCGGCGAAAGCAGCGCGCAGATCGGCACTCAGGGAATATCACATCTGGACGTTACTTCTGCGCCTGACACGCAATAGCTGCACTTTTCGCTGGAAACAGATACTTCCCAAGCGTGACCAGCACCACCGCCGCAATAATAATGGCCAGCGCCAGCCACTCAATCGCCGATAAACTCTCACCGTTGAAACTGGTGCCTAGCAGTACCGCCACCACTGGGTTCACGTAGGCATAGCTGGTTGCGACCGCGGGTGTCACGTTGCGAATGAGATACATGTAAGCGTTGATGGCGATAATGGAGCCAAAGATCGCCAGATAGCCCACGGCGAGGAAACCACGTAAATCAGGCATGGTGGTCAACCGTTCGCCGCTAAACAGTGACGCAATCATCAATACAATCCCTGCCGCCAGCATCTCGATGGCACCGGCCATCATACCGGTCGGCAGCGTGATCCGCGAACCGTATACCGAACCGAATGCCCAGCTCAGAGAACCGATTAAAATCATCAATGCGCCCCACGGGTTGCCGCTGAGGTTACCACCGCTGTTGAGCAGGACGATCCCGGCAAGGCCAATCGCAATCCCTAACCACTCCAGCTTACGCGTTGCGATGCCAAAAAAGCGGCTAAAGCACAGCGTGAATAGAGGGACTGTCGCCACCATAACCGCAGCAATGCCGGAAGGCACGTGCTGGTGTTCCGCTACTGTTACCATGCCGTTGCCGACTGCCAGCAAAAGGATGCCTATCAGCGCTGCGTTGAGCAGCGGCTTGGGCGCAGGTAAACGATGGCCAGTCGCCAGTAGGAAGACCATCAGGACGATACCCGCCGAGAGAAAACGTATGCCCGCCATCATTAGCGGTGGCCAGCTGGCGACGCCGATACTGATAGCAAAGTAGGTTGATCCCCAAATGATGTACAGGGCGAAAAGCGCGCCAACAAGCGGTAATAGATGTTTAAAACGCATACTTCCTCACGGCAAAATAGCAAGCAGGCAGATAGTAAACGCCAAAACTACCTCGCTGGCGAGTCCTTTAATTTAGGGGCTTAATGTTGTGTTTATGTTATTAATATGTATCACTTACTCCCGGCGCTTTTTTGCTTCATACTTTGTTATCAACACAAAAATGAAGGATGTCCCTTGTGGCAGGAAGTAGCTTATTAACCTTATTAGATGATATCGCCACCTTGCTGGATGATATTTCGATGATGGGCAAGCTGGCGGCGAAGAAAACCGCGGGCGTGCTGGGTGATGATTTGTCCCTCAATGCTCAGCAGGTCTCGGGCGTTCGCGCCAACCGCGAGCTGCCGGTAGTGTGGAGCGTAGCGAAAGGTTCGCTGCTCAATAAGGTCATTCTGGTGCCGCTGGCGCTGCTGATTAGCGCTTTTATACCTTGGGCCGTCACGCCGTTGTTAATGGTTGGTGGGGCTTACCTCTGTTTTGAAGGGGTAGAAAAAGTGATGCATACGCTGCATGAGCGTAAGCATAAGGGCGATGATGCCGCTCGCCAGCAGCGGCTGGAGGCCATTGCACAGCAAGACCCCGGGACCTACGAACGTGACAAAGTGAAGGGGGCGATTCGTACCGACTTTATCTTGTCGGCTGAAATTGTGGCTATCACGTTAGGAATTGTTGCCGAAGCGCCGCTATTGAATCAGGTACTGATCTTATCTGGTATCGCTGTACTGGTGACGGTAGGCGTCTATGGGCTCGTTGGCGTGATTGTGAAGCTCGATGATATGGGCTACTGGCTGGTTGAAAAAAGCAGCGCGCTGGCTCGGGTTGTGGGTAAAGGCCTACTGGTTGTCGCGCCGTGGCTAATGAAGGTTCTCTCTGTTGTTGGGACGTTGGCGATGTTTTTGGTCGGCGGCGGGATAGTGGTGCACGGCGTTGGGCCTTTGCATCACGCCATCGAAAGCTTCGCAGCCGAGCAGGCCCCATGGATTGCGCTGCTGCTGCCAACGCTTGCCAACCTGGTACTGGGTTTTGTCATCGGTGCTGTGGTGTTGGCCGTCGTGAATGGGATTTCTCGCCTTCGTAAGAGTCATGCATAAAAAATGCTGCCCTGGTACGCAAACCGAACGGGGATCAGCTAAGGTGAAACTGTTTCACCCTGATACCGGAGGCAATAATGGTCTTTTTGGTCAGTGATGAAGTCCGGCCCAAAAATGGTGGGCCGAATATGGTCGTAACGGGGTATGCCAGTGGGATGGTTGAGTGCCGCTGGTATGATGGATTTGGCGTCAAGCGGGAAGCGTTTCGCGAAGATGAGCTGATACCCGGCGATTTACATAAACAAGAAAAGGCGTAATGACCGCGTCTACGCCCGGCGAATGCCGGGCGCTTTAAACTCGATATACGGCAAGTTGCAAGTGCGTTGGCGGCCTTCGCTCACCCGGATAAGCGGTATCGCTCACCGGGATTGAACGCGAGACATCCTGTGTCTCACCGCAGGCCTGCGTTTGGTTGGTCAGATTCGTTGCAAACGAGTTTATCTCTTACCAACTTCCGCCGGTAATCCACCTTATTTTGAGTTGTTAATGACCTATTTCTCAGTCTTTGTCGTCGCGTGAAGTCGTGGAGCATCATGAATTATCAGCAGCAGAGTAGTGTTAAAAAAGATAGCGATGTGGTGATGAACAAGAAACAAAGGGGGCAAAAGTGCATCCCTTGACGGTAAAGACCGCTGCCTCACCTCCTGGAATGTGGGCGAGGCTGACACGACGCATACGGCCAGAACGGGTTGTCAACATCTGCTTTCTGGTGGTGGTGTTGTTTTCGACGCTGTTGACCTGGCGTGAAATCATCGTGCTGGAGGAGGCCTATATCTCCAGCCAGCGTAATAACCTGAAAAATGTCGCCAACGACATGGACGCGCAGCTTCAGTTTAATACCGACAGATTGCTGTTCTTCCGCAATGGTATGCAGTCGGCACTGCAGATCCCACTGGCTTTTGAAATTCTGCGTACCGCAGAACAAGAGTTCGAACGCCAGCGGACCTTGCCGGACTGGCGTATTTCCCTCAATAACAACCGGACACTGCCGCTCACCGGCGTTTCAGACACGTTCGTCGAACACACGCAGCTGCTGTCGCGCGATAACCCCCTGTTGGGGAACGAGTTCATGGCGAGCATTGAGCTTGGCTATCTGCTGCGTCTGTCATCGCTCACCCGTCAGCATGTCTCGCGTTTCGAAACGCACATGATCTATGTTTCTCGCGCGGGTTTCTTCCTCAGTACCGAAGCGGAACAGCAGGGCAGTATCACAGAATACTTCTATAAGCTGGCGACCAGTCCTTGGTTTACGGCGCAGTCACAGCGCAGTAATCCCGATCGCGGTGTCAAATGGCTGACCACGTTTAACGAAGATAAACCCCCGACGGCGGAGATGGTGATTGCCGCCGTGCCGCTGGATTATCAGCAATACTGGTTCGGTGTGCTGGCTATTCAACTGTCGGTTAATGAAGTCACTCAGTTTCTGACCCAATCTGTCGAAGAAGGAGATGATGGTGAATACCAGCTCTACGATCGGCGTATGAATCTGATTGCTTCTTCCGAGCCGATTTCCTCGCGGCGCGCCCAGCTGTCGCAGGAAATTCAGGCGCAGCTCGCGCATGCTTATGAGAGTGACAATGAAGGCAGCGTCCGTCAGGTACAGCGTTTTATCAGTTGGGAAAAACTGCGTAATTTTGATGGCGTGCTGCTGCGTATTCACAGCCTTGACGACGGTATTCGCGGCGATTTCGGGAGTATCAGTATTGCCCTGACGCTTTTATGGCTGCTGTTTAGTTCGATGCTGCTGATCTCGTGGGCCGTGATTCGCCGCATGGTACGTAATATGTCATCGCTTCAGGACTCTCTGGAGTGGCGAGCGTGGCACGATATGCTGACGCGGCTGTATAACCGTGCGGCGCTATTTGAGCGTGCAGGTAAAGCGCTTGAAGTCTGCCAGCAGAAAGGGCAACCGATGGCGGTAATCCAGCTCGATCTCGACCACTTCAAAGGGATTAACGATAAGTACGGGCATCAGGCGGGCGACCGGGTTCTGGTGTATATCGGCCGGGTGTTGATGAATAAAATCCGCAAGCACGATATCGCCGGGCGTGTCGGTGGCGAAGAGTTCTGTATTGTGCTGCCAGGAACCACGCTGGAACAGGCGCGCAATGTGGCTGAGCGTATTCGGGAGAGCATCAATAGCCGGGAAATTCTGATAGGTAAAAAACAGACGATCCGGGTCAGTGCTTCGCTCGGGGTGTGCTGTAGCGAGGAGTTGCAACGCTATGATTTCGAGCATCTACAATCCATCGCCGATAGCCGTTTATATCAAGCGAAAAAGAGCGGTCGAAATCGGGTTTGTACGGAAGATTAGGGGCGATGCTCATAAATGGTGGCGTAGCACATAAATTTTACTTATGGATAAAAATTTAACTAAGAAAAATCTCAAAGCCCAAATAGCGAATATTTGGGCGTGAGGTTTTCAACCTACTGATTTATATAGCTGAAGCAAGACTCTGAAGGAAATAAGGATGTTAAATGAGACTTATTTATTAGATGAATAAGTCTTGTCATTCGAAATAAACGAAGATAATGTTTCATCCACGTCAGATTTCCTGATGTAACGAATATTTCAATGCTTCTTGCTTCGGCAAGGTTGATCCCGACGCGTAGGTGTCGGGATTTTTTTATCTGTCTAGCGCGTGACTTCCGTGACGCTGAAATCATGGATATCCAGCTCGAAGGCTTCAGCCAGTTCATGCCAGGTATGGTATTCGCGGCCGTCAACGCTAACATGATGCGGATCGTCTGCGGTGCGATGGATTTCGCTTTCGCTAATTTCATTGATGGCTGCCAGCAGCGCATCAACATTTACCCCCCGAGGGTTAATGTTCGTTTTCATCACCGGTACCTTTTTTACACTCCCTGTATAATTATACATCGGTTGCATGTTTTTGCTCATTTTTTGAACAGTCAATGGTAAGCGACGGATTAATAGGCGGTTATGCAGCAATGCGCTGTCAGGGAGGCAATTTTGTTCTACACTGGGCTAAACCAATCAGGAGATGACGTTTATGCAAGTTAACGATCGTGTGACGGTCAAGACCGATGGGGGGCCACGTCGCTCCGGTGTTGTTTTGGCGATTGAACAGTTCAATGAAGGGACAATGTATCTGGTGGCGCTGGAAGATTATCCGCTCGGGATCTGGTTCTTCAATGAACAGGGACATCCTGATGGCATTTTTGTGGAAGGTGCCGAATAGTATTTTTGACACCTGGCGGTAGACATACCGCCAGTTTCCCTGTCTCGCGAGTCCTAACGCATATTTACAAAGATGCCTGAAGTGACGTTCTCTGCCAGGCGAACCACATGGTAGATAACCTGTTTGTTGTGCGTTTTAATCTTTCTTTTAATATTACCCTTATGTGACGATACCGTTTTGGCTTTAATATTCATCTGATCGGAAATTTGTATCGTCCCTTGACCTGACATCCACATTTTTAGCATGCTGGATTCCGTACGACTTAATGATAATGTCGATACGTTATTTTGCTTTACATCCGCTGTTTCTTTTTTCAGATAATTCTCCAGAATAATGTCTAGCGTTTCTGGCTTAATCGATTTGGAGCTAATTAACAGATTACTCCTAACCATCAAATATTCGTCAAAATGAATATTTGCGATTGCCATAAACACAATGAACAAAGTCCTGGGGTGTTGATTAATGATCTGCTTGATATGCAGACTGCTTTGCACATCATGAATAAAACAGTCCTCATTAATGAACACGACAGAGGGACGTCGCGCTAAACAGATTTCTTCAAGCCCGTCTACGCTGTCTACATTGTCAATATCTCTTTTCTTCACTCCACGACTGGCCAGGTATCCGGTTAACCCTAGCCGCGTGTAACTGCATATATCCATAATAATCGTTGACATGGCATACCCTCACTCAATGCGTAACGATAATTAACCCATTACCCTCGAACTTCATCGTCCTAACGAACCTGGTAAAAATAAAAAATGAGAATGAAGACGATCAGGCGGCATCAACTATCCCGTAAAGTTACGTATAATTTGCCAGGAATCTTCTCAAAGTAAAGTAAATGTTATGTTATGTGAATAATCTAAAAACAAATAACCCGCGCCAGCGATATGCTGGTAGATGTTTTAACGTTTTTATTTTAGGAATTTCCTTACAATTACCGGGTGGCATTATGGAGAATTTATGCGTGGTAACTCACTGATAATATCTGCTAATAGATCGAATATTTCGCCAAATAAGTGTTCACAGAATGGGGCAATCAATGGCATTAATGCTGCCATTAGCAGAATACCGATGGTCAGGGTAATGGGGAAACCAATCACGAATATCGACAGTTGTGGCGTCATGCGGTTGAGCATGCCTAGCGCCAGGTTAACCGTCAGCAGCAGGGTAATAATCGGCAGCGCCAGCATCAGGCCGTTGAGGAAAATCATGCCACCTGCACGCGTCAATGCCAGGAAGGCATTACTATTGATAGGTTCGCCGCCAATAGGCAGGGTGTGAAAAGTGTCGACCAGCAGCGAAATAAGCCATAAATGGCCGTTAAAAACGAGAAATAGCAGCATTGCCAGCATATCCATAATGCGCGCGAGAACCGGCATATTAAGGTTGCTGCCAGGGTCAACAAAGGTCGCAAAAGAAAGACCCATCTGGAGCCCGATAATCTCACCGCTGGTGCGTATCGCCGCAAAGGCGAACTGCATGGTGAACCCGAGGGCGATACCGATAAGAATTTGCTGCAGTGCGAGCCACAGCGCCTGGGCGGAAAAGAGCGGAACCTCAACCACTGGCAGCGAAGGGGCAATCACGATAGTGATGAGGAAGCCAAGCCCGAGTTTCACCCGCTTTGGCACCGATTTTTCGCTCAGAATGGGGGCTGTAGAGACCAGCGCCAGCACGCGCAAAAGCGGCCAGAAGTAGAGGCTTATCCATGAAATCCACTGGTCGCTGGTGACGTGCATCATGGGGGCTTAACCGATGATGTAGGGAAGATTGTTAAATAACGTGCGCACATAGTCGAGCAGCAGATTGAGCATCCACGGCCCGGCAACAATGATGGCAATAAAAACGGCGATGATTTTAGGGATAAACGACAGGGTCATTTCGTTAATCTGCGTCGCCGCCTGCAGGATACTGATGATCAGACCGGTCACTAGCGACACCAGCAGCAGCGGGGCGGCCAGCGCCAAAGCGACTTTCATCGCTTCGGTGCCCATCATCATGACGGATTCAGGGGTCATGGTTACTCCTTAACTGTAAAAACTTTGCGCCAGCGACCCAACCAGCAGCTGCCAACCATCAACCAATACAAACAGCATTAACTTGAACGGCAGTGCGATAGTGGCGGGCGGAACCATCATCATCCCTAGCGCCATCAGCACGCTGGCAATCACCAGATCGATAATCAAGAACGGAATGAAAATGGTGAAGCCAATCTGGAAGGCGGTTTTCAGCTCGCTGGTCACATAAGCCGGCAGCAAAATGCGCATCGGTACGGCCTCCGGCCCTTGAATCGGCGCGCTGTTAGCAAGCCTTGCAAACAGGGCCAAATCAGCTTCGCGGGTCTGACGCAGCATGAATTCACGCAGCGGCTGGGCGCCTTTCTCCAGCGCTTCCTGCATACTGATTTTGTCTTCGCTAAATGGCTGATAGGCGTCGGTGTAAACCTTATCGATAACCGGCGACATGATAAAAAAGGTCAAAAACAGCGCCAGCCCCAGTAGAACCTGATTGGGAGGTGCGGACGGTGTACCCAGTGCGCTGCGCAACAGCCCAAAGACGATGATGATGCGAGTAAAACTGGTCATCATCAGCAAAATGGCCGGAATAAACGTCAGCGAGGTGATAAACACCAACGTCTGAATAGGTAATGACCAGCTTTGCCCACCGTTGGCGAGCGGCTGGCTGATTAAGCCCGGCAGTTCGGCAAAGGCCGAAGGGGAAAGAAGCAGCAATCCGCCCAGCGCAAGGGAATATAAACGACGCATCAGGATCTCCCAGGGCGCTTAAGCATAGTTTTCATCAGTGAGGCAAATTCAGGCACGGCCACCTGCGGTTGAGCGTCTACCGGCGCCGGGGGCAGGGTGTGCAGCAAAGTGACCTGCTGGGCGGTCACGCCGAGCACCAGTCGTGCATCCTCGACGTTAACAATGACCACCCGCTCGCGGTTGCCCAGAGAAGCGCTGGCGCTCACCGACAGGCCATTGACCGTGCGGCCTTTCATGGCGCCCGGCATCACCCGTTTGACCACCCACGCGGCGGCGAGGATCAGCACAATAATGCCCAGCAGCGCACCGCTAACCTGAATCAGCGGTGACGTCATCGGTTCGTTGGCGTGCGTGACGGCGACCGATTCGCTGGTGTGCGCAGTCGTCGTGTTGGATGTCGAATGAGTGGTGCCAGGCTGGGGTTTCATATTAACGGCTCAAGCGACGCATACGTTCTGATGGCGTAATGATATCGGTGATACGCACGCCGTATTTATCGGCAACGACGACCACTTCACCCTGGGCAATCAGATAACCGTTAATCAGAATATCCAGCGGTTCGCCCGCCAGGCCGTCCAGCGCCACAACAGACCCTTGCGTCAGGCGCAGCAGCTCTTTAATGGTCATTCGGGTGCGGCCCAGTTCCACGGTCAGTTTGACCGGGATATCCATAATCAGGTCGATATCCTGCAGCGTGCCGCTGACATCGCCACCGCCAAGCTGCTGGAACACCGCATCGGCAGCGCTTTTGCTGCTGGTTGTTTGTTGCTCGTTCAGCGCTTCAGCCCACAGATCGTCCACGGATCCGCTGTTGTCATCGGGTGGAGTATTCATATCACTCATTTGGGCTGTTCCTCGTTCAGCGAATTCAAAATCGGGTTGATCAAATGTTCTACGCGCAGCGCATACTGGCCGTTGACGGTACCGTACTGACTGGTGAGCACGGGTACGCCATCGACATGAGCAATAATGCGATCGGGCTTCTCTATCGGCAGGACATCACCGGGTTTTAATTTGAGTATTTGTGATAAACGCAGCGAGATATCGGCGAAGTTCGCCACCAGTTCCAGCTCCGAGTGCTGCACCTGACGTACCAGGTTTTCCCGCCAGTTTTGATCTTCGTGGCGTGAGTTTTCCAGCGGCGGGTTCACCAACAGCTCGCGCAGCGGCTCAATCATGCTGAACGGCAGGCAGATATTGAACTCGCCGGTCAGGTTGCCGATTTCCACGTGGAACGGTGTATTGACCACGATATCGTTGGGGGACGTGGTGATGTTGGTGAATTTCACCTGCATCTCCGAACGCACATACTCCACTTCCAGCGGGTTAATCGCCTTCCATGCGTCGCTATAGCCTTCGAGCGCCAGCTTCAGCATGCGGTTAATCACGCGCTGCTCGGTATGGGTAAATTCGCGCCCCTCAACTTTTGTGGGGAAACGACCATCACCACCGAACAGGTTATCGACGGCAATAAAGACCAGGCTTGGCGAAAAGACCACCAGGCCAGTGCCGCGCAGCGGTTTTAAATGGATAAGGTTAAGGTTGGTCGGCACCGGCAGGTTACGGGCAAACTCATGGTAGGGCTGAATACGAATGGCCCCCACGGTAATGTCCGGACTACGGCGCAGCAGGTTAAACAACCCCATACGGAAGTGGCGCGCAAAACGCTCGTTAATGATCTCCAGCGCCTGCAAGCGTTCACGAACGACGCGGCGCTGCGTATTGGGGTCGTAGGGGCGAATGTCATCTTCGCCCGCTGCACGCGCCAGAGGCTCGCTGGCGTTATCGCTGTCACCGTTGAGCAGCGCATCAATTTCGGCCTGAGAAAGAATACTGTCGCCCATAGCGCTATCGCAGAATAAAGGCGGTGTACAGGACGTCGGTAATATCCTGTTTAGGCTGACCGGCAATCAGCGGTGCGCTCAGCGTCGCTTTAATATCGGCGGCGAGCTGCTTCTTGCCATCATCGGTGGCAAGCTTGGTCGCATCCTGACGCGACAGCAACAGCAGCATCCGGCTACGCACTTCCGGCAGATAGTCGTTTAAACGCGCGCGGTCGGCTTCACCCTTCATGCGCAGCGTGACACCCACATAGAGCACACGATCGGCATCGCCCAGGTTAACCGTAAAGGTATCGAGTGGGAAAAAGACCGGAGCGGCCGGCGGCGGGGCTTCTTTTGGCGCCGCTTCAGCGGTCTTGTTTTCAAAACGCCAGTAGCTGTAGCCCGCGGTGGCGCAGGCAGCAAGCGTTACCAGCACCAGTAGCGGGATCCAGATAGAGCGTTTGCTCTTTTTAGTGATTGTGGTGTCAGTCATCTGAAACGGTCTTCCTTTTAGTACTGCTTATCAGATGATTATCCCGCCTCCCGCGCGGGTCAAAGCGTGGAAAAGACGGGAATAATCATGTTACCTCGGGCGTTTAAGCAAAGATGTCTACTGCGTTGTCACCGCGGGCGGCGGATTGCAAGGCCGCAGGGACGCTCAGCACATCGCCATCTTCCTGGCCGTCAGCGGTGTTTGCATCGCCCCGCGACGCGAAAGCGTGTTGGGATGACGACTGCTGCTGTTGTCCGGCAAAGCCATCGCTGCTGATGTTACTTTGTCCCAGTTGAATGCCATTATCTTCAAGCTGGCTGCGCAGAACCGGTAGTGCCGCTTCCAGCGCGGCGCGCACGTGGCTGTGCGGTGATGCCATCTGGATTTGTGCGAGGTTATCTTCGACTTTGAGCGTGATATGCACCTGGCCCAGCGACTCCGGGTGCAGACGCAGTTCTGCGGTCTGCTGACCCTGGCGAGTAAACAGGGTGATATGCTGGCTGACGTTTTGTTGCCAGTCCGGCGTACCCAATTGGGCATGAATATTGGCGGTAGCCGCTGCGGCCGACGCGGCGGCAGGCGTAACGGTTTGTGCGCTCACCGGGGTCAGTGCGGACGTCGGTGCGGCTGGGCTAGGGACGCTTTCAGCTTCTGCCTTTTGCGATGGGATCATAAATGCGGAATCTGCCGATAGGGCGCGGGCTTCAGTTTGCGGCTGTGATGCGGGCGTACTTTTCACATCCACAAAGCCTTCCATCTTACCACCGCTGCGGTTCAACGCTGTGCTCAGCGTATTGAGCGCATCGGTTGTCTGCGTTGGCGTGGCGGTGCTGGCTGTTTGCTGCACCTGAGGCGTGACCGGCAGCATGGCCATCAGCGCGCTGAGGCTTTTCAGCTCATCATCGCTCAGTTTGCTCTCAGCCGTTTTGTCATCGCTGTCGCCGGTTTGCGTTCCCTCTTTGCCCGCTTTGAGCTCGCCTTTTAAATGCGCGGCTAATGAACTTAACAGCGTTTGCGCATCGCCGGCCGTCGTCAAGTCGACATCGCCGGTGGTGCTGGCGGCATCCTGCTGCATCAGCCATTGGGTGAGTGATTGCGTCGGCGTTTTGAGGTCGCGTGATGTATCGACATCTTCGTTGGCCAGCTGCGCGACTTTCCCACCTCCTGTTCCGGGAAGCTGGGTGAGCGCACCCGCCAGCAGCGCGAGAAAGTCCTCAGGGCTCCCTGTGGTTTTTGCCGCAGTATCAGCGCCGGTCAGATTTGCATCGCTGACGGCAAGGTTAGGCAGAGTGATCATTCGGGTTTCCTCAAGGTAGCGCGTTGGGCAAACTCATCCATCTTCTTCTGGTCAAGGCGGTTTTCCGCCAACAACTCCGCGGAGGCCTGCCTGTCCTGTAGCGTTTGCCATGCCTGCAAGCGCTGTTTTTTCTCTCGCCAGAAGGTCAGCGCCTGTTCCACCTTGTTATTCCACTGGATTAACTGCTGGCGGTGTTGGTCAATGGCCTTCTCAAGCGTCTGGATAAACTGTTGGTAGTTCTGCCAGCGTAGACTGGCGATACCCTGACTCATGTCGTTGTTCAGGTTGTTCTGATATTCAAGCTGGTAGTCCATCAACATTTTCAGCTGTTCTTCCGCCTGCTGGCAGCCGCGTCGCATTTCGCCCAGTACCAGGGCGGCGTTATCAACATCGGTTTCTGCCAATTCTTTAAGCGTTGCTAATGCACCATGCTGCGCCATGTTTGTGATCCTCTTGCTTCACTCTACCCGTCATACTTCGAGTGGCATGTGGGTTGGCTGCGTTCGTTCACCCCAGTCACTGACTTCAGTCAGCTCCTGGGGATTCACGCTCTTGCCGCCTTCATGTCACTCGAATTATTTAGGGTAACGACGTTGGGAATATCAATTCCAGGTTCAGGATTGAGGATTCCCAGTCTGCTTTTTCAAGAATGCCTTGCTGTAAAAATGCCTCCAGCTGCGGCCAGAGCGTAATGGCTTTATCCAGCATCGGGTCGCTGCCTTTGGCATAGGCACCGACGCTTATCAGGTCACGGTTACGCTGGAAGCTGGAAAGCAGCTGCTTAAAGTGCCGAACGCGCGCGTAATGTTCTTCGCTAATTAACGCGGTCATGGCGCGGCTAATCGACGCTTCAATATCAATTGCCGGATAGTGTCCGGCTTCCGCCAGCCGTCGCGACAGGACGATATGGCCGTCGAGAATGGCGCGCGCCGAGTCGGCAATCGGGTCCTGCTGATCATCACCTTCGGTCAGTACCGTATAGAATGCGGTGATAGAACCACCGCCGCTGATACCGTTACCGGCGCGTTCAACCAGTGCCGGTAGCTTAGCGAAGACCGACGGCGGATAGCCTTTGGTTGCCGGCGGTTCGCCGATAGCCAGGGCGATTTCACGCTGCGCCATCGCGTAGCGGGTAAGGGAGTCCATAATCAGCAGCACGTGCTGGCCGCGATCGCGGAAATCTTCCGCCACGCGGGTGGCGTACGCGGCACCTTGCATACGCAGCAGCGGCGAAACGTCAGCCGGAGCGGCAATCACCACCGAACGGGCGCGCCCTTCGGTGCCGAGAATATTCTCGATAAAATCTTTAACTTCGCGGCCACGTTCACCAATAAGTCCAACCACAATCACATCGGCGCGGGTATAGCGCGCCATCATGCCAAGCAGCACGCTTTTACCGACGCCGGAACCGGCAAACAGCCCCATACGCTGGCCGCGGCCGACGGTGAGCAGGGCGTTGATCGGCCGCACGCCGGTATCCAGCACGTGCTCGATAGGCGTACGCTGCAGTGGGTTAAACGGCTGAGTAATCAGCGCCCCGGTTTCAGTGGTATCTGGTGCCGGCAGGCCGTCCAGCGGTTTGCCGCTGCCGTCGAGCACGCGGCCGAGTAGCGCCGGGCCAAGCGGCAGCTGTTTGCCGCTTTGCAGACCTTCCCCGGTAATATTGCGGGCGTAGACGCGCGCGCCAGGTAAGATTCCCTCGACCTCTTCCAGCGGCATCAAAAACAGACGCTGGCCGTTAAAGCCCACCACTTCGCTTTCCACTTCCTGCGTTTCTGTGCCCTGTTGGCGTTCAATAATGCAGGTGGCACCCAGCGGCAGCTGTAGCCCGGTGGCTTCCAGTACCAGACCGGTGGCGCGAACTAACCGACCGTAGCGGCGTACGGCGGGCAGCTGCGCGATGCGCGCCTCAAAGTTGTCTAAGGTATTGAGCCAGCGAGTCAGACGCACGGTCATTAGCAGGCTCCCGGTGCCGCCAGGCGGCACAATTCCTGCCAGCGGGTGGCAACGCTGGCATCAAGATCGCCCTCATCAGCAGAGACTTTACAGCCGCCGGGGTGCAGCGTCGGGTCACCGCGCAGGCGCCAGCCGTGTAAATTCAGCGTGGCGCCGAGCATCTCTTCGACGCGGGGTAAATCTTCCGGGCTCACGCGCAGCTGCGGCTTGCCGGTAAACAGCGGTTCTTGCTGCAGCAACGATTGAATCTGTTTAATCAGCGCGGTGTTGTCCACTACCGGCACCTGGCCGACAATCTGCCGAGCTGCTTCCAGCGCCATTTGCATCAGGCGGGAAGCGATAACGCTGTCGAGCGTATCCAGCGTGTGCTGAAATTCGCTTGCCAGCTGCTGCATCCGGGTGTGAATCGGTGCTTGTTCTTGCCTCGCTTGTTCCAGTCCTTGTTCCCGCCCCTGTGCCAGACCTTCCTGATAGCCTTGCTGCTGTCCGGCGGCGTGGCCTTCACGCAGCCCTGCCTGATAGCCCTGTTCATGGGCCTGAATCTGTAGCTGAGCCAATTGCTGCTGTTGCAGCTGTTCGGCAGAAATCTCCTCCTGCGGCTCGCCGTCGGGTTCATCAACGGAGAGCGGGGTGAACTCGGCCACCGCCGGTGGCGCGAGATCGTCAGGCTGCCAGACTTTCCACGGCGTGGTATCAGACATAGGTGTCGTCTCCGCTGCCAATTACCATCTCGCCGGTTTCCGCCAGTCGACGAACGATCAGCAGAATCGCTTTCTGTTCGTTCTCCACCTGGGACAGACGTACCGGGCCACGGTTGGCGAGGTCGTCGCGCAGGATGTCGGCAGCACGCTGGGACATATTGCGCAGGAACTTCTCGCGTAGCGGCGGCTCGGAGCCTTTGAGAGCGATAAGCAACGATTCGGAATCCACTTCCTGCAGCAGGCGCTGGATACTGCGATCGTCGACTTCCACCAGGTTTTCGAACAGGAACATCTCGTCGATAATTTTCTGCGCCAGATCGCCATCGAATTCGCGTACGGCGGTAATAACCGCTTCTTCCTGCTGCGTTTTCATCAGGTTGATGATCTCTGCCGCCGTTCTCACGCCGCCCATTTTGCTGCGTTTGAGGTTCTGGCCGTCGAGCAGGTTGTTCAGCACTTCGGTCAGTTCCGCCAGCGCCGCTGGCTGCACGCCGCCGAAGGTCGCAATACGCAGCATCACATCGTGACGCAGGCGTTCATCAAACAACGCCAGAATATCGGCCGCCTGGCCACGTTTAAGGTGCACAAGGATGGTGGCGATGATCTGCGGATGCTCGTCGCGGATAATATCGGCCGCGCTCTGCGGCTCCATAAAGTTGAGCGTTTCGATACCGCTGGTGGTTTCGCGGGTTTCGAGAATATCTTCCAGCAGGCTGGAGGCGCGTTCTTCGCCCAGCGCTTTCACCAGTACCGAACGAAGGTATTCGTTGGCATTGACGCTGAGCGCGGCGAACTGTTCCGCTTCCTGCTCAAACTCGGCCAGCACGTCGGTTAGCTGTTTGTTGGAGATCTGTTTGACGTTGGCCATCGCGGTACTGAGCTGCTGCACTTCGCGAGTGCTGAGGTGCTTGAACACCTCAGCGGCACGATCTTCGCCAATCGTCATCAGCAAAATGACGCTTTTGTCGATTCCAGAAAGATTACTCATGGTCGTTATTCATCCATTGGCGAATGACCAGCGCCACGACGCGCGGATCGTTATCAGACATCTCACGAATACGCTGGCTCATCACTTCAGCACCCAGGCGCTGGTTGGCACGGCGTTGCTGTGTCTGTTCATCTTTACTCAGGCGTACCTCAACGGCTTCCTGAATTTCTTGTTGGGCTTTGTTCTGTTCAACGGCGGCCTGAGCCTGCTGTTCGCGGCGCGCCAGCTGCGGTTTAATGGCTTTACGCCACAGCAGCCACGCCACGATCAGGACCAGTAGCCAGCGGCCAGCGGCCATCAGCTGATCGATAAATGACTGTTGTTTCCAGAACGGCAGTTCGCCACCGGAATCATCGCTATCGGTGAACGGCGAATTGACCACGTTCAGGGTATCGCCACGGGTGGTGGAGAAGCCCATTGCTTCGCGGGTCAGATCCTCGATCTGTTTCATCTGGTCGCTGGTCAGCGGCAGCGGTTTGCCGGTCGGCAGATTGCGATAGTTGACCACCACGGCCACCGACAGACGCTGGACATCGCCGACGTTCTTTTTGGTATGCATGATGGTGCGGTCAACTTCGTAGTTGCTGGTTTCGCTGCGCTGCGTGTTGCGTGGGCCGGTCGTGGTATTGCGGGTGGCGGTATTCTGGCCGTTAGCCGCCTGATTGGCGTTTTGGTTGGCCGTCTGCGTGGCAATCGGCGCTGACGGTGCCGGTGCCGGGGTATTGGACAGTGCGCCCGGCACGCCGCCCGGATAGGGGCTACCGCTTTGATCGCTTTCACTCACCTGGCGGGAGCGAATGGCCGCCTGAGTGGTGTCCCCGTTGGGACGGTACTGCTCGTCGGTTTGTTCTTTATTATCGAAGTTAACCTGCGCGGTTACCTGTGCGTGAACGTTGCCGTTGCCGACAATCGGACCGAGGATCGCTTCAATACGGCGCTGTACGCGGGCTTCAACGTCAGCGGTATATTTTAGCTGCGCATCGTTCAGATCGCGGGCGCTGGTATTGGACTGGGTCAACAGATGCCCGCCCTGATCGACCAACGTGACGTTACCCGGTGGCAGGCCAGCGACGGCGCTGGAAACCAGATGGACGACGGCAGAAATTTGCCCCTCATCGAGCGCGCGGCCCGGTTCGAGGTTGACGGTAATCGACGCCGACGGCGCTTTTTGCTCGCGCACGAACAGCGACGGTTTTGGCATCGCTAAATGCACGCGGGCACTTTTTACCGGGCCGAGGGTTTCGATGGTACGCGACAGTTCACCTTCCAGCGCGCGCTGGTAGTTCACCTGCTCGCTAAACTGGCTGATGCCGAATTTTTCCTGATCCAACAGCTCAAAGCCCACGGTGCCGCCTTTCGGCAGGCCCAATTGCGCCAGGCGAAGACGCAGTTCGTGGACTTTATCCGCAGGGACTTCCAGTGCGCCGCCGTTATCCGCAAAACGGTAGGGGACGTTCATCTGGGTGAGTTGGGTAACAATAGCGCCGCCATCCTGGTCGGACAGGTTGCTAAACAGCGTGCGATAGTCGGGGGTTTTGGCCCACAGTACCATCGCGACGAGAATTGCCACCGCGGCAGCGCTCGCTACCATCAGCGGAATTTTTGGATTGGCGCGCAGGCGGTTCACCCATTCAAGGGTTTTATTTTGTGTGGCCGTAGCACTCGCGCTCATTGCGCACCTCGTCGATCCTGATCAATGGCGTTAAACGTGAACGAAAACAAAGCAGACTCCCAGGTCAGAACACATAAAGACAGCCATGCCATTATTTGACGCTTTGTGATTTTTGATGGCCCAAATAACCCATTTTTATGGCGCTATTTAGCGCCTTTATCTTATTGACAAACTGCTAAGCTCGTTCACAGGTTAAAATCAATCTGGGAGTCAAGATGGCGATTCAGGGTATTGAGGGCGTTCTGTCGCAACTGCAGGCGACGGCGTCGATGGCGCGCAATCAAAGCGTGGATACACAGCCAACCATTAGCTTTGCCGGGCAGCTGCATGCAGCGCTGGATCGGGTGAGCGAGATCCAAACCAGTGCCAGAACGCAGGCGGAGAAGTTCTCGCTGGGCGAGCCGGGCATTGCGCTCAATGATGTGATGACCGACCTGCAAAAAGCGTCGGTGTCATTGCAGATGGGCATTCAGGTGCGCAATAAGCTGGTGAGCGCGTACCAGGAAGTGATGGGGATGCAGGTGTAAATCGACGTGGGTGGCGAGATTGTCGCCACCGCTATGTTCAAACGCGAGTTCTCACGCCATTTGCGAGAAGGTCTCATTCGGACGTCCTTCGTTTTGCATAAACTTCCCATCCTCCTCTTTATTTTCCAAAAAGCATTCGCTGCACCTGTCTTGCCGATATTGTCAATTACCGTGAAACGGCAGGGGGTTTAACGCTATAATGTTGCTGTATTTTTCTCCCGGAACAGGACGGATAATGAAAAAATTAGCCATTGTAGCGGCGCTGCTGACGCTGGCGGGCTGTGCGCAGATCGAGGATTACTCAACGGTTGTCAAAACACCGGCGCCGGAAGGGCTGGCGGGTTACTGGCAGACCACCGGGCCGCAGCGCGCGCTGGTGAGCCCGGAAGCGATGGGCAGCCTGGTGATTACGCGGGCGGGTGATACGCTGGATTGTCGCCAGTGGCAGCGAGTGATTGCGCTACCGGGTAAACTGACCCTGCGCGATAACGAAGTCTACAACGTCACCAATAAGCTGGACGTTTATGCGGTAGAACGTAAAGGCGATTCGCTGGACTATGATGGTATGACGTTGCATCGCGTTGAGCGCCCAACGGTAGAGTGTGCGGCCGCATTAGCGAAAACACCGCTGGCCTCTGTACTGCCTTAAGGCCGATGTCGCTCCGGCGTCGCGATAGCCGGAGCGAACCCAATTAATGGTTCAGATCGACATTATCCTGTGGGACCAGCACGAAGCCGCCCTGATTGCCGTAGGTATTCATCACCGTTTTTTGTATCGATGATTGGCCGACCAGTCTGGAAAGCTCGTCCATTCGCGCCTGCAGCAAGCGCTTTACGGTACTTTCATTATCCAGCACGGTGCGTAGTAGCGGACGGAGCTGTTCCTGAAGTGGGTCGTTGGGCTGACTGTCCTCGGTTAATTGAGCAATTTTCTGCACCGCATTAACGTATTCCATTTCACTGGCAATCAGTTCGTCCCACAGACCTTCCGTGGCAAGTCGCAGCATCCTGTTGCTTTTTTCAACCAGCTGCTGGTACGAGAGATAAAGCTGCGGTGCGTGGCTCATTAGACGGCGTCCTGAATTAAATTAGGCGTAAGTAAGGATTCCTTCCAGGCATCAGCGATATTGCGCATAAGGCCTTCGACCTCTTCAACCGCGCCGCTATCATTGCGTAAATTGGCCTGCAGCAGACGGCGGACCATATAGGCGTAGAGCGCCAACATATTCTGCGTCAGCTCATCTTTGCTCTCTTCCTCAAGGCCAATTTTTAAACCGTTCTCGATGATATTTATGGCTTTCGACAGGGAAAGACCTTTCCCCTCGAGGTTGCCATCCTGCATAAACAGGCGGGCACGAATCAGCGCACTGAGCGCACCATCGAACAGCATAGTGACAAGCTGCTGCTGGCTGGCGCTCATGACTGCGCTTTCTACTCCAATCTGTGCGTAGGCCTGCGTACCTTTTGCCCCGTACATGACGTCTCTCCTGATAGTGATGATTATTTAGAGCTGCTGGTGGATTCGAACTGCTGGGTTAAATAGCTGCTGGTGCTATTTAAGGAGGTCATCATTACGTCCAACTGAGTAAACTGTGCTTTATAGCGAGCGACCTTCTGATCGATAAGATCGCTTGCGGAGTTATACTCTTTGGTTAACTTATTCAGCGTTTTGCTGACGCCATCTTTCGCCGCCTGAATAATCCCGGTGGTGGAGAGCCAACTGGTCAGGTTGCTGCCAATAGCGGTGGTAATACCTGTTTTTTTACCGTCACCGACGATGAGCGTACCGACACCTGCAGAGTCTTTTTGCAGTGCTGCGCTGAGCTTGGTGTCATCAACTTTTAGTTGGCCGGTACTTGGATCGGAAGTGACACCAATCTGTGCAAGTGTTTTATAAGATGATGAACTCAGCGTGTTGCTTAAAACACTTTTGAGCTGAGTCTGGATAGTGCGTAGCGTTGAGTCGCCAATTAAAGCACCATTACTGGTGTCCTGCGCATCTGAGCCCGCATCAACAGCAGTGTATTTGGTCAGGGTACTGAAGGTATCCTGCAGTGCATTATAAGCCGTAACCCAATCTTTAATGGCTGTTTGGGCTTTTGTTGTATCCTGGGCAATGGTCAGCGTTTGGTTGCCTTTGGTGACGTCGGTCAGATTTAACGTTATGTCTTCCAGGGCGTCGCTGATGGTATTGCTGCTGTTTTCAATGGCAACGTTGTTTACTGTGAGCTTGGAGTTTTGCGCTGTTACGCTCTCAGTCATCCCATTGCTGGTATCAGTGCTGGTACCGTTATAGCCAAGAACGCCCTGCAGTGCGCTATCGCCGCTGACGCTCAAGGTCATGGCGTTGTCTTTACCTGTCTCGTTCGAGGTAATAGATAGACGGTATTCACCGTTACCAACGTTGATGACGCTGGCGCTTACGCCGGCTTTGGCGTTATTGATTGCATCGCGAATACCGGTTAACGAAGAGTTAGCCGCGCTGATATCAATAGTGACCGGCTTTTTGTCGCCACCTTGTTGAATGGTCAAGGTACTGTCATTGGTTGCGAGCGCTGCTTTGCTGTCTTTTTGCACACCCGTCGTCAGAGTTTGGGCTTGCGCGAGTTGGCTAACGCTGATGGTGTACTTGCCAGCAATTGCGCTACCGGTAGTCGTAGCGCTAAATGCATCACTCGTGCTGGTTGTTGTGGTCGCCGTAAACAGGTCCGCTTTAGAGAGAGCTGTATTTGCTGTCTGGAAAGAGACCAGAGCACTGTTAAGTGTGCCATAAGCACTGAGTTTTGCCGTGTAAGAGGACTGCTGTTTTGTAATCGGCGTTAGCGTTGATTTTTCTGCTGCTGTCAGGCTATCCAGAATGTCGCTTAGCTTCAGGCCCGATCCGATCCCCAATGAAGAAATGCTTGCCATTTTTAATCCTTAATATGTCGACATATAAAATGAATAACTGGGTTATCGGCCTGAATACGACAAAGTTTACCCTTAATCATTTTTTTTTAATGGCAGGAATAAGGGGTAGAGAAAAGAGTAATTCGGCGGCTAAAAAAATTCGGGAATACTAAAAAAAATTCTAAAGGTTGTTTTGCGGCAGACGATAACAAGTTTGACGGCGATTGAGCCGACGGGTGAAAACCCATTACGTAATCAACGACTTGAAATATAGGATAACGAATCATGGCACAAGTCATTAATACCAACAGCCTCTCGCTGATCACTCAGAACAACATCAACAAGAACCAGTCTGCTCTGTCCAGTTCTATCGAGCGTCTGTCTTCTGGCTTGCGTATCAACAGCGCGAAGGATGACGCAGCGGGTCAGGCGATTGCTAACCGTTTCACCTCCAACATTAAAGGCCTGACTCAGGCGGCACGTAACGCCAACGACGGTATCTCCGTTGCGCAGACCACTGAAGGCGCTCTGTCTGAAATCAACAACAACTTACAGCGTGTACGTGAGCTGACCGTTCAGGCAACTACCGGTACTAACTCCGATTCTGACCTGTCTTCTATCCAGGACGAAATCAAATCCCGTCTGTCTGAAATTGACCGCGTATCCGGTCAAACCCAGTTCAACGGCGTGAACGTACTGGCGAAAGACGGCTCCATGAAAATTCAGGTTGGTGCGAACGATGGCGAAACCATCACTATCGACCTGAAGAAAATCGACTCCCAGACTCTGGGTCTGTCTGGTTTCAACGTTGATGGCGCGAAGAAAGTCACTGCTGGTGAGCTGATCTCTGATTTCGGCGCGACCGGTACTGACAATTATAAAGCTGGTGCAAACACGTATAACGTTGATGTTTCTACCGGTGCGGTTTCTTCTGCTGGCGCGGCACAATACATCAGCTCTGTGGATGGTTCATTCACGGCTAACGCCACCACCGCTAACACCGCTAAATTTACCGCAGCTCAGGCTGTGACCTTGGCGGCGGATGCTGTAGGTAAAGCGGATGGCACCAAATTTACTGTCGCTGGTGTTGAACTGACACTGGTTGGAACTGCTGATGCAAATGGTAACGCTTCCTTCACTACAAAAGTTGGTGGTAAAGACGTTACTCTGACAACCACTGGCAGTTCCGCTCCGGCAGGTACTGGTGCGACCTTCGGTGGCACCACCGTATATACTGATGCTTCCTCTGGTCAACTTACCACTGCTGCAACGCTGGATAACCGCGCTGCTAAGCAATCAGATCTGGATCTGCAGGGCGCTACTAAGCAAGGCAGCACCCTGTCCATCAACGGTAAGCAATACGATGTAAACGCTGCTGGTGATGAAGTGACCGCTTCCTTCACCGATGCTGGCGGTACTACAACGACTCAGGACGTTTACCTGGGCAAAACTGCAGGCGGCGCTACCACCCTGATCAGTGCTGACGCGGCTAAATCCCAGCAGTCCACCACCGATCCACTGAAAGCACTGGATGCAGCGATTGCTTCCGTAGACAAATTCCGTTCTTCTCTGGGTGCTATCCAGAACCGTCTGGATTCTGCGGTAACCAACCTGAACAACACCACCACCAACCTGTCTGAAGCGCAGTCCCGTATTCAGGACGCCGACTATGCGACCGAAGTGTCGAACATGTCTAAAGCGCAGATCATTCAGCAGGCCGGTAACTCCGTGCTGGCAAAAGCGAACCAGGTTCCACAGCAGGTTCTGTCTCTGCTGCAGGGCTAATCTCCCGCAACCTGATGACCCAACCCCGCTTCGGCGGGGTTTTTTGTTAATGGAATTTCACTTACTCTGCAAATAAACCCCTCTTTTCCCCACTGTTCCATCGATTAAAACGCCTGTAGAAACGGATAATCGTGCCGATAACTCATATTAATGCAGGGCTGTTTATCGTGAATTCAATGTATACCGCTGAAGGTGTAATGGATAAACACTCGCTATGGCAACGCTATGTGCCGCTGGTGCGTCACGAAGCGCTGCGCCTTCAGGTGCGTTTGCCGGCGAGCGTGGAACTGGACGATCTGCTCCAGGCGGGCGGTATCGGCTTATTGAATGCTGTTGAACGCTATGACGCTCTGCAAGGAACGGCATTTACCACTTACGCAGTGCAACGCATCCGTGGGGCGATGCTGGACGAACTACGCAGCCGCGATTGGGTGCCGCGTAGCGTCCGGCGGAACGCGCGTGAAGTTGCGCAAGCGCTGGGTCAACTTGAGCAAGAGCTGGGACGAAATGCGACGGAAACTGAAGTCGCGCAGCGATTGGGGATCGCGATTGAAGAGTACCGTCAGGTGCTGCTGGATACCAACAACAGCCAGCTGTTCTCCTACGATGAGTGGCGAGAAGAGTACGGCGACAGTATCGAGCTGGTGACGGAAGAGAATCAACACGAAAACCCATTGCATCAACTGCTGGAAGGCTCTTTACGCCAGCGCGTGATGGAGGCGATTGAAGCCTTGCCGGAGCGTGAAAAGTTGGTGCTCACCCTCTATTACCAGGAAGAGCTTAATCTCAAAGAGATTGGCGCAGTGCTGGAAGTGGGGGAGTCGCGCGTCAGTCAGCTGCACAGCCAGGCGATCAAGCGTCTGCGCATCAAGCTGGGTAAGTTGTAGTTTGGAATAACATCACGTTGGACCAAAAATGCCGCATTATGAAATGAAAACCCGGAGTTATCATAATGATGCAGGTAAAAAGACGGCCATTAAGCCGCTATCTGAAAGACTTCAAACACAGCCAAACGCATTGCGCACATTGTCATAAGCTGCTGGATCGCATCACGCTGGTTCGTGAGGGGGAGATAGTCAATAAAATCGCTATCTCTCGCCTGGATACGCTCATGGATGAAATCGCGTGGCAGCAGGAACGTAGCGCATGGTCCGCCCTGTGCCGTTTCTGCGGTGACCTGCACTGTAAAGAACAAAGCGCATTCTTCAATATCATCGGCTTTAAACAATATCTCCTCGAACAGACGGACATGAGCGCCGGTACGGTGCGTGAATATGTGGTGCGCTTGCGGCGGTTGGGAAACCACCTCAATGAGCATCAGGTTTCGCGTACGCTGCTGCGCGAGCGCCACGCCGAAGACCAGCTTGAGCAGTGGCTGCCAACGGTCAGCACCAACAATTATCGTATTGCGCTACGCAAATACCTGCGCTTTCAGCGGCAGATAGCGCCCCGTGACGAGCAAAACTTCGCGGACTGCGAAACCTCTGATATATATTAAATTGGAATAAGATGTATCTCATGGGTGTTTGTCATTGATGGCGAACGGTTTACACTAGCAAAAAAGTGAATCTTTTCGGGGGCATAATGAAGCTGAAGTTTGTGGGTCGTCAGGCGCTGATGGGCGTAATGGCCGCTGCGTTAGTAGCGGGAGCAAGCGTTCAGGCGTTTGCTGCTGAGAATTTATTAAACCAGGTGAAAGAGCGCGGCACGCTGCGCGTTGGGTTGGAAGGCACCTATCCTCCGTTCAGTTTCCAGGGTGAAGATGGCAAGCTGACCGGTTTTGAAGTCGAGTTTGCTAATGAACTGGCAGAACACCTGGGCGTGAAGGCCGATCTGAAGCCGACCAAATGGGACGGCATGTTGGCTTCTCTCGACTCTAAGCGTATCGACGTGGTCATCAACCAGGTGACGATTTCGCCAGAGCGCCAGAAGAAGTATGACTTCTCCACCCCGTATACCATCTCCGGGATTCAGGCGCTGGTGAAAAAAGGCAGTGAAGACACCATTAAAACGGCGGCTGACCTGAAAGGGAAAAAAGTCGGCGTTGGTCTGGGTACCAACTATGAAGAGTGGTTGCGTCAAAACGTGCAGGGCGTAGATATCCGCACCTACGATGATGACCCGACCAAATACCAGGATCTGCGTGTAGGCCGTATCAATGCCATTCTGGTGGATCGCCTGGCCGCGTTGGATCTGGTGAAGAAAACCAACAATACGCTGGCAGTGGCCGGTGATGCGTTCTCTCGTCAGGAATCCGGCGTGGCGCTGCGTAAAGGTAACGAAGATCTGCTGAAAGCGGTGGACGGTGCTATTGACGCCATGCACAAAGACGGTAGCCTGAAGGCGCTGTCTGAAAAATGGTTCGGTGCTGACGTCACGCAATAATCGCACTGATTTAAAAAAGGCGCTGAAAGGGCGCCTTTTTTTATTTAGAGCGCATAATAAAAACGAGACTAAGGAGATTCTATGTCACTGCAAAATTTAACCCGTTTTCCGCGTCTGGAATTTATTGGCGCGCCAACGCCGCTGGAATACCTGCCGCGTTTTTCTGACTATATTGGCCGCGATATTTTCATTAAGCGTGATGACGTCACGCCGCTGGCGATGGGCGGCAACAAGCTGCGTAAGCTGGAATTTTTAGCCGCCGATGCGCTGCGCGAAGGAGCCGACACGCTGGTGACCGCTGGGGCGATTCAGTCTAACCACGTGCGCCAGACGGCGGCGGTGGCGGCGAAACTGGGGCTTAACTGCGTGGCGCTGTTGGAAAATCCGATGGGCACCAAAGCAGAGAACTATCTCAGCAACGGCAACCGTCTGCTGCTCGACTTGTTCAATACCCAGGTTGAGATGTGCGACGCACTGACCGATCCGAATGCGCAGCTGGCCGAACTGGCGACGCGCATTGAAGCGCAGGGTTTTCGCCCGTACGTGATTCCGGTGGGTGGCTCAAATGCGCTGGGTGCGTTGGGCTATGTGGAAAGCGCACTGGAAATCGCTCAGCAGTGCGAAGGGGCGGTGTCGATCTCTTCCGTGGTCGTGGCGTCCGGCAGCGCGGGCACTCATGCAGGCCTGGCGGTAGGGCTGGAACAGGTGATGCCAGAGGCTGAGCTGATTGGCGTGACCGTCTCGCGTAAAGTGGCCGATCAGTTGCCAAAAGTGGTGACGTTGCAGCAGGAAATCGCCCGCAGCCTTGAACTCACGGTAAACGCAGGGATCACTCTGTGGGACGACTATTTTGCCCCGGCCTATGGTGTTCCTAACGATGAAGGCATGGAAGCGGTGAAACTGCTGGCACGTCTTGAAGGGATTTTGCTCGATCCGGTTTACACCGGCAAAGCGATGGCGGGGCTTATTGATGGTATCAGCCAGAAACGCTTCAAAGATGAAGGGCCAATTCTGTTTGTTCATACCGGCGGTGCGCCAGCGCTGTTCGCTTATCATCCTCACATTTAAATAGAACGCGCCCATGCAAGAAAGTATTCAATTAATTATCGATTCCGCGCCGTATTTGCTTAAAGGCGCTGTTTTCACCCTCCAGCTGAGTATCGGCGGGATGTTCTTTGGCCTGCTGCTGGGGTTTATTCTCGCGCTGATGCGGATGTCGTCCATTGCGCCGGTGCGCTGGCTGGCGCGCTGCTATATCTCGATTTTTCGCGGTACTCCGCTTATCGCACAGCTGTTTATGATCTACTACGGCCTGCCGCAGTTTGGTATTGAGCTGGATCCTATTCCGTCGGCGATGATTGGCCTGTCGCTCAACACGGCGGCCTACGCGGCTGAAACGCTGCGCGCGGCGATTTCGTCTATCGATAAAGGGCAGTGGGAAGCTGCCGCCAGTATCGGCATGACGCCGTGGCAAACGCTGCGCCGGGCAATTTTGCCGCAGGCCGCACGCGTGGCGTTGCCGCCGCTGTCGAACAGCTTTATTAGCCTCGTGAAGGATACCTCGCTTGCCGCCACCATTCAGGTGCCGGAGCTGTTCCGCCAGGCGCAGCTGATTACTTCGCGTACGCTGGAAGTGTTTACCATGTATCTGGCCGCCTCGCTGATTTACTGGGTGATGGCGACGGTGCTGTCGGCGCTGCAGAACTATTTTGAAAACCAGCTTAACCGCCAGGAGCGAGACCCGAAATGAGTGCTATTGAAGTCAAAAACCTGGTGAAAAAATTCCACGGTCAAACGGTGCTACACGGCATTGATCTTGACGTGGAAGAGGGGGAAGTGGTGGCAATCATCGGGCCAAGTGGTTCCGGTAAAACCACGCTGCTGCGCAGTATCAATCTGCTCGAACAGCCGGAAAGCGGCACCATTCGGGTGGGGGAGATCACCATTGATACCGCGAAGCCTATCGGCCAGCAGAAAGGATTGATCCGCCGTTTACGTCAGCATGTTGGTTTTGTTTTCCAAAGCTTTAATCTGTTCCCGCATCGTACGGTGCTGGAGAACATTATCGAAGGGCCGGTTATCGTCAAAGGGGAAGATAAGCCGGGGGCGATTGCCCGCGCCCGTGAACTGCTTGCGAAAGTGGGGCTGGTGGGGAAAGAGGAGAGCTATCCGCGGCGTTTGTCCGGCGGGCAGCAGCAGCGTGTGGCGATTGCCCGCGCGCTGGCGATGCGTCCGGACGTCATTTTGTTTGATGAGCCGACCTCGGCGCTGGATCCTGAGCTGGTCGGCGAGGTGCTAAACGCTATTCGCGCGCTGGCGCAGGAGAAGCGCACAATGGTGATTGTGACCCATGAGATGAGTTTTGCTCGCGATGTGGCTGACAGAGCCATCTTTATGGATCAGGGGCGAATTGTGGAACAGGGTGAAGCCAAGGCGCTGTTTGCCAATCCGCAGCAAGCGCGTACCCGTCAATTCCTTGAGAAATTCCTCATGCAGTAGCGCAGTTTCGCGCCCTGCTCGATGAGTCAGGGCGCGAGTTAATGACTTATTTTCCATCGCAAATGATGGGCTAACGCTGACATCGTGTTTTTCATAAATAATTTTACTTAAGTATACTTAATCAATAGGTAGATATTATGCCATCTGATGATCGCTGAAAGCGTCCGGTTGCGGGAATATCGCGCCATGAGTTACGAAAATAGAGTGAATTCGGTTTATTTTGTTGATGCATGATATTTTATACATATAAATAAGATTTATGTGTTAGTTTTCTGTATTCATAAAAATGATTCTTAATCAGGGGGTTTCTCGTTAGTGATGAGAGACGATGATTTTTTCAGTTGGCGGCGGGAAATGCTGCATCTTTTCCAGGCAGCTTCGGCAAGCGACCAAATCTATCAGCTGCTCCAGCAGCAAACGGAACGTCTGGAGTACGATTTCTTCGCCCTGTGCGTTCGTCATCCTGTGCCTTTCACGCGGCCTAAAATTTCGGCGTATAGCACGTATCCAGATGCCTGGATGTCGCACTACAAGTCAGCAAACTATATGGCCATCGATCCGGTGCTTAAACCCGGTAATTTTTCATTGGGCCATTTGCGCTGGAATGACGAGCTGTTTTGCGATGCGCCAGAGCTATGGAGTGCTGCGCGCGATCACGGCTTGTTGACCGGTGCCACGCAGTGCTTGATGTTGCCAAATCATGCTCACGGCTTTTTGTCGGTGTCGAGAACGCGTACCTCACGTAATACCCGCGCGGAAGATGAAATAGCGCTCCGTTTACAGATTCTGCTGGAATCGAGCCTGCTGGCATTATTACGTCTGGAAGATGAGATGGTGATGCCGCGGGAAATGAAATTCAGTAAGCGTGAATTAGAAATTCTGAAATGGACGGCGGAAGGTAAAACGTCGGCGGAGATCTCGATGATTCTGGCTATTTCGGAAAATACGGTGAATTTTCACCAGAAGAACATGCAGAAGAAATTCAATGCGCCGAATAAAACGCAGATTGCCTGCTATGCTGCGGCGATTGGCGTGATCTGAGCTGTTTCGAGGTTCTGCGTGCCAGACCGCAAACCGGCTGTGAGCAATGCTGCTGACAGCCGGTTTATTATTACTGGCGGTAAGCTTGTTTAATTTGCTTAACGGTGCTGGAAAATACGGCAGCCTGAGCGTCATCTTCTAACTGCGCAATTTGCTTTTCCATCTTAATAATCACACGGCCCGCGTCAGCCTGGCCCATAGCCTGCAGCATCAGGGTCAGCAGAGATTTCAGGCAGGAAACTTCCTGTGCCAGATTTTGATTATTTTCAGCGGTGGAAAAATCAGGTGTGCTCATTTATTGCCTCGTACGATTTCTGCGCAATATGCGCGATGCGGATTATGAAAGCGGCGCAGTATACCACAAGCCTAAAGAAAAATAGGAGTGACGATTTTTTGCGCGCTGCTCAGATCTGATATTAATTATTATTTAACAGTGTATACACAGCAAGTTAGCGTTGAATTGTTTAATTATGGTTCATGCTCCGTTAATTGTTGTTACATATTATAAGTCGTAATTATCAAATATACGACAAAGTCTCTGTTTACACCGCTTTAGCAGATAAACGTAGTAGGCATCAGCCCCTGCATCTTCTTGTTTTTTAGAACTTTCCAGAAGATGTACATGATTATTTCCAAAAACGAGATCGAAATCGAAGCTCTGGCATTTTTAGACTTTCACAGTTGATATAAAACCCGGTACTATGGGGGAATTAAGCAGTAGTAGCGTTATCCCTATTCTGGAGATTATTCCTTTGATCAACGTCCTTCTTGTTGATGACCACGAACTGGTGCGCGCAGGGATACGACGCATTCTCGAAGATATAAAAGGTATTAGAGTCACTGGCGAAGCCAACTGTGGAGAAGATGCGGTGAAGTGGTGCCGTGCTAATCCTGTTGATGTTGTGCTTATGGATATGAACATGCCGGGGATTGGCGGCCTCGAGGCAACGCGTAAGATTGCGCGTTCCGCGGTCGATACCAAAATCATTATGTTAACCGTCCACACGGAAAACCCACTGCCAGCGAAAGTGATGCAGGCGGGTGCTGCGGGTTATCTCAGCAAAGGCGCCGCACCGCAAGAGGTGGTTAATGCTATTCGCTCCGTGTTCTCCGGGCAGCGCTATATTGCCTCGGACATCGCACAGCAAATGGCATTGAGTCAGATTGAACCGGAGAAGACGGAATCCCCGTTTGCCAGTTTGTCTGAACGTGAATTGCAGATTATGCTGATGATCACTAAAGGTCAGAAGGTGAATGAGATCTCAGAGCAGCTGAGTCTGAGTCCTAAAACGGTAAACAGCTATCGCTACCGCATGTTCAGTAAGCTGAATATCCACGGTGACGTTGAGCTGACCCACCTGGCAATTCGCCATGGCCTGTGCAATGCGGAGTCGTTAGCAAGTCAGTGAGTGATGTTTTTGATTCAAAAGCCTTTCTGAAAACCGTGACCAGCCAGCCCGGCGTTTATCGAATGTATGACGCCGGCGGCACGGTTATTTATGTCGGCAAAGCTAAAGATCTGAAAAAGCGTCTTGCCAGCTATTTTCGTACCAACGTAGCTTCCCGCAAAACGGAAGCCCTGGTCGCCCAAATCGCCCAGATTGATGTCACCGTTACCCATACCGAGACCGAAGCGCTGCTGCTTGAGCATAACTACATCAAGCTGTATCAGCCGCGCTACAACGTTTTGCTGCGTGACGACAAATCTTATCCTTTTATTTTCCTGAGTGCTGATACGCACCCGCGTTTGGCGACCCATCGTGGCGCTAAACATGCGAAAGGCGAATACTTCGGGCCGTTTCCGAACGGCTATGCGGTGCGTGAAACGCTGGCGCTGTTGCAAAAAATCTTCCCGATTCGCCAGTGCGAGAACAGCGTTTACCGCAACCGTTCGCGCCCCTGCCTGCAGTATCAAATTGGCCGTTGTCTTGGCCCGTGCGTGAAGGGGCTGGTGAGTGAGGAAGAATATGCGCAGCAGGTCGACTACGTGCGTTTATTCCTTTCCGGCAAAGACGATCAGGTGCTCACGCAGCTTATTGCGCGAATGGAAAAGGCCAGCCAGGAATTAGCGTTTGAAGAAGCGGCTCGCATTCGCGATCAGATCCAGGCCGTACGTCGGGTGACCGAGAAACAGTTTGTCTCTAATAACGGCGACGATCTTGACGTTATCGGCGTCGCCTTTGAGGCGGGGATGGCCTGCGTCCATGTGCTGTTTATTCGCCAGGGCAAAGTGCTGGGCAGCCGTAGCTACTTCCCGAAAGTCCCGAACGATACCGAGCTTGGGGAAGTGGTGGAGACCTTCGTCGGCCAGTTCTACTTCCAGGGCAGCCAGGTCCGAACCTTGCCGGGAGAGATCCTGCTCGATTTCATGCTGAAAGATAAAACGCTGCTGGCGGATTCGTTATCCGAAATGGCGGGTAGACGAATTCAGGTACAAACCAAACCGCGCGGTGACCGTGCTCGCTATTTAAAACTGGCGCGTACCAACGCGGTGACGGCGCTGTCGACCAAGCTGTCGCAGCAGTCCACCGTTCATCAACGCCTTCAGGCGCTGGCCGTAGCGCTTAAACTGCCGGCGATTAAGCGGATGGAGTGCTTTGATATTAGCCATACGATGGGTGAGCAGACCGTTGCTTCCTGCGTGGTCTTTGATGCCAATGGCCCGCTGCGAGCCGAGTATCGTCGCTATAATATTACCGGTATCACCCCGGGCGATGACTATGCCGCGATGAATCAGGTTTTACGCCGTCGTTACGGTAAGGCGATTGATGAAAGTAAAATCCCCGACGTTATCCTGATTGACGGTGGGAAAGGGCAGCTTGGGCAAGCGAAGGCTGTTTTCGCTGAACTGGATGTGCCGTGGGATAAGCATCATCCTCTGCTCCTTGGCGTTGCTAAGGGCAGCGATCGTAAAGCTGGGCTGGAGACGCTATTTTTCGAGCCGGAAGGTGAGGGGTTTAACTTGCCGTCGGATTCTCCGGCGCTGCACGTTATCCAACATATTCGCGATGAATCGCACGATCACGCCATTTCAGGCCATCGTAAGAAACGAGCGAAGGTGAAAAGCACCAGTACGCTGGAGACGATTGAAGGCGTGGGGCCAAAACGGCGTCAGATGCTGCTCAAATATATGGGCGGTTTGCAGGGGTTGCAGCAGGCAACCATCGATGACATCGCGAAAGTGCCCGGAATATCGCTTGGGTTAGCAGAAAAGATCTTCTACTCGTTGAAACATTAGGGGCTCTGTAGCAACATAGGGCTAATATTTACTAACAACAGATAGTTACCACGCCATGCAATATAATATCCCTACATTGCTTACGTTGTTCCGCGTCATCCTGATTCCGTTTTTCGTGCTGGCGTTCTACCTTCCCGTTGTCTGGTCGCCGTTTGCCTGCGCGCTGATCTTCTTTATTGCCGCGATAACCGACTGGTTTGATGGCTATCTTGCCCGCCGCTGGAACCAAAGCACGCGCTTCGGTGCCTTCCTCGATCCGGTTGCGGATAAAGTGATGGTGGCGATTGCGATGGTGCTGGTGGCCGAGCACTACCACACCTGGTGGGTGACACTGCCAGCGGCGACCATGATTGCTCGCGAGATTATCATCTCCGCGCTGCGTGAGTGGATGGCCGAACTGGGTAAACGCAGCAGCGTCGCTGTCTCCTGGATCGGTAAAGTGAAAACGACCGCACAGATGACTGCACTGGTTTGGATGCTGTGGCGTCCAAATATCTGGGTTGAGTGGGCGGGTATTGCATTATTCCTGGTGGCGGCGGTACTGACACTGTGGTCAATGCTGCAATATTTGAACGCTGCGCGCGGGGATTTGCTTCAAGAGTGATCGTTTCGCCGTTATTTTCAGCAAACGACACAAAGTTGCGAAAAATACCGTTGACTCATTGCGTCAGATAAGTAGAATGCAACGCATCGAACGGCAGCACTGATTGCCAGACGATAGCAAAATCAAGTGGTTAGCAAAACAACTTGATAATGCGGGAATAGCTCAGTTGGTAGAGCACGACCTTGCCAAGGTCGGGGTCGCGAGTTCGAGTCTCGTTTCCCGCTCCAAATTAAAAGCATCGGCAATTGCGGGTGTTATTAAAGCTTCAAAGGCGCGTTAGCAAAGCGGTTATGTAGCGGATTGCAAATCCGTCTAGTCCGGTTCGACTCCGGAACGCGCCTCCACTTTCTTCCCGAGCCCGGATGGTGGAATCGGTAGACACAAGGGATTTAAAATCCCTCGGCGTTCGCGCTGTGTGGGTTCAAGTCCCACTCCGGGTACCATGGGAAAGTAAAGAATAATCAAAGCAATAAGCAGTGTCGTGAAACCACCTACGGGTGGTTTTTTTGTTTTTGTCTCAAGCCGCTCATCATTGCACCGAAAAATTCCCCCGTTTGCACCATCAGCTAACATAACCCGTACATTTTGCAGCAAAAATGCGCAAAGCGTGACTATTGCATTATTTATGTACTTTATTGTTAACCAGATGTGATCGCCCCCGTAATTTCACTTCAATGAGCCGGAAGCCCCAAAACGGCGCTCTATACTCAAAATTGTCGAATTCCAGGCAATGGTGCGCAAAGTTGGCAACCATTTTGCTTAATGATTTGGCCTGAAAAGCGTAAGGAAACCTCGCCGTTATCAGCAGGATATTGTCAGGATGTCGTTTGTTTTGGTGAACGTGCCAGTCGTTCGGCTTCACACCGCTATGCATAAACCTCATTGCTAAGGTAGATAATAATGTCGCTGAAATTGATTAGAAGTCCGCTTTCTCTTGTGTTGGCAGGTTGTCTGGTGACGGCGTTTTCCGCCCAGGCTGATATCGTGATTGGCGTTGCCGGGCCGTTTACCGGGCCGAATGCGACTTACGGCGATCAGTACTGGCACGGTGCGACTCAGGCCGCAGAAGATATCAACGCCGCTGGAGGAATTAACGGCGAAAAAATTAAGCTGGTGCAGGGCGATGATGCCTGCGAGCCCAAACAGGCCGTGTCGGTCGCGAACCGGCTGGTCGATCAGGATAAAGTCCAGGCCGTTGTCGGCCACTTCTGTTCTTCTTCTACTATGCCGGCTTCCGAGGTTTACAGTGACGCCGGGATTATCGCTATCACCCCCGGTTCAACCAACCCGCTGATTACCGAACGTGGCATGAACGACATGTTCCGCATGTGTGGCCGTGACGATCAGCAGGGCGGCGTGGCCAGTGATTTCATCATCGATAAACTGAAAGCCAAGCGCGTAGTGATTATTCACGACAAAGACACCTACGGGCAGGGGCTGGCGGATGCCACCCGCGCGGCGTTAGCCAAACGCGGCGTGAAGGACGTGATGTATGAAGGGCTGTCGCGCGGCGAAAAAGACTTTAATGCCCTGGTGACCAAAATTGGTGCGCAAAAGCCGGACGTGGTGTTCTTCGGCGGCTGTCACCCGGAAGCGGGTCCACTGGTGCGTCAGATGCGTGAGCAGGGCGTACAGGCGGCATTCTTCTCCGGCGACTGCATCGTCAATGAAGAGATGGTCACCGCGGCGGGTGGCCCTCAGTATACCAAAGGCATCTATATGACCTTCGGTAAAGACCCTCGTCTGATCGCTGATGGCAAAGCCGTTATCGAAAAATTCCGTGCCAACAAGTTTGAGCCAGAAGGCTACACCCTTTACTCCTATGCCTCTATTCAAGCCATTGCTGCGGCGTTTAAAGCCACCGGTGGTACCGATTCAACCAAAGCTAGCGCCTGGTTGAAGGCTAATCCTGTGGAAACCGTGATGGGCAAAAAAGCCTGGGATAGCAAGGGCGACTTGAAAGTCTCGGACTACGTCGTTTACCAGTGGGATGACAAAGGCAAATATAAAGAAGTCGAGTAACGCTCAGCGCCGGTGTGGCGACATACCGGCGCTCAATAATAGGCCTATAACAAGAGCGCACGATGATGGAGACATTCTTTCTGCAGCAGTTAGTCAATGGCTTGACGCTCGGTTCAGTTTACGGATTGATAGCCATTGGTTACACCATGGTGTACGGCATTATTGGCATGATTAACTTCGCTCACGGCGAAGTGTATATGATTTCAGCTTATCTCTGCGCCATCGGTCTGGCGCTGCTTTCTTTCTTCGGCCTGCATTCATTCCCCTTGCTTATCCTCGGCACGCTGGTGTTTACCATCGTAGTGACCGGCGTTTATGGCTGGACGATTGAGCGCATTGCTTACAAACCGCTGCGTAACTCTACCCGTCTGGCGCCGCTAATCTCCGCCATCGGCATGTCGTTAATTCTGCAAAACTACGCGCAAATTAGCCAGGGGCCGCGCCAGCAGGGCGTGCCAACGATGCTGGATGGTGTGCTACGTCTGCATCTTGGCGAAGGGTTCGTGCAAATCACCTATACCAAAATCTTTATCCTGGTGGCCTCGTTTGCCGGGATGCTGCTGCTGACCTGGATCATCGGCAATACTCGCTTAGGGCGCATGTGCCGCGCGGTCCAGCAGGATCGCAAAATGGCGTCCATTTTGGGCATCAATACAGACCGGGTTATCTCGCTGGTATTTATGATTGGTGCAGCGATGGCGGGGCTTGCCGGGGTTCTGATTACCATGAATTACGGTACCTTTGATTTCTATGCCGGATTTATTATTGGCATCAAAGCGTTCACCGCCGCAGTGCTCGGCGGCATCGGCTCCTTACCGGGGGCAATGCTCGGTGGGCTACTGTTGGGCGTGGCTGAAGCGCAATTCTCCGGCATGGTGAACTCGGACTACAAAGATGTGTTCTCATTCGGCCTGCTGGTGGTGATCCTCATTTTTCGTCCGCAGGGGCTGCTCGGCCGCCCAATTGTGGCCAAAGTGTAGGAGCTGAACATGACGACCTTAACGGCTTCTCACGATGGCTTTTCACTCAAACGCTGCGTACTGGATACCATTTTTTCAGGTCTGGTAGCGCTGATCCTTTTTGGCCCTATTGTTGGCGTGGTGCTGGACGGCTATAGCTTTAACTTCGAAGGACAGCGGCTGGTGTGGATCATCGCCGCGGTGATGGTGGGGCGATTTCTGCTCAGCGCGTTTTTGATGACCCAGACGGGCCGCAGCTTTGCCGCGCGTTTTGAAGGGGATAGCGCGGGCGTCTACGTGCGCCCGGCAGGCTACAAAAGCCGGATGCGCTGGATCATTCCGCTGGTGCTCGCGCTGGCGATTTGCTTCCCGTTTGTGGCCACTAAATATGTGCTGACCGTTGCGATTCTCGGTTTGATCTATGTCCTGCTGGGGCTAGGGCTCAACATCGTGGTCGGTTTAGCGGGCCTGCTGGATCTGGGCTACGTGGCTTTTTACGCCATTGGTGCTTACGGCCTGGCGCTGGGTTATCAGTATTTAGGGCTGGGTTTTTGGTCAATGCTGCCCATTGCCGCGTTGATGGCCGCTGCCGCCGGAGCGCTGCTTGGTTTCCCGGTATTGCGCATGCACGGCGATTACCTGGCGATTGTCACCCTCGGCTTTGGTGAGATTATCCGCCTGATCCTCAACAACTGGCTGAGTTTTACCGGCGGTCCGAATGGGATTTCCGCACCGCCGCCAACCTTTTTTGGACTTGAGTTCGGTCGTCGAGCCAAAGAAGGCGGCGTGCCGTTCCATGAGTTTTTCCATCTCAGCTACAACCCCAATATGAAGTTTATCTTTATCTACGCGGTGTTAGTGCTGGTGGTGCTACTGGTGCTGTACATCAAGCATCGACTGACGCGGATGCCGATTGGCCGGGCGTGGGAAGCGCTGCGTGAAGATGAGATTGCCTGCCGTTCGATGGGGCTAAACCACGTATTGGTGAAGCTGTCGGCCTTCACGTTGGGTGCTTCAACAGCCGGGATCGCCGGGGTATTCTTCGCCACCTACCAAGGTTTTGTGAACCCGACTTCATTTACCTTCTTTGAATCGGCGTTGATCCTCGCCATCGTGGTGCTGGGCGGTATGGGCTCTACCGTCGGCGTGGTGCTGGCGGCGTTTGTGCTGACCGTCACCCCAGAGCTGCTGCGCAGTTTTGCCGAATATCGCGTGCTGCTGTTCGGCGTGCTGATGGTGGTGATGATGATCTGGCGGCCGCGCGGCCTGATTCGTATTAATCGCAGCGGCTATGCCGTGCGTAAGGGAGTCGCACCATGAGCCGCGATGTGATTTTAAGCGTTGAGCATCTGATGATGCACTTTGGCGGTATTAAAGCGTTAAACGACGTTAACCTTGAAGTGGAACGTGGATCAATAACCGCGCTGATTGGGCCAAACGGTGCAGGGAAGACCACCGTTTTTAACTGCCTGACTGGATTCTATAAAGCCTCGGGTGGCCATATTCTGTTTAATGCGCGCGGTAAAACCACCAACGTCATTCAAATCCTCGGGCAGAAATTTCAGCCGGGCGACTGGCTAAATCCGACACGGCTTGGCTCGCGGCTGTTCTATAAAATGTTCGGCGGTACCCATCTGGTGAACCGGGCGGGACTGGCGCGCACGTTTCAGAATATCCGCTTATTCCGCGAAATGTCGGTAGTGGAGAACCTGCTGGTGGCACAGCATATGCAGGTGAACCGCAACCTGATTGCCGGGGTGCTGAATACGCCAGCCTATCGCCGTGCGGAAAGCGAGGCGCTGGACCGCGCGTTTTACTGGCTGGAGGTAGTGGATCTTGTTGATTGCGCTAACCGGCTGGCGGGAGAGATGTCTTACGGCCAGCAGCGCCGGCTGGAGATTGCGCGCGCGATGTGTACCGGGCCGGAGATTCTCTGTCTTGATGAACCTGCCGCTGGGCTCAACCCGGTAGAGACGCTGGCGCTAAGCAAAATCATTCGTTTCCTGCGCGAACATCATGCGATAACTGTCTTATTGATTGAACATGATATGGGAATGGTGATGGAGATTTCAGACGATATTATCGTGCTCGATCATGGTGATGTGATTGCACAGGGCAAAGCTGAACAGATCCAGCATGACGAAAAGGTGATTGCCGCCTATCTGGGTGCCAGTGAAGACGAGGTTCATCTATGAGCGAGCCGATGCTGGAATTTCGTGAAGTGGATGTTTTTTACGGCGTGATCCAGGCGCTCAAACAGGTGTCCTTGCAGGTCAATAAGGGGGAAACCGTGTCTCTTATTGGTGCTAACGGTGCGGGGAAATCGACGCTATTGATGTCTATTTTCGGCCAGCCCCGAGTGCGCAGCGGGCAGATCTTGTTTGGCGGTGAAGATATTAGCCATAAATCGACCCACTTTGTCGCCTCGGCGGGGATTGCGCAGGCGCCCGAGGGGCGGCGAATTTTCCCAGACATGACCGTCGAAGAGAACTTACTGATGGGGACGATTCCCATTGGTAATAAATATGCCGCTGAGGATCTGCAAAGCATGTTCGATCTTTTTCCTCGGCTAAAGGAGCGGCGTAAACAGCGGGCGATGACCATGTCTGGCGGTGAGCAGCAGATGCTGGCGATAGCCCGCGCGTTGATGAGCCGCCCTAAGCTGTTGCTGTTGGATGAACCGAGTCTGGGACTGGCGCCGATTGTGGTGAAACAGATCTTCCAGACGTTGCGTGAGCTGGCGAGCAACGGCATGACCATTTTTCTGGTGGAGCAAAATGCCCATCACGCGCTCAAGCTCTCGGATCGCGGATATGTGATGGTCAACGGACAGATCCGTCTCAGCGGCAGCGGCGAGGAGCTGCTGGGCAATGAGGATGTGCGTAAAGCGTATCTGGGCGGTGTGTAACATAAGGGGCAATGATGCTGGAGTTCAGCGGTAAACTCCTGCATCATTGCGCCTGAATCTAAGATACACGTCATCAACAACGGTAGAGATAAGTATGAATACGGGACCATTAACCGAAAGCGAACTGGAATGGCTGGACGAGACGATTGCCAAATATGCCACCGATGCGTCAATTATCGACGTGTCCGAACTGGACGGCATGCTGACCGCCGTGCTTTCGTCTCCGCTGGAGATTGAACCAGCCGAATGGATGTTCGCCGTATGGGGTGGGGCCGAACACGTGCCGCACTGGGCGACCGACCGCGAGCGCGACCGCTTTGTGAATCTGGCACTGCAGCACATGAGCGACATTGCCGACCGTCTGAATGATTATCCTGATCAGTTCGAGCCACTGTTTGGTACGCGCGAAGAAGAGGATCAGGAGCTGACCATCGTTGAAGAGTGGTGTTACGGCTATCTGCGCGGTGTGGCGTTGAGCGACTGGACCGGTCTGCCGGAAGAATTGCAGTCTGCGCTGGATAACATCGCTCTGCACGGCGACGAAGAAAAAACCACTGAGCTGGGTAAATTTACTGCCGAAGAGTATGTCGATAGCATCGACCAAATCCGCCCGGCGGCGCTGGCGCTGTATGACTACTGGATGGACAATCCAAAAGAAAAGCCGGTCAAGCAGCCGATTGTGAACGCGCCAAAAGTGGGCCGCAACGATCCGTGCCCGTGCGGCAGTGGGAAAAAGTATAAGCAGTGTTGCTTAGCAAAATAAGCATGAATGCCGTCTAAGTCAGGCGGGTATTGATTAGCTAAGCGATATTACTCTCAGCTTTCCAGCCGATTGCGCTCCTTGTGCACTGCATGCCATATAACCTGTGCAGCACAAGGAGCGCGGCGCTCCCCTTAGCCCGTTACGGATGCCAATGTTTCATGTTCTGCCAAACATAACGTGAACGGAATATTGCGCTGAACTGGCAGACACTACTTTCTGCAGCAGTCATCGCTATCTCTGACTCAGCGGTTAACCCGCCGGGCGACAATAAATAAGCGCGGGAACGCCAGCAGCACCTGGCCATTTTTTTGCCGTGGATAATGTTCTTCCAACAATTGCAGGTAGCGTTGCAGGAAGGCCTGCTGGCTAACGCTATCCAGATCCTGCAGATATGGGCGTAGTCCGGTGGCGCTGAGCCATTCGATAATCGCCTGATGCGACACCAGCGGATGGAAATAGGTGGTTCGCCAGATATCGACATCACAGCCGCTTTGCGTCAGCAAATCATAATAAACCGCAACGCTCGGTAACGGCGTTCGCGCACGCGGTGGATGGCCCAGTTCATTGGCGACCTGGCGCATTGAAGCATGGGACGGTTCTTGCCAGTTATCCGGCATTTGCACCGCAAGTACGCCATCTTTTGCCAGCAATGAGGCGAGATGGGGAAACAGCGTCGGATGATCGCCCACCCATTGCAGCGACGCGTTAGCGTAGAGCACATCCAGCGGTTGTTCCGGCTGCCACTCGCTGATATTAGCGTTTTCAAACTGGCAATCAGGCAGCGCCTGCTGTGCTTTTTCCAGCATTGCGGGCGAATTATCTATACCGGTGATTGCTGCATCTGGCCAGATATCGCGCAGCAGCTCGGTACTGTTGCCCGGGCCACAGCCTAAGTCGGCAATATATTTAGCGGAAGGTTTGGCAATACGGGCTAACAACTCTGCCGCCGGGCGGGTACGTTCGGAGGCAAATTGCAGGTATAACGAGGGGTTCCAGTCGGCCATGCCTGACTCCTTTGGGTGTCTTAACGGCATACAGCATAGCTCAGCCCGGCCAATTTGGTAGAAGAAAGGCGGTGAGCCGCCGGAGCCGCTCACCGTTGGCTGTATTAGCCTGGATAGATCCCGCGATCTTTACGCGCCAGCAAAATGCGCTCACAGGCAACGATATAGGCTGCCGTACGCAGAGAGCAGGTTTTTTCCGCGGCTTTTTCCCAAACGTGCACCATCGCATCGGTCATGATTCTGTCCATACGGGCGTTGATCTCTTCTTCGCTCCAGAAGAAGCTCGCCATGTCCTGTACCCATTCAAAGTAACTGACGGTTACACCGCCGGCGTTACACACCACGTCTGGTACAACGACAATACCGCGATTGGCGAGAACATCATCGGCATCCGGGTAAGTCGGGCCGTTTGCACCCTCCAGCACCAGTTTGCATTTGAGAATCTCGGCGCGCTGACGGGTAATCTGGCCTTCCAACGCCGCTGGAATAAATATGTCCATATCCACTTCCCAGAACGCTTCGCTGGCAATGGTGTCAGCCCCCGGGAAACCGGCAATCTGTTTGTGCTCGATCTGCCAGGTCGTCAGCGCATCCATATCAATGCCGTTCGCATTGAACAACGTCGCGGTATGGTCCTGAATTGCCACCACGCGTGCGCCTGCACCAGAAAACAGACGTGCCGCTTCGCTGCCGACGTTACCGAAGCCTTGCACCGCAACGCGTGCCCCTTCCACTTCAATATTGGCGCGGCGTGCCACTTCCCGGCCGCTGATGTAGACGCCGCGACCGGTGGCTTTCTCGCGACCCAGAGAACCGCCAAGATGAATCGGTTTGCCGGTGACAACGCCGGTAATGGTAGTGCCATGGTTCATGGAGTAGGTGTCCATCATCCACGCCATCACTTTGCCATTAGTCCCGACGTCCGGAGCTGGGATATCTTTTTGTGGCCCGATGATAATGCCAATCTCGCTGGTGTAACGACGGGTCAGGCGCTCAAGTTCACCTTCAGACAGTTCGAATGGGTTCACACGGACGCCACCTTTCGCACCGCCGTACGGCAGGTTCAGGGCTGCACACTTGATGGTCATCCACGCGGACAACGCCATGACTTCATTGAGGTCTACATCCGGGTGGTAACGCACGCCGCCTTTGCCCGGGCCACGCGAGAGGTTGTGCTGGACACGATAGCCTTCAAAATGGCGGATTGAGCCATCGTCCATCTGGACAGGAATATCGACAATCAGTGCGCGTTTAGGGTGACGAAGGGTATCGATCCAACGGGATAACTCACCGAGATAAGGAGCGACACGTTCGATTTGTTGCAGGTAGGTGTTCCAGGCAGATGTCTTGCTTTCGGAAGCATAAGATAACTTATCCATGATAAACCTTAGTCTTGTTAGTAATATATTCTTGGTTAGCCGTGGTATGCAGTGTTACTCACTGCATGCGTTAAATTTAACATTTATTTAAAATTTAGCACTCGTGTTGCACTAAAAAGAGGCAGCGGTGGCGGGCTTTTAACATCTCCGGACTGAATAATTATCTACTTTGCGGATGCGAAGTGAGAGGAATTGCCTGATTTCACATTGCCATTACGGTTGCGGATGCAATAAAGAGACAACCTAACGGGATTAGGTATTTATAGGTCGAGTGGGGATTCTTTGTCGTCAATTTTGACGAAAATCGCGACTAATGTGAAATTAACGAGTTTATCCGAGAGTGGAAAATAGCTGGAGGGGTAAGGGCATCACTTTAGGATGGAGGTTTCAGTTAACTGTTTGTTTTATAATGTTAAATAAAAACATTAGCATTATGGCACAAGCCGGATATGACGATAAAACTCATTCAGCAGCGGGAGGTATCATTTAATGGCAGGCTGCAATGATAAATGAAATGAAAATAACGCTGGGTGATCGTGGCGGCTTATATGCATTTGGTATGAATAACTATTACCGGAATTAATTTTCTGTAATTATGATGTGCTTCAAAAAATGATTCACACCCCAGAAACATCATCCACGCGCGGCGATGACGTTTCTGGGGGATTCAGGCTAGCCTACCGACGGCAGTAAACCGCTCGCAATACTTGCCTGAATCAGAATGACCGCAATCCCGCAGGCAAATACCAGCCACAGCATCGGTTTGCCACCGGCGACACGGTAGCCGCCTTCCGGGTGATGTTTGCGGCTTTGCAGGGTGAGCAGCGAGGGGATAATCAACGCCAGCACCGCCAGTGCGACGCCCGCGTAACCCAGCGCCATCACAAAACCGCGTGGATAGAACAACGCAAAGGCCAGAGGCGGCAGGAAGGTAATCGCGCCGGTATGCAGACGGCCACGCACGGTATTTTTACGCTGGAACAGGTCGGCCAGGTAATCAAACAGACCCAGCGCCACGCCGAGGAAGGAGGTTGCCAACGCCAGGTCGGCAAACAGGTGTACGGCCAGTTCAACGTGAGGCGAAGCAACGACTTCGCGGATCGCCATCAGCAGACCATTTAAGCCACTGTGCTGCTCCATCAGTGCGCCGAATACAGGCGCGTCGATGCTACCCAGCGTCGCGAGCTGCCAAAATAGGTAGGCCACCAGCGGGATCGCGCTACCAATCACAAATACCCGGCGTAGTTTACGCACATCGCCGTTCATATAGCTGACGATGCTCGGTACGCTACCGTGGAAACCAAAAGAGGTGAAGATAACTGGAATAGCCGATAGCGCTAGCCCTTGCTCAAGCGGTAGCGTCAGTAGGTTAATTTTGTGGATATGTGGCAGCAGCAGAACCAGCATAACAATCAAAAAGATAATTTTGGCGCTAAAGAGGAAGCGGTTGAAGAGATCGACCAGCGACGTGCCGATGCAGATAACCAGACCGCCAACGGCAGTGAACAGCAGGACACCGAGAGCAGGAGGCATATCAACGCTGAACCATTGGCTGAGACTTGAGGCCAGTAACTCACCTGCGCCGCTGATATAGGCAGCGGTTAACGCATACATCAGGAACATCATGCTAAACCCGGTGACCCACTGTCCGTAGCGTCCCAGGTAGCGCAGCGCCAGTGACCCCAAACCGGTATCGGCAGGAACGTGCTGATAAACTTCCAGCAGCAGCAGGGCGGTATAGCACATCAACGCCCAGAGCCCGACTAACAGTACCAGCGTAACGCCAAACCCCACGCCCGCAGAGGCCAGCGGCATCGCCAACATTCCTGCGCCGATCGTGGTGCCGGCTACGATTAAAATACTCCCCAGGGTACGATTTCTCACGCTTTCCTCTACTTCACGACATCATCACAACAAAAGATGTCGCGCAGAGTATGTGAAAGCGATGTTTTCGTCAAATCTGAATTACAGCAGGTGTATTGATAAGTTTACGATTTTAAGGTGCGAGAGAAAACTGCGCTAGCGCAAAACATATAATCTAAATGCAGGTTATGTTGGCACTTTATTAGGGGAGGAATCATGGAATCTATTCACGGCCACGAAGTACTCAATATGATGTTGGCGTCCGGCGAGCAATACAGTATTGAAAGCCTCGAAGCGGCAATTCATGCACGTTTTGGCGAGCAGGCGCGTTTTCACACTTGTTCGGCGGAAAATATGAGTGCTGGCGAGTTAGTTGCATTTCTGCATCAGAAAGGAAAATTTATTCCGCAGGAATTTGGCTTTAATACCGCTGAAAGTAAAATCTGCCGTCATTAATCGGCAGCGGCGCGAAACGCCGCTGCCCGATAATTAATTCTGCGTATCGAGTGTTGCCAGTTCTTTATCGATAAAGTACAGGCCTTCTCCGCTTTTACCCGCCAGCGTCAGTTTATCAATCACCGATTTAAACAGTTTCTCTTCTTCATGCTGTTCAGCGACATACCATTGCAGGAAGTTAAAGGTCGGATAGTCCTGATGAGTCATCGCTGCATGTGCCAGCTCATTGATCTTGCTGGTAATCAGCTGCTCATGTTCGTAGGTCACGCGGAACAACTCATCCAGTGAAGCGTACTCAGCAACCGGGCTCTGTACCGTGTTGATGCGCGGCAGGCTGCCGGTGTCGGTCAGATAATCAAACAGGCGCTGCATGTGCGTCATCTCTTCTTGCGCATGGCGACGCAAAAAGGCCGCTGCACCCTCAAAGCTGTTGAAACTGCACCAGGCGCTCATCTGTTGATACAGCAGTGAAGAATAGAGTTCGAGATTCATCTGTTCGTTTAATTTCTCGATCATGGGGGCTTTAAGCATCGTTTTCGCTCCTGATAAATTCGTTACAAGTTAATTACCGCGAAACTATAATTTGTTATTAAATTATTTGCAAAAGGTAAATATAAAATTAATTATTTAATAATACGAATGGGAATAAAACTCATTGTCATAAATATAACGATAAAATAAAGGCGAGAATAAATAACGCCGGGGCAAACCGGCGAAGGCATTAATAATAGGCGGTAGAAACCGGAACGTTGGCGATGCCGCGGCACTGATACTGAAGCGTGATGTGCTCATTGAGGCACAGTGCGCCGCTGGTGGTGGTACAGGTGGTGATCGGCTGGCCGTAGGCAAATGCGGTAGCGTAACCCATTTGCTGGCAGGCTTTATTAGCTTCGGAACGGGCAATGTAGTCGTCGGTTCTGGCGTTTTGCAAAATGGCCTGGCCGTAGGTCAGGCGCACGATACCGCTATTGGCATCAACTTCACTCACGCTTGCCGCACGGGGAACCGAACAGGCGGAAAGTGCCAGCAGGAAGGGGATAAGAATGAGGCTTTTCATCAATTCGCTCTGCGCAATCTGTCGTAACCTCATTGTAGCTCCCTTAACTGCGGGCAATCCTTTGAATAGTCGCTAGATCCGTCGGCTAATCCATTTGTGAATCATAAATCGCCTGAAACTGGAGATGCAGCTGGCTAAAGAGTTTCACCAGCACTGGATCAAAATGACTGCCCGCGTTGTTGACGATAATTTCATACGCTCCTTCATGTGAGAAGCTCGGTTTATAGACGCGTTTTTGGCGTAGTGCGTCATAAACATCGGCGATCGCCAGAATTCGCGCTTCTATCGGGATCTCCTCACCGGCCAACCCTTCTGGATACCCTGAGCCATCCCATTTTTCATGATGATAGTGAATCAGATTTTCAGCGACGGATCCCAGTACCAGCCCCTGCACGATTCGCCAACCTTTCATGGTATGTTGCTGAATTTGCTTGAACTCATCCTCAGTAAGCCGACCATTTTTCCGTAGAATATGCTCAGGTACGGCAATTTTGCCGATATCGTGAAGCGAAGCGTAGGTTTCGATGGCCCTAATGGTTTTGGGCGGAAGCTTCAGGTTACGTGCCAGCAGGCTGCAGTAAGCGGCCACACGACGAATATGGCAGCCGGTTTCATCATCGTGAACATGGTTAATCGTCTCCATGGCTTCGACAATGCTGCGATTAATGGCACGATTTTTATTCATGTGTCGCCACATCATCAGCATCATGCTGAGGATAAAAACCAACAGAACCAGAAGCCCTGCGCTGATAATCTGAAGGGCGTTTTTGCTTAGCGACATCGGTGCCACCGCGCTCGTGGGCGGCATCAACTGGTGGCGATAGCTGGAAATGAGGTGCACCTGAGCCAGCAGGGCGTAGAGAGGATGAGCGGGGTCAACCCAGGTACCAATCTGGTAGCTGGAATGGGTAAGCCCGGCCACCTTTAGCGCGCCACGGAACAGATCGCTGCCGCGTAGCGCCTGCTCGAGTGATGATAAATCGCCAAGAATGAAATCAATATAATTGTTATCAATGGCATCCAGCAGTTCATCAATCGAGGCGCGAGAGATGAGCGTTACATCGGTGCCAAAGCGCTGGCGCAAATAGTAGGCGGCGAAGGAGCCGCTGATGACGCCAATACGCTGGTGGCGCACTTGCTCTTCATCAATGATGAAAGGCTGACCGATCTTGTTGTAATAGGCGTTATACCAGTTAGAGAGTGGCCCGACTAATCCCTCCATTTGTGCGCCGTTACGCACATCAATAATGTCTGCCAGATGGATGGGCCATCCTTCATTCTGCATTCGGATCATATAGTTATCAACGAACTGAACGTCGACGTTAATGTTCAGCAGGTCGCGCAGATTGTTGAGCATACTGATGGCGCTACCGTGATACCCCTTATCGTCTTTCCAGATGATAGGGGCAAAGCTTTCGTTCTTGGGTAATTGAATCGTCAGATGATTATTCTGCAGCCAGGCGCGTTCTTCATCGCTTACCGTCAACTGGTTGCGAAGAAATTCAATCTGGCTTTGTTCTTCCAGCGCTTGCAGCTTTCCGCTTTGCTGCCATTCGTTTATCAGCTGATCGATATTGCTGCGCATATATATCAGCTCCGGACTCAGGCCGAACGAAGCGGTAATGTGCAGGGAATTAAACGGACGTGAAATGGTGTAGTAATACTGTGGATTGCCGATTTCACGGTCTTCATTAATGTAGAAATCCGCGCCGCCGCTACGAAGGATCTGTAACGCCTCTTTGCTGCTATCCACTTCAATGATCTGCTGGAACTTTAGCGCTGGAAAAGTCTGTTGGACCAACTCCTGGGTATGATCGCTGCGGCGAAAAATGGCGCGCGTGTTTTGAAGCTCGCTAATCGATTTCGCCTGGCGGGTTATGCTGGCGGCGACGATGGTGTTGTCAAATAGACGAGCCGATAAAATATTGTTGTGCAGATGGCGTTTGGTTTGCAATACGCTGGCATAGAGGCCGTAATCATGGTGGTGAAAACGTTGTTCAAAGGTCGTGCCGTCGATCGGACGCAGGGTCAGGTTATATCCATAGCGTGAATTGATGGCATGAAGCAGCTCAGCGTAAAAACCGTGGTATTGCCCGTGACTATCGCGCCAGAATTCAAAGCTGTCGGCATCAAGCACCCATACGGGGATCGGTGCGGCAGACTTAACCTTCTGCGGGGGGACCGCATGGGTGCGGGGCATGCAAACGAGTAACAGGGTCAGTAGAACAAGGAGACCCAGTCCGTGTCGAAAAAATCGGCAGTTCTGTGTCACAAGTCAGTTCCTTTGCAGTGACTATTTAATCCATTTAATAGCGTATAAAAAGCAGGGATTTTCTATCCCTGTACTAGTCTAGTCGACCATTTGGCCGGTAGACAGTAAATAATTAACGGTTTATGTAATGATTTATCAATTCGGTGGAGAACAAAAGTGTGACCGCATTGGTAAAAATCAAAACGTTTTTTCATAAAATTTGAAAGTGTGTTTGTCTGGTAGTAAGGTTACCGTAATGTAATCGACCGACTGCGGGCGAGCCCGCGTAGCTTTCAGGAGAGGAAAGAATGAAAATTGCACTGATGATGGAAAATAGCCAGGCCAGCAAAAACGCGACTATTCATCATGAGTTAAAAGCCGTGGCCGATGAAAAAGGCTTCCCGGTGTATAACGTGGGCATGTCCGATGAAAACGATCATCACCTGACCTACATCCACCTGGGCATTATGGCCAGCATCCTGCTGAACTCCAAAGCGGTAGACTTCGTGGTAACCGGCTGCGGTACCGGCCAGGGCGCAATGATGTCTCTGAATATCCACCCAGGTGTGGTATGTGGTTACTGCCTGGATCCCGCGGATGCTTTCTTGTTTGCACAGATCAATAACGGGAATGCGCTGTCTCTGGCTTTCGCTAAAGGCTACGGCTGGGGCGCAGAGCTGAACGTACGTTACATGTTTGAAAAAGCATTCACCGGCCGTAACGGTGAGGGTTACCCACCAGAGCGTAAAGAGCCGCAGGTTCGTAACGCGGGCATTCTGAATCAGGTGAAAGCCGCTGTCGTGAAGGAAAACTATCTGGATACCCTGCGCGCTATCGATCCTGAGCTGGTGAAAACCGCCGTTTCCGGTCAGCGTTTCCAGCAGTGTTTCTTCGAAAACTGCCAGAATAAAGAGATCGAAGCTTTTGTTCGCGAGGTTCTGGCATAAGCCAGTCCGCCAACGGCAAAATAAAAACCCACGCTTGCGTGGGTTTTTTGTTTTTCAGGACGGCTGTTTTACCTTCTTCGATACCGAACTTCCCGCATCACGCGTCAGGTGCAGCGTATCAATCATGCCGATAAGGCAAATCAGCGCGATAAAGATAAAGGCAAGGCGGAAGCTAATGCCCGGCATGGCGCTTAAGTCCAGTGCTGAGCTTATCTTCTCACCGATGCGGATACCAATTGCACCCAGCGTAATACCCAGCCCGATTGCCAACTGGCTGGCGGTGCTAAATAGAGTATTGGCGTAGCTCATCTGCGGGGAAGGGACGTCCGCAAAAGCGAGCGTGCTCACCCCGGTGAACTGAATAGAGCGGAATACGCCGCCAAGATAGAGGATGAGCATAATCGCCCACACCGGCGTCTGTGGCGTCAGGAAGGCGCAGGCAACCAGCGCCAGCACGTTGAGCGCACCGTTAAGCAACAGCAGACGACGAAAACCAAGCCAGCGGATAAGCGGCGTGGTGGCTGGCTTAATCGTCAGATTGCCCACGAACACCGCCAGTACCAGCAGCCCGGAGTGGAAAGGATCCATCCCAAAACCAACCTGGAAAAGCAGTGGCAGCAGGAAAGGAACGGCACTTATCGAGGCGCGGAACAGTGAGCCGCCGTACATGGTTACTCGAAAAGTGGGTACTTTTAGCGCGTCCATACGGATCATCGGCGCAGGGCTGCGACGAAAATGATGCAGTGCATAATAGAACGTGACCCCGCCAATCAGCAGCAGCGTAACAATCAATCCTCTTTGCATTTTCTCGGCACCCAGCAGCTCCATCGCGTAGACCAGACTGACCATCGAAACCGATGTGGCCAGGAATCCAGGCAGATCGAAAGGACGCCGTTCATCATCACGAATGTTCGGGATAATCCGCAGCGCCAGAATGATGGCGATAATGCCCAGCGGGACGTTAATAAAGAAGATCCAACGCCAGTCGGCAACGCTGGTAATAAACCCGCCAAGCGGTGGCCCGATAATTGGCGCGATGAGTGCGGGCCAGGTCAGCGTGGCAATTGCAGTGATCAGTAGATGCTTGGGCGTTGTACGCAGCACGGCGAGACGGCCAACCGGAACCATGAGCGCACCGCCCACACCCTGTAAAATACGCATCGCGACAAAGCTATGGGCGCTGGTGGCCAGGCCGCAAAACACGGAGGAGACGGTAAAGATGGCCAGCGCCAGGCTGAAGATAGTGCGGGCACCGAAGCGGTCGGCTATCCATCCGCTCGCAGGAATCAGTACCGCGAGAGTTATCAGGTAGGCGCTGATGCCGATATTCAAATCGACCGCTTCGACGCCAAAGGTTTTCGCCATATCTGGCAAGGCGGTGGCAATCACCGTCCCATCAAGGAACTCCATAAAGAATGCACCGGCCACAAGCAGCGCCGCAGGGGATACCCCACGCGTTGCCTGGGCCTGGAGAGGCTCACTCATCTTTTTTACCCTATCAAAAGAACTCGTAATATTTACAAATTTTTGTAGATGTTGTAAGTGGTAGATTTCTATAACAAAATTTTTATAAATTTAACGTAAATAATAAGATTGGTGTGATTTGCATCGCAGAATGGTTGATTTTTGTGACGTGAGTCATATTATAGGTCCGTAGACAATAACACCTGCATAACAAAAAACGGAAACATCACCATGAAACAGCGTATGCGTAAAATCCTCAAAAGCATGTTTGAAAACTACTGCAAGACATTCAAAGACGTACCGCCAGGCGCTATGTTCTGATTAAAAAAACCTGCAGCGGCAGGTTTTTTTATCTTCTGCAAAAGTAGGTTACTATTACGCTCCGCAAAATAGGAGCAAAAAAATGTCTCAGAACCTTACCCCTAACGATGAACTGGTTTCCGATGTGGTTGCCTGTCAACTCGTTATCAAACAGATCCTCGACGTCATTGACGTTATCGCTCCGGTTGAAGTACGTGACAAGATGGCATCCCAGCTGAAATCGATTGATTTTACTACTCATCCGGCAGGTGCAGATCCGGTAACGCAGCGGGCCATTCAAAAAGCGATCGCCTTAATTGAGCTGAAGTTTACGCCGCAGGACGCTGCGCATTAATCAACGGAGGCACCTGTCTCTAGAGATTGAATAGCAAGGGCGGGGCCGCCCTTGCTGGATAAATTAATGCTGTTGATGGGTCATGATATTCAGCAGATGCTGATCGGTTTGTTGAATGCACAGGCCGGCTTTACGCGCGCTACGGACTTCATCCAGAATCGTCTTCAGCAAGATACCATCCTGTTCCTGCTCTTCTTCCAGCGTATTCAGGAAAGTCAGGGTGCTATCGTCTTGAAGCACTTTTGCTTCCTGAGTCAGCTCAGACAGCGTTGACGTCCGCTGTTCATGATCCTTGATGGTTTTAACGAAAAGGTCTTCAAGCGTTGCGCATTTGTCTTCCTTGGCTTCAAAAGCTTTTACCACCGGATATGCGCCTGCTTTCTTCATATAGTCGAACACACGCATCATTTGCGTCACGCTGGACTGCGCCTGCGAGCGTAAAAACGTCGCGGTGCCATTCAGTCGGTGTTCTGAGCACCACTCGCTCAAACGCAAATAATGATTAGATGCATAAAATTCAAGATTCATCTGAGCATTAAGCTTTTGAACCATTCCCGAAACTGCCATACGAATATCCTTATTGCTGGGTAGGAACGATACGCGAGACATCGCATAGTTCATAATAGCCGCTAACCATGCGCTATTTCCGCGTTGAGTGCGATTACAGATATATTATCTGTAGTCCTCATGCATGACCTGAAATATAATGATCTTCCGGTCTTAAAAAAGAATACCCCCAGAAGTGATACAAGAAAACTCTTATAAGTCTCTTTTTACGTTTCGTTACAACAGATATTAGAATTGGCTTAATGTTCAATATTAAATTTTCATAATGACATGATTAATAGTGATTGTAACTTTGAGGTTATACTCATAAGGCGCTGTTAACATATGGGAATTCTGTTGCATTGCGTACATATTAAAATGTGATCAATGTCTAAAATGTTAATCGAATTTAGATGCTGGATAGGCGTAATCAGCTTTCTTTGTTATGAATAAGCGCTCGTTATTATAATTCTTATTTATATATGCGATTTTTTTGCGGCAAGACTAAATATCTCAATGGCGTTAATTTTGTTTTAGATCAATTTTGATTGTCGCAGCCCAGAGGATTATGTTCGCAGTCATTTAGCGTGTGCACGTCCACCCATTTCATCGTCAGGGAGGACAATCTTGATATGAATTTACAGGAGTTAAAATGAAACAGGTTGCAGTACTGCTGGCCCCTGGATTTGAAGAAGGGGAAGCCATTGTCACTATCGATATTTTGCGCCGTCTGCATATCGGTGTTGAACTGGTATCGTGCGCTGAATCTCGTGCGGTTGTGAGCTATCACGATATTCCGATGGTGGCGGATGCGACACTGGCAGAACGTCTCGACACCCTGTACGACGCGGTCGTGCTGCCGGGTGGCCCGCAGGGAAGCGTCAATCTGGCGGCAAACCCCGATGTGGTTAAATTTGTTGAAGCTCATGATGCCGCCGATAAATTTATCTGCCCAATCTGCTCTGCCGCCGCACGCGTGCTGGCCGGGAATGATCTGTTGAAAGGCCGTCGTTACGTGTGTTCTGGAGATTTATGGCAGGACGTGAAGAATGGCGAATACGTTGATGCACCGGTTGTTGAAGACGGCAATCTCATCAGCGGCAAAGGTTTTGGCCACGTATTTGATTTTGCCTTTACCGTTGCAGCCCGTTTGTTAGGTGATGAAGCACCGGTACGTGACCACGCCGATCATATTTACTATCGTTGGTAATCCTTTCCTGCCTTTCCGCTTTGGCTAACTTTGCTGTTAATTGAGAGAACCGGGCGCCAATTTAGCGCGAATTGTCTGACAATTCGCGCTGCTTAATATGTAATTATCTGCTGAATCTATGCATCACTTTACTGTAATTCTGCGGTGTGATGCCGCTCTCTTATGGAAAGTGAATTCCGGGCTATTAATGTTTCAACAACGTTAACGCTGTCAGTGAAACAGCTAATACTTTGTTTTATGTCTAATTTAAATCGGCTTTCTGATTTTTCCCTACATAAAAGAACATTAAGGCTGGAGTTAACCATGCACAAATTTACTAAAGCGTTGGCGGCCATTGGGCTGGCGGCTGTTATGTCACAATCAGCTATGGCTGAAAATCTTAAACTCGGTTTTTTAGTGAAACAGCCGGAAGAACCCTGGTTCCAGACCGAATGGAAGTTTGCGGATAAGGCGGGGAAAGATCTCGGTTTTGATGTGATTAAAATAGCCGTTCCGGATGGCGAAAAAACGCTGAATGCGATTGATAGCCTGGCGGCGAGCGGTGCGAAAGGCTTTGTTATCTGTACGCCTGATCCGAAACTGGGGCCAGCAATCGTGGCGAAAGCCCGCAGCTATGACATGAAAGTGATCACCGTCGATGATCAGTTCGTCAATGCCAAAGGCAAACCGATGGATACCGTCCCACTGGTGATGATGGCGGCCAGCGAGATTGGTGCCCGCCAGGGGCAAGAACTGTATAAAGAGATGCAAAAACGCGGCTGGGATGTGAAAACCACCGGTGTTATGGCGATCACCGCAAATGAGCTGGATACCGCGCGTCGCCGTACAACTGGGTCGATGGACGCGATAAAAGCCGCGGGTTTCCCGGAAAAACAGATTTATCAGATCCCAACCAAGTCTAACGATATCCCTGGCGCATTCGATGCCGGTAACTCGCTGCTGGTACAGCACCCTGAAGTCAAACAATGGCTGATTATCGGTATGAACGATAACACCGTACTGGGCGGCGTGCGCGCAACGGAAGGTCAGGGCTTTAAGGCAGCTAACGTCATTGGTATTGGTATTAATGGCGTCGATGCGGTCAACGAGCTGTCAAAAGCGCAGGCAACTGGTTTCTTCGGTTCTCTGCTGCCAAGCCCGGATATTCACGGCTATAAGACCAGTGAACTGCTGTACAACTGGGTGGAGAAAGGTGTAGAACCGCCTAAATTCACCGCGGTGACCGACGTCGTGCTGATCACGCGTGACAACTTCAAAGAAGAACTGGCGAAAAAAGGCCTCTGAGTCCTGATGGTTCTCCTCCCGCTGAACGGGGGGAGAAGGATAGCTGATTGTGGAGGTTGCCATGCAACAGTCTGCCCCTTATCTCTCTTTCCACGGTATTTGCAAAACCTTCCCAGGCGTAAAGGCGCTGTCCGATATTAGCTTTGATTGCTATAGCGGGCAGGTGCATGCGCTGATGGGGGAAAACGGTGCCGGTAAGTCGACGCTGCTGAAAATACTCAGCGGCAACTATTCTCCGACTTCCGGTTCCCTCGCACTGCGTGGGGAAGAGATTTCGTTTGCCGATACGACCGCAGCTTTGAACGCGGGTGTCGCGATTATTTACCAGGAATTGCATCTGATCCCGGAGATGACCGTCGCTGAAAATATCTACCTGGGGCAATTACCCAGCCGCGGCGGGATCGTTAACCGGTCACTACTGAACTATGAAGCGCGCCTCCAGCTCGAACATCTGGGGCTGGATATCGATCCTGATACGCCGCTGAAATACCTCTCCATTGGTCAATGGCAGATGGTAGAGATTGCTAAAGCTCTGGCACGTAACGCCAAGGTGATTGCGTTTGATGAACCCACCAGCTCACTCTCCGCCCGTGAGATCGATAATCTTTTTCGGGTGATCCGCGAGCTGCGCAAAGAGGGGCGAGTGATCATTTATGTTTCGCACCGTATGGAAGAGATCTTCGCCATTAGCGATGCCATTACCGTGTTCAAAGATGGCCGCTACGTCTGCACGTTCGACGATATGAAAGAGGTCAGCCATGACCGCCTGGTGCAGGCGATGGTGGGGCGTAACATTGGCGATATCTATGGCTGGCAGCCGCGTGAGTATGGTGAAGAACGTCTGCGTCTTGCGCTGGTGAAAGCACCGGGTGTCCGGACGCCAATCTCGTTGTCGGTGCGCAGCGGCGAAATTGTCGGTCTGTTTGGGCTCGTGGGCGCTGGGCGCAGCGAGCTGATGAAAGGCATTTTTGGCGGTACCCGAATTACCGGTGGTGAGATCTTTATCGACGGTCAGCGGGTGACGATTGATAAACCGGCGCAGGCCATCCGGGCGGGGATGATGCTGTGCCCGGAAGATCGCAAAGCTGAGGGGATCATCCCGGTGCATTCGGTGCGCGACAACATCAATATCAGCGCCCGCCGAAAGCATATCCACGCCGGCTGTCTTATCAATAATGATTGGGAAGCGACCAATGCTGACCACCATATCCAGTCTTTAAACATTAAAACGCCGGGCGCGCAGCAGCTCATTATGAACCTCTCAGGGGGGAATCAGCAGAAGGCGATTTTAGGACGCTGGCTGTCAGAAGAGATGAAAGTCATTCTGCTCGATGAGCCAACGCGCGGTATTGATGTGGGCGCGAAGCACGAGATTTACAACGTGATTTATGCGCTGGCGGCCTCTGGCGTCGCGGTGCTGTTTGCCTCGAGTGACCTGCCCGAAGTGCTGGGTGTGGCTGACCGAATCGTGGTGATGCGGGAAGGCGAAATATCCGGCGAACTGCAGCACGAGAGCGCCAATGAACAACAGGCGTTAAGCCTGGCCATGCCTAAAGTGAGTCAGGCCGTCGCCTGAGTAAGGAGATTATGATGTCATCTGTTACTACACCTGGCGCTCGCGGCTCGTCACTGAGCTTTGGCCGTATCTGGGATCAGTACGGCATGCTGGTGGTTTTTGCCGTCCTGTTCATTTGCTGCGCGCTGTTTGTGCCGAATTTTGCCTCATTCATCAATATGAAAGGGCTGGGGCTGGCGATCTCTATGTCGGGCATGGTTGCCTGTGGGATGCTGTTTTGTCTGGCCTCCGGTGATTTTGACCTCTCGGTTGCGTCGGTTATAGCCTGTGCAGGGGTGACCACGGCGGTGGTGATTAATGCTACTGAAAGTCTGTGGATTGGCGTTTTTGCCGGTCTGCTGCTTGGCGCGGTGAGCGGGCTGATTAACGGCTTCGTGATTGCCCGACTAAAGATCAACGCGCTGATTACCACGCTGGCCACGATGCAGATTGTGCGCGGTCTTGCTTACATCATTTCTGATGGTAAAGCGGTCGGGATTGAAGACGAACGCTTCTTTACGCTCGGCTACGCCAACTGGCTGGGGCTACCGGCACCCATTTGGTTGACGGTGGGATGCCTGATTATCTTCGGCCTGCTGCTGAATAAAACTACCTTTGGCCGTAATACGCTGGCCATTGGTGGGAACGAAGAGGCGGCTCGATTGGCTGGGGTTCCGGTGGTCAGGACGAAGATTATTATCTTTGTGCTCTCCGGGCTGGTTTCCGCCGCGGCGGGGATTATTCTGGCTTCGCGTATGACCAGCGGCCAGCCAATGACCTCAATTGGCTACGAGCTTATCGTTATCTCGGCCTGCGTATTGGGTGGCGTGTCGCTGAAAGGCGGGATTGGTAAAATTTCGTATGTAGTCGCGGGGATCTTAATCCTCGGCACCGTAGAAAATGCGATGAACTTGCTGAATATTTCACCCTTCTCGCAGTACGTCGTACGTGGTCTGATTCTCCTGGCAGCGGTGATTTTTGACCGCTATAAGCAAAAAGCGAAGCAAAGCACGTAGTGAAGCCAACCGACGCCGGAGCACGTTTCGGCGTCGGTACTAAGAATCAGACAGTTTGGAGAGCGGAGTGATGTCATTCGCATTGATGAAAGCGCCAGCGGAAACACCCGTTGGCGCATCGTACTCATAAGACTTTCTGCTTTGTTACAGTGTCACTAATAGTACGTCTACGCCGCTGTTCCCCACGATATTTTTTGCCGAGCAGGTCGCTCGTGAGAAGAAAGTTTGGTTATGATTGCCGCAGATAACCAGGTCAACCTGATGATTTTGGCAAAATGCTTTCACGTGATCGCACAGCTCGCCCGAGGCAATTTGGCTTTTCCAGATGGGGTAGTCGGCTGCATCGGCCAGCGTGCGCAAAAACTGCTGCGTCTCTTCTTGCATCAACTCTCGCAGGCTCTCCATCATTGGTGCTGCAAGCTGATTATACATCTCAGGATCGGTCGAAAGAGTGATCAGGCTAACGCGAGCATTTTCCGGGCGTGCAATCGCAACGGCCTTTTTAAGCAACTCATGGCTTTCTGGAGTAGGGGCCACGGCCACTAAAAGATGTGAGTAAGACATCAGACCTCCTTGCTTGAATAATACGCACTCTATCTTTCCATCTCTTACTCTTTTTACGCCGTACCCGCAAGAGTTGGACGGAATATCGCTGCTTATAACTTAACCTAATACATAAGCAAATTTTATGCGAATTATTGTGCAAAATTCAGGCGAATTGCATAAGCATGACTGAATATATGATGTAATAAATATATATCTTTAACATTTAAATTTTGCTGAATTGATGTTAATTAAAAGTAAATAATCTGCGAATGATTTTGTGATCAATGTTTTAATGTTTCAATTTATTGAATTTGCGATGAATTTTGTTTATTAGATGAAAGCATGATCTGTGATAAATTTTTCGTAAATGGGTCACGTAAAGTCGCACATTCTGAATCGCTGTTTAATAATTTCCGTGAATGAATATCCGTTAGGGTGGAATAAAACGCCGCTTTAGCTGGTCGTTTATTAGTCAAAATACAAAGGTGACTGATAGATCGGCTTCAAAAATACGGTTTGATTTTGTGATAGAGATCACATAAATTTCAAATTAACAGCGAAGTAACATTGTATGTGTCACATCTGGCGAGTAAAGTTGCGTCGAATTAGGAAAAATCTTAGTAAATTGTAAGAAATGTTTAGATTTGTCGGGTCATAAGTGAAATCGTTACCCGATAATCACACAGAAAGATTTACCTGATTGGCCATGCATTTCGACCGATTCATTTTTTTTATCGGGCCTTGCCCGACGACATCACGGGGTATGCGGTTTGACCGCATAAAGTACTAATTGGTTATTCGGGATGGGGAAAATGCATACATCCGAGTTGCTAAAGCACATCTACGACATTAATTTGTCTTATCTGCTTCTTGCACAGCGTTTGATTGGTCAGGATAAGGCTTCTGCTATGTTCCGCCTCGGTATCAACGAGGATATGGCAAAAGTCCTCGGGGAACTGACGCTCCCGCAGATGGTGAAGCTAGCGGAAACTAACCAATTGGTTTGTCAGTTCCGCTTTGATAACGCCCAAACCATTACCCGCCTGACGCAAGAGTCTCGCGTTGATGACCTCCAGCAGATTCACACCGGTATTCTGCTTTCCACCAGATTGCTGAATGAAGCCAGTAACTCAGGCGAACCTGCCCGTAAGAAAAGGGCTTGACGATGAGCGAAAAAAGCATTGTTCAGGAAGCCCGCGATATTCAGCTTGCGATGGAGCTGATAACGTTGGGTGCTCGTTTGCAGATGCTGGAAAGTGAAACTCAGCTCAGCCGTGGTCGGCTGATAAAACTCTACAAAGAGCTGCGGGGCAGCCCGCCGCCGAAGGGAATGCTGCCGTTTTCAACGGACTGGTTTATGACATGGGAACAGAATATCCACTCCTCCATGTTCTGCAATGCCTGGCAGTTCTTACTCAAAAGCGGCCAATGCTCCGGCGTTGATGCCGTGATCAAAGCCTATCGTCTCTATCTTGAACAGTGTCCTCAGCAGGATGATGGGCCGTTATTAGCCCTGACTCGCGCCTGGACTTTAGTCCGTTTCGTTGAAAGCGGATTGCTTGAACTTTCTAGCTGCCATTCCTGCGGCGGTAATTTTGTGACTCACGCACACCAGCCTGCGGGCAGTTTTGTTTGCAGCCTGTGCCAGCCTCCATCACGCGCAGTAAAAAGACGTAAACTTTCCAACGATCTTGCCGATAGTAATCCACAACTGCTGGATGAACAGATAGGGCAAGCTGTTTAACCCCACTCGACGTGGATTAAACACTCCAGCAGCGGTCTTCGGGCCGCTGCTTTTTTTTACCCCATGGGGGGTGAAATCACCCGTCTGTCTCCTCTCTTAGTCAACAGTGGAAGGATGATAGCGTGCTTATCTTAATAGGTTACCTGGTTGTTTTGGGGACAGTTTTCGGCGGTTACATGATGACCGGCGGACACCTTGGGGCACTGTATCAACCGGCTGAGCTGATCATTATCGGCGGGGCGGGGGTCGGCGCATTTATCGTGGGGAACAACGGTAAAGCCATCAAGGGAACAATGAAGGCGCTGCCTTTGCTGTTTCGCCGCTCGAAATACACCAAAAGTATGTATATGGACCTGCTGGCGCTGCTTTACCGCCTGATGGCCAAATCGCGTCAGCAGGGGATGTTTTCGCTGGAACGCGATATTGAAAACCCGAAAGAGAGTGAAATATTTGCCAGCTATCCGCGCATTCTGGCGGATGCGGTGATGCTCGAATTTATCGTCGACTATCTGCGTCTCATTATCAGCGGCAACATGAATACCTTCGAAATTGAAGCGCTGATGGACGAAGAGATCGAAACCCATGAAAGCGAAAGCGAAGTGCCGGCCAACAGCCTGGCGCTGGTGGGGGATTCGTTGCCGGCCTTTGGTATCGTAGCTGCGGTCATGGGGGTGGTTCACGCGCTAGGTTCCGCTGACCGTCCGGCGGCTGAGCTGGGCGCGCTGATTGCCCACGCGATGGTGGGGACGTTCCTCGGTATTTTGCTGGCCTATGGTTTCGTCTCTCCGCTGGCCAGCGTCCTGCGACAGAAAAGCGCAGAAACCACCAAGATGATGCAGTGCGTCAAAATCACGCTGTTGTCCAACCTCAATGGTTACGCGCCGCCAATCGCCGTCGAATTTGGTCGTAAAACGCTTTACAGCAGCGAGCGTCCATCGTTCATCGAACTGGAAGAGCACGTACGTGCAGTACGTAACCCGGCAGGGCAGCAGCAAACGACCACCGAGGACGCATGAAAAACCAATCGCATCCCATCGTTGTCGTCAAACGGCGTAAGCATAAATCACACGGCAGTGCGCATGGCTCGTGGAAGATCGCCTATGCCGATTTTATGACCGCGATGATGGCGTTCTTCCTGGTGATGTGGCTTATCTCCATCTCCAGCCCGAAAGAACTTATCCAGATCGCGGAATACTTCCGTACTCCGCTGGCTACCGCGATAACTGGCGGCCCGAGAATGGCGAACAGCGACAGCCCGATCCCCGGTGGTGGCGATGATGTCACGCAGAAGCAGGGCGAAGTGAACAAGCAGCCAAACATCGATGAGCTGAAAAAACGGATGGAAGTGAATCGTCTGAAGCGTATTCGCGGTGAACTTGACCAACTGATTGAGGCTGACCCAAAACTGCGTGCGCTGCGGCCGCACTTAAAAATCGACCTGGTGCAGGAAGGTCTGCGTATCCAGATTATTGATAGCCAGAATCGCCCAATGTTTAAAACCGGCAGCGCCGAAGTTGAACCGTATATGCGCGATATTCTGCGCGGGATTGCGCCGGTGCTTAACGAGATCCCCAACAAAATTAGTCTTTCCGGCCATACTGATGATTATCCCTATGCGACCGGTGAGCGTGGCTACAGCAACTGGGAACTTTCGGCGGATCGCGCCAACGCATCGCGTCGTGAGCTGGTAGCCGGTGGGCTGGATGACGGAAAAGTTTTACGCGTCATCGGGATGTCAAACTCGATGCGCCTATCAGCACGCGGTGGCGGCGACGCGATCAACCGTCGCATTAGCCTGCTGGTGCTGAATAACCAGGCTGAACAGGCCATTCTCCACGAGAATGCCGAGAGCCAGAATGAACCTTTAAGCGTATTACAGTCGCCGAATGCCTCATCAGCAGCGTCTGGCACTACGCCGCCCCAACCCGACTCGAGGTGATAGCGTGAGCATGGATATCAGCGATTTTTATCAGACATTTTTTGATGAGGCCGACGAACTACTGGCCGATATGGAACAGCATCTGCTGAACCTGGTGGTGGATGACCCTGATGCTGAACAGCTGAACGCGATTTTCCGCGCGGCGCACTCGATTAAGGGCGGCGCTGGCACCTTTGGCTTCACCATTTTGCAGGAAACCACGCACCTGATGGAGAACCTGCTGGATGAAGCCCGGCGTGGGGAAATGCAGCTCAACACCGATATTATCAACCTGTTTTTGGAAACCAAAGATATTATGCAGGAACAGCTCGACGCCTATAAAAGCTCCACCGAACCGGATGCTGCCAGCTTCGAATATATCTGCAATGCCTTGCGTCAGCTTGCGCTTGAGGCAAAAGGCGAAAGCGTCTCTTCCATTGCGGGCAATACCCGACTGAGCGTAGTGGCCAATAGCCCGCAGCCGGATGTGGAGGAGGAGCAGACGCTGGGTGGTAAAACGCAGATTACGCTGTCTCGTCTGAAAGCCGGTGAACCGGAAATGCTGGAAGAGGAGCTGGGAAATCTGGCGACCTTAAGTGAAGTCAGCAAGACCGCAGATTCTTTGACGGCGACTCTCGACGGCGACGTGAATCAGGACGACATCATTGCGGTGCTGTGCTTCGTCATTGAAGCCGATCAGATTGAGTTTTCCACTGTTGCGACGGCGGCAGAGGCTGAGCCTATGGCGGAAGAAGAGGAGGCGGTCGCCGCGCCAGTCGATATTCCGGTTGCGGTGGCGGTCAATGGTCCCGCGCCAGCCCCGCGCGTGGAGCGTGAAAAACCGGCGGCACGCAGCAGTGAGTCAACCAGCATTCGCGTGGCGGTTGAAAAGGTCGATCAGCTGATTAACCTGGTTGGTGAGCTGGTGATCACCCAGTCGATGTTGGCACAGCGTTCAAATGCCCTTGACCCGGTTTCCCACGGTGACCTGATTACCAGTATGGGCCAGCTTCAGCGTAACGCCCGCGACCTGCAGGAATCGGTGATGTCCATCCGTATGATGCCGATGGAATACGTCTTCAGCCGCTTCCCGCGGCTGGTCCGCGACCTGGCAAGCAAACTGGGTAAGCAGGTTGAACTGACGCAAATTGGTAGCTCAACCGAACTCGATAAGAGCCTCATCGAACGCATTATTGACCCGTTAACCCACCTGGTGCGTAACAGTCTCGATCACGGAATCGAATTGCCGGAAGCGCGTCTGGCGGCAGGGAAATCGGCGGTGGGGAATCTGACGCTTTCCGCCGAACATCAGGGCGGCAATATTTGTATTGAAGTCACCGACGATGGGGCGGGGCTTAACCGTGAACGTATTCTGGCGAAGGCGATGTCACAGGGGATGTCGGTGAGCGAAAGCATGACCGACGAAGAGGTCGGGATGCTGATCTTTGCCCCGGGTTTCTCCACAGCTGAACAGGTGACCGATGTCTCCGGGCGCGGCGTGGGCATGGACGTGGTGAAACGGAACATCCAGGAGATGGGTGGCCACGTTGAAATCAAATCTAAGCAGGGGGCGGGAACCACCATCCGCATCCTGTTGCCGCTGACGCTGGCCATTCTTGACGGTATGTCGGTGAAGGTGAGCGAAGAGGTGTTTATTCTGCCGCTCAACGCGGTGATGGAATCTCTGCAGCCGCGAGAAGAAGATTTGCATCCGCTGGCGGGTGGCGAACGCGTACTGGAAGTGCGTGGGGAATACCTGCCGCTGGTTGAATTGTGGAAAGCATTCGACGTGCAGGGGGCCAAAACTGAAGCGACGCAGGGCATTGTCGTCATCCTGCAAAGCGCTGGCCGTCGCTATGCGCTGCTGGTCGATCAGTTGATTGGCCAGCATCAGGTAGTGGTGAAAAACCTCGAGAGCAACTATCGCAAGGTGCCGGGTATTTCGGCGGCAACTATCCTTGGTGACGGCAGCGTCGCACTGATTGTCGATGTCTCCGCCCTGCAGGGTTTAAATCGTGAAAAACGTCTGGCGAACACAGCCGCTTGAAACGCAGAGAAAAGGTAAAAACATGACCGGTATGACGAATGTAACAAAGCTGGCGGGTGAGCCGACAGGACAGGAATTTTTGGTGTTTACGCTGGGCAATGAAGAGTACGGCATTGATATCCTGAAGGTGCAGGAGATCCGTGGTTACGATCAGGTGACGCGCATTGCCAATACCCCGGCATTTATCAAAGGCGTGACTAACCTGCGCGGTGTCATTGTGCCAATTGTCGATCTGCGGGTGAAATTCAGCCAGGAAGACGTTGAGTACAATGACAACACAGTGGTGATCGTGCTGAATCTCGGCCAGCGTGTGGTTGGGATTGTGGTCGATGGCGTCTCTGATGTGCTGTCGCTGGCGTCCGAGCAAATTCGCCCGGCACCTGAGTTTGCGGTTACGCTGTCCACTGAATACCTGACCGGCCTCGGCGCACTGGGCGATCGCATGTTGATTCTGGTTAACATTGAGAAGCTGCTCAATAGCGAAGAGATGGCGCTGCTTGATAGCGCTGCCAGCCACGCAGCCTGATAGCGAAAGGGTTCATCGTAGCGATAGGATGAACCCTTAATTTATCACCATTTTGTTATTTCCCACCACGCCATCTCCGCACGTAAAAATCGCTCTCTCGCGGGTAACGTCTCTATTTTTCGTATCAATCGCTACGGTGTTGCTTGGCCCGTGTTTGGCAAGCTGGATAAACGCCAGCCAGCATGTGTCCTTACCTTGAGCAAAAAGAGTGTCGCATTGCGATAGCGAAGAGGGGCAACAATAGACAACAGGAAGAGGGCGTTGACGTTAGCCAGACCGGGCGGTCTGGCTGGTGTCGAAGACGATTCCCGGCATCGATGAGTGGTATGACTGCGTGGTCATTGAGCCCGCGACGCCGGGAAATAACGCTCGATTTACATATTTTGCTGCGCCATTTCCGGCTCTTCTTGTGCCAGTTGGCCTTCGTTCTGTGACAGCATTGCCGTGGCCACGCCGTTGCCCAACACGTTGATCGCCGAGCGACCCATGTCGAGGAAGTGGTCAATGCCCATCAGCAGTAAAATCCCCGCGACCGGAATGTTAAAGCTTGGAATCGTTGCCGCCAGGACCACCAGCGCCGAGCGCGGTACCCCGGCAATCCCTTTTGAAGCCAGCATTAGCGTCAGCATCAGCACGGCAATTTCAGAGAAGCTCAGATGGATATTGTAGGCCTGAGCGATAAACATGGAGGCGAAAGAACAGTAAACCATCGAGCCCACCAGGTTAAAGGAGTAACCAATCGGCAGCACGAAAGAGACTATGTTGCGCGAGCAGCCAAACTTGGTCAGCTGTTCAAGGGTTTTTGGATAAGCCGCTTCGGAGCTGCTGGTGGTGAACGCGACCAGCACAGGATCCTTAAGCATGCTGAGCAGACGGAAGACATCCTTTTTCAGCACCATATAGCCGATCGCCACCAGCACACAGCAGGTCAGCACGATCGCAACATAGTAACCGCCGATAAACGAGGCGTAGTTCAGCAAAATTCCCAGCCCCTCGGTGGCAATGACCGAGGAGATGGCAGCAAAAATCGCTAGCGGCGCAACGTACATCACGTAGCCGGTGACTTTCAGCATAATGTGAGAAACTACGTCCAGCGCAGCGACCAGCGGAGCGTTGAATTTCTGACCCAACGAAGCACCGCCGATGCCGAAGAACATCGAGAAGACCACAATCTGCAGAATTTCGTTATCGGCCATCGCGCCAACAATACTGGTCGGAATGGTGTGAGACAGGAAGCCCTTCAGGCTCATTCCACTGACCGCCAGGCCGGTGTCCACCGTATCTTTTGGAATGGCTAAGTTCAGACCGCTACCTGGATGTTGCAGCGTCACGATAAATAAACCGACCAGAATAGACAGCACCGATGAGCTGATAAACCAGACCATCGCTTTACCGCCCACGCGGCCGATGGTTGAGGTTTCGCCGAGCTTCATAATGCCGACGGTCAGCGTGCTAAAGACTAATGGTGCAATGACCATTTTGATTAGACGCAGGAATATATCGGTGAAGAGCGTGATGTTGCCAGACCAGACTTCGATGGTGTTTGCTGATGCATAGGAATGGATCATTGCGCCGGTGAGAATTCCCGCCAGCATGAAAATCACGATAAAAATCGTGAGTTTGTTTGCGTTTGCCACAAAAAATACCCCGTCAGATTACGAAATTGCCCCGCGATGAAGAAATGCTTTTTTATTATGTAATGCCATCAATTCATTCATTACATAAATTGTATGAAAGTGGGTTCATTTACAACTTTTTTTTATATTTTATAAAAAGCGTTGTGATTCAGTGACTCGCGCCCAACCCTGGTCTGACCCCTTCTCCTGCCTGCGATTTTTACTCTGAGCGCGCGTAAAGTTTCTATTTAGGATGCCGATAACAGCGGTAACTGAATATAGAGAAGGTGTTGTATGTTAAACCGTATCCGCGTTGTCACACTGCTGATGTTGGTGCTGGTCGTCTTCGCACTTCTGCAGTTAATTTCGGGGAGCTTTCTTTTTTCCTCGTTACACCAAAACCAACAGAGCTTTGCGCTCTCCAATTCACTGCGCACTCAACAAGCTGAACTCACCAAGGCGTGGGATCTGATGCTGCAAACCCGTATCAACCTGAGCCGATCGTCGGCGCGGATGATGATGGATACCAACAACCAACAAAGCAGCGCCAAAAATGAGCTGCTGAAAAACGCCAGAACCACGCTGTCGCAAGCGGCGGGCCACTTTGAGCGCTTTAGCCAACTTCCTCCCCAGCCTGCGATGAGCGACACCAGCGCGCAGGTGACCAAAACCTATAACAACTATTTTGCCGCGTTACAGGAGCTGGTGGGCTTCCTTGAGAGCGGCAATATGGACGCTTATTTTGCCCAGCCGACCCAAGGCATGCAGAACGCTCTGGGCGAGGCCATGACTCAGTATTCCACGCAAAGTGAACAGCTCTATCAGCGTGCCTTTACCAACAGCAGTCGCGATTATCAGATTGCTCGCTGGCAGCTGGCGGTGCTGGCCGTTGTGCTGGTGTTGGTGATGGTCGGCGCATGGTTTGGCATTCGCGCCATTTTGCTCAAACCGCTGGCGGCGGTCATGGGGCATATTCGCCATATTGCGGCGGGTGACCTGACTCAGAGCCTGGCGCTGCGCGGCAAAAATGAAATCACCGAGCTTGGCGATACCGTCACTCACATGCAGAGTTCGTTGATCGATACCGTGACCCATGTTCGTGAAGGCGCAGAGGCTATCTATCACGGCACCAGCGAGATTGCTGCTGGTAACAACGATCTTTCCGCGCGGACGGAACAGCAATCCGCTTCGCTGGAAGAGACGGCGGCCAGCATGGAACAGCTTACGGCGACGGTGAAGCAGAACGCCGAAAACGCGCGTCAGGCTTCGCACCTTGCATTAAGCGCATCAGAGACTGCACAGCGCGGCGGTAACGTGGTCAATGGCGTGGTGAACACCATGCATGAAATTGCCGCAAGTTCGCAGAAAATATCCGATATTACCGGCGTTATCGACGGAATTGCCTTCCAGACCAATATTCTGGCGCTGAATGCCGCCGTGGAAGCGGCGCGTGCCGGTGAGCAGGGCCGTGGTTTTGCGGTGGTGGCGGGTGAAGTGCGTAACCTTGCCAGCCGTAGCGCCCAGGCCGCGAAAGAGATCAAAGCGTTAATTGAAGATTCTGTCTCTCGTGTCGATACCGGATCGGTACTGGTCGAAAGTGCGGGGGAAACCATGACCGATATCGTCAATGCGGTCACCCGCGTGACCGACATCATGGGTGAAATCGCCTCCGCTTCCGATGAGCAGAGTAGGGGTATTGACCAGGTGGCTATTGCCGTGGCCGAGATGGACAGCGTAACGCAGCAAAACGCCTCGCTGGTGGAAGAGTCGGCAACCGCTGCCGCGGCACTTGAAGAGCAGGCCGAGCGTCTGAATCAGGCCGTGGCGGCATTTCGCCTTAATGCCGGCGTCAACCGGAATACAAAAACTGCGGCTCCATCGCTGACGACGCCGACGCGTCTCGCAGCGACCGCCAGCAGTCGAACGGATAACAACTGGGAAACCTTTTAATTTTACCCGCGGCGTTTGCCGCTTTTAGGAGTGTGGTGATGCTTTATCGTATTCGAATCTCTACCACGTTATTTCTGATTTTGATTATCTGCGGGATTTTGCAGATTGGCAGTAATGGACTCTCCTTTTGGGCTTTTCGCGATGGGCAAAACAACATTAATCAAGTTGACCAAAGCAGCCAGCAGTTGAATACCTTAACCGAATCGCGTGCGGCGATGTTGCAGGCGAGCACCATGCTGAACAAGGCGGGGACGCTGACGGCGTTAAGCTATCCGCCGACGGAAGTGCGCAGCATGATTGACGATGTTAAGCAGGAGCTGTCACAGGCCGAGGCGCTGTTTCAGGGCTTTATGGCCCTGCCGCTGATGAGTAACCACGATAAGGAGTTACAGGACCAGACGGCGAAAACCTTTACCGCCTGGCATGAAATGCTGGCGCACCAGACCGCCTGGCTTGAGAACAACCAGCTAGCGGAGTTTGTTGCCGCGCCGGTACAAAAATCTCAGGACCAGTTCGACAATGACTACGAGAGCTGGCGTAAAAATATCGAAAATAACGTTGCTTCCGCTGAACGTGAAAGCCAGAGCGACTATCAGCGCTCCACGATTACGTTTATTGCCATGGTGATTATCTCCGTGCTGATGACCGTCGGGGCGCTGTGGTGGGTTCGCCATATGATTGTTAAACCCTTAGCCATCATCAGCAGCCACTTTTCGGGCATTGCCAAAGGCAATCTGTCGCGCTCGGTCTCTGTGTACGGCAAAAACGAAATTAGCGCCATTTTTGCCGGTCTGAAAGAGATGCAAACATCCCTGCGCGAAACCGTTGGGCACGTTCGTGAAGGCAGCAATGCGATGCATACCGGGATTTCGGAAATCGCCGCCGGCAACAACGATCTTTCCGCGCGCACTGAACAGCAGGCGGCATCGCTGGCACAAACCGCTGCCAGTATGGAACAGCTGACCGCAACGGTTAGTCAGAACGCCGATAACGCCCGTCAGGCATCCGATCTGGCCCACGGAGCAGCGGATACCGCGAAGCGTGGTGGTGAGCAGGCCAGCCACGTTGCGCAGACGATGCACAATATCGCCACCAGTTCGAAGAAAATCAGCGACATCATCAGCGTTATCGACGGTATCGCTTTCCAGACCAATATTCTGGCGCTAAATGCAGCTGTTGAAGCCGCGCGTGCGGGTGAACAGGGCCGCGGTTTTGCAGTCGTGGCCGGAGAGGTGCGTAACCTTGCCAGCCGCAGCGCCCAGGCCGCAAAAGAGATCAAAGTGCTGATTGAAGAGTCGGTTGCTCGCGTGCAGGAAGGATCGGCGCTGGTGGAAACCTCTGCCAACACGATGACGGAGATCGTCCAGTCGGTGACCCGGGTCAACGACATTATGGGGGAGATCGCCTCGGCTTCTGATGAACAGCGTCGTGGGATTGAACAGGTGGCGCAGGCGGTGAGCCAGATGGATCAGGTGACGCAGCAAAACGCCGCGCTGGTCGAACAGGGTGCGGCGGCGACAGAGCAGCTGGCAAGCCAGGCCGACCACTTAACGACCGTCGTCTCCGTATTTGAGCTTGAAGAAGTGAAGGCAGAAGCGCCGCGCGAAAACGTCGTGCTGTCTGCGATACCCGCAGTTTCCTGAAATGATGTGATGTAAGAAGGCGCTATGACTGTATCTCTGCCAAATGGGCAATCGCAATTACTGAGCCAGCTGACGCAGCGCCTGACGCTCACCGACGCGCAGTTTCGTCGGATCTGTCAACTGATCTACCAGCGCGCCGGGATCGTGCTGGCGGATCATAAACGTGACATGGTTTACAACCGCCTCGTTCGACGTCTGCGTACGCTGAATCTGGAGGATTTTGGTCATTACCTCAGCCTACTGGAAGCCAACAGCGACAGTGCGGAGTGGCAGGCGTTTATCAACTCGCTCACCACGAACCTGACGGCATTCTTCCGCGAGGCGCATCACTTTCCTACGCTGGCGGAGCATGCCGCGCGTCGGCAGGGTGAATATCGGGTGTGGAGCGCGGCGGCATCAACTGGCGAGGAGCCTTATTCTATCGCCATTACGCTTGCCGATACGCTGGGAACCGCGCCTGGCCGCTGGCGCGTGGTGGCCAGCGATATCGATACCGAAGTGTTAGAAAAGGCGCAGAGCGGGATTTATCGCCTGGATGAACTGAAGACGCTCTCCCAGCAGCAGCTCCAGCGCTATTTCATGCGCGGCACCGGGCCGCACGATGGGCTGGTGCGCGTGCGTTCAGAGCTGGCGAACTATGTCGATTTTAGTTCGTTAAATTTGCTGAGTACGCACTACGCCATTTCAGGCCCGTTCGATGCAATCTTCTGTCGTAACGTCATGATCTATTTCGACAAGACGACGCAGCAGGAGATTTTAAAACGCTTTGTGCCGCTGTTGAAACCGGATGGACTGTTGTTCGCCGGACACTCGGAGAACTTCAGCCATATCGCCCGCGAATTTAGCCTGCGCGGACAAACGGTCTATGCGCTAAGTAAGGGAAGAGCATGAGTAAAATCAGGGTATTGTCGGTGGATGATTCGGCGCTGATGCGACAAATCATGACCGAGATTATCAACGAACATGACGATATGGAGATGGTGGCAACCGCGCCAGATCCGCTGGTCGCCCGCGATCTTATCAAAAAATTCAATCCGGACGTGCTGACGCTGGATGTCGAAATGCCGCGAATGGACGGCCTCGACTTTCTGGAAAAGCTAATGCGCCTGCGGCCGATGCCGGTGGTGATGGTTTCGTCGCTGACCGGGAAAGGGTCGGAGGTGACGCTACGCGCGCTGGAACTGGGGGCGATTGATTTCGTCACCAAACCGCAGATCGGTATTCGTGAAGGGATGCTGGCGTACAGCGAAATGATTGCCGACAAAGTTCGGGCGGCATCCAGAGCGCAGATTAGCGTGCACAAAGCCCTGGCCGCGCCGAAGACGCTGAAGGCCGGGCCGATGCTCAGTTCGGAAAAGCTGCTGGTGATTGGCGCATCAACGGGGGGCACCGAAGCGATTCGTCACGTTCTGCAACCGTTACCGCTAACCAGCCCGGCGATTCTTATTACCCAGCATATGCCGCCAGGCTTCACGCGTTCATTCGCAGAGAGGCTGAACAAGCTGTGTCAGATTACGGTGAAAGAGGCTGAGGACGGCGAGCGTGTACTGCCCGGCCATGCCTATATCGCACCGGGAGACAAGCATATGGAGCTGGCGCGCAGCGGGGCAAACTATCAAATCAAAATTCATGACGGGCCACCGGTTAACCGGCACCGCCCGTCGGTGGATGTGCTGTTTCATTCAGTGGCGAAAAACGCCGGGCGCAATGCCGTCGGGGTGATCCTGACGGGCATGGGCAATGACGGCGCTGCCGGAATGCTGGCGATGCATCAGGCCGGGGCCTGGACCATTGCGCAGAATGAAGCCAGTTGTGTGGTGTTCGGCATGCCGCGTGAGGCCATCAATTCCGGTGGCGTCAGCGAAGTGGTCGATCTTAGCCAGGTAAGCCAGCAGATGCTGGCGAAAATCAGTGCCGGACAGGCAATACGTATTTGAATCAGGAGAATTATTTTATGGCGGATAAAGAGCTTAAGTTTTTAGTTGTGGATGACTTTTCCACCATGCGTCGCATCGTGCGTAACCTGCTTAAAGAGCTGGGTTTCAACAACGTGGAAGAAGCTGAGGATGGCGTTGACGCGTTGAATAAACTGAATGCGGGCGGATTTGGTTTTGTGATTTCTGACTGGAACATGCCAAATATGGACGGGCTGGAACTGCTGAAAACCATCCGTGCCAATGGCGCAATGGCGGCAATGCCGGTGCTGATGGTTACCGCAGAAGCGAAGAAAGAAAATATTATCGCCGCGGCACAAGCCGGTGCCAGCGGGTATGTCGTTAAGCCGTTTACCGCGGCGACTCTGGAAGAAAAACTGAACAAAATCTTCGAGAAACTGGGCATGTAAGGTGACTATCATGATGCAATCTTTCATTAAGCCCGGCGAAGAGCATTCTGCCGCGGATATTATCAGCCGTATCGGCAATCTGACCCGCATGCTGCGCGATAGCCTGCGTGAGCTGGGGTTGGATCAGGCGATAGCTGAAGCGGCGGAAGCGATCCCGGATGCCCGTGACCGTCTGGACTATGTGGTACAGATGACCGCGCAGGCCGCTGAGCGCGCGCTGAACAGCGTTGAAGCCTCGCAGCCGCATCAGGATGAAATGGAAAAAGGGGCGAAAGCCCTCAGCACGCGCTGGGATGCGTGGTTCGAAAACCCGATTGAGTTGGCGGATGCTCGCGAACTGGTCAGCGATACCCGTAAGTATCTTGGTGAGGTGCCGGGGCATACCAGTTTTACCAACGCGCAGCTGCTTGAAATCATGATGGCGCAGGATTTCCAGGACCTGACTGGTCAGGTGATCAAGCGCATGATGGATGTGATTCAGGAAATTGAGCGCCAGCTGTTAATGGTGCTGCTGGAAAACATTCCTGAGCAGGGCGCGCGGCAGAAGCGTGAGAATGACAGCCTGCTCAATGGCCCGCAGGTTGATACGTCGAAAGCGGGCGTAGTCGCAAGTCAGGATCAGGTCGACGATCTGCTCGATAGCCTGGGATTCTGATAGCAAAATGGCCCGCGTGCGGGCCATTTTGTTTAACAGCAAAGGCTATTTGATATCCATTTTTACCGTTACGTTACCTTCAAATTTACCCGGGTCGGGTTTGGCATTCGTTGTGGCTACGGGTGCTGCAGACATAAGAATATGGCCGTCGCCGTTGTTATCGAGTGCAACAGGAAATTCGGCGCTACCATCGAGTGGAACGTTAACGTTGTTGCTGTCGTACATTCTTACGCCAATATCATCTCGCCCCATCATTTTGGCAATATAACCCGTTCCCGCATCGCTGACTCCCTGATCTGACGTGAGGGTGAGCTTGATTTTGTCCGTGTTTTCTACGGCCGAGTTATCGCAGTGGAATTTGATGTCCACATCGCGGAGTGCAAAGCTGGTTGGTGGCTGACCCTTAGCCGTAAAATCCGAGCTGGCTATACTATTAAAGTCGACGTTAATCACGCTGCCAGCGTTAATGGTGCAGCCTAGAGGTGCGCTCAATTGCCCAGAGATCGTCATTCTGGAGGCTAGCTGCGCATTGGCAAATTTACAGGAGCCTACACCGTAAAATATACACAGGCTGGTTTCCATTAAGGTTTGAGCTGGGATGATTTCGGTTCCAAAAATGGGTTTGGAAATATTAATTGTCGCGGTGAGTTTGTTCCAGTTAAACATCCTTTGCGGCACGCCAGCTTTTGGGCTTTTGGCGCAAAGACTTTGGGTTGATTCTGAATTTGTACCTTCGCTGATACTCGTGGTTGGCGATAGATTTGGGTAGGTCGTGAGCTTCGTTTGGGTTTGTCCTCCCGCGACGGTATCAGTAAACCCCGATATCTGGATATCCAGCTTATCCGTCAACTTACCGAAATCTTTGATGGATCCCGCTGGTAGCGGAGTCGCGCGGTAGCTATACATGTTTTCTGTATCCCCAGTCCCCACGCCAGAACAGCTCGTACATTGAGCGGATTGAGGTTCTGCCGGTACCACGAAATTATCTATTGGCCTGACCGTATTACCGGCGTAGTTCGCTGACGCATTTATTTCATAATCCAGCACGACCTTAACATCTCCTTTCACCGGGAAGCAGCCGGTTATATAACTTGGAGCAGCATGGGCGCGCATAGAGAGCAAAAGGGCAGCCAGTAGCAATATGATTTTCACATTGTGGTTAATCGTAAAGCGAAAAATTGCGTTGTGTGGCACGTGATTATCCTCCTTGGTTGCACACGGTACGAATACGTTTAATCCCTGCTGCATCGCCGCTCAGCGATTCATCATTGTTTGCAGTAATGAGGACGCTACATCTTTGCTGTTGCTCACTGCCCCATTTCACGTGGAGTGTCACCGAATCTCCGAGGCCAGCAAGGTAGACGGTACCCTGGTCATCAACAATGCCGTTGCTTAGTCCATCAGATGAAGTGACGACGGCGCCAAAAGGCACGGTTTTACCTGATGACTGCATTAGCGTGATTAATGCACGATAGCCCCGACGCGCATTGAAGTGCGCGGCTACGGCAGCGTTGCGTGTTGGAACCACCGTGGTTGCTGTATTGTCACTATCAACATCCTCTGGCAGTTCGTCGGTTTTCACCCCGATGCGGTTTTCGCTATAAGCAGAAAGAGAAGGAATAATGGCGTTGCCAAACCAGTCGGTGCGGATCCCGCGCTGATTCTCAAAACTAATACCCGGTGCGCCGTCGGTATCGATGATGGCGAATTGATTGCCCAGAGGCTGAGCGAGCGTGATGCCATGTGGATGAGCAACCACTGCGCCAGTGGCTCCATAGCTTAGCTGCCGCGTACCATCGGTCGCGGTGTAATAGCCTGCGTTAAGTCGGCCGTATTGGGCGTACCAGGTGCCGTAAAGGCTGCTACTATTTTCCGGTGTCTGAGTACTATGGCTCTGCTGGAGTGAATAGCTCAGGCTGTTGTCTGCCAGCAATGAGCCATTCAGGCCAACGTTTTGAGTTGTTGCGCCGTGCTGGCTGTTGTTTAAGCCATAGCTGGCCCAGCTATTAGATAGCCAGCGGCTTAGCGGAACGGTTATTCCTAAGTAAAGGGCACGATCGTCCTCACTGCTGCCGGAATGGCTCCAGGTGAGGGAGAGGTTATAGCTTATTCCCTGTAGGCTATAGTTCGCACCAGCAGAAAGTGAGCGGTCGCGGCGATGGTTATTCCAATAATTTTGTTCATAACCATTCAGATAGAAATTGGCCGTGCCCACTTGCTGACTGAGGTTTACCTGTAGGCGATTGCGTTTATGATCTGCACGGTCATTGCTATTGTCATCATCTGAGTACCGCTGATTTGCTTCCGCAAAGCTATAAAACCCTTTGCTGGAGTAGCGGTAACCGGAAAATGATAAATGAGTATTCGTTGGTTCGATGTCTGTGGAGTACAGCACTCGCCAGGACTGGCCCGTGTCGCTTTCCCCTGTGTCGAGTTCAGTATGTGCAACGGTAATGTCGGTAGAGACGGCCCCCCAGACACCTAAGCCAATCCCGATTCCGGAGGCGATGGCATTGTAGTTTTCTGCCGTGGTAAAGCCGCCAAAGGCTGTGACCTGGTTATTGATACCGTAGATAGCGCTGCCCTGAGCGAATTCAGGCTCTTTGTCGGTGCTGCCACTGTTCGCCCGGTAACGCCCCACGGTCGCTTCAAAACGCAGGTGGGAAGGGCGCTGCATCAACGCGATGCTGGAAAACGTTTGGGTAGTGGTATGGACGCTACCGTCCGCTTCTTGCACGCTTACTTCAAGATCATCACTGTTGGTTGATACTGTCAGATCATTGATTTCAAATGCCCCTGGAGCGACGTTTTGCTGATAGAGGGTGTAACCGTTTTGTTTTACGGTGACGACAGCGTTGGTATAGGCTGTGCCGCGAATGACTGGGGCATATCCGCGCTCTCTGCCGGGCAGCATATCGTCATCGGAGGCAACGTTAATGCCGCTAAACTGTATGCTGTCGAAGATCTCGCCTCGCGTGCTGGATTCTCCGGCCAAAAACTGGGCTTTGAGCACCTGGATGTCATGTTGTACCCATGAGGCGATATTTTGCCATCCAGCATCGCCGTCTGTGCCAGACCATGTGCCGTAATTACGGAGTCTCCAGCCGCCGAGATTCACCCCACTGCGTAAATTAAGATATTGGCTATTCAGACTTTTTTGCCCGGAAGACTCATTTTGCTGTCCACTAAACGAGTAGTCGACAAAACCAACGGGAACACCGGTATCCCAGCGCGAAGGGCCAATATCATTATTCTCTCTTGCGATGAGTGCTGCCTGCGGAATGCTGAGGTTTAAATTCTGCTGGCGGAAGTCGAACTGAGCGCTAGCTAAGGGAATATAATGACCCAGTTCTTGTTTTAGAGGAGTGTCCGCGGGCTCCGCAGCCAGTTCTGGATAATCGTCAACTTTAACTCCCCAATCCTGTAACATCTTAGGCGTCAACAGCGGGACCAGTGTGCCATCGTCAGTATTTACGTAGGTGAGGGTGTGGTCCTGTATTTTTTTGTTATTAAGCAAAATATGTGAAGGATAACTTCCGGCAAGCTGGGCCTTCGGATTCGCAAAAATCGCAAGATCGGCAGCCTGTGGCGCATTTTCCCCACCTTCGAGGGATTGAGGTTGAAAATAGAAATCGCGCGCATACAAGGTGTTGGCGCTTAGCAGAAGCAGTCCCCCTACGCCGTATAGCGCGGGCAGTGTATTCCGATGATGAAAGCGTTGTTTCTGCATCATGGCGAGTTCCACTAAGACAGGGCAGTGGTATATGCGGCCGTTTCACCGCCATAATCATTGATACAGCGCCAGGACACCGATGGGTTAGCGCTGCGGGCACTGAGCGGTAGCGTTATGCTGCTTTGCGGAGCCACGAGATCTGCCATAACCTTGCTGTTGCTAACATTAAGGCTCGAGAACACGGTATAAAAATTACTGGCATTCTCAATTTTTAGTTGTTGTTCAGCACGGCTGAAGTGCAGGTTTTTGCAGGCATCATCTACGCGTCCTTGTAATCCAACAGGGCGATAAAACAGTTTGATTTGTGTCTTATAAATAATATTTAGAACATTACTTTGTTCATTCTTGCGATCGCTGGCTGGAATCATTCGAACAACAAGATAATAAAGCGATTCAACATTTGTTTTGGTAATGTTATCGCTTTTCATTATTCTTAATGTTTGCTCCGATTTGGGATCTAAGCGAAACAGCGGCGGGGTAATAATAAACGGTGCGCGGGTTTTGTTATCCGCATTCATCACCCAGGACTGTATAAGCCATGGAAGCTCTTTTTCTGAGTTCACTAGCGGGAGCGATGCCTCTTTTTTGCTGGCATCATAAATAACTCGCGTCCGCCCGAGTTGAATTCCTTCTGCATTGGCTACAGTGGAAGTTACTATCATGGCTAATGTGAAAAGTGTGCTTGAAAGCGGAGTTTTCATGTTTATCCTTCAGGCAAAAAACCATAACCTGCCGTAGGGCAGGTTATGGTGGGCATTAAAACGTTTTTATTAGCGATACAGAATACCGACCGTTACTTTTGCGTTTGCAGCACCAGGTGTCACACCTTCTTCGGTGCCGCTAATGGAGACGTAGCGGGCTTCGACCTGTGTCGTTATCGTGCCGTCAGCGGTTTCGGGTAGGTCAACATAGGTCTGGCCTTCAGCCCCTGTAATATCGAGGTAGGTATCAAGATCTTCTTCGGTACTGAGTGTGATACCAACCCCTTCAGCACCACCGGCATCCAGCGCCACCATATCCGTTCTGGTGTCCACTGGAGTACCGGTAAATGTTAGCTGCACCTTGGATAACCCGTCGGTGGCTACAGGGCAGTGGATCAGTGTAATTGGTACGGCAACATCATCAGATTTACCGTTGTTTTTCGTAAAATAACTCGGAGCAGGAGAACCGAGGTAAACATTGATGTTTTTCCCAGAATCTCCTGATATTTCACAGCTTGGGTTAATGATTTCACCTGTGAAGTGAATTTCACCTGCGTTTGTTTCGTCAGCCCAGGTAGGCGATGAACCAATAGTGAATAGCGATAACGCTAATAATGTTGTTTTCCAGTACATCGCAATCTCCATGATAAATAGCGATTTTCGTGACAATTAAATCAACACACAAACGCCCATCAGAACGTCAATCGAAGCAAACTGAATCGATGTATGGATAAGCCGCCTCAATATTCTGAAGATAAAGTGCGTATTGATATGGTATCTGGTTGTGTTGAACCGGAAAATACCATTATTAATATCGCGGTATTCTATTGTTTCTAATTATTGAGTTGGTTTTTTAATGATATATTTTGGGTGAATTAATTGTGTTTATTCATCTTTTTAATTCGGTGTTGTTTGTTATGTTTTTTAATGAAAAACAGATCGCGAAATGTTTATTTTATGTGTCAAATCAAAAGGTGCCGTATTGTTTACCGATTTTGTTTAGTTGAACTTAATTTATGTGAAAGAAAAACAGGTTCCTATAAGGGGCTAAATAAATTCTGAAATTGCACTCTACCAGGCTAAAGCGTCCAAAAAGAGGGAATTCACCCTCTTGTTCCCGCCATTGCCACGCGCGTGAGGAAGGCAAAATGAGCCTTATCATAAATCACATCGCAGATGCAGAACGTGGCGGACGAAAGCGACAACGAAGACAAAACGGAAGACCCCACACCCCAACGGCTTGAAAAAGCGCGTGAGGAAGGGCAGATCCCGCGTTCCCGCGAGCTAACGTCATTGCTGATGTTGCTGGTGGGCGTCTGCGTGCTCTGGCTGGGTGGGGAATCCCTTGCCCGCCGTCTGGCGAATCTGCTCTCGGGGGGATTGCGCTTTGATCACAGTATTGTCAGCGATCCTAATCTGATTCTCGGGCAAATTATTCTGCTGCTAAAAGAGGCCATGCTGGCGCTGATGCCGCTGATTGTTGGCGTGATGGTCGTCGCGCTAGTGGCACCGGTTATGCTGGGTGGACTGGTATTCAGCGGGAAATCTCTGGCCTTCAAGTTCGATAAATTAAACCCACTGCCCGGCATTAAACGGATGTTCTCGGCGCAAACGGCGGCTGAGTTAACGAAAGCGATTATGAAGGCCGTGCTGATGGGCAGCGTGGCCGGATTCTTCATGTGGTTCCACTGGCCGCAGATGATGCGGCTGGTAAGCGAATCACCGCTATCGGCAATGGGCAATGCGCTCAATATGGTAGGGCTCTGTGCGCTGCTGGTGGCGCTAGGGATCATCCCGATGGTGGGTTTTGACGTCTTTTGGCAGATCCATAGCCATCTGAAAAAGCTGCGTATGTCGCGTCAGGATATTCGCGATGAGTTCAAACAAAGCGAAGGTGACCCGCACGTTAAAGGCCGTATCCGGCAGATGCAGCGTTCGGCGGCGCGACGACGCATGATGGCCGATGTCCCGAAAGCAGACGTTATCGTCAACAACCCGACCCACTATTCGGTGGCGCTGCAATATGACGAAAACAAAATGAGTGCGCCAAAAGTGGTGGCGAAAGGAGCCGGTCTGGTGGCGCTACGCATTCGTGAAATTGGTGAAGAAAACCGAATTCCTATGCTGGAAGCACCGCCGCTGGCGCGTGCGCTGTATCGCCATGCTGAAATTGGTCAGCAGATCCCAGGCTCGCTGTACGCCGCCGTTGCGGAAGTGCTGGCCTGGGTATGGCAGCTCAAGCGCTGGAAACTGGCAGGCGGCGTCCAGCCGAAAAAACCGGATAACTTACCGGTGCCTGAGGCACTGGATTTTTTGAACGAGAAGGACTCTGATGGCTAATCTTGTCGCAATGTTGCGTCTCCCCAGCAACCTGAAATCAACCCAATGGCAGGTGCTCGCCGGACCGGTGCTGATCCTGCTGATTCTGTCGATGATGGTGCTGCCGCTGCCGGCGTTCGTACTCGACCTGTTGTTCACCTTTAACATAGCGCTTTCTATTATGGTGCTGTTGGTGGCGATGTTTACCCAGCGCACGCTGGAGTTCGCGGCTTTCCCAACCATTTTGCTGTTTACCACGCTGTTGCGTCTGGCACTGAACGTGGCTTCCACGCGTATCATTCTGATGGACGGCCATACCGGCGCGGCGGCGGCGGGTAAAGTGGTCGAGGCTTTTGGCCACTTCCTGGTCGGCGGCAATTTTGCCATTGGCATCGTGGTGTTCATTATTCTGGTCATCATCAACTTTATGGTTATTACCAAAGGTGCTGGACGTATCGCCGAGGTGGGCGCACGTTTCGTACTGGACGGAATGCCGGGTAAACAGATGGCGATCGATGCCGATCTTAACGCCGGTATCATCGGTGAAGATGAAGCGAAAAAACGACGTGCGGAAGTAACCCAGGAAGCTGACTTCTACGGGTCGATGGATGGTGCGAGTAAGTTTGTGCGTGGTGACGCCATCGCCGGTATTCTCATCATGGTGATTAACGTCATCGGCGGCTTGCTGGTCGGTGTGCTGCAACACGGTCTGGAGCTGGGGAAAGCGGCGGAATCCTATACGTTGCTGACCATCGGTGACGGTTTGGTGGCACAGATCCCTGCGTTGGTTATCTCCACCGCGGCGGGTGTTATCGTGACCCGCGTGAGCACCGACCAGGACGTCGGCGAACAGATGGTCGGCCAACTGTTTAGCAACCCGCGCGTCATGATGTTAAGTGCCGGGGTACTGGGCCTGCTGGGTCTGGTGCCGGGGATGCCAAACCTGGTGTTTTTACTTTTTACCGCCGCACTGCTGGGACTTGCCTGGTGGATCCGCGGACGTGAAATCAAAGCGCCGGACCAGCCTCAGCCGGTTAAAGCGCCGGAAAGCAGCACCCAGGCGGTCGAAGCCACCTGGAGCGACGTGCAGCTGGAAGATACCCTGGGCATGGAGGTGGGCTATCGATTGATTCCGATGGTGGATTTCCAGCAGGACGGTGAGCTCCTGGGGCGTATTCGCAGTATTCGTAAGAAATTCGCCCAGGAAATGGGCTTCCTGCCGCCAGTGGTGCATATTCGCGACAATATGGATTTACCGCCAGCGCGCTATCGTATCCTGCTAAAAGGGGTCGAAATTGGCAGCGGCGAGGCCTATCCGGGCCGCTGGTTAGCCATTAACCCCGGTACTGCAGCAGGCACATTACCGGGTGAGGTCACCACCGATCCGGCGTTTGGTCTGGCGGCTATCTGGATTGAAAGTGCGCTGAAAGAGCAGGCGCAGATTCAGGGCTTTACGGTGGTGGAAGCCAGTACCGTGGTAGCGACACATCTTAACCATCTGATTAGCCAGCATTCATCAGAGTTGTTCGGACGTCAGGAAGCGCAGCAGCTGTTGGATCGCGTGACCCAGGATATGCCGAAGCTGACGGAGGATCTGGTGCCTGGCGTGGTCACGCTGACCACGCTGCATAAAGTGCTGCAAAATCTGCTCGACGAAAAAGTGCCCATTCGTGATATGCGCACCATTCTTGAGACATTGGCGGAACACGCACCGATTCAAACCGATCCGGGCGAACTAACGTCAGTGGTCCGCGTGGCGCTGGGACGGGCGATTACTCAGCGCTGGTTCCCGGGTAATGATGAAGTGCAGGTGATTGGTCTTGATACGCCGCTGGAGCGCTTGTTGCTGCAAGCGCTCCAGGGCGGCGGCGGTCTGGAGCCGGGGCTGGCTGACCGCCTGCTGGCCCAGTCACAGGAGGCGCTGGCGCGTCAGGAAATGCTCGGCGCGCCGCCGGTGTTGTTGGTGAATCATGCGCTGCGTCCGCTGCTGTCTCGCTTCTTGCGCCGCAGCTTGCCGCAGCTGGTGGTGTTGTCGAATCTGGAACTGTCCGACAATCGCAACATCCGCATGACGGCGACCATTGGAGGGAAATAATGCGCAAACTACTGCTGTTATTGTGCCTGCCATTGATGGTGCAGGCGGCGGGTGAGGGAGCGTGGCAGGCCAGCCGAATGGGGATTACGCTAAATCACCGTGGTGAGGCAGCGTCCTCTGCGCCGCTGGTTTCCTCGCAGCCGGTGCAGGGGGAAACCACGCGAGTGGCGTGGAATATCCAACTTAATGGTCCGATTCCCGCAGGGCTTCGTACTCGGCTGTGTTCTTCAACCCGCTGCACCGAGCTGGATGGACTCAGCGGAAGTACGGTGGCATTTAGCCAGGTATCGGCGGCGGAATCATTCCGCTTTATTTGGGAAGTCCCCGGCGGGGGACGGTTAATCCCGGCCCTTAGGGTACAAAGCATTCAACTCATTGTTAATTATCGTTAGTCGCCGCTCTTTTCACCAATCGCCACCGGATTTCGGTGGCAACCTCGCATTTTTGACCCCCGCTTTTGAAAGTAAAGAAACGTTGTTTTATAAATCAGTGACACTTGTGCCACGACTCTTTGCATTTTTGCCAATCCCACGACCGCACTGGCAGAAATAGGAAGGTATCCCTTAGCGCATACTTTTACTGTAGCCGTGTCAGTACTCCTTTGGGTAAAGCCTTCACCGGCTCGAGGAGTTTCATAATAAAAGACACAGGATTGACGGCTAATGAATAGAACGCGAAAAATTGGATTGGCGAACTACCTCGCCTACGGTTCGGGCGATTTCCTCGGTGCAGGAACGACCGCGCTAACCGCAGCATGGCTTCTCTATTTTTATACGACCTTTTGTGGTTTATCCCCTATCGAAGCGACCTTTATCTTTGCTACCGCCAGGGTTCTGGATGCGGTAGTGAGTCCGCTGATGGGCTTTTTGACCGATAACTTTGGCTCCACCTGGTTTGGCAAACGCTTCGGTCGTCGTAAATTCTTTATTCTGTTAGGTATTCCTTGCGTGTTCAGCTACTCCTTCATGTGGGTAGGGGACATGGGCTTCTGGTATTACCTCGTGACCTATCTGATTTTTGACGTGGTTTACACCATGATTCTGGTGCCGTATGAAACGCTGGTGCCGGAAATGACCGATGATTTCAAACAGAAAACTAAATTCTCCGGCGCGCGTATCGGCATGGCCCAAATGTCGGCGATTCTGGCCTCCTTCCTGCCGGGTATCTTGTTGAGCTATTTCGGCAAAGACAACGCGATCTCTTTCTTCTACGCAAGCCTGGTGTTCTCGGTACTGTGCGCCATCATGCTGACCCTGGTTTGGGTATTTACCTGGGAGCGTCCTCGCGATGAGTGGACCGAAGCGGCGCTGAAGGCAGAAGAAGAGAAGAAACACCTGACCTTTGCTCAGAGCATGAGTCGCCTGTTTACTGAATTGAGCTCAACGCTGCGTATCAAGATTTTCCGTCAGCACCTGGGGATGTATCTGGGGGGCTATATCGCGCAGGACGTGTTTAACGCGGTCTTCACCTACTACGTGGTGTTCGTGCTGATGCAGGAAGCCTCTATGGCTTCTAATCTGCTCGGTACCATGGCTATCTTCCAGTTCATTGCCGTTATCGCCATGATCCCGCTGTGCATCCGCTTTGGGCCGGCGCCGTCATACCGCATGGTGGTGGTGTTATTTGGCCTGGGTTCGTTCTCCTACGCCGCACTTTACTATGCAGGCATGAGCGATATTTACGCGCTGCTGTTGCTGATCTCCGCCATCGCCGGTCTGGGCCGTGGGGGTATCAACTATGTGCCATGGAACACCTACACCTACATTGCCGATGTGGATGAAGTCATCACCGGTCAGCGTCGTGAAGGGATCTTCGCGGGCATTATGACGCTGACCCGTAAAGCCTCTCAGGCGGGCGCCGTCATGCTGGTGGGTATCATCATGCAGATGTCTGGCTTCGTTTCCGGCCAGAAAGTTCAGCCGCCGGAAGTGAGCCACACCATCCTGATGATCCTCAGCATGGGCACCATTGCGGTATTGGTCTGCGGCTTCCTGGTCTCCCTGCGCTTTAAGCTGAACCTGAAAACGCACGGCGTACTGCGCGAAGAAACCGCCAAAATGCGTGCATCGGGTCATGCGATGCCGGAGTCCGTCACACCGCAGGCGCGTGCCACCGTCGAAATGCTGGCGGGTATGCCTTACGAATGCCTGTGGGGTAACAACAATATTGGTTATCTGAATCGTAATAAACCTGCTGCACCTTCGCTGAAGCAGGCTGCAACATTGAATTCGACTTACAACAGAGGTTAAAGATATGAAAGTTTGGCCCGTCAAACATAGCCCATTATTACGTCAACCGGAGCACTTTATCTCCCGGGAAGAGCTGAAAGCCTTGATTCAGACGGTGACGAACAATCTGGTGAATATCAAGGATGAGACTGGCCAATTCCTGCTGCGTCTCGACGATGGTCGGGTGATAGACACCAAAGGTTGGGCCGGTTGGGAGTGGACTCATGGCGTCGGTTTGTACGGTATCTACCAGTACTACCAGCAGACCGGTGATGTGGCGATGCGCGACATTATTGATAACTGGTTTGCCGACCGCTTCGCGGAAGGCGCTACCACCAAAAACGTCAATACCATGGCGCCGTTCCTGACGCTGGCCTATCGCTACGAAGAGACGGGCAATCCGGCGTACCTGCCGTGGCTCGATAGCTGGGCAGAGTGGGCGATGCACGATATGCCGCGCACCGAGCATGGCGGTATGCAGCACATCACGTTAGCGGAAGAAAACCACCAGCAGATGTGGGATGACACGCTGATGATGACCGTGCTGCCGCTAGCAAAAATTGGCAAGCTGCTTAATCGTCCTGAGTACGTGGAAGAAGCGGTGTATCAGTTTATGCTGCACGTGCAAAACCTGATGGACCGGGAGACCGGCCTGTGGTTCCACGGCTGGAGCTATGAAGGCAATCATAACTTTGCCAACGCCCGCTGGGCGCGCGGTAACAGCTGGCTGACCATCGTGATTCCTGATTTCCTCGAGCTGGTGGATTTGCCAGAGAATAACGCAGTGCGCCGTTATCTGGTGCAGGTACTGAATGCACAAATTGCGGCGCTGGCGAAATGTCAGGATGAGAGCGGTCTGTGGCATACGCTGCTGGACGATCCAAACTCCTATCTGGAAGCTTCGGCTACCGCCGGTTTTGCCTACGGTATTTTGAAAGCGGTACGTAAGCGCTACGTGGGCGCTGAGTACGCTGAAGTGGCAGAGAAAGCGATAAAAGGGATCGTCAAACACGTCTCGCCAGAAGGGGAACTGATGCAGACCTCGTTTGGTACCGGGATGGGTTCCAATCTCGATTTTTATCGCGAAATTCCACTGACTTCCATGCCGTATGGCCAGGCGATGGCGATCCTCTGCTTGACCGAGTACTTGCGTAAGTTCTTCTAAGTATTGCCTCTTTGAAAACCCGGCTGTCCTGCAGTCGGGTTTTTTTATTGCCATTTCAATAAAATAATTTTTAATTTTTAACTTTTGGTTATAAAAAAATTTTAACTCGATCGCATTCCTGCGTATTACTAATAGCCTTAACAGCAATAGTGATTTTGCTCACATTTTGAACCTGCCCATAAGAATATAAAAACACTGTTTCAAAATTATAAAACATGAGGTTTATTTTTATGGCAAGAAATGCGGCTTCAGCTCTTAACGGGCTGCAGGGAAGACCTGTCAATCTGCGCCATCAACTGGCATACGGAGGGGGAAACCTCTTGGGAAGCGGCGCGCTGGCAATCAGCGGCGCATGGCTGCTTTACTTCTATACCACATTCTGCGGGCTCACGCTGATCGAGGCCGCGTTTATTTTCTCCGTTGCTAGCGTCATTGACGCCATCAGTAATCCATTAATGGGTTATCTGACCGATAACTTTGGTAAAACCCGTCTCGGCAAACGCTTTGGTCGTCGTCGTTTCTTCCTGCTTATCGGCATTCCGCTGATGATGTTCTATCCACTTTTGTGGGTGGAAGGGCTAAGTTTCTGGTACTACCTCTGCACCTATGTGGTGTTTGAAATTATCTACACCTCGGTGATGGTCCCGTACGAAACGCTAGCAACCGAGATGACCGATGATTTTGCCCTGCGCTCGAAGCTGACGGGCTATAAAGCGATTTTCGGTAAGCTCGCCAACTTCCTCGCCGCCTTTATTCCTGGGCAGTTCATTCTGCTGTATGGTAAAGAATCTGCTACGCCGTTCTTCCTGACCGGTCTGACCTACGGCGCAATTCTTATCTGCGCGGTGGCCTGCCTTTGGTACAACAGCTGGGAACGCCCTCGGGAAGAGGAGCCTGAAGTACAGAGTAAAAGCAGTCTGCTGAATACGCTGATAGCGCTGGCGAAAGATATGCGCTCTACTTTCTATCTGCGCGTTTTCCGTAAGCATCTCGGCATGTACCTGTGCGGCTTCGGCGCCGAGTGGCTGTTTGCCTCAATCTTTACCTACTTCGTCATTTTTGTCCTGCAACACGATCCGGCGATGGTGGCGGGGTTAAACAGCCTGAACTCCATTTTGCAGCTGGTTTCCACTGCGCTGTTCATCGGTCTGTGCGTGAAAAAAGGCTTCAGCAAGCCGTACATCATGGCGCTGAGCGTGGTAATTTTTGCCGTATTCTTGTACACCTCGCTGTGGTTCTTCCATCTGCCTGCACATCTGGCGACCATTCTGATGTTTGGTATTACCGTGCTGTTTGGTCTGGGGACCGGGGGTGTGTACTACATTCCGTGGACGGTTTATACCTTCCTTGCCGACGTTGATGAAATCTACACCGGTCGTCGTCGTGAAGGGATCTACGCCGGGGCGATGACTTTCTCCGGTAAAATCCTGCGCTCTATTATTGTGTTCGTTATGGGTGCGGTGCTGAGCTACTACGGTTTCCAGTCCAAAGCCCACGTTCAGCCGGAAAGTGCGGTCAATGCGATAGCGGTAGTGTTCTGTGCAGGCGTCGCGCTGCTGGCGCTGGCGGCTATCGTCTTCAGTAAGCAGATGAAGCTCGACCGCAAAACCCACCTGATTGTCCTGCAGGAAGTGGCTCGCATCAAAGCAGGCGGCAAGCTAGAAGATATTGCACCGGAAGTCCGCGTGGTGGTGGAAGATCTGGTTGGCCATCGTTATGAAGAGTGCTGGGGCAACAGCCCGCTGTTCAAAAATGAACAAACCCCGGCTGTCGTGGAAGCGGTATCCGCCGGGCGTTAAGCACCCGACGAATTCCTTCGTTTACTCCTGAGGCGGCAGCGGTAGCTGGCTGTCCTCAGGGGCAAAAAGGTGGTCGAGGATTTTGCGCATCACCGGTGCAGCGACCACCCCATCACTTCCTCCATTCTCCAACACTAACGCTACCGCGACCTTGGGATCTTTATACGGTGCAAACGCCGTATAGAAAATATGGTCGCGCAGGCGTGTGGGAATCATCTTCGCGTTATAGGTTTGGTTCTGTTTAAGGCTAAATACCTGCGAAGTACCACTCTTGGCGGCGATACCGTAGGCCGCGGTATGGAAGTACTTATAGCCGGTGCCGTTTTCTGCATTGGCCATGCCAAACATCGCCTGGCGGACCAGACTCCAGTACGGGGATTTCGGGTCGGCAATTTGAGTCTCATTCGCTGGCTGGCGATAGGGAATAACCGTTGTGCCGGACTCTTCATCTTTTAACAGGTGAGGGGGAATGACCCGGCCATTATTGAGTAACGCCACCATTGCTTTGACCATCTGAATGGGCGTGGCAATCCAGTAGCCCTGGCCGATGCCGACGGAGATGGTATCGCCTTGATACCAGGCTTTCTTATGTACCCGCTGTTTCCAGTCACGGCTTGGCAGCAGGCCGTTGTACTCTTCATCAAGGTCGATACCGCTGGGCTTGCCATAGCCAAACTCGCTGAGCATGGTATGAATACGGTCAATTCCCATCATATAGGCGACCTGGTAGAAGAAGGTGTCGGCCGACTCTTCAATCGCTTTGGTGACGTTGAGCATGCCATGGCCACTCTTTTTCCAATCGCGGTAGCGGCGCTCGGTGCCGGGCAATGTCCAGGTCGGTGCGCCAAAGAAACTGGTTTGCGGGGTGATGACCCCGTTAAGCAGCGCCGACATTGCCATATAAGGTTTGACCGTCGACGCGGGGGGATACAGCCCTTGGGTCACGCGGTTAATCAGCGGCAGGTCTTTGTCCTGCAATAACGTTTTGTAATCCTGGTAACTGATGCCTTTCACAAACGGGTTGGGGTCGTAGCTTGGGTTTGAGACCATCGCCAGCACTGAACCGTCGTGCGGATCTTCTACCAGCACCGCCGCGCGTTGGCCTACCAGCTGGCTCTCAATGTACTCCTGAAGATGCAGGTCCAACGTCAGGTGGATATCTTTACCGGCGACCGGTGGCACATCTTTTAGCAGGCGTACGATGCGCCCATGGTTGTCGACTTCGACTTCCTGATAGCCTGTTTTACCGTGCAGCTCATTTTCATAGTAGCGTTCAATCCCTTGTTTACCGATGTTGTGGTCAGCAGCGTAATTCTCTAATAGGCCACTTTTATCCAGCGCTTTCAGGTCGCTGTCGTTGATCTTGGAGACGTAGCCAAGCACGTGCGCCAGCTCGGCACCGTAGGGATACTGGCGGTCCTCGTAGCTGTCGATCGTCACGCCGCTAAAGCGGAACTGATTCACCGAGAAGCGGGCGATTTCAACGTCTGAAAGGGCATTTTTTAGCACCACCGGACGGTAGCGGCTGGTTGATTTGAGCGCTTTGTGGAACTGATCGATATCATCCGGCGTGAGGTCAACCAGCGGCGTTAACTGGCGCAATAGCGCGTCCATGTCGCTGATTTTGTATGGGGTAACGGTAATGTCGTACCAGGTGACATTCTTGACCAGAGGAATACCGTTGCGATCGTAGATGATGCCACGGGTAGGGGCGACGGGCAGCATCTTGATATCGTTGGCATCCGAACGCGTGGTGTAGTAGCCGTGCTCCTCGACCTGCAAATGATAGAGGTTGAGGACCAATACGCTAAAGCAGGCAATAACAAGGCCAAAGGCCACCAGTACGCGGCGGACGAAGAGTTTTCTCTCCGCTTCATAATCTCTAAAAGTCATTAAGGCACCCAGTGTATAAGCCGCCTAATCATACGGAGCGGTCACGGGCATGACAGACAAAAAATGTACCATCTCTTAGGGAAATGTGTCATTCCTTGTGCTTTGTAACAAATGGGTGAGATATGGCGTGAAATGGCGACGATACGCAAGGTTGAGGGGTAAAAAAAGCCCGCGACACAGCGCGGGCTTGCATCAGTTATTCAGCGATTACATACGTTCTACGGTTTCGATACCCAGGGTATCCAGACCCATTTTCAGGGTTTTCGCCGTCAGCAGCGCCAGCTTCAGGCGGCTGTTACGCACCGCTTCGCTATCGGCAGACAGAATAGGGCAGTGCTCGTAGAAACCAGAGAACAGACCTGCCAGATCGTACAGATAAGAACACATCACGTGCGGGGTCCCGTCACGGGCCACCACGTTCAGGGTCTCTTCAAACTGCAGCAGGCGCGCGGCCAGCTGGGCTTCACGATCTTCGGTGATGGTCACGGCCGCATTGATGATGGCGCTCTCTTCCAGCTCCGCTTTACGGAACACAGACAGCACGCGGGTATAGGCATATTGCATATACGGCGCGGTGTTACCTTCAAAGGCCAGCATGTTGTCCCAATCGAACACGTAGTCGGTGGTGCGGTTTTTCGACAGATCGGCATATTTCACCGCGCCAATACCCACGACGTTTGCCAGTTTCTCCAGCTCGTCTGCTGGCATATCCGGGTTCTTTTCCGCAACCAGTTTACGTGCGCGCTCCAGCGCTTCGTCAAGCAGGTCTGCCAGCTTCACGGTACCACCGGCGCGGGTTTTGAACGGCTTGCCGTCTTTACCCAGCATCATACCGAACATGTGGTGTTCCAGCGGTACGGAGTCAGGCACGTAGCCCGCTTTACGCACGATGGTCCATGCCTGCATCAGGTGCTGATGCTGACGGGAGTCGATATAGTACAGCACGCGGTCTGCGTGCAGGGTTTCGTAACGATACTTCGCACAGGCGATATCGGTGGTGGTGTACAGGTAGCCGCCATCCTTTTTCTGGATGATGACGCCCATAGGCTCACCTTCTTTATTCTTGTATTCGTCGAGGAAAACGACGGTCGCGCCTTCGCTCTCGGTCGCCAGACCTTTCTCTTTCAGGTCAGCCACGATGCCCGGCAGCATCGGGTTATACAGGCTTTCGCCCATCACGTCGTCGCGGGTCAGGGTGACGTTCAGACGGTCATAGGTCAGCTGGTTCTGTGACATGGTGATATCGACCAACTGACGCCACATTTTGCGGAAATATTCGTCACCGCCCTGCAGTTTAACCACGTAGCTACGCGCGCGTTCGGCGAAGATTTCATCTTCGTCGTAATGTTTTTTGGCATCGCGGTAGAAACCTTCAAGGTCGGCCAGCGCCATTTCGCCAGCGTTGTCCTGCTGCTGTTTTTCCAGCCAGGCAATCAGCATACCGAACTGCGTACCCCAGTCGCCGACGTGGTTCGCGCGGATCACTTTATGGCCCATCAGTTCCAGCGTACGCACCGCCGCATCACCGATAATGGTGGAGCGCAGGTGACCAACGTGCATCTCCTTAGCGACGTTTGGCGCGGAGTAATCGACCACGACCGTCTGTGGCTGCGGCTGGGCGATACCCAGACGATCACTGTTCAGCGCCTGAGACACATGCTCAGCTAGAAACGCGGGGTCGAGGAAGATATTGATAAAGCCAGGACCGGCAATTTCCACTTTATTAGCGATGCCGTTAAGGTCGAGATGAGACAGGACCTGCTCTGCCAGCTGTCGCGGCGCCATGCCCAGTTTCTTGGCCACTGCCATCATGCCATTGGCCTGATAGTCGCCGAACTGTACTTTTGCTGACTGACGAACCTGCGGTTCGCAATCGGCAGGCGCGCCTGCCGCAATCATGGCCTGACTGACTTTTTCTGAGAGAAGAGCCTGAATATTCACCGGAATACCTTACGTTTTAGACGCCGTCACCTCTGTGGTTCAGCGCCGGGTGTGGATAAATTAAGGCGGGAGTATACTGCATTTGCCTGATGCCGTCAGCATCGGCCCCGCCTCATCACGGGTGAAAAACGCCGCCTGCGCAGGGATTAATCGCTCAATCAGCGCGAAGGTTGGTTCGCAGCGGACAACAAGGTAGATTAGCCTTTTCATGTAATAAGAGTAGGGCTGAAATGGCAAACTGGCAGACTATCGAAGAATTGCAGGATATTGCTGCGGATCTTCCGCGCTTCACCGACGCATTGGCCGAGCTTTCCGAGCGTCTGGGGTTGGATATCACCCCGCTGAATGCTGACCATATTTCTCTACGTTGTCATCAGAATACGACAGCGGAACGCTGGCGTCGTGGGTTCGAACAATGCGGTGTGCTGCTCTCGGAGAATATGATTAACGGTCGCCCCATCTGCCTGTTCAAACTTGAAGAACCGGTGTGCGTCGCCCACTGGCGCTTTACGATTATTGAATTGCCGTGGCCGGGTGAAAAGCGTTATCCGCACGAGGGTTGGGAACACATTGAAATTGTTCTGCCGGGAGAGCCGGAAACGTTGAATGCGCGCGCGCTGGCGCTGTTGTCAGACGACGGTCTCAGTCAGCCCGGCATTTCGGTTAAAACCAGCTCGCCAAAAGGGGAGCGTGAACGGTTACCGAATCCAACAATGGCGGTGACGGACGGTAAGGTCACCGTGAAGTTCCATCCATGGACCATTGAAGACATTGTTGCCAGCGAGCAGGCAGTGTAACAATGTGAAGTCACGCGAAGTCTACGCACGGGAACAGTGGCATGATTTGTCGCTGGATTGAAACGGAGAGAAAAATGGCATTGCTTGAAATCTGCTGTTACAGCACGGAGTGCGCGGTTATCGCGCAGCAGAACGGGGCCGACCGCATTGAACTGTGTGCCGCGCCGCTGGAGGGAGGGCTGACGCCATCGTATGGCGTGCTCAGAGCAACACGTCAACGGGTATCTATTCCCGTGCATCCGATTATCCGCCCGCGCGGCGGGGACTTTTGCTACACCGACGGCGAATTTGCCGCCATGCTGGAAGACGTTCGCCAGGTGCGTTCACTCGGTTATCCCGGGCTGGTCATTGGCGTGCTGGATCCCGACGGACAGATCGATATGGCGCGTATGCGGCAGATTATGGTGGCTGCGGGTCCGCTGGCGGTGACATTCCATCGTGCGTTCGATATGTGTGCCGATCCGCGCCAAGCCATTGAACAACTTGCCGAGTTAGGCGTGGCAAGGGTGCTGACTTCGGGTCAGCAGCCATCTGCTGAAAAAGGTATTTTATTAATTCGGGAACTTATTGAGCGGAGTGATACTCCAACCATTATGGCGGGTGCAGGGGTGAGAGCGAGCAATCTTCCTCTTTTCCTGAGTGCAGGCGTCAAAGAAGTGCACAGTTCAGCCGGGCAATGGGTGCCCTCCGACATGCGATATCGCAATCCCGGACTGTCAATGTCAACGGATCCTGAAGCTGATGAGTATTCGCGCTACGCCGTCGATGGTGAGGCGGTTGCTGCAATGAGAGAAATCATTGAGCGTCATGCGTAGCTAAAGGTTTTTACCGCGTGTCATATTCGCCCAATATGATGCTTGCTTGTACCAGGCCCCTGCCCATTAAACAGGGGCCTTTTTTTATCTGCAATATGCCAACCGGCCACGTCGGTGTTTGTTTTGGAAAGAGGCGTTACGGCTTACGCGCTATCAGTACCGCACGCAGCGGAGCCGGGTAACCTTCAATCGTTTTGGTCGGGTCGTTCGGGTCGAGGAAGTCTGCCAGTGACTCGGTGACCATCCACTCGGTACGGCGCTGTTCTTCAGTTGACGTCACATTCATATCGACGATGCGTACATCAACAAAACCGCATTTTTCCAGCCAGTTTTTCAGCGCTGGCGCTGACGGAATAAAGTAGACATTGCGCATTTGCGCGTAGCGATCGCCCGGCACCAGCACCGTATTTTCATCACCCTCTACCACCAGCGTTTCCAGCACCAGTTCACCGTCATTGACCAGTTGGTCTTTCAACTGCCACAAATGCTCCAGAGGTGAGCGGCGGTGGTAGAGAACGCCCATCGAGAAGACGGTATCAAAGGCTTTAAGCGCCGGGAGCTGTTCGATGCCAAGCGGCAGCAAGTGCGCGCGCTGATCATTGCCTAAAAGCTTACGCACTGCTTCAAACTGGCACAGGAACAGCTGGGTTGGGTCAATACCCACCGCCAGATGTGCACCCGCACCAATCATGCGCCACATGTGATAGCCGCTACCGCAGCCGACATCGAGGATGGTACGCCCACTAAGATCGGAGAGATGCGGCAGAACGCGGTCCCACTTCCAGTCAGAGCGCCATTCGGTATCGATATTCACGCCGTACAGCGAGAATGGCCCTTTACGCCATGGCATCAGGTGACGCATCAACGTATCAATGCGTTTTACCTGGCCTTCGCTCAGCGGTTGCTCGCTTTCGGCGGTGACGCTATGCAGCAGATCCAGCTTCCACGGCTGGATTTCCGGTAGAAACTCAACTGCGTTTGACCACTGCTTAAACAGGCCATGCTGATCGCGCTGCCAGGTAGCAATTTGCGCCGGCAGCGTTTCCAGCCAATGTGAAAGAGGGCTTTTGGCGATTTGCTGATAAAAATTACCAAACTCGATCATGCCGGGGTTCCTTCCTTGAGCGCCACCAGGGAGCCGAAGTTAAAGCACTGGAACCACAGTTCGCTATGTTCAAAGCCGGCTTCATGCAGACGGGCTTTATGCACTTCGACCGAATCTGTCAGCATCACGTTTTCCAGCATGCTGCGTTTTTGGCTGATTTCCAGCTCGCTGTAACCGTTGGCACGCTTAAAGTCGTGGTGCATGTTAAATAACAGTTCGCCAACGGTGGCGTCTTCAAAGCTGAATTTTTCTGACAGCACTAGCGCGCCGCCCGGATTCAACCCTTTATAGATTTTATTCAGCAATGCCTGACGTTCTGCGGGTTCGAGGAACTGGACCGTAAAGTTCAGCACCACCATGGAGGCGTTTTCGATCTCGATGTCGCGAATATCGCCTTCGATGACGTCAACCGGCGTCGGTGCCTTGTAGGCATCGATGTGGCGGCGGCAGCGTTCAATCATAGCCGGAGAGTTATCGACGGCAATGATGCGGCAGTCGCTGTGGGCGATATTGCGGCGGATGGAAAGCGTGGCAGCGCCCAGTGAGCAACCGAGGTCGTAAACCTGGGTCCCAGGCTGAACGAAGCGTTCGGCAAGCATGCCAATCATGGAGATAATGTTCGAGTAGCCGGGCACGGAGCGCTGGATCATATCCGGGAATACTTCAGCTACCCGTTCGTCGAAAGTCCAGTCGCCGAGGCGGGCGATAGGGGCAGAAAATAGCGTGTCGCGGTCAGACATAAAGGGAATCCGGAAAAATAAAAACGGCGTATTGTGCGCTAACGCAACGAGAAAACCAACTCCCACGGCATATACCACAGGTTAGCGAGCACCATTAGCAACAATGAAATGTAGGTCGCGCTCATGCCAGAACGCCGCCAGCGGAACAGGCGATGGTGGAAACCGTAGTAGTGCATCAGGCGTCCGGCAAGCAGCAGCAGGCCGCAGAGATGGACCATCCAGGTTTCTGCGCCGTTCATTTCCATAAACAGCAGCAGAATTACGCCAATAGGAATGTACTCGACCGCATTTCCATGAATACGGATAGCGCTTTGCAGTTCGCTAAAACCGCCGTCGCCGTAGGCCACTCGGTAGAGCATACGCAAACGAACCACATCAAAAGAAAACTTTATCAGCAACAATGCCGCCAGCACGGCATACAGCGCGCTAACCATACAAACTCCCTTTCTGTTGGCAGATGGCACCCATTATCATAGGTATGAATGTCAGAAAAGAGAAGATTGTTGTGGAATAGAAGGTGCGGAACCCAGCTCGGGAAGGGCGCTTTGCAGCGCTTGCCACAGCGAATGCACCAGCTCCGGCGCCTGGGCGATATCCGGGGTATGCAAAAACAGATACGGTGTGGTGGTCTGCTGCCATTTTTGCAGCTTCTCAAGCCAGGGGGCGAACATTTCCTGGTTTTGCACCATCTCATCACTGCCGATAAACCGCACCATTGGCTGGCCGGCGGTGACAACGGCATGTACCGGCACCTTCGGTTTTTTACGCTGAGCTTCTCTTACCGCTTCATTGCGGGCAATCGCCGCATGCACCGGCCGGCTATCCAGAATGACGCGGTTCACCTCGCGCTCGTGTAGGCCACGGTTAAGCTGCCGCTCATCTTCGCCTTTGGCAAAAAACTGCGGATGGCGTACTTCAACCCCGTAATGAAACGCTTTCGGCAGGCCGTCGAGAAACGCCCATAGGGCGGGGAGATCGCGTGGGCCAAAGGTTGCAGGAAGCTGCAGCCAATACTGGCCGATTCGTTCATCGAGTGGCGACATGCGTTGGAAAAATTCCAGCGTCAGCGCATCACACTGGCGCAGCGCGGCCTGATGCGAAATGGTCGCCGGAAATTTAAAGCAAAAGCGAAAGTTATCGTCGGTCTGCGCCAGCCAGCGGGAGACAATTTCTGCTTTTGGCAGGGCGTACAGCGTGGTGTTGCCCTCCACGCAGTTAAAGTGGCGGGCATACTCTTCAAGGCCTGTGATCCCAAGTCGCGCCCATTTTGGATGCGACCATTGCGGGAGCCCGAGATAAATCATAACGCTTCGAGGATCTCGGCGGTGCTACGTACGCGAGCGATGCGTGGGAAGATGTGCGTCATGCTGCCCTGATGCTGCTCGGCGGAGGAGGCGCTACAGGCGTCTTCGGCAATAATCAGGTTAAAGCCCAGCTCCCAGGCGTTACGGGCGGTAGATTCAACGCCGATATTGCTCGAAATACCGCACAGAATAATCGTGTCGATGCCGCGGCGACGCAACTGCATTTCCAGGTCAGTGCCGTAAAACGCGCCCCATTGACGTTTGGTGACTTCGATATCGCTATCCTGTTTGCCAAGCGTAGATGGGTAGGTCCACCAGTTTTCCGGCAGCGCTTTCGCGGGTGCCTGCACGTCAACCGGCTGTTTCAGGGCTTCGGCAAAATCCGCCGACCAGCCGACGCGAACCATCACCACCGGTGCGGATGCCGCGCGGCATTTCTGCGCCAGGCGTGCTGCGCGTCCGACCACGTCGGTTGCCGTATGTGGGCCACCGGCGAAGGGCAGAATGCCCTCTTGCAGGTCAATCACCACCAGGGCCGTTTTTTTTGCGTCTAAATTCAGCATGGTTTTTCCTCTTTCAACGAGCTGTTGGCGCATACCTTACAATCGCCGTTAGGTTATTGAAGGGATAATTATTGTTAATTTTTGTGAGCATGAGCAATAAGCGTTCAGCAAACAGGCGTATAAACCGCACTGGGCTTATCGTGAGCGAGAATTTCCAGTATAATAGCCCCCTTTTTTCATCCAGTAGTGACATTCAGCTAAAGCTGCGACAGTTAAGCCTGCACGGCAGGTGACAATCCGCCGACGGCTAAGTTAAGGGATATCTCATGCGTACAGAATATTGCGGACAGCTTCGACAGTCCCACGTTGGGCAGCAGGTGACTCTGTGTGGTTGGGTCAACCGTCGTCGTGATCTCGGCAGCCTCATTTTTATCGACATGCGCGACCGTGAAGGCATCGTACAGGTATTCTTCGATCCGGATCGTGCGGATGCGTTGAAGTTAGCCTCCGAACTGCGTAACGAGTTCTGCATCCAGGTGACCGGCACCGTGCGTGCGCGTGATGAGAAAAACATCAACGCGGATATGGCGACCGGCGCAATTGAAGTTCTGGCGTCTGACCTGACCATCATCAACCGTTCAGAATCACTGCCGCTGGACTCCAACCACGTCAATACCGAAGAAGCGCGTCTGAAATACCGCTACCTCGATCTGCGTCGTCCAGAAATGGCACAGCGTCTGAAAACCCGCGCGAAAATTACCAGCTTCGTGCGTCGTTTTATGGATGACCACGGCTTCCTCGACATCGAAACCCCGATGTTGACCAAAGCGACTCCGGAAGGCGCGCGCGACTACCTCGTACCGTCTCGCGTACACAAAGGTAAATTCTACGCGCTGCCGCAGTCTCCTCAGCTGTTCAAACAGCTGCTGATGATGTCCGGCTTCGACCGCTACTATCAGATCGTGAAATGCTTCCGCGACGAAGATCTACGTGCTGACCGTCAGCCTGAATTTACCCAGATCGACGTTGAAACTTCCTTTATGACTGCGCCTCAGGTGCGTGAAGTGATGGAAGCTCTGGTTCGCCAGCTGTGGCTGGAAGTGAAAGGCGTGGATCTGGGTGATTTCCCTATCATGACCTTCGCCGAAGCCGAGCGTCGCTACGGTTCCGATAAACCGGATCTGCGTAACCCAATGGAGCTGGTTGACGTTGCTGACCTGCTGAAATCCGTGGAGTTCGCGGTCTTCTCTGGCCCGGCAAACGATCCGAAAGGCCGCGTTGCCGCACTGCGCGTTCCTGGTGGCGCTGCGCTGACCCGTAAGCTTATCGACGAATACGGCAACTTTGTGAAGATCTACGGCGCGAAAGGCCTGGCTTACATCAAAGTGACCGAACGTGCGAAAGGCATGGAAGGTATCAACAGCCCAGTGGCCAAATTCCTGACCGCTGACATCGTCGAAGCCATTCTTGAGCGCACTGGTGCACAAGACGGCGACATGATCTTCTTCGGCGCGGATAACAAGAAAGTCGTTGCCGATGCGCTGGGTGCACTGCGCCTGAAGCTGGGTAAAGATCTGAACCTCACCGACGAAAACATGTGGGCACCGCTGTGGGTTATCGACTTCCCAATGTTTGAAGAAGATGGTGAAGGCGGCCTGACCGCGATGCACCACCCGTTCACCTCGCCGAAAGACATGACCACCGACGAGCTGAAAGCCGCACCGGAAGATGCCGTCGCTAACGCCTACGATATGGTTATCAACGGCTATGAAGTGGGCGGTGGCTCCGTGCGTATTCACCGTGGTGACATGCAGCAGACCGTGTTCGGGATCCTGGGCATCAATGAACAGGAACAGCGTGAGAAGTTTGGCTTCCTGCTGGACGCTCTGAAATACGGTACGCCACCGCATGCAGGTCTGGCCTTTGGTCTGGACCGTCTGACCATGCTGCTGACCGGCACTGACAACATTCGTGACGTTATCGCCTTCCCGAAAACCACCGCAGCAGCCTGCCTGATGACCGAAGCGCCAAGCTTCGCGAACCCGGCATCCTTGGGCGAACTGGGTATTCAGGTTATCGCGAAAGAGCCAAAAGAGTCGGCGGAGAACAAGTAATATGCTATTCAAGCGGCCCGTTTCTATTCTGGTAGTGATTTACGCCCAGGACAGCAAACGGGTGCTGATGTTGCAGCGACGCGACGATCCTGCTTTCTGGCAGTCGGTTACCGGCAGCCTGGAAGAGGGTGAAACCGCGTCGCAGGCCGCCCTGCGCGAAGTAAAGGAAGAGGTCACTATTGATGTTGTTTCTGAGCAACTGACCTTGAAAGACTGCCAGCGCACGGTGGAGTTTGAAATTTTTCAACATTTACGTCATCGCTATGCCCCTGGCGTTGAGCGCAATACAGAATCCTGGTTCTGCCTTGCGCTTCCCCACGAGCGGGAGATTGTGTTCACTGAACACCTGACCTACCAATGGCTTGACGCGCACGCTGCGGCGGCGCTCACCAAATCGTGGAGCAATCGGCAGGCGATTGAAGAATTTGTCATTAACGCTGCCTGAAAGGGCATAGTTTTTTGGAGATATTTTTATGGCAGGTCATAGTAAATGGGCCAACACCAGACATCGTAAAGCAGCGCAGGATGCTAAGCGCGGCAAAATCTTCACCAAGATCATTCGTGAACTGGTGACAGCGGCCAAACTGGGCGGCGGCGATCCGGATGCAAACCCACGTCTGCGTGCGGCGGTTGATAAAGCGCTGTCCAATAACATGACGCGTGACACCCTGAACCGCGCTATCGCGCGCGGTGTGGGCGGTGATGAAGATTCCAACATGGAAACCATCATCTATGAAGGCTACGGTCCTGGCGGCACAGCGGTGATGATCGAATGTCTGTCTGACAACCGTAACCGTACCGTTGCCGAAGTGCGCCATGCGTTCTCCAAAACCGGCGGTAACCTGGGTACTGACGGTTCCGTTGCTTACCTGTTCAGCAAAAAGGGCATCATCTCTTTTGAGCAGGGCGATGAAGACACCATCATGGAAGCGGCGCTGGAAGCCGGTGCTGAAGACGTTGTGACCTTCGATGACGGCGCGATTGACGTTTATACCGCGTGGGAAGAGATGGGCAAAGTTCGTGATGCGCTGGAAGCCGCTGGTCTGAAAGCCGATGCCGCTGAAGTATCGATGATTCCGTCTACCAAAGCGGATATGGATGCAGAAACAGCACCGAAGCTGATGCGCCTTATCGATATGCTGGAAGACTGTGACGACGTTCAGGAAGTCTACCATAACGGCGAAATCTCTGACGAGGTTGCTGCTACCTTAGAATGAGGTGGTTGAGCCCTAACATAACAGGAGATGCGTGATGTCTATTATTCTCGGCATTGACCCGGGATCGCGCATCACCGGTTATGGCGTCATCCGTCAGGTTGGCCGTCAGCTAACCTACCTTGGCAGCGGATGTATCCGTACCAAGGTGGATGATTTACCGTCGCGCCTGAAGTTGATTTATGCAGGCGTGACGGAAATCATCACCCAGTTCCAGCCGGATTATTTTGCCATCGAGCAGGTGTTTATGGCGAAGAACGCCGACTCGGCGCTCAAGCTGGGGCAGGCGCGTGGTGTGGCGATTGTTGCCGCGACCAACCAGGATCTTCCCGTTTTCGAATATGCCGCGCGTCAGGTCAAACAGACCGTGGTCGGGATTGGGAGCGCGGAAAAAAGTCAGGTCCAGCATATGGTGCGCACGCTGTTAAAACTACCCGCCAACCCCCAGGCGGACGCCGCCGATGCGCTGGCTATCGCTATCACCCACTGCCACGTTAGCCAAAACGCCATGCAAATGAGTGAGTCGCGGCTGAATTTAGCGCGCGGACGGTTACGATAATGACAAATCAGGCTGGATAAACATCCAGCCTTTTTTTATGATAGCGCATTACCTTTTTAGCCCTTAACGCAGGAGCGTCATGTGATAGGCAGACTCAGAGGCATCATTCTCGAAAAACAACCCCCACTGGTTCTTCTGGAAACGGGCGGGGTAGGCTATGAAGTGCATATGCCGATGACCTGTTTCTACGAGCTGCCTGAAGCCGGGCAGGAAGCCATTATCTTCACCCATTTTGTGGTGCGTGAAGATGCGCAACTGCTGTATGGCTTCAACAACAAGCAAGAGCGCACGCTGTTCAAAGAGCTGATTAAAACCAATGGTGTGGGGCCTAAACTGGCGCTAGCGATTCTTTCTGGTATGTCGGCACAGCAGTTTGTTAACGCGGTAGAACGCGAAGAGCTCGGCGCACTGGTGAAGCTGCCGGGTATCGGCAAGAAAACCGCTGAGCGCCTGATTGTTGAAATGAAAGACCGCTTTAAAGGCCTTCATGGCGATCTGTTTACCCCAGCAGCCGATCTGGTCTTGACCTCACCGGCAGGTCCGGCGGCAGATGATGCCGAACAGGAAGCGGTTGCTGCGCTGGTGGCGCTGGGCTATAAACCTCAGGAAGCCAGCCGAATGGTCAGCAAAGTTGCCCGTCCGGATGCCAGCAGTGAAACATTGATCCGCGAAGCGCTGCGCGCGGCGCTATGAGGTAAAGGATGATTGAAGCAGACCGCCTGATAGCCTCAGGCAGTACCATGGCGGAAGAGGTGGCAGACCGCGCCATCCGCCCAAAATTACTGGCTGAGTATATTGGTCAGCCGCAGGTGCGCTCGCAGATGGAGATTTTCATCCAGGCGGCGAAACTGCGCGGCGACGCCCTCGATCACCTGCTGATTTTTGGCCCACCGGGGCTGGGTAAAACCACGTTGGCCAATATTGTCGCTAATGAGATGGGCGTGAATTTACGCACCACCTCAGGCCCGGTGCTGGAAAAAGCCGGCGATCTGGCGGCAATGCTCACCAACCTTGAGCCTCACGACGTGCTGTTTATCGATGAGATACACCGTCTATCTCCGGTGGTGGAAGAAGTGCTCTATCCGGCCATGGAAGACTACCAGCTTGATATTATGATTGGCGAAGGCCCGGCTGCGCGTTCCATTAAAATCGATCTGCCGCCGTTTACCCTGATTGGTGCGACCACCCGCGCGGGTTCTTTGACCTCACCGCTGCGCGACAGATTTGGTATTGTGCAGCGACTTGAGTTTTATCAGGTGCCCGATCTCCAGCATATTGTGGGCCGTAGCGCGCGCTTTATGGGGCTGGAGATGAGCGAGGAGGGTGCGCTGGAAGTGGCTCGCCGTGCGCGCGGTACCCCGCGTATCGCTAACCGTCTGCTACGCCGCGTGCGCGATTTTGCTGAAGTGAAACACGATGGCACCATTTCAGCGGATATCGCCGCTCAGGCGCTGGATATGCTGAACGTCGATGCGGAAGGATTTGACTATATGGACCGCAAGCTGCTGCTGGCGGTCATTGACAAGTTCTTTGGCGGTCCAGTGGGGCTTGATAACCTGGCGGCAGCGATTGGCGAAGAGCGCGAAACCATTGAGGATGTGCTGGAACCGTATCTGATTCAGCAGGGGTTCTTACAGCGTACGCCGCGTGGGCGTATGGCGACGGTTCGTGCGTGGGATCACTTCGGGATTAAACCACCCGAGACACCTTAATCATAGCGTCGGATGGCATTACATTATGCCCGACCTACCGCGTTATCGTTGTGCGTGGCATGTAGGTCGGACAATCACAGAGTAGCCTGATTAGCTGCTCTGTTTTTTCATCATGCTGATAATAAACAGCAGTGCGGCGCACAGCACCACCGATGGCCCCGCAGGCGTGTCGTAGAACGCTGAGAAGGTCAGTCCACCGGTCACGGCAATCATCCCCATCCCTACTGCAATTCCTGCCATTTGTTCCGGCGTACGCGCAAAACGGCGCGCCGTCGCGGCAGGAATAATCAGCAGCGACGTAATAATCAGCGCCCCAACGAATTTCATCGCTACGCCAATGGTGAGCGCGGTGACCAGCATCAACAGCAGCTTCACGCGCTGCAGTTTTACGCCGTCAACGAACGCCAGGTCTGGGCTAATGGTCATCGACAGCAGGTTGCGCCACTGCCAGAACAGAATCGCCAGCACGACGATGACGCCCAGCGCGATGGAGATGAGATCCTGCGGCGTCACGGCGAGTAAATCGCCAAACAGATAGGCCATCAAATCGACGCGAACGTTCGACATCAGGCTCACCACTACCAAACCCAGCGACAGCGCACTGTGCGCCATAATGCCTAATAATGTATCAATGGCGAGGTGAGGACGCTTTTCCAGCCATACCAGACCGGTGGCCAGCAGCAGCGTGACGGTGATCACCGCATAGAATGGGTTCACATCCAAAAGCAGGCCGAAGGCGACGCCCAGCAAAGAAGCATGCGCAAGGGTATCGCCGAAATAGGACATCCGACGCCAGACCACAAACGAGCCCAGCGGGCCGGCAGCACACGCCAGCATCATTCCGGCAAGCCAGCCGGGAAGTAAAATTTCAATCATGACTGCCCATTTCCCCGACGTAAAACAATACGGCCCTGTAAATCATGGCGATGGTTATGCTGATGGCGATAGATCCCCAGCTGTTCGGCCCCACGTGGGCCAAACATCGAAATAAATTCAGGATGCATTGAAACGACATCCGGCGTACCGGAGCAGCAAATATGGTGATTCAGGCACAGAACCTCATCGGTTTTGGCCATGACCAGGTGCAGGTCATGCGACACCATCAGCACGGCGCAGTCGAGTTCCTGGCGCAGCTGGTTAATCAAGTCATACAGCGCGACCTGACCGTTAACGTCAACGCCCTGAGTCGGCTCATCAAGAACCAAAAGCTGGGGCTTATTGAGTAACGCCCGCGCCAGCAGTACGCGCTGGGTTTCCCCGCCGGAGAGCTTTTGCATTGGCGCATCCTGCAAATGTGCGGCCTGGACGCGCATCAGTGCAGGCAGGATATCTTCCTTACGCGTCGCAGGGTGTAGACGTAAAAAGCGCTTGACGGTCAGCGGCAATGTGGCGTCGAGGTGTAACTTCTGCGGTACATAACCAATACGCAGATGTTTGTCGCGGATGACAACGCCTTCGCTAGGTGCTACCAGGCCGAGAACCACGCGTACCAGCGTTGATTTACCCGCGCCATTAGGGCCCAGCAGCGTCAGAATGCGGCCAGGTTTGAGATTTAGCGAGATGTCAGAGAGCACCCGGCGTTGACCGAAGGAGACTGCAACATTTTCCAGAGATACAAGATTAGTCATAGCAATTAGGGGTTGCACAAGATAGTGAATGTTATAATATCACACTTCTCTTATTCATTTCGATTATCAGACGCATAATGTTACAGAAAAATACGCTTCTTTTCGCAGCTTTATCCGCTGCACTTTGGGGAACGGCAGCACAGCGTGCTGATGCCGCCGTGGTCACGTCACTTAAGCCACTTGGATTCATCGCTTCGGCGATCGCCGATGGGGTCACTGAGACCCAGGTTTTACTGCCTGACGGCGCCTCTGAGCATGACTATTCATTGCGCCCATCTGATGCAAAACGCTTACAAAACGCGGACTTAGTTGTCTGGATTGGTCCTGAGATGGAAGCGTTTATGAACAAGTCAACGCAAAGCATTCCTGACACTAAAAAAGTGACGATCGCCCAGCTTGACGGGGTGAAACCGTTACTCATGAAAGGCGCAGATGACGACGATGACGATCATGGTGTCGAGGGTGAACATGATCATGCTCACGCAGAAAAAGGTGACGCACATCACCATCACGGCGACTACAACATGCATCTGTGGCTTTCCCCAGAGATAGCGCGGCTGTCAGCGGTTGCAATCCATGACAAATTAGTGGAACTTATGCCCCAGAGTCGAGCCCGACTTGACGCCAACCTGAAGGATTTTGAGGCCAACCTGGCCACAACCGATAAACAGGTTGCCAACGAGCTGGCACCGGTGAAAGGAAAAGGGTATTTCGTTTTTCATGACGCCTACGGGTACTACGAAAAACATTACGGTTTGACCCCACTTGGGCACTTTACCGTAAACCCTGAGATCCAACCTGGTGCGCAGCGTTTACATCAAATAAGAACACAGTTGGTTGAGCAAAAAGCAACCTGCGTTTTTGCTGAGCCACAATTCAGGCCCGCTGTCGTTGAATCTGTCGCGCGGGGAACGACTGTCCGTATGGGCACGTTGGATCCTCTTGGCACGAATATACAGCTGAGTAAAGAAAGCTACCCGGCGTTTCTGACTCAACTGGCGACCCAGTATGCGAGCTGCCTGAAAGGAGATAAGTAAGGAAGTGAATACGTGCAGCAGATAGCCCGCTCTGTCGCTCTGGCATTTAATAATTTGCCGCGGCCCCACCGCGTTATGCTGGGGTCACTCACCGTTCTCACCTTGGCCGTCGCAGTTTGGCGGCCATACGTTTACCACCCAACTTCTTCACCGGTCATTCGTACCATCGAGCTGGAGAAAAAAGAGATTCGCTCTCTGTTACCGGAGGCCAGCGAACCTATCGATCAGTCCGCTCAGGAAGACGAAGCGATTCCTCAGGATGAACTCGACGACAAAGCCGATAACGAAACGGGCGTGCATGAATATGTGGTATCCACGGGCGATACCCTAAGCAGCATCCTGAATCAGTATGGTATTGATATGGGAAATATCAGCCAGCTGGCTGCGGCGGATAAAGAGCTGCGGAACATGAAGGTTGGTCAACAGCTTTCCTGGACGCTGAACGACGATGGTGACCTCCAGCGTTTGACCTGGGAAATGTCACGTCGCGAAACCCGCACCTACGATCGCATTGCCAACGGCTTTAAGATGAGCAGCGAGATGCAGCAGGGCGACTGGGTCAACAGCCTGGTGAAAGGCACCGTTGGCGGTAGCTTTGTCTCTAGCGCCGTAAATGCCGGCTTAACCAGCGTCGAAGCAAGCGCCGTTATCAAAGCGATGCAGTGGCAGATGGACTTCCGTAAGCTGAAAAAAGGCGACGAATTCTCGGTATTGATGTCGCGCGAAATGCTCGACGGCAAGCGTGAACAAAGCCAGCTGCTGGGTGTACGTTTACGTTCAGATGGCAAAGACTACTACGCGATCCGCGCAGAAGACGGTAAGTTTTATGACCGTAACGGCACCGGGCTGGCGAAGGGCTTCCTGCGCTTCCCAACCGCGCGTCAGTTCCGCGTTTCGTCTAACTTTAACCCGCGTCGTCTGAACCCGGTTACTGGACGTGTGGCGCCGCACCGTGGCGTTGATTTTGCCATGCCGCAGGGTACGCCAGTACTTGCCGTTGGTGATGGTGAAGTGGTGGTTGCGAAGCGTAGCGGGGCGGCGGGGTACTACGTGGCGATTCGTCATGGTCGTACTTATACCACCCGCTACATGCACCTGCGTAAGCTGTTAGTGAAACCGGGTCAGAAGGTGAAACGTGGCGATCGTATTGCGCTGTCCGGCAATACCGGGCGTTCAACCGGCCCGCACCTGCACTATGAAGTCTGGTTGAACCAACAGGCGGTGAACCCGCTGACGGCTAAACTGCCGCGTACCGAAGGGCTGACCGGCTCCGACCGTACCGACTATCTGGCCCAGGTGAAACAGGTCCTGCCGCAGCTGCGTTTTGACTGATATCGCCTAAGAAACAGACGTTCAGAGCCGGTGCTTTCCTAGCACCGGCTTTTTCTTTTGTGCGAAGCACCCACGCTCGCTACACTATCTGATTATCCGCACCACCCGATGATTCGAACCAGGAACAGGCATGGAAACGAAGAAAAATAATAGTGAATACATTCCCGAGTTTGAGAAATCTTTCCGCCATCCGCGCTACTGGGGCGCATGGCTAGGCGTGCTGGCTTTTGCTGGTATCGCTTACATTCCGGCAAAAATTCGCGACCCGCTGTTGGGAAAACTCGGCCGCTTGGCTGGGAAATATGGCCGAAGTGCGCGTCGTCGCGCGCAGATTAACCTGCTTTACTGCTTCCCGGAAAAAAGCGAAGCCGAGCGTGAAGCGATTATCGATGAAATGTTTGCTACCGCACCGCAGGCGATGGTGATGATGGCTGAGCTGGCGCTGAAAGGGCCAGAGAAGATTCTGCCGCGCCTGGAGTGGCAGGGGCAGGAGATTATCGATGAGATGCGCCGCAACGGTGAAAACGTGATTTTCCTCGTGCCACACGGCTGGGGTGTCGATATCCCGGCGATGGTGATGGCCTCGCAGGGACAGAAGATGGCAGCGATGTTCCATAACCAGGGCAATAAGGTCTTCGACTTCGTGTGGAATACCGTTCGTCGCCGCTTTGGTGGCCGCCTGCATGCGCGTAACGATGGTATCAAACCGTTTATTCAGTCGGTACGCCAGGGCTACTGGGGCTATTATTTGCCGGATCAGGATCATGGCCCTGAGCACAGCGAATTCGTTGATTTCTTTGCTACCTATAAAGCCACGCTGCCCGCGATTGGCCGTCTGATGAAAGTGTGTCGTGCGCGCGTCGTGCCGCTGTTCCCAGTCTATAACGGCGAAACGCATCGTTTAACCATCCTGGTGCGTCCGCCGATGGACGATCTGCTGGAAGCGGATGATCACACCATTGCGCGCCGGATGAACGAAGAAGTGGAGATCTTTGTGGGGCCACATGCCGAACAGTACACGTGGATTTTGAAACTGCTGAAAACGCGTAAGCCCGGCGAAACCGAACCGTATCAGCGCAAAGAGCTGTATCCGAAGAAAAAGAAATAGAGTTGCGGACAAGTGGTTATCGCCGCATTCGGTTTTGAACGAAAGCCATAAAAAAAGCCCAGGCATTAGCCCGGGCTTTTTTATACCGCGAGGTTTACTCGACGGTCAGGATACGCGTGGTGTTGGTTGAGCCCACGGTGCTCATGACGTCGCCCTGAGTTACGATAACCAGGTCACCCGACATCAGGTAGCCTTTATCGCGCAGCAGATTGACCGCATCGTGCGCCGCTGCTACGCCATCACAGGCGCTATCAAAGAACACAGGGGTAACACCGCGGTACAGCGCCGTCAGGTTCAGTGTACGTTCGTGACGGGACATGGCGAAGATCGGCAGGCCAGAAGTGATACGTGAGGTCATCAGCGCAGTGCGGCCAGATTCGGTCATGGTGATGATGGCAGTCACGCCTTTCAGGTGGTTTGCCGCATACATTGCCGACATGGCAATGGCTTCTTCCACGTTGTCGAACTGGACGTCGAGACGGTGTTTAGAGACGTTAATACTTGGGATTTTTTCCGCACCCAAACAAACGCGAGCCATCGCAGCAACGGTCTCAGAAGGATACTGACCTGCGGCGGTTTCCGCAGACAGCATCACCGCATCGGTACCATCCAGCACGGCGTTCGCCACGTCCATCACTTCGGCGCGGGTTGGCATTGGGTTGGTGATCATTGACTCCATCATCTGGGTCGCGGTGATCACGGTACGGTTCAGCTGACGCGCGCGACGAATCAGCGCTTTCTGGATGCCAACCAGTTCCGGGTCGCCGATTTCAACGCCCAGGTCACCACGGGCAACCATGACCACGTCGGAGGCGAGAATGATGTCGTCCATCGCGTCCTGGCTGCAAACGGCTTCCGCGCGTTCTACTTTCGCCACAATTTTTGCATCACAGCCAGCTTCGCGCGCCAGACGGCGAGCATAGTTCAGGTCTTCACCACAGCGTGGGAAGGAGACGGCGAGGTAATCGACGCCAATTTTGGCCGCCGTGATGATGTCCGCTTTGTCTTTCTCAGTTAACGCTTCAGCGGAGAGGCCGCCACCTAATTTGTTGATGCCTTTATTGTTGGACAACGGGCCACCGACGGTCACTTCGGTGAACACCTTCATGCCCTGGATTTCCAGCACTTTTAGCTGCACGCGGCCATCATCCAGCAGCAGGATATCGCCCGGTACCACGTCGGCTGGCAGGCCTTTATAGTCGATGCCGACTTTCTCTTTATCGCCTTCACCTTTGCTCAGGTTGGCATCAAGGAGGAATTTGTCGCCGATATTGAGGAATACTTTGCCTTCTTTGAAGGTGGATACGCGGATTTTGGGTCCTTGCAAATCGCCAAGGATGGCTACATGACGCCCAAGTTTTGCCGCAATTTCGCGTACTTTATCGGCACGTAGCTGGTGGTCTTCCGGCGTACCGTGTGAAAAGTTCATACGCACAACGTTAGCACCGGCGGAAATGACCTTCTCGAGGTTATTGTCGCGATCAGTTGCTGGGCCTAACGTGGTGACGATCTTGGTTCTGCGAAGCCTTCTGGACATGTAATACTCCGTTGACTAATACAACTTAAGGTGTTGCGTGAACAGGAATTCGGCAATGTCGCCAAGCTGGCGCTACCGAATGATTTAATTAATGACGTCGTGCTTATCGCTTTTAGTGGTTATCGCTGTGTGTCGATAGCTCTTTATCAAACCGCGATTCTTTCAATGCTTCTTTGACTCGCTTCAAGTTATCCCTGAATTTTGCCCCACGGCGCAGGGTAAAGCCCGTTGCCAGGACATCAATCACGGTAAGCTGCGCCAGTCTTGAGACCATCGGCATATAAATATCGGTGTCTTCTGGAACATCCAGAGTGATGGCGAGCGTGGCTTCCCGGGCCAGCGGCGTGCCGGCGGAAGTGATAGCGATGACCATGGCATCATTCTCCCGTGCCACCTGTGCGACCTCTACCAGGCTCTTGGTTCTGCCGGTATGTGAAATCAGCACCACCACATCATCGTCGCTGCAATTCATACAACTCATTCGTTGCAAAACGATGTCATCAGAATAGATGACCGGAACGTTGAAGCGGAAAAATTTATTCATCGCATCGTGGGCGACCGCCGCCGAAGAACCGAGCCCAAAGAAGGCAATCTTCTTGGCCTGGGTTAAAAGATCGACGGCCCGATTGACCGCAGACATATCAAGAGACTGGCGAACATGGGCAAGACTCGCCATAGCGGACTCGAAAATTTTTGCCGTGTAGGCTTCTACGCTGTCATCTTCATCAACATTACGATTAACATACGGTGTACCGTTGGCGATACTTTGGGCAAGATGGAGCTTGAAATCCGGGAAACCTCGGGTCTCCATGCTGCGGCAGAAACGGTTCACGGTGGGTTCGCTGACCTCGGCTTCAAGGGCGAGTGCGGCAATGCTTGAATGGATTGCCTGTTCCGGTGCCGCGAGAATAACTTCCGCGACTTTTCGCTCGGATTTGCTAAGGTTTTCCAGTTGGGACTGGATTCTTTCCAGCATGTTCATCGTGACAAGGCGCTCATAGATTGAAACGATTCCATTAATGGGTGAAATCTGCAGGCGTTTTAGCAAGAATATACGCTTGAAGCCGGATGAAAAGTGAATAGGAACAGCAAAAGATGTTGTTTTTTTTCATAACATGATCAACGTCGTATTTTAACTGGCGTCATTCAGGCGAAAGAACGAACAAAATTGGCGGATTGCCTAACGCTGCGGCCGGAACGGTTCCGATTTGTGCGATCGACAGGCGAGAAAGGCGTTAAAGGGTTTCGGCAATTTGGTAAACACAGTACAGTGCACCGTAAGAAAATTACAACGATATCCGGTATTTTTCAGGAAAACCTGAAGGATAAAGAATATATACCCAAAATAATTCGAGTTGCATGAAGGCGGCAAGAGAGGGAATCCCAGGCGCGTCCATGAGTACGTGACTGGGGTGAACGAGCACAGGCAACTTGAAGTATGAAGGATATAGAACCGGGTCTTTAACTGAGGAGAATGACATGGCGGTAACGCAAACGGCCCAGGCATGCGATCTGGTCATTTTCGGCGCGAAGGGCGACTTGGCCCGCCGGAAACTGCTGCCTTCCCTGTATCAGCTTGAAAAAGCCGGTCAAATTAACCCTGACACCCGTATTATCGGCGTAGGCCGTGCCGACTGGGACAAAGCCGCGTACACCAAAGTGGTTCGCGAAGCTTTGGAAACCTTCATGAAAGAAAAAATTGATGAAGGTTTGTGGAATACCCTCAGCGCGCGTCTTGATTTCTGTAACCTGGATGTGAATGACGCACCTGCGTTTTCACGTCTTGGGGAGATGCTCGATCAAAAAAATCGTACTACTATCAACTATTTTGCGATGCCACCAAGCACTTTCGGCGCTATCTGTCGCGGTCTGGGTGAAGCGAAGCTGAACGCCAAACCTGCGCGCGTGGTGATGGAAAAACCGTTAGGCACCTCGCTTGAGACCTCACGTGAAATCAACGACCAGGTGGGTGAGTACTTTGAAGAGTGCCAGGTTTACCGTATCGACCACTATCTGGGTAAAGAAACGGTCCTGAACCTGCTGGCGCTGCGCTTTGCCAACTCCCTGTTTGTGAACAACTGGGATAACCGCACCATCGATCACGTGGAAATTACCGTGGCCGAAGAAGTGGGTATTGAAGGCCGTTGGGGTTACTTCGATCAGGCTGGCCAGATGCGCGACATGATCCAAAACCACCTGCTGCAAATTCTTTGCATGATTGCGATGGCGCCGCCGTCTGATTTGACGGCTGACAGCATTCGTGACGAGAAAGTGAAAGTTCTAAAATCACTGCGTCGCATTGATCGCAGCAATGTGCGCGATAAAACGGTCCGTGGGCAGTATACCGCTGGATTCGCGCAGGGGCAGAAAGTCCCTGGCTATCTGGAAGAAGAGGGTGCCAATAAATCCAGCAGCACTGAAACCTTCGTATCTATTCGCGTAGACATTGATAACTGGCGCTGGGCAGGTGTTCCATTCTATCTGCGTACCGGTAAGCGTTTGCCGACAAAATGCTCTGAAGTTGTTGTTTACTTCAAAAACCCAGAACTGAACCTGTTCAAAGAGACCTGGCCTGAGCTGCCGCAGAACAAGCTGACGATTCGTTTGCAGCCGGATGAAGGCGTGGATATTCAGATCCTCAACAAAGTTCCGGGTCTGGAGCACAAGCACAATCTGCAGGTGACCAAGCTGGATCTGAGCTATTCAGAAACCTTCAACCAGACTCACCTCGCCGATGCCTACGAGCGTCTGCTGCTGGAAACCATGCGCGGTATCCAGGCGCTGTTCGTTCGCCGTGATGAAGTGGAAGAAGCGTGGAAGTGGGTCGACTCGATTACTGAAGCGTGGGCGAGCGATAAAGATGCGCCTAAACCGTACCAGGCGGGCACCTGGGGACCGGTGGCTTCCGTTGCCATGATCACCCGTGACGGTCGTTCCTGGAACGAGTTCGAGTAAGCCGTAGCAGTAATCCGGAAGGGTTATTTTACCGGTAACATGATCTAACACAGCATGTAGTGCTATTTTTGCGCATTTAAGCCCCGGGCGGATTCACTCCCGGGGCTTTTTTTATTACACTAGCGGTAGATACTTGCCTCTGAGCTGCGTTATACGGGCGTCTTACATAAGTTAAGCCAATATATTCGTCCTATTAGACAGCGGCCTGGACAGAAAAATTTGAGGAGCCTTTATGAACTCTGTAATGTTACGGGTAACAAATCGCATTATTGAACGCTCTCGCAGCACGCGTGAAGCCTATCTGGCGCGCATTGAGCGGGCGAAAACTGAAACGGTTCACCGTTCAGAACTGGCCTGCGGTAACCTGGCGCACGGCTTTGCTGCCTGTCAGCCAGATGACAAAGCGTCACTGAAAAGCATGCTGCGCAACAATATCGCGATTATCACCTCCTATAACGACATGCTTTCTGCCCATCAGCCGTATGAAAACTACCCGGAACAAATCCGCAAAGCGCTGCACAGCGTGAATGCAGTGGGTCAGGTCGCGGGCGGCGTGCCGGCCATGTGTGACGGCGTGACCCAGGGGCAGGACGGTATGGAACTCTCCCTGCTGAGTCGTGAAGTGATTGCGATGTCCGCGGCGGTTGGCCTGTCTCACAACATGTTCGATGGCGCGCTGTACCTTGGCGTATGCGACAAAATTGTCCCAGGGCTTGCCATGGCGGCGTTTTCCTTCGGCCACCTGCCTTCCGTATTCATTCCGTCAGGCCCAATGGCCAGCGGCCTGCCGAACAAAGAAAAAGTCCGTATTCGTCAGCTGTATGCTGAAGGCAAGGTTGATCGTAATGCGCTGCTGGAGTCTGAAGCGGCTTCCTACCATGCGCCGGGTACCTGTACTTTCTACGGCACCGCGAATACCAACCAGATGGTTATCGAATTCATGGGCATGCAGCTGCCGGGTTCTTCATTCGTTCATCCTGATGCGCCGCTGCGTGCAGAGCTGACTGCCGCTGCAGCACGTCAGGTGACTCGTATGACCGGCAACGGCAATGACTGGATGCCGTTGGGCAAAATGGTTGATGAGAAAGTCGTTGTTAACGGTATTGTGGCGCTGCTGGCAACCGGTGGGTCCACTAACCACACCATGCACCTGGTGGCGATGGCGCGTGCTGCCGGTATCATCATTAACTGGGATGATTTCTCTGACCTGTCTGAAGTGGTACCGCTGATGGCGCGTCTGTACCCGAATGGCCCAGCTGATATCAACCACTTCCAGGCGGCAGGCGGTGTTCCTGTGCTGGTACGTGAACTGCTGAAAGGCGGTCTGCTGCATGAAGATGTCAACACCGTAGCAGGCTTCGGCTTGTCTCATTACACCATGGAGCCATGGCTGAATGAAGGTAAGCTGGACTGGCGTGATGGCGCGACGGTGTCCCTGGATGACAGCATTATTGCCACCTTCGACAAGCCTTTCTCCAAACACGGCGGTACCAAAGTGCTGAGCGGTAACCTCGGCCGTGCGGTGATGAAAACCTCCGCGGTTCCGGTTGAAAACCAGGTGATTGAAGCCCCAGCGGTGATTTTTGAAAGCCAGCACGATGTATTGCCAGCGTTTGAAGCGGGTCTGCTGGACAAAGATTGCGTCGTTGTTGTGCGCCATCAAGGGCCAAAAGCGAACGGTATGCCAGAATTACATAAACTTATGCCGCCACTTGGTGTATTATTGGACCGCTGTTTCAAAATTGCGTTAGTCACTGATGGCCGACTGTCGGGTGCATCCGGTAAAGTACCGTCAGCGATTCACGTGACCCCTGAAGCCTATGACGGCGGACTGCTGGCGAAAGTGCGCGACGGTGACATGATCCGCGTAAACGGCCAGACCGGCGAGCTTACGCTGCTGGTCGATGAAGCCGAACTGGCTGCGCGTCAACCGCATATTCCCGATCTGAGCGCTTCGCGCGTGGGAACAGGCCGTGAACTGTTTGGCGCATTACGGGAAAAACTGTCCGGTGCAGAACAGGGCGCAACCTGTATTACCTTTTAAGATGACACGATTTGTAGATCTGGCGAGAGAGAATTTCTGATGAAAAACTGGAAAACAACTGCAGAAGCAATCCTGACCACCGGCCCAGTAGTACCGGTTATCGTGGTTAACAAGCTTGAGCACGCAGTACCGATGGCGAAAGCGCTGGTTGCAGGCGGCGTACGTGTACTGGAAGTGACGCTGCGTACCGCATGCGCGATGGACGCTATCCGCGCCATTGCGAAAGAAGTTCCGGATGCTATCGTCGGCGCGGGTACCGTGACCAACGCACAGCAGCTGAAAGAAGTTACCGAAGCGGGCGCACAGTTCGCTATCAGCCCAGGCCTGACCGACAATCTGCTGAAAGCAGCGACTGCTGGGACTATCCCGCTGATCCCAGGTATCTGTTCTGTTTCTGAATTGATGCTGGGTATGGAACACGGCCTGAAAGAGTTCAAATTCTTCCCGGCTGAAGCTAACGGCGGCGTGAAAGCACTGCAGGCGATTGCGGGTCCATTCTCTCAGATCCGTTTCTGCCCAACCGGCGGTATTTCACCAGCTAACTACCGTGACTACCTGGCACTGAAAAGCGTTCTGTGCATCGGTGGTTCCTGGTTAGTTCCCGCTGACGCGCTGGAAGCTGGCGATTACGATCGCATCACCAAACTGGCTCGCGAAGCCGTTGCTGGTGCAAAACTGTAAGATAGCGGTTCTCCCGGCTATCTGACCGGACAGAGCGAGAAAAGGGCGGGTATGCGAAAGCAGCCCGCCTTTTTTATTAGCCGTTAACGATGACGGCTGCGGCAGCGATTTTTGCTCGCTCAACCGCCTGCTCTACGCTGTCGCCCGTTGCCAGCGCCACGCCCATACGGCGGGAGCCGTCAATATCCGGTTTGCCGAACAGGCGTAGCTGTACGCCGGCGCCCAGCGCGTTCTGTACGTTATCGAAGGTGACGTTGCGGCTGGTGAGCTTAGGCAGCAGCACGGCGGAGGCGGAAGGGCCGTACTGGCGAATGGCGCCGACCGGCAGACCTAAAAAGGCGCGAACATGCAGTGCAAATTCGGAGACGTCCTGCGAAATCAGCGTCACCATCCCGGTATCGTGTGGGCGTGGTGAAACTTCACTAAACACCACATCATCGCCACAGACAAACAGCTCGACGCCAAACAGGCCGTAGCCGCCCAACGCCAGCACCACGTCGCGGGCAATTTCCTGTGCGCGCGCCAGCGCCAGCTCGCTCATCTGCTGCGGCTGCCAGGATTCGCGATAGTCGCCATCTTCCTGGCGGTGTCCTACAGGCGCGCAGAAATGAACGCCGTCAACGGCGTTGACGGTGAGTAGGGTGATTTCAAAATCAAAATTCACTACCCCTTCCACAATGACTCGCCCCGCACCCGCGCGGCCACCTTGTTGAGCGTACTGCCATGCCTGCGCCAGCTGCTCTTCATGGCGAATAAAGGTTTGCCCTTTGCCGGAGGAGCTCATCACTGGCTTGACAATACACGGCAGGCCGATGTCGCCCACAGCCTGGCGGAACTGAGCCTCGCTGTCGGCAAAATGGTAAGCTGAGGTCGGCAGTTTCAGGGTTTCTGCGGCCAGGCGGCGAATGCCTTCGCGATTCATCGTCAGCTTGGTGGCGCGTGCACACGGCACTACGTGTTGGCCCGCCTGCTCAAGCTCAATCAGCATATCAGTGGCGATGGCTTCGATTTCCGGCACGATAAAGTCAGGTTTTTCCTGCTCAACCAGTGCCTTAAGCACCATACTGTCAAGCATATTAATCACATACGAGCGATGTGCGACGTGCATGGCCGGGGCATCGGCATAGCGATCGACGGCGACCACTTCAATTCCTAACCGCTGGCACTCAATGGCCACTTCTTTACCTAACTCACCTGAACCCAGAAGCATTACGCGCGTCGCAGCAGGACGCAAAGCTGTGCCTAATAACGTCATTACCCATTCCACCGTCTATCCAAAGTTTGGCGCATTATAAACGAAAACGTTTGCGTCTGTCTTGGTCTCGCTAACGATGTCGCGCTATCGCGTTAAATTTGCGCATCTTTATGTGGCGCAGACATATTCTGACAACCGCTCGCCTAGTCTGAACGTCGTACACGTTTTCTATTGGAGGTCATATGTCAGGCTGGTTAAATCAACTGCAATCGTTGCTGGGGCAAAAGTCGGGTGAAGGGAAAAGCGGGCTGAATCAAATGCTGGTGCCCGGTGCTATCGGTGGCCTGGCGGGTTTGCTGATTGCCAGTAAGTCGTCGCGCAAGATGCTGGCGAAATACGGCACCGGTGCGCTGCTGGTGGGCGGTGGTGCGGTCGCGGGAAGCGTATTGTGGAACAAATACAAAGACAAAATGCGTGGTAGCCCGCAAACCGACATGAAGTATGGCGAACCGGCGGCACCGCTTGACGTACGTACCGAACGGCTGATTCTGGCACTGGTCTTTGCGGCGAAAAGTGACGGACATATTGACGCCAAAGAGCAGGCTGCCATTGAGCAACAGCTGCGCGAGGCGGGTGTGGAGGAGGAGGGGCGGGCTTTGATTGCCCAGGCGATTGAGCAACCGCTCGATCCGCAGCGTCTGGCGCGCGATGTGCATAACGAAGAAGAGGCACTGGAGCTCTATTTTATTAGCTGTGCGGCGATCGAAATCGATCACTTTATGGAACGCAGCTATCTCAATGCACTGGGGGATGCGTTGAAGCTGCCCGTTGAGGTGCGTGAGGGCATCGAACAGGATTTACAGCAGCAAAAACAGCAACTTTAGACATCTAATTTCAGGTTTTGCTTGCATCGCCGTCTATTTTGTCCACCCTTATAGGGTGTGACTAAAACAGAAGAATAATCAGATGCCGCCTAAAGCAAAACGGATTCCCCACACCATGACCTTACATGGTGACACGCGCGTTGATAATTACTACTGGCTCCGGGATGATTCACGATCCCAGCCAGCGGTAATCGACTATTTGCAGCAGGAGAACGCCTACGGACGTGAGGCGATGTCTTCTCAGCGCAGCCTGCAGGATCGCGTGCTGAAAGAAATTATTGATCGTATCCCACCCAAAGAGGTGTCGGCGCCGTATATCAAAAATGGCTATCGCTATCGTCAGGTCTATGAACCGGGTCGCGAGTACGCTGTTTATCAGCGTCAGCCGCTGGGCGAAGAGAACTGGTCATTATTGATTGATGAGAATAAACGTGCTGCGCACAGTGAATTTTATACGCTCGGTGGGCTTAACGTGGCGCCGGATAATAATCTGCTGGCGGTGACCGAGGATTTTCTCTCCCGACGTCAGTACGGGTTGCGTATCCGTCATCTGGAAAATGAAACCTGGCTGCCGGAAGTGATTGAGGACGTTTCTCCAGGCGTGGTCTGGGCTAATGATTCCCGCACGCTTTATTATGTGCGTCAGCATCCCGTCACGCTGCTACCCTGGCAAGTGTGGCGTCATCACGTGGGTGCGCCTACGGCCCAGGATGAGCTGATCTATGAAGAGGCGGATGATGCGTTTTACGTCAGCCTGCACAAAACCTCGTCGCGAAAATATGTGGTGATTGCGCTCTCTAGCGCCACGACCAGCGAAATGCTGCTGGTGGATGCAGATAGTGATAATGCGCAGCCGCAGGTCTTTTTACCGCGCCGTAAAGATCATGAATATAGCCTCGATCATTATCAGCAGCAGTTCTATTTGCGCTCGAATCGCGAAGGTAAAAACTTTGGTTTGTACCGCAGCGAAAGCTGGGATGAGTCAGCGTGGCAAACGCTGATTGCTCCACGTGATACGGTCATGCTGGAAGACTTCACACTGTTTCGTGATTGGCTGGTGGTGGAAGAGCGTGAGCATGGCCTGATTCGCTTACGACAAATTCACCGTCACAGCCAGCGGGAAACGCAGATTGCGTTTGATGACCCGACGTACGTCACGTGGATTGCCTATAACCCGGAACCCGAAACTGACTGTCTGCGCTATGGCTATTCCTCGATGACTACGCCGGACACGCTGTTTGAGCTAAACATGAACAGCGGTGAACGGCAGGTACTTAAGCAGCAGGAAGTGAAGGGATTCGACGGCAGCCGCTACCGTAGCGAACGTTTGTGGATCACCGCCCGCGATGGCGTTAAGGTGCCGGTGTCGTTGGTTTATCGTCATGAACATTTCCGTCGTGGCAAAAATCCGCTGCTGGTTTATGGCTATGGGTCCTATGGTGCCAGTATGGATGCGGATTTTAGTAGCAGCCGTTTGAGCCTGCTGGATCGTGGTTTTGTCTTTGCCATCGCCCATGTACGCGGCGGCGGCGAGCTGGGGCAGCAGTGGTACGAAGACGGTAAATTCCTGAAGAAGAAAAATACCTTCAATGACTACATTGATGTCTGCGATGCGCTGCTGGCGCAAGAGTACGGCAGCCCAACGTTATGCTACGGCATGGGCGGTAGCGCTGGCGGCATGCTGATGGGCACAGTCATAAATGAACGACCAGAACTTTTACATGGCGTCGTGGCGCAGGTCCCGTTTGTGGATGTCGTTACTACCATGCTTGATGAGTCAATACCGTTGACCACCGGGGAGTTTGAGGAGTGGGGTAACCCTGAAGATGAGACTTACTACCACTACATGAAGTCCTACAGCCCGTATGACAATGTTCGTCCGCAGGCGTATCCGCATCTTCTGGTCACCAGTGGATTACACGATTCTCAGGTGCAGTATTGGGAGCCTGCAAAATGGGTGGCGAAGCTGCGCGAGCAGAAGGTCGATGATAACCTTCTGCTGCTGTGTACCGATATGGATTCTGGCCACGGTGGTAAATCTGGCCGCTATAAAAGCTACGAGGGCGTCGCGCTGGAATTTGCCTTCCTGATCGCTCTTGCCCAGGGAACGCTGCCGGGACGGACGGAGCGTTAGTTACTTCTCCAGATAGTGCTTCAACGTCATACGCAATTCCGGGCTCATGCGATCGAGGTTATTGAACAACCACCGCAGGTAGCCCGGATCATCTTTGGCAATGTCCGCCACTTCCTGCCCGCGATATTTACCAAAGGTGAACGTCCGCAACAGCGCGGGACGCCCGGTGACATCCACCATCTGTTCCGCGCTCCAGCCCGACACTTGCATAATATCGATCAGCAGCGCGGCGGTGATATAACAGTCGTACAACGCGCGGTGGTGATGCAGGCCGGGCGGTGTGGCGACGCTCAGCTTACGTGATTTATACAGTGCCATGTTGCTGTATTTAATACCGGGCCACAGCCGGCGAGCCATCTTCATGGTGCAGATCCATTCGCCGTCCATTTCTGGCAGTACGCGACGGTCAAAGCTCGCATTGTGCGCGACGTACCATGGGCTGCCCTGATAAAACGGTACCACTTCTTCAATCCATGGCTTATCGGCCACCATCTCTTCAGTAATGCGGTGGATAGCCATCGCCTGCGCGCTGATTGGGCGATCGGGGCGAACCAAATGGCTCATGGGATTAACTATTTTACCGTCAACAACATCGACGGAGGCTATCTCAACGACGCCTCCCTGTAAGTCGCAGGTTTCGGTATCGATTACGCGCAGCATGGCTAACTCCCGGCCAAAAACGACTAGCGTAAAGGAATGATCTCGCCTTGCCAACCCTGGGCGCTTTTTCTGCCCGTCAGCAGTAATTCACCACTGTCAGCACGGACAATCAGTTGGCCATTCTCATCCCACAGCGCGCTGCCACCAGAAAAGCGGCCGCTAGCGTAGTTGGATTTTAAAACGGCGATGGCGTACTTATGGGCAAAACGCTGCAAACGCTCAGTGGTGCGCTGCTGCTGGGGTTCTGCCATTGAGCTAACGGTAGCTAGCAGAGAAGCCTGCGAGGAGAGCTCACTGCCTTCGTTATTCAGCTCAAAGACGCTGACCTGAGAAGATTCAGGCGCAAGGCATGTGCCGTGTCCCTGGTGGTGTTTTGTGGGGCGAGGACTATCGGGATTGAAGATCACTATCCCCTTAATGCGCGTTCCGTTTTTTTCCATCGGCAGCCCGGCAATAATGGTCATCTGATATCGCTGCGCGGCATCGCTGAGTGGCTGTAGGTCAATATCCGGCGGTGGTGCCGGCAGCGTTTGGTTGTCGTCAGGCCCGGTGAGCGATAGCTCCGGGAAAACAATCACCTTACAGGCCTGCTCGGCTGCGGCGTCGATAAACCGCAGATGATGGGTGATGTTTTCCGCTACATCCCCTTTGCGTGGCGCATATTGCGCTGCAGCGATAGTCCATGTCAGCATAGTTGCATCCTTCAACACGATGAATTGGGCTTTTATCCTGCATAATGGTACGTGATTCTATGTAAGAAAATGTCACCACGGGAAATATTTATTTAGATTTCGGCTCGTACGGGAGACGGGAAAGGTTAACCGAGGCGAGACGATGCGCGATCAGACGCTCGCGAAACCAGCCGCGCAGATGTTCAGGCTGTTCACGCTCAACCACTTCTGCCACGATGGGCATGTTGTAGCGCTCTTTGAAGGCGACCCCGGCAGCAGCCAAATCAACGTTAACTTTGTCCATTTCGTCTTGCGGTAGGTTTGCCAGATTGGTTTGCATGATTTTCTCCTTCGATTACCGGCGCAAAAGTTACTAAGAGTATCGCAAAATGGCAAGTCCGTAGGGTGCTCATCTCGACTCGTACATTATACAGCGTTATTCTTTGAGATAGATTGATAACAAAAAGGAATGATGGAAATGAAATTCACCACGCCTCGCGCGCTCTGCGCCACGCTGTTCTTGCTCAGCGCTTTCAGTACATCGCCAGTTTGGGCCCATGCCCACTTGCAGCAGCAGACGCCACCGGCTGATGCCGAAGTGAGCCCGGCACCCAAAGCATTAACCATGAACTTCTCCGAAGGTATTGAGGCAAACTTTAGCGGCGTAGCCCTGAAGAATGCGGAGGGGAAAGCGATCCCAACGGGCAAAGCGACGCGTAGCGAGAGCGATAAAACGCAGCTCATCGTTCCTCTGACCGAAACACTGGCATCCGGTTTGTATACCGTCGAATGGCACGTGGTCTCGGTCGACGGGCATAAAACCAAAGGCCAGTACCAATTTAGCGTGAAGTAGTCATGCTGAGCGTACTCTATATCGGGCTACGTTTTATTCATTTTGCCTCACTGATGGTCGCGTTTGGCTGCACGCTGTATGCCGGCTGGTGGGCTCCACAGGCGCTGCGACGGCTGTTGAGCCAGCGTTTTTCGTCTTTGCTCCGCACATCTCTCGTGCTGGGAGCATTTTCGGCAATGCTAATGCTGGTGGTACAGGGTGGGTTAATGGGCGGAGGCTGGTCAGATACCTGGCGTCCGGACATTTGGCAGGCGGTGCTGCAAACGCAGTTTGGTAGCGTCTGGCTGTGGCAAATTGTCCTTGCCTGGGTCACGCTGGGTGTGCTGTGGGTACAGCCAAGGCAGATGATGCGGCGGATTTTGCTTCTGTGCGTGGCTCAGTTTATCCTGCTGGCCGGAGTAGGACATGCCGCGATGTCGGATGGCGTATTAGGGGCTGTACAGCGTATCAATCATGCGCTTCATCTTCTCTGTGCTGCCGCGTGGATAGGCGGATTAGTCCCGTTTCTCTATTGTTTGCGTTTAGCCAATGGCCGCTGGCGTCAATTGGCTATTGCCACGATGATGCGGTACTCCCGTTACGGGCATCTTGCCGTTGCGGGAGCGGTCGCTACCGGGCTTATCAACGCGTGGCTTATTCAGGGTGGGCTAACGACAGCAACGGCTTATGGTCTGGCGCTATGGGTGAAATGCGGGCTTGTGGGAGCCATGATCCTGATGGCGTTGGTAAACCGTTATGTATTGGTCCCACGAATGTCGGCGACCGATACGCGGGTACAGGGTCTATTTTTACGGACCACGCAGGCTGAAATTATTTTGGGCGCTCTGGTATTGGCATGTGTGAGCATGTTCGCTACCTGGGAACCTTTTTGATGAAATGGCGAAACCATGAAAAAAATTATTCTCTCTTTGTTGTTATTAAGCGTTTCAGGCTCTGCTCTGGCGGCACAAATCATTACCGTCAGCCGGTTCGAGGTGGGAAAAGAGAAGTGGGCATTTAACCGTGAAGAGGTGATGCTGACCTGCCGTGCGGGCAATGCGTTGTACGTCATCAATCCCAGCACATTGGTACAGTACCCGTTGAACGCTATCGCTGAGGAGCAGGTCAAGGCCGGCAAGACGCAAGCGCAGCCACTGACTATCATCCAGGTTGACGATCCAAAGCAGCCCGGCGTGAAAATGAGCCTGGCGCCTTTTATCGAACGTGCAGAGAAGCTTTGCTAAGATTTAGCATAACTTCTTAATATGCAATAAAAAACCGCAATCATTCACCAGGAATGGCTGCGGTTTTTTTATCATATGCCGTTTATTCGACGAAATTTTTCGGCTCACAGAGTCTGTGGACTGGAAAACCTGTCACGGTCATCTATTCTTATAAAGCAAGGCGATTGAGCCTGCATTAATGCCAACTTTTAGCGCACGGCTCTCTCCCAAGAGCCATTTCCCTGGACCGAATACAGGAATCGTATTCGGTCTCTTTTTATTCCCCTTGTAAATTAGCCTGTTACAAAGGGAGAACCGAACAGTTTCGACATCCTTCCGAATTTCTGCTTTCCGGTCTTTTTGTTTATATCACAACCGATTTCCATTTAACATTTCTTTTACAGTAAAAAATCAGGGTATCACGACCGTTTTTCATCATGCCTATCCTGGTGTCCATTCGCTGTGTCCTCAGATGTATGGCTCTGCAGTGACAGGGAGGATTTTTCCCTCAGCTTCATTATAAAAATGCTCGGGGACACGCTTGATTTCATAGAAAACGTGGGCTTGTGATTTGGGGGCGCGACGAGGAGGAGGCGTAAACAACGACGATATGTGGCTAGGGAATATTCGTCAATTACGCCCAGAGCAATTGAGAAGAGGGTATCGGTTATATGGATGACTTCTTTAGTGTTTTTTCACCATTAAAGTTGGTAGTTCCTGGTGGTCCTTTAAATGATGTTAAATATTTCTAATTAAAACAAAAGGAAACAGGGAATGAAGAAGTTACTCATGGTTATGATGGTTGGTGTTGTTTTGGCAGGATGCGCTTCAAGTGGAAATCAATCGCTTAAGAAAGAGTCTGAGGCAAGCGTCAAAACTAAAATTGTTGAAGGCGTAACGACAAAAGCTGATGTCAAAAAGATGTTCGGTTCGGCCTCAAAAACTTCCTTTACTGATGGCGGTAAAGAAATATGGACTTACGAGCTAGCGGATGTTTCGATGGATGCCGTTAGCTATATTCCGGTAGTTAATTGGTTTGGTTCATCCTCATCAGGAACCAAAAAAGAGCTGGTTGTCATGTATGACGGCGACAAAGTTCAGCGTTATTCAATGTCCGAATCATCGGTTTCAACGAAAACGGGTGTTTTCAAATAATGATAAACCCGCCATTCGGCGGGTTTTTATTTTCTCGTGAAACTTGCATGTCCTAAGTTATTACCCCGCCCTCGTCATCAACTTAAAGTTGATGTGGACCAAAGCACGCCATTCTGGATTTTGGAACCGGTCCAGATACAGTCAGCGTGTCGGTCGCTGCGGAAGACACTTATTTATAGACGGAGAATTTCTTGGTAATCGGCTTGAGTGCTTCAGTGTCGCCGTACACTGCGATAGCCACAAACTCGAGTAACTCTAGCGGCGTGTTGCGGGTATCTTCAATCTGCTGCTCGGTGGATTGACCAAGCATCGTTGTGGTGAAGAAGTTATAGGTCAGATTCGCCTCCTGGCATTTCTGAAGCGCGGTGCAAAGTTGACTACTATTTTTAGCCTGTAGAATGACCACTGGATAATGGCTCAGATAAGCGCTGAGGCCTGAATCATCGTTAGGATAGTCCTGAAAAAGCGAATCCTGTGCTTTTTGCATTATGCCTCCTGATAAATGCCCAGTGGCATTCATCAGCAAAGAGGCATCCATATTGCGGTTTACGATGATATAGAGCTTTTTCTGATTGTCTTCAAACATGCGGCTAACCTGTCATTATTGATTACGGTGCAAAGATCTCATCATAGAAAAAAGTGAACGAAAATGCTTTGTTTGAGATCAGCGTGAGAATCGTCTGCAGTGATGAGGTCAATTTATTATTTGAGTTTTAGGTTATTTATCTTTGCCCATTTTCGTAACCTACCGGTGGCGTTGTTATAGGGGGAAGAGGTGTTAAAAGAGATCATTCGTCCCAACGTCCATTTTGTGTACCACGGCTTTCCATACAAGCCGTCATCGGTTCGTTCACCAATGAGTTTTACGATTTCGTTTTTCACTTTTTGCAGTTCGATTACCGCATCTGTGTATGTCAGTACGCTGTAGTCGGCATAGAACTTTTGTGCTAACTGACCCAGTTGGTTCCATTTATAGCCAGTTTCCGGAAAGTCGACGGGAAGCCCTTTGGCATCAGTCTCAATCCATTTGACGACCAGCGAATTCCAGCCGATGAGATACGACACCAGATCCTGAACGCTCATCATCGTCTCTTTAGCATGACCTTCGAGCGTTTTCTCTGAGGTGAGTTCAGGAGGAATAGAATGAAGATAATGGAGTAATTTGCTGAAATTACTCTCTATCGCGAGCAGTAGTTCGGATTTAGATTGCGGCACGCCCATAACAAATTCCCTCTCGTGTGAATAAATGTAGTGGTTGATAATAAATTATGCTCTTCAACGCTAATCTGTAACAACAACTTGTGGCTGTCGTTTTGGTGTGAGTCTGGGTAAGACTACTCTCTTTATGATGCGCGTTTGATTTACTGTCGGTGTGTAGACCAGCGTGGGTACTGGATGTACGGATAAGAACTGTATTGTAAGGTCGCAATTTATGAAGCTCTCTATCATCATCGAAAGGAGAAATATGGTTAGATGGAGGTACCTGATATTAGAAAGTGGGACCGATAGCTGGCGGCTAAAAAATATTTAAAGTGCATTTCTAATTTAATTTAAGGATGGGTTATGAAGATTATTGTGGCTAGTGCAATAGTCAGCGTCGCGGCTATCTTGTCTGCGGCGATGATTTCGGGGAATGTAGATTTTAAAACGCAAAACATTATTCGTACCGATAATGGTCATGTGAACTTAGGTAAGGTTTACAGTGAAAGTTCCTTGGTCGATGTGGTACTCAGTTTTTCTGATGATAAAACCGTGGTCTTTACAGTGAAAGACTTATCCAGTGGGTCCTATATGAATGGTGTGGATAACAAAGTCCAGGCACTTTTGGATAGCTACAATAAAGATAAGACAGACGACAAAAAACTGACCAAAGAAACACTCACTTTTAAGGTTCCTGCGACGTTGAGCATCCAGGCTCATACTGAATATCGGTCAGAAAATTTTCCATCCTATGATCTGATGCTCAATAAAAAAGAAGTGAATATTGATAAAGGAACCATTGTCTATACCGCTATATCTAGCGCGCTTTTAGAGTTCATGAGTACTGAAAATATGGCATTTAAAAGTACTTACTTTATCCAGGCCCCGAAGTCGTCATATTGACTGAAAATGACCCGCGATAAAGCGGGTTATTTTATTGTTTGGCCCTCGTGGGTGTCATTTTATGAACGGACTCAATTAGCCTTCCGGGGGAAGCTTGGGTGAGGAGGATAACCATTGAGAGAGCAGAAGCCTCGAACGCAGAGAGGTTTACCCATGAATCCAGTCAATTTGACCACGATAATGAAACCTTAACCGTTCTGATGGCTTGGGTATCATCTTTAGTTAATGAATAAATTGCCTGCTAATCATATAAAAACCAAGTAACTTTGTGGTTATTTCGCGGCACCAATAAAAAAGCCTATTTTTTTATCTCGAAAAGGTGCATGCTTGCGGCGAGTTCAGCCACAGCCTGCCACGCCACACCTTTTTCTGTTTCCGCGATGTTTTGTAAATAAACGTCCGAACGGGGAATTAGTCGAACGTAGTACTGTCGAACACTTATACGTACCGCTAAAGACAGATGAACGGATTCATTTTTTCCTTTTGCGTTACCTGTGCTCCACGTTACTGGAATTAATGATGTTCAAAAATTTTGATACCCGTCTGCTTCATCCGCGCAATGCGGTGAAGTGGTTCGCTCTGGCACTTTTATGGCTGGTGGTTCAACTTCCTTATCCTCTTTTGCATGCACTGGGTACCTCCGTAGGCAAAGCGTCGCGTCGTTTTTTAAAACGCCGTGAGCAGATTGCTACGCGTAATATTGAGCTTTGCTTCCCCAACATGAACGCTGCCGATCGGGAAAAGCTGATTGAGCAAAACTTTATGTCGCTCGGCATGGGGCTTATCGAAACCGGTATGGCATGGTTCTGGAGCGATGCTCGAGTTAAAAAGTGGTTTGATGTAGAAGGCTACGAAAACCTGATGAACGCGCTGCAAGAAAAGCGTGGCGTAATGGTTGTCGGTGTGCATTTTATGTCTCTCGAGTTGGGTGGTCGCGCGATGGGACTTTGTCGCCCAATGATGGCGACCTATCGTCCGCATAATGATCCTCTTATGGAGTGGGTGCAGACGACCGGGCGCTTGCGCTCCAATAAAGCGATGATCGACCGCCGTAATCTACGCGGTCTTGTTCAGGCGCTGAAAGCCGGGGAAGCCGTGTGGTTTGCGCCAGATCAGGACTACGGTCCAAAAGGCAGCGTATTTGCACCGTTCTTCTCGGTGAGTGAAGCGGCAACCACCAATGGTACCAACGTGCTGTCCCGTTTATCCGGTGCGGCAATGCTGACGGTGACCATGGTGCGTAAACCAAACAAGAAAGGTTATACCTTGCATATCAGCGAGGCGATGACGGATTATCCTCGCGGCGATGAGATTTCAGCTGCGTGCTATATGAATAAAATTATTGAACGCGAAATATTGCGTGCTCCTGAACAGTATCTGTGGGTGCACCGTCGCTTTAAAACACGGCCGCGGGGAGAGTCATCTCTTTATAAGATCGTCCCGCACGCCAAATAAATAACCCTGTCTCT
>NZ_LGHZ01000014.1 GCF_001266615.1 Kluyvera genomosp. 1 | reverse complement strand
GTCTACCTAAATTAACCTAATCCGGCATTCAGAGGTTGTCAACGAGGAATAAAACGGGATGGTGATGATGGAAAAGAGTACGCAGGCCGCCAGTGCACGCGAGAAAATTCTGCTCTCAGCGCATGAACTGTTTTACCTGCACGGGATTCGGGCCACCGGAATTGATAAAGTGATTGCCCATGCCAGCGTGACCAAAGTGACCTTTTATCGTCATTTCCCTAGCAAAAATGCGCTGATACTCGCCTATCTGGATTATCGCCATTTACGCTGGATACAGTGGTTTACCGCTCAATTGCAGCAGAACAGTGCAAACGGACAAACTCCCGCAGATGCGCTGGTCGCGACGCTTAAGAGCTGGTGGCAACGCCCTGACTTCCGCGGCTGCGCGTTTCTTAACGCCAACGCCGAAATCGGCGAAACGTTGCCAGACGTCGAACGCCTGACCCGCGAACACAAGGCTTCAGTAGCCGATGCGTTGCTTACCACGTGGCAGCTTAATGACCCGGCGCAGGCATTCATGCTGGTGGTGACGCTGGACGGCGCAATTATGCACGTGCAGATGGGCATGAATTTGGCGACGGTCAGTGAACAGCTGCGCACTTTGGTTAACGCAGTGCTGAGCCGCTAAGGAAAAGCGCATTCCGACAAATCAAAATCAGCCGTTAGGCTACAGTGTCTTCTCGTTAAATGATGAGGAGTCATGCTTTGTTAAACCATATGCGTATTGCCAGACCGGTGACCAACCTTGAGAAATCGTGCCGGATGTACAGCCAGGGGCTGGGGCTGCAAAAGATTGCAGACTTCGCCGATCATCAGGGTTTCAGTGGCGTGATGATGGGGAGCGAACAACTCAGTTGGCACCTTGAATTTACCCTCTGTCATCATCATCCTGTTGCGCCTTCACCGACGGATGATGACCTGCTGGTGCTGTACTATCCCGACAACGCGGAATGGCAGCAGGTTTGCGCGAACATGACGGCGGCGGGTTTCGCCACTATTGCCTCCTTCAACCCTTACTGGGATGTCAAAGGGCGCACGTTTATTGATAGCGACGGCTATCGTGTAGTGTTGCAGAATCAGGCCTGGCCTATGCGTTGATGGGAATACCGAAGAGAATGGCAACGCAGCGCCTGCGAGCGCTGCGTTGAGGGGGATTATTGCAGGGTACGAATGGCCGCAATCAGGCGGTTAACACCATCTTCCAGCTTCACGCGCGGGCAGCCGGCGTTGAGACGTATAAAACCATTCCCTTCTTCGCCGTAGGTGTAGCCTGGCATGACCGCCACTTTTTGCTGTTTTATCAGCACATCCTGAAGCTGGCGATCGTCGAGATTCAGCGGACGTAAATCGATCCACGCCAGGTAGGTGGCCTGCGGACGCTGCCATTTCAGCGCCGGAAACGCGGCGTTGAGCGTCTCTTCAATATAGCGCATGTTGTCCTGTAAATACGCGCGCAGCGCATCCAGCCAGGCTTCCCCATGTTGATAGGCAGCAATGTGCGCGACCAGAGCGGGAACCGAGGGCGAAGATAAACCATCGCGTCCTTTCAGCGCGTTGAGATAGGCATCGCGCGCGCTTTCATCGGCAATCAGACCATAGGCGCCGGTGAAAGCCGGAATGTTGAAGCTTTTGGAACCGGAGGTGAACAAGGCCCACGGCCCCTGTGCCACGTCACACCACGGAATATGCGCGTGCCCAGACCAGGTCATATCCATATGAATTTCATCGCTGATGACCCGCACGTTGTGTTTTGCACACAGCGCGGCCATGGCCTCCAGCTCTTCGCGAGTCCACACTTTACCGGTTGGGTTTTGTGGGCTACACAGCAGCAGCACGCTGTTTTGCGGTTGCGAAAGGGCGGCTTCCAGTTTTGCCATATCGCAGATCCACTGGCCATCTTGCTTCTCCAGCGGCACCCCGACGATATTGCGCTGGTTGCCTTCGATGGTTTTAAAGAAGGCGTCATAAGCTGGAGTATGCACCACGATGCCGTCGCCCGGCGCGGACCACTGGCGGATCATCTCGGCGACCATGTAAATCACCGATGGCCCATAGACGATGCTGTTGGTATCAATCGGCGTATGGAAGCGGTGCGAGAACCAGTGGGCGATGGCGGGTAAAAACTCGTCATTTTTCCAGCGGCTGTAGCCAAACACACCGTGGGAAAGACGTTTGCTCAGGGCATCAAGAATGCAGGGCGCGGTGGCAAAATCCATATCGGAAATGGTAAACGGCAGCAGGTCGGCATCACCAAAACGGTCGGCAACGTAATCCCATTGCGTACACCAGGTACCGTGTCGGTCAATCACCGTTGAGAAGTCAAACATGTGAGGTTCCTAACGAAAAGAAGATGGGGGTATTTTGCCCCTGTTTATCACAGGGGCAAAGGGGTCAGGCGCTAACGGTATTCATCAGGACTGACATTTCGTCTTTTACCGACTGAACCTGTGGGCCAATAACGACCTGCAGATTATGCTGGTTGAGTTTCACCACGCCGATGGCGCGATTGGCCTTCAGCACCGCTTCATCTACTTTGCTCATATCGTGAACTGACAGGCGAAGACGGGTGATGCAGTTGTCGAGAGAGACGATGTTTTCAGCGCCGCCCAACGCGGCCAGAATTGCCGGTACGTTGTAGCCCGATTTGCCGGTGGAACCGCTGGTGCTGTTGTCGGCGGCAGCCGGGGTGGTGTCCACATCGCGGCCAGGCGTTTTGATATTAAAGCGTACGATAGCGAAGCGGAAAATCGCGTAGTACACCGCAAACCAGACCGCAGCCACTACGGGTACCAGGTACCATTTGGTCGACAGACCGTGCAGGATCCCGAATACCACGAAGTCGATGATGTTGCCGTCGGTATTACCGATAGTCACGCCGAGAATGGCCATCATGGTGAAGCCCAGACCGGTCAGCAGCGCGTGAATCACATACAGCACCGGTGCCACGAACAGGAATAGGAACTCGAGAGGTTCGGTGGTGCCACCGATAACGCAGGCAATGACGCCGGAAATCAGCAGGCCTTTAATTTTATGACGATTCTCCGGGCGAGCACAGTGGTACATCGCTAGTGCCGCACCCGGCAGGCCGCCGAGGAAGGCTGGCATTTTACCCTGCGACAGGAATCGCGTTGCACTTTCGGAGAAACCGTGCGTGGTTGGGCAACTCAGCTGCGCCTGGAAGATGGTCAGCGCACCGCTCACGCTATGGCCACAGACGTCCATGGTGCCACCGGCTTCGGTAAAGCGAATCAGCGCCACCAGAATATGGTGCAAGCCGAACGGCAGCAGCAGACGCTCGCCGGTACCGAAGATCATTGGACCAAAATCACCGGCGCTATTGATAACATGACCCAGTGCATTGATGCCCATGGCGAAAATTGGCCACACCAGTGGGATCACCAGACCGACGAGACCCAGTACCACGGTGGTGATAATGGGGACGAAGCGGGTGCCGCCGAAGAAGGCCAGTGCATCCGGCAGACGGATAGTGTTGAAGCGCTCATGCAGCAGCCAAACGATAATCCCGGCGATGACCGCCCCTAAAATCCCGGTATCGATAGACTGAATACCGAGGATATTTTGAATGTTATTGGCTTTCAGAATCGCCGCGTCGGTGGTTGGCAGGATGCCTTTGGCCGTCAGCCAGAAGTTAACCGCCAGGTTCATCACCGCATAGCCGACGAAACCAGCGAAAGCGGCGACGCCTTTATTATCACGCGCCAGACCCAGCGGGATGGCGATACAGAACATCACCGGCAGGAAGCTAAAAGCGAATGAGCCCACTTTGCTCATCCAGACGAAGAGCGCTTGCAGGAACGGTGTATCCAGCCACGGCAGCAGCGTGATGACATCATGGCTGCTTAATGAGCTGCCGATCCCAAGCATGATCCCGCAAAACGAGAGCAGAGCAACCGGTAACATAAAGGTTTTACCCAACTGCTGGAAAAATTCCCAGAGGGTGAATTTTGGTGCGGTTCTCGCCGTCATGAAACGACTCCTTAGTCCTGAAAAGGGTTTCTGATAATCACGGGACAGGAAGATAAAACGTTTTATCATTTTTTAGTGAGAAACAAATCACAAAAGCAAGTGATAATACAGTTTATAAAGTACACCTATTGATAAAACGTTTTAGCGAAAGAGCAAAAGGAGTCGCGCAGGAGAGATGGCGATTGCAAAGAAAGTCACCATAAACGATGTCGCGCTGGCGGCTGGCGTATCCGTCAGCACCGTCTCGTTAGTACTGAGCGGCAAAGGACGCATCTCCTCGGCTACCGGGGAACGGGTGTATCAGGCTATCGACCAGCTGGGGTTTGTGCGTAACCGGCAGGCGGTGTCGCTGCGCGGCGGGCAAACGGGCGTGATTGGCCTGATTGTCGGCGATCTCTCTTCGCCGTTTTATGCCGAGCTGACCGCAGGCCTGACTGCTGCGCTGGAATCAGAGGGCAAGATGGTGTTTCTGACGCAGGGCGGCAAGCGCGGCGAGCAGATGTTGCAGCGCTTTGAAACGCTGGTGTCGCAAGGGGTCGACGGCGTGGTAATTGCTGGGTCGGTCGATCAAGCGGCGGAGCTAAGAGCCAAAGCCGCAGAAACCGAAACGCCGCTGGTGTTCGCCTCCCGAGCCAGCTATCTCGATGAAGTCGATATTATCCGGCCGGACAATATGCAGGCGGCGCAATTGGTGACCGAACATCTGATTCGCCGCGGCCATCAGCGTATAGCCTGGCTTGGTGGTAAAAGCTCGTCGCTGACGCGCGCCGAGCGGGTGGGCGGCTACTGCTCCACGTTGATTAAGTACGGTCTGCCGTTTCACAGTGAATGGGTGCTGGAGTGCGAGTCCAGCCAGAAGCAGGCTGCCGAAGCCATTGCTGGGCTGCTGCGGCATAACCCGACTATTTCTGCCGTGCTGTGCTATAACAGCGTGATCGCCATGGGGGCGTGGTTTGGACTGATGCGTGCTGGTATGCAAAGCGGGGACGACAGCGTTGAAAGCTACTATGAACAACGTGTTGCGCTGGCGGCGTTTGCCGACGTCGCGGAGAATGCACTCGATGATTTGCCTTTGACCTGGGTGACAACACCCGCGCGGGAGATGGGACAAAGCGTGGCGGAACGCATCCTACAGCGTATTGATAATGTCCAGGGCAGCGTGCGTAATTTGATCATGCCGCCGCGTTTACTGGCACGGAAATAAAAAAAGCGCCTCGTGGAGGCGCTCTTCGTGTTGAACCCGTTATTGTACCGGTGCAGGCACTGGTGCGGGTACGGCTGCCGGTTCGTCCGGCTCGGTGAGACCTGGCATACCAAACATGCCAACCAGATCTTCCAGCGACATTTTCTGCCCGTTCAACGTGACCTGGCCATTAGCATATTGCAGGCTGCTGTTGATGGCGTTGTCCTGAGTGGTGGTCAGACGGAACATCTGCCCCATGGCTGCCAATCCCTGGACCTGCTGTTTAGCCAGCTTGGTGGCTTCTTCTTGCTGATAGCCTTCCAGACGTGCAACCTGAGTCATCAGTTCGGTGGCCATCTCCATTGGGATGGCCAATTTTGCGTCCAGTGATTTCACGCCACGATCGACCTGCTGGGCCAGCGTTTGAGCTTCACCGGTGGCCTGAGCCGGGTCTTTCAGCGCCAGCGACAGGTTAAAGGTGCTTTCGCCTTTACCATTCTTCCAGCTCAGAGGTGACAGTGTCACAACCGGGTCGCCTTTCATCAGCAGCGGCAGGGTGCTGAACAACGCATCCACGGCCTGTTGCTGATACAGTTCTGGGTTCTGCGCCAGCGCAGGGTCGGCGAGCAGCGCCTGCGTTTTCGCCTGATACTGCTGGCTAAACTGGTGCATTGCCACGCCGTCAATGCCGTCGACTTTGAACGTCAGTTGGCCGCTACCAAAGTCCTGATTTTGTAGCTTCAGGCTGTTTATCGAGTAGTCGAGCTGGCTGTTGATTTTCTTCTTATCAGCGGTCAGGTCCGACTTACCGGCAATACGCATGCCGTTGATCTCAGCCAGATCTTTGCCTTCCACGGCAATCGCCAGACGTTCCAGATTCAATGTCTGATCGCCTACGCGTTCGTCAAACGAGGTCAGGCTGCTGGAACCGTCGGTTTTCAGGTTATTGAAAGTGAACTGCACTTTCTGTCCGTATTCGTTAACCGCATTCACCTGGCCGCTTTTCGCTTCGCCAGTTAATGAGACCAGGCTGCCCTGGTTATCGGCTGACAGGGTAAATTCACCGCCGCTGAAGGTGACTTTGTCGGTATCTTTTTCGTAATCCAGCGGTTTTAGCGAGATGGCGGATTCGGTATCGCCGTTGTAGCTAATGCGGGTGTTGATATCAAAGGGTGACTGGCCTTTAGCGATATCGAACAGCGGTTTGGTGACGTCGTTGTTCACCAGCACCGTGTTGACAGAGGCCATGGCAGGCGCCAGGTTGAAGCTTTTTAACGATGCCAGTGGGAAAGGACCGTGCCTAACAGTTTCATCCAGCAGCACGCTTTGGCCCGGTTTTAACCAGGATTTTTCGGCACCGGCCAGCGGCTTAACTACCATCTTCAACTGGCTGCTGAAGACGCCGCGCTGATAATCCTGATAGCTCACTTCAAGGCCGGCTTCTGGCGCCGTCAGTTTAAGTTGGGTATTGGCCTGCGATACCATTTCGGCGATGTGAGTTTCCAGCTGTTTGCCCGTGTACCAGGCTCCACCCGTCCAGACAACCCCTAAAGCAACAATGACACCTGCGGCAACCAGCGTTTTTTTCATCGTATATGTCCATAAAAATGAAACCAGGCGGAGAAGCCGCCTGGTTGAATTAAGGCTATGCAAAAGAGTAGCAAGCCTGTCCTGAAACTTCAGTAATTACTTCAACTTATTATAAACACGGGCTAAACGGCCGTTACCGCTGACCTGTACCGGTGATTCGTTGGCAGCGATAAATGCTGACTCACCCGGCTTTAACGCCAGCATCTGGCCATTTTTGTGAATGACTGATTCGCCTTCCAGGCAGAAAACGATAGCGGCGCCATCTTGAGCTAACTCGGTCGTATTGACGCTGAGGTTATGCAGTGAGAACGCAAAATCGTCCACCGGGATTGGGAAGTCCAGCATCTCGCCGTGCTTTTCTGGCTGTGTAAGCAGCGTGTTCGCCGGTTTAGCGGTGAATTGAACGTTAGCGACCAGTTCCGGAATGTCGATGTACTTCGGCGTTAAGCCGGCGCGCAGCACGTTATCGGAGTTCGCCATCACTTCCAGACCGGTGCCTCGCAGATAGGCGTGCGGCGTCTCGGCGAAGAGGAACATGGCGTCGCCAGGGTTGAGCTGTACCACATTAAGCAGCAGCGGGGAGAACAGACCGCTGTCATCCGGATAGAACTCGGCGATCAGGCGAATGCCGTCCCAGGCCGGGCCGGTTTGCGTGTCGAGTGCGGTTCGCAGTACGCGCAGGGCGTGGTCTTTTTCATCCCCCTGCATATTGAGCAGGCCAGCGAACAGGGCGCTCAGGCGTTCACTAGTGGGTTCGGCGATAAATTGACCAATTGCTGGGTTAGCATTAGCAACCGGGGCCAGCAGCGCGGCAATTTCGCTGAACTCACGAAACGCGTTCATTGCCAGGAAGGGGGTCAGGGCAAAAACCAGCTCAGGCTTATGGTTTGGATCTTTGTAGTTACGCTCGGCCGCGTCCAGCGGGATACCGGCCGCGTTTTCTTTAGCAAAACCGATTTCTGCTGCTTTTTTGCTCGGATGCACCTGAATTGACAGCGGTTGTGCGGCGCAAAGCACTTTGAACAGATACGGCAGTTCACCAAAACGTTCGGCGACTTTTTTCCCCAGTAATGCCTCTTTATCGGCGTCAATCACGTCACGCAGTGATTGCTCCTTGCCCTGACTATCCTGTACTCGTGAGCTGCTCTTAGGGTGTGCGCCCATCCACAGTTCTGCCATTGGCAGACCGTCTGGATTGGCCATTCCGTAGAGTTCCGTTAACGCAGTTTTGCTGCCCCAGCCATAATTTTGCACTGAGTTGATGAGTTTTTGCATTATCAAGCCCTGTTTCAATGTGGATTCTTTTGGACGTATTAAAGCAAAAAAATGCGGTGCCGTATGCTGGAGAAATAAAAAGTCGTACTAGTCTCAGTTTTTGTTAAAAAATTGTGTACGATAGGGTAACTCGCTTTTACATGGGCAAATGGGAAGTCCGCCCTTCATAACATCATCAAAGCAGTAAGTGAGAGCACAATGTCGAATAAACCTTTTTACTATCAGGATCCTTTTCCGTTAAAAAAGGATGAAACCGAATACTATCTGTTGAGCAACGACTACGTTTCCGTCGCAGAATTTGAAGGGCAGGAAGTCCTCAAAGTTGCCCCGCAAGCGCTGACGCTTCTCGCCAAACACGCCTTCCATGACGCCTCTTTTATGCTCCGCCCCGCGCATCAGCAGCAGGTCGCCGATATTCTGAACGACCCGGAAGCCAGCGAAAACGACAAGTACGTTGCGCTGCAGTTTCTGCGTAACTCCGATATCGCTGCGAAGGGCATTCTGCCGACGTGTCAGGACACCGGTACCGCCATCATCATGGGTAAAAAGGGCCAGAGCGTCTGGACCGGCGGCGGCGATGAAGCTGCGCTGGCGCGCGGCGTCTACGATACCTTTATCGAAGACAACCTGCGTTACTCGCAGAACGCGCCGCTGGACATGTACAAAGAGGTCAATACCGGCACTAACCTGCCTGCGCAGATCGATCTCTACAGCGTGGACGGTGACGAGTACAAATTCCTGTGCATAGCCAAAGGCGGCGGCTCGGCGAACAAAACCTATCTGTATCAGGAAACGAAAGCGCTGATCACCCCGGCGAAGCTGAAAAACTACCTCGTTGAGAAAATGCGCACGCTGGGTACTGCGGCCTGTCCGCCGTATCACATCGCGTTTGTCATTGGCGGCACGTCGGCGGAAGCGACGCTGAAAACCGTGAAGCTGGCGTCAACCAAATACTACGACGGTCTGCCAACCGAAGGTAACGAGCACGGTCAAGCGTTCCGCGATACCCAACTGGAAAAAGAGTTGTTGGAAGAAGCGCAGAATCTGGGGCTTGGCGCGCAGTTCGGCGGCAAATACTTTGCCCACGATATTCGCGTCGTGCGTCTGCCGCGTCACGGCGCATCGTGCCCGGTCGGGATGGGCGTTTCCTGTTCCGCTGACCGTAACATCAAGGCCAAGATCAACCGCCACGGTATCTGGATTGAGAAACTGGAAAACAACCCGGGTAAATATATTCCAGAATCACTGCGTAAAGCCGGTGAGGGTGAAGCGGTGAAAGTGGATCTCAACCGTCCAATGAGCGACATCCTTAAACAACTGTCTCAGTATCCTGTCTCCACGCGCTTGTCGCTGAGCGGTACCATTATCGTCGGCCGCGATATTGCCCACGCCAAACTCAAAGAGCGCATGGACAAAGGCGAAGGGCTGCCGCAGTACATTAAAGATCACCCAATCTATTACGCGGGCCCGGCCAAAACGCCAGAAGGCTATGCCTCCGGTTCGCTTGGCCCAACTACCGCAGGGCGTATGGACTCTTACGTGGATCAACTGCAATCCGAAGGCGGTAGCATGATCATGCTGGCCAAGGGTAACCGCAGCCAGCAGGTGACCGATGCCTGCCACAAACACGGCGGTTTCTACCTCGGCAGCATCGGCGGCCCGGCGGCTGTTCTGGCGCAAAGCAGTATCAAGAGTCTGGAATGCGTGGAATATCCTGAACTGGGGATGGAAGCCATCTGGAAAATTGAAGTGGAAGACTTCCCGGCGTTTATCCTGGTGGATGACAAAGGTAACGACTTCTTCCAGCAGATCCAGTCGTCACAGTGCGACCGCTGCGTGAAGTAAACTTTAACCGCCCCATGGGCAACAACCGTTCACTTGAGCAATGCGATTAGGGGAAACGCCGGGATTGGGTTCCCGGAGGGACGCCAAACCCGGTGGTCACCCCGTGTATCTCAATCTCAAACTCGCGGGTGTTGTCCTTCGGGGCGGTTTTTATTTGTACCATACTTACCTAAGTTTGCCTGAGCAATGTCACTTCACAATCACTTTGAATTCAAGGAGAAGGTAATGACAACGTCACGCCGCGAAAGCGATTCGATGGGCCCGATTGAGGTTCCGGCCGATAAACTGTGGGGCGCGCAAACCCAGCGCTCACTGGAGCATTTCCGGATATCCACCGAGAAAATGCCGCTTTCGCTGATCCACGCACTCGCGCTGACGAAACGCGCGGCGGCAAAGGTAAACCAGGATTTAGGCCTGCTGAAGGCCGATAAAGCCGGGGCGATTATTGCCGCGGCCGATGAAGTGTTGGATAACCAGCATCCAGATGAATTCCCACTGGCCATCTGGCAAACCGGCTCCGGCACCCAGAGCAATATGAATATGAACGAGGTGTTGGCGAACCGTGCCAGCGAACTGCTGGGCGGCGAGCGCGGTATGTCGCGCCTCGTGCACCCGAACGATGATGTCAACAAAAGCCAAAGCTCTAACGATGTCTTCCCAACGGCAATGCACGTAGCGGCAGTGATTGCTGTGCGTGAACATTTGCTGCCGCAGCTGGCGGTTTTGCAGGAGACGCTGCGTCAGAAGTCAGAACGTTTTCGTGATATCGTCAAAATTGGCCGTACCCATCTTCAGGACGCCACGCCGCTGACGCTCGGCCAGGAGTTCTCCGGCTGGGTGGCGATGCTAGAGCATAACCGCCGGCATATAGAGCAAAGCCTACCGCATCTTAGCGAGCTGGCATTAGGCGGCACAGCGGTGGGAACCGGGCTTAACACCCACCCTGAGTATGCAGTCCGCGTGGCGCAGGAGCTGGCAACCATTACCCAGCAGCCGTTCGTCACCGCGCCGAATAAATTTGAAGCGCTAGCGACCTGTGATGCGCTGGTACATGCACACGGTGCGTTAAAGGGGTTGGCGGCCTCGCTGATGAAAATCGCTAACGATGTGCGCTGGCTGGCATCCGGCCCGCGCTGCGGCATTGGTGAGCTGTCTATCCCGGAAAACGAACCGGGCTCATCAATCATGCCGGGTAAAGTTAACCCGACCCAGTGCGAAGCCATGACCATGCTTTGCTGTCAGGTGATGGGCAATGACGTGGCGGTGAATATGGGCGGGGCTTCCGGTAACTTTGAACTTAACGTTTTCCGCCCGATGGTGATTCATAACGTGCTCCAGTCCGTTCGTCTGTTGGCTGACGGCATGGAAAGTTTTAACGAACACTGTGCGGTGGGGATTGAACCGAATCGTGAACGCATCGATCAATTGCTCAATGAGTCGTTGATGCTGGTGACCGCGCTCAACACTCACATTGGCTACGATAAGGCGGCAGAGATTGCTAAAAAAGCGCACAAAGAAGGGCTGACGCTGAAAAACGCCGCGCTGGCGCTGGGCTATCTTACTGCCGATGAGTTTGACCGCTGGGTTCGCCCGCAGGAGATGGTGGGCAGCCAGATAAGCGGCGCTTAATCGGTCGCTAACCATAGGTGCAGCCGCGGGATAATCAACTGTAGCGGCTGTGCCTGCGGTTTATGGCGATGCTGAACATTATCGGCATCGTAATTTAACAGTTCACCCAGGTCGGGCACGCTTACACCGTTTCTGCCCGACAACACCGCAATCAGCGGGCCAGGGCAGGCATACTGCACCTGTTTTTGTTCTCCCGCATACCAGACGCGTGCAATCGGCTGAACCTTCACCGGACGCTTTATCTTCAGCCGTGCGTTTTGCGGCAGGGCGGCAATGTCCTGATACTCTCTTTCCAGCTTCTGCTGCCATTGTTCCCGCGTCCACGGCGGCACTGCGCGCGGTGATTTCATACTTTTTTCCAGTTGGGCCATCACTTCATCGCGGGTCAGATTTTTAATGATGTGCTTGTTCGCCCAGCCAAAACGAATGGTACTGGGGTCGGCAAGCAGGGTCAGCGAGCGATAGGCATTAAGCGTGATAAGCCCCGGAATGTAACGGTGCACCCAATCAAAACGCGCCACCGGCGGCAGGCCGGAATCCACGGTGATAATCTGCTCCAGTTCGGCTTTAAGCGTATTAATCAGCGCGACGCGTGCGCTTAACGCCTCGTGCTGTTCGCTGCTTGCCTGTAAACAGATCGCCCCCGGCAAGCGCAGGGCCGCTTTGCTGCTGCGGTTCTCCGATTGCTGCTGAATAAACAGGTGACCAAAATGCTGTAGCGCGCGGGTAAACGCCGCTTGGCCAATATGTTGCACGACCTTAACTTGCGACATCGGCGCGTGTTCTGCGCTTTTGTTGACCTCCGGGAGCTCAAACACACGAGCAGTCAGTAAGCGGCAGTCGCTGAGTTCATCGCGCAGCGCAGCAATATTGCGTTCAATCTGGCGAAAGGTGTCGGTTAACCGTTCAACAAGGTCATAGCTGGCCATCGTTATCCTTTAAGAATGTCATTAGTTACAACATACTGTTTCTGGTTTGACTATACGCCGGGAATAGGCAACGTGCAAACCGCGGTCAGCTAGCCGCGGGCAGGGAGATATGGTGATAAATAGGCCAATGTAGGCTGAAGCTGGCGCCACCAAGTGAACTGCTTTCGCAGCTGGCGTGTCCGCCCATTGCCACGGCTATTGAGTGGACTATCGCTAATCCTAATCCACAGCCGCCGGTGGCACGGTCGCGGCTTGGGTCAAGGCGCACAAACGGTTCGAAAACCCGCTCGCGCTCGCTTTCGGCAATCCCGGGGCCATCATCTTCCACGCGCAGGCAGGCCTGGCTGCCGTTGAGCGTCAGGCTCACCTGAATTTTTGACTGGCTGTAGCGCATGGCGTTGTTGATGAGGTTATCCAGAACACGCTCCATCAGGCGCATATCCAGCGCGCCAAAATCGCCGTGCGTCATCTCGCCAATGACCACCTGGCGCTGTGGATTCACCGACTGGACATCTTCAACGTGGGCGGTAATCCAACCGGGCAGATCTGGCGTGGTCAGCGACAGCTCGGTTTGCGGGCGGTCGAGACGCGCGTACGTCAATAGCTCTTCAATCAGCGCTTCCAATTGGCCAATATCGCGATTAAGCGCCAGCGATTCCGCGTCGGTCAGATTTTCGCTCATCTCCAGACGATAGCGCAGGCGCACCAGCGGGGTCCGAAGCTCGTGAGCAATGCCGTCAATCAGTTGCTTTTTGCTGGCAATCAACGCGTTGATATTGTCGGCCATCTGGTTAAAGGCTACGCCCAGACGTTCGAAGCTCGACATGCTGTCGAAGTGAATACGCTCGCCCAAATGACCGTCACCAAAGCGTTGCGCCGCGCTCTCTAGTCGCAACATATCCTGCCAGTGGGGTCGCATCCAGATAAATACCGGGAAGGCCAGCGAGATGGCGATAAACGCCATCAGCGCAATATCCAAGAGCCGCATCTCATGCATAAAGTAGAGGTAGGGAATCGGCCCCACCGCCAGAACATAGTGGCTGCGGGGAATGCGCTGGATAAAGGTGTACTGATCGTCCAGCGCGACGATATCGCCCGCCCGCAGATGCTGCATTGAGTTTTCGCCCAGTTGGAACTTACTGAGCGGCTCGATACGTAAATCGAACGATAGATTCAGATCCAGCTCGTCGAGCGTTTTGCTCCAGTTACGCGGCGGAATTTCACGCAACTCGCTGCGCATCAGCGATAACGAACTTTTCATTAGATCGTCAAGAGACTGACGCCCGGCTCGTTCGGCGGTGAACTTATACACCAGCCCGACCAGCATGGTCATGACCAGGAAGCAGACAAACAGCAGCAGGTAAAACTGCACAAACAGCTTTTTCATCAAAACCACCGAACGTTCAATAAGTTAACTAGCACCTTTTCACCACTCAGGGCACCAGCATATTTCTGTATGGATCGATGCACGGACAGGAGACCCGGCAAATTTATCCTGGCAGAGTATACCGTATAAACGCTTTATCCATTCTTATGGGTTATTGCAGAACAATAAAATACGGCGCAAACGGATAAATAAGGATCCACCAGCATGGTGACGATAACGGTAGGGCAAACATTTTCCCTACGACGCACTCGCTATTGACTTATTGTGTAGAAAGATTACTTTTCAGGACATGAAAAAGATACTGATAATTGTCCCCGATGGTGGCATGCTGTTTGAATCCGCCGGTATTGCCGACATTCTGATGCAGGCCAACAGCCTGCATCCAGAAGGGGCTACCCACCTCTGCTACCAGGTGCAGCTGGCCACCACCCAGCCGCATCAGGTGATCCACGGCCAATCGGGGTTGAATCTGCTGGCAGACCATCGCCTGCATGAGATAGACCCTCGTGAACCGCTTGATACCATTATTATCACCGGCCGAGGCCAGAACCCGCAGGAAGGGATTGCGGTGGTTGACTGGCTGCGTCTTGCCGCGCCCCATGCGCGTCGCATTGCTTCCATTTGCGGCGGCGCGATGCTGCTGGCGCAAAGCGGGCTGCTCGACGGAAGAAGGGCGACGACCCACTGGAAGCTGCTGGAAACCATGCAGGCAGAATTTCCTCAGGTGCGCGTTGAAGGCGGGCCGCTTTACATTCAGGATGAAAATATATGGACCTCAGGCGGGGTCAGCTCTGGCTTTGACCTGACGCTGGCGCTCGTGGAAGAGGATTACGGCTTCAGTCTGGCGCGTGACATTGCCCAGGATTTCGTGATGTACCTACGTCGTCCCGGTGGCCAGCTGCAGTTTAGCCGCTATAACCTTCAGCAAACCAGCACGGTGAGGCCGATTAACGAGCTGTTGTCCTGGTTGCTCAACAACCTCACCGCCGATCTCAGCGTGGAGAAACTGGCGGAAAAAGTCGCTATGAGCCCGCGTAATTTTACCCGCGTTTTTACCCGAGAAACCGGGGCTTCGCCAGCGCGTTACGTCGCGGAAGCACGCCTGGCCGCAGCCCGGCAGCGACTGGAACAAACCAATGAGACGCTGGAACGCATTGCCGAACAAACGGGGTTTGGCAGCAGCATTAACCTGCGACGGTTGTTCGAGAAACAGCTTCACCTGACCCCCGGTGAATATCGCCAGCGTTTCCACTGTCGCAAAATGGCGTAAAGTGATCCTTTTTTGTCATTTACGCCAAATGACGACCGGCCTACATTACCCGCAGAGACAACAGATAAGGAGTTGATCATGGTAAAGGTCGGTATTAACGGTTTTGGCCGTATCGGACGTAACGTACTTCGTGCAGCGCTGGGAAATCCGGATATTGCGATTGTTGCTATCAACGATCTGACGGACAGCAAAACGCTGGCGCATCTTTTGAAGTACGATTCGCTGCTTGGCAAACTTGACGCCGAAGTTAGCGCCGGTGAGGGGCAACTGGTGGTAGACGGTAAACCCATTACCGTGTTCAGTGAACGTGACCCGGCCAATATTCCATGGCGTCAGGCGGAAGTGGATATTGTGATTGAAGCGACGGGCTTCTTCACCGACCGTGAAAAGGCGGCAGTGCATATTCACAGCGGTGGCGCAAAACGGGTAATTATCTCCGCGCTAGGCAAAAATGATGATTTAACCATTGTCATGGGCGTGAATGATAATCTCTACGACCCGAACAAACACTTCGTGGTCAGCAACGGTAGCTGTACCACCAACGGTCTGGCGCCTGCCGCGCAGGTTCTGCACCAGCATTTTGGTATTAAGCATGGTCTGATGAACACCACTCACGCTTATACCAACAGCCAGGCGTTGCATGACCAGCCGGAAAAAGATCTCCGTGGTGCTCGCGCTGCTGCGCTGTCGATTGTGCCTTATTCCAGCGGTGCGGCGAAAGCGCTGGGTAAAGTTATCCCTGAGCTGGATGGCCGCTTAACCGGTTATTCGCTGCGTGTCCCGGTACCGGTGGTTTCGATTGTCGACCTGACCGTCACGCTGGCGCGAGACGTGACGGGCGAAGAGGTTAATCACGCATTCCGCGAAGCTGCCGCTAGTGGTCCACTGAAGGGTATTCTGGGCTATAGCGATGAACCGCTGGTCTCAAGCGATTACCAGGGTGATCCGCGTTCTTCCATCATCGACGGTCTGTCCACGCTGGTGATTGGTGGCAACATGGTCAAAATTCTGGCGTGGTACGACAACGAGTGGGGGTTCTCCAATCGCCTCGTCGATCTGGCGTTATTAATGGCCAGACGCGAACGCTAATTTGCTGTCTTAACGCCTTCTTTAAAATCCACGCTCAGCGTGGATTTTTTTATCCTGCCGTTCCTTAATGATCTCGGAACTGCTCCACGGAGAAAGGGCCTCGTTGGGCGATAACCTCTAACGATGCTGCCTGGGCGAATAGCCCATTACGCGTTTGAAGGCTTTGCCAAAAGCGCTTTCAGATTCGTATCCCAGCGCGTTGGCAATCAGCACCACTGAATCGTTGGTGTTTTTCAGGCGGTCGCAGGCGAGTAGCATACGCCAGCGGGTCAGATACTCCATCGGTGCGTAGCCCACTTTATCTTTGAAATGCCGGGCAAAAGTTGATCGTGACATACCGATGTTTTCGGCGAGCATTTGCAGCGTCCAGCGCTGGCCGGGAGCGGTGTGCATGCTACTGATTGCCCGGCTCAGTTGCTTATCCGCCAGCGCAAAAAGCCAGCCGACATGACCGCTGCTAGCATTGCTCAGATGCAAACGCAGCGCTTGAATCAACATGGTATAGGCCATCTGCTGAATAATCAGTGCGCTACCGGGCTGCGGGTTAAGCACTTCTTCCGTCATGTTTTCAAGCGACCGACGCATTGCCGTTTTATCCGCTTCTTTTTTGATATGCACAATCGGCGGTAGTGCTCCCAGCAGCATACTGGCATGATGGCCGCTTAATACGAAATGGCCACCCACGACGAAACATCCGTCGGGTCCACCGCCGTCGGCTGTATTCCCAAGTTTTTGTGCATCACGAACAATAGCGAAATCGACCGGCTCGACGGACAGGCTGGTGGCGAGCGTAAAGGACGGGCCAGGGGGCAGGAGATAGCAATCGCCAGCGGTCAACAACAGTGTCTCCGCAACGCCTTCGACGGACAGCCAGCACTGGCCCGATACCACGCTATAACACTTAATACCTTCATGATATGGCCAGGCAATCGCCATATTCTGTTTCAAGGCGAGCCCGCCCGACGCGTAGCTCTGGGGGTTGAGTAACGATAGGAGTTCTGAGAGCGGGTCCATACTACCTCGAGACGATCGGACGATTAATAGCGACTTTCAATCATAGATCGTATTAACACAGGCTCCTATAGTCATTGTCATCGGGCTACTTGCCTTCACTGACATGGGGTAAAAACGTATGCGTATTTTTCTCACCGGTGCGACCGGGTTTATTGGTTCAAACATTGCTCGCGAGCTGACTGTAGCTGGGCATCAGGTGCTGGGATTGACCCGAAACAGCAAAGGGGCTGAACAGCTCGCGGCGGCAGGCGTTGAGGCGTTTTGGGGTAATTTAGATGATCCTGAAAGTCTGCAGCGAGCGGCAAGCCGCGTGGATGGGGTGATTCATACGGCCTTTAACCATGATTTTTCGACCTTTGTTGCCAACTGCGAAAACGATCAACGCGTCATTCAGGCCATCGGTACGGCGTTAGAAGGGACTCATAAACCCCTGATTATTACCTCTGGCGTCGCAATGGGGGCAACGGGGAACCGTGTCATTGCAACCGAAGATTTCTTTAATTCTGCCAACCCGAACCCTCGACGAATGACGGAGCTTGCTGGGCTTGCCGTGGCTCAACGTGGGGTTAACGTATCGGTCGTACGCTTACCGCAGGTTCATAACACTCATAAACAGGGTTTAATCACGCCGCTTATTGAACTTGCTCGTGAAAAGGGCGTGTCCGGGTATGTGGAAGAGGGGCAAAACCGTTGGTCAGCGGTACATATCAGTGATGTGGCTGCGGTCTACTTAAGTGCATTGGAGAGAAATACCCCCAACAGCCGTTATCACGCGGTAGCAGAAGAAGGGATTGCGCTACGCACGATTGCAGAAGTCATCGGATATGTCTTGAATGTACCCGTGAAGCGTATTGCCGCTAAAGACGCGGCAGATCATTTTGGCTGGATGAGTCTGCTTATCGAACATGATATGTCGGCCTCAAGCGCTCTCACCCGCGAGCGCCTGGGATGGGAACCCGCAGGCCCAGGTTTAATTGAGGATCTTTTAAAAATGAACGCTGGTAGCCTGAATCTTGCGCAATGATGACGTTATACTGCGTAAACAGCGGCAAAGTGAGTCGTTACGGTCATATATGCAAACCGTAACGTCTGTTTAGCTGAGTCAGAAATGTTATTCGCCCAGGGTTGAGAGGACGGTCATAGCGGTGGCTGTATCCGCCTGGGCGATGAAAATATGATCGTGATAATATCCGGCCACCACATTACAACTAATACCTTTATCGGAAAGCGCGCGTGAGAATGCGGCGGTAAGCCCGACGGCGCTCAGTGAGGAGTGAATTTCTAGCGTGATCCAGCTGGCGACGTATTCATAACTCACGCTGTACTGGTCGGCAACGGCTTGCGGTAATACCAGCGTGGTCCCTTCCGCTTCACGCACGGTGACGATTGCCAGCGCCAGGAGTTCAGATGTCGGTGTGGATAGGGTACAGAATACGTAGTGCCCAGGGTTGAGTTTTGGGCTGGCGTGTTGAAGTAACGTTTGCAGATTGTTCTCGCCGGACATGGTTTACTCTTATTTGAAGTTGCATGAGATATCCATTTAAAACCATCGTCATAATGAATAGAAATTATTCATTTCAATGCACTATAAGAAAAACTTATTACCAGGTTGGCATAAGCTCACCTCTCACCTCTCACCCACACCAATGGCTGAGAAGGCACGAAGTCCGCATACAACCCGTCGTCATAGTCTGTAGGTAACAGTCAATTTTACCTGCGCTTCTTTTTGCCTCTGCGCTGCTCCCGCGAATACCCAGCGCCTTAAAAAATGCCTATTAGAAAATAAGACGCTTTTTGAACCGTAGAGAGCACGGCTTTACTGCGCTTTTTAGCCGGTTTTATGCCTCATTTCTGGCGCCCGTTAGAATAACAGCGAAGGTTTTCTTCGGAATGAAAAATAAAAGCTATCGTGCTGAAGCTTTGATAAATGTGGACCACTAAAAAACCGGGTTGGTATGTACGAGCACCTCTTCACTTCGTCTTAGGTAAAGGCTTACCCTGCTTGATTTGCCGCTGAAGTAGGCAATTGTAGGCGTGAAATTCGGTATGAACGTACAAACAAAGCCTCCCTATTTATGTGTGTTTATTGGCGCGGACGAAATAGATGGCTTATTTTTGTACAAGGACAATGCAATTTAGCCGTCATGAAATAAGAGTAACGATTTTATAGGGGTATTATTAGAATTGACGATTCATGTAACTAGTTGATTTTAATGGGTAATATTTTTCATTAAAATAGTGTGTAAATAATAGTTTGGTTGGTTATGTAAATAGCAAAGTAACTAAATTATAATTTTATTCAATCCGTTAGATAGCAGAGGTTAGAATGCGATTAATTGTCATGCTGTTAAGCTTTTTGGTCTCTACGCAGGTCCTGGCCGCTGAACTTCCCAAGCCTACGGGTAAGGTACTTTTAACGATCACCGGTAATATCGAAAATACAAACGCAGAGGGAAAAGCGGTTTTCGATATCGCGAGCCTTGAGAAACTGGGTGTAGTCAGCTTCCAGACAACCTCACCATGGTATAATGGCCGCACCAATTTTACGGGTATTTCGATGCGCAAGCTTATGGATTATGTTGGCGCGAAAGGAACGACCCTAAAAGTCACGGCTCTCAACGACTACACTACCGCTATCCCCCTGAGCGATTTCAATAAATACAACGTGATCCTTGCTTTAAAAATCAACGGCGAGTACATGCGCATCCGTGATAAGGGTCCACTGTTCATCGTTTATCCTTATGACAGCTTGCCCGAGTTGAACAATCAGATTTTTTATTCAAGATCAGCATGGCAGGTCAGCAGAATGAGCGTTGAGTAGGCGTTCACAGGAGCATCATGAACAGAATACTGGCTGGCATTATATTTTTACTTTTTCTCATTACCGGGTATGTCTCATTCCTTGTGCACGAAAGGCAGCAAGAGTTGCAGAAGCTGACTCACTATGCTGATTCATGGTCTGCCGCTCAACTGGTTTCAGAATACTACCGGTTAGAATCCTGGCTTGGTCTTTACACCATTGATGATACGATGGCCGTTGATGATGTGCGCCTGCGCCTTGATATAATGCTCAGCCAGAGTGATTTAACGAAAGAAGGGGATTTAGGGCATTTTATAGCCAGTAATAAAGCCCATCATGATTTGTCGGTACAACTTGAGCAAACATTGAAGTTTCTCGATGCGCACCTTGAGCAAATGAAGCGTCCCGAGATTCAGACGTACCTGAAAAAAATGCATGATCTTGATGCGCCGCTTGGACGTCTTTCTTCCAGTGTATTAGACAAAGATATCACCTCGATTAATGACGCTAACGTCAAAATCCAAACACTGTATTTCATTTATTCGGCAACGTCCGTACTGCTGATTATACTGAGTGCGATACTGGGTGTGCTCATCTTCTATCAGAATCGAAATATTTTGAAAGCGCACCTACAGGTCAAGAGCCTCGCCGAAGAACTGCAAAAGTCGAAAGAGAAACTGCAAATCCAGAACGTAAAACTGGAATATGATGCCTACCATGATTCGCTGACCGAAATGAATAACCGTCATTTCTTCTGGGAGAATTTAAATGACATCATCGATGTGGCTGGAAAAAATAACACGTCTGTCACGGTGATGCTGTTTGATTTAGACCGATTTAAAGAAGTGAATGATACCTACGGGCATGATGTCGGCGATTCGCTATTACGGCAGATATCTCAGCGCCTGATGTCGTTGAACCTGGCGTCAGATACGCTTTATCGTTTAGGTGGCGATGAGTTTGCCTTTCTTTCAAGTGGGTTAACCGAGAGTAGCGCGGTTTCGCGCGCGCAAAAAATATGTGCTGCGATTAACCAACCCTATACGATTTATAACACCGTCATCAATATCACCAGCTGCGTCGGTATTGTTAATTCTGAAACGGAACGCCGGTCTGATTATCTGTACAAATTCGCCGATTTGGCCCTTTATGAAGCCAAAAATGAAGGATCTGGCAAGATAAAAGTCTTCCGTCAGCGCATGCTGGATAAGCTGCAAGAAAGCCGAACTTTCGAGCATGATATGGCGTTGGCATTAGTGAATAAAGAGTTCGTGGTTTATTACCAGCCCATTGTTGATTCGTTCACGCGCGAAATTTACAGTTATGAAGCCCTTATTCGTTGGATACATCCTTTAAAGGGCATCCTGTCTCCGGATAGTTTTATTCCTGTTGCTGAAAAAACAGGGATGATTAACGAGATGGGGAGGTCTGTGCTTGAAATGGCCTGTAGAGAAGCGGCCTGCTGGGTCGTTCCGGCTAAAATTTCGGTCAATGTTTCTCCGGTTCAACTGGGGAGTAAAACCTTTGCCGCAACCGTTATGTCGATTCTGAAAGAGACGGGGCTTCCTGCCGATCGTCTTGAACTGGAAGTAACGGAATCCTCCGTCTTTAGCGAAAGTAATTCGCCGATGAATACCCTGAATAAGCTTCGGGCGCTGGGGGTGACAATCGCGATTGATGATTTTGGTACCGGATATTCTTCGCTTTCGCGACTGAGCCGTCTGGCGTTCGATAAAATTAAAATCGACAAGTCCTTTGTGTATTCGATATCCCGTCAGGAAGATGCGCTTAATATCATCCGGTTGATTACGGGGATGGCAAAATCACTCAGCATGAAGGTTGTTGCTGAAGGTGTTGAAACACAGGAGCAGCTTGAAAGCTTACAGGCTTTGGGCTGCGATTTTGCTCAAGGGTATCTATTTAGTAAACCTCAGCCTTCCATTGATGAGGCAATCAGAAACGGCTAAACCGCCTTTTCACTGAATGTGGAGCGGTCAGCAGACCGCTTCAAACTCAATGCAGCCAACCTGCCCAGCTGAAACATCCGTTTCACATTTAATGCGAACATTAAGATAACCTTAAGAAGATCGCATGCAATGCTAATGGCTAATCACCTTGAAAATTTATCATGATAGGCAGATTCTCAATGTGGCTATTATGTTATGAAACTCGATACGCATGTTACGCTCCCTGTTATTGGTCTGATTGTGGTATCGGCACTATTTCCATTAGTCGCTGATTGGCATATTCCACTGCTTGATGGCGTGGTGGTCACGCAGATTGAAAATATGCAGGCGCTATGGCTGCTGTTTGGCGCGGTGTTTACCGTGTGGTATATCAAGCCACTCACGCGCTCTGAAGGTGAAAAACAGTTCTGGATGTGGGCCGCGTTATGGTGGGTTGTTCTGCTTGGGCGGAGCACCAGCTGGGGCCGGGTCTATTTTCCGGATGCACCGCACATCGTCTTCAAAGTTATTTCGGTCATACTCGTCGGCGGGCTTTTGTTAAGTTTGCTGTCTAAGACGTTACGCAAAGAAATTGTGCGTAGGATGCGAGAGAACACCGTGCCGCTGTGGCTGATGGCGGTGACGGTCTGTACGTTTTTAGTGGCTGATACCATCGAGCATCATCGCCTTTTGGCCCCCCTGTTTGTCCGCGATCTGCATTATACCGACCTCCTGGAAGAGCTTTACGAATTACCGTTTATGGTTGGATTATTCCTCGTGACTTTTTATTTCATGAAAGCGGATAAGCAGGCTGAAATGCCGTTCCCGGCACGCTATCAACACAGTCACTAATTAAAAAACGCCTCAGCGTTCAGGGCACTGAGGCGGTCATCTTTAATTCAGCGTGATATCAGGCTGACTCTCAGCTGATTCTTTTTCCTGCTTCAGTAGTCGGCTGGCAATCACCCCGGACATCATCGAACCATTCACGTTCAGCGCCGTACGCGCCATGTCGACAATCGGTTCGATAGCGATAAAAATACCCACCAGCGCCACCGGGAAGTTCAGAGTAGAGAGCACAATCAGTGCCGCAAATGTACCGCCGCCACCGACGCCAGCAACGCCGATAGAACCTAGCGCAATGGCCGGTAGCAGCGTAGCGAGGAAGGTGAATGACAGAGGATCGATACCCATCGTCGGCGCGATCATCGCCACCATAATAGCCGGGTAAATCCCAGCACAGCCGTTTTGCCCCATGCTGGAACCGAACGATGCCGCAATATTAGCGATAGTGCTGGGTACCCCAAATTTTTCCTGCGCGGTGATCGCTAAAGGTATTGCTGCAGCGCTACTGCGGGAAACGAAGGCGAAGGTTAACACTGGCCAAACGGTTTTATAATAATGCAGTGGGTTATTACCGCTGAGGATCAATAAAATCGCATGAACAATAAACATCATGGCGACCGCCAGATAACAGGCGGCAATAAAGCCCAGTAGGCTGGTAAATTGTTCTAGCTGGTAGGTTGAGAAGACTTTCGCTATTAACGCCAGCACCCCATAAGGGGTCAGCGCGATGACAATGCGCACCATCTTCATGACCCAAATCTGAATCGCATTAATACCGGCGCTTAATTTTGCTCCTTCTTCCGGTGCATCTTTTTTGACTTTCAGAAGTGCTACACCGGCCAGCAGCGTAAAAATAACGATACCAATGACCGAGACGCTGCGCGCGCCGGTCAAATCCAGGAACAGATTAGTCGGAATTAGCGAAGTGAGAAGCTGTGGTAGGGATACCGCGGCCGTTTTCGTGACGTCATCTGCGGTCAATGTCGACTGCATGTGGCCGAAGGCGCTCGCATCAAGCCCAATAACATGGGCGGTAAACAGGCCAACAAAACCGGCAACCATCACCAATATCAACATGCACGCGACAATCGTCAGCGACATTTTGCCAATTCCGGCATTGTTCTCGAGTTTATTAATCGCAGAAAGAATAGAAATAAAGATCAGCGGTACCGCGACCAGTTTCAATAAATTGACGTAACCGTTACCGATAATACTGTACCAGTCGATAACGATTTTACTGCTGTCGGCGGCGATGAAATGCAGCGATAGGCCGATGAGGGCACCAATGAAAATAGCGATAAAGACGGAGCGGGAAAGTGAATGACTTTTTTGATCTATTTTAAAAATGCCCCATGAACAGATCAAAAAAAGCACAACATACGCAAGCGTAGTCAACATGATGAAAGCCTCTTGCCCCATTCAGCACCTGAAATGCCGGAAAGAGTGGTTTGCGAGTAAATTAACCTCTAATGCAGTGTGGATTAGAGTCCGGGGCGGATTATAAAGATAAAAACACCATATTGTCATACATAAAGTACGATTTTGTGCTGTTTTACGTCTGGTCGACGGTTTATCAAATTCACATATTAAAATCAGCAGCTTGTTATCACTGTCGCAATCCGCGTAAATTGGTTTTTTGGACACACTGGCGAGGGTGCTATGCAGGCATTATTGGTTATTGATATGCAAGGCTTTGTTACCGATAGAATTGACAGCGGTATGGAGCATTATCCGACGGACAGCATCAACAACATGCGTTCGGTCATTGCCACGTTTCGCGAAGCGGGCAAACCGGTGCTCCACGTCCGCCATCAAACCCTCGAACCGGGTTCGCCGATGCATACTTCATCACCGCATTTTTTACCGGTTGAGGGCTTTGGCGAGCAATCGGGAGAAGTGGTCTTTGTGAAGCATACTTCTTCGGCGTTTAGTTCAACCGATCTCTATGCGTGGCTGCAAGGTGAAAATATCCGTGAAGTTGCGGTTATCGGTGCGGTGGCGGGATTCTGCGTGAACTCCACAATTCGCGCGGGTTCCGATCTGGGGCTGTCGATGACCGTGGTTCGCGATGCAGTGCTGAGTTTTCCGCTGACGGATGATGGCCTCAATGCAAAAGCGATTTATGACGTAACGCTGGGGCTGCTGGAAGCTGGATTTGCACGCGGTGTACAGTCGGCAGAGATAGCAGTTTGATTTTTTATACAAAATATTGCCACCTGGCTAAAGGTTAGTCAGGTGGCAGCATAATCACGTTGTTTTAAAGTCGTGTGGTGTCAGACTTCCCGAGGGTTCTATTTTTACACCCAGCATAATCTGCTGTTAGACTCTCCATTATTCCCAGGCGTGAGGCGCGAACAGATAGCCTTTATTGCGAACCGTCTTAATACGATACGGCTCGGTGGCGCTATCGAGCAATTTCTTACGTAAGCGCGAGATGGCAACGTCAACGCTGCGGTCCATCCCGTCATAGCTCACCCCGCGCAGGTTTTTCAGAAGTGCGTCGCGGTCCATAATCTGCCCCGCATGCGTGGCCAGCTCCCACAGCAGTTCAAAATCAGCGGTCGACAGCGCGATATTATCGCCGCTCAGCAGCACCTGACGATTGACCGGATCAATGGAAAGAGTACCGAAACGCAGCGCCTTGTGTGGGGTAAGCGTTGGTTGCGCGGCCGCAATGCTGTTGCTGGTGGTGGTGTTCTGTCGCAGATGCAAACGCAGACGTGCTAGCAGCACGGCCGGCGGCGTGGTTTTGAGAATGTAGTCGTTGGCACCCATTTCCAGCGACAAGATATGGTTCATGTCGCTATCGAGCGAAGTGAGCAATACGATCGGCCCTTGCCACTGTCCGCGCAGGTCGCGGCAAAGCGTCATGCCATCTTTTCCCGGCAGCATAATATCCAGCAGCACCAGATCGGGGTTTTCACGGGCAATCGTTGCTTCGGCATTATCACCGCGCGGTTCAACGACGACATCCATATCATGCTTGCCGAGGTAGGCGGCGATCAGCGCCCCAACATCGGGATCATCTTCAACATAAACGATCTTATTCATTGCTCTACATCATGGCTGGCGAAAACGCTACGATACCGAAAAACACGCAATTATCACAGGCACAAATCATTCGTGGTCAGGCAAACATTGCAAATGACCGTGTCGTACGCCGCGTTGAGATATCACATCATCCGCAAAATGCTGTACGTCGCCCATGTCGCCTTTGAGCACGGCAATTTCCAGGCAGTCCTCGTGATTGATATGCACGTGTAGAGTTGATACCGAAAGATCGTGTTGGTGATGCTGAGAGGAGACCAGTCGGCTAGCTAAATCACGTTTCTCATGCTCATAAACGTAGGAGAGTACCGCGAAACCCTGGGTTCCGTGCTGCTGGGTCGATTCCTGCGCCAGCGTATCGCGCAGAATATCGCGGATGGCTTCCGAACGATTGTGGTAGCCACGGCGCTGGCTCAGGTTATCGAGCGTGACCAGTAAATCATCATCAAGAGTTATCGTAACGCGTTGCATCGCTTTAGACCTTATTTCGGTGAAGGGGGAAGGCGGGAAGAACGGCCTGCTGTAGTTCGCGCCCGGCAGGAGAGGTTAGGGTCAGTGTGTCGCTGATAATCTGGGTCTCAATGATTTGTCCCTCATCCATTACCATCACCCGCTGGCAAAACCGTTCAACCAGGCGTAAGTCGTGGGTAATAAACAGGCATGCGGTGCCCAACTGCCGCTGCAGTTTTTTAAGCAGGGCGATGACACCCGCCTGTAACACCAAATCCAGATTGGAAACGGCTTCATCGAGGATCAGCAGCTTTGGCTCCACCGCCAGCGCGCGCGCGAGACACACTCGCTGGAGCTGACCGCCACTCAACTGGGGTGGCCTTTTGTCGAGCACACTGTCGTCGAGATCGACGGCATTCAGCATTGCGCTTGCTCGCGCCAGCTGCTCACTTTTATTTAGCGACAGCAGATGACGCATGGGCTCTCGTAAAATATCACGTACGGTTTTGCGTGGATTGACCGCGCTGATGGAGTCCTGAAACACCATCTGAATTTCCCGACGAAACGCCTTTTTTCTCGCGCGGTTGAGCGTTTTGAGGGGAGCACCGCGCCAGCAAACCGTTCCCTGTGCAGGATGCTCCAGCCCTACCAGCAGACGCGCTAAGGTACTTTTTCCGCAGCCGCTACGTCCTAGCAGCGCAACGGTTTCGCCGTCTTTCAATGCCAATGAAACATCATTGAGCGCCGTGGTTCCTTGATAATGATGTGACGCTGTCGCGACAGCCAGTAACGTCATGATGATAACTCCAGGCCGTAGAGGGCGAGATGCGCCGCCACCAGATGACGGGTGACGTGATGCTGGGGGGCATGAAATACGGTTTCGACATCACCTTGTTCAACGATGACGCCGTTATCCATGACCGCGACATCGTCAGCCAGACGGGCCACGACACCCATATCGTGAGTGACCAGCAGCAGACCCGGTTGACGGGTTTTCATCATCCTGGCCAGCAGATCGAGAATGCGCGCTTGGGCGACCACGTCGAGGTCGGTGGTCGGTTCATCGGCGACGATAAACGGCGCATCACACAGAATGGCCATGGCGATCATCATGCGCTGCAGCATGCCGCCACTCATTTCAAATGGATAGAGCCTCATGACACGTTCGGCATCCGCCAACCCTACGGCGGCGAGTGCCTCGCAAAGCGTAGCGTCGTCGGCGGGTTTACCCAACGCGCGGCAAGTCTCCCGCGCGTGATTCGCCATGGTATGCAGTGGGTTAAATGCGCTGCGCGGATTTTGCATAATGGTCGCAATGGTGCCGCCACGCAAATCAGCGGGTGAGACCGGACGGCCATCGGCGAGAAGCGTTCCTGCAGTTTGGCGTACGCCAGCGGGTAAAATGCCGAGCGCCGCCGCGCAGGTGAGTGATTTTCCACTGCCGCTACCGCCGACCAGCGCCAGCACGCGGCCACGCTGAATGGTCAACGAAACGTCACGTACCAGCGGGCGCTCAGCCTGGAGGGCAAAATTATGTATTTCAATGTGTTGCGGCATCAGTGCGCGGCCTCCGTCACCAGATGAGGATCGAGGTGATCGCGTAGCGCATCACCCAGCAGATTAAATGCCATAACGCAGATAAACAGCATCAGACCCGGCCAGAACATTTGCAACGGCTGGGTCCAGATATACTGGCGCGCGTCGTTAATCATCACCCCCCATTCGGCGGTTGGCGCCGTAACGCCAAGGCCGAGGAAGGACATTCCGGCGACGTGCAGCATCATATGGCCGATATCCAGCGTGGCCAGCACCAGCAGAGAGGGTATAACTGCGCCTGCCAGATGGTCGCTAAACACCCGCAGATGTCCAGCGCCAGAAAGCCGTGAAGCAAGCACAAATTCGCGCTGACGCAGGGCAATGGTCAGGCTGCGCACCATACGTGCATACCATGCCCAGTGCGACAGGGCGATGGCAATAATCACGTTGGTCAACCCCGTGCCCAATACACCGACCATAAAGAACGACAGAATCGAAGTCGGGAAGGTCATAAACATGTCGGCGACGCGCATGGTGAGCTGATCAACGCGACCTCCGATAAGCCCGGCGCTGCCGCCGATTATGATGCCAAGTACCAGCACCAGCAGCAGACAAGCCATCACCGAGCCTAGCGAGACGCGAGTAGCAGCCAGCAGACGGGAAAAAATATCGCGTCCCAGATGATCGGTGCCCAGCCAATGCTGAACACCGGCACCCTGTAAACGCGACGGTAGATCAATGGCCTGCGGATCGTAGGGCAGCCACCACTGGCTGGTGAGCGCGACCAGTGCCAGTGCGGCGATAATGATCATCGCCAGGCGAACCGACCCACGGGAGGAGAGGAAAAACTTCATGAATGCGCTCCTTCATGACGGCGAATACGGGGATCCAGCGCGGCATTCAGCAGATCGACCACTAAATTACAGACCACGAAAACAATCACCATCATCAGCGTAAAGCACTGGATAACCGGGTAGTCACGATTAAAAATCGCCGACACCGCGTAGCGGCCTACGCCCGGCCAGGCAAAGATATTCTCGATAATCATCGTCCCACCAATCAGCTCGCCAATGTGCATGCCGACCGCGGTCACGACCGGCAGCGAGGCATTGCGTAAAATATGGCGGCGCTCGGTTTGCCTGTCGCTCAGGCCACGCAGTTTCGCCCAGGTGACGTGGCGCTGCCCGGCCACGTCGAGCATGCTGGCCCGCAGCAGGCGAGCATTAATCGCCAGCGACATAAAGGCAATCGACACGGCGGGAAGAATCAAGTGCTGCCAGCCGCCGTAGCCCAGCGCCGGTAACCATTGCAAATAAACCGAGAACAGCATCACCAACAGAAACGCCAGCCAGAAATTGGGCATGGATACGCCGAGAAAAGCGATAATCCGCACCACAAAATCCGGCAGGCGATCGCGATGACGTGCCGCCCAAATGCCCAGTGGGACGGAGGTTAGCAGTATCAGCACCAGCGCGGCACCTGCCAGCTCCAGGGTGGCGGGCAGGAAGTTCAGCATGTCATCCAACACCGGACGTTGGCTGGCGAATGAAATACCAAAATCGAGATGCAGCGCTTTCCACAACCAGCTGCCGTACTGCACGACCAATGGCTGATTCAGCCCCAGCATGACGCGCGTTGAAGCAACCATATCCGGCGTTGGCGGCAGGTTGGAGAGCCGTAAATAGTCGAGTGCCGGGTCACCGGTGCCCAAACGCAGCAGCAGGAAGATAATCACTGACGCAGCTAACACCATTGGGATCAGCAGCGCCACGCGCCGTAATACATAGCGCAGCATCAGCGTTTCTCCGGGGTCATCTGTTCGAACGGGATATCCGAGGCAATCGGCGCGAAGGGGATTTTTCCCAGCGACGGTTTGGCGACAACCATCATCGAGATATAGCTGATGGGCAGATAGACCGCGTCATTGTGTAGGCGCGTGAGAATATCGCGGTACAGCGCCTGGCGTTGGGTCACATCGCGAGTTTCCATCACTTGGCCAATCTCTTTATCGATAATCGGTTTGTCGGCAAGCCCTTGCTGCGCCTGGAAATCAGCGTGTGACGGTACGCGCATCGAACTCATAAACGCGTGCGGATCGTACGGCGCGCCCCAGGTGCGGTTGAAGATCATGCCAAAACGCCCATCGCGCTGGCGGGCATAAATGCTGCTTTCTTCCTCACCAACCAGCACCACGTCGACGCCCACTTTACGCATATCCGCTTGCATAATTTCGGCCATCGATTTGCTGAGCGCGTCGGTGCCGATAAAGGCCAGTTCGATGCGCAGCGGTTGTCCGTCCTTCTCACGGATGACTTTTCCGTTTGGCAGGCCCCAGCCTGCTTTTTCCAGCAGGGATTTTGCTAGCTGCGGGTCGTACTGGCGTGGTTTCAGGCCGATGTCGGCGTAGGGAACGGATGGCGCAAACAGGGTGTCGGCGACCTGCTGGGTGCCGTACAGCACGTTGTCGATTAGTGCTTTCTTATCCACCGCGTGGTTTAACGCTTCACGCACTGACAGTTCTCGGGTTGGGGATTTTGCCGAATTCAGCGCCAGCATGACCGTTTCAATCGGCTGAGAGAGTTGCGTGCGGTAGGTTGGGATGTGGCTAAAGCGGGCGAAGGTGTCGAGCGGCAGCAAGCCTTCGTTGCCGTACAGCAGGTCGATATCGCCCGTTTCAAATGCGACGGCGCGGGTGGTTGGGTCCGGGATTACCTTGACGGTAATCTTCTGCAATGCCGGTTTTTCCCCCCAGTAACGATCGTTACGCACTAGCACGTCGTATTGATTAAGTTTTGACTCGGTGAGGACCCACGGCCCTGTGCCGATCGGCGTTTTAATCCCGTGTAGTGTTTCGTTATCTTTAAACTGCGATGGGGCGATAAAACGGAAAGGGCGCGGCAGGGCGAGTTCTTGCAGGAATGGGTAATAGGCGCTTTTCAGGCGGATTTGCAGCCGATAATCGTCGAGCGCGTTGACATCGACAATTTGATTCACCAATTCCAGCCAGGCGTGGCGCTGGCGGTTATCGAGCACCACCCGGAAATTTTCGGCAGCGGCGCGTGCATTAAAGGCTTCGCCGTTGGAGAACGTGACATCCTGGCGCAGGGTGAAGATCCAGGTTTTGCCGTCTTCCGAATGTGTCCAACGGGTTGCCAGCCACGGTGCCACTGAACCATCTGCCTGATATTTTACCAGCGGTTCATACACCATACTTTGGGCAAACATCTGGTTCGGCGTATACAGATGCGGGTTGAGCGGGCCGACGTTGACCGGCCAGGCCATGTTAATTTGGTTGAGAGCGGAGGCGTGGGCAAAGAGAGGGACGCAGGTGAGCAGCGCCAAAAGCGAGCGGCGTAGACTGGACAAAACAATGGCCTTAATGATGGAGGTATACAACTAAAAGAGTATGACGATTGTAAGGATTCATCATACGAATGGGGTGAGCGAGATCAAGTTAAGCCCTATTACTGTGGGTAATGGCGACGACGTTTTCTATTCATAATCAAAAGCGTATCCGCTATGCTGAGACAACATGTTGTCTAGCGGTGAAAAATGAAATGGGGTTGTTAATTAAGGCGCTGCTCGGGGCGCTGGTGGTGGTACTGATTGGCGTACTGGCGAAAACCAAAAATTACGCCATTGCCGGGCTGATTCCGCTGTTTCCAACGTTTGCGCTGATCGCGCATTATATTGTCGCCAGCGAGCGGGGAACGGAGGCGCTGCGCGCCACCATTGTGTTTGGTATGTGGTCGATTATCCCGTATTTTCTCTACCTGCTGTCGCTTTGGTACTTCACCGGGATGATGCGCCTGCCGCTGGCGCTAGCAGGCGCGGTGGCCTGCTGGGGCGTGAGCGCCTGGCTGCTGATTTTTCTGTGGGGCCGCTTGCACTAAACCAGTGGACGACCGCCGTCGACCGCAAAGGTACGGCCGGTGACGTAGCAGCTGCCGAGGATGTAATCCACGAGATCGATAATCTCTTTCTCCCCGGCGGCTATCTTCATGAGCGACTTATTCAACGCTTTCTGACGATACGCCTCATCATCGTCTTCGTTAAACAGCACCAGCGCTGGTGCAATAGCATTCACCTTCACTTCTGGCGCAAGCTTACGGGCAAACGAGCGGGTCATATTATCCAGCGCCGCTTTACTGGCAGCATAGGCGATATGTTTGTCGCTGCCGCGTTCAACCACATAATCAGTAAAGTGAATAATATCGCCCTCGGCATGTCCATGCCCGCGCAGCAGATCTTCCAGCGCGTGATTGAGCAGGTAGGGGGCGTGGACGTGAATTTGCAGCATGGAATTCAGCACGTGGCTTAACGAAGCGGTTGGGCTTTCGGCCAGCCAGCCGCTGGCGTTATGCAGTACGGCACGCAGGCTGGTGCACTGTTCTCTGACCTTGTCGGCAAAAGTATAAATGCCTTCATCGGTGGAGAAATCGGCTTCAATACAGACCGCGCCCGCTTTTCGCATCACGTCAATCGCCGGATAATGGGTGCGGTAACTGAGGATCACCGGTTGCTGCTGGGTGAGAAAATGGTGGGCAAGGGCGAGGCCGATGCGACGGCCTCCACCGGTTATCAGGATTGGACGTGATAGCATATTTCCCATCGTTTTTTCCTTATCAAATTGACGATGAGGCCGCGCACGTTACCTCACCAACATCCACGTTGCCGGAACGGCGGCAACCAGCAGCAGGCCAATCAAGGCCAGTTCGCGACGCTTAAGCAGAACATTATCGACATGCGTGCGTCGCGCATAAATAAACACCAACAGTCCCGGCGCATAGAGCACCACCGACAGCAGCAGATGCATCGGTCCGGAAGCATATAATAACCATAAGCCATAAATACAGGCTCCGACACCAATCACCTTATGTAATGGGCGACGAGCGACCTTTAATAAGAATGCGCCGACGAGAAAATACGGCACCAGAATCATTTCAGAGGCGATGGTCAGCAAGGTGTTGTAGTCGGAACCGGTCAGCCAGATCAGCACCAGACTTGCCTGCACGCTGAGGTTAGTGAGCCACAGAGATGCGGAAGGGGCGTTATTGGCGTTCTGACGTGCAAAGACGCGCGGGAAGGCTTTATGCGTCGCCGCCAGCAGCGGGACTTCTGCCGCCATAATCGTCCAGCTCAAATAGGCGCCGCAGACGGAAATAATCAACCCGGCGGCAATCACGATCTCACCCCAGGAGCCCATCATGCGCACCATCAAACCGGCCATTGACGGGTTACGCATTTCCGCCAGCTCAGGACGCGCCACCACGCCCATCGACAGCAGCGTAACCAGCAGATAGACGCACAGCGCAGAAATCACCGCCAGCAGTGTTGCGCGGCCGACATCCTTTTTATTACGTGCACGCGCGGAAACGACCACAGCGCCTTCCACACCGATAAACACCCACAGAGTGATGAGCATCGTGTTCTTCACCTGCTCCCATACCGGTACGCCTAAATCGATACCGTGGAAGTCCAGCGTGAAAACGTCGCTATTAAAGGCAATGGCGGCGAGGACGATAAACAGCCCCAGAGGCACCAGCTTGGCGAGCGTCGCGGCGAGGTTGATACTGGCGGCTGTCTGTACGCCGCGCAGCACCAGAAAATGCACCACCCACAACAGTACGGATGCCCCGACAATGGACTGCCAGGTGTTACCGTCGCCAAACAGGCGCAGTTCCGGCGTATCGGTAAAGAAACTCAGGGCGGAAAAGACGATGACCAGATAAGAGACGTTGGCAATCACCGCGCAGAGCCAGTAGCCCCAGGCAGAGCAAAAGCCGACAAGTTCACCAAATCCTTCACGCGCATAGGTAAAGATGCCGCCGTCCAAATCCGGACGAATGCGGGTCAGCACCAGCATGGCGACAGCCAGGAACAGAATGCCGACGCCGGTAATGGCCCAGCCAATCAGCAAGGCGGCAGGGCTGGCAACTTCTGCCATGTTTTGCGGCAAACTAAAAACGCCCGCACCGAGCATAGAGCTCAGAACCAGAGCGGTCAGGGCGCTAAGCCCTAATTTCTTTTCCATGTGAATCCTGTCGTGGAAGGAGAAGAACAAGAATATTTATTTGGCGAAATCGCATAAACATGGAGGATTGCGCTGAGGCGGCGATTTTACGGAGAGAGATGCGCACATGCAACAGGGGTATGGCTGAAAGGGATAAAAAAGGCGGCTTGCGCCGCCTTTCGGTGAGGATTATTTATACAGGTCGGCGCTGATGGTGACGTTACCGCCACGCTCTTGCCACTGACGCGTAATGTGATAGTACTTCGCGTCTTTCTTCGCGGCGCGTTTTGCCACCTGGTAGGACACTTCGGTCATGTTGCCGTAGTTACCGGTGAACTTGATGCTGTCGAAAGGCACCATCTGTGCGGCGGCTACTTTGTTCAGCTCTTCTACTTTAGTTCCGTCCGGCAGCGTGACACTGTAACGCCCGCCTTTCGAGGACTGAGTTTCAAAGAATCGGCCTACACCCGTACCGGAACCCACGGCTGCGGTAGTGGCCACCCCTGGGATTTCAACCTGTTTCGCCGCTTCGCCGCCTGCTGCCAGCGCTTTACGACCAGCATCAGAATCCGCTGGAATTGCGTCCGGGCTCTGCAGTACGCGTTTTTCAGCATCGGCTTTGTAGATGTAAGCGGTAATGCGCTGGTTGCCGCCATCGTTAGCATCAACCTGACGCACGATAAAGAAGGAGGCTGCACCTTTGGCTTTCGCCGCTTTGGTGATGGCGTCGTTGACTTCAGGCTGGCTGCGGTAGAAGCCCTGAACGGTGACGGTATCGTAAGGAACCAGCGCGACGGCCTGGTCTTTTGGCAGTTCCATCACGCCGTTAATTACGCGGTTTTTCGGCACGTCGGCTTTAGGCGCGTCTTCTTTATAGAAATCGGCTGTTACGCGCCAGTTCCCGCTGTTGCCGTAGTCAGAGGTGTCGACAACGTAAAAAGAGGCTGCGCCTTCTTTGTCCGCTTTACGGGACATTGCCTGTACCGCATCGCCAATGGCGGTATAGCGACCGGTAATCACAACGCGGTCATAAGGTTTTAGTGCGGACGCTTGCTCCGGGGTCAGCTCCGTGGCTGCGTGAGCGGACATCGCCGCGGCAGACAACATGGCGGACACGAGGAGGGTGTTCTTAAGCTTCATAAAAATAATCCTTCGCCTTGCGCAAACCAAATTCGGGAAATGTTGTTAACAGGAAAACATCTGATTATGGCATTGAAATGACTCCACTGTCTGCGTCATTTTTAACTTCAGATGCGAACCCGGTGACGGTTTTGGATAACTTTTCCTGATATGTTGAAAAAACGGGCGCTTGACCAGTAAAAGCGGTCAACCATATGACTTTTTTAAGTTAATGGAATGTTAATTGCCCTATCTCGCCCGAGAATAATCATGTTTTCCCGTGCTGATTAAGCGAATTATGAGGCCTGCTTATCAAATCGGGGTAAATATCGCTGTTTGTAGCCCTGTGAACTCATTATTTGGCATTTAATGCAAAATAGTAATTTTTGGCGCTAGATCACAATCGGTATTTTCAGTAGGTTATAGTCAGTTTGTTACTGTTTTATTTATTCAGGTTGTTCGCCTGTTAGCTCGCAATGGGTTACCCGCAACAAACTGGCAAAACGGCAAACCATCATATAAGAACCGATGGAAGGGAATAGTTATGCGTATTGGTGTACCAAAAGAGAGGTGGGCCCAGGAAACGCGAGTAGCAGCAACGCCGAAAACGGTGGAGCAGCTGCTTAAGCTCGGTTTCAGCGTGGCAATTGAAAGTGGCGCAGGAAAACTGGCCAGCTTTGATGATGAAGCATTTGTGCAAGCGGGCGCTGAAATCGTCTCCGCTGAAGCGGTCTGGCAGTCGGATGTTATTCTTAAGGTCAACGCGCCAACGGAAGATGAGATCCCGAATCTCAATCCGGGCACGACGCTGATTAGCTTTATCTGGCCGGCACAGAACGCCGAACTGATGGCTAAGCTTGCCGAACGTCACATTAACGTGATGGCAATGGACTCCGTCCCGCGTATCTCCCGCGCTCAGTCGCTGGATGCGCTCAGCTCAATGGCTAACATTGCCGGTTACCGTGCCATTGTGGAAGCTGCCCACGAGTTTGGTCGCTTCTTTACCGGGCAAATCACCGCCGCCGGTAAGGTCCCTCCTGCAAAAGTGATGGTGATTGGTGCTGGTGTTGCCGGCCTTGCCGCCATTGGTGCTGCAAACAGCCTTGGCGCCATTGTGCGCGCATTTGACACCCGCCCTGAAGTAAAAGAGCAGGTGCAGAGTATGGGCGCCGAATTCCTTGAACTCGACTTCAAAGAAGAAGCTGGCAGCGGCGATGGCTATGCGAAAGTCATGTCCGAAGCCTTTATCGCTGCGGAAATGGCGCTATTTGCCGCTCAGGCGAAAGAAGTCGATATTATCGTGACCACCGCGCTAATTCCGGGCAAACCTGCACCGAAGCTGATCACGCGCGAAATGGTGGATTCCATGACGCCAGGTAGCGTCGTGGTTGATCTGGCGGCGCAAAACGGCGGCAACTGTGAATACACCGTGCCGGGTGAAGTGTTCACCACCGCGAATGGCGTGAAGGTGATTGGCTATACCGACCTTGCTGGACGCCTGCCAACCCAGTCTTCTCAGCTGTACGGCACCAACCTGGTCAACTTGCTCAAACTGCTGTGTAAGGAAAAAGACGGGAACGTCACCATCGATTTTGACGACGTCGTGATTCGTGGCGTTACGGTAATTCGCGAAGGTGAAGTGACCTGGCCGGCACCGCCTATTCAGGTTTCAGCACAGCCGCAGGCGGCCCCGAAAGCCGTTGAGACACCAAAAGAAGCGGAAAAACCGGCTTCACCGTGGCGCAAATATGCGCTGATGGCGCTGGCGATTATTCTGTTTGGCTGGCTGGCCAACGTTGCGCCGAAAGAGTTCCTCGGTCACTTTACCGTCTTTGCGCTCTCCTGCGTGGTGGGTTACTACGTGGTGTGGAACGTGTCGCATGCGCTGCATACGCCGCTGATGTCGGTCACCAATGCTATCTCCGGCATTATTGTGGTCGGTGCGTTACTGCAGATCGGCCACGGCGGTTGGGTCAGCTTCCTGAGTTTTATCGCGGTACTGATCGCCAGTATTAATATTTTTGGTGGTTTCACCGTCACTCAGCGCATGCTGAAAATGTTCCGCAAAGGATAAGGGGTAACAAATGTCTGGTGGATTAGTTACAGCTGCATACATTGTTGCCGCGATCCTATTTATTTTTAGCCTGGCGGGGCTGTCAAAACACGAAACGTCACAGCAGGGCAACTACTTCGGTATTGCCGGTATGGCGATTGCGCTGATTGCGACCATCCTCGGGCCGGACAGCCATAACGTTGGCTGGATTATCCTGGCGATGATCATCGGCGGCGCGATTGGTATTCGTCTGGCGAAGAAAGTTGAAATGACCGAAATGCCGGAGCTGGTTGCCGTCCTGCACAGCTTTGTGGGTCTGGCCGCGGTGCTGGTTGGTTTTAACAGCTACCTGCAGCACGAAACTGGCATGGAGCAAATTCTGGTCAATATTCATCTGACCGAAGTGTTCCTTGGCATCTTCATTGGTGCGGTAACCTTTACCGGTTCTATCGTGGCGTTCGGCAAGCTGTGCGGCAAAATGTCCTCTAAACCGCTGATGCTGCCTAATCGTCACAAGCTGAACCTGGCGGCGCTGGTGGTGTCTTTCCTGCTGCTGATTGCATTTGTACGCACCGATAGCGTCGGAACTCAGGTTCTGTGCCTGCTTATCATGACCGTTATCGCGTTGGCATTTGGTTGGCATCTGGTGGCCTCCATCGGCGGGGCTGATATGCCGGTCGTGGTTTCCATGCTGAACTCTTACTCCGGTTGGGCGGCGGCGGCGGCGGGCTTTATGCTCAGCAACGACTTGCTGATTGTGACCGGTGCGTTGGTCGGTTCGTCCGGTGCGATTCTGTCGTACATTATGTGTAAGGCGATGAACCGTTCGTTCTTCAGCGTGATTGCCGGTGGTTTTGGTACCGATGGTTCCTCAACCGGTAGCGACGAAGAAGTGGGTGAGCACCGTGAAATTAGTGCTGAAGAAACGGCGGAAATGCTGAAGGAATCCCACTCGGTTATCATCACCCCAGGTTATGGGATGGCGGTTGCTCAGGCACAGTATCCGGTGGCAGAGATCACCGAAAAACTGCGTGCACGTGGCGTGAAAGTCCGCTTCGGTATTCACCCGGTTGCCGGGCGTCTGCCGGGCCACATGAACGTACTGCTGGCGGAAGCCAAGGTGCCTTACGATATCGTGCTGGAGATGGATGAAATCAATGATGATTTCTCTGATACCGACACCGTGCTGGTTATCGGCGCGAACGATACGGTAAACCCCGCTGCGCTTGACGATCCGAAGAGCCCAATTGCCGGCATGCCGGTGCTCGAGGTATGGAAAGCACAGAACGTTATCGTCTTCAAACGCTCGATGAACACCGGCTACGCTGGAGTGCAGAATCCGCTGTTCTTTAAAGAGAACACCCAGATGCTGTTTGGCGATGCCAAAGCCAGCGTGGATGCGATTCTGAAAGCGCTCTGATTTTTTTGTAAACGTCTGAAGCCGCCGGTGACGTAGCCTGGCGGCTTTTTTATTTGTCTGGTGATTGTTTTTGGTCAAAAAACGCGCACTCAATGGTGTTATACTGTGCAAAGTCGTCCACATCTATGAGGAAATTATGGATACCTTGTTAACGCCAGCACAGTTGGCAATCGAATTTCTCCGCCGTGATACCACGTCTTTAACTCCCGCGCAGTACCTGAAACGCGTTAAACAGCTCGAACTGGAATTTGCCGATCTGATGGCGCTATCCTCCATCGAACTGAAAGAAGAAATCGATTTTGCCTGGCGACTAGGGCTCCACTGATATTCCTTCCAGGGCAGACAGAACCGCCTAATGCTGAGCGGTGAGTCATGCAGCAGAGATAAAAAAACCGGCTTGCGCCGGTTTTTTTGTGCCTGAGTGAAAAATCAATCGTCTTCTTCGTCATCCATTTCGACGGGAGTCTGATAATCGTTCGGCTTAATCGCAAGCAGGTCACAGCGTAGGTGATCGATAACCTGTTCTGCGGTATTCCCCAGGAAGGCGGCAGAAATGCCGGTACGCCCCACGGTACCCAGCACCACGATACCGGCATCAAGGTGCGCGGCCAAATCAGGAATCACTTCCTCAGGCAGCCCTTTCTCAACGTGGGTAAACTTCTCATCAATGCTGAATTTTTGACGCAACGACTTCATCGCGAGCAGATGCTGGCCGCGAATCGCATCGTTGTAAACGCTTGGGTCAAAATCAGGCAGCTCAATCGCAATGTTGATTGGCGTGACCGGATAAGCACCGATCAGATGAACCTCGGTATGGTTAACCTGTTCGGCAAGTTCCAGGGTTTCCTTAACCAGCTTCTCGTTCAACGCATTGTGATACGCCTCTTCGCTGGCGAGATTGACGGCCACCAGCGCTTTCCCGCCTTCTGGCCAAGGCTGGTCTTTCACCATCCATACCGGGCATGGGCATTTACGCAGAAGGTGCCAGTCGGTTGGGGTGAAAATAACGGATTCGAGTTTATCGTGCTGGTGGGCCATCTTCAGCATGAGGTCATGGCCGCCGCTGATCACTTCCTGGATAATCGCTTCGAACGGACGATTATGCCAAACCACTTTAATCTCTAGCGGTACACCCGCATCCAGATAGTATTTCGCCTGCTCGCGGATCCATGCGGTACGCTGGCTAATCACGCCCTGGCGCATTGCGGTACGCTCATCGGGAGACAGAAGGGTCGTCATCTCATAGGAAAAATCATAGATCGGTAAAAACGCTTTAATGCGACCGCCAATCCGTTGATGCAGATAAACAGCGCGTCGCAGCGCGGGTTGATCGTCCTGATTGGGATCGATAGCAACGAGCATGTTCTGATACTTGGCCATACAGGGTCTCCTTACAGCTGTAACCACAGTTTGTCAGTAAAAGATAACTCATATAGCGGGAATGAAACAGGGGAGAACCTTTGCCAGATCAATAAATCAGGATAAATACCCAGTCATTTGGGCGCTAGCTTGAGGCGTTTTGGACGACGTTCTCCGGTGTGGACGTCCGGCAAATAGGCTGCGACAGGACCTTTAGTCGACGTTGATTTCTTTATGATCCTGAGCCAGCAGGGCGATAACCAACTCAACGTAGGTGAGCGGTTTATAAAAATAATAGCCTTGCATTAACGCGATGTTTTTACGATTGAGATATTCCAGTTGCTCCGCGGTTTCTACGCCCTCGGCCACGATTTGCAACGAAAGCTTATTCACCATATCAAGCACGCAGTCCAGCAACATGGTGGAGTCCTCATGGCTATCTACGCGGCTGACGAAGCTTTGATCAATTTTGATAAAATCGATATTTAAATCGTGTAGGTAAGAAATTCCTGAATATCCGGTACCAAAATCATCCAGCGCGATAAAAAATCCATGGCGCTGCAAATTATTCACATTGGCGATTAAATGGTCGTCAATGTGTAGCGGTTCGCGTTCGGTTAATTCCAGCACCAGTTTTAAATGGTCGTGCTGAAATCTATCCTGATACTGCAGGCAATCTGCCATAAATGTGGGATTGCTGAGTTGTGATGCACTGAAATTGATACCAATGTGAAAGCCCTTTGGCAATTTACTGGCAATCTTATTCATCTGAGGGATAACTTGATCCATTAGCCTTTTCGTTAGCGGGATAATTAAACCCGTTTTTTCGGCAAGCGGAATAAACGTTGAGGGGGAAATATACCCAACGCGGTCATGTTTCCAGCGCGCCAGCACTTCAACACCGTGTATTTTACCCGTTCGCCCATTCACGATTGGTTGATAGAACGGGATTATCTGACCATTCTCAATGGCACGCCGTAGATTTTCTTCGGGTGTGGTGTATTTATTCGCATATTTATACAACGTATAGGCTACGGTGCTGGAGAGAAATAGTATAAATAATAACAGCCCCGAACCTTGTTGTATGACACGTAACGGGCTGAAAAAGGGGGGAAGCTGATACTCAATGCTGAAAGGGTAACGGTGTGAACTCAGACTGCGTGTTGTTTTTTCATTAAGCGGCCCGGTGCTGATATCGCCAAGCGTCGCGAGTCTGTTGCCATCGATAACCAGGGAGTATCGGGTATCGGGGATATAACTACTTAAGGCGTCGCGAATATGCGCATCGCTGATACTGACAAATATTTTACCGTCGGACGAATGCGTTTGGTAAAGAAGCACCGGTAGGCTGTTGGTGGTTTGTTTTGCCGATAAAAGCAGTAATTTCATATTGGGTAAAACGGAAAGATTAACCAATAGCACGCGATTGCCGGGTAATGACGAACACCAAACCCGGTTAGCTTTGAGGATCGCGATGGTCCTGAGATGCGGATTTAGCGCAGCCTCAGTCCCCAGTCGGTATTGATTTTCCGCCGAGCAATTTTCGTTCGCGATGTTGAGCGCTGTTTTGGTCGCCAGACGCGCCTCATCGAGGATGGCGTCAATTTTATCGATGGTATGCATCGCACCCGTTAAGCTATTCGACTGTGCCGAATACCAAAGTTGGGCATTTAAAATAGCAACGCCGGCAATGAGCAGGAGAACTGAAAAACTCACTGGCAGTATGGCCGTGCGCATGAGTGTCCTCTTTTAAGTGGTTCTTTTCATTAGTAGCCATGACACTTTTTATCTCTAAGAAAGAGTATATGCAAGATCAATAGGCTGCGATAAATATTGTTTTAATGGCCTCCTCAGACAAACCATTAATTTTAGGATAACGCCGGTCTTAATAGACCCTTCAGGATGGCCTAATCGAACACATATCGCTGCCGATAGTGTAGGGCTACGTAAAAAAGAAAACCCCGTCGAAGCGGGGTTTTATAGAAAACGGCATAGGGGGAAGACGGTTATGCGACGTTACGAGAATGTCCCGCCAGTACCGCCAGCGCATCGCTGTTTTCAATGGTAATGTATTTGCCTTTCACTGCCAGCATACCGCTTTTCTGGAAGCGGCCTAACAGGCGGCTGATGGTTTCAACCGTCAGACCGAGGTAGTTGCCAATATCGCCTCGGGTCATGGTCAGACGGAATTCACGCGGTGAGAAACCACGTTGAGCGAAACGACGTGACAGGTTATAGATGAACGCAGCCAGGCGCTCTTCGGCGTTTTTCTTCGACAGCAGCAGGATCATGTCCTGATCGCCTTTAATCTCACCGCTCATCAGACGCATCATCTGCTGGCGCAGATTTGGCATCTTACCGGATAAATCGTCCAGCGTTTCAAACGGGATTTCACAAACCATCGATGTCTCCAGCGCCTGAGCAAAGCTCGGATGGTGGCCGGTACCGATAGCATCGAAGCCAACTAAATCGCCTGCCAGATGGAAACCCGTAATTTGCTCATCACCCTGTTCGGTGATGGTGTAACTCTTAATGGTGCCAGAACGAATCGCATACAGAGATTTCAGTTCATCACCGGCTTTGAACAAGGTCTGCCCTTTCTGAATGGGCTTTTTACGCTCGATAATATTATCCAGCTGATCAAGCTCATGCTCATTAAGAGTGAACGGGATGCAAAGCTGGCTGATGCTGCAATCCTGACAATGGATAGCGCAACCGCCAGACTGAATGCGTCGTATAATTCTCTTTTCCGGGATCATAGGTTTGCTCAAGCCGTAATTGATATTAGTCAATTTTAACATCTTTTTGGTGAGCAAGTAAGTCTCGGCGGCGCTATTCACCCAAGATTAAAAAGGGATATCATTTATTGCCGTATATCCAATTGATATGTATCAATAAATTTCACATAAGCCGAGGAGCAGTGGTTTCCGATACGCTGCTAAAGGGCACAGAAAATCAAAGCAGCAGGTAGCCTTCATGGCGTAACAGCCACTCTTTTCGCTGCACACCACCTGCATAGCCGGTCATGGTACCGTTGCGACCAATCACGCGGTGACAGGGGACAACTACACTGACCGGATTCGAACCATTTGCAGCGCCCACGGCACGTGCAGCGCCGGGACGGCCCAGCTGCTCAGCGAGCTGACCATAATGCATCACCTGTCCGCAGGGAATGGTACGTAGCGCTTGCCACACCTCACGCTGGAAGGGGGTCCCACCGGTAGCGGTAGGAACCGATTCTATGATGGCCAAATCACCTTCAAAATAGCGGGTCATCAAATGGCTCAAGCCACCTGGGTTGGTTGATGCGACGCGCGTATAACCTTCGGTGCGATAATGGATGTTCAGCAGCTGTTCCATGCGATCGCTATGTTCTTCCCATTCGACGGCGCGCAAATGAAAATTCTCATCACAGAGGATCCACAGCGGTCCGAGCGGTGTGGCTATTTTATCTTCAAGTAAAATCAACATTTGTACATAATCCGGTTATGCGAAATATTCTTGTTTGACACCATACCATGCGAATAGGCTTATCCCTATACCTCGCAGGTGTAACCATGATTTTGTTATGGTTATTATATGGATGTATAAAAAGAGCAACAATATAAAATATCGAACGTTAATAATTAAAAGAATGGAGAGAATATATTAAATAGCGCAAAGGAGAAATGTAACTATTTGAAGATCATAAGAAAGAAATGATTTATTTACGTCGTGAAATAAAAAAAACGGGGTCTGTCGACATCGCCAGACCCCTCAGCAACCACACAGTTGTGTCCGTACCGTTTCCCACATTTTGCTCCGCGCAGCGGGTATTACTATTTATAACGGTTCTTTGCATATTTTCCAGATAATTCTGGGTGATTTATTTCACGTATTCACAAGTAGCGTAAAGTTTTAATTAGCGGTTTATCATATTTAAGCAGCAATTAATATATTCATAAAAAGAATGAATTACGCATGAAGATATTTGGTTTGTTTAATTTTTAAACATAAAAGATAAACGGATTGAGACAGATCTGGCTCGCGGCTATAGTATCCATCAGTTGTCGCAAGAGGGAGTTCACATGAATCCTGAAGAAAAATCACTGTTTCTGGACGCCATGGATGATGTTCAGCCGCTAAAAAAATGCCATGACGTCCACTGGCAACCGGTTCGTAACTCCCGAGCCCGGCAGCAGATAGATACGCTGCAGCTGGATAATTTTCTCACCACCGGCTTTTTGGACATCGTTCCGCTCGATACGCCGCTTGAATTTAAGCGCGAAGGGCTACAAACAGGTGTACTAGAGAAGCTACGACTAGGTAAGTACAGTCAACAGGCGAGTCTCAACTTAATGCACCAAACGGTGGAAAATTGCCGCCAACAACTTTTTGCGTTTATCCATCAGGCGCAGAAGGATGGTTTGCGCAATGTGCTGATTATTCATGGCAAAGCAAAGGAAGAGGGTTCCCACGGCAATATCATTCGCAGCTATTTATCCCGCTGGCTCACCGAGTTTGAGGACGTGCAGGCTTTTAGCGCGGCGCTGCCGCATCACGGCGGCAGCGGGGCTTGCTACGTTGCGCTGCGCAAATCAGAGGCCGCAAAGCAAGATAACTGGGAGCGGCACGCCAAGCGCAGCCGTTAGCGCATCAATAAACTCAGTTCGGAAGCCGCTTTTTGCAGTTCGGGCAGCACGCGCTCGAGCATCTCAGCGGCCGAAACCTGCCCGGCATGGACGCCAACATTAAGCGCTGCTTCGACCTGTCCATGCGGGTTATAAAGCGGTACCGCCAACGAACGAAGGCCCATCTCCAGCTCCTGATCGTTTAATGCATAACCCTGCTGACGTACCGCTTTGAGCTCACTTCGCAGCTTGCTGACGGACGAAATTGTCTGTGGGGTATAGCGGATCATGGTGATACGGGCCAGCATATCGTTAAGCTTTTCTTCCGGCTGGTGGCTCAGCAGTACCCGTCCCATTGATGTCGACCAGGCCGGCAAACGGCTGCCAATATCCAAATCAATGGTCATAATGCGCGAGCTGGAAGCGCGGGCAATATACAAAATATCGTCGCCGTCGAGGGTGGCGATAGAACATGACTCATTGAGCATTTCACTCAAATGTTTCAGCACCGGCTGCGCCGAACGTGCCAGCGGTGTTGAGGCCAGCCACGCGTGGCCAAGTGATAAAATTCGCGGGCGCAGCTGAAAATTCTTCCCGTCTTCCGCATAGACAAATCCCAATTTGCCAAGGGTATACAGACAACGACGCACCGCTGCACGCGGGATCCCGGTTTTCTGGCTGATCTGTGAAATAGACAGCACTCTACGCTGCGGAGTGAATGCCTGAATAACCTCCAGCCCGCGAGCGAGCGAGGCCATAAAGTTAGGGTCACCTTTGAACGGGTCGGTATCTCCCGTCAACTTATCGTCTGGATGTCTCTCCATTTTTCTCTCCGTTTATGCCGTCGATCACATTCTGAGGTTAAACATACACGATGTTCGATAATCGCACCATATTTCGATTATCGCCCTTGACCCGCATCGTTAAGCGGGTCACATTTTGTGCGAACAACGAATATAAGTGCGATAACCGCACATCAAGGAGCAAACCTGATGATTGATAAAAGTGTGTCGACGCTGGCGGATGCCGTCGCGGGTATCAACGATGGCGCGACGATAATGATTGGCGGCTTTGGGCCAGCCGGACAACCGACGCAGCTCATCGACGCTCTGATTGAGCAGGGCGCACGTGACCTGACCATCATCAATAACAACGCCGGTAACGGTGAGATTGGTCTGGCGGCGCTGCTTAAAGCCGGGCGCGTACGCAAAATGATCTGCTCATTCCCGCGTCAGGTTGACTCACAGATTTTTGATGACCTCTACCGCCGCGGCAAAGTGGAGCTGGAACTGGTGCCACAGGGTAACCTGGCCGCGCGCATTCAAGCTGCCGGTGCCGGTCTTGGCGCTATTTTTACTCCCACCGGCTACGGCACGCCGCTGGCGGAAGGCAAAGAGACTCGGGAAATTGACGGCCGCCATTATGTGCTGGAATACCCCATAAAAGCCGATTTTGCGCTGATTAAAGCCCATCAGGGCGACCGCTGGGGCAACCTGGTTTATCGCAAAGCGGCGCGTAACTTTGGGCCAATTATGGCCACGGCGGCCAAAACCACAATTGTTGAAGTGGCCAATCTGGTGACGCTGGGAGAACTGGACCCGGAAAATATCATTACCCCCGGGATTTTCGTCCAGCGCGTGTTCTCGCTCGAAAATCTGGCCAACCAGGCGCTGCGTGCGTAAGGAGACCCAAATGCAAAAACTCTCTCGTGATGATATGGCTAAACGCGTCGCTCAGGATATTCCGGAAGGCGCTTACGTGAACTTAGGTATTGGCCTGCCGACGCGCATTGCCAACTACCTTCCTGCGGATAAAGAAGTCTTTCTGCATAGCGAAAATGGCCTGCTGGGCATGGGGCCAAAACCCGCAGAAGGGGAAGAAGACCCGGAGCTGATTAATGCGGGTAAGGAGTACGTGACGCTGCTGCAAGGGGGCTGCTATTTCCACCATGGTGATTCCTTTGCCATGATGCGCGGTGGTCATCTGGATATCTGCGTGCTCGGCGCGTATCAGGTATCGCAAAAAGGCGACCTTGCCAACTGGAGCACCGGCGCGCCGGATTCAATTCCCGCCGTCGGCGGTGCGATGGACCTTGCCGTCGGTGCGCGTCAGGTATTCGTCATGATGGATCACCTGACCCGCGACGGTGAATGCAAGCTGGTTGAGCACTGCACATACCCGTTGACGGGGGTGGGCTGCGTGAGCCGTATATACACCGACCTGGCGGTGATTGATATCACCGATAGCGGCCCGGTAGTCCGTGAGATTTTCAACGGGCTCTCCTTTGATGAATTGCAACGCATTACCCCCGTTACCCTGACCTACGACTCAGTCGCAGAAACCGCCTAAGGAATGATGATGAATCAAGCATTTATCTGCGACGCAGTGCGCACACCGTTTGGTCGTTTTGGTGGTACGCTTTCCAGCGTTCGCGCCGATGATTTGGGGGCCTTGCCGCTAAAAGCGCTGTTGGAGCGCAATCGGGGTTTAGATCCAGCGCGTATTGACGACGTTATCTACGGTTGTGCCAACCAGGCGGGTGAAGACAACCGCAACGTGGCGCGAATGGCCCTATTACTTGCGGGGTTGCCGGATACGGTGCCGGGCAGTACGGTAAACCGACTGTGTGGCTCCAGCCTTGACGCTATCGGGATTGCGGCGCGGGCTATCAAAAGTGGCGAAACACAACTGATGATCGCAGGCGGAGTCGAAAGCATGTCGCGTGCGCCATTTGTGATGGGCAAAGCTGAAAGTGCCTTTAGCCGCAGCATGAAAATGGAAGATACCACCATCGGCTGGCGCTTCATTAATGCGCAGATGAAAGCCCTTTACGGGGTTGATTCCATGCCGGAAACGGCGGAGAACGTGGCGACCGATTTTGCTATTTCTCGCGCGGATCAGGACGCCTTTGCGCTGCGTAGCCAGCTACGTACCGCCGATGCGCAGAGTCGCGGCATATTTACGGATGAACTGATTCCGGTATGGATCCCGCAGCGTAAGGGCGAGCCGCTTTGTTTTGCCCAGGATGAACATCCGCGTAGCACCTCGATTGAGGCGCTGGCCAAACTCAAAGGTGTTGTGCGCCCGGATGCCACCGTCACGGCGGGTAATGCTTCTGGGGTTAACGATGGTGCCTGTGCGCTGCTGTTAGCCAGTGAAGCGGCCATGGTACAGAATGATTTGCGGCCGTTAGCGCGCGTGGTTGGCGTGGCGACCGCCGGCGTGGCGCCGCGCATCATGGGCTTTGGCCCGGCACCCGCAGTACGTAAAGTCTTGGCGCAAACCGGGCTAACGCTGGCGCAAATGGATGTTATTGAATTGAACGAGGCCTTCGCCGCCCAGGCGCTGGCGGTACTGCGTGATTTAGGGCTTCCGGATGATGCTGCGCACGTCAACCCGAACGGCGGGGCGATTGCGTTAGGTCACCCGTTAGGGGCATCCGGCGGGCGACTGGCAATGACGGCAGCCTATCAACTGCGTCGTACCGGTGGGCGCTACGCGCTGTGCACCATGTGTATCGGCGTGGGCCAGGGGATTGCACTGATCATTGAACGCGTTTAAGGAGCTGGAATGAGTTTGTTGACCCCGCTATTGCGTACTCGCGCGCTGACGGATTTTTTTAGCGATGAGCAAACCGTACAGGGCATGCTGGATTTTGAAGCTGCGCTGGCCATGGCGCAAGCGCAGTGCGGGGTTATCCCGGCGTCGGCGATGCATCCGATCGTTGCGGCCTGCCGGGCAGAAAATCTGGACTTTCCTGCGCTGGCTCATGATGCTGCCAATGCCGGTAATCTGGCAATCCCGCTGGTCAAACAGCTCACGCAACGGGTCAAGGCCGGGGATGCCGAGGCCTCTCGCTATGTTCACTGGGGTGCTACCAGCCAGGATGCGATTGATACGGGTAGGGTGTTGCAGCTGCGCCAGGCGCTGGACGAGACGGACAAGCGTCTGCAGCGCGTGATGCAGGTGCTGGCGGAACAGGTAGAACACCATCGGCAGACGCTGATGCCCGGCCGTACCTGGATGCAGCATGCGTTACCCATCACCTTTGGCCTGAAGCTTGCGGGAACGCTCGATGCCTTACTGCGCTGGCAGCAACGGCTGGCTGAAATGCGCCCGCGCGTACTGGCCCTGCAGTTTGGCGGCGCCGCGGGCACCCTGGCGTCACTGAAATTACAGGGGCCGGAAGTCGCGCAGCGACTGGCAGAGACCCTACATCTCTCTCTACCAGACACACCATGGCACAGCCAGCGCGATCGCATTATCGAAGTGGCAAGCTGGTATGCCGGGCTTGGCGGCACACTGGGCAAACTGGCCAATGATTTTTCGCTGTTGATGCAAACCGAAGTGGCAGAAGTCAGTGAACCGATTGCCGAGGGGCGCGGCGGGTCGTCGGCGATGCCGCATAAGCGCAACCCCGTTGGCTGCGCCGTGATTCTGGCGGCAGTCCAGCGGACGCCGGGCCTGATGGCGACGCTGTATGCGGCACAAATTCAGCAACATGAGCGTGCGCTCGGCGGTTGGCAGGCGGAGTGGGAGACGCTGCCTGAGCTGCTCATGCTCGTCGGCGGCGTGATGGAAAACAGTGAAATTTTACTGCGCGGTATGCAGGTTAACGCGCAGAAAATGCGCGACGATTTGGATATAACCCATGGTTTGATTATGGCCGAATCAGTGACTCAAGCGCTGGCGGCGTTTATCGGCAAAGCCGATGCGCACCATGTAGTCGAGAAAATTTGCCACCGGGCAATAGCGTTAGATTGTCCGTTACAACCGCTGCTGGAAAACGATCCGCTGGTGAGCCAGCATCTTTTTCCGGAGCAACTTACACCGCTACTGGACCCGGCGAACGCCATCGGCAGTACGGAACACTTTGTGCGTCAGGTTCTGGCGCGCTATCAGGAGCAGGGAAATGAATATCCATTATCGTCTTGATGGGCCTGAATTAGCACCGGTGCTGGTGCTGTCGAATTCACTGGGTACCACGTTGTCGCTGTGGGACGCCCAGGTTGCTGAGTTATCGAAGAATTTTCGCGTGTTGCGCTATGATATCCACGGTCATGGGCAAACTGCAAAACACGGAAAGGTGACGTTGTCACAATTGGGTGAAGATGTGATTACGCTACTCGATCATCTCAATATCCCGAAAGCATTTTTCTGTGGTATTTCAATGGGCGGGTTGACGGGGCTGTGGCTGGCACGCTTTGCCCCGGAGCGGTTTCATGCAATGGCTGTCGCCAACACGGCGGCCAAAATTGGCGAGCAGGCGGGCTGGCTTTCTCGTGCGCGCACCGTACGCAATGAAGGCATGGGCGTGGTTGCCGCGGGGGCGGCGGATCGCTGGTTTAGCCATGACTTCCGTCAGCATCAGCCTGCAGAGGTAGAGCAGCTGTGTCATCAACTGGCGAACTCAAATGCGGAAGGCTACGCCGAATGCTGTGATGCGCTGGCAGCCGCCGATTTACGCGCAGAAGTAGCGGCTATTCGCCTGCCGACGCTGATTATCGCCGGTGAATACGATCCGGTGACAACGGTCGCCGACGCGGATTATCTGCATCAACAAATTGACGGTTCGTTCCAGGTGGTGCTGCCGGCATCACACTTGTCAAATGTAGAAGCCAGCGAAGAGTTCACCGCCGCACTGACGGCATTTGTGGAGAGAAACGATGAGCGATAATTCGCGCTACCAGCAGGGAATGGCGGTACGCCGCAAAGTGCTGGGCGATGCCCACGTTGACCGCACCTTGCAAAAACTCTCGCCGCTCAATGAAGAGTTTCAGGATTTTATTACGCGCTACGCCTGGGGCGAGACCTGGACGCGTCCGGGTCTCGATCATCACACCCGCAGCATGATAACCATTGCGATGCTGATCGCATTAAACCGCGAGGCTGAGCTGAAAATGCACCTGCGCGCGTCGTTTAACAACGGCGTGACCCGCGATGAGCTTAAAGAGCTGATTATGCATTCAGCACTGTACTGCGGTCTGCCTGCGGCGAACGCTACCATGCATCTGGCGCAGCAGGTATTTGATGAGCTAGACGCAGAGAAAGCGTGATCGCCTGGTTATAAAATAAAATGCAGTTCCATTATTATCGGTTCTCAGTTTCTATTTCATGCAAGTGATGGAGAACCGATGATAAAAATACCGTATCTGGGAATGACGACGCTGCTCTGTATGCCGCTGGTGTTACAGGGCTGCGCGGCACCTTTATCAACAGGGACGGCGACCAGACCGCTGTTGACGGCCCAGGAAGCCGCACCTTATACCGCGGCAAACTATTTTGCTCAGGGCGGCCTTAGGAGCCATCCGCAAGGCGCGTGGCAGCCAGGGGACATCAACCTTAGCAATATTGATACGCCATGGCGCGTGGCCGCAAGCGGAGCACCGTTCACGCGTGTTCAGCAGGCCGTGGATGCCGCTATTGCCCAGCATCAGGGCACAGAGCGAATTTACATTCGTCTTGAGCCGGGGGTCTATACCGGCACGGTGTATATTCCCGATGATGCTCCGCCTATCACCGTTTTTGGTTCTGGAAAACAGCCGGATGCGGTACGCATCGAGCTGGCGCTGGACTCACAGTTTAGCCCCGCGCAGTATCGTCAAACGGTGAATGCCGACCACTACCCACCAAACTCCCCGGCCTATTATCAGTACGCGCTGTGTGCCGGAAAAACCACCGCACTTATCGGCACCAACTGTGCCGCTGTATTCTGGTCGCAGAGTAACGATCTCCAGCTCGTGAATTTAACGATCGCCAACAGTCTGCTCGACACTGTCGATGGCGGCACTCATCAAGGGGTGGCGCTGCGTACCGATGGCGATCGCATCCAGCTGCAAAATCTACGTCTGCTGGGGCGTCAGGATACGTTGTATCTCAATATCAGTAATCGGAAAAATGAGGCGTTAACCGATCGAATTCATCGCGTTTACGTCAAGGACAGCTATATCGAAGGCGATGTTGATTACGTCTTTGGCCGGGCGAATACGGTGTTTGAGGGGGTTCATTTCCATACCGTTTCCAGCCGCCAATCGCCGGAGGCCTACGTGCTGGCGCCCAATACGTTGCCGGATAACCCGTATGGTTTTCTGGTGAAGAACAGCCGTTTTACCACCGACGACGGTTATAAAGGCACTTTCAAAGCCAAACTGGGACGAGCCTGGGATCAGGGGGCCGGGAAAACCGGTTATCTGCCGGGGCAAACCGCCAACGGGCAGGTGTTGATTATCAACAGCACTATCGACAACGGGTATGACAGCCTGTCGCCATGGGGGGCCGCTGCCACCACCGCAAGGCCGTTTAAGGGCAATGCTGACCCTTCACGGCAGCTAAACGATGTGCAGTTCAACCGCCTGTGGGAGCGGTAAAAAACCTCGTCTGGCCGGGCGGCAGCGCTGCCATCCGGCCCGAAACGCAGGTTAAAACGGTAACGTTCGTGGGGTCGTCTGCAGAGTGACCCAACGCAGTTCGGTAAATTCATGAATCCCCGCACGTCCGCCAAAGCGACCGTAGCCTGAATCTTTGGTACCACCAAACGGCATTTGCGCTTCGTCATGTACCGTTGGGCCGTTAATGTGGCAGATCCCGGTTTGCAGATTCTGCGCCACGTTCCAGGCGCGGGCGGTGTCGCGGCTGTAGACGGCGGAAGACAAGCCGTAGGCGCTGTCGTTGGCGATGCGCAGCGCGTCTTGTTCGTCACGGGCGCGGATGACGGATTTCACCGGGCCAAATGATTCTTCATGCCAGATGCGCATATCCGGTGTCACTCCATCCAGCAATGTCGCGGCCATCATCGTCGAGTTGGCTTTGCCACCGGTAAGCAGCGTGGCGCCTTTTGCCAGCGCATCATCAATCAACGCGTTGCAGCGCTCAACGGTTTTGTTATCAACCACCGATCCCAACAGCCCCGCAGGCAAGGCATTTACCCGTTTGACTAATGCTGCGATAAATGACTCAGCAACAGCATCGTCGACGATGATGCGTTCGGTGGACATACAAATCTGCCCGGCATTGGCGAAGGCACCAAAGGTTGCACCCGCCGCGGCTTGCTCAAGGTCTGCGTCAGTGAGCACCAGCAGCGGGGCTTTACCGCCGAGTTCCAGCACCACCGGTTTAAGATGTTTGGCGCAGGTTTGGGCAATGATGCGTCCAACCGGCGTGGAACCGGTGAAATTGATGCGCCGTACGCCCGGGTGGGCAATCAGCGTTTCCACGAGTGCAGGGGCATCCTGCGGCGCACAGGAGAGATAATTCACCACGCCCGCGGGGAACCCAGCCGCTGCCAGCGCCTCGATAATCAGCCCCTGGGTCGCTGGCGACAGCTCTGAACCTTTGAGGATCACCGTGTTGCCGCAGGCCAGAGGCGTAGCAATGGCGCGTACCGCCAGTATGATCGGCGCGTTCCACGGCGCCATACCCAACACCACGCCGGCTCCCTGGCGCGTGGCCATCGCCAGGTTTCCTGGAATATTGGACGGGATCACCTGACCGTCAATTTGGGTGGTGAGCGTAGCGGCTTCACGCAGAATATCGGCGCCGAGATGGACGTTAAACCCGGCCCAGTGTGGCGTAGCACCGGTTTCGGCATTCATGGCGGCCACAAACCGATCGCTTCGCTGTTCAAGCTGTTCGGCTGCGGCTAACAGCAGTCGCCGACGCTCGCCGGGTGGCGTATCGCGCCATAAAGGAAATGCGGCGGCGGCCGCATCGGCGGTGCGAATGGCATCGGTGAGGGTGGCTGCGGGCGCAAGAGTGGCAACGTCGCCGCTGACGGGGTTAGTGCGGCTGAAAGTGGCGGCGTTTGATGCCGAACAGGCTTCGCCGTTAATAAACAGGGTGCAGGGGATTGTCATGGAAACCTCTTATCGATTCGGGTAACGGATCGAGTGTAAAGAGGTGCGCCGGGGCTGAACATCCATGATGCAGATTTCGCACGCTTTTTTTGCAATTCGAAGAGCGGTTCACATCCTTGTGCCGCCGAGGGTTACTGGAGTAACGACTGCAGCTGACGCTGCGCCGCTTTATCTAATTGCAGCAGATTGATCTCTTCACCTGCTTCAGTGCTGCGGGCGTATAACGCCACCAGCCAGTCATAAACATAGCGCGTGGCGGCATGCACCGGCTGTTCGCCAAGCTGGGTCAAACGTGTGCTGCTGGTGGCCGTATTTTGCGCGAATATCGCGCTGTCTTTGGCGATGCGGCTTGCCGGACGCTGGTCAACCGGCAGTTCAGCATAACCGAGCCAGTTAATAAAATCGCCTATCGTCGCGCGCAGTTGGGCGGCACCGGCCTGCTGCTCGGCGCTGACCCGGCGCAGCCGCTGGGCGAGCGACACCTGCTGGCTGGCGGCGATAAGTGCCAGCGTCAGCTGCTGCTGGGTTGCTGGCGTCAGCAATGCATGTGGCTGGCGGCTCCATTGACGGAGGTGTTTACACCACAGGGCGTAGGCCTGCGAGCCGTGATCCTGATGTGCGAGCGCACTCTGTTGCGGCGTTTCCGGAGCCGCGAAGAGGTCAACGGTGTCGTTAAACAGGCCGCTTACTTTCTCTTCGCGCTGCTGCTGGACCTGGCAAAGCGCGTCGAAGGCGAACAGATCCGGCAGCAGGCTCTCCAGCAGTTCGCCGTGACGTGACGCGTGTGTTTGCAGTTCGCGGATAGCCGACTGCGCCTGTGCCGCATGGTTTTGCGTAGAAGACAAGAGCGGCTGACACAGCGCACTGAGCTGCTGCTGGTAGCCGCTGGCGATGGCGGCAAAGCGGCGCTGGCGCAGTTCGGGTAATGTGGCCTGCGACAACCACTCGACAAGGCGCTGCAGGCTGCTGTGATCCAACGCCTGCAGCGTGCCCCAATGTTGCCCCGGTTTACCCACCAACTGCTGGATGGCTTCGTCAAAATGACGCTGATGCACAAAACGGTCATCTTCCGGGGTAATTGCCCACACCAGGCCCGGCAGTTTGTTCTCCTGCGCAGGTTGGGTTTCATTGACCCAGCGCAGCAGCGCTTTGGCGGTTGCCGGGATCATCGCGCGCTGGGCGGTGGCGTTGCACACAAGCAGAATGTCCGGCTGGCGGTGCTGGCGATAGTGGTCGAGCAGCCAGCGGCATTTACACGCCCACAGCGGCGACTCGGCTGTCGCTTCAGGCACTGGAATGTCAATGATATCGACGTTATCCAATACGCCGTTTTCGCAGCTCAGCACCAGTTCGACGGTCAGTAGCGCCAGCGTGGTAGCCGGTATGCTCACCGCGTTTTGGTAGCCTTCTGCGGCGAGCGGATGGACCAGCACCGCGTCTTCACTTTCGCCGCCCGGCGTTAAAAATGAATCCATCGGCAGGGTGAATGCGTCCACCAACAAACTCAGCGGTGCCATGACTTCCCGGCGATTGCCGAGCTGGTGCAGGGTATGTGCTAATTTCAGCCATTGTTGCGTGAGATCTTGCTGCTCGCCCCACAGCAGCGACCAGGCGCGGGCGCGGGCGGTGAGATCGAGTGACGGCAGCAGGCGGGCGAACTGATACCACAGCCCATCGTCAATTTGCTGATAGGAGGTGGGCAGGGTGTCACGCCAGAAGCGCGCGATGGCGGCGATTTCCGCAGGCGTAATACCTGGGACCGGTTGAGGCTGACGCAGGCTTTGCCAGCCACGCAGGCGCTGAGCGATAACGCTACTGTCCGGGGCGCGTACGTCGCCACGCTGCATGGCGTGAGTGATAAACAGTTGTACCAGTTCGGCTTCACTCATCAGCATCAGGCGCAGCGGGAAAGCATCGTCAGGCGTTGCCGGATCGCGACTAAAACGTACCGCCATTTGCGTCAGGCTGTGGCCAGGGTTGATATGGCTGAAATAGTCGAGGGTTTTGCTTCCCGTTTGTACCGCGACACGCCCATCACCGCTGCCGCACAGCGTGCGCAGTAAATGGGCTTTTGATGCCTGCGAGTGACCAAATAGCGCGATGCTTGCACGACGGAGGCTTGCCTGTTGATGCGTTTGCTGCTGGGCGTTGAGCCCCAGCAGACGCGTCAACAGCGCGTCGGCGTCTTCATCCAGCGCGGGATTGGTTTGGCGGGTGACGTTGAGCCATTCCATTACGTTCTGTACAGAGGTCATTTCAGGAATACACTCCCGCTATCAATCCAGTAGTGGCTGCCGCTGTGACGGCGGTCGGCCAGGGTATTCAGTTTTAGCGTCAGGGCGTCCGGTGAAACCGGCGTGCCATCCTGCAGCCAGGCGTCGCTCAGGACGAACGCTTGTGGGGCTTCGTGCTTGCTGCCGCCTTGCAGTTTCAAACGCACCTGGAGCACGCCGTCACCGGCAATGGCTTTGGCCAGTTCCGGCGAATTGATACTCAGCGTATACAGCGGCGTTGCGGGCCAGCGGGTATTGGCGAGCTGACGGAAACCGAGCGTCACGTTGCCGCGCAGCGGGAAGTGCAGGCGAGCGTCGAGCTTCGCACCCGGCTTATCCAGATCGAGATCGTGATACCAGATGTTCTCATCGCGCAGTGTGTTGACGGTTTTATCCAACACGCCCAGATAGCGCACGGTAGAGTACGCACCAATATCCGCAGCCTTAAAGTTGAAGTGCGGCAGGCGCAAGTCCAACGCCAGGCTGCACAGCATCGCGCCCACCGCGGCGGTCGATTTCGGGTTGCCGATGCGCCCTTGTTGACTGAACGGATACCATTCATGCACGTGATACTTATCCAGCCATACCATGCGGTTGACCGGCACCGGCTGCAGGTAGCGGATCAGTGCCTGAACGCCCGGTAAACAGCCCGGTCGCCCGGTGACCAGCAGCACGTCGCAGGCATAGTGTGATATCGCTTCACACAGCGCGTGCAGAGGCCCGGCGAGGGTAAACTCGCCGGCCAACATCGCTTGCTGGAGACGGTTAAAATTCACCTCCAGCGGTACCGCGAGCAGATCAAACGGCGCGTTGCCGGTGGGTAGGGCATGTTCAATGGCCTGGCCGACATAGTTCATTACGTTACGCGTGGGCGTTTGCGGCAGCAGCTCGCCAAAAGTAGCGTGCAGACCGGCCAATGGATCCTGGACATCGCTTTGCTCCCAGGCGGCGAGAATCGCATGACCGATCGGCATAAATAACTGCAGCGTCGTTTGCTGGCGGAGCACGGCCTGAGTGTCCAGCCGCCCTGAATCGCCAAACAGCGTTGCCATTAGGGCCTGTGCATCCGCGACGCCGGATTTTTGCAGTTGGGTTTGCAGCGCAGGCAGCACACAGCGCTGAATAATATCCAGCAGCACGTCGTCACCGGCGATTTTAAACCCTTCGCGGAACAACAGTTGTGGGGTGATTTTGACGTTGCCGCCGATCCCGTCATCCAGTTGATATTGGGAAATCGCCATATCTGTCGTGCCGCCGCCCAGATCCAGCGAGGCTATGCGCAGCGCACGTCCTGGGGCGACTCCGGGCTCTGGCTGGCGGTCCGGACGCGCCATCGCGGCAAACAGCGCTTCGGTTTGTCCGGAGAAATGAGAGATGGCTTCGTTATACAGCCACACCAGTTGGCCGCAGCTGGCTTCGTCCCACTCCATATGGATTTTGGGGATCGGCACCACGCTTTTTTCCTGTACGCGGACGTGGGCAAAATCGTCGTCCTGTGGGTGCCAGCCCATGGCTTTCCACACCAATGCGATGGCTTCGAACATACGGCGGCGGAAGATCTCGCGCTCCTGTTTTGGCATTGCTGAGGGCAGGGTCAGGATAAGCGTACGCAGTTGGCGCGGCGAGGCCGGGAAGCCCAGGCGCAGACGCGTCGCCACGCTGTTGATCTGTCCCAGCGCCTGCGACAGGATTTCGCACAGCATATGGGTCATCAGGGTGCTACGGCTGTACTGCGGCGAGAAGACCGGCATGCGTTCATCCGGCGGCAGAGTGAACAGCGGCTGGCCTTCATCATTCATCAGGTTCATCAGCGGGAAAGCCGTAGCCAGCGGCTCGCGCTGGGTTTTACCATTCATCTGGCTAAAGCGCCAGTCCTGAACGGTCGGCGTTTCGTCCCATAAATAGCGGCGCGGGCTGGAGATGCCGCTGTAGCCTTCAGTCCCTAAGCGTTGCATCGCCAGCTTGCGGGCTTCATCACCCACGCGCACCAGGGACGGCCAGATAAAGGCATCTTCACGACCGCTCTCGACCGAGAAATGCTGTTTGCCAAAGCGTGATTCCGAAAATTCAACGCGGCTGGTAAACAGCGGTTCGTTGAGGTATTGCGGCTCGCTTAACGAACGGACCTGCAGTTCGGCGGTTTGGCGCAGGCCATCGTTGGCGTCGCCGTGATCTTCAATGATCACGCCGCAGGTGTGGGTGTTGCCAACATCCAGAATCAAATCGACCGGAATCGCCGGGGTGCTTAAGGTGGCGGTGACGATTTTGATTTCCGGTACCGTGAGCTGTTCGCCCAGCAGCGCCAGAATATTCAACCAGTGCCCCTGATATTCAAAGCTGCGCAACGCCTGAGTGACATCGCGTTCGCTGCGGCTTTCGTGTGTCGCCACCGTCTGCTGGAATACTTCACGCAGCCAGCCGTCGATCCACGTTTGATCGAGAAAATCGGCCAGCTCATCGTCGCGCCAGGCGAGCGCAAAGCGGGTGCCGTTGAGTAAATCGTTGGCGACCGGCGACAGCGCGTTGGCCGCATCGTCGCTAATCTGGCTATCAAATGCCAGCGTTACGCGGTGGGTATTGCCTGCAGAGTCAGGTTCAGCAAGCCTGCGAATTTGCACGCGCGCCCAGTTATCCGGGCCTTCGACGAAGGTGCGTGGCGGGTTAAAACGTAAGAACGGCAGCGGCAGCCACACGCCGTCTAACAGCTTCAGGGAGTGGTGCAGCGCGAGAGTGGATTCGGGTTTCACCACTTCCGGCGGACGCCCCGGTTCGCCCGGCAGCGTATGGCGTTGGTTGACGACGTCGTAGTCCAGACGCAGCAGCGGGCCATTAGCCGTTTTGCGCACGAATCGGCCATTTTGCAGCGACTCCTGAGGGCTCAGACCGAAGTCAAGGAACTGGACGCCGCTGTTGGCAATGAGCGTTACGCTCTGTTTGTAATCGCAAAGTGTCACCAGCATGTCTTAGGCTCCGGTCTTCTTAAAGGTCAACGGCACGACCGTTTTGGCATCAAACCGCGCGGTACAGACGGCAACGTTGCTATTGCCTGGCTTACAGCTGATTTCAGGCAGCGGATAGCGTGCGCCATCGCTGCACTGGGCGTTGCCGCGGCTCTTAATCATCAGCTCGCCGTTTTGATGCAGCCCGGAGAAGACCGCCGCTTTGCAGACAATATTGCCGTCGCGAACTACGCGGGCCGTGCCTTTATTGTTCTGAATCTGATAGCGCAGATTCGGTGCTTTGCCGCTGTGGGCATCGCTGATGTCCATCTGCACGCGCCAGCTACCGTTGAGGAAGCGGGTGGTGCCGACGCGCATCTGATCGGCATCCATCACTAATGCATCTTTCGGGATCGCGGCAATGACCGGCGGTTTTTCTTCCTGCTGGACAACGGGCTCAGCCTTAACGCTGGCCTGATGCAGCGGCAGGGCGGTGAGCAATACCGGCATGTCAGGGGCTTTTAGTGTGACGGGTTCAGGGGTTGAGACAGTCTCGGTGACTGGCTCGGATTCTGCCTGGCTCGCGGGGATCATCAGTGGGACGGCGACAGCGACCGCGGCTACCGCCGCCGCCAGCGGAGCGGCCCACACCCAGCGCGAACGCCGGGCCTTTGGCTCAACGGTTTCAACCACAATGGCTTCGACTGGTGCTGGTACTTCCTCCTGCGTTTCGTCCGGCAGGGTATAGGCATTAATCAGCGGCTCATTAGCGCTGAGCAGCGGTGCATCGGCTTCGCTAAAGGTGACTGCAGGAACGTCCGGCGCTTCCACTTCCGGAATGTCGGTAATAACCGGTTCTTCAGGCTGTTCAGGCTCAACGTAGCGCAGGCAGTCGAGAGCGTCTTCGCGCGCACCTTCATTAAGGTTAACAAAACCCCAGAAGCTCATCACCGGCTTGCCGTCGACGAGGAAAAGATGGTTCTCACCGGGAAACTGCAGTGATTTCTCCAGTAGCGCGCCAAACAGCTGTTGGGCGGTTTTATCCGATTGCAGGCATTTTTTGCTGAGCGTACGTGCGCTGTCCTGAAGCCCTTCTAAATAGTGCAGCGCGCGGGTGCGCTGCGTTTCATTCGCCGCTTTCCAACAAATGACGTCACCGGCAACGGGGGAATACCAATCGACCCGGTCGCCTTCATCGTTAAGCTGCGGTATCGCCAGACAATCTGCCAGGGCGTATTGCTTGCGTAAACGAAGCGTTTCCCGCACCTGTAGTGCGGAATGAAATACGGTTTGCCCGCCGCCGCCGACGGCCTGGAAATCATCAAGACTTCCGCTGCGTAAAAGAGTTTTTGCCACGTTCCTGTCCCATAGACTTCTTCACGCCATTACTTTACGCAAAGGCAAATGCAACAAACGGCGAAAGAGAGGGGTAAATAGGGTAATTCTCGTGGCATTGAATGATTTTACTTAAGTTGAATCTGATGATTGGCCGATGAAGAAACCAACAAAAAAAGGTTATTCAGCATAACCTGAGACAAATTGGTTATTTGCCAGTTATCTGGCGCTGTGCTGTTATTAGTGCGTCCTCGCTTATAATAAAATTGAAAGGCATATAACCATGACTACAGGGAAAACGCTCCTCGCGCTGGCGCTCACCGCGCTGTTACCGGCAAGCGCCGCCTGGGCGGCAAACAACGACACGCTGATTTACTGCTCCGAAGCGTCACCAGAATCCTTTAACCCGCAGATTGCCAGCTCTGGCCCGAGTTTTGTCGCCAGTTCACAGGTGTTGTACAACCGTTTGATTAACTTCGACCCGGTCAAGAACACCCCAGTTCCTTCGCTGGCGACCGACTGGAAGATTTCGCCTGACGGCTTGACCTATACCTTTACGCTGCGTCAGGGCGTGAAGTTCAACAGCAACAAATTTTTCAAACCAACCCGCGACTTTAACGCCGACGACGTGATTTTCTCCGTCCTGCGTCAAAAGGATAAAGACCATCCGTATCACAACGTCTCGCAGGGCAACTATGAATACTTCAGCGACGTTGGCCTTGATAAGCTGATTAAAGAGGTGAAAAAGGTCGATGATTACCACGTACAGTTCGTGCTGAATGAACCGAACGCGGCGTTCCTTGCCGACTGGGGAATGGATTTTGCCTCTATTCTCTCCGCAGAGTACGCCGATGCGATGCTGAAACAAGGCACCCCGGAAAACGTTGATAACTGGCCAATCGGTACCGGCCCGTATGTGCTGCAGCAGTACAAAGTCGACTCGCAGATTCGCTATCTGGCGAACCCGAACTACTGGGATGGTGCAGTGCCGACCAAGCACCTGATCTTCTCCATTACGCCGAACGTCGAAACGCGCCTGGCGAAACTGCAAACCAATGAATGCCAGATTATCCCGGCGCCATCGCCGGTCCAGTTTGATGTGATTAAAGGCAACCACGATCTCACGTTGCATGCGGTCGAGGCGCTGAACGTCGGCTATCTGGCGTTTAACACGGCGAAAAAACCCTTTGATAACGTGCTGGTGCGCCAGGCGTTGAACTACGCCACCGATAAACAGGCCATCGTCAATGCGGTGTTTATGGGCTCTGGTACGGTGGCGAAATCGCCGATTCCACCGAACATGATGGGCTACAAAAAAGATCTTCAGGATTACGACTACAACCCGGAAAAAGCCAAAGCGCTGCTGAAGCAGGCCGGGCTAGAGAAGGGCGTAGATGTGACGCTGTGGTCAATGCCGGTGCAGCGTCCCTACAACCCGAACTCGCGTCGTATTGCCGAGATGATTCAGAATGACTGGGCCAAAGTGGGCGTGAAGGCCAAAATCGTCAGCTACGAGTGGGGCGAATACCTTTCTGGTATCCGCAAAGGCGAGCACGATAGCGCACTGTACGGCTGGATGTCGGATAACGGCGATCCGGACAACTTCGCCAACACGTTGCTCGGCTGCGACAGCATAAAATCCGGCTCTAACGCCGCGCGCTGGTGTAATAAAGAGTATGATGGTCTGGTGAAGAAAGCGCTGGTGGTCAGCGACCCGGCGAAACGCGCCGCGCTCTACGGCCAGGCGCAGGAAATCTACTACCAACAGGCACCATGGATTGTGCTGGCAAATGGCAAAACCTTCTACGCCACCCGCAGCAATATTACCGGGTATAGCGTGAGCCTGATGGGCAGTGATTTCTCGAAAGTGAAAATCAATTAAGGAGCGACTATGTCACATCTGGATGAAGTCATCGAACGCGTTGATGCCGCGCTTGATGAGAGCGTGATTACGCATATGAACGAACTGCTGGTGGTATTGAGCGACGATACGGCACTGAGCCGCGAAGATCGTTTTACCCAGCAGCAGCGTCTGCGAGTGGCGATTGCTCACCACGGTAAAAACCAGCAGGAGCTGGAAGAGGCGCGTCGTGAACTGCTCAGCCAGGGTGGCGTTATCCTCTGATTTTTCCCGCGTCTCAGCTCCCTCAGCCCGATAGTTGAGGGGGCTGCACTTCTTTGCTAACATAAACCATATGGTATAAATAAAAATACCAAATGGAGAATTAGCGATGAAAATGTACACCCCCGCACCCTCCACTCATACCCCAGAACGCCTGTGGCAGTTTGCTGGCCTGAAAAGCGACGACGGCGTACAGCTTATCGAACAAATCTATGATGGCCTGGACGGCGAAGTGGCGGACCGCATCATTTTATGGTCGAACATTTCGAAAGTTGAGCTGCGCCAGATCACCGGAATTCCCAGCACCACCTTTAACCGCAGCCTGAAAAGCGGCTTTAACGCCGAGCAAAGCGAGCGTCTGGTACGCTTTATCCGCGTGATGGACCGCGCCGTGGAGCTGTTTGAAGGGGATAAGGTGGCGGCGCAAAACTGGCTGTATAAACCGGTTCGTGGGCTCAACTGGAAAAAACCGGCGGAACTGCTGGCTTCGGAAACCGGGGCAGTAGAAGTGATGCGCCTGATTAACCGGCTTGAACATGGGGTCTATTCTTGAGGCTTTACCGGCTCACTAAGTCACGCTTTGCTGCCGAAGCCTGGACCGGCAACGGCGCGCGCGACTACGATGGGCGTTGGAATAGCGAAGGCACGCCGATGGTGTATACCACCGGCGCGGCGTCATTGGCGATCCTTGAGATTCTGGTTCATCTGGATGAGTTTCCTGGCCTTGGCGGCTTTGAGTTGCTCACCATCGACGTGCCGGATAGCCTGATTGTACAGATTGATCCCCACGCGCTTCCCGGCGGCTGGGATGCGCCAACCGCACCCAAAGCGGTGCAGGCGATAGGCGATAACTGGATCCGCGAAAGGGCCTCTGTCGCGCTTGGTGTGCCGAGCGCCATCCTGCCGATTGAATACAATTTTCTGGTCAATCCCCAGCATAGCGCCTTTAAAGCTATTGCGGCGAAAGCGACGGTGCTGCCCTTCGAGTTTGATAACCGGTTATTTAAAGCACGGTGAGGGGAGCTTTGGCTTCAAAACTGCCGCCTTGCCACCAGCCATGCGCCAATAATTAACATCACCGCGCCGCACACCGGCCCCACCAGCGCCCGCCAGGGAATACCGTGACTTTTCACGATATCCATCACCAGCCCACCAATCAGCTGGCTGGCCACCAGTACCGCAATGGTGGTTGCCGCGCCGACATACTGATAACCGCTGATACTGGCAAAGACAAAAAAAGACCCCAGCAGGCCGGGGATAAGCGTCCACCACTTAATGGTAGACACCAGCTCGTTGACGCCAGACAGACCATGCTTAATGAGCAAAATCGTGACAAACAAAACGATACCTACCAGCGAATTCAGTAGCATTGCCACCAGAATGGTCGAGGCGGATTGGGTGATGCGCACCATCAGCGTGTTCTGGATAACCAGGCCAATACCGGCCGCTATCAGGAACGTTAGCGTGAGGGATTGATTCATGCCTGATTGTCCGGCGCCAGACGGTTATCCAGCTGCAGCTGCATAAAGGTTAAGTCCAGCCAGCGGCCGAACTTCGTCCCCACCTGCGGCATTTGCCCGGTAGTGATAAACCCATGTTTTTCATGTAGATGTAATGAAGCATGGTTTTGCGATTCGATACCGGCCACCATTACATGCTTACCGCGACGTTTGGCTTCTTCAATGAGCGCGCCGAGCAAAATATTGCCCAACCCTTTGCCCTGATGATCCGGGTGAACGTACACCGAGTGCTCGACCGTATGGCGGAAACCGTCAAAATTACGCCAGTCGCCATAGGAGGCGTAGCCGGTGACAATCCCGTTTTCTTCACTCACCAGCACCGGGAAGTTACCGAACTGACGCGCCTCAAACCAGGCGATGCGGTTGTCGGTATCAACGGTTTTATCGTTCCAGATAGCCGCAGTATGGAGCACCGCATGGTTATAAATGGCCGCAATCGCGGCGCAGTCTTCTTTTGTCGCAAAACGAATAGACATAGTTGCACCCTGTATGTTGTTCACTATATTATTACGCCATGAATACTATTGAAGACAACTTAAATCAGCGGATCGGTGCAAGAATTCGCATTGAACGTGAATCACGCAGCTGGTCGCTGAGCGATCTGGCCGAGCGCGCCAATGTGTCGCGGGCGATGATCCACAAAATTGAACGCGGCGAGAGTAGCCCAACGGCGGCCCTGCTGGCGAAACTGTCCGGGGCGTTTAGCATCAGTATGTCAACGCTGATTGCCCGTGCAGAAATTCAAGAAGGTAAACTGCTGCGTTTTGCCGATCAGCCCGTGTGGCACGATCCGCAAAGTCATTATCTGCGCCGCCATGTGTCACCGCGTGGGGAACTGCCCATCGATTTGGTGCAAATCGAGCTGCCGACCGGCAGTGACATTCCCATGCCGGCTTCCGCGTATGCTCTGGCGCGTCAGCTTATTTGGGTGCAGGAAGGCGAGCTGCTGTTTATGGAAGGGGCAACGGCGCATCGCATGCAGGCGGGTGACTGCCTTGAACTCGGCCCACCGAACGATTGTCGCTTTGTTAACGACAGCGGTGAGCCCTGTGTTTATCTGGTGGTACGTCTCAACGCTGCGCTTTAACTCATGTTGTTCGTGCGGTGGCCAGTATGTCGGCCGCACTCAAACGTTTCGCTGACAATATTTACCGGTAAATTTCACTAAAGGAACAATTTTAAAATATATATCGTATTTCCTGAGCAAAAAAGAGAATGCCAGCTATTAATTAATATAGGGCTTAGGGCCTATATTATGTGGAGTTAATATAACATGCTGGATTTTGCAAAGGCGCAACGCATCAGTTTGACGCAGCAGGTAGAAAATAATATCAAGAACGCGCTTATCATTGGGGCTTTAAAGCCAGGTGAGCGATTGGTCACGCGTGAAATAGCCGCGAACCAGGGAATAAGTATTACTCCCGTTCGAGAAGCATTACTGCGATTGGTTTCTTCAGGGGCGCTTCAGGCTGCCCCGGCTCAGGCATTTATGGTACCGGTACTAAACCATTCAGGTTATCGTGAAATCAGTCAGATCCGTAAGAATCTGGAAGGGATGGCGACCGCAACGGCCACGAGTAAAATAACCACTCAAAACATAGGTGAATTAAATGACTTATCGTCATTATTCCATGAGGCCAAAGTCGCAGGTGATATCACAAAAATGCTGCAAGCTAATTATCAATTTCGCTTCCGAATTTATGCCGCTGCGGAAATGCCAACATTAATGACTATGATTGAACAATTATGGGTTCGTGCAGGGCCCAGCTTCCATTATTTATATTCAAACTCGATGGAAACGTTTCAGCATATAAATATATATCAACCGTTATTATTAGCATTGGAAAAAAAAGAACCCTCCGCCAGTCATACGGCGATATGCCAGATTATCGATGATTCGGCGACTTTCCTGCAGCAGCAATATCGTCATTAATCCGGTTATCAAAAATACGTTTCCGGGTTTCCCCGGAAACGTTAGCAGATTTATTCAAAACGCCAGGCGACGTTAAGACCCACGCCGTAGTTACGACCCGGTGCTGGTTCGTAGTAGCGCCCGTTAGATTCATTGACGATAACGGACCCGGCGTACGAACGGTCAAACAGGTTATCGACGCGGCCAAATACGTCCATGCTCCAGTTGCCAATATCGAATTTATAACCGGTGTTCAGGCCGACAATTGTCCATGATGGCGCGCGAGCGGTGTTTTCGTCGTTGGCCATTATGTTGCTCATGTAACGGACATCAGCACCGGCGTACCAGCCGCTTTCTGGTTCATAGCCCAGTGAAGCAAAGCCCATATTGCGGGCGATGCCTGGGATACGGTTGCCATTGCAGCTACCATCGCCGCAGACGTCGGTACGATAGGTGGCATCAAGCCAGGTCCAGGCGGCCTTCGCACGCCAGTTTTCCGCGAACTGCTGATCGAGCGAGAGTTCCATACCCTGGCGACGGGTCTTGCCGGCGTTTTTATAGCTGGTGCGTCCGCCGCTGCTGCTGTCGACGACAATCTCATTGTCAGTATCGGTCTGGAATAGTGCGGCGGTGATGAGACCATTACCAATGCGCGTTTTACTGCCGATCTCGACGGTTTCGTTCGTTGAAGGCTGCAGGGCAAAGTTTAGCCCACTCTGATCACCGGAACGGTAAGACAGCTCGTTGATTGTCGGCGTCTCAAATCCGCGCCCGGCGGAGAGATAGACGTTCCAGGCATCGGTCACCGCGTACTTAAGCGAACCGGCTGGCAGCCACTTGTGGTAGCTGGCATCACCGCTGTCATCACCGTTTTTGGCCGTCACGTAATAATCGTTGGAGTCAAACCACACCGAGCTGTAGCGCACGCCGGCATCCAGGCTGAGCTTATCGGTTAGCTGCCATTGGCTTTGCAGATACGGGTCAAGGTTCCACATCAAATTACGTTCGTTGCGGCGCAGATTGCCTTTTTCTCCGTACTCCGGCGTTGTGCCATTCATGACGAAGTTTTCGTAACCATGGCGTTTTTCGCTCATGGTTTCATAATCCAGCCCGGTGGTGAAGGTGACAGGTACCAGCAGTTCGCCGCTGTGCGTCCAGCGGGTGTCAATACCCTGGTAGTGCCTGTCCAGATCGATAACGCCACCTGCATGGGTCGGATTTAGCTGTGGTGCGCGCGGGATGGACTGATACTGCGTTGTCTGACGCTCACCGGCATACATCATCACGCTCAGTGAATCCTGCTCGCTGAGCTGACGCTCGTAGCGCAGCCCTGCCTGAGTCTGCTTTACGTCCTTACGGGTATTGTACTGATCGCCGCGTGGGGATTGATGCGGGTTCTGGTGCATTTCGCCATAGTCAAGTCCGCCCGGATCGTTGGCTTTAATATCCACGCTGTTGAACATCAGGGTCAGTTTGCTGGCATCGTTGATGCGTACGCCCAGCTTGGCATTGGCAAGATTTTTACGCGCCGCACTGTGGTCACGATAACCGCGTGTGATGAAACGATTGGTTGAGACCGTATAGTCAACATCGCCCGCGTGCGTACCATCACCCACCGCGCCGCTGGCTTTCATCCCGTAGTGCCATGTACCAAAGCTGCCGTAATAGCTGCTGGCTTCAATGGTCGTCGGCTGTTTTCCAGTCTCGGTTTTGACATTTACCACGCCGCCGGAAGAGTTACCGTACAGCGCGGAGAAGGGACCGCGCAGTACATCAATGCTTTCAACGCTGCCGATATCAATGTTGGAGGTTTGCCCCTGGCCGTCGGGCATGGTGGCTGGGATCCCGTCAACATACATCCGAATACCGCGCACGCCGAAGGTGGATCGAGCACCAAATCCGCGGATCGACAACTGCAGATCCTGGGCGTAGTTCTGTCGGTTCTGGATTTGTAACCCGGGTACCGCGCCTAGCGATTCGGAAAGATTGACGCGCGGAGCGGCGTGATGCATCTCATCGCCATTGACCACGCTGACGGCGGCAGGGGTATCCAGTTCGGAAACGGTCTGCGGCGCGGCGGTGACAATTAATGTTTGTTCGTCATTGGCCCATGATAATGGCGAAAAAACAAGCGGCAACAGCAGCGCAGGCAGCGCTGCTGCGCGAACAGTAATGATTTTCATGAAAAACTCGCAAAATGTACCAAATGGAACAACTTGAATAGGGTAATACTTTTGTAAATATATTGAAAACTTTAGCAGCATAAGTCGTTAAATGCAGGTAATGGAATGGCAACTATTTGGTTGTCAGAACAAAGAAATGCTCCACTTTGCATTAATTAATGATTACTATTCGCATCTATAAAACGCGGTGCAACGACGCCGCGAAGCCTGAAGCGATGTGAAGCGTAAAAAAATAGTTCATCAAAGGGAGTCGTCATGTCATTACGTCAATTGTCCGCACCGCGCCTGCGCCGTTCTCTGTTGTTGAGTGCCTTTCTGCTGGCGGGGAGCTTTAGCGCGCATGCCGCAGACGAAATGCTGCGTAAAGCGGTCGGTAAAGGGGCATATGAAATGGCCTACAGCCAGCAGGAAAATGCGCTGTGGCTGGCCACCTCACAGAGTCGTAAAACCGATAAAGGTGGCGTGGTCTATCGCCTTGACCCAGTGACGCTGGAAGTGACCCAGGCTATTCATAACGATCTCAAGCCGTTCGGCGCAACCATCAATGGGAAAACCCAGACCCTGTGGTTTGGTAACACCACCAACGGTTCAGTGACCGCCATCGATGCGAAGACCAGCGATGTCAAAGGACGCCTGGTGCTGGAAACCCGTCAGCGCAGTGAGACCGTGAAGCCGCTGCAACCGCGCCAGCTGGCGGTTGATGAGAAGACTAACACGGTATACATCACCGGTATCGGTAAAGAAGGCAGCGTGGTGTGGGTGGTTGATGGCGACAAAATTGCGCTGAAAACCACCATTGAAGGCACCGGCAGCTTCGGAACCGGCCTTGCGGTTGACGCTGAAAAACAACGCCTGTACGTGACTAACGCCGATGGCGAACTGATCACCATCGACACGGCAACCAACAAAATTCTTACCCGCCAGAAGCTGCAGGACGACGGTAAAGAACATTTCTATATGAACATCAGTCTGGACAAAGATGGCCAGCGCGCGTTCATTACCGACTCCAAACAGCCGGAAGTACTGGCCGTTAACCTGAAAGACGGTAAAGTACTGGCGAAGATAGACACCAAAGAAGGGCTGGCAGTGCTGTTTAACCCAGCACGTGACGAAGTCTATGTGACTCAGCGTAAAGCGGGCACCGTGACGGTCATCGATGCCAAAACCTATAAAGTGACGAAAACTATTCAGACGCCAACCTTCCCGAACAGCCTGGCGCTTTCCGCGGATGGCAAAACGCTGTATGTCAGCGTGAAGCAGGAATCAACCCGTCAAAAAGAGGCCACTGCGCCTGACGACGTGATTCGCATCGCGCTGTAATTCGCCCTGTCAGGGAGGCGCATAGCGTCTCCCTGAACCCCCGGATTTATCTTCTGTTACATCCCACGTCTATCTCATTTCTCGTGATTGGGCATACAATACATTCAGTTAAACCATACATAAAGTGTGGGCGATAAACGGAGATAGCATGAAAAAGTCTTTATACATGATTGGGACGGGAGCCATGTTACTGGCGCTGGTGGGCTGTACCAGCAACTACGTCATGACAACCAAAAGTGGCCAGACGATTGTCACCGCAGGCAAACCGCAGCTGGATAAAGAGACCGGGATGACCCGTTACGTCGATCAGGATGGCAATACGCGTGAAATTAACAGCAGCGACGTCGCGCAGCTGATCAAAGATAACTGATAACGCTACGTTTTAGCGACCGCGCTTGCGATACTCGCCCGGCGATATGCCGAACCGCTGCTTGAAGGCGGTAGAGAAGTGGCTGTGGTCGCTGAATCCCCAGCGATAACCGATGCCCGCCAGTTTTTCATCGTCGTGCGCGCTCTGTAGCGCCTGGGCGCACAGATCCAGACGGCGATTTTTGATGTACTGCGCCACCACCAAACCTTTATCGGCAAACAGCCGGTACAAACTTCTCACCGACATTCCCGTCTCATCCGCCAGCCACTCCGGGCGCAGATGTTCTTCCTGAATGGCATCATCAATCAGCGCCATAATCCGCGAAAACTGCTTTTCCCGACGCGACGGCTGAACTTCCTGGCGGTGCAGCATCGGGCGCAGCAGACAGACAATTGCATCCAGTGCCGCTTCGCTTTCGCTGGCTGACAGCATCGGGCTGCTCATGCTTTCGTGCAGCAGACGCTGGCTAAGCTGAACCATCGGCAGCGATTTATCCAGCCGCGTGGCGACACTTATTCCGCTGCCGCGCAGCTGATTTTCCAGGGTCTGCCGAGGTAATAACAATGACACCTGACGAGAGGTTTGCTGCCAGACAATGGAGCAGGGGCGGGCGGCATCAATCAGCGTCATATCGCCCGCTTGTAGACTCACCTGACGGTCTTCTTGCTCAATGCTGGCTTCGCCGGAGAGTTGGAAAACGGTATAAAACCAGGCGTCATTGCCGCCACGAATTTCCTGGCGTGTGCGATAGAGGTTGACGTTACGAGAGGTCACCGTGCTGAGCTTCAGGCTACCTGCGTAGCTGGTATCGATTTCACCATGGAAATCCCCCTCCAGCGGACGGGCCGCGAAATGCCCGCAGACCTGATTAATCTTCGCCAGCCAGTTGTGGTACGTCTCGCCGCTGTCTACCGCTGCCATAAGCCATCTCTACAATGAAAATGTGTGGTTATTGTTGCATTAATGTTGCCGTAAACAAGGGCGGCGGCGGGAATATATGAAAGAACTATTACCTGCCACACATTTCTGACAGCGCAATCTGCCGATTTGCGGTGTCTGTCACAGCGGCAACAGCGAATGTCACAGAGACAAAAGCGGCATTCCACGACGCGCCGTAGACTGAAATGACTACCCGCGAAGAATAAGGAGACGATATGTCCGCACAACAGGTCACGCTGCTCGCCAGCGTGCAGCAATTTTTAGACCGCCAGCATGGGCTCTACATTGACGGCGCGCAGAAGGCCGCCGAAAGCGAAAAACGTCTCACCGTCTGGAACCCGGCCACCGGGCAGGCGATTGCCAGCACGGCAGATGCCAATGCCGGTGATGTGGACCGGGCGGTGATGTCCGCCTGGCGCGCCTTTGTTTCCCGCAGCTGGGCCGGGCGTACGCCGGCTGACCGCGAACGCGTGCTGTTGCGCTTTGCGGATTTGGTTGAGCAACACGGTGAAGAGCTGGCGCAGCTGGAGACGCTGGAGCAGGGTAAATCGATCAATATCTCCCGCGCGTTTGAAGTGGGCTGCACCCTGAACTGGATGCGCTACACCGCCGGACTGACCACCAAGATCAGCGGCCGTACGCTGGATGTGTCTATTCCGTTCCCGCAGGGGGCGCGCTATCAGGCGTGGACAAAAAAAGAACCGGTAGGTGTGGTTGCCGGTATCGTGCCGTGGAACTTCCCGCTAATGATCGGCATGTGGAAAGTGATGCCTGCGCTGGCAGCAGGGTGCTCAATCGTTATTAAACCGTCGGAAACCACCCCGTTGACCCTGCTGCGCGTGGCCGAACTGGCGACTGAAGCGGGGATCCCGGATGGGATCTTTAACGTGGTCACCGGCAGCGGTGCCGAGTGCGGCGCGGCGTTAACCTCGCATCCACATGTCGCGAAAGTTAGCTTTACGGGTTCTACCGCCACGGGTAAACAAATTGCCCGCGTGGCCGCCGATCGCCTGACCCGCGTGACGCTGGAGCTGGGCGGTAAAAATCCGGCCATCGTGCTGAAAGACGCCGACCCGCAGTGGGTCATCGAAGGTCTGATGACCGGCAGTTTCCTGAATCAGGGGCAGGTGTGCGCCGCCAGTTCGCGTATCTACATCGAAGCGCCAATCTTTGACAACCTGGTCAGCGGCTTTGAACAGGCGGTGAAATCGATGTCGGTGGGGCCAGGCATGCTGGAAACCACTCAGATTAACCCGGTAGTATCCAAAGCCCACTGCGCTAAAGTCGCGGCCTATCTCGATGAAGCTCGTCAGCAGAAAGCCGAGCTTATCAGCGGCAACGTTGGCCCGGATGCGCAGGGATATTACGTTCCACCAACGCTTGTGATTAACCCGGACGCGAATCTGCGTCTGACCCGTGAAGAGGTGTTTGGCCCGGTCGTCAACCTGATTCGGGTGGCGGACGGAGAAGAGGCGCTGCGCCTTGCCAACGACAGTGATTTTGGCCTGACAGCAAGCGTCTGGACCCGTGACCTGACTCAGGCGCTGAACTACACCGACCGCCTGCAGGCCGGCACTGTGTGGGTGAACAGCCATACGCTGATTGATGCTAACCTGCCGTTCGGTGGCATGAAACAGTCCGGCACCGGGCGTGATTTCGGGCCAGACTGGCTCAATGATTGGTGTGAAACTAAGTCGGTGTGCGTGCGCTACTGATAGATGTATGAAGGCAACCTGTCCCTGTTTTTTGTGGACAGGTTGCCTTGGCATCCTTGAGCGTGAGCGGGCAAATGATGTTGCCCGCTTAACACGTTTGGGACCGGAGTTATATGAGCGCGTTAACCCTCACCATCCGCCCAGCACAGCGGCATTAAGGCTGGCTTTTTCTCTATTACTGGCAAACCCCCACGTCTGTACTTTTCTAACTGATCCCTAAAGTCGCGCATCCATGGCGCATGACATTCTGTTTCTGATTCGCTGATAGTGTTGAATTAGTCATCGCTATATAATCAATTATACAACGAAATGACAAAAGAGGGAGCAATCATGAATCTGTTTATGTTCTATGTGGGTGGCAATGCGGGTAAGTCGAATATTGAGGTACACGATATTCAGTTCGTTATTGCGAACGAGCCACAGGATGCCTGGCCTGCGTTGCGCGAAGCCTGGTTTGGCGACAGCGACAAAATTCATGTTGATGGCTACAGCCGTATTACCTGGGTGGATGGACATTCCGTGACGCTGTCTACGCAATCGCCTGAATACGGGCAGCGACTGTATTTTGTTAACGCGGGAGGCTATCGATCGGATACGCTGGCAGAGCTGCATGAATTCGATCTTTTTGTGGCGGAAAATCCTCAACAGGCGAAGCAAAAAGCATTGTCTTGTCTGCTGTGCGGTGTTGACCAACAGCATAAGGACAATCTGAAAGAGGTTGACGATTGCCTGCTACTTGAAAAAGTCGGCGATTATTATATTCACCTGACGCCTTGTGCTACTGGTCAGCGCGATTTGCCAGAATGGCAGGGCTATCAGCCGATTGGTGAGTAACCTAGGGTTTTAGGACAATCTCCGCCTGATGGTTGGGCGGATGAGTGCGTTTTTATTCAGTATTCGATTGTGCTTATTTTAGATGTTGATGATTCATAATAAACGCATCAGTTAGTATTGTATCAATACGACGGATAAATCATGTCGTAGCGGAAAATGAGTATAGCTCATCTTTTTATTCTGAACTCTGCGCTCAGGCCATTCCTAATATTATTTTATTATTTCTTTACTGTTATTTTTATTTGCTTAACTAATGTCTGGTGTCTGTTTTATATCCACGTTAAATATTGCAATCCTGCTAATTATTAAGTTCTGCTGTCGTCATCTTTGATGGTTTTTGATGAGTGCAGCGATGCTATCTCTGTTATACATCTTGAATCATTAATTATAATAATGTCTCGGCAGGTGTTTTTGTAGGGTGAAATATAATGCAAATTACTGATTATAGCCAAAGCCTATCAATAATAAGAAAGTGAATTACGCAATCTATTGGAAATATTCCTTTATTTATCCAATGTTTAAATTGATGAATGTTGTGGGTGACATTATTCCTCGAGCGGAGGTTCATCTATTAATTCGTTGGGAGGGTATATGGAAATAACCGTTCTGAACGTATCGTAATAATGGCGTAGTTGTCAGAGTCACGTCTGATGATGGACGTAGGTTGTGTGATGGATATAAATAAAAGGAAATGACTATGGAACGGTTTTTTTATCGGAGTACGTTATCACTTGCAATCGCAGCAGCTTTGTTTTCCAGTGCGACTTTGGCTGGCGTCGAACGTATTGATGATACAAGAACAATAATCGGTGAATCTGGGGTCGTATACGGAGATGTTATTCGTGAATATAGCGGCCTCAATGGTTATAATAAAATGGAAATTCATGATTATGATATCGTTAACTTTCAACAAGGTACTGGCTTCAGGGGGTTGTTAATCGAAGCTGCGGTTAGCCTTGGCGGAGGTAACGGCTCAGTTCTTGGTGCCCCAGGCCAACAAAAATATGGAAATCTGTCGCTTGGCTTCTATAACTCGTCAGTTAAAGGCATTATCACGCCTTTAGCAAACAAAGGGAATCAGTGGATGGGACTGTATTCCCGTACAGACAGTGATAATGCAACGGTGGAAATTAAGAGCAATTCAAGAATTGAATTGGAAGTAATAAATGGCAGTAATAATGTTAATGGATCCGGGATCTATGCCGAAAACTATGGCGAAGAAGGTCATTCGCACGTAGAACTCCTTGCCGGTTCTGATATTAAAATAAACATGACCGGCACCGGCCAAACGGAAGCGATGAATAGTGGTGCGTTTGCATTTGCGGGAAATGGATCCACGCAGATGATAGCAGAGGAAGGGACGACCATTACCACGCACGGTGTGGGCATGGATGGTATCAAAAGTGTTTCTCGCGACAGTGCCTTGATTATCAACGCGGGGAAAATCAATAACAATGGCGATAAAAGCAAAGGAGTTCACTCCCATACTAACCCTGGCGCTCCGGGTTTAGGTGTTGTAAATATTGCCAACCTTAAAAATGCAACCATTGATGTTACCGGGGAAGACTCCTATGGCATATTTGCCTTTAGTTTTGGTAAGGGAGGAATGAATATTTATAACTCCGGGGCAATAAACGTTGCTGGTGCTAATTCTGAAGGTATTGTGGCAAATGCTGCTTATAATGGGGCGAACTCATCTGAAGAAGATATGGGCATTAGAATATTTAACTCCGGTACGATTTCCACGACCGACGGCAGCGCTATTACCGCATCAGGCGCTCATCGCGAAACCTGGGTCGTGAATACCGGGGATATTCATGTCGGCTCAGAAAATAGTGTCGAACCGAGATATGGAATTTATGCCAGCAATGCCGGGGGACTGGCAGCAGTAAACCATGCTAAAGGTCTGTTGAAAGCAACGGGCAATAGCATTGGTATCGCCACGAACGGCGGTGGCAGCCAACAAATTGTGCTTGGTGCTGGAAGCCACATTGATGCTTCAAAGGGCGTGGGCGGTTTGCAAATGTCGGGTAACAGTGAAGGATCTATTGTTATTGGCAAAGGCGCCACAGTTACCGGCGGTAGCGCAGATGTCGATGGCTTTGGGGCGAAATATGTCGGGGCTGTCACGCGGGATGTGGCATCTTCTGATTTCATGCTGGAAAACGCCGGCTTGCTGGGGGCAATGAGCGATCTGGCTTTTGTCGCTGATAATGCAGCGGGCCATGAGATAACCCTCAACAACTACGGCGATATCACCGGCTATTTGCGAACGGATGGCGGAAATATTAGCCTGAATAACTACGATACGTTGAATTTACGCAGCTTTGCTGACCGCAACGGAGACCAGATTCGCGACACCAAACAGGTGGCGATGATGCACTTTGGCGAAGGTGAGAACGTCATCAACAACGCTACGGGTGCCCTTATACAACTGGCCGAGGTTAGCGGCGAGAGCGATGTCGATGCGGCTGGGCTGTTCATCTCTCAGGGAAGCAAAAGAATCACGACGTATGGCATCAATCAGGGACAAATGCTGGGCGTAAACCAGTTTAATAATGCAGGCACGCTCAATCTGGCGCTCAACCAACTGGCGGGTGATGTTCTGGCTATTACGAACAATAACAGCATGGATGGGCAGTCTGTTCATGATGGTGGCAGCATCACCTCTGGTGGGGGTAAGTTTATTTCTGATGGAGGAAAGCTGATCCTCGATACCGTGATGAACGAGGGTGGCAAAGCGTCGCAAAGCGATGTACTGGTGGTGGATAACGCCAGCAAAGGCAGCGGCACAACCACTATTGTGATTAACAACGTTGGTGGGAAAGGCACCATTACCAAGCAGGACGGGATTCAGATCGTGAATGTGCTAGGTGATGCCAGCCGGGATGCTTTTACACTCGCGGGCGGAACGGTGCGAGCTGGGGTTTATGAATATACGCTAGAACAAGGAGCGCTTTCGGACCCCACTAACCAGAGTTTCTACCTACGTACTAACAGTCAGCAAATTAACCCGGATTTGGGGAGCTATTTGTCCAACCAGACGATGGCGACCGGGTTGTTTATGCATTCGCTGCACGACCGTTTGGGTGAACCTCAGTATATTCAACGCTATAAGGGTGACGAGCGTGAGCACCCTGGAATGTGGCTGCGCGGTGTCGCCAGCAATAGCAAAATGGATGCCGCTGGACGGATGCTCAGCCAGAATATCAATTCCCGCGTTCTCCATTTGGGGGGAGATCTGACGCGTTGGGATGATGACAATGGTGACCGTTATCACCTTGGGGTCATGGGCGCCTACGGGCGCGCAGATACGGTGAGTAAGAGTAAAAAAACCGGTTCAACTTCGCGCAGTAAAGTCGATGGTTATGGCGCGGGTGCTTATCTAACCTGGTACAACAACGCTGAGCAGCTGGAAGGCTGGTATGCCGATCTGTGGGGAATGTACAACTGGTTTAAGAACACGGCGGACAGTGCGAAAGATTACGACAGTCGATCCTGGGTCGTGTCGCTGGAGTCGGGTCACGCCAGCATGCTTAAATCGTTTGAGCAGTGGCGCTGGATGCTAGAACCGCAGGGGCAGGTAAGCTATGCGCACTATAGTGCCGACAGCATCAGTGATAAAAACGGTATGGAAATCGGGAACGAGGACGCCAACGGCGTATCGACTCGCCTGGGATTACGCACCTATTTACAGCCGACTGCCCCCAACGATAAGGCGAAATTTCAGCCGTTTCTGACCGTTAACTGGCTGTGGAACAATGCGGGCAATAGCATGGATTTCAATGGGGCAACGTTCTCAAGCGACATGCCTAAGAACCGTTTCGAAGCCAAGCTGGGACTGCAGGCTGAAGTGCGCAAAGACTTCCATATTTACGGCCAGATTTCGGGTCAGGTAGGAGAAAACAACTACAGCCACAAATCGGGGCAGTTAGGACTGCGTTACCACTTTTGATGGCATGAGTTTAGCTCTGTGATGATAGGGCTGGATCTTGTTATTCCTCTTAGCCGGATTCACATTTTGTGTTTTCCGGCTTTTCCACACCTCAGGTTTCCGAAAGTATCGATTGTGGGCAACTTTAGTTATAAAAGGTGATCATTACTCGTTAATACTCTGCTGCTATTCGACTTCCATGCATTGTTGATCCAGTTTTAATCCCCCGTTGCCATCCATGACAAAGGTGTTAAAAATGCCTCTTACGTCATCGTAATAAAAATACATGGGGTCAGATTTGAATACTTCACCTTTTGAGTCAGTCGTAATTGTTGGATTTAACTCAACCCATTTTTTACCATCCAGATGTTTTGCATAAAACTTTTCGCCCGTGCTGCGAGTAACTGGAGATAATGTCTTGGTTTCGAAATCAAAAACTTGGCTATTAAAGGTAATCTGAAGCGTGAGGACATCGTTTTTTGGGTTCATTTTGACGTGATAAACGGTATCTGAATTATACGTTCTCTTCATAAAAGGAAATGCTGAAGACTCAGAGCAGGTAAAGTCCGCTGCAATATTTTGAAATGACACGAAAAGAAGGAATGTTAATAATTTAAACTTCATGGTTATACCTGAGCGCAGATTAAATACACGACTCATAATTATAGTATATGGGACTCACTTAAAATTGATCCGTAATAAGTGAGAATGAAAAATGTCACTCTGTTTGTGGCGTCCCGACTATCTCAGGCAGCAAACTCTCAATGACGCTGACAATACCCCGGACCCTCTGCGGAATAAAACGCGCATCGGGATAGACGGCGTAGAGAAAACGATCCGGTAGCCGATAGGCGGGTAATACTGGAATCAGCCTGCCCGATTGCAATGCTTTCCGGGCCAGCGGGCGCTGCATGCCGCCGATACCGATACCAGCTTCGAGGGCTTGAAGCAGCGCGTCGCTGGTATTGGCGCGAAAAACGGTATGCACCTTCACATCAATATTCTCAGCGTCAGAAACTAAGCGCAGTGGTGATTCGGGGGCGATCCCGCTAAATCTAACGTGTGGAAGCGCGGCCAATTCGTTGACCGATTGGAGGGCAAAGTGGGGCGCGGCAAACAGCGCTGTTTCAATGCATGCCAGCATGCGTATAGCGTGCGTTTGCGGAGGGGCGCTGCTTAAACGCAGCGCCACATCGACGCCTTCGCTGACCAGATCGGCGATACGGTCATCCAGCGAGAGCGTGAGCTGCAATCCGGAATGCATTTGCTGCAGAGCCAATAGATGCGGCAGAAAAAGCTGGCCGAGCCCGCTGGGCAGTTGGAGGTGGACTTTGCCTTGCCAGTGCGGTTCGACGGGGTGCAATCGCTGTTCAGCTTCCCGCATTGCATCCAGCAACAGCGTCATATCCCGTCGGTAGCTTTCCCCGTGTTCGGTTAGCGCCATCACCCGTGTTGTGCGATGCAGCAAAACCACGCCTAACTCATCTTCAAGGGCGGCAACCTGCTGGCTGACGGCGGATTGTTTCATCCCGCTTTGGCGCGCGGCGGCAGAGAAGGAGCCCGCCTCGGCAACGCGTAAGAAAGTCGCGATCGCATTGAGCTTATTATTCATTTAATGATTCTTCTGATAAATACCATCAGTGTAGTGGGATATTTGCGAAGAAAAAAATCAATCACACTGACTCTGTTCCCCTTACTGGAGTCGAGTCATGAATCTAAAACAGCCACAAAAGGTCGCGTTAGTTGCCGGTGCCAGCGGTATTGTCGGTCGGGAGATGGTCAACACGCTGCTGAATAATCACTGGAAGGTCATCGGCCTGAGCCGCCAGAATGCAACGCATCCCGCGGGTATTCCCCTCGTGTCCGTCGATTTACTCGATGTTGAACACAGTGCGCAGATGCTACAGCCATTAAGCGATGTCACTCATCTCTTTTACAGCGCCTGGGTAAATGCTGAGAACTGGGGGGATATGGTGGCGCCCAACGTCACCATGCTCCGTAATTTGGTTAGCCAAATTGAAAAAATGGCACCGCTGCAGGCGGTCAGTTTAATGCAGGGGTATAAAGTGTATGGCGCACATCTCGGGCCGTTTAAAACGCCCGCCCGCGAGAGCGACCCCGGCGTACTCGGTGCGGAATTCAACGCCGCTCAGCTTGCGTGGCTCAGCCAGTTCCAGCGCGGTAAAACATGGTACTGGAATGCAATAAGGCCCGGTGTGGTGGGGAGTGCGGTGCCCGGCAATACCATGAATCTGGTTCTAAGTATTGCGCTGTATGCGTCGTTGTGCCGGGCGCAGGGGCTGCCGCTGCGCTTTCCCGGCTCCGATCAGACCTGGCATAGCATTGTGGATTATACCGACGCGGGATTGTTGGCCGATGCCACGCTGTGGGCGGCAACCGCACCGACGGCACAAAACGAGGCCTTCAACGTGAACAATGGCGACATTTGGCGCTGGAGCGAACTGTGGCCACGCATTGCACGCTGGTTCGAGCTTGACTGCGCACCACCGGTCAGATTGTCACTTCATCAACTCTTTCTGGATAGCCAGGCGATATGGCGTGAACTGGCGGGCAACGGGCTAGTCGAAGCGGATCTTTTGCGCTTAAGTGACGGTCAGTTTGCTGATTTTGTGTTTGGCTGGCATTACGACATGTTTGGCGATGGCAGTAAGCTGCGGCGTGCGGGCTTTTCGCGTATGCAGGCGACCGATGAGATGTTCTTTACGATTTTTGCGCAGTTAAGGGCTGCGCGAATTATCCCTTAACCTGCTGGGAAGAATACCTATCCGGCCGCAAAATAACGGTCGGATAGGGTTAAAGAAAAACGCTGGATCACTCCTCCACGATGTCATCATAGAGAACCTGGAGACGCGTCCGCAGATACAATACGGCCTTGTGCTTGCGTGACAAAAGCGCTTGAACACTCACCCCGGTTTCTTCGGCCAGTGCTTTCATGCTATAGCCTTCCAGCTCCGTTTTTTCGAATGCCTCGCGCTGGGGAGCCGGTAATTCGGCGAGTGCCTTATTCAGCTCTTGCCACACCAGCTCGCTGAGATATTCGTCTTCCGGTGACTGCGGCACGCCAAATAAGGTTTCCGCCAGCTCATCTTCGAGAAACCTGTCATCGTCTTCGCCATCGGCATAGTAAGACGACAGCGGAAGTTCGCGCTTTTTCCGCGACCTGTCGGTTATCTCATTGCGCGCCGCGCGGAACAGCCAGGCGGCGACGTTTTCCACCGGCTGTTCGACTTTCATTAACTGATAGGTGACTTCCTGCAGGATGTCGTCCGCATCAGCGCGTACCGCTGTGCGCCCGCGAATAAAGGCCGACAGTTTGGTCCGGCAGGCAGCCAGCGCTGAAAGGATCGGGGATTCTTTCGCTTTTTCAGCGCTCATACCTATCGCTCGGTGCCTGCCGGTTTGTCACCGTTTGACTCTTCAGACTGCGGTTGCGCAGCGGTTTGTTCCGGCTGGCTTTCGCGTTGTTCAGGGCGTGAACAATGTCCGTCGCGATGATGGCCGAAACCGTGCCCGTGATGCTCGTGATGACAGCCGCCGCCACGACGATGCTGCATAAATTGTTCGCGCTGTTCTGGCGTCATCTGCATCCAGCGTTCATGCATGCGTCGGCGGGAGCGGCCAAACATGCCGGGGCGCATACCCAGACCACCAAACAAAATACGACACAGCACTAACAGCCCCAGCGATTGCCAGAAACCGATGCTATTAACACCGATAAGCTCCGGCAGCAGGGCATTCCACAGGGACATGACCAGCAGACCCAGTAGGGCAAACAGGGCGACGCCAATCAGTACCGGCTTCGCCATATGATGACCGCCAAATCCGCGGCCACGTCCCCAACCTTGTCTATGCATATCGAAATCTCTCATGATTTTTACTCCTCAAACAGAACACTGAAAAATGGGTTTCTGATGAGGTAGACGAATGAGGTGTAAAAATATTGCCAGAAAAATGCATTTTTTTAATGTCATCCACTATTTTGCCTCTGAGCCGTTGCGTGCGAGGGATAGCGCAAAGTATATCGGGTGATAAGATTAACAACGGGAAGTGAAGTGGTTTTGAGGGTTTTTTAATGCCGCGAAAAGGGAATATCATGAATTATCGGGCCAGTTTACAGCGAATATTGTTCGAGGATCCTTTGCGGATGAGCGCGCTTAATGCCGTTCGCGCGATGAAACTCAACGACGGTTGGATTGGTGCCGGGTTCGTACGCGATGCGGTATGGGATCGCTTACACGGCATGGTGCCAGGCGCGGTCTTTGGTGATGTCGATGTGGTGTGGTTTGATGCAAAATTACACGATGCGACTCACGATAAAGAACGGGAAAAGAGGCTTTGCCAACTGCTCCCGTCACTCGATTGGTCGGTGAAGAATCAAGCCCGAATGCATCATCGCAATGGTCATGCCCCATATCGTTCAACGGAGGATGCTCTGCGGTATTGGCCTGAGACAGCGACGGCTGTTGCCGTCAGGTTAGGCGAAGACAAAACTATTGATGTTATCGCCCCTTACGGGCTAGACGACCTGTTTGAGCTACGTCTAAAACCCACTCCGTCATTTAAGGGCGACACGTTGACGATTTTCAACCAACGCGTAGTCGAAAAGCGCTGGCAAGAACGCTACTGGATGTTGACCCTGGTTTAACTCGCAAACTCATGACTCAATTTTCTGTAAGAACGTCAGCAATGTCCTCATTGCCGGGCTGAGTGACGCCCAATGTTTATAGCAAAGACAGATCTTTCGTTTCGCCCAAGCCTCGGTTAAAGCCTGCTGGCGAAACGCAAATTTGTGCTGGAAGCGGTCTGCGATGGACGCTGGCAGAATGCCCACGCCAATGCCGTTACTCACCATTTCACAAAATCCTTCAAAACCGCTCATACGGATGCGGTAGTTCAGGCGGTGGCCAAGATCGGCGGCATGCTGGCTAATGTGATCTTGCAGCGCATTGCCGGAGTAGAGCCCAACAAAAGGCTCGGTGACAACGTCGGAAAACGACAACGCTCCGGCTTCAGCAAGCGGATGCTGGAGAGGGGTAATCAGCACCAAACGGTCATCGGCCACCGGGATCAACGTGAGATCTACCGCGTCAACCGCATCGGAAACGATTCCCGCTTCACCGATACCTGAAACGAGAATATTGACGATATCCACGCTGGTGCGCTCTTCCAGTTCGATGGCGATATCGGGGTGTTCTGCGAGCCACGAGCTTAGCCTGCGCGGCAGATATTCAGCATTTGCCGCCGTGTTGGCGTAAAGCTTAATTTTCCCCCGGGAGCCGCAGGCAAATGCGCTTAATTCCGTTTTCATCCGTTCTCGCTGGGACAAAATTTGCCGGGCGTGATGCACATAAAGCTCGCCGGCTTCAGTCATGCTAATACCGCGCGGATGACGCACCAGCAGGCTCACGCCGGCATCGCGTTCGATATTTTTCAACCGTTCACTGGCCGAGGCCAGCGCCAGATGGGCCCGTTTTGCGCCAGCGGTTATGCTGCCGGCATCGGCGATAGACACGAATAGCCTCATGTCAGCAATATCCAATCTCATTATGCGCATCCAGATTGCCTTCGGAATAGCCGAAGCATGCCGCGTGGATACCAGATTGTCCACCGCTGTCTGGCCTGGTTGAATACGTGAAACTGTAAAGACTGGGAAAAAACGATGGACGAAACGCTGTATCTCTCTCTGTTGGCGATTTTTTTGCTCGCAGGATTTGTGAAAGGGGTGACCGGGATGGGCTTGCCGACGGTTTCCATGGGGCTGTTGGGAACGATGATGCCGCTGCCGGTTGCCGCCGCGCTGCTGGTGACGCCATCGTTTGTCACGAACGTGCTGCAGCTTTTTTCGGGCCCATCGGTGTACCGTATCACCCGGCGTCTGTGGCTGATGATGGTATTGATTGTGGTGGGGACGGTGGCAGGATCGTCGCTGCTGATCGCTATCGACCCGGCCTGGTCCGCATTTGGGCTGGGCGCTGCGTTAGTGATTTATGCTCTCTATGCGTTAATTGCACCGGTGTTGGTCGTGCCTGTCGCCCAGGAAAAATGGCTGTCTGCGTTAACCGGCGCGGTTACCGGCGTGATCACCGGGGCCACCGGCGTCTTTGTTATGCCCGCTGTACCTTTTTTGCAATCACTACCGCTGACGAAAGAAGAGCTGGTTCAGGCGCTGGGCCTGTCATTTACCGTGTCGACAGTGGCGATGGCCATCGGGTTATACCAACACGATGCCCTGCAAATCCCGCAGTTTTCACTGTCACTGCTGTCGACTATCCCGGCGCTGCTGGGCATGTGGATTGGGCAAAAGGTGAGGGGGCGCATTGGGGCGAAACAGTTCCGGCGCTACTTTTTGCTGTTTCTGATGGTGTTGGGGGCGGAGTTGTTGTCTCGCCCATTGATGTAACTGCCTGGGGATGTGCTCAGAGCTCGCCGGGTCAGAGGCCATTCTTCTCCCGGCGCGATAAAAAATCAGCCTGTCAGCGCTGACGCGAGGAAGGGCTCCATTTTTTCCGGAGTGGTGAAAGGGGCAAAACGCTTAAGTGGCTTGCCGTCGCGGCCGATCAGGAACTTGGTGAAATTCCACTTGATTCGACCGCCCAGCACGCCCGGCAGTTGGTCTTTCAGATAACGAAATACCGGATGCGTAGCGGCACCGTTGACCTCAATTTTCTCAAACATTGGGAAGCTCACACCGTAGTTGACGTGGCAGGTCTGCGCGATGTCATCGGCGCCGCCGGGTTCCTGCTTGCCAAACTGGTTGCAGGGGAATCCCAGGATCACCAGCCCTTGGCTGGCGTACTTTTTGTAGAGGGCTTCAAGGCCCGCATACTGCGGCGTGAAACCGCAATGACTGGCGGTATTTACCACCAAAACCAGCTTACCCGCATAGTCGGCCATTGAAACAGGCTCGCCCCGCAGGCTGGTGGCAGTGAGTTGGTGAAAAGGGGTCATGGTAGCGTCCTTAAAGCAGATTCAGTTTGCTGCGCCGCACAGCCTGTGATGTCTTAATCAATCGCGAGGTCGCTCTACAAGCATAGCCTCATCGCGGTGAGCCACAATATCAGCCTTACGCTCGGCCGTAATAGCCGCCAAAAAAAGCACTGGGCGGCTTATTTTTTCTCCCCAACATCTGCCAGTGCTTCACGTAAGTACTGCATCAACACCGTCACCCTTACCGGGGTGAACTGGCGAGATGGCCGGACGATCGACAGCGGCAGAGGAGGGGGCGCATAGCGCTCAAGTACCGGAACTAACGCGCCGCCGCGCAGCGCCTCTTCGACGATATACCATGGTAACATCGCAATCCCCATGCCCTGGATAGCCGCTTCCCGCAGCACATCGCCATTGTTGGCGGCCAATGGCACCCGGACATCCAGTTCCTGGCCACCGCTGGCAAACTCCCACTCATCGCGGGTAGAGAGCAGCGAGTAATGCAAACAGTGGTGGTGCTTTAATTCTTCCGGTGATTCTGGCTTGCCATGCGTTTTGAGGTAATCCGGCGAAGCGCAATACAGCCGCGGCATCATGGCGATGGAGGAGCTGACTAACGATGAATCCTGCAAATTCCCGATGCGCAGCGACAGGTCGATGCCTTCATTGAGCAAATCGCTGACCCGATCTTCTAACTGCAAGGTCACGGTAATCTGCGGATACTTCTTCAAAAACGCGGGCAGCAACGGCGCCAGTTTTTGGGTGCCAAAACTCAATGGTGCACCCAGGCGAATGATACCGCTGTAGGTTTCCTGAGCGCAGTTAAGCCTTTCTTCCGCCTGCTCAAGCGCGCCTAAAATCCCTAACACGTCCTGATAGAATTGTTGCCCACTGGGCGTCAAGTCAAGCTGGCGGGTAGTGCGGTTAATGAGCTTCACGCCCAGTGCCGTTTCCAGCGCGGACACCCGGCGACTGATGGCTGCACTGCTGGCATCAAGCTGTACGGCAGCATTATAAAAGCTGCCGTTTTCTACCACGGCGACAAAGCTACGGAGTGAGATGAGATCGTATTCTTTCATTTTGCGTAATAGTGTCTTACCTGAGCCCTGATTTATCTGCATGAACCTCGTGCCTATCATACATGCATCAGACATACACCGAGGATCATCTATTATGGCTAGTCATTATCGTAAAAAAGGCGCGGAGCTGCTGCATTATCTGCCAGCCAGTGAATATCATCCAGCGAACACCTATTTTCATTTCTCATTCGCCAACTATTACGACCCCGACAATATGCATTATGGCGTGCTGCGGGTCGTCAACGATGATGATGTGAAACCGCACAGCGGCTTTGATAAACATCCACATAAGGATATGGAAATTGTCAGTTATCTTGTGAAGGGCAATCTGACCCACTGGGATAGCGCGACACAGGTGGAAGATGTGTTGAGCCGTGGGCATGTGCAAACGGTCACCGCAGGCAACGGCGTGTGGCACTCGGAGCTGAACAACCATGATGATTGGTGTCGTTTCCTGCAAATCTGGATCCTGCCGCCAAAACAAGGATTGGAGGTGCGTTATGAAAACCATAAATTCACCGACGAAGACCGTGAGAATAAGCTGCTGCATATCGTAGGGAGTTTGCAAAACGACGATGATGCGCCGCTGCATCTGAATCAGGACGTGAATATGTTTGTCAGTGAACTGACCGACAGCGCGGCTGAGGTGACCTATGAGCTTAAAGCTGGCCGCCAGGCGTATATCAACAGTATTGAAGATAGCGTGAATGTCGAAGGGATTGTAACGCTGGATGAACGTGATTCACTTGAAGTCGTCGGGCCAATGACGCTGACTTTTAAAGCGAAAGAGCAGCACGCGCACATTATCATTATTGAAATGGGCGAGTGGGCAGACGCGAATTAAGCGATTCGAGGCAGCAAGACTAACGCTCCACCGGCAAAGGCGGGGCGTTTGGGGTTAGACAGCCAGTGCCTTTTACATCAACCAATGCCGCATTATCTGGCTCATTCGGCCACTTAACTTCCCCTCCAAAGCGTCAATCTTGGTAGGTTAACGCCAGAGCAATACTCACCTAAGCTATCCTTCGGTATTTTTGCTAGAGGGATTTTGCTATGTCAGTATCGAGACATCCTGGATGGGGCTGCGTTGTCGTGCTTGGCGTTACGCTTTTGGGAGGATGTCTTCCCTATCCGAGGGAAAGGCCGGGTTATCTTGATCTTTGCGAAAGCGTGCATAATTTTACGGTTAATACACCAGGCGGTAAGCGAGAGATCGTGCTGGAAACTTATCTCTACGACCACGCTATTCCTGGCCGATATATGCCTGAGAAACGAAGCAGTTTCACTCTTCCTTATGTTCAGGGGCCCGAGGCCAGGCCAGAATTTTATGTGCAGCTGATTGCTTATAACAAAGGCCGTCAGCGGCCTTCCCGCCCAGGGAGTAAGGGGCAGCCAGCGGTACCGATTATTATCGACACGCGCCAGGCCTATATCGACCTGGGCGATGGGCACCGACAGAACGCGCGCCCAGAGGTTTATCTGGGTACCACATCCTTCCCGTATGATTTCCCCGAAGAAAATGAAAAATACGCGAGACCATCGCCTTATGACATCAACAGCGATGAGGTTCATCGCAATGTCCCGCGCATTACCAATAACGATGACTACGGTTCAGCGTATGTGGTCTTTAAAATTTATAACGCCTACGCCAATGAGAAATGGTCCATTCACTTAGGTAATCTTGACGTTAATGGGGTGAAAGTCGCGGTGCCCGCACTGAAGCTTTGTTATCAACCTACGCGGAAATGGATTGGGATTGAGCCGCTGATGCGCCCATAAGTAGAAGACAAACGGCGGTATCTCAGGGGGAGTGATTCCTCCTGAGAACGGGGGCGTTAATGCTCTTCGGGTTCGTCTTGTGCGGCTAAAGATGTCGTGCTCAGTTTCAGCCGCATGAAATCAATAAATGCCCTGGTTTTGGCCGGCAGGTAACGCCTGTCTGCAAAAATAGCGAACAATTGTAGCGGTGCCGCCGGCAGTTCACATTCAATCTCGATTAACCGTCCATCGTTGATAAAAGGCAGGCAGGCTTGTTTTGATAAAATGGCAAACCCGACGCCAGCGAGCGCAGCGCGTCCCGCCATCTCTCCGCTGTTGACCCGATAATGGCTTTTGACCTTAATGGTCTCGAATCCCCCTTTTTTATTGACGAACTGCCAGGGCGCACCTTTCAGCGCACTTACCGTGGTAATACAAGGTAGTTCTGTAAATTGCTGAGTATGAGAAGGGGTTCCATAACGCTCAATGATGGAAGGGGCGGCAACAATAGTGCAGGGGATCGTCATGAGATGACGGGCGATGTAATCACTGTCATCCATCTGACCACGAGTAATCATGACCGCTAAGTCCAGATCCTCGCGTAGAGATTCAAAACCGGACAAATTCGTGACGCAGCTGATCTCCAGATCCGGATACTGACAGGCAAACTCAGCCACCACAGATCCCAGTAAAGCGGGGCCGATTTCATTCGGAATACTGAGGCGTAACGGGCCCTTGAGCTGCATTTGCCGCAACGTTAATTCGGTTTCGGTTTGCTCGAGCGCCTCGAGTAAGGGCTTCGCACGGGTGTAGAGCAGGTGCCCCGCTTGAGTGAGCTTCATATGTCGGGTGCTGCGCTCAATGAGCTTAAGATTCAGCTTTTCTTCTAACTGAGCAATACAGCGGCTTACATTGGATGTCGGCATTTCAAGGTTTTTTGCTGCGCCGACAAAACTTTCACCTTCTACCACCGCAATGAAGACTTTCAGGGTATTAAAATCAAGAGCTGGACGCATCGATTATCCCATAGATGATAATAATAAGTGCCATTTTTACCATCTAATGTGCGTCATTGATAGTAGTTAAACTTGGACATCTTTCATTTCTGGAGTGGCTTGCAATGTCGCCGGTTATACCGATGTTTGATCCTAAAGCCCTGATGCGGATAGCCATGGTGATGGCATTTATCCAGTTTACTCATGCGTTGGAATATATGCTGTTCAACCCAGTATTTACTTTTATGGCGGCCGACTTCGCTGTTCCCGTATCCTATTCAGGTTATGTCTCCGGTATGTACACTTCGGGTGCGGTTATTTCCGGTGTTATCGCGTTTTACTGGATGAGGCGCTGTAATCAAAAACGCTTTTTATTTATCAATATGGCGCTGTTAGGACTCCTGACGCTGTTGACGACATTCACGTCCAGTTTTGGTCTTCTGCTTACGCTCCGGTTCTGTGCCGGATTGGTGGGCGGCACGACAATGGGCGTTGGGATCGGAATATTGATCAATCTCGCCCCCGCTAATTTGCGTGGAAAAATGCTGGCGACGGTGATTGCGTCATTTTCGCTGGTCAGTATTTTCGGCATGCCGGCGATATTAGTAGTGTGTACTCAGTATGGCTGGCATGCCGCTTTGTGGTTAATCAGTATCCTGTGTTTATTATCGTTGCCGCTGATAATTTCTATTATTCCCCAGGATCCGGTTTCTGTTGTCACGCTCCACGCACCGTCTCTCGATGCAGATACCTTCCTGTTTGCCTCCAGTAATGCGCTGGTACAGTTTAGTCCCATGCTGGTCATCCCGATTCTGGTCCCCTTGATGACCCAACAATTAGGCGCTTCACAAGACCTGCTACCCTGGCTTTTCTTTTGCGGCGGCGTTACCGGCTATTTATCTACCAAAATAACAGGGGTATTCACGACTCGTTATTCTGCTTGGGTTCTGGCGAGCGCCTCAACTTTTGTATTTATACTGAGTTTACTCATACCCATGCTGGGCTATCAGCAGGCGGCGTTATTTATTACCGTATTTCTTGGTGCGTCATACAGTCGTCTGGTGTCATCTGCAACGGTTTCTATTCAGTTCCCTGAGAACGTTCAAAGAGCGGGATTCTCGTCATTGCAAACATCAATAATGTATTTGATGACCACCGCTGCATTTTTCCTCTCCGCATTTCTCTTACCCGATCACAGCATAGAGCCGGAAAATATGAATGTGTTGCTGGTGGTTTGCGCAATTTCCGCGGCAGGATTCCCCATTCTGGTGATTATTCTGCAAAAGAAATTGGCTAAACGTATCCACTCATCAGACATGAAAAAAGCCGTTGAAAGGTAGGGGGAGATAAACGAACTTTTACTTCGGGATTATCGAACCATTGCGGATCTCTGGATGCAAAAAAGCCGCGAGCAGTTTCCTACTCACGGCTTCTGCATGGGAGACGCTGCGTGCGGGTATTTAGGCCGCTTTAACGGCGCTGATTTTTTTACTGGCAGACGTCTCTGAATCTGACATATCGTCTTCCGTTGGGCTATTGAGTTCTGGAAGCTTGCTGGTACGCAGAATATGCTGCACGGCAACTTTCTGCTCGGCAAAATACAGACCCAGATCTTCGGCCAGAGTTTCATCCAGCGGCTTCCCGCTTTGCAACAGCAAGTCGGTAAACGCCTCTGCCATATCGAGCAGTCTGTCGTAAGCGTCAGCCTCTTTCTTACTGGCAAATGTCATTTTCTCTTCACCTTTTCTGACAACAACAAATTTTGTTTCAACAGCCATTATGTGCCCCTTTAACTGTAATTATATCCAGTGTATCAGATTCCGAATCTGTGTGGCAGGGATTATGTGTAGATATTTATAGCGAAAGGGCAAGCCGTCGATTGCCATTAACACAGCAGCTGTCTGCGCCTGATACTGCGCAGGCAAACTCACAGAGCTAAAGGTCCGCTGTGAGCGAGGAGCGGACCTTCTGTTTGAAATAGCCCTTCAGGCTGTCATTATCCATCAAAACCCTAGCCATTTTTAATGAAGGAGTTCGCATGCTAAAGGTCATTGCCGAAGATTTTATCAAACCTGAATGCGTCGACACCGTTCTCCCTTTATACCGCGAGCTCATCGCGGCAACGAAACGAGAACCTCTGTGTATTGCTTATGATTTGTATCGAGATGAAAAGGATCCGGGGCATTTTATTTTCATTGAAGAATGGCCTGACCGGGCGGCACTCGATGCACATTGCGCCAGCGAGCATTTCACTCGGCTTGTTCCTTTGATTGATCAATACGCGCGTAAAGCCGCGCAGTATATACTCATGGATGGTCTGGTGGACCCTGAGAGATAAGGTCTGATATTGGCACACAGCAGCCGTTATGACCAACACTCGTCATAAGAAGGGGAGTTATGCGCAAATTTTGTTGACGAGGGTGAAGTGATTTGCAAACGGTCGCTATGTTTTGCGAGATGATAAAACCCATCAGGGATGGCTGGAGCCATATTTTCGCTGTCACACTGTGAAGTTAAAATTGCATGACGCCAGCCGTCCATTGAAAACCCGTCGCCTCGGGGATTTTACGGGGTGATATCAGCTTTAAATCTGCGCCATACCGCCGTCAACAAACAGTTCTGTGGCATTGATAAAACTGGCGGCATCAGAAGCCAGAAATGCAACGGCTTTGCCAACTTCTGCAGGCTCACCAATCCGGCCCAACGGAACCTGTGCCGCCAGTGCATCAAACAGGCCCTGACGCTCTTCCTCGGCAACCAGCCCCTCTAATCCAGGCGTTTTGACCGGACCCGGACTCACGACATTCACCCGAATACCACGACCCTGCAAGTCCAACGCCCATGAGCGGGCAAAGTTTCTCACTGCGGCTTTACTGGCGCTGTACACGCTAAAGTTAGCCGTCCCTTTTACCGAAACGGTGGAGGCGGTGAGGATAATGGATGAACCGGCACCCAGCAGTGGCAGCGCTTTCTGGACGGTGAATAAGACGCCGCGAACATTAATCCCGAAAATCCGGTCAAAATGTTCTTCGGTTATAGCGCCCAGCGGCAGCATATCTCCGCCACCGGCGTTAGCAAACAAAATGTCCAGACGCCCAGACTCTTCTGCAATCTGCGCGTAAACCTTATCCAGGTCGTCAAGACGGGAGACATCAGCCTGAATCCCCGTAGCCGACGTGCCGATCAACGCGATGGCCGCATCCAGTTCCTGCTGACGACGCCCGGTGATGTAGACTTTTGCCCCCTGCGCCGCCAGTTCCTGAGCGCTGGCAAGACCGATTCCTGTGCTGCCGCCCGTGACCAGGGCAATTTTGTCTGAAAGTGGTTTACTCATGATTCATTTCCTCGGCGTTGTTTCGAATTGGCCGTCATTCAGCCTGTGAACACACTCTAGCCACAGAGGTATTATTGATAAATGAGTAAAAATGGAAAACACTCTTTCTACAGGTGAATAATTAGATGTCATACGGAGAAACAGAACGTGGATCAGTTAATGGCTATGCGTGCGTTTACGCGGGTGGTGGAAACCGGCAGTTTTACGCGGGCAGCGGATTCGCTGAATCTGCCGAATGCCACCTTAAGTAAGCTGGTTAAATCACTGGAGGCCCATCTCGGTGTGCGTCTTTTACATCGCACAACCCGGCGCGTCGTCGCAACGCCAGAGGGGCAGGACTATTATGAAAAAGCCTCTCGGGTGCTCATTGATATTGAGGAGATAGACACTTCGTTTAGCGCCTTGCAGAGCAGACCTAAGGGGTATCTGCGTATTGATGTCGGCGGCTCTACCGCACGTGAAGTCCTGATCCCGGCGTTACCGGATTTTTTGCAGCGCTATCCGGAAATCAAAATCGATTTAGGCGTGTCCGACAGGCCGGTGGATCTTATTAGCGGAAATGTGGACTGTGTCATCCGTGGTGGCTCTCTTGATGACTCATCGTTAATCGCCCGTCATATTGGCGATGCCCCGATGGTGACCTGCGCCACGCCGGGATACTTGAAAGCCGCTGGCGTACCTGCGTATCCGGATGAATTAAGAAATGGACATAAGCTGGTGAGCTATTTGTCTCCGCTGACGGGCAGAGCCTTTCCTTTTCGCTTCATCGTAGAAGGTGAAATGCGGGAGATGAAGATGCAGCATCACATCGGGGTTAACGAAAGTAATGCGCATTTGGCTGCGGCCGTGGCAGGGATGGGAATTATCCAGACCTTTTGCTATGCGGCGAAAGATGAACTGAACAACGGCACACTTGTTGAGATCCTACAGGCATGGCGTCCCGCGAGTTATCCTTTTTATGTCGTTTATCCGCAGAACAGGTACATGACGCACCGGTTACGAGTGTTTATTGACTGGCTAATCGAGGTATTCCCAGCGGCACTGCGGGGGTACCGATAAACATACCGCTGACGACTATCCGCCCTCGGCGGTCATACGCTTTGAGAGAACTGCGGACATTATGTTTCAGCAATATGCAGATGATATGTAGGATTGGCAGGTGTCAGGCATTACTGGCCTAAACGCTCTAGAAATTCACAGGAACTTGCCCGGGTTCTTGTCTGCTGTAAGGCATCTGTTATTCTGGCTGGGTTTGCAGGATAACAAGGAGGTAACATGTTGAACCCTGGGTTCGTGTCCAGTAGAGCACTTCTTCAATGGAAAGATAAACCCGTTTTCTTGCCCCAGTTTCAGTTCCATGAAAAACATCAGACAGTCATCAGGACGCACTCGCCTGAAAAAATTCTGCCGTTAATTGCGACATTCGATATTCAGCAGGACGCGGTCATCCGGCTATTGATGTCCGTACGGCAACTTCCGCAAAAATTCCGGCGCAATAAACAACCACATGTGGTTACCCGCTTTGGCCTGGACAGTTTTACGCTTCTGGAAAAGTCAGCATCTGAGCTCTGCTATGGGTTGCGCGGGCAATTCTGGCGGGCTGATTTCGGCCTGGAAAACGCGCCGGATACTGACGCTTATCTGGCGCCAGTGATGCCGGGCAGCGCGAAGCTCTTGTTGCGCTATCGGGTAAGAAAAGTGAAAGAAGGGCAATTTGAGCTGCAAACTGAGACGTTTATTTACTGCCCAGATCGAGCGACTCAGCTGAAAATGACGGCTTACTGGCTGGCAATTCGGGCGGGTAGCGGGTGGATTCGAAAAAGGACGCTTAAGGCTGTTAAGTCCGCTATTTGATAACAAAAACAGGCGCAAGGCATCGTCTGTGTCGAGTGAGGCGCAAAAGCGTGCAATCGCTCTCATCGCTGATAACGGCAGCATCCGTGGCAGAATAAGACGTATTGCTGTTCAATCTATCCACGGTACAGGTTCACCAAGATAAGTATGCGTGCAGCAGCGGCAACTCACCTCAACGTCCTTGCCCGTAATTGAAGTGTTTACCTGTTGAAGAACTCCATTCTCATCAACAAACAGACCTGGATAAAAACTGCTTTCCCCAATACAGACTAAATCCTTTCGCTGATGCTCATGTAGCGCGACCAACCAGAATACAGGCTCAGTGGTGTCAAGACGTCCACATACTTCGCTGAATATTTCATCCCAAGGTTTGCCAATCTGTTTGATCAGAAAATAAAACAATGGTGAATAGTCTCGGCCACGGTTCTGTTTGCTATGCATTGACTCGCGTTTTGCCAGTTGCTCATCTCCGACTTTTTTACGATTGCGCTCCCAGCGATACTTAGCACCTGGATTATTAGAATGGTGCGGCGTAGTTGTGTTGATGCTGCGATAGAGTTTGCGGGACTTATTCAGTTGATGAGTACGCATAGCCCGATCCCGTTCATCCTTTATTCTGTGAGTTGGTAACCTTTGCCGTCGCGAGATTCAATAGCGGGTGGCTGCGTAAAAAACATGCTTAAAGGCCATCTCATTTTGCTGAAATACCTTCCCACTGACCACTACCAGAATTTCGCTCCTGGCACATGGCGGACATTGCTGACTGAGTTGAAAGTCAACTATGAGCTAAAAGCGAAACATACCTCAACTCAGCGCAACGTTGCTCCTGAACCTGTCAGCCTTAATCAAGCTGATGGGTGATGAGCGTCGGAAATCGTTCAGATTCAGGAAGAGTTCAGCGCCATCCTGAAAAGGCTTGATGGCGTCAGTCCCGTTGCGTTCCGTCATACTTTGGTTCTTACGGCTTGTGTCACCTACCTCACTACGCACATTGGCCTTCCCGAGACCGGCTCGGGATGAATTTCCGCCTCAACGCAAAATACCGATTTCAGGAGCTCCGGCTTCATGACTTCTTCTGGCGTGCCCTGCGCCATTATCCGTCCATTTGCGAGCACCACGAGACGATCGCAGTATCGGCTTGCCTGATTCAGGTCGTGTAATACCGCCACGACCGTTTTCCCTCGGGCTTTGAGTTCCCCCATCAGGTGCATCAGCTCAACCTGATGGTTGATGTCCAGGTACGTTGTCGGCTCGTCAAGCAGAACGACCGGGGTATCCTGCGCCATCACCATTGCCAAAAATGCGCGCTGGCGCTGACCGCCGGAAAGATCGGTTAACCGTCGTTCGGCGAGATGATCGACCTGGGTCTGGCGCATGGCTGCATTGACCCGTGCATTGTCTTCAACGGAAAGACGTCCCCACAGTGTCAACCACGGGTTGCGACCGTACGACACCAGCTCCCGGACGGTGATCCCCTCTGGCGTTAAATGGTGCTGCGGCAGCAGTGCCAGCCTGCGGGCCAGCTGGCGTGATGAAAACGCATTGATGGGATTATCGCCAAGAAATATCGTTCCAGATTGCGGCGTTTGCAGCCGCGAAAAACAGTTTAACAGCGTCGATTTCCCGCAGCCGTTGGGGCCGAGCAGAGCGGTGATCTTCCCCGCAGGCAGGGCGAGTGAAACGCCGTCAAGCACCTTGTTTGTACCGTAATGGACCGTCAAGTTTTCAGTTCGTAATGTCATTTATCGCATTCTCACAAGCAGCCAGACAAACCACGGTGCGCCGATAATGGCGGTCAGCACGCCAGCCGGAAGTTCCAGTGGGGGATGAATCACTCGCGCCATCAGGTCAGCAATTACCAACAGCAACGCACCGGTCAGGGCCGAAACGGGTAGTAGCCAGCGGTGACGGCCACCGGTGATGCTGCGTACCATATGCGGCACGACGAGGCCAACAAAGCTAATTGGGCCGCAGACGGCCACGCCGGTCGACGTCATGGCGACAGCCAGTAGCAAAGCGTGGAACCGGGTACGAGACACCGACACCCCGAGCGTGGTGGCGCGCGCATCGCCCAGAGCCAAAAGATCGAGATCGCGGCAAAAAAACAGGCTCAGCGGCAGAAACACAAGCAACAGCGGGACGGCAATCCTCACAAAGCTCCAGTCGCGGCCCCATAAGCTGCCGGTCAGCCAGAGCAGAGCGCTGTTCACATCTTGCGGGTGCGAGAGCATGAGATAATCGGTCAGGCTTGCCCAGCAGGCAGAAAGCGCAACACCCGTGAGCGCCAGCTTCATTGGCTGGCGGATATTCGCCAGTATTTTCAGCAGGACAAGGCCCACCATGCCACCGGTAAAGGCCAACAATGGCAGTGCAATCACCGGTAGCGATGGTAAGAGAAGCAGTGCGCCTACAGAGGCCAGGCTGGCGGCGTGGTTGACGCCGAGGATATCCGGTGATGCCAGAGGATTACGCACGATCCCCTGCACCAGAACGCCTGCTACCGCGAGGCCGGCACCGACGAACAGTGCCAGCAGCAGACGCGGCAGGCGGTACGTCGTTAACACATAATGATACTCGCGCCCGGTTTGCCAATCGGTCAGCAGGGCGCGCCAGGGAACGGAGATCACGCCCATTTGCAGCGACAGAGCCGAAAATCCTGCCAGCGCGAGGACGATGAAAATGACGAGCGTAATTTTCATCCCCGCCTCCTGACCAGCCAGACAAAGCAGGGCGCGCCAACCAGCGCCACCACTGCTCCTGCGGGCAACTCGCCAGGGAAGGCCAGCGCTCTGGCCAGAACATCCGCCAGCAGCATCAGCGTGGCACCCATAAGCATGCTCATTGGCAGGACCTTGCGCTGATCGAATCCCACCCAGAAGCGCGCGAGATGCGGTATCAGCAGGCCGATAAACGCCACCGGACCGGCCACGCTGACGCAGGTGCCTACCAGAAGCAGTACCAGAATATTGATTGTCAAACGTAGCTTCGGCAGATTCACCCCCAGCGTGCGGGCGGTGCTGTCGCTGACGTTAAGCAGGTTCAGCTGATTCGCCAGCAACATGACCACCGGTACCGAAACCACCACCATCAGGAAAAGCGGCCAGAATTCCTGCCAGCCTGCGTGGGATACGCCCCCCGCTAGCCAGTACAAAATGCCGTAGGCGTGATCTTCCGTCAGCAGCAGGGTGATGCGAGTCAGGGCCATACAAAAAGCCGAAAACGCGATCCCTGCGAGGATCAGTTTGTTTCGGTCTTGAGTATGGCGAAACCCGCCGCCTGCGGTCATCACCAGCAGCCAGCTTACGCCACCGCCGCAGGCCGCGATAAAAGCGATGGAGTAACCCGTGACGGGCGTAGGGATGATAGCGCTGGTAAGCGCCATTGCCAGCGCCGCGCCGCTGTTAATGCCGAGTAGCGAAGGGGAGGCCATTGAATTCTGTGTCAGGGTCTGCAGCAGCGTTCCCGCGAGAGCCAGACTCGCACCGATCAGGATAGCGACCAGGCTGCGCGGCAGACGAAGGTTTTGCACCAGCGCTTGTGCAAGCGTCGGCGTATGACCGGGCATCAGGGCGTGAATGGCATCAACGCCAGAAACAGGAATGGCCGAGTAGCAAAACAGACTCAGCCAGAAAATGACAATAAGCGCGGCAAGGGGAAATCCCCACTGCAGCGCCGGATGTTTGAGTACTGTCATTTCACATCGGATAAAGGCTGGTGATGAAAGATTTTTACCGTGTCGCTGGCAATACGTTCGGCCGCGAAAATGCCGCGCATCCGCGCCCAGGCGTTACTGTCGACGGAAGCCGTTTGCTGTTTTTGCGCAGCCGTTAACATCTGCCACAGCGGATCTTGCTGCCAGCGCTTCACGATGCTCTCGTCGCGATAGTGCGCGACCAGCAGCCATTCAGGATTGAGCGCCAGCAGCTGTTCAAATCCGATGGATGGCATAGACGCACCCGCTATTGCTGTAGGCACGCTCAGCCCCAGAGAGGTCAGGACGCTCCCGGTATAAGTCTCCTGCGTGTGAAGGTTGAACTGCTGCTCCCGAGACGTACCGAACAGCACTAGCGTGCCTTTTGGCAACTGGTTAGCCCACGTTGACATCTGTTGTTTATGTTGAGCCAGGCGCGACTGCATCTGTGCCTTTTTGCCGATGACTTCGCCGATGATGGCCGCAGACTGAAGATTTTCAGCGTAGGTTTCATTGCGAGACTTCAGCAGCAGCACCGGTGCGATTTGCTGTAAGGCGCTATAAATACCCGCATGGCGGCTGCTATCGGCAATGATCAGGTCCGGTTTCAGCGCGCTGATAGCTTCTAAACTCGGCTGCGCACGCGTGCCGACAGACTGCCAGGGGTTCAGATGGGTGCGGACCTCGGGCAGAATACGCGTGGCATCGTTATCGTCGGCAATGCCGACCGGGCTGACATCGACGGCGGCCAGCGCGTCCGCGAACGACAGTTCCAGCACCACTATCCGCTGTGGCGTTTTATCAAGCGTAAAGGTGCCATGTTCGTCCTGAACCGTGGCGGCAAAGACGTGGCCGGTAATCAGCAGCAGAGCGGCAAATAGGGTGCGTAATGGTGTGAACATGTGAATTGCCTATGTCGAGTGGTGCTTCGCTAACCCGGCCTGCAAAACAGGATGCAGGCCGGGCAACCGGGATTTAGAACTTCAACGACCCCTGCATATACAACGTGCGCGGCTGGCCTGCGTAGATGCCTTTGTTGTTGTCGTCATAAGAGCGGGTGAAATACGCCTGGTCGAAGATATTTTTCACGCCGAACGCAAGGTTCAGATCTGCCATCTGCGGACCAAAGTCATAGCCTACGCGTGCGCCCCAGAGCATGAAGCCAGGGATGCGGCCGGTGCTACCGTCGGCGCTCTCTTTAACGGTGTTGGCGTTATCCGCAAATTGACTGGACTGGAAATCGCTGTTCAGGTTAAAGGTCCAATTGCCCGGTTTATAGTCCACGCCCAACGTGCCTTTGTGTTTCGGCGAGAACGGCACCTGGTTACCGTAGGTGTCGCCTTTCTCGCGGATCTCGGCGTCCACATACGCATAGCTTGCGTAGATGGAAACGTTGTCGAGCGTTGGCGTCAGCGTGCCGAGGTCATAGCGAGCCTGAGTCTCCAGTCCGGAATGGCGCGTTTTGCCGCGTGCGGTAACGGTGTCGTTGGTCTGGTTGGAGTCGTACTGATTATTAAAGTTAATCAGGAACAGCCCCATTTCCGCCGTCAGCGCGCCATCGTCGTATCGGGTTCCAAGCTCCCAGGTTCGCGCTTTTTCCGGTTCCACATTGCCGCTTTGCACAGCCTTGCCAATTTGGCTGTACTGTACGGTGCCGAATGAGCCTTCGGTGTTTGCATAAAGATTCCAGCTGTCAGTCAGGTGATAGAGTACGTTGAGTGCCGGAAGCGGCGCGTTATAGCTCACTTCCTCATGCGTACCTTTGATGGCGTTGTTCTGATATGACTCGATATGTTCAAAGCGCATACCCGGTGTGATTGTCCAGTTGCCAACATCAATTTTGTCATCCAAATACCAGGCATGAGCTTCGGTGCCGGAACGGGTGTCGCGATCGTAAGGGCTGGCGTTGGACGGCAGCTGTCCGCTGCTGGTTGCGGTGTAGTAACGCATTTCATGCGTTGATTCGCTCACATAGCGATATCCTACGCCCACTTCATGCGCGGAGGAGCCAAGCATAAAGCTCTGGCTGTAGCGGGGTTCAATGCCGCGTACCCAGTAGTTGCGCGGTGAGAGGGTGGTACGTTTGCCCTGTTCCAGATACCCGCTGCGCAGGGTTTCGGTGTAGAAGCCCTGAATATTGAACTTATGCTGGTTGTCCGGCTGGAACTGATAACCGAGGCTTGCCAGTTTGCGACGCCCCCAGAAGCGATCGTTTGGACGCGTAGATTGCCAGCGGTCGGCGTCGTAATCCGCACGGGACAGGCCGCCGGGCATATCGGCTTCACCGTCGTAGTATTGCAGCAGGCTGTTGAAGGTATGCACCTCATTTGGGGCATATTTGCTTTTCAGCATCAGGTCATCGATGCGCGTGGCGCTGTGTTCGCGCCAGTCGCTGCCGCGTGTGCCGGAGTAAAGCAGGGCGGTACCAAAACCGTTATCCGCCGTGCCGCCGACCATCAGATTGTGCGTCTCTTTGGGATTGTTTTGCGAAGAAGTTGGACTGAGCTGCCCCTCCATCCCGGCTTCGATACCGAAATCTTGTGGAATCGCGCGGGTGACAAAGTTCACCACGCCGCCTACGCTTTGCGGCCCATAACGCACCGCGCCACCGCCGCGTACCACGTCGATGGCATCCATATTTCCGAGCGAGACAGGCGCCAGTGAAAGCTGTGGCTGACCGTAAGGCGCAAACGGTACGGGAATACCGTCCATCAGTACAGTTGAGCGGCTAGCGAGGCGCGGGTTGAGGCCGCGAATACCAAAATTCATCGCCAGATCGTGGCTGCCGGTACCGTTGTTTTCCGGCGCGGTAACACCCGGGATGCGGTTCAACACGTCGCGCATGGCTGTCGCACCGGTTTTGGCGAAATCCTCACGGCGGATAACGTCACGCGCGCCAGCATGTTCGAATACGTCATTTTCGCGCGCGTCGCCCAGCCAGTCGCCCACAACCGTTAGCGCATCTTCTTGTGGTGCAGGAACGTGTTCAAGCGTCCAGCTGTTATTCCCTAACGGTTTCACCTGCAGACCGCTGCCCTGGAGCAGTTGCTGCAAACCACTTTCAACATCGTAATCGCCGTGCAAACCGTTGCTCTGTTTGCCGCGCGTCAAGTTGGCGTCAACAGACAGGGTAATGCCGCTGTGTGCAGCATATTGGTTTAGTGCTTTGTCGAGTGAGCCTGGCGCGATATCAACTTGTGCTGCGAAAGCGGATAACGAGAGGCCTGCTAGCGGCAGCAGGCTCAGGCGAATGGCGTTAACCAAAGGTGTTGTTTTGCTAAAAACGCGTAAAGGCGTCATACCTTCTCCATCATCATTTTTGTTGTGTTCAGCTATGAGTCGAATGAGAAGAGGAAAAAGGACAATAAAAATGAGAATTATTTTTCTTACAATGCCAAAATATTGACCCAATACCGCGTAACTGACTGAATTTTAACTGGAAGAGTCTTGGCGATAATATCCAAAATGGCATCGGTATTTTTTAGCGGGAAAGTCCCACTCAGGCGCAGCCCGGCGACTGCCGGATCGCAGCGCAGCACGCCGTTGCGATAACGGCTCAGCGTGGTAATCACTTCACCCAGCGGTGTATCACTGAAGCTCAGAACGCCCTGAGTCCAGCTCGCACTTTCATCATCCGTCGAGGTTACTACGCCAAATTCAGACGCGCTAAACGGCAGGCTTTGGCCCGCGTTTACAATGCGTTTTTCTTGTGGATGGTTTGCCAGCAAGACTTCAACAGCGTGTTGCTGAACGGCAACGCGAGTGACGCCGTCTTGCTGATAGACGGTAAATTCTGTGCCTAACGCGGTGAGCTGGCCCTGGCGGGTCATCACGCGGAAAGGTCGCTGTTGAGCATCTTTTGCGGTGGTGATGGCAATTTCGCCGTACCAGAGGTGGACGGTGCGCTGATGTGTATCAAAATGCACGTCCGCTGCGCTTTGTGTGTTGAGCGTCAGCAGCGAGCCATCTTCGAGCCGCTGATGGCTGATCGCGCCTTTGGCGGTGCGGTAGTCTGCGCGCAGACCTTCACCGGTTTCAGATTGCCAGAGCTGCCAGCTGCCACCCGCGCCGAGCAGGAGCAGCAGCCCTTTCATGACGTGACGGCGAGTCAGGCGAGTATCGTGAAGCGCCCGGCTGGCGACCTCGCCTGGAACGTGACTGAGCTGGTTACGCAGGTTTTCAACCTGTTGCCAGGCCCACTGATGATCCTTGTCCTCTTCATACCATTGCTGCCAGCGTGCTTCCTGCTGCGGACTGACGCGCTCGCTGCTCAATACGGCATACCAGTGTGATGCGGAGCGCAATGCCTGACGGCGAGAATCGGTGATAGACACGTTCACAGGCCATGCTCCAGACGAAACAACAGACAATGTTCGATAGCCTTTGCCATATACTTTTTCACCGAGCTAACGGAGATACCGAGCTTCAGCGCGATATCGCTATATGTCAGACCATCGAGCTGCGAAAGCAGGAATGCTTCGCGTGTTTTTCCATTTAGGCCGTCAAGCATGCTGTCGACGAGCTGCAGGGTTTCGAGCTGGCTTTCGCGTTCCTCGGGCGAAGGTACCAGCCCCTCCGGCATCAGCGCCAACATCTCCAGATAGGCTTTTTCCAGCGCGTTTCGGCGAAACAGGTCAACCATCACGCGTTTGGCGATAGTGCACAGGAAAGAGCGAGGATCGCGGATTGTTGAGAGCGTGTCGTTGCCCATTACCCGTAGAAACGTGTCCTGTGCAATGTCATCTGCATCAAAGGCAGACTGGAGCTTTCGCGTCAGCCAGCTTTTCAGCCAGCCGTGATGCGAGCCATAAAGCGACTCGAGCGTTAAGGAAGCAGTAATAGTGGCGCGGTCAGACATGCGGAGTGTATCAAAAGTTAATTATCACGCGGTTATACTAATATGAGAATGGTTATCATTTCAATTAAAAATAAAATGGTAGGATGATGAAATTTTTAATGTTCTGTTTTTTATATAAATGCTGTGAGGTCGGTACTGGATAGGGAAAGATGAGCCGCTTCTGGCACGCGCTGTCTCCGCGTCCCTGTTCTGGCTAATTAGCGAAACCGACAGGCAACAGGGACACCAAGGCAGCTCCTTACAACTGCCAACAGCGTGGCAGTTAATCATTGCGGCGACTGTTTTGGTTCAGCGAACGCCGTTGGAAGCACGATGTTGGCGGCAATATGTCAGACCATATCGGCGTTCTAAATATGAACAGACATCATTTCAACGTCTCGTCGAAGAATTGCGCTAATACTGAAACCGCTTCAGCGACGTATGCTTTGCCATCATACATATCCATATGGTTAGCGCCTTCAACAATGTGGTACCGCTTGTCCTGGCTTGAGGCGCGATCGTACAGGTCGTCGCTCATCCATTTACTTCCCGCTACGCTACCCGCAACAATTTGAAGCGGCTGGGTCAGATAAACCTCCGCCATATGGTACGCGTCGTAGGTAATGATTTGGTTGAGGCTTCGCAGCGTGGCGTAACCGGGGGCCGACGGATACTGTGCCCGAGGGGTGTGGTAATACTCCCAGGCCTGGCGCAACTCTTCATTTGGCGCATCAGACTCGTTCATTGGCGCCAGCGGCATGGTGGCATGTTCACCGCTGCTCATATCACCGGTACGGGCGCTGGATCCCGCCTCAACATACGGCAGTGCATCAATGGACTTCACATTGTTTTCCCAGCCATTACGGAACATTGAGCCGATGTTAACGGCGCTGACCGTTCCGATGGCCTTGATGCGACGATCCTGAATTGCGGCATTGGCGGTATAGCCCGCTCCGGCGCAAATTCCCATCGCGCCAATTCGCGCAGTGTCGACATAAGGCTGTGTGGTCAGGTAATCAATCACCGCGCTGACATCTTCAGTACGGATGTAGGGATTTTCTAGCTGGCGTGGCTCGCCGCCGCTTTCGCCCTGATAAGAAGCATCGTAGGCCACAGTGACAAACCCTTTTTGTGCCAGCTTTTCGGCATAGGTGCCGGCCGTTTTTTCCTTAACGCCGCCCCCCGGATGAGACACCACAATAGCCGGGTACTTGCGGCTTTCATCAAATGCGGGTGGGAAATAAAGTACAGCAGACAAAGAAATTGTCGGGATATTGCTGTTTGTGAAGCTAATTTTCTTGTTCATCATCCGGTTCCTCATGGGCTGTCGGTTATCTGTCATGCTTGATGGGGTAACTATAGTCATTGATTATTAAGATGATTAGACCCAAAATAATGATTGGACTTATCATTTAAATGATTAATTGCTCAGCTGGAAGCGCAAAGATGAAACGCGATGAGATAGCCGATCTGATGGCATTCGTAGCCGTCGCCGAAGAACGAAGTTTCACCCGGGCTGCGGTCCGTCTGGGCATGGCGCAGTCAGCATTAAGCCAGATAGTTCGTCGCACGGAAGAGCGGTTAGGGTTGCGGCTTTTAACGCGTACCACACGCAGCGTGGTACCGACGGAAGCGGGTGAACAACTTTTGTCTGTCCTTGGCCCCATGATGCATGACATTGACTCGGCTGTGGCTTCGCTGGGCGATCTGCGCGATCGCCCCTCAGGCACAATACGTATTACCACGGTTGAACACGCCGCCAGGACCCTATTGTTGCCAGCAATGCGCACGCTGCTGAAAACGCATCCCGATATTAATGTGCAGCTCCTTATCGATTACGGTCTGACCGATGTCGTCTCTGAACGCTTTGATGCTGGGGTTCGCCTGGGGGGAGAAATGGATAAGGATATGATTGCTGTGCGAATTGGGCCTGATATTCCGATGGCGATTGTCGGTGCACCGGATTATTTATCCCGGCATGGTGTTCCAACATCTGTATCACACTTAGTCGATCACCAGGCTATCAATTTGTATCTGCCCTCATCGGGTTCCGCAAATCGCTGGCGATTAATGCGAGGAGGGCGAGAAGTCAGGGTTCGCATGGAAGGCCAGCTTTTATTGAATACCATAGACTTGATTCTTGATGCCGCAATTGATGGGCACGGCTTAGCATACCTGCCTTATGATCAGGTTCAGCAGGCTATTGAAGAAAAGAAACTGACCCGCGTCCTGGAGAAATTTACGCCTGATTTACCGGGATATCATCTGTATTACCCCCATCGCCGTCATGCTGGTTCGGCATTTTCTCTGTTAATTGATGTGCTGAAATATAAGGGTGCTGTGTAGCCATTCGTTAAGACGATGGTTTCAGCCATTCAGAAGGGACTCATATAGACTATTACAACGTAACGGGTTGAGCTGAAAAACTGCAGCGCACATGAATGTGTACTTATGTCGAGGAGCTCAGAGCCATAGAAAGTAGGAAATTTCAGCTGGCTCTATATTTAGAGGTCATCCGAGCGCGTTTATACGTCAGATTACGTTTTTAATGGCAAATAAGACTAATTTTAAACGTGCACGGTTTTATCGCCAAATACTTACCCCCATCGATGTGCTCTGTTTCAAATTAAAAGAGAATGACAAATTTAAGTTGATAACTGATAATTATTCAGTAGCATAAGAGTGGAGAGAGGTAATGTGTTACCATAATGAGAATATGGTTTTTAGGGGTTGGGGATTATTAAATCATGAGATTTTATGGCATTGGTTATCTACAAACGCAATCTAATATTAATGATTATTTAAAGTACATAATTATATTTAGCGCGCTATTTATTCTGATCGTTGTTTTTAGCCTGTATATGCGTCATCGTTTGCAAACTAAATATCGTGACTTAACGATTATCGTTTTCTTGTTTTTACTCTTTATTTCTGGGGTTCAATATGCCGACTATACCGATAGTCAAAATATACACTCCCAATCATCACAAATGGTTAACTTTGTGAGGCTCTTGTCGCAAGAAAAAAAAGTCGATGTGACTTCTATATTTTCCAGTTCAGTGCAACTCTCGGACGGTATTATTGTTAAGATCAATGATTTTTATTACCGAGTCAACCTCAGCCCGGATCAAAAAACATACAGCTTAGTTGAAGTTTCGCTAGTGAATCCAGCAATAGAAATCATGAAGAACTGAGGAACAGAAATGATAATTTATACACCTATTATTATAAAACTGGGCCTGGGGATACTGTGCTTAATTGTTCAAATAAATCTCATGGGGAAGGGGAATCTGGCCCCGTCATCCGCAATGGATCAGGTTCAGAACTATGTGCTTGGGGGGATTATCGGTGGTGTGATTTACAATGAATCGATAACAGTACTGCAATTTGTTCTCGTGTTAATTATATGGACTTTTCTCGTCTTTGTGCTTAAGTTTTTAAAAGAGAATAACCGCTTGGTTAAAAGAATCATTGATGGCAAGCCTATCACCCTGGTACATAATGGCAGTGTTAATGTTAAAGAGTGTTTACGTAACGGTGTTTCTGCAAATGATTTGATGTTCAAGTTAAGAGCCAATGGCATTTATGAAATTGAACAACTCAAACGCGTGGTCCTCGAACAGAATGGGCAGTTAACCATCATACAAAGCGGTGATGAGAATATACGTTACCCAATTATAGTCGATGGCTTAGCAAACCATGACCTGCTTGAAATCCTTAATAAGGACAGTGACTGGTTAGAAAATGAAGTGATAAAGCAAGGCTTCAATAAAATCAGTGAAGTATATTTAGGTGAGTATTTATCGGGTAGGATTAATTTATACGGATATGAAAAGTAATATCTCAAGACCCCCCCTTGATTACGTTATGTAATTGATGGTATGTGTTTTTTTGCAGAGAGTTAAGTGACATGAGGCTGCCTTTTGTAGATATGGCACGGATTTAGGAACAGGCTCTGTCTGGATTTCACGGTGCCGACCCGCGCTAGCCAATGACACCCATTTCGGGTTAATCACCAGCCCTTTGCCTACTGCGACAAGGGAAAGTCCTAATGAAGACGAGATGCGGTAGCTGATAACAAAGGGTTTGGTCGCACATTCATAAACAGCGTTTTGAAGAGGCGCGAGCCTTACGCATTGTCTTAATCGAAAATGAATATTGTCATGATGGGGAGCGATTCGCTCCCCACTATGAATTGACAATGCTGCCTATATCACGGTGTTAGTGAGTTCTGTGCGCCCCATTGAGCCACAGCAAAACGCCGACGGCCGTCAGGCTGACTATCGAAATCGTGTAGAGCGCAGTAAAGGCACCCAACTGCTGTGCCATTACACTGGTTATTCCGGTCGAGACAGCGGCTGTCAAAACCTGCCCACGCCAGGACATTGCGCTGGCTCGCGAAACCTGTGTTTCAGCGAAGTTTTTAAGTACGCCGAAAGAGCCTAAAGCAAACACAATATTTGACGCCACGTGTGCACTAAAGACCATAACCAACCCAACGTATGTAAAACCGGTAGATAGGGGTAATAGAAAATAGCTCCCGATATACCCGCTCAGACATACCATCAATAGCCCGTTATTCGCTGAATATCGTTGCAATTTATCGGCATTAAGGACTAACGGGCCGCAGAGTTGCCCGAGACTTCGCGCAAAAATCAGTGGCAGTGCCAATTCGGTTGAATTGACTGGCCTGATTTCTTGTGCCAAAGCAGGTAAAAGCGCCATTGCGGGAGATCCCACGGCGGCAAGGGCAGGTAAAAGTAAAATGCTTCGTTTTTGCACAGGAGATAAACTTCGCCAGTGGAGTTGTTGCGCGACATACTGACCTTTTTCAGGTTGCGACCCGGTTATGCGGAAAACAGAGCCAGATGCCAGCAGCATAGCGACAGATGCCGCAAAACTCAGGGCATCGATAGCAAGCAGGTTTAAAAGAGAAATGTGGTCGAACAGTAAAACGCCCAGGCCTGTGCCAAAGATAACTTGTGAGGCAAAAATTATCGTTTCCATGGCGGTTGCTGCCGGTAGTTCTTCCGGGCGCAACCCGCGTTTAAATAATAAGGTCAACGCGGGATAGCTCATGCCGGCAAATAGCGCTTCCCAACATTGGACTGCAAGCAGCGCAGGAACACTATGATGCACCACGCCATATAGTGGAAAAATAAGCACTAATAAACCGAGTAACTCTGTGCCGATGAGTATCCGTAAGGGAGATACTTTTCTACACAAAACCTCTCCCCAAAGGCTTCCGATAAAACCGGGAAGCATCGACAGCATATAAACCAGGGTCAGAGTCGCAGGAGAAGCCTGCCAGTGTAACAATTGCCCAAAGATAATGATCTGAGTAAGCCCGTTTCCCAAAGATGACAGGATATAGGCGCAACCAAGAAAGCGCAGCCAACGATGGCTTCGCAATGCGCGAATGAGCGCAAGTAGCAGAGTATTCATGCAGAAAAATTCTCATCTTAAATAACAGAACTCCACATAGCCCAAAGGCAATGCGGAAAGGAAAAACTGTTAAAAGACGGAATCTTTACATTGAAAAAACTCGAGTAGAAACAGATGCAAAAGTTTAGCACATGAAAAGTAGCCGGTGCGCCTGCAGCCCAAAACTTTTCTCATGGCACAACGCAGCCAACTATTTTGGCGGTCTGCTTTGCTCAGACCGAAGGGGGCGCGGCACCGACTGATATCCGCTAACGCTAACGAGCATTCCACTCGTCGCGGGTGATTTCCCAAAGTTCGGAATCTAAAAGACCACTGACATACTCGGCTTTATCAGTCCTGATGAGCCGCATGCCGCTGCTGTCTGAAATACGTTGTGAGCGGCGATTGAGAGCCGCTTTCGGAGCTCGTAGCACGGGCTTATGTAACGTATTAAACCAGTAGTCTGTCGCTGCATGGCTGGCTTCGCGCATGTACCCCTGTCTCTGATATTCCGGCGCTAACCAAAATCCTCGATTATTATCCTCAATGTCGTACAAGCAGATTAACCCCATTAGGATGTCCGGAGCCTCGCGATGTCTGATAGTCCAGAACCAGGCAATTCCTTTCGCGATATCGGGCAGCGCGACGTGATTAACGTATCTTTCAGCACCGTTAGCGGGAAAAGGCCAGGGGACCGAGGCGGTCATATAACGAACTATCTCCCAGCGAGGATAGACTTCCTGAATTTGTAAGGCGTCTTCGGCAACTAATGGCTTTAATAACAAGCGTTCTGTATAGAGTATGGGTATCTGCATTAGTAAGTGCTGTCCTAAAGAAAATGTCGATATTGTGTTGTCTGTACAATGATTGCTTCAACTTATCTGCATGTACAGGAAATACTCATATTGTTGATCAAGTCATCAGGTTCAAGGTCGTTTTTAAAACCCTCAGAAAACGTCATCTGCCCAACGTCGCTAAATTCAGACTTAAACGCTCAGTTTTTCACGCGTGGGACCGTTAAAATAGAGACTACCGATATGACAGCTGCGCGGTTGAGTCAGCACAAAACGAATGGTTTCCCAGATCGAACGCCCGTTCAATAGCCGTTCGCCCATTCTTGATGGGCTATCAACGGGCGTATCTAAGCCTGTCAGTTCAAAATCCGGGGGATACAACCCGGTGACACGGATATTCTCCTCGGACAACTGGTGAGAAAGTTTAGTGGTAAAGCCACTTAGCCCGTGTTTGCTGGCAAAAAAAGCGGGATGCGCAATAGATTCGGTAAAATTCGGAATGCCGCAAGAAGATATAATGGAGATAACATCAGCACATTCTGAACGTCTTAATTCGGGTAGTAATGCTTGAGTCAGTAATATGGAACCCGTCAGGCCTGAACTGATGGTATTAATAATTTCTACGTCGGGTTGATCGTCTAACGTTCCCGACAGCCACTGGGCCGCATTGAGAATTAAAATGTCGATGGGTTTGTCTGACGTTAATAATTGTGAAGAAAACTGCGAAAGGGACTCGGGTTGGGTTAAATCACAGAGATATCCTTTTGCTACACCGGCTTCGGCCGTGATGAGGCTGCAGGTTTTTTGAATATCCTCGGCCCGCCGCGCGCAAAAATCCACTTCGACGCCTTCTCGCGCTAACCACACGCACAGTGCCTGACCAAACCCACCGCCGCCACCGGTAATTACGGCTCTTTTACCTCTCAGCATCGTCATCCATCCTTTCTTAATGATTAGGTGTGGAGGTAGATATACATGAGGAGATGAAGGGGCATCTTTCAGTTAGTGCCATTTGTAAAACAACGGGCGGTAAAATCATGCCGATTTTACCGCCCGTTAAGTCCGTCAACGTTACTTTTTCTTTTCGCCCAGCGTCGGCGTTTCGTCAAAGAAGTTCCACGGTTTCAACAGCGCGTGCGCCCATTCGGTTGGCATAATTGGCCACTCTTCGGCACGTGCCACGTGGGTAGTCCCGGTGGTAATCCATACCACGTCATCGTTATTTTTCAGCGACTCGTCATCCTTCGCATACTGGCCCAGACCGGTATCGTGCACCGAACGGTTTGGATATTTGCCTTCTGGATAACGCTCTTCCTGATGATAACGGGTGACCCACAGCTGTTTGTCCATAAAGCTCAGACGATGGTAAATCCACTCGTCAGGGGCAAATTTCGCCCCGGTTGCCGCCGGGTGGGTGCCGCCTGCGTAAGGGATAATCTGGTACGACACCGGATTGCCCATGCGGTTTTCTTTGGTGGTGTTGCTCAGCAGGCGAATGGTGCCTGGATCAAACTTCTGCGCGGCTTTCTGCTCGGTTTCGATATCGTACTGATTTACCTGCATCGTACTGGTACGCGGGCCGCCGCTGGTGTTTGGTTTCACTTCCGGATCCATCGCCACCAGGCTGTTATTTTCGCCGTCCACGTCGAGATCGAGGCGGAAGTTGTAAATATGCTGGTGGGTGGTGCCGACGATATTATGGTCGATCAGCGTCCCGTAACGGGTGTCGTCTTTGGCGCTCGGATCGTGCATGGTTTTCGCCAGCACGCCTTTCACCGCTTCAATCCCGGTCGCACCGGCATCGATACCAATGGTGCCGTTTTCGTGGAATACCCAATCGAAGATGTAGTCGTAGTTACCGACGGTGCTTATCCAACGCACCACCAGTTCACGACGTTCGGTACTGACGTTCGGCTGGCCCATTTCCTGATGCTTATATTCCGGACCGGCATAGCGTTCAAAGATCGCCACCGCACGTGGAATCGTGGTTGGGGTGCCGGTGTAGTCGGCGATGGTTTCATCCAGCAGCACGGCGTTGGAGGGTGCATCTTTGCCACGAGCGATAGGCGAAGTCAGTGTACCCATACCGTAATCACCAGAATCCAGGTACGCTTTGAAATACCATCCCACATCCGGGTCGCCGTAAGGCACGATCATGCCGCCCAGCGATCCTTCGTACATTACCTGACGTTTTTTGCCGTTGTCGTTATAGGTCACGGTAGAGAGAATCGGCCCGACGCGGGAGTTCAGGCGTAGGTGGAAGTCCCAGTTCTGCCAGTGCACCATATCGCCGGTGATGGTGTAGTTTTTACCTTCCGGCTCGATGATATCCAGCGGTTTCACCGATTTTGCCACGCGATCGCGGCCATCAAACGGACGGGATTCCATCGGAACGGGAATCACCGGGCCTTCTTCAATTTTGATGATTTTTTTCTGCTCAAGATCGACAACGGCGACCAGGTTTTCGATCGGGTGCGCCCAGTAGTTGCCGTCGCCGGTATCCAGATAGCTGACCACTTTCAGCAGACGTGCATCCTGCTTGAGCCCATCTTTGCCGTCGAAGTAGCCGACGGTCAGCGGCGTAGTGACTACCTTGGTGGTGTCTTTGATACCGTGTTTTTTCAGCACGTCAGCAAACTCGGTGCTGGCGTTAATGATGTTCTGCACGCTAACGAAATCGTCAATCAGTACCATGCCGTGGGCGTCTTTGATTGGCGTCCAGGAAAGGATCTTTTTGTTTTGCAGATCGACCACGGCTTCAATCACGTGTTTGCCGTCGAGCATAATCACGTCGGCGGTACGCGGGGTGTTAACCGGCGTGCCGTTAAGCGCAAAGTCCCACACCGCTTTTTTATCCGGCTCGTGCAGGGAAATTTCGGTGAAACGAGTGTTGGCCTGGAATTCTGGCGCGGCTTTCACAATCGTCACAGCTTCGCCAATTTCAGCGGACGACAGGGAGTTCAGCGGGTGAGGTACTTTCTCAACCTGGAAGGTCTGGTCAAGACCTGACTGGAACACGTCGTTAATGAAGGTGTCAGAAATCCACGCTTTGCCTTTTTTCATCACCACTGGCACCTGCAGGTTCAGCGTTTTACCGTTGAGCACCGCGGTTTTCGCACCTGGCTTCACTTTCACATAGGCGCCGTCTTTAATCAGGGTGTACATCTGTGCATAGTCATCCCACTGCACGTCAGCGCCAAATTCCTGCAAGGTTTTGTCCATTGGCACCATGTGCGCTTCACCGCCGTGGGCGAAGGTCGGGCTTTGCCAGGCGCAACACAGTGCGATAGCCAGCGCGAGCGCCGTTTTACGTTTAGACAGATTCAAAGCTTTAGACATTGTGACCTCATCTTATCGTTATGTTGTGCCGTGCCAGGCTTTTCTTGTTCAGTCTCTTAACCTAACAGCCGAACGTCATTAAGCGTTTGCTTGCGCATGCCAGGTTATTTGTCAGTTTTGCCAGTTATAAAAAATGCCTCCGCAGAGGCATTGGGGAAACCATGGTGCAGGCCCGATAGGGGGGAAATGCTGCTATCGGGGCGGGGTGGCAAGGGCGTTATGCCGGGAAATCCCCCTGCTGGCGGGCAACCAGCGTCAGGATGGAGTAGAGAGCGACCGCCTGCTGATGCTGATTGAAGATCTCGACCGACCATTCCACCACGCCGGTGGCTTTCTCTTCGGCGTTGCGCTGGCGTTTGACCGTTTTACGCTTACAGGTCAGGCGAACCTGAATGGTATCGCCCGGCTTAACCGGCTCAATAAAGCGCAAGTTTTCCATACCGTAGTTGGCGATAACCGGGCCGACGCCCGCATCAACAAACAGACCGGCAGCGGCAGAAATCAGGAAGTAACCGTGCACCACGCGTTCGCCAAATATCGACTCGGCGGCGGCAATTTTGTCCATGTGGGCGTAGAAATGATCGCCGCTCAGGCAGGCAAAATTGACGATATCCGCTTCGGTCAATGTCCGGCGGGGGGTCAACAGGCTATCGCCCGGCTGGATCTCTTCGAAATATTTGCGGAACGGGTGAATGCGGTCTTCTGCCACCTGTGCGCCGCGCACCCACTGCTGTCCGATTGCGGCCAGCATGGTTGGGCTACCCTGAACGGCCGTGCGCTGCATGTAATGTTTCACCGAGCGCAGGCCGCCCAGCTCTTCACCACCGCCAGCACGCCCTGGGCCACCGTGAACCAGCTGCGGCAACGGCGAACCATGGCCGGTGGACTCAGCAGAGGATTCTTCGTTCAGTACCTGGATACGACCGTGTGAGCGAGCCGCGCCAAGAATAAACTCACGCGCCAGCTCACCGCTTGCGGTCACCAGCGTCCCGGCCAGGCTGCCGCCGCCCGCCCGCGCCAGCTGCATGGCGTGTTCGCTATTCTGGTAAGGCATCAGCGTGGCGACAGGGCCAAAGGCTTCGATCGCGTGCACGGCGGACACTTCATCCGGCTGGGTACACAGCAGCAGCGTTGGTGGGAAGAAAGCCCCGGCAGCGCTCAGATCGGCTTTGCCGCCCAGCAGTACCTCACAGCCAGCTTGCACCAGGCGGTTGACGTTGTCCTGTACGTCCTGTCGCTGTTCTGCATTAACCAGCGCCCCCATTTTGACGCCTTCCTGCGCGGGGTCGCCAACCACCACCTTTTGCAGACGAGCAATCAGCGCATCGCTGACCGCTTTTATCTGCGCCTGCGGCACGATAATACGGCGAATCGCAGTACATTTTTGCCCGGCTTTCGCCGTCATTTCACGTACCACTTCGCGAATAAACAGCGTGAATTCCGGCTGCTCAGGGGTCACATCGTCGCCCAAAACGCAGCAGTTCAGAGAATCCGCTTCCATGGTGAACGGAATCGATTTGGCGACCAGATTGGGATGCACGCGCAGCTGTTGTCCGGTGTGTGCCGAACCGGTGAAGGTCACCACGTCCTGGCTGTCGAGTTCGTCGAGCAGGGAGCCTGCACCGCCGCAAATCAGGCTGATTGCGCCATTTGGCACCAGGCCGCTTTCAACAATCGCTTTCACCATCGCCTGCGTCAGCTGTGCGGTGGCGGTAGCCGGTTTGATGATCACCGGCATCCCGGCAAGCCAGGTTGGCGCCAGCTTTTCTAACATGCCCCAGCATGGGAAGTTGAAGGCGTTGATATGTACCGCCACGCCGGATTTAGAGGTCAACACGTGGCGCGCGGCAAAGCCGCCCTGTTTAGACAGAGGGATCAGCTCATCTTCTGGCCACAGCGTATCGTCCGGCAGTTCGCGACCACCCAAACCCGCGTAGGTGAAGAGGGTGCCGATACCACCTTCAATATCTACCCAGCTGTCGGCGCGAGTGGCGCCGGTTTCGGCAGAAATAGCATAAAAATCGGCTTTCAGTTCCAGCAGATGCTTTGCCACCGCTTTGAGCATCGCGCTGCGCTCAATAAAGGTCATTTCCTGTAAGGCTTTCCCGCCGTGCTCAATCGCGAAACGACGCGCCTGCGCCATATCCAGACCTTCGCTGGTCACTTCCCACAGTGCTTCGCCACTGATGGCGTGATGAATGGTGCGGGGACGGCCCTGGCCTGTCTGCCAGGTGCCGGATAAATAGCTGGCTAACTTCTGCATCGCAAATCTCCGAATATGTTACGTAATCTCGCTATAAATAGTTCTTTTCTGAATCACAAATTGCAAGCCTGATTTTAATAATTTATTAACAATGCGATCGCGGACACGAAGTGAGCATGAATCATATGTCTGTTTATTAAGGGTTTTGTAAAAGCCTTTGCGGTACACATCACAAAATTCACAAACAAAATTTGTGGTTTTATTTAACCTGGATGTAACTTTTATAAAACAAAGTGATTCACAAAAATTGATTTGTTGAATTTATCGGAATCATAAGGTGATGACGTGACAGAAGAACAACGCTTTGACCAGCGCATCGCGCAGGAAACAGCCATCGAACCGCAGGACTGGATGCCCGATGCCTACCGTAAAACGCTGATCCGCCAGATTGGCCAGCATGCGCACTCAGAGATTGTCGGCATGCTGCCGGAAGGCAACTGGATCACCCGCGCGCCGACCCTGCGTCGCAAGGCGATTCTGCTGGCGAAAGTGCAGGATGAAGCCGGACACGGCCTGTACCTCTACAGCGCCGCCGAAACCCTCGGCTGCGCCCGTGAAGATCTGTATCAGAAGATGCTCGACGGCCAGATGAAATACTCCTCCATCTTTAACTACCCAACCCTGACCTGGGCCGACATCGGCGTCATCGGCTGGCTGGTTGATGGCGCGGCGATCGTAAACCAGGTTGCCTTGTGCCGTACCTCATATGGCCCATACGCTCGTGCGATGGTGAAAATCTGTAAAGAAGAGAGCTTCCACCAGCGTCAGGGCTTTGAAGCCTGCATGGCGCTGGCGGCGGGTAACGAAGAGCAGCGCCAGATGCTGCAAGACGCAATTAACCGTTTCTGGTGGCCTGCGCTGATGATGTTTGGACCAAGCGATGACAACTCGCCAAACAGCGCCCGCAGCATGGCGTGGAAAATCAAACTGCATTCCAACGATGAACTGCGTCAGCGCTTTGTCGACAACACCGTCCCACAGGTTGAGATCCTCGGTATGAAAGTTCCGGATGCCGACCTGCAGCTGGATACAGAGACTGGCCACTATCGCTACGGCGAAATCGACTGGCAGGAACTTAACGAAGTGATCAACGGGCGTGGCATCTGTAACCACGAACGTCTGGGTGCGAAACGCAAGGCCTGGGAAGAAGGGGCATGGGTGCGCGAAGCCGCACTGGCACATGCGCAAAAACAACAGTCCCGCGACGCCGCCTAAGGAGAAAAAGAATGAGCAACACATACTGGCCGTTATACGAAGTTTTTGTTCGCAGCAAACAGGGGCTATCGCACCGTCACGTGGGAAGCCTGCATGCTGCCGACGATCAAATGGCGTTAGAAAACGCCCGTGATGCCTATACCCGCCGCAGTGAAGGCTGCTCCATCTGGGTCGTAAAAGCCAGCAGCATCGTGGCCTCGCAGCCGGAAGAGCGCGGTGAGTTCTTCGACCCGGCGGAAAGCAAAGTCTACCGTCACCCGACGTTCTACACCGTGCCGGACGGCATGGAACATATGTGAGGCAACGATGAATAACCTGAATCCCGTTGCAACGTATGCCCTGCGTCTGGGCGATAACGGCCTCGTGCTGGCCCAGCGTTTAGGTGCCTGGTGCGGCCATGCGCCGGAGCTGGAAATTGACCTGGCGCTGGCCAATATCGGTCTCGACCTGCTGGGGCAGGCGCGCAACTTCTTAAGCTATGCCGCCGAACTCTCCGGCAGCGGCGACGAAGATACGCTGGCATTTGGCCGCGATGAGCGTCAGTTCCGCAATCTGCTGCTGGTTGAACAGCCAAACGGTAATTTTGCCGACACTATCGCTCGTCAGTTCTTTATCGACGTTTGGCACGTAGCGCTGTTCAGCCGCCTGGTTAACAGCCGCGATACACAGATTGCCGCAATTGCCGCCAAAGGACTTAAAGAAGTGCGCTATCACCAGCGCTTTAGCCGCGGCTGGATGGAACGTCTGGGTAATGGCACTGAACTTTCTGCCCAGCGGATGCAGCAGGCGGTCGACAATCTGTGGCGCTTTACCGGCGAACTGTTTATGGCTGATGAGCTGGAGATCGCGCTGGTTGAGCAGGGGATCGCCGTCGAACCGCGTGAACTTCAGGGCGAATGGCAGACGACGGTGCATACCGCGCTGCTCGATTCTGGCTTACAGATCCCGCAGGAAGCGGCCTTCCGCAGCGGCGGCAAGCAGGGCCTACACAGTGAACATCTGGGGCCGATGCTGGCGGAAATGCAGTATCTGCAGCGCGCGTATCCCGGTCAGCAGTGGTAATGGAGGTGGCTATGCAACGTCTTGCTGCAATCGCACCCGCCGAGGTGCGTACCGTCTGGGGATTGCTCAGCGCAATTCCTGACCCGGAGGTCCCTGTGCTCACGATCACTGACCTTGGCATGGTCAGAAGCGTTGAACGTCATGGCGACGGCTGGGTCATTGGCTTTACGCCAACGTACTCCGGCTGCCCGGCGACTGAGCACCTGCTGGGTGAAATTCGCGCGGTGATGATCGAACACGGTTACACCCCGGTGCACATTGTTTTGCAGCTTGACCCGGCATGGACCACCGACTGGATGAGCCCGGACGCCCGCGAGCGTCTGCGCCAGTACGGCATCAGCCCGCCGCAGGCCCACGCCTGCCATGCGGAAATGCCCAGCGAAGTGTTGTGCCCGCGCTGCGGTAGCACCCACACCTCGCTGATTAGCGAATTCGGTTCGACGGCCTGTAAAGCGCTCTATCGCTGCGACAGCTGCCGTGAACCCTTTGATTACTTTAAATGTATTTGAGGTTGCGATGACAACATTTCATTCGCTTACCGTGGCAAGCGTCGAGCCGGAAACCCGCGATGCGGTGACCATCACCTTCGCCATTCCCGACGCGCTGCGTACTGCGTACGCTTTCCGTCCCGGCCAGCACCTGACGCTGAAAACCCGCCTTGGCGGTGAAGAACTGCGCCGCTGCTACTCCATTTGCCGCAGCCGAACGCCGTCTGAAATCAGCGTGGCGGTGAAAGCTATCGATGGCGGCCGCTTCTCACGCTATGCCCAGAGCGATATCCAGCAGGGCATGGAATTTGAAGTGATGGTGCCGCAGGGGCATTTTGGCTACCAGCCTACGGCTGAACGCCAGGCCAACTACCTGGCGATCGCCGCCGGTTCTGGCATTACCCCGATGATGGCGATCATTGAAGCCACACTGGCAACCGAAAACGACAGCCGCTTCACGCTGATTTACGGCAATCGCAGCAGCCACAGCATGATGTTCCGTCAGGCACTTGCCGACCTGAAAGACCGCTATCCACAGCGTCTGCAGGTGGTGCACCTGTTCAGCCAGGAATCGATGGACAGCGATCTGCTGCAAGGGCGCATTGATGGCGACAAACTGCGTGAGCTCTCTGAACATCTTCTTGATTTCAGCCGCTTTGACGACGCCTTTATCTGCGGCCCGTCGGCGATGATGGACGACGCGGAAGCGACGTTACGCACCCTGGGTATGCCGGAGAAATCCATTCACCTTGAGCGCTTTAATACGCCGGGCACCAGCGTGAAACGCGCCACCGGCGTACAGGCGGAAGGCCGTACGGTCACGCTGCGTCAGGATGGTCGCGATCGCCTGATTTCGCTTAGCGCGGAAGATGACAGCATTCTGGATGCCGCGCTGCGTCAGGGTGCGGACCTGCCGTTCGCCTGTAAAGGCGGTGTGTGTGCTACCTGTAAATGCAAAGTGGTGCGCGGCGAGGTGGCCATGGCCGCTAACTACAGCCTGGAAGCCGATGAACTGGCGGCGGGCTATGTCCTGAGCTGTCAGGCGCTGCCAACCAGCGGCGACGTGGTGGTCGACTTTGATGCGCGGGGGATGGCATGAGTGAGTTACTGATAACCCGCCATGACCGTGTCCTTCAGCTAACCCTGAATCGTCCGCAGGCACGCAACGCACTCAACAATGCGCTGCTTGGGCAAATTGCCGAGGCGCTGGAAAACGCGGCTGCTGATGCCAGCATCAGCGTTTGTGTCATCAGCGGCAATCCGCGCTATTTCGCTGCCGGGGCCGACCTCAATGAAATGGCGGAAAAAGATCTGCCCGCCACTTTTGACGATCTGCGTCCCCGTCTGTGGGCACGGATTGACGCCTTCAATAAGCCGCTAATTGCAGTCGTGAACGGCTATGCGCTGGGCGCGGGCTGTGAACTGGCGCTGCTGTGCGATCTGGTGATCGCCGGGGATAACGCGCGCTTCGGTTTGCCCGAAATTACCCTCGGCACTATGCCGGGTGCGGGCGGTACCCAGCGTCTTATTCGTAGCGTCGGCAAAGCGCTGGCCAGCCGCATGGTGCTGAGTGGTGAAAGTATTGACGCCCAGCGGGCGCTGCAGGCGGGTCTGGTGAGTGATATCCATCCGGCCAATCTTTCCGACGAGTATGCACTGAAGCTGGCGGCGACAATTGCCCGTCATTCGCCCATCGCGCTGCGTGCGGCAAAACAGGCGCTGCGTTTGTCACAGGAAGTGACTTTACAGGCTGGGCTGACCCAGGAACGCCAGCTGTTTACGCTGCTGAGCGGCACGGAAGATCGTCGTGAAGGCATCGCTGCCTTCTTAGAAAAACGTACACCGGAATTTAAAGGACGCTAACCGTGGAAGCTTTCATTCAATGTGAGATTGAACAGGGCGTGATGACCCTGACGCTCAACCGCCCAGACCGTCTCAACAGCTTTAACGATGTGATGCACCAGCAGCTGGCCGATTGCTTAAAGCAGGCTGAGCGGGATGACACCATTCGTTGTCTGCTGATTACCGGCGCGGGACGCGGTTTTTGCGCAGGCCAGGATCTTAACGACCGTAACGTCGACCCAAGCGGCCCAGCGCCGGATTTAGGCATGTCGGTGGAGCGCTTTTACAACCCGCTGGTGCGCCGTTTGGCTGCGCTGCCAAAACCGGTTATCTGTGCGGTCAACGGGGTCGCCGCTGGTGCCGGTGCTACGCTGGCGCTGGGCTGCGACATTGTGATTGCTGCGCGCTCCGCTAAATTCGTGATGGCATTTAGTAAGCTCGGCCTGGTGCCGGACTGCGGCGGGAGCTGGGTGCTGCCACGCGTTGCCGGGCGCGCTCGTGCGATGGGACTGGCGCTGTTGGGCGATAGCCTTAGCGCCGAACAGGCCGCGCAGTGGGGCATGATCTGGCAGGTGGTGGATGACGCTGAGTTGAAAGACACCAGCCTGACGATGGCCCGCCATTTCGCCTTACAGCCGACCTTTGGCCTGGGGCTGATTAAAAAAGCGCTGCAGCTTTCCGAGACCCACACCCTTGACCAGCAGCTTGACGTCGAACGCGACTTCCAGCGAATGGCGGGACGCAGTGATGACTATCGTGAAGGCGTCAGCGCCTTCCTCGCCAAACGCGCGCCACAGTTCAGCGGGAAATAAGCCATGAGCCAGAATCCATTTATTGTCGCCGTCATCGGTGGCGGCACCATGGGCGCCGGTATTGTCGAAGTGGCGGCCAGCGCCGGACATCCGGTGCGCCTGTATGACATTTCTACCGAGGCGATTACCCGCGCCATCGACGGAATCCGTCAGCGTCTGGAAAGCCGCGTCAACCGGGGAAAACTCAGCGCCGAGCAGGCTCAGTTGCTGCTTTCGCGCATTACGCCCGCCACCGAATTAAGCCAGCTTGCCGATGCGCAATTGGTGATTGAGGCTGCTTCCGAGCGTCTGGAGATTAAACAGGCGCTGTTTAGCCAGCTGGCGGAGATCTGTTCACCGTCCACGCTGCTGACCAGCAACACCTCGTCCATTTCGATTACCGCTATCGCCGCTGGCATCAAACACCCGGAGCGCGTGGCGGGGCTGCATTTCTTTAACCCGGCACCGGTGATGAAATTGGTGGAAGTGGTCAGTGGCCTGGCGACGTCCACCGAAGTGGTTGAGCAGCTTTGCGACTGCGTGAGTCGCTGGGGTAAACAGGCGGTTCGCTGCCGTTCAACGCCGGGCTTTATCGTCAACCGCGTGGCTCGCCCTTACTACGCCGAGGCCTGGCGTGCACTGGAAGAGCAGGTAGCGTCGGCGGAGGTTATCGATGCCGCGCTGCGCGATGGTGGCGGTTTCCCGATGGGGCCGCTGGCGTTGACCGATTTAATCGGCCAGGACGTCAATTTTGCGGTGACCTGTTCGGTGTTTAACGCCTTCTGGCAGGACCGTCGTTTTCTGCCGTCGCTGCTCCAACAAGAGCTGGCGATTGCCGGGCGTCTGGGCAAGAAAAGCGGCCACGGCGTTTACCGCTGGCCTGCGCAAGACCAGCCGGTTATGACTGAAGCGGCGTTAAGCGCAGACTCAGCGGCAAAAATCGCTATAAGTGACAACGTCACTAAATTAGATGATGTTTTACTGCTGGAGACCTGCGGGGAAACTGCGCTGGCCTTAAGCGTGCGTCACGGATGCCCGGTCGTGGTTTATGACCATAGCGCGGGCGACACCGTGGTGCTGGCGGCGGCTGCAACCAACACGCAGGCGGATACTGACAAAGCCGTTTACCACTTCCAACAGCAGGGTAAAAACGTGCTGCGTATCGCCGATTACCCGGGCCTGCTGGTGTGGCGCACGGTGGCAATGCTGGCCAACGAAGCGCTGGATGCGGTGCAAAAAGGCGTCGCCAGCGCCGAGGATGTTGATACCGCCATGCGTCTGGGTGTGAATTACCCGCGTGGCCCGCTGGCCTGGGGCGAATCCCTTGGCTGGGGACGCGTACTGCGTCTGCTGGAAAACCTTCAACAGCACTACGGCGAAGAACGCTATCGCCCGAGTGCGCTGCTGCGCCAAAAGGCGCTACTGGAGATGCGTCATGAGTAGTGAAGCCTGGCGCAACGCCCGCGCCATGTACGAGAAAGACACCTGCGCCCGTGCGCTGGGGATTGAGATTATCGAAATGGACGACGGCTATTCGCAGATGACCATGGCGGTCACGCCATCCATGCTGAACGGCCATCAAACCTGCCACGGCGGCCAGCTGTTCTCGCTGGCCGATACCGCGTTTGCCTATGCCTGTAACAGCCAGGGGCTGGCCGCGGTGGCGTCTGCGGCCAGTATCGACTTTGTTCGCCCGGCGTTTACCGGTGACCTGCTGACCGCCACCGCGCGAGTTAAACAACAGGGCAAATTGACCGGCGTTTACGACATTGAAATTGTGAATCAGCAGCAAAAAACAGTGGCCCTGTTTCGCGGCAAATCGCACCGCATCGGCGGCACTATCACGGGAGAAGTCTAATGCGCGACGCGTTTATTTGTGACGGAATTCGTACTCCAATTGGCCGCTACGGCGGCGCGCTGGCGGGCGTTCGCGCCGACGATCTGGCGGCGGTCCCGCTGCGTGAATTGTTGAGCCGCAACCCGCGTCTGGACCCCAGCTGCATTGATGATGTGATCTTTGGCTGCGCCAACCAGGCGGGTGAAGATAACCGTAACGTGGCGCATATGGCGACGCTGCTGGCGGGGTATCCGCACAGCGTGGCGGGTACCACCATTAACCGCCTGTGCGGCTCGGGTCTGGATGCTATCGGCTTTGCCGCACGCGCTATCAAAGCTGGGGATGCCGATCTGCTGATCGCTGGCGGCGTGGAGTCGATGTCTCGTGCGCCGTTCGTGATGGGCAAAGCCACATCGGCCTTCCAGCGTCAGGCCGAGATGTTCGATACCACCATCGGCTGGCGTTTTGTGAACCCGCTCATGCAGCAACAATTTGGTACTGACAGCATGCCGGAAACGGCGGAGAATGTAGCTGAATTGTTAAATATCAGCCGTGAAGACCAGGACGCCTTCGCTTATCGCAGCCAGCAGCGTACGGCACAAGCTCAGCGTAACGGCATTCTGGCGCAAGAAATTGTGCCAGTGCAGATAATCGGTAAGAAGGGCGCGGTGAATGCGGTGCGTGATGATGAGCATCCACGCGCAGAGACCACCCTGGAACAGTTGGCCGCGCTGAAAACCCCATTCCGTAAAGGTGGCGTGGTCACCGCCGGGAACGCGTCCGGCGTCAATGATGGTGCCGCGGCCATGATCATTGCCAGTGAACAGCAGGCTCATGCACAGGGACTAACGCCGCGTGCGCGCATCGTCGCGATGGCCACGGCGGGCGTGGAGCCTAAATACATGGGACTGGGGCCGGTGCCAGCAGTACGTAAAGTGCTGGAGCGCGCGGGGCTGAATATTAACGATATGGACGTGATTGAACTCAACGAAGCCTTTGCTGCTCAGGCGCTGGGCGTGATGAGGCAGTTAGGGCTTGCGGATGACGCATCGCACGTCAACCCGAACGGGGGCGCCATCGCCTTAGGCCACCCGTTGGGCATGAGCGGCGTGCGCCTGGCGCTGGCGGCAAGCCTGGAACTGGAACGACGCAAAGGACGCTATGCGCTGTGTACGATGTGTATTGGCGTGGGCCAGGGCATTGCCCTGATCCTCGAGCGAGTGTGAGCTAATTGACCTGCGAGTACCCTAAAAAAATGACAACTACAACAAAATTAGATCCGATTGAAACCGCATCGCGTGACGAATTACAGGCTCTGCAAACCGAACGTCTGAAATGGACGCTCAAACACGCCTATGAAAATGTTCCGATGTACCGCCGTAAGTTCGACGCGGCGGGGGTGCACCCGGATGATTTCCATGAGCTGAGCGATCTGAGCAAGTTTCCCTGCACCACCAAGCAGGATCTGCGTGATAACTATCCGTTTGACACCTTCGCGGTGCCGATGGAGCAGGTGGTGCGTATTCATGCGTCGTCCGGGACTACCGGCAAACCGACCGTGGTCGGCTATACGCAAAACGATATCGACACCTGGGCAAATATCGTCGCCCGTTCGCTGCGTGCCGCCGGTGGTTCGGCGAAAGATAAAATTCACGTCGCCTACGGCTATGGCTTGTTTACCGGCGGCCTGGGGGCGCACTACGGTGCGGAACGTTTAGGGGCGACGGTGATCCCGATGTCCGGCGGCCAGACGGAAAAGCAGGCCCAGCTGATTCGTGATTTTAAACCTGACATGATCATGGTAACGCCGTCCTACTGCCTGAACCTGATTGAAGAGCTGGAACGCCAGATGGGCGGCGATGCGCGCGGTTGTTCGCTGCGTACCGGCGTATTTGGCGCCGAGCCGTGGACCGCGGGCATGCGGGCAGAAATTGAACGCCGTCTCGGCATTACCGCGCTGGATATCTATGGCCTGTCGGAAGTGATGGGCCCAGGCGTGGCGATGGAATGCATCGAAACCAGCGACGGCCCAACTATCTGGGAAGACCATTTCTTCCCGGAAGTGGTCAACCCGGAAGACGGCACGCCGCTGGCCGATGGCCAGCATGGCGAACTGCTGTTCACCACGTTGACCAAAGAAGCGCTGCCGGTCATTCGCTACCGTACCCGCGACCTGACGCGTCTGCTGCCGGGCACCGCCCGCACCATGCGCCGCATGGATCGCATCAGCGGCCGCAGCGACGATATGCTGATTATTCGTGGCGTCAACGTCTTCCCATCGCAGCTGGAAGAAGAGATCCTCAAAATTGAACATCTGGCGCCGCACTACCAGCTGGAAGTGGATCGTCGCGGGCATCTTGATTCGCTTTCCGTACGCGTCGAGCTGAAAGAAAGCAGCTTAACGCTGAGCCACGAACAGCGCTGCCAGATTTGTCACCACCTGCGTCACCGCATTAAGTCGATGGTTGGCATTTCCACCGACGTCAGCATCGTTAACTGCGGTAGCATTCCTCGCTCTGAAGGCAAAGCGTGCCGCGTGTTTGACCTGCGTAAAGCGGCGGCAAACGGTTAAGGCAACCCCTCAACCTTGGGTGGCCCGGCATCACGCCGGGCTACCAGATCCTGCCATACCTGAGATTATTTCCTGTGCTATGATTCAAAAAGGATATAAATAACAACAGAATGAATCATATGGACAAACTCGATAGCTTTATTCAGCAGGCGGTGACGACGATGCCCATCAGCGGCACCTCGCTTATCGCCTCGTTATACGGTGACTGCTTATCCCAGCGCGGCGGTGAAGTCTGGCTGGGAAGCGTAGCTGCGTTATTAGAGGGATTGGGATTCGGCGAACGCTTTGTGCGTACCGCGTTGTTTCGCTTGAACAAAGAGGAGTGGCTGGACGTCGTGCGAATCGGCCGCCGCAGCTTTTATCGCCTGAGTGATAAGGGGCTACGCCTAACCCGCCGCGCGGAGAGCAAAATCTACCGCGCCAGCGCGCCGGAGTGGGACGGTACTTGGCTGCTGCTGCTGTCGGAAGGGTTAGAAAAATCCACCCTGGCAGAAGTGAAAAAACAGCTGATCTGGCAGGGGTTTGGCGTGCTTGCGCCGAGCCTGCTGGCTTCGCCGTCGCAAAAACTGGCCGACGTACAGTCGTTGTTGCATGAGGCGGGCGTGGCAGAGAACGTCATCTTCTTTGAAGCTCATTCTCCGCTGGCCATCTCCCGCGCAGCGCTTCGCGAGCGGGTGGAGGAGTGCTGGCATCTGACCGAACAGAATGCCATGTATGACGCGTTTATCACGCTATTCCGGCCGCTATTACCGCTGCTGCGCGATGCCGAACCGGATGAACTGACGCCGGAACGCTGCTTCCAGATCCGTTTGCTGCTGATCCATTTCTACCGCCGCGTGGTGCTTAAAGATCCGCTGCTGCCGGAAGAGCTGCTGCCCGCCCACTGGCTGGGGCAAACGGCGCGCCAACTGTGCATCAACATCTATCAACGCGTGGCCCCTGGGGCGCAGGCTTTTGTCAGTGAAAAAGGCGAAAGTTCGGTGGGCGAACTGCCCGCGCCGGGGCCGCTCTATTATCAACGCTTTGGGGGATTGCCCGAGGCGTAACAGGAGAAGCCATGCCGATTTACCAGATGGACGGGATGATCCCGGTAGTCCCCGCTGAAAGCTATGTGCATCCTACCGCCGTACTGATCGGCGATGTGATTCTCGGCAAAGGCGTTTACGTTGGCCCGAACGCCAGCCTGCGCGGGGATTTTGGCCGTATCGTGGTGAAAGACGGTGCCAATATTCAGGATAACTGCGTGATGCACGGCTTTCCTGGGCAGGATACGATCGTCGAAGAAGACGGTCATATCGGCCACGGCGCGATCCTCCATGGCTGCGTGATTGGTCGTAATGCGCTGGTTGGCATGAGCGCGGTGATCATTGACGGCGCGACTATCGGTGAAAACAGTATTGTGGGCGCGTCGGCGTTTGTTAAAGCGCGTGCCGATATGCCTGCTAACCACCTGATTGTTGGCAGCCCGGCGAAAGCGATTCGCACCTTAACCGAGCAGGAACTGGCGTGGAAAAAGCAGGGCACCCGCGAGTATCAGGTGCTGGTTGAACGTTGTCAGAATACGCTGTTTGAAGTGCAGCCGCTAACTGAGGAAGAACCCAATCGCCAGCGGCTGGAGTTTGATGAAGACCTGAAACCGAAATCGGCTATTTAGCGTCGCGCAGCGCTTCGACCAGCAGTGAAAAGGCGGTGGTGTGCTGACGGCGACTCGGATAGTAAAGGTAGTAGCCGGGAAACGGTACGCACCAGTCGGCGAGCACGCGCTGTAGGCGGCCTTCGGCAATGGCTTCGCCGATCGTGTCATCCGGCACATAGGCCAGCCCCAAACCTGATTCGGCGGCATCAAGCCGTTGTGGCAGACAGTTGAGGATGAGCTGGCCTTCCACCCGTACCCGCAGTGGTTCGCCGTTTTGTTCAAACTCCCACGCATACAGCCCGCCGCGCGTCGGCAGGCGCATATTGATGCAACGATGTTGCTGCAAGTCGTGCGGGGTTTGTGGGATACCATACTTTTCCAGATAGGCAGGTGAGCCGACGACCGCCATGCGCATATCCGGCGCAATGCGTACTGCAATCATGTCGCGCGCCACCTGTTCGCCGAGGCGAATCCCTGCGTCGTAGCGGGCATCAACGATATCGGTCAGACCGTTATCGACGGTGACCTCAATATTGATATCCGGGTATGTTTGCATAAAGGCTTTGAGCTTTGGCCACAGCACCTCATTCATTGCGTGTTCACCGGCGGTGAGGCGAATATTCCCCGCCGGATGCTCGCGGGAGTCGCGCAGGGCGGAGATCTCCTGTTCAATTTCCAGTAGATGCGGGCTGAGCCGTTGATAAAGTTTTTCTCCAGCCTCCGTGGGCGCAACGTTGCGCGTGGTGCGGGTGAGCAGACGAACATCCAGTCGGCTTTCCAGATTACGCATCGCATGGCTTAGGGCCGATTGCGACACACCCAGCTGCGCCGCAGCGCGGGTAAAACTGCGCTCGCGGGCGACCACCATAAAGGAGATCAGATCGTTAATATTGTCTTTTAGCATCGGGGAAGGCCATTAATGAATCTGGTTCATATTTTCGCGGAATTTATTTAGTGTAATGTCCGCAGGTTTATATGCAACCTTCTGAATGCGGGTGAGGCAACGATGAAAATCAACGTGGTAGGTACGAGTGGTGTCGGCAAATCGACGCTTGCGCGACGGCTGGCGAAAACGCTCTCTCTGCCGTATATCGAAATGGACCGCTTGTACTGGCGTCCCGACTGGCAGGGTACGCCGGATGATGAACTGTTGGCGAAGCTGACCGAAGCCATCAACACACCGGGCTGGGTGCTGGACGGCAACTATAACCGCAGTCGCCCGGTAAAGTGGCGGGATGTTGATATGGTGGTGTGGGTCGATTATGGTTTCTGTCGCACCCTGCGTCAGGCGGTCTCCCGCGCGGCTACGCGGGCGTGGCGGCAACAGGAGCTGTGGCCCGGAACCGGCAATCGCGAAAGCTTTCTGCGATCGTTTGCCAGCCGCGAATCGATAATCCTGTGGACGCTCAAAACCTGGCGCACCAACCGTCAGCGCTATCTCCGCGATATGCACGATCCTTGCTGGCAGCACATCCGTTTTGTCCGCCTCCGAAACCGTCGTGATACCGAAGCATTGGTCGCGGAATTGATGGCCCAAAAAGCGAATTAATTCGCTGTATTAGCGCACAGAATGTCAGTCGTTTTGGTCGCGCTATGATAGTTTTAAACCTCAAATGATAAGGAGTCCTGCCCATGCCACACGTTGATATTAAATGTTTTCCCCGCGAGCTGAGCGATGAACAAAAAACCGCGCTGGCCGCCGACATTACCGAAGTGCTGATTCGCCATCTGAACACCAAAGACCGCGCGGTGAGCGTGGCGCTAAATCAGGTGCAGGAGAGTGATTGGCAGCAGGTGTGGGATGGCGAAATCGCGCCGAAGATGGATGAGCTGATTAAAAAGCCGGGTTATAGCATGTAGCGGATCTGCCGCCATCACTGCGTTCTGTTCGGGCTACGGTCAATGCCATTGACGCGTAGCCCGATTTTCATACTCATTACACACAGACTCCCGCCCGCGTTAAATCGGCTTCTCGTCCGGCGTATTGGCGCGAATTTGTCTGCCGCTGGCGACAAAGGTTCCCGCGCCGAGATGATGCAGGGTATTGCGCTTATCGTCGTCGAACTGCCAGCGTCCAGCGACGAACGCCTGTTCATCGGCGGCCGCGGAAACCACTTCACCAAATAGCGTATCGTACTGAGCTGCCGCGGCGGTGGCGGGCAGCAAACGACACTCCATCCACGCCAGGCATTTTTCTTCCACCAACGGAAGGCCGAGCACTGGGCCGGTTATCGCCGGAATGCCGTAGGCGTTAAATTTATCCTCATCGCGCCCGCTGACGCTCCCCACTGCATAGGTCCAACTTGCCGCGGCGACACCCGGCACTACGATGCCAAAGGTGCCGTTGCGTTCGATGATTTCCCGCGACCACGCGCTCTTATCGACCACAATCGCAATTCGTGGCGGCGCAAACTCGACCGGCATTGACCAGGCGGCCGCCATGATGTTACGGCGTCGCGTTTCCACGTCGTAGCTGGTGATGAGAATGGTTGGGCCGTGGTTGAGCAGACGGCTGGCGTGCGGGAGTTCAACGGGACGAAAGCGGCTCATGGATTTTCCTTTGGCTAAATGGCGTGCGCTGGCAACACATTAAATCGCAATAAAAACGTAATCAATACGTCATATCGCCTGCCTATAGTCGCCTGCACTAAGTCCCAAAGAGGATAACAAAATGTTAGCTCCCCTGTATTTATCCCAGGTGAGCGCGGCCGCTTTATGGCAACTCCCACGGGGAGGGCGATGATGCGCGCGCTTACCAGTATTCGGCTCGACGGCGTCTCCTTCGCCTTCGGTGCCACCACCGTACTTGACAACATCTCTTTGCACATCGAACCGGGCAGTATTGTTGCGCTGCTGGGCCCCTCTGGCTGCGGAAAAAGCACGCTATTGCGCTTGTTAGCAGGACTGAGCGTCCCGGCAACAGGTCACATCCACTTCGGCGATCGTCTGGTGGCAAAACCCGGTTGGGGAATGCCACCGGAGCAGCGCGATATTGGTATGGTTTTCCAGGATTACGCCCTGTGGCCGCATATGACGGCAGCGCAGAACGTGGCGTTTCCGCTACGGATGCGCGGCGTGGCGCCGGGTGAACGCGAGCGGCGAGTTAACGAGGCGCTGGCGAGGGTCGGGCTCGCGGACTTTGGCGGACGTAAACCCTCGGGACTTTCCGGCGGTCAACAGCAGCGTGTGGCGCTGGCACGAGCGATTGTTGCCGAACCGCGAGTACTGCTGTTCGATGAACCACTCTCCAATCTTGATAGCGAACTGCGTGAATCCCTGTGCATTGAGATGAGCCGTCTGTTGCGCCAACTGGGTATTACCGCCGTCTACGTCACGCACGACCGTCGCGAAGCGGAGCTGCTGGCTGACCGTATTGTGCATCTTTCTGCGGGCAGCATTGCTGCTGTTCGCGCCGTTGCTTCATCCTCAGGGGAACTTGTATGAAATCCATTAAACAGGGCGTTGCGCTTGCCATGATGTTATCTGCCACCATGATTTCCAGCGCGCATGCGCTGACCGTGTATACCGCAGGGCCGGGTTCGTTGGCCAAGAGTCTTGCCAGTGGTTACGAGAAGAAAACCGGCGTGAAGGTGAATATTTTCCAGGCTACCACCGGCAAGGTGATGGCGCGTCTGGAAGCCGAGCAGGCCAATCCGCAGGCAGATGTACTGATCTCTGCGTCGTGGGACACGGCGGAAGATCTGCACCATCGCGGCTGGCTCATGCCGTATCAAAGCGGCAACGCCGGTCACGTCCCGGCGACGCTTAAGTCGGCGGACTACGTGGCGCAGGGCATTTCCGCGCTGGGGATTGTGTGGAACAGCAAAAGCGGCACACCGGAACCGAAAGAGTGGAACGATCTCACCGACGCGGCCTTTAAAGATAAGGTGACCACGCCAGACCCCGCGCTTTCCGGCGCGTCGCTGGATTTGCTTCTCGGGTTACAAAATGGTCTGGGGGATAAAGCCTGGACACTATTTGATGCGTTGAAAAAGAATGGCATGGTGGTGAGCGGCCCGAACGCGCAGGCAGTCACGCCGGTGATGCAGGGCGCGAAAGCGGCGGTGTTTGGCGCGGTGGACTATGTCTCTTATGGCAATATTGCTCAGGGTGAATCGCTGAAAGTGATTTTCCCGGCCAGCGGCACGGTGATTGCGCCGCGTCCGATGATGATCCTCAAAACCACTCAGCACGCGGATGATGCGAAAGCCTTTGTCGATTACGTGCTGTCCCCAGAAGGCCAGGCGATGGTGGCTGATGCCTGGTTGATGCCTGCGCGCAGCGATGTGCCAGCGAAACGCCCGCTGTTGGGTGAGCTGAAAATTCTGCCGACCACCAGCGACGGCAGCAGCGAGCGCAGCGCGGTGCTTTCACGTTTTAACGCCTTGTTCGGGCAATAATTTTCCTTCTCCGCCCGGTGGGGGGTTAAGCCGCCGGGCGGTTTGCCATTCAAGGAACGTCGGGTGAAACAAAAATTCCTCTCCGCTGCCACGCTGACCGCCCTGGTTGTGCTGGTGGCGCTGCCGCTATTGTTTATCCTCCTGCAGGGCATTTTCCCGCAATTGAGTGCCGGATCGCTGGGCGAGCCGTTTAGCGGCGTTCCCGCTTTGCTAAACGATCCGCAGCTGATGCCGATGCTCGGCGGTACGCTGTGGATTGCCTGTGGGGTAGCGCTGGCAAGCGTGTTTATCGGCCTGCCGTTGGGCGTCCTGCGCGGGTTGTTTAACCTGCCAGTCCCCAAACTGTGGGATTTGCTGTTTTTAATTCCTTTTCTTACGCCGCCATACATTGCCGCGCTGTCGTGGATGCTGGTACTCCAGCATAACGGCTATCTTCAACAGCTCACCGGCTGGGATCTCAACGATCTGCTGTTCAGCCGGTTGGGGATTGTGCTGGTGATGACGCTCAATATCTTTCCGGTGGTCTACTTTGCCGTGTCTCGCAGCCTGCTGGCGAGCGGACAACGGCTGGCGACCGTCGCACGGGTGCACGGCGCTAATAGCTGGCAAGCGTTCTGGCACGTGACGCTGCCGATGCTCTCTCCGGCGCTGGCTGCCGGGATGCTGCTGGCCTTTACGCTGGCGATAGAAGAGTACGGCGTACCTGCGGCCTTAGGTTCTCGGGCGGGGGTAGTGATGCTCACCGTGGGTATTGAGAAAAAGCTCGCCGACTGGCCAATTGATTTAACCGGTGCGTCGCTACTGTCTATGTTGCTGATTGCCGTGGCGCTGCTGGCCTGGTGGCTGCAAAAGCGGCTTACCGGTAATACCGAAGTGACCAGTGTTACCGGCAAACCGGGTGAAAACAGCGGTGCCGCGCTGGGATGGATGACGCTGCCTGCCATGTTGCTGCTGGCGGCCGTTGGCGCGCTGGCGGTGCTGCTACCCGCAGCATCGATGGTGGCGACCAGCCTGATGAGCACCTTATCCGGTGGCCTGAATGGCGATAACTTTACCTGGCGGCATTTCAGCGCGCTGTTTGCCCAGCAGGGCGATGCGCTGTCGGCGCTGGGCACCAGTTTATCGCTGGCGCTGGCGTCGGCCCTGATTGTCGGGCTGCTTGGCCTGGTGGCTGCCTGGTTGGTACTGGTGCAAAAGATCAAAGGCAGTGCGCTGATTGATGCACTGTCGTTGATGCCCGCCGCGCTCCCCGGTGTGGTGGTCGGTGTGGGGCTGATTTTGTTGTGGAATCAGCCGTTCTGGCCGCTGTCGCCGTATAACACGTGGTTTATGCTGCTGCTTTCCTATTGCTGTCTGCTGCTGCCGTGGCCGGTGCGCTATGTTGGCAGCGCGCTGCGGCAATTGGGCACCAATCTGGAACCTGCGGCACGGGTTCACGGAGCGTCGTCGTTTCATGCGCTGCGGTTGATAGTGTTGCCGCTGGTGTTTCCGGCGCTGCTGGCGGCGATGCTGATGGTCTTTGCCGTCGCCTCCCGCGAGCTGGTGACCTCACTCCTGCTGGCTCCAGCCGGAACACAGACCGTGGCGGTGTTTATCTGGCGGCAGTTTGAGCAGGGTTCGGTTGGGCAGGGCATGGCGATGGCCAGCCTGACGTTGTTCGTCGGACTGGCGTTAATGCTCAGTGCGTTAGCGCTGATGCAGCGCAATACACGCTAGCTCAACCGATCGCACAAAACAGTCAATGCGGGGGCAAAAATAGGCTATAAAGTACGGACACAGAATGCTGGAGGCATTGATGACCCGCTTTTTAAACGCCTATTTTGCTCGTCTGGGTTGGACGGGCACCCCCGATGTTTCTATCGAGACGCTGCGCAGTTTGCATCTTCACCACAACGGTGCCATTCCGTTTGAAAACCTTGATGTGCTGCTGCCGCGCGAGATGCATCTCGATGATCAAGCGCTGGAAGATAAGCTCGTCAATGCCCGTCGCGGCGGTTACTGCTTTGAACAAAACGGCCTGTTTGAGCGCGCACTGCGCGAGATTGGCTTTAACGTCCGCAGCCTGCTCGGTCGCGTCGTACTGGCGCATCCCCCGCAAATGCCGCCGCGTACCCACCGTCTGTTGTTGGTGGAAGTGGATGGCGAACGTTGGATTGCTGATGTTGGTTTTGGTGGCCAAACGCTGACCGCACCAATCAAACTGCTAGCCGATATCGTGCAGACTACACCGCACGGTGATTACCGCCTGCTATATGAAAATCAAGAATGGATCCTGCAGTTTAGCCATCACGACCACTGGCAGTCGATGTATCACTTCGATCTTGGTCGCCAGTACGCTTCCGACTATGTGATGGGCAACTTCTGGTCGGCGCACTGGCCGCAGTCGCATTTCCGTCACCATCTGTTGATGTGCCGCCATCTACCGGACGGCGGTAAAATGACCCTCACCAATTTCCACTTTACCCACTGGGATAAAAACCACGTGGTCGAGAAGGTGGATTTCCCGGATGTTCCTGCGCTGTATGAAGCGTTGCAGAGCCGCTTTGGGCTAGGGGTTGATGACCCGAAACATGGCTTTAGCGTCGCGGAACTGGCGGCGGTCATGGCGGCGTTTGATACCCATCCGGACGCCGGGAAGTAGCTCACGGTATGCCATACGTTGGCCGCTTAAGATAATCCTCTTTTATCGAAAGCGGCCTTCTTGCCAGGCCGCGCGGCGGAGTGCTCATGCATGTATTACTGATTGGGCCGGGCGGTGCGGGCAAAAGCACCGTCGGGGCGTTACTGGCACAACGACTGGATTATCCCTTCATCGACCTGGATACGGTATTTTGCGAACGCATTGCCAATATTCGCGAGTACCTGCAAACCCACGGCTATGAATCCTATCTTGAGCAGAACGCCGCGCTGTTTGCCGCGTTATTAAACGAACAAGAGAAAAACGCGGTATTCGCACTGTCATCCGGTTTTCTCGCGACCGATATCCGCCCGGATATTGTGCAGATTAATCGCCAGCGGGTGCGTGAGTGCGGAGTGTCAGTTTTGCTAATGCCGCACAAGAACGTCGACGATGCCTGTCGTTGTATCGTTGGACGCCAGCTTACGCGCGGCTTTGGTCTGGAACCCCACAAAGAAGAACGTAAATTTCGCCAGCGGTTTGGTGAATATAGTGCGCTGGGTGATGTGCAGATTTTTTCCGTTTCGCCGCCGAATGATATTGTCGAACAAACAGTGCAGGGATTGGCGCGATTTTCCAGCATGAGCCGCGTATCACGGTAACGTAAGGACGAGTCTTTATACTGACGGGCTCATTTTATTGGCCGAAACCGGGGGCCGCCAGGCATCTGGTTCATTATCAGGGAAGGGAGACGATGGCGCTGACGCTGCGCGTACTTCTGGAAAACTACCGTAGCGAGGGGGCGCCCCCCGCGTTGCGGGCAAAAGCGGGGCTTAGCCTGCTTCTTCAGGATGATCAGACCTCCATTTTGTTCGATACTGGCCCCGATGATAGCTTCATGCACAACGCGGCGCTAATGGGCGTGGACCTGAGTGATGTCACCGCCACGGTGCTGTCTCACGGTCATTACGATCACTGCGGTGGCGTGCCGTGGCTGGCGGATAATAGCCGGATTATCTGCCATCCCGATCTGGGGCATGAACGCTTTGCCGCGCTCTCGTTTGCTGGATTCCAGCGTAAAATCAAAAAACTCTCACTCGACATCGATTACTCGCGCCATCGTATGGAATACACCCGCGCGCCAGTGCAGATTAGCGATCGTTTTATCTGGTCCGGCGAAATTGCGGTAGAGAAACCGCGGGCTTATGGCGTGCTCGGTGGTCCGTTGACCGCGACGGACTACGTGACCGATGAGGGCGTACTGATTTATCTGTCGGATCGCGGTTTGGTGATCATTACCGGCTGCGGGCACCGGGGGCTGGAGAATATCGTACGCCAGTGCCAGAACATTACTGGTATCCGTCAGGTACACGCGCTGATTGGAGGTTTTCATCTGCGTAGTGCGTTGCCTGGCGAGTTGTGGCGAGTGAGGCGATTCCTGCGGGAGCTGAATGTCGATACCGTGATGGGCTGCCATTGTACCGGGGCGTGGGGGAAAATGTGGCTACCGCAGGTGATTTCTCCGGCAACCGGCGATACGTTTGTTTTAGGCTAGGTGTCGTGAGTTTCCCGGCCACAACAGCGACCGGGAAGCAGCGAATAAATGGGTTAGTTCAGGCCTAAGAAATGCTGGGCAATTTTGAAGTAAATAATCAGCCCTGTGCCGTCAATCAGCGTGGCGATAAACGGTGCTGAAACCACCGCCGGGTCGATCCCCAGGCGCTTAATCACCAGCGGAATAACCGACGACACGACCGCACTCCATAGCGTCACGCACACCAGCGTCAGGCTGACAATAAAGGTGATTTCCGGGCCAATGCCCATCATCCATGCACGGATGCAGCCCGCAGTCCCCAGCGTGATAGCGACCAGGACCGCCGTTGACATCTCTTTGCGTAAAATGCGCCCCAGGTCGCGCAGACCGACTTCGCCCAGCGCCATGGCGCGCACCAGCGTTGAGGTGATCTGCGTCCCGCTGTTCCCGCCGGTACCAATCAACAGCGGGATAAAGAAGGCCAGCGCAATCGCCGACTCTAGCGCCTCTTCGAAATGCTGAATCACGCTGCTGGTGTAGGCTTCGGCGATAAACAGCAGCAGCAGCCACACCGCGCGCTTCTTCCACAGCATGACCGGGCTGATGTCCAGATACGGTTTATCCAGCGGCAGGGTGGCGCCCTGGAGCTGCGCATCTTCCGTCACTTCGTCCTCGAGCAGCTGGGCGATCTCTTTTTCGTTCAAACAGCCGATAAGTTTACCGTTGTCGATAACCGGCAGCAGTGTCAGGTGGTGTTTTTCAATGATGCTGGCGGCAACGGCTCGCGAGTCCTGCGGGCCGACGTGAAACAGCGTCGCACCCATTAATTGCGTTAGCGGCTGATGGTCATCGGTTGCTTGCAGTAATTTGCGTGTCGATAGTATGCCGCGCAGGTTTTCGCCATCGACGACAAATACCGCGCACGGAAAATGATCGTCATTTAATATCTGTAAAAAAAGCTCTCGCGCTTCTTTGATATTCAGATGTTCCGGCAGGGAAATAAAATCTCTGGACATATAGCTTGAGATAATATCGCCAGCATGTTGGTCGACTGAGTAAAATGGTGCTGTTGCTTGAATATGTGACATTGGAAATTCCCTATAGAAAAACGCGCTTATAGGGCGAACAAAACTGGAAGAGCTGAGAAGAATCCCTACGTCCCGGTTTTAGCACTGAACAACGTATCTGTCCGGCCTAATGCCGTCAGAAGTTATCTTGGCAACACCTTGATTCGATGGATGCCTGTATTTCCCTGTGATGGTCTCTCTCGATACCACCAGGGCGATAACTTATGTTTATTCAGGAGCCTCGCCATAACAAGATTATTAATAAACTGGCCGAGCTTGCTGATATTTATCGCCTTGAATTGAACAGGGCGGTAAATGATATTTTCTGGACCTCGTGGCTTGTGATTCATTTGATGAGCGTAATATAGCGCGAGATTTTAATTAAGGAAGGCAAAGAATATTGTTGTTGAGTCAGCGTTTAGAATTTTCTTGTGGCATAAAAAAACCCGGCGTCGCTGCGCTCGGCCGGGGGGAAGAGGGAATAACATTGTTAGCGACGAGAACGCACCACCTGATAACGGCGGGTTAGATACTCGATTGGCGCGCTCCACACGTGAACCAGACGGGTGAACGGGAACAGCAGGAAAATGGTCATCCCCAGCACCAGATGCACGCGATAAACCCACGCCACGCCGTCAAGATGCGCCGAAGCGCCGCCGTGGAAGGTGACCACCGCCTGCGCCCAGTCCACCAGTTTCAGCATTTCGCTGCCGTCCGGATGCTGGGCGGAGAACGGAATGGTGGTCAGGCCGAGGCAGCACTGGATCAGCAAAATGCTGAGGATCAGGATATCGGCGGTGCTGGACGTAGCGCGAATGCGCGGGTTGGTGAGGCGGCGAATCAACAGACCCGCGCCGCCAACCAGTGTCAACACGCCGCAGGCGCCGCCGAGAATCATCGCCATCAGCTGTTTCTGCGACAGCGGCAGCCAGGACTCATAAACCCAGTGCGGTGTCAGCATGCCGAAGAAGTGGCCGAAGAAGATCCCCAGAATGCCGACGTGAAACAGATTTGACCACAGCACCATGCCGCGTTTGTCGAGCATCTGGCTTGAAGAGGCGCGCCAGGTGTACTGCCCGTAGTCGTAACGCAGCCAGCTTCCGAGCAGAAACACCGTCCCGCAGAGGTAGGGGTAGATATCGTAAAAGAAGACGTTGAGATACTGTATCATTTCGGGCCTCCCGCACGGACGTCCACGTACTGTGGCGCCACGTCCTGGCTAAAGCGTCGTTGATAGCTTTGCAGTGGGGAACTGTCGCAGGCGGTAGCGTTATCTTCGATAAACTTCACCTGTTCCTCTTCCCATACCGCATCCAGCGCCTGACGGGTGTCATCGCGTGCTTCACCCGCCACCTGTTTAGTGACACTGTCACTTGATAATGTGGTGTTGGCCAGCGCCAGCAGGGTATCAAACAGCTGATACCACGGCGCTTCACGCTGTTTCAGTCGCCCACCGAGTAGCGCCAGAATCGGCGCGACGTTCTGCAAGCCCTCGCGCGCCTGTGCGTCAGGCAAAATACTCAGGTATTCGAGATACAGCGGTAGATAATCAGGCAGCTCGCGGCAATCCAACTGCAAACCGACCTGTTCGTATTGCGTCATCAGCTCGACCATCGCCTGACCGCGATCGCGCGATTCGGCGTGCACGTGTTCAAACAGCAGCAGCGAGGTGGCGCGACCGCGCTCGAAGATTTCACACCATTCGGCCTGTTTATCGAGTAGCGCAACGCCCAGATGCTGCTCGAGGAAAGGACGCAGCACTGGCGCATCGCTGTCGATAAGGGAGAACAGCTCGTCTTTGTTCTCCCAACTGAGCTCATCGGGGTATTCCAGCAGCAGCCCGATGATTTTCAGGATCCGCATTAGTCTTTCTCCCCGATGTTGATGGCATCAATACGATGGCTGTTAAACAGGTTGAACTTGGTGTCCGACCCGTGGCAGCCGTCGCCGAAGGTGAAGCCGCAGCCATTTTTCTCCGGAAAGGCATCTTCCGCCATTTCGCGGTGGCTGGTGGGGATCACGAAGCGGTCTTCGTAGTTGGCAATCGCCAGATAGCGATACATCTCTTCGACCTGTTCAACGCTCAGGCCCACTTCTTCAATCGCGCGGGTATCGGTCACACCTTCAACCGTCTGCGAGCGTTTGTAGTGGCGCATCGCCATCATGCGTTTGAGCGCGCGCAGCACTGGACCGGTATCACCGGCGCTGAGCATGTTGGCCAGATACTGCACCGGGATACGCAGGCTTTCGACCGCAGGCAGAATGCTGTCGGTTTTTGGCAGGCCGCCCGCATCGGCAACGGATTGAATGGGTGACAATGGCGGAACGTACCACACCATCGGCAACGTGCGGTATTCCGGGTGCAGCGGCAGGGCCAGCTTCCAGTCCATCGCCATTTTGTACACCGGCGAACGCTGAGCGGCATCAAGGGTATTTTGCGTGATGCCTTGCTTGAGCGCCTCTTCAATGACCGCCGGGTCGTGTGGGTTAAGGAATACGTCACACTGACGCTCGTAGAGATCGGTTTCGCGCTCGGTGCTGGCCGCTTCTTCAATGCGGTCGGCATCATAGAGCAGCACACCAAGGTAGCGAATGCGGCCTACGCAGGTTTCTGAACAGACGGTCGGTTGACCGGACTCAATGCGCGGGTAGCAGAAAATGCATTTTTCGGATTTCCCGCTTTTCCAGTTGAAGTAGATTTTTTTATACGGACAGCCGCTGATGCACATCCGCCAGCCGCGGCATTTATCCTGGTCGATCAGCACAATGCCGTCTTCTTCACGCTTGTAGATGGCGCCGCTCGGGCAGGTGGCGACGCAGCTCGGGTTGAGGCAGTGTTCGCACAGGCGCGGCAGATACATCATGAAGGTGTTTTCGAACTGGCCGTACATCTCTTTTTGCATCGCCGTGAAGTTCTGGTCATGGGCGCGTTTTTCAAATTCGCCGCCGAGCAGCTCTTCCCAGTTTGGACCCCACTCAATTTTGTTCATCCGCTGGCCGCTAATCAGCGAGCGCGGACGGGCAGTCGGCAGGTTTTTGCCTTCCGGCGCGTTGTGCAAATGCTGATAGTCGTAGGTAAACGGCTCGTAGTAATCATCGATACCAGGAATCAGCGGGTTAGCGAAGATTTTTGCCAGCACGTTGACGCGGCCACCCATGCGCGGGGTGAGCTTTCCGGTAATGCCGCGCACCCATCCGCCTTGCCATTTTTCCTGGTTCTCCCAATCTTTAGGGAACCCGATGCCGGGCTTGGTTTCCACGTTGTTAAACCAGGCGTACTCCATCCCTTCACGACTGCTCCAGACGTTTTTACAGGTCACGGAGCAGGTGTGGCAGCCGATGCATTTATCGAGGTTTAAAACCATTCCAACCTGTGAGCGTATCTTCATTTTGACGCCTCCTGAACCTGATCATTGCCTTCATCATCCAGCCAATTAATATTTTTCATTTTGCGAATCATAATGAACTCATCACGGTTCGAACCGACCGTTCCGTAGTAGTTGAAGCTGTAGGCCAGCTGAGCGTAGCCGCCAATCATGTGGGTGGGTTTCGGGCAGATGCGGGTGACGGAGTTGTGAATGCCGCCGCGTCGTCCGGTAATCTCCGAGCCTGGAATATTCATGATGCGTTCCTGCGCGTGGTACATCATGGTCATGCCCGGTGGAACGCGCTGGCTGACCACCGCGCGGGCGGTCAATGCACCGTTGGCGTTGAAGGCTTCAATCCAGTCGTTATCGGCAATCCCCAGCTCTTTGGCATCGGTCTCACTCAGCCAGACAATCGGCCCGCCGCGTGACAGCGTCAGCATCAGCAGGTTTTCGCTGTAGGTGGAGTGAATGCCCCATTTCTGGTGCGGCGTCAGGAAGTTGAGCGCTTTTTCCGGGAAACCGTTCGGCGGGATCGCGTTCATATGGCTGACGCTGCGCGTGTCGATAGGCGGGCGATAGGCCACCAGGCTTTCGCCGAAATCGCGCATCCACGGGTGATCCTGATACAGCGACTGGCGGCCAGAGACGGTACGCCATGGAATGAGCTCGTGAACGTTGGTATAGCCCGCATTGTAGGAAACGTGCTCATCTTCCAGACCGGACCAGGTCGGACTGGAGATAATCTTGCGTGGCTGTGCCTGAATATCGCGGAAGCGGATTTTTTCGTCTTCTTTGTTGGTTGCCAGGTGTTTGTGGTCCAGCCCGGTGAATTCACCCAGCGCCTCCCAGGCTTTTACCGCCACCTGGCCGTTGGTTTCCGGGGCGAGGGCGAGAATCACCTCCGAGGCGTCAATCGCGGTTTCAATACAAGGGCGACCTTTCGCCGGGCCATCGAGCTTGACGTAATTAAGCTTGCCGAGGAAATCGACTTCGGTCTGGGTTTTCCATGCAATCCCTTTACCGCCGTTACCGAGCTTATCCATCAACGGGCCGAGGGAGGTAAAGCGCTCGTAGGTGGCTGGATAGTCGCGTTCAACGGCAATAATATTCGGCGCGGTTTTGCCCGGAATGAGGTCACATTCGCCTTTACGCCAGTCCTGGATAGCAAACGGCTGCGCCAGCTCCGCCGGGGAGTCGTGTTGCAGCGGTTGCAGAACCACGTCGGTTTCGGTGCCCAGATGCCCCTGACAGATTTCCGAGAATGATTTGGCGATCCCTTTGTAGATTTCCCAGTCGCTTTTTGACTCCCAGGCAGGGTCAACGGCGGCGGATAGCGGGTGGATAAACGGATGCATATCCGAGGTGTTCATATCGTCTTTTTCATACCAGGTGGCGGTCGGCAGGACGATATCGGAGAACAGACAGGTACTGGACATCCGGAAATCGAGCGTCACCAGCAGGTCGAGCTTGCCTTCCAGCGCGGCGGTCTGCCATTCCACTTCTTCCGGTTTGACGTCATCGGTTGAGCCCAAATCCTCGCCCTGAATCCCGCTATCGGCGCCCAGCAGATACTTCAGCATGTATTCATGGCCCTTACCGGAGGAACCCAGCAGGTTGGAACGCCAGATAAACATGTTACGTGGATGGTTTTTGCCATTATCAGGCTGTTCGCAGGCCATGCGGATATCGCCGGATTTCAGCGCCTGTACCGTGTATTCCTGCGCAGTCATTCCCAGTGCATCGGCTTTAGCTTTCACCGTCAATGGGTTGACGTTAAGCTGCGGAGCGGACGGCAGCCAGCCCATACGCTCGGCGCGGACGTTAAAGTCGATCAGATGACCGGTGTATTTATCCGGATTGGCCAACGGTGAGAGCAATTCCTGGGCGGTCAGCTTCTCATAGCGCCACTGGCTGGCGTGATTGTAGAAGTAGGAGGTACTGTTCATCTGGCGCGGCGGGCGGTTCCAGTCCAGCGCGAACGCCAGCGGTAACCAACCGGTCTGTGGACGCAGCTTTTCCTGGCCGACATAGTGCGCCCAGCCGCCGCCGCTTTGGCCGACGCAGCCGCAGAATACCAGCATGTTGATCATGCCACGGTAGTTCATGTCCATGTGGTACCAGTGGTTGACCCCAGCACCGAGGATAATCATCGAGCGGCCGTGCGTTTTATGCGCAGTGTCGGCAAACTCAAGGGCAATTTTTTCGATGTTATGCCGTGAAACGCCGGTGATTTGCTCCGCCCAGGCCGGGGTATAGGCTTTGACCTCATCGAAACCTTTTGCCGCCAGTTCATCATCCAGGCCGCGATCGAGCCCGTAGTTTGCCAGCACCAGATCGTAGACGCTGACCACCAGACGGCTACTGCCGTCGGCAAAGGTCAACTGTTTCGCGGGAACCTTGCGCACCAGAATAGGATCCTGCTTCACGCTTCTGAAATGCGGATTTTCGTTGCCGCCAAAGTAGGGGAATGCTACGCCGGCAACGGTGTCGCGCTTATCAATAAGCGACAGCGTCAGTTCACTCTCTTTACCCCCGGCCAACGTTTGCAGGTTCCATTTGCCTTTCTCACCCCAGCGGAAACCAATAGAACCATTAGGGACCACCAGTTCGCCGTTGCTGTCATAGGCTACGGTTTTCCATTCTGGATTGTTGCTTTCGCCCAGCCCATCAATCAGGTCGGAGGCGCGCAGCATACGGCCTGCCGCGTACGAGCCGTCATCGCGGCTGTCGAGCATCACCAGCATCGGCATGTCGGTGTAGCGGCGGCAATAGTTGATAAAGTAATCGCTAGGATTATCGAGGTGGAAGGCTTTGAGAATCACATGCCCCATGGCCATCGCCAGTGCGCTATCGGTACCCTGTTTGGGGGCCAGCCACTGGTCGCTGAGCTTGGCGACTTCAGAGAAATCGGGGGTAATTGCAACGGTTTTTGTGCCCTTGTAGCGCACTTCGGTGAAGAAGTGGGCATCCGGGGTACGCGTCTGCGGGACGTTAGAGCCCCAGGCGATGATATAGCTGGAGTTATACCAGTCGGCAGATTCTGGTACGTCGGTCTGCTCGCCCCAGGTCATTGGCGAAGCGGGTGGCAGATCGCAATACCAATCGTAGAAACTTAAACACGTCCCACCAATTAGCGACAGGTAGCGAGTCCCGGCGGCATACGAAACCATCGACATGGCTGGAATCGGCGAGAACCCCGCTACGCGGTCCGGGCCGTAGTTTTTAATGGTCCAGACGTTGGCCGCGGCAATCAGCTGGTTAAGCTCTTTCCACGATGAACGCACAAAACCGCCTTTGCCGCGTGCCTCTTTGTAGCTGCGGGTCTTTTCCGGGCTTTGCATAATACTGTCCCAGGCCAGTACCGGGTCCGGGTTTTGCGCCAGCGCTTCACGCCACAGTTCAATGAGCTTTCTGCGTGCCAGCGGATACTTCAGACGGTTAGCGCTATACAGATACCAGGAGTAGCTGGCGCCGCGAGGGCATCCGCGCGGTTCGTGGTTGGGCAGGTCGGGACGGGTTCGCGGGTAATCGGTCTGCTGGGTTTCCCAGGTGACCAGGCCATTCTTGACGTAAATTTTCCAGCTGCATGAGCCCGTACAGTTCACCCCGTGCGTGGAGCGGACGATTTTGTCGAACTGCCAGCGCTGACGGTAGCTATCTTCCCAATCACGGTTGTTGTCATAGACCTGTCCGTGACCGTTGGCAAAAGTCTCGCCTTTCTGCTTAAAGTAGCGAAAGCGATCCAGTAGTTTGCTCATGACATCTTCTCCTGACGGAAGACAAAGTCTCCGTGGTTACACTGCTCACATTTTTCCGCCATCGTTGATGTTGCAGGCGCCTCACTCCCGACAGACCGATGTCTATCGTGGGTGAGGCGTTGCTGTGCTGCCGTCCTACAACGTTCATGACGTAGGGAATCGTTCTATTTATTTGGTTGTCGGTTTACGGCGGCCGTAGACCAGCCAGGTCACCAGCACACAGACGACGTAGAAGACAAAGAACACTTTCATCGCGCCAACCGGGGAACCGGTCATCGCTAAAGAGGTGCCGAAAGCTTTAGGAATGAAGAAACCGCCGATAGCGCCGATGGCCGAGATAAAACCGAGCGCGGCGGCGGTGTCGGTAACCGCTTCGTGCTGGGCTTCTTCATCGCTGCCGCCGCGTTTCTTCACGCTATCGATAGTGATTTGACGGAAGATCACCGCAATCATCTGGAAGGTCGAGCCACTGCCGAGACCGGCGGTGAGGAACAGCCCCATAAACACCACGTAGAAGGCGACAAAGCTACCGGATCCGCTGCCCGGCAAAGTCAAGAACAGCAGGCCTGAGAACAGCGCCATCAAAATGAAGTTCACCAGCGTGACTTTAACTCCACCCAGACGGTCGGAAATCACCCCGCCAAACGAACGTGCCAGTGCGCCGATAAACGGCCCAAAGAAGGCCAGTTTGAGGATGTTGACGTCCGGGAACTGCGTTTTCGCCAGCATGGCAAAGCCTGCGGAGAAACCGATAAACGAGCCAAACGTCGCCAGGTAAAGCAGGCTCAGCAGCCACATATGCGGGCGTTTCAGCACCGGCAGTTGATCGCGTACCGATGCTTTGGAGCTGGCAATATCATTCATGCCAAACCAGGCGGCGAGGGTAGCGATAATCAGCAGCGGCACCCAGATGAGGGCAGCGTTGCTGAGTGCAAGCGTCGAACCATCTTCCTGAGCAACGCCGTGTACGCCGATGAAAGCAAACATTGGCAGGAAGATCACCGCCGGTGCGACCATCTGCATTACGCTGACGCCGAGATTGCCCAGACCGCCGTTAACGCCTAAGGCGCTGCCTTGTTTCGCTTTCGGGAAGAAGAAGCTGATGTTACCCATGCTGGAGGCAAAGTTAGCCCCGGCGAAACCGCACAGCAGTGCGATGGTAATAAATACCCAGTAGGGAGTAGCGGTATTTTGAATGGCCAGCCCCAGCCAGACGCAGGGAATAACGAGGATAATGGTGCTAATAACCGTCCATCGGCGGCCACCCAGTATAGGTACCATAAAGGAGTAGGGCACACGTAATATTGCACCGGAGAGTGAAGGCAGTGCGGTTAATAAAAAGAGTTGATCGGTGGTGAAATTAAATCCGACTTTATTGAGGTTGACCGCCACTGCGCTAAATAACATCCAGACGCAGAAGGCGAGTAATAAGCAGGCTACTGAAATCCACAGATTTCGCCTTGCAATTGATTTTCCTTTATTTTCCCAGAACGCCGAATTTTCAGGTTTCCAGTCTTTTAGAAGATAATGATTCTCTTTCTCATTATTTGCCATAATACCCTCGAGAGCAGCGTCATAAAAAAGAAACAAAAGGAAAAACAGCGGAGTAGGTGGAGGGAGATTATTATCGCCAGGCCGTTTTATCTCTTTATCGTTGAAGAATAGATAAAAAAAGCGCGTTGTAAGAAAACGCGCTGTGAATAAAACGTTGTTAAGTGTTACTAAATGTAAATTAGGCGGGATTGAGCTCTATCGTAATATAATTATTTATATAACGAGTGAAGGTTTCGTCATTTATTTCGTTCATCCCCAATACATAAATTCCATCCAATCCACAGACTAACGCTATTAATCGCCACGCGATATTTTCAGCGCTATCGCCCGGACGAAATTCATTGGCCTCAGTTCCTTGTAAAATGAGCGCGACGGTCTCTTTGTGCCACATGTCCATGGTTAACAGGTATGCGCCTTTAATGTCGTTGTCGCTATCGGCTAAGAGCTGCGCTTCACGCCACAGGCGGATATAGGGCTCGAGCCGACCGTCATCACTGCCCACCATGGCAAACAGGCGTTCACGCCAGTTCGCGTCGTCTGGAACCAGCGGCATATCGAGCATTTCACGAATCAGACGCACAAAAGCCAGCGCTTTAAGTTCGCCCACGGAGGCAAAGTGGTGGTGGACCTGGCCGCTGGCAACGCCGGCAACGGTGGCGATATGGCGCACGGTCATCGCCGTAAAGCCGCCGCTTAACGCGACCTGCATTGCCGCTTTAAGGATCACTTCCCGCCGTTCATCCCGAGTTAAATAGTTCATTTTTCTTTGTTTAAGTGGGGTTTAACTGAGAATAACAAAAAATTGGACACGCGTTCAACAATCCGGCAGGATCCTTTTCCTGGACAACTGTCCAACATAAATGAAATGAGGAAAGGAACTATGTCACGCCAATGGTTAACGCTTATGGCAATTTTGATGGTCTATATCCCGGTGGCGATCGACGCGACCGTGCTGCACGTGGCGGCACCAACGCTGAGCGTTGCGCTGGGGACCAGCGGCAACGAGCTGCTGTGGATCATCGATATTTATTCATTAGTGATGGCCGGGATGGTACTGCCGATGGGTGCGCTCGGCGATAAGATCGGTTTTAAACGCCTGCTGCTGCTCGGTAGCGGGATCTTTGGTGTTGCTTCGCTGGCAGCGGCATTTTCACCTACCGCGCTGGCGCTGATTGTCTCCCGCTCGCTGCTGGCGGTGGGTGCGGCGATGATTGTGCCCGCGACGCTGGCGGGAATTCGCAGTACGTTTGCCGAAGCCAGACACCGTAATATGGCGCTGGGACTGTGGGCAGCAGTCGGGTCCGGCGGTGCGGCCTTTGGCCCGCTGGTCGGTGGCCTGCTGCTGGAGCATTTCTACTGGGGATCGGTATTCCTGATCAACGTACCGATTGTGCTGGTAGTGATGATTTGCAGCGCTCGTCTGGTTCCGCGTCAACCGGCGCGCCATGAACAGCCGCTAAATCTTACCCAGGCGCTGATGCTGATCGCCGCCATTCTGATGCTGGTCTATAGCGCCAAGTCGGCGCTGAAAGGGCAGCTGGCCGCGTGGATCACCGTGTCGGTGGCGCTGGTGGGCCTGGCCCTGTTGGTGACCTTTGTTCGCCAGCAGTTGGCGGCAACGCGCCCGATGATCGATATGCGTCTGTTCACCCACCGTATTATTTTAAGTGGCGTGGTGATGGCAATGACAGCGCTGGTCACGCTGGTGGGGTTTGAGCTGCTGATGGCACAGGAACTGCAGTTTGTGCATCAGAAAACGCCGTTTGAGGCGGGCATGTTTATGCTGCCGGTAATGGTGGCCAGTGGCTTTAGCGGCCCGATTGCCGGAATGCTGGTTTCACGTTTAGGCCTGCGCCAGGTGGCGACCGGCGGTATGCTGTTAAGTGCATTTAGCTTCCTGGGGCTGTCGGTGACCGATTTCAGCACTCAGCAGTGGCAGGCGTGGGGACTGATGGCGCTGTTAGGCTTTAGCGCTGCGAGCGCGCTTCTGGCTTCGACATCAGCGATTATGGCGGCGGCACCGAAAGAGAAAGCGGCGGCGGCCGGTGCTATCGAAACCATGGCTTATGAACTGGGTGCGGGGCTTGGGATTGCGTTGTTTGGCCTGATTCTCACCCGCAGCTACGGCGCGGCAATCGTGTTGCCACAGAGTCTGGACAGCGAATCTGCAAGCCGTGCGGCATCGTCGATTGGGGAAGCGATGCAGCTGGCGCAGTCGCTGCCGGTTATCCCGGCTAAGGCGTTGGTGGAAGCGGCGCAGACGGCATTTATCAGTGCCCACAGCGTAGCGCTGGGAACCGCAGGCGTTCTATTGCTGCTGTTGGCGGCAGGAATTTGGCGCGGGCTGGCGAAAGTGCCGGATCCGGTATAACCAGATATCGCCTAACACGCCGAGTTTACGATTGAGATACCCGGGGTGACCACCGGGTTTGGCGTCCCTCTGGGAACCAAATCCCGGCGTTTCCCCTAATCACTTTGCTTACGTGGACGGTGTTAGGGTATTGATTGGGTATCATGTTGGGCGCAGAGGCGAGTTTGCGCCCAATAACGTTTAGGGACGGCGGGTGGCGTACCAGCACAAGAGCGAACCGCCACACACCATTGCCGCACCTTGCCAGAATGACCACGACAGCGAGGCGCTTAGCAGGAAGGCCGCCAGCGCCGATGACAGCACCGGTGTAAAATAGGAGGCTGCGGCTAATAAACTGACATTGCCGTGCAAGATCCCGACATTCCAGGCTGCGTAGGCAAATCCTAAAGCCAGTGCGCAGGTCACCAGTTTAATCACCACGGGCCAGCTAAAGATCATCGGCGGCTGTTCGCCCACCAGGAATTTGACCCATAGGGCTAGCGCGGTGAATAAAACAAAAAGAGTGATACCATTTTTGCCTTTGGCATACTTCGCGGTCACCGTGCAGTAGGCGGCCCAGATAAACGCGCCAACGAATGCCAGAATATAGCTCAGCGGGCTAGAGATGATATTGCTGCGTATTTCCGCCAGATCCAGTCCGTGTTCACCGCCTAATACCCAACTGACGCCAACAATCGACAGTAATAATCCCGGAATGACCAGCCAGGTTGTTTTTTGGCCGTTAAAGAGAATCGCAAACAGAATAGTCAGACTCGGCCACAGATAATTTACCATGCCGACTTCAATGGCCTGTTGACGGGTACCTGCATATCCCAGCGAGAGCGCCAGACACATTTCATAGCTGACAAAGAACAGGCTGCCAACCAGCAGATAGCGCGGTGGAATTTGGCGTAACTGCGGGAATCCAACGGTAAAAATCAGCAAAAGTCCGCTCAGGCTGTAGATCATTGCCGCTCCGCCCACGGGGCCAAGCCCCTCGCTTACGCCGCGAATCAGACCCACCATCGTGCTCCACAGAATAATGGCGCTAAATCCAATGAGCGTCGCTCTTTTCTTATCCATTCCCAACCTGATGCTTTAATCAACGAAGTCTGCGGTTATAGCATTTTTTCGCCGGTACTGGTGATAATTTTCCGCAACGCATAACCCTAAAGGATTAATAAAAATCGCAGGCGTTGACTATTAAGGGGGCTTCGGTTTTCGACATTGATTTGACGCAAAAAAATCAGGGGCATTGCTGTTAGCTTGGCCGGCAAGTTCACCTGATAATGAGGAAAACAATGGACGTCAGCCGCAGAAAGTTTTTTAAAATCTGCGCGGGCGGTATGGCTGGGACGACTGCAGCGGCGCTGGGCTTTGCCCCGAAAATAGCGCTGGCTCAGGCGCGTAATTTCAAATTACTGCGCGCCAAAGAAGTTCGTAATACCTGCACATACTGCTCCGTGGGTTGTGGGCTATTAATGTATAGCCTGGGTGATGGGGCAAAAAATACCCGTGAAGCCATTTACCATATTGAAGGCGACCCGGATCATCCAGTCAGCCGGGGTGCACTCTGTCCGAAGGGCGCGGGTCTGCTGGACTACGTAAATAGCGAAAGCCGCCTGCGTTACCCGGAATATCGCGCACCTGGCTCAGATAAATGGCAGCGTATTTCGTGGAATGAAGCCTTCGATCGCATCGCAAAATTGATGAAAGCCGACCGCGACGCCAACTTTATTGAGAAAAACGAGCAGGGCGTCACGGTTAACCGCTGGCTCTCCACCGGGATGCTTTGTGCATCGGCGGCAAGTAATGAGACCGGTATGCTGACGCAGAAGTTTGTGCGCTCACTTGGCATGCTGGCGGTAGACAACCAGGCGCGCGTCTGACACGGACCAACGGTAGCAAGTCTTGCTCCAACATTTGGTCGCGGTGCGATGACCAACCACTGGGTTGATATTAAGAACGCCAACGTCGTGATGGTGATGGGCGGTAACGCCGCTGAAGCCCATCCAGTGGGATTCCGCTGGGCGATGGAAGCGAAGAACAATAACGATGCGACGCTGATCGTTGTCGACCCGCGCTTTACGCGTACGGCGTCGGTGGCCGATATTTATGCGCCGATTCGTTCCGGTACCGACATTACCTTCCTGTCGGGCGTCCTGCTGTATCTTATCGAAAACAATAAGATTAACGCCGAATACGTGAAGCATTACACCAACGCCAGCCTGCTGGTGCGCGATGACTTTACCTTCGAAGACGGCCTGTTCAGCGGTTACGATGCCGATAAACGTCAGTACGACAAATCATCGTGGAACTATCAGTTCGACGAAAACGGCTATGCCAAACGCGATGACACCCTGACGCATCCGCGTTGCGTGTGGAACCTGCTGAAAACGCACGTTTCCCGCTATACGCCGGACGTGGTGGAGAACATCTGCGGTACGCCAAAAGCCGATTTCCTGAAAGTGTGCGATGTGCTGGCTTCCACCAGTGCGGCCGACCGTACCACCACTTTCCTGTATGCGCTGGGTTGGACTCAGCATACCGTCGGTGCGCAGAACATTCGTACCATGGCGATGATTCAGCTGCTGCTGGGTAATATGGGTATGGCGGGCGGCGGTGTGAATGCGCTGCGCGGGCACTCCAACATTCAGGGGTTAACCGACTTAGGCCTGCTGTCGACCAGCTTGCCGGGCTATCTGACGCTGCCGTCGGATAAACAGACAGATCTGCAAAGCTATTTGGCGGCGAACACGCCGAAAGCGACGCTGGCGGATCAGGTGAACTACTGGAGCAACTATCCGAAGTTCTACGTCAGCCTGATGAAGTCGTTCTACGGCGATGCGGCGAGCAAAGATAACGACTGGGGCTTTAACTGGTTACCGAAATGGGATCAGGCCTACGACGTTATCAAATACTTCAACATGATGGATAACGGCAAAGTCACCGGTTACATCTGCCAGGGCTTTAACCCAGTGGCATCGTTCCCGGATAAGAACAAGGTTGTTCGTAGCTTAAGTAAGCTGAAGTACATGGTCGTTATCGATCCGCTGGTCACCGAAACGTCGACTTTCTGGCAGAACCACGGCGAATCGAACGATGTTGATCCATCGACGATCCAAACGGAAGTCTTCCGTCTGCCATCGACCTGTTTTGCCGAAGAAGATGGGTCAATTGCCAACTCCGGACGCTGGCTGCAGTGGCACTGGAAAGGCCAGGATGCACCGGGCGAAGCGCGTAACGACGGCGAGATTCTGGCCGGTATTTACCATCGTTTGCGCGAAATGTATCGCGAAGAAGGCGGTAAGGGCGTTGAACCGCTGCTGAAGATGGGCTGGCACTACAAACAGCCGGATCATCCGGAATCCGAAGAGGTGGCCAAAGAGAACAACGGCTACGCGCTGGCGGATATCTATGATGCGAACGGCGTGCTGGTGGCGAAAAAAGGGCAGTTACTCAACAGCTTCGCGCTGCTGCGTGACGACGGTACCACCTCATCCTCCTGCTGGATTTACGCCGGTAGCTGGACCGAGCAGGGCAACCAGATGGCCAACCGCGATAACTCTGACCCATCGGGTCTCGGTAATACGCTGGGTTGGGCATGGGCGTGGCCGCTGAACCGTCGCGTACTGTACAACCGTGCTTCTGCGGATGTGAACGGTAAGCCGTGGGATCCAAAACGGATGCTGATCAAGTGGAACGGGAGCAAATGGACGGGGAACGATATCCCGGACTTTAATACTGCGCCACCGGGCAGTGCGACGATGCCGTTTATCATGCAACCGGAAGGTCTTGGCCGTCTGTTTGCCATCGATAAGCTGGCGGAAGGGCCATTCCCGGAACACTACGAACCAATGGAAACGCCGCTGGGTACCAACCCGCTGCACCCGAATGTGATTTCAAGCCCAGTTGTGCGTCTGTATGAACAAGATGCCGTACGCCTTGGTAAGAAAGATAAGTTCCCGTACGTGGGGACTACCTATCGTCTGACTGAGCATTTCCATACCTGGACTAAGCATGCGCGTTTGAATGCGATTGCACAGCCGGAGCAGTTTGTGGAGATCAGCGAAGGGCTGGCGAAAGCCAAAGGCATTGCCAATGGTGACAAGGTGACGGTTAGCAGCCAGCGCGGCTTTATTCGCGCAGTGGCGGTGGTGACCCGTCGTCTACAAACGCTCAACGTTAACGGCCAGCAGGTGGAAACTGTCGGTATCCCGCTGCACTGGGGCTACGAGGGCGTGGCGCGTAAGGGCTATATCGCCAATACCCTGACGCCGAACGTTGGCGATTCCAACTCGCAAACGCCGGAATATAAGGCGTTTCTGGTTAACATCGAGAAAGCGTAAGGAGCGTTTAGATGGCGATGGAAACACAAGACATTATCAAACGCTCTGCGACTAACTCTATGACCCCCGCGCCACGTGCGCGGGACTACAAAGAGGAAGTGGCTAAGCTGATTGATGTCTCCTCCTGCGTGGGCTGTAAGGCCTGCCAGGTGGCCTGTTCCGAGTGGAATGATATCCGCGACGAGGTAGGGCATTGCGTGGGGGTTTACGATAACCCTGCCGATCTGAGTGCCAAATCCTGGACGGTGATGCGTTTTAGCGAAACCGAACAGAACGGCAAGCTGGAGTGGCTGATTCGTAAAGACGGCTGTATGCACTGTGAGGATCCCGGCTGCCTGAAGGCCTGTCCATCCGCAGGGGCGATCATTCAGTACGCCAATGGGATCGTCGATTTCCAGCAGGACAATTGCATTGGCTGTGGTTACTGCATCGCCGGGTGTCCATTTAATATTCCGCGCCTCAATAAAGAGGATAACCGCGTGTATAAATGTACCCTGTGCGTTGACCGCGTCAGCGTCGGACAAGAACCGGCCTGTGTGAAAACCTGTCCGACCGGTGCCATTCATTTCGGTACCAAAAAAGAGATGCTGGATGTGGCGCAGGAGCGGGTGGATAAGCTCAAGAAACGCGGCTATCCGCAGGCCGGTATCTACAACCCGGAAGGGGTTGGCGGGACTCACGTGATGTACGTACTGCATCACGCAGACCAGCCGGAGCTGTATCACAAGCTGCCAAAAGATCCATCGATTGATACCAGCATTAATCTGTGGAAAGGGGCGCTGAAACCGCTGTCTGCCGCCGGATTTATCGCTACTTTTGCCGGGCTTATCTATCACTACATTGGTATTGGCCCGAACAAAGAAGTGGATGATGACGAGGAGGAAGATGGCCATGAGTAAGTCGAAGATGATTGTACGCACGAAGTTTATCGACCGTGCCTGTCACTGGACGGTGGTGATTTGCTTCTTCCTGGTGGCCGTGTCGGGGATTTCCTTCTTCTTCCCGACGCTGCAGTGGCTGACGGAGACCTTCGGGACGCCGCAGATGGGGCGTATTCTGCATCCGTTCTTTGGGGTGATGATTTTCGTCGTGCTGATGTTTATGTTCGCCCGTTTTGTGCATCACAACATTCCGGATAAGCAGGATATTCCGTGGGTGCTGGGGATTGTCGAAGTGCTGAAAGGCAATGAGCATAAGGTCGCGCGCGTCGGAAAATATAACGCCGGGCAGAAGATGATGTTCTGGACCATCATGAGCATGATTTTCGTGCTGTTGGTGAGCGGGGTGATTATCTGGCGCCCGTACTTCGCGCAGTATTTCCCGATTCAGGTCGTGCGCTATGCGCTGCTGATTCATGCGACGACTGCCATCATCCTGATCCACGCGATCCTTATCCATATGTATATGGCGTTCTGGGTAAAAGGCTCGATTAAAGGGATGATTGAAGGCAAAGTCAGCCGTCGCTGGGCGCAGAAGCACCACCCACGCTGGTATCGTGACGTTGAGCGTCTTGAAGCGAAGAAAGAGAATTCGGAAGGGCTGAAGTAAGTTTCTTTCGCAGTACCGGAGAGCGGTTTGATGTCCCCAGGGCGGGGGGACGTTGAACCGCTCTTTTTTATTGGTGTATCCGCTGATATTCCTTGTTCTATGAATCATTTGCACTGTTTTCATGGATTATCCCGTCATTGGGCGATTTGGGCTGGTCTGTGGTCAGCGAATGGTCAATAATGCCGTCCCGCAAAGGCAACATAAACAAGTGATTAGAGGGATGAAAAAGACAATTTTCGCACTGGCACTGGGCACCTTTGGTCTGGGGATGGCCGAGTTTGGTATTATGGGCGTCCTCCCGGAACTGGCGCGTGATGTCGGTATTTCGATCCCGGCAGCAGGCAATATGATCTCCTGGTATGCCTTTGGCGTGGTGATTGGTGCGCCGATTATTGCGCTGTTTTCAACGCGCTACTCGCTGAAATCCATCATGTTGCTGCTGGCAGCGCTGTGTATCCTTGGCAATATCGTGTTCACCGTCTCCTCAAGCTACGTCATGCTGGCGATTGGTCGACTCATCTCTGGTTTTCCCCACGGGGCGTTCTTTGGCGTTGGGGCGATAATTCTATCGAAGATCGCACCGCCAGGACGTGTGACTGCGGCGGTCGCCGGGATGATTGCCGGGATGACGGTCGCCAATCTGGTTGGGGTTCCCGCCGGGACATGGCTCGGCCATCAATTTAGCTGGCGCTATACGTTTTTGGCGATTGCGCTGTTTGACGCTGCGGTGCTGGTGGCAATTATTGCCTGGGTCCCGACGCTGTTTGATAAATCCGACGCCCGTCTGCGCGAGCAGTTCCATTTCCTGAAAAGTCCGGCGCCGTGGCTGATTTTCGCCGCTACCATGTTCGGCAACGCAGGGGTGTTCGCGTGGTTTAGCTATATCAAGCCGTTTATGATGAATGTTTCCGGCTTTTCCGAAGGGGCCATCATGTTCATCATGATGCTGGCGGGTTTGGGCATGGTGCTGGGCAATATTCTCAGCGGCAAACTTTCGGGTCGCTACAGTCCGCTGCGGATTGCAGCCACCACTGATGGCGTGATTGTCGTGGCGCTGCTGCTGATTTTCCTGCTCGGCGGGATGAAGATTGCGTCACTGGCGTTAGCATTTATCTGCTGTGCTGGGCTGTTTGCGCTGTCGGCTCCGCTACAAATTCTGCTGCTGCAAAACGCGAAGGGTGGCGAAATGCTCGGGGCGGCGGGTGGGCAGATTGCCTTTAACCTCGGCAGCGCTATTGGCGCATTCTTCGGCGGTCTGATGATTACGTTAAACTTTGGCTGGAATACTGTTGCCTTGCCGGCTGCAGCGCTATCGTTCCTGGCGATGACGTCATTACTTATCTATGCGCGTTATCAGCAGCGTCAGCGAGTATTGGCTGGTGGGTGAACGTGGAAAACTGCCTCTCCCTGGGGGGAGAGGCACAGGGCATTAATGGCGTAAATCAATCACCATACGGCCACGAATTTGGCCTTGTTCCATCTCTTTAAAGATAGCGTTGATGTCTTCCAGCGGACGCATCGTCACTTTCGGCACCACTTTACCTTCGGCAGCAAACTGGAATGCTTCGGTCAGATCCTGACGCGTACCGACCAGTGAACCCACCACTTCAATGCCATCCAGAACCAAACGTGGAATGTCCAGGCTCATGGACTCTGGCGGCAGGCCAACCGCTACCACACGGCCACCGGCGCGAACGGCGTCAACGGCGGAGTTGAATGCGGCTTTCGCCACGGCAGTCACCACCGCGGCGTGTGCGCCGCCGGTTTTTTCCTGCACGATTTTCGCCGCGTCTTCGCTACGGGAGTTGATCACCAGATCGGCCCCCATTTCTTGTGCCAGCTTCAGCTGCGCATCGTTAACGTCCAGCGCGATCACTTTGGCATTAAAGACGTTTTTCGCATACTGCAGCGCCAGGTTGCCCAAGCCGCCAAGGCCGTAAATGGCAATCCACTGGCCCGGTTTGATATTGGAAATTTTCACTGCTTTGTAGGTGGTCACGCCCGCGCAGGTAATGCTGCTGGCTGCGGCAGAATCGAGACCGTCTGGCACTTTGACTGAATAGTCAGCGGTAACGATGCACTCTTCAGCCATCCCGCCATCGGCGGTATAACCGGCGTTGATAACCGAACGGCACAGGGTTTCGTTACCGCTGTTGCAGTATTCACAGTGGCCGCAGCCCTGGAAGAACCATGCCACGCTGGCGCGGTCGCCAACTTTCAGTGAGGTTACGCCCGGGCCAACTTCCTTAACGATGCCGACGCCTTCGTGGCCGAGGATAACCCCGGTCTTGTCACCGAAATCGCCGTTTTTCACGTGCAGGTCGGTGTGACAGACACCACAACACTCCATTTTTAACAGGGCTTCACCGTGCTGCAGCGGACGCAGCTTTTTATCGGTGACGTTTACCTGATGATCCTGAGTGACAACAGCAGCCTTCATAACCTTACTCCTGGTTGATATGTATTTGATAATAATACTCATTAATGATTAGTCATTAATGCCGAAATTGCAAGGCAGGAGGGGGGAAGAATATGGTGGTTTTTCAGTTTGATAGTGTTAAGCGTTCATAAAAGTGCCATTAAATGGTCATCTTGCGTTCAACTGCAAACTCTACCGTGTCGTTTTTATTTTCTGATAACAATAGAGTGATACGACAATGCATCTGGTCAAAACAATCATCGCTGCAAGCCTGGTTTTCTCAGCCGCCGTTCAGGCGCACAACGTACTGGATTTTCCTCAGCCGGATAACAATCCGGAAGAGTTTTACGCGGTCACCGAAATTCCAGCCGGTGGGGTCATCAAATATGAGACCGATGCCAAAACAGGGTTTATTATCGCCGACCGTTTCCAGTCAATGCCGGTAGCCTATCCGGCGAACTACGGTTCGTTGACGCAGTCGTTGGCCGGAGATGGCGATCCGCTGGATGTGGTGTTCTACACCCGAGCGCCAATGGCGCCGGGGACGCTCATCAAACTGCGGGCGATTGGCGTGCTGAAGATGGTTGACGGCGGTGAGAAGGACGACAAAATTATCGCGGTACCCGCGAGTAAAATTGACCCGACCTATGATGAAATTAAAAATATCAGCGATTTACCAAAGATGGAGCAGGAGCGTCTGGAAGCCTTCTTCCGCGTCTACAAGCAGCTGCCGGCCGGGCGCAAAAGCGTGGAGCTGAGCGGTTTTAACGATGCCGTGGCGGCAAAACAAGAAATCAAGCAGTCGTGGGATGCGTGGAAAGAGAAACACCCGCAGCCTCAGCAGTAGAAAATAGCCCGGCGTTGCTATGCTCGGCCGGGCTATTGTTCAGGGATAATTTCAGCCGCCATCTCTAACCGGATGGCGGTGTTCGGATACAACCTCTACGCGCTATTAGCCCAATTGTTGGTTAATCCGCGCAATCTCCTCCTGCCATTGCTGCTGTAGCTGCGGTTTTTGGTGCTTTGGTTTCCGTGCTAAATCTTCCGCAAGCCGTTGTTCCAGCATCACCAGCCGTTCCAGCAGTTCATCACCGTCAATGGTGACGTTGGGTATTTCAGAAACGGTCTGTTGTTCTGTGTCCGCGCGATCGTGGGTTCTGATTTGTGCATAAACGGCATCGGCATCCGGCCATTCGCTAAGTCCGTTTTCGTCAATTAGCCAGAAGCGATTACAGCTGCGGCTGATAAGCTGGCGGTCGTGGCTGACCATTAATAAACCGCCGGAGTATTCACACAGCGTCTGTGCCAGTGCTTCCTTACCGTCCATGTCCAGATGGTTGGTTGGCTCATCCAGTAACAGCAAGCTGTAGCGAGCCAGCGATAGCCCAACAAACAGCAGGCGTGAACGCTCGCCGCCGCTCAGCGTACTCACTTTTTGACCATGCCGCGCCCAGCCAAAACCGGCGGAAATGAGCGCTCGTTTCCGCGTTTCTGCCGACGGCTCGAAACCTTCGAGTGCGTCAAGTAGCGAGTCGTTGTCGGCGAGCTGATGCAGCGTTTGGTCGTAATATCCCGCGTGGAGACGTGGATGAAGCCGTAGCCCAGCATCAGGCGTATCCTGCTGCATTTGTCGCCACAGCAGCCGTAACAACGAGGATTTTCCGCCGCCGTTACGGCCCATAATTGCCACCCGGTCACCGCTTTGCAGTCGCGCGATTCCGGTGGTGAACAGCGGCGGAAGACCGGGGGCCGGTGGAACCGACAGCTGTTCCAGCTCCAGTAATCGATCTGCGCGTACTGCATCCCCGTGCAACGCTAATGTCCACGGCGTGCCGTGGGTGAGTTCGGTCTGACTCTCTTTTAGCCGCGTGACCTGTTTCTCCATCTGTTTGGCCTTACGCGAGAGGTCTTCGTTGTCGTACACCCGTCCCCAGGTGGCTAGCCGTTTGGCGCTAGCGGTGACGCGGTCGATCTCTTTTTGTTCGGCCTTATGACGCAGCGCATCGCTGGCGTCCTGTTCTTCTAATGCCAGGCGAGCGGCGGTACAAGGCAGTGCAAACGCATGTAGTCGGTTATCGCGGAGGATCCAACTGGTGTTGGTGACTGCATCCAGCAGCGGATTATCATGCGAAACCAGAACGAAACTCCCGCTCCAGCTATTGAGGAAACTCTCCAGCCATAGCAGCGTCGGCAGATCGAGATGGTTACCGGGCTCATCCAATAGCAGTAAATCGGGTTGTAATATCAACGCGCGCGCTAAGAGCAAACGCGTATGCTGGCCGCCGCTCAGCGTGGATGCCGTCTGCGCAATTTCGCCGGAGATAAACCCCATTTCCAGTAAGAGTCGTTCGGCCTGCCACCGCTGACTTTCACGTGTTGCCACAGGTAGCTGCACCAGGACGGCGTCGATAAGCGACTGATTCAACAATGTCGAAGGTAAATGCTGTTCCACTCTTGCCATCAAACAATGGCTGGCGAGTGACACTTGTCCTGAAGAGGGCGCAAGCGTGCCGTCAAGCACCTGAAGCAGGGTACTTTTTCCGCAGCCGTTATAGCCAATCAGGCCGATACGGTCGCCTTTTTTCAGGGTAAAAGAGAGTTGGGTGAAAAGAGGGCCAAACGCCGTCTCAACGTGTAGAGATTGTGCCGTTAGTAATGTGCTCATTTGCTTACTCAAGAGTTACAGGCATGGGAATGCCTCGTCAAACATCGCTGACGATAACTAAGTAAGCCCGAGGGAAGGGATTAAGAGTGAGTGTCTTCGCTCAAGCCGAAGTTATCGCAGCACGATATCGATAACGCTTGAGCAGGTGCGATCACCAAGTGTATGTGAAATATTAAATTTTTCACGATACAGCATAATTAGCCTCCTTATTTTCAGTAATGTGGTTAAAGTGTGAATGCAGTGTAGCGGGACGGGTGATATTACGCCAGTGAATAAAACATTAGTTACAACATACATTATGAAGATCTTAAAAATACCGGTCTTCAACATCGTGCCTGCTAAAGTCTGGTAGCCAGATTGAGTCCCAATGCGGTAACTCAATCTGGGCTATGACACGATTAGATGGAGGTGCGACGGTAGTTGCGGTATTCCGGCTGCCAGAAGTTCTCGTCGATTGCTTCCTGCAATGCATCGGCAGAGGTGTTGGTTGCCACACCTTGCTGCTGCGCCATTTTGCCAACGGCAAACGCAATGGCACGCGACACTTTGTGAATATCTTTCAGTTCCGGGAGCACCAGGCCTTCACCGTGAGTGGCCAGCGGCGAGTGCTTCGCAAGCGTTTCGCTTGCCGACATCAGCATTTCGTCGGTAATGCGTGACGCACCAGAAGCAATCACACCCAAACCAATGCCTGGGAAGATGTAGGAGTTATTGCACTGGGCAATCGGATAAACCGTGTCTTTCCAGACCACCGGGGCAAACGGGCTACCGGTGGCAACCAGCGCCTGGCCATCGGTCCAACTGATAATATCCTGCGGCGTGGCTTCTACGCGTGAAGTCGGGTTCGACAGCGGCATGACGATAGGGCGCGGGCAATGCGCATGCATTTCGCGAATGATCTCTTCGGTGAACAGCCCGGTCTGGCCAGAAACGCCGATCAGAATATCGGGCTTCGCATTGCGAATCACATCCAGCAGAGAGATTTCATCATTCTCGTGCGCCCAGTCCTGAATTTTTTCCTGCTTCTGTGCCAGTTTGCTCTGGAAAGAGAGAAGGTTCGGCATTTGATCGGTCAGCAGGCCGAAACGGTCAACCATAAAGACGCGGCCACGCGCCTGTTCTTCGCTTAGGCCTTCACGCTGCAGCTGGGAAACGATTTGCTCAGCGATTCCACAACCGGCAGAACCTGCACCAAGGAAGACAATTTTTTGCTCGCTAAGTTGGCTACCAGCCGCACGGCTGGCGGCAATCAGCGTGCCGACGGTGACCGCGGCGGTACCCTGAATATCATCGTTGAAGCAGCAGATTTCATCGCGATAGCGATTAAGCAGCGGCATGGCGTTTTTCTGCGCGAAATCCTCGAACTGCAGCAGTACGTTCGGCCAGCGGTGTTTGACCGCCTGGATAAAGTCATCAACAAATTGATAGTACTCGTCATCGCTGATACGCGGGTTACGGCAGCCCATATACAGCGGATCGTTCAGCAACTGCTGGTTGTTAGTGCCGACATCCAGCACCACCGGCAGGGTATACGCCGGGCTAATCCCGCCACAGGCGGTGTACAGCGACAGTTTACCGATTGGAATGCCCATACCACCGATGCCCTGGTCGCCAAGGCCAAGAATACGTTCGCCATCGGTCACCACAATCACTTTGATATTGTGGTTTGGCACGTTTTGCAGAATATCGTCCATGTTGTGACGATTCTGGTAAGAGATAAATACGCCACGCGCGCGACGATAAATCTCGGAGAAACGCTCGCAGGCGGCGCCTACGGTCGGGGTATAAATGACCGGCATCATCTCATCGAGATGGTTTTCGACCAGACGATAGAACAGCGTTTCGTTGGTGTCCTGGATATTGCGCAGGTAGATGTGTTTATCGATCTCAGTTTTAAATCCCTGATACTGGATCCAGGCGCGCTCGGCCTGTTCTTCAATAGTTTCAACTACTTCAGGCAGCAGCCCGAGCAGGTTGAAATTGCTGCGTTCTTCCATGCTGAACGCACTGCCTTTATTAAGCAGAGGGAATTCCAACAGTACCGGCCCCGCATAGGGGATATACAGGGAACGATTTTTATGACCTGATAACATCTTACGTAACTCCGTTGTCTTCATTCCAGACCCGGCGACGGGCTGGCAGAAACTGCAGCGCGCAAGATTATAGAGCAACCATTAACATGATGGTGACAAATTAGGGGTAAGGGCACAAAAAAACCGCCAACTGCTGACTATTTCGCCACCTTAACCCTTTGTGCGCTGCCGGAGGCCAAGAACGATTCATGAACCAGGCTCATGATGGTATTGCGTTCGCGGGTATAGTCGCGTTAATCAATGTGCTGTAGCGTATTTTGGCTGAAAGATAAACCAGAAGTGCGAGGTAACGTCATGAAAGTGTTAGGTTATGCTGCCACAAACCCATCAACGCCGCTGGCGCCGTTTTCCTTTGAACGTCGTGAGCCGAGAACCGATGATGTGGTTATCGATATTCTCTACTGCGGCGTTTGCCATTCCGATTTGCATCAGGCGCGCAATGACTGGGGCTTTAGCACCTACCCGATTGTGCCAGGGCATGAAATTGTCGGGCGCGTGCGTGCCGTCGGCAGCGGTGTGACTAAGTTTAAAGCCGGAGATTTAGCGGCAATTGGCTGTATGGTTGATTCCTGCCGTGTCTGTCAGCCTTGCCAGCACGGGCTGGAGCAGTATTGCGAAGAGGGCAATATTCAGACCTACAACGGTCAGGACCGTCACGACCATTCCACCACCTACGGCGGCTACTCGCAGTCTATCGTTGCCAGCCAGGATTTTGTGCTACATGTGCCTGAAACGCTGGATTTGCAGGGCACGGCACCGCTACTGTGCGCCGGGATCACCACCTGGTCACCGCTGCGCCACTGGAAAATTAATGCGCAGAGTAAGGTTGCGGTCGTTGGGCTCGGCGGTTTAGGGCATATGGCCATTAAGCTGGCCAACGCGCTGGGAGCGGAAGTGACATTGTTTACCCGTTCTCCTGGCAAAGAAGTCGATGCCCGTCGTTTGGGGGCGGCACACGTGGTGGTCTCCACTGATGAAGCACAGATGGCGAAAGTGCAAAATCAATTCGATCTCATTATCGATACGGTGCCGTACGTGCATGAGATCAATCCCTACCTGTCGACATTAACCCTCGATGGCACCCTGGTCTTTGTCGGCCTGGTTGGGGATGCGCCGGAGTTTAGCACCGTACCGCTGCTATTAGGACGTCGCGCGATTGCCGGCTCTTGCATTGGTGGCATTGCGGAAACTCAGGAAATGCTCGATTTCTGCGGCAAACACGGCATTACGGCTGATGTTGAAGTGATTGATATTCAGAATATTAATGACGCCTTTGAGCGGATGCTAAAAAGCGATGTGAAATACCGCTTTGTGATTGATATGGCGTCTCTGGCCGGTTAAATAAGTGACGGCGTCACTTATTTCGTGAATGTTCAGGGCGTCTGGAGGGGGGAGAACACCTCATAGTGGGACTATTTGTGTACCCGTCAGTGTTTACTGTGAGTCATGTTCTCTCTTTTCCGGCCCCCGTTTTGCTAACTATCCTCGCCACTCAAACTGATAGGTTCTCAGTTTCGCCTATCACGATATTAATGAAGTTATCCCTAAGCGGATCGATTATCCGTGCATTCCACGCTATCCCGGTTTGCCATGTCGTAAACTCACCTTCCAGCGCAATAAGATTAACGCCTGACGGAAGGATATAGCGGACGCTTTCAGGTAGAAGAGCCACTCCAGCATCCGCTGCGACCAGTGCCAGCAGCGTTTGAATGTCATCGGCGGCGGCCACTTTTTTGGGGAACAAATTATGCGACATCAGGAAGTGTGCGGTTTGCGCTGACAATCCTTCTCCACGGTTTGCCGACAGTTGGAGCAGAAGATTATTTTCGATAAGCTTCAACGCCTCGGCTAAGCCGGTATGGCGATCGGATGCAACGGCAAGAACGAGTTTCTCTTCCGTCAGAACCGTGCTTTGTAATTGCTCGGAAACGGGCAGCCGTACGAATCCGGCCTGGAGATTACCTTCGAGCAACTCGCGGCACTGCACCGCGGAAGGCATATCATTAAGAAAAACCTGCACATCAGGAAACGCGTCGCGAAAAATGGCAACTTTCTCGGGCGCCATACGAAAAGAGGAAATACCAAATCCCAGCATGATTTTTCCTGCATTCCCTTTCTGTAAGTGTGCCGCTTTTTTAAGAAATTTTTCATAGTAATCCACCGCATCCTGCGCTTCCTGAAGCAGTTGCTCTCCCGCGAGAGTCAATTTTGCACCATGGCGACCGCGCTGAAAAAGAGTCATTCCAGAGAGGTGTTCAAGCATCTGAATTTGCTTTGTCAGAGCAGGCTGTGTGACGCAAAGCTTAGCCGCAGCAGTCCGATATCCCCCAGTTTGAGAGAGCATCACGAATGCGCGCAGTAGTTTGATATCCATTCCAGTCAGTTATCAAAGGGGGAGAATTACTGATTATACATACTTATCTTCTTTCTGCTGAAATTAGGCTTCTCAGTGAATTACAAGGATAAACATGATGAAAAAAAGTATTCGTGTCGCTTCAGTTCAGTTTTGCCATCGAGCAAGCGACAAGGCATATAACCTGTCAGTTATGGAACATTTCATCGCCAAAGCCCACAAGGACAACGTCCAGATTTTGGCGTTTCCAGAAATGTGCATTACGGGCTACTGGCACGTACCTGATCTCAGCACTCAGGAGGTCATCAATTTGGCTGAAAGCACCGACACCAGCCAGTCGCTGGCCAACGTCGCGCTCCTTGCGAAAAAGTATGATATGGCGATTGGCGCCGGTTTTATTGAAAAGGGGGCTGACGGGAAATTATATAATGCCTACGCAGTCTGCATGCCTGACGGAAAACGGCATATTCACCGGAAACTGCATGCTTTCGAGCACCCTGACATCGCACGTGGCAATGACTACACCGTTTTCGACACGCCCTGGGGCGTACGCATGGGTATTCTTATTTGCTGGGATAACAATCTTGTTGAAAACGCTCGCATTACTGCATTGAAGGGGGCTGACATCCTGATTGCACCTCACCAGACTGGCGGTACAAATTCACGTAGCCCCTTTGGTATGAAGCCCATTCCGGTCAATCTTTGGGAAAACCGTCACCAGGATCCGGACGCACTAAAATCCGCATTTCAGGGAGATAGCGGGCGAGGATGGCTGATGCGTTGGTTACCTTCACGAGCGCATGATAATGGTTTCTTCATCCTGTTCAGTAACGGTGTGGGACTTGATAATGGCGAAGTCCGAACCGGTAACGCGATGATCCTTGATCCCTATGGCCGCGTGGTTAACGAAACTGACGCCGTTGAAGATGCGATTGTGTTTGCCGACCTCGATCTGACGTTGCTGGCGATGTCTACGGGAAGGCGATGGATTCATGGCCGACGGCCTGAGCTGTATCAGATATTAAGCGAACCGCAGGGCTATGAGCGCGATGCCAGAACGGCAAGATTTTCACAGGACATCCCGTCATTCAACGCTGACAAAGATGAGTCACCCGCAAACCACTGATCATGTCTTCCCGCACCTCGCCATAAACAACGCCGGGATTACCCCGGCGTCACTGCCTGTGGCGATTAGCGCGCCTGGAACATAATCGTATCGCTGACGAAACTACCATCTTCGGCAATGGCGAAGTGGGCCCGGACTTCGTCGGAGACTTTATTTTGCAAATAGCGAATAGCCTCAACGATATTCTCCGGGGTTTTCATGCGAGCAACCCAGGAGGAGAACTCCAGCGGCAACTTATCGCTAACCAGTTTTTCGACGATCATTCCGCGATTGTTAACCATCGCCAGCCACTGTCCCTGTGAATAGTTATGGATGTGCGAAGGGTCGCGCAGCATTTCCACGGTTTGTAACCAGACGTCGAGCATCGCTTTGCCGGGGGACGCGATGTCCATCATGATAAAACGGCCACCGGGTTTCAGGACGCGGCGGATCTCCATCAGCGCCGCCTGAATATCATGCCAGTGGTGAGCGGAGTAGCGGCTGATAACGATATCGAAACTATGGTCGGCAAACGGCAGTACTTCCGCGGGCCCCTGTGTGCAGGTGATGTTGCCAAAGCCGCGCTTTTCCGCTTCCTGGGCGACCACCGCCAGCATCCCTTCTGACAGGTCATACGCGGTGACCTTTGCCACTAACGGCGCGGCGGTAAAACTGGCGTGCCCAGCACCGCAGCCTACATCCAGCAGGGTCGCGGCTGTATCATCTGCTATCCATTCGCTTAATCGACGTAAATCAACCCCCTGGGCGTGAACGCTGCTCTGTAAATAGGCGGCGGCCTGGCTGCTAAACTGCGACTGTACTAATGCTTCGTGATGGTTGCTCATACCTGTCTTCCTCTGTTGTTATTTTGTTGTTAAAACCGACTATACGACGGGATTAATACGGGTACAATATGGGCATTTATACGGGTATATCGAGTTACTACCATGGACAAATCGCAGCTCACCGGGCCGCAAGCATTAGGGGCTTTTTTACGCGTCAAGCGGGAAAATACCTCACCGGAAATGGTGGGAATACCGATTATTTCTCGCCGTAGAACCAAAGGGTTACGCCGCGAAGAAGTGGCACAGATGAGTGCAATTAGCACCACCTGGTATACCTGGCTTGAGCAGGGTCGCGATATTACCGTGTCGGCACAAACGCTTTCAGGAATTGCATTGGCGCTGAAGCTGACGGCGGCCGAGCGCGAATATCTGTTTTTGCTGGCACATAAAAGCGATCCGCTCAATGAGCAGGTACCTGCCGTCGAACCCACGATATTGGCTACCGTGAACAGCGTCTCACAGCCGTGTTATCTACTGGATCTCACCTGGCAAGTGCTGTCATGGAATAAAGGTGCTGAGGCGTTATTCGCCGGTTGGCTCGATGTAGATAGCACGCCAAATATGATGCGCTTTATGTTTGCGCATCCGCTGGCGCGCAAGCTGGTTGATAACTGGGAAGCCCGCGCCCGGCGTATTGTCGCGGAGCTACGGGCCGATGCGGTGCATTATGCAAACGATACGGTATTGAATGCCTTTGTGCAGCAAATGCGCGAGAACAGCGCTGATTTTCGTGAATTTTGGTCACAACAGCAGGTCATTGTCCGGGAAGGCGGCGAACGTCTGTTTCACCACGCCGAGCAAGGGGAACTGGTTTATCGCCAGTTGAGCTGGCAGCTCACCAGCAACCGCGCATTAAAAATGATTATGCTGATCCCAGAGAGTACAAACCAAAAGTAAGTGACAACGTCACTTACTTATTCGGTAAACAGCCGCATAAAACAGCGGCGCAGCCAGGTATTTGCCGCGTCCTGATGTACGTGGCTGTGCCAGAACAGGTTAATCTGAATACCCGGCAAATCAAAAGGTAAGGGACGGATCGTCAAACCAAAACGCTGAGCGGTTTGCAGCGCCAGCTTCTCGGTCACGGTAACAATAAAGTCCGTTTCGCTGAGGATATAGGGAATGGCCATAAAATGCGGTACGCAGAGCAGCCCTTGGTCGGCAATTCCCGCTTTGGCAAACAGATCGAAGATCCGCCGATGACCCGAGTCCTGTGCCATAACCTTGATGTGCTGCGCCTCGCGGAAGGCGGTTTCATCAAACTCAACCGTGCTGAGCGGATGATCGTTACGCATCAGGCACACATAGCGCTGGTCGAACAATCGACGCTGATAGAAACCCGCCTCCAACTGCGGCAGCAGGCCCACCGCCAAATCCACGCCACCGTTTTCCATTTCGGTTTTGAGCGGCACCGCAGTATCACGAACGGTGGTGATCCGCACGCCCGGGGCTTCTTTGCCGAGTAAATTCATCAATCTGGGTAGCAGATAGATCTCGCCCAGATCGGTCATGGCGACGCGAAATTCCCGTGAACTTTCCCAGGGATTAAAGGTATCCCGATAGCTGAGGGTCTTCTCCAGCGAGCTCAAAATCTCATCAACGTCGCCGGCGATTGCTTCAGCGTACGGCGTCGGGCGCATACCGCGCGATGCTTTTTCAAACAGTTCATCCCCTAGCATGATGCGCAGCCGTTTAATGGCATGGCTTACTGAAGGTTGGGTCAGGCCCATAATTTCAGCAACGCGTCCCGTATGGCGTTCGCTGTACATATGGCGAAAGACCACCAGCAGATTCAGGTCTACTTCATGTAAACGTGACATAGATATCGTTATGTATCCGATTAATAACCGCTATAAACCGCACGGCATATCTCACCGCCCCCTTTTTTTATACGCTTCGTTAACAAAATAACAACATTCGAAAGGGGGAATTGTGATGCAAGTGGATATCACCCCGGCAAGCCGGCAGCTTAGCGTGACCCCAGGTAGCAATCTGCTGGACGTTTTACGTGAGCACCAAATCCCGATTTCCTACAGCTGCATGTCTGGACGCTGCCAGACCTGCCGATGTCGCGTGGTATCGGGGCATGTCGAACAGTTACTACCGGATAACGTGCCGGACATGGCGGAAGGGGAAGTTCTTGCCTGCTGCACGGTACTGCATTCACCGTGCACCATCGAACTGCCGCCGGCGGATGAGATTGTGACTCACCCCGCGAGGACATTAAAAGCCACGGTGCTGTCATTTATGCCACTTTGCCACGACGTGTGGCAGCTGCGGTTAAAGCCTGCCAAGTCGTTTGCCTGGTCGGCCGGGCAGTTTGTCCGCCTGACGTTTCCCGGTGGAGCCCAGCGCAGCTATTCCATGGCCAGCCGACCGCAGGAGGATGACCTGGAATTTCATATTCGCATTGTCCCGGACGGCCGCGTGACGCCGGGGCTGATTGAGAGCCTGACGCCGGGCACGACGCTCAAACTCAATGGCCCGCTGGGGGCTAGTTGGCTTCGTCAAAAGCATGAAGGCCCGATGCTGTGTGTCGCCGGAGGCACTGGACTTGCGCCGCTGCTATCGATTATTCGCACAGCGCTGGCAGAGGGGATGGCCAACCCTATTCATCTCTATTACGGCAGCCGTTGGGCAAAAGATCTCTATGGCATCGAGCAACTGGAAACACTGCGTCGCCAGCATGAAAACTTTCGCTATCACCTTGTATTAAGTCAGGAACCGCCCGCGGCCGCGGTGCGTTTTGGCCGGCTTCCCGCCGCAGTGGCCGAGGGCTTGCCTACGCTGACCGGCTGGAAAGTTTACCCGGCGGGCGCGCCAGCGATGGTCGAGTCGATGGTGCAGCAGGCGCGTGCGCTCGGCGCTAAGGCCGAAGATATTCATGCCGATGCGTTTTATTACCAACCGTAATGTCGTACCTGGTTAGATAACAACAAGGAGTCATCATGAACTTCACCTCTGAACCTCATAGCAACCTGCTGTGGCCCGATGACGGTACTAGCCGCATCCCGTTCTGGGCCTATACCCGCGATGATATCTATCAGCGCGAACTGGAGAAAATTTTCTACGGGAAGCACTGGAGTTACGTCGCCCTGGAAGCCGAAATTCCCAATAACGGTGATTTTGTTCGCAGCGTGGTCGGCGAGCGCTCGGTCATTGTTGTGCGTAACGCACAGGGTGAGATCAATGTCGTCGAAAACGTCTGCGCCCATCGCGGTATGCGTTTTTGCCGCGAAAAATCCGGCAATCGTACCGACTTTGTCTGTCCTTATCACCAGTGGAATTACGATCTTGATGGCAACTTGCAGGGCGTTCCGTTCCGACGCGGCGTGAAGCAGGATGGCAAGGTCAACGGCGGTATGCCGAAGGATTTTAATCCGGCAGAACACGGGCTGAAAAAACTGAACGTAGCCTGCCATAACGGCGTGGTTTTCGCCTCATTCTCAAATGAGGTGGAGCCGCTGGAAAGCTATCTTGGCCCGGATATTCTGGCCTATTTTGAGCGCGTATTCAGCGGTCGTCCGTTGAAACTGCTGGGCTATAACCGTCAGCGGATCCCCGGTAACTGGAAGTTGATGCAAGAAAACATCAAAGATCCTTATCACGCCGGTTTACTGCATACCTGGTTCGTGACGTTTGGCCTGTGGCGTGCTGATAACCGTTCGCAGCTGATTATGGATGACAAATATCGCCATGCCGCGATGGTCAGCCGTAAGGGCAATGGCGGTAAAAGCGAGGTAACGCAGGGCGTCAGTAGCTTTAAAGAACAAATGCAGCTTAACGACTCGAGCTTCCTCGATGTGGTGGAAGAGCCGTGGTGGAACGGCCCGACGGTGGTGATGATGACGCTGTTCCCAAGCCTGGTTATCCAGCAAAACGTCAATTCGATGTCCGTACGACATATTCAGCCGCGCGGTCCGCACGAATTTGATTTTGTCTGGACGCACTTTGGCTTTGCCGACGACAGCGAGGAGATGACCCAGCGTCGCCTCAAGCAGGCCAATCTGTTTGGCCCTGCGGGATTTGTCTCGGCGGATGATGGTGAAGTGGTGGAGTTTTCGCAGCAGGGATTTAAACACAACCCTACCCAGCGCACTCTCGCCGAAATGGGCGGCACCGGCTATGAGAATACCGACCATATGGTGTCGGAAACCCTAATTCGCGGAATGTACCACTATTGGCGCGGCGTTCTGGAGATTTAACATGATGATAAATAGTGAAATCTGGCAACAGCTGGTCACGCTGCAAACGGAGTATAGCGATGCCGTTGACCGCGCAGAGTGGGAAAAATGGACCGAGTTATTCACCGACGATTGTCGTTATAAGGTGATCCCGCGTGAAAATTACGATCGCCACTTGCCGCTATCGACCATTAATCTCGACAGCAAGGGGATGTTAAAAGACCGAATCTACGGCGTTGCTGAAACCTTATTCCACGACCCGTACTATCAGCGTCATGTGATTGGGCTGCCGCATATAGTGTCTATTGATGAGCAAGAAATTGTGGCGCGGACCAACTATGCGGTGTTCCGCACGAAATCGGATGGCCATAGCGAAGTATTCAACGTCGGTTATTACCTCGACACCGTGGTGCAGACGCCGAAGGGCCTACGTTTTGCCAGTCGGTTGTGCATCTTCGATAGCGAACTGGTCCCCAACTCGCTGATTTATCCTATTTGAGGTAACGCTATGTCTGAGAACTGGATCTTTGCCGCGCAGTTGGACGATCTCCCGGAAGATGATGTGATTGGCGTCGCCGTGAACGGCCTCGATATCGCGCTGTATCGCACGGAGGAAGGGGTGTTCGCCAGTGATAATCTCTGTTCACACGGAAATGCGCGTCTGAGCGATGGCTTTCTTGAGGATGGTGAAATTGAGTGCCCGCTGCACCAGGGGCGCTTTTGTATTAAAACCGGCAATGCGCTGTGCAGCCCGTTAACCCAGGGCGTTACCGTCTATCCGGTACAGATCGACGGCGAGCAGGTGTATCTGAAATTGTCTTAACCTCATCTGCAGGGCCAGACAGTCCTGCAGAACTTTTTTGTTGCGCTCATGTTAATTCTGCAATAGCATCCTCGTTTTCGGAGTTCGAAAATGTCCGTTGCAGATTCTCTTCTCGCATTCTCTTTTGCCGCTTTACTCCTCACACTGACTCCAGGGCTCGATACTGCACTGATCCTCCGCACCTCCACTGCCGAAGGCGGGAAAAAGGCATTTCAGGCGGCGTTAGGAATTGATACCGGCTGTTTTATCTGGGGGGCACTGGTGGGTTTTGGGCTTGGCGCGGTTCTGGCAACCTCTGCGCTGCTCTACGATATGCTCAAATGGTGCGGGGCTGGCTATTTAGGCTGGCTGGGATTCCAACTTCTCCTTAAACCTCGGCATACCGTAGCAGAACCGACATCGGAAAATGAACGGGGAGGGAACGGGTTTGTGCGGGGGCTTTTGAGCAACGTGCTGAACCCTAAAATGGGTGTCTTCTACGTTTCATTTCTGCCGCAGTTTATTCCTACCGGGCACTCACCGATTCTGTGGACGTTTATACTGGTGACTATCCACGTCCTCATCGGCACACTCTGGTCACTGACGCTCATTATGGTCACCCGCTATGCTTCACGGATCTTACGCAATCCCCGTTTTATTAAAAGTATGGATAGGGTGACCGGCGGGCTCTTTATGCTATTTGCCCTGCGCCTGGCGTTAAGCCAGCGCTAGGGGCCAATGAGCAATGATGGGCAGCCTATTGCTGCCCATCGTCGATTATGCGGTTAATTGCTCGACAACCTCCACCACAGGGGTAATGGCTTTAATGCCACCGATCCCGGTACCTAGCGAGATATAGCCCTCGTCGGTATTGTCTTCCAGCATTCCCAGCCGCAGCCCACGCAGGCCGCCCATCGCGGTGCCAATCTCTTCTTTGCTAGCACCGGCTTTATCTAACGCGACCAGTTTTTGAGTCAGCTTGCCCGGCAGCGAGCGATAGAAATCAGGCAGGGTGCGGAACAGGCTCAGGTCCAGCCCATTGGCGGCGACGATTTTCTCTTTCACCGACCGCGGCACCCGGCTTTCCTCTGTGCTGATAAACACCGACCCAGCGAATACACCTTCCGCGCCCAGCGCATGTGCCGCACGGGCGGTACGTTTATCGACAATACCGCCAGCTGCCAGTACCGGCACATTGATTGCTGCATCAGCAATCATCGGCACGATGGAAAATGTACCCAGGACATTGCCCGGCAGCGTACCGCCTTCATCAAACCCGGTGGCGACAATGATATCGGCACCGGCCCGTTCTGCCTCGCGTGTATTGGCGGGGGTTGGATTGATATCGCGGTAGATAATGATAATTCCAGCGGCTTTCAGTTCGTCGAACAATGCCGGAATAATCGCACCTTCACCGTAGCCGGTATAGACCACCGCATGGACACCTTCTTCTTTAATAACGTTGAGGATCGGCGGCGTCCAGATGTCGTTTTCCGGGCTCGGGATCAGGTTTACGCCAAAGGGTTTTTCGGTCAGTTTTTTCGTTTTGCGGATCTCTTCGCGCATTTTCTCGGCGGTTTCTTCCGGGGTAGAAACCGCGGTGTCTGCGGTTAACCCGGCATTCGGGCCTAATACGCCCAATCCACCGGCATTGCTCACGGCAGCGACCAGACGTGCATCGGTAAGCCAGGATAGCGGCCCTTGAATGACCGGTTTTTCGATGCCGAGAATCTGACAGATACGGTTAGTTTTCATCTTATTTTCCTTGTGACAAGCAGGGATATGCTGGAATGCGGGCAGTGTAGGCCGCTTAATTGTTTGGAAAAATAGTGAAAATCGTTCTTCAATATTATTAAATGGATAACAATCTCGTGGTTATTGGTAAAGTGGCGGCATCATGCAAATGAATCTGTTTGAAAATATTAAGATTTTTATTGAAATCGTTGATTCAGGCAGCTTTACCCAAGCGGCGGAAAACCTACAGATTCATCGTCCCGCGGTGACCAAAGCGCTGCAGCAGCTAGAGCAGGTAAGCGGTGTACGTCTGTTGCAGCGCACCACGCGGCGCATCAATCTGACGTCGGAAGGGGAAGAGTTTTATCGTCGCAGCAAACCGCTACTGGCACAGGCCGATGACTTGCTGGAATCCTTCGCGCCGGGCCGCCCATTGCATGGGCAGCTGCGCGTGGATATGCCCATCGCCTTTGCCCGACTGATTGTGGTCCCCAAACTGCCGGATTTTTACCGCGCTCATCCGGACCTGGAGATTATCCTGAGTAGCTCCGATGTACGTCGGGACATGCTCCGCGATGGCCTCGACTGTGTACTGCGGGTTGGGGCGCTGGATGATGGTGACTATGTCGCCAGATCGCTTGGCAATATTAAAATGACCACCTGCGCCAGCCCGGAGTATCTCGCACAGTACGGCGTGCCGAAAACGCTCGATGATCTGCAGCATCATCAGGGCGTTAACTGGATTAATACCAGCAGCCGCCAGGTGATGCCGTGGTGTTTTCAGCGGGGGTCGACGACGGAAGAGATAGCCTTGCCGGGCAAGCTGATCCTTGATAACTCAGAAGTGTATATCGCCGCAGGGCTCGCCGGGCTTGGCTTATTACAGGGAATGAACTTCTTTTTGCAGCCCTACATTGATAACGGCCAGCTTGTCGAGATCTTGCCAGATTATCCAAGCCCACGCCGTCGACTGTCTCTGCTCTATCCGCACCGCCATTTATCGCAGAAGGTGAGGGTGTTTGCCGAATGGCTGGAAGGGCTGATTGCAGAGCTGCGCTGATGAAGACTATGACATAATGCCTTTCACCACCATGTGATACAACAGCATGATGGTTTTACCATCGATAATCTGTCCATTATCGATGGCGGCTAACGCCTCTTCGAGAGTCATCTCCAGTACTTCGATATCTTCACCTTCGGCCTCGATACCGCCACCCGCGCTCGTTTGACTTTCCGGGCTGTACTCCGCGATAAAAAAGTGCAGCTTTTCGGTGACTGAACCAGGGCTCATAAACGCCTCAAAGACCTTTTCGACGCGGGTAATTTGATAACCGGTCTCTTCTTCGGCTTCCGCTTTGATGCGCTGTTCTGCCGCCATATTATCGAGCAGCCCAGCGGCGGTCTCGATAAGAAAACCGTCGTGACCATTGACGTAGGTCGGAAAGCGAAACTGGCGGGTGAGAATGACCGTGCGCTTAACCCGGTTGTAGAGCAGGACGGTCGCGCCATTTCCCCGGTCATAAACTTCACGGCTCTGACGCTGCCATTGTCCATTCTGTCGCCGTAGGTCAAAGGTATATTTTTTTAGTAGGTACCAATCATTAGCCAGCGTTTGATCATCAATAATGCGTATTTGTGAGTTTTTAAGGGTCAAGTTACAGCCTCCATAGAGTGTCAATGCATGCTAATCGCCATGATCATGCATTATCAAGATATTTCGTGCATCCTGGATATTTCGCCCGTTAGCGAAGCATTCACTCATGACGCTGTTTATAGTGCAGTCATTCACACGAAGGAGGTTGCTATGATTGCCGTTATATTTGAAGCTCGCGCTATGCCGGAACAACAGGACAGATACCTGGCGCTTGCCGCCGAACTCAAAGCTGAGTTGAGCCATGTCGCTGGATTTATTGAGATCGAGCGTTTTCAAAGCTTAAGTTCGCCGGGAAAGGTGTTATCTCTCTCATGGTGGGAAAACGAAGAGGCGGTTCGAGCGTGGAAATGTAATATCCGTCACCAGGCCGCACAGCGTGAAGGGCAAAGTACCATTTTTGCCCATTATCGTATTCGGGTTGCGCAGCTGCTGCGGGAGTATTCTTTACAAACGAGGGCATGCCCTCATGTATGATATTCACGTTATTCTTCATCATGCACCCGGAGCGCTGGCACAGTTAGGCGTCACGCTGGGGAAAAATGGCGTAGGGCTGGAAGGCGGCGGCGTTTTTACCGTCGGTGATAGCAGCCATGCGCATTTCCTGGTGGAAGACGGCGAACGGGCGCGTCAGGTGCTTAGCGCCGCCGGAATGCACGTTGAGAGCATCGCAAAACCACTGATTCGACGGCTTCTGCAGGAACGTCCTGGGGAGTTAGGTGAGATAGCTCGCGTGCTGGCTGAGCACCAGATAACCATTCATGTTCAGTACAGCGATCACAATAACCGGCTGATTTTGTTGACAGATAACGACCCGTTAGCCGCGCAGGTGACCGAAAAATGGAGCGCTGATAGGTGACTAAACCGCTTGAGATGAACGCTGTGCATGATGATGCTGAAATACTCGAATATTCCATGGCTGAGGTGGCCACGGCGATAGCCGATCCTTCACGGGTCAGTATGCTGTGTGCCTTGATGGACAGTCGCGCATGGACGGCGACAGAACTCAGCGCGGTCGCGAACATTGCGCCGTCCACCGCCAGCGCGCATCTCAACAAACTTCTGCAAGGCCAGCTCATCAGTTGTTTATCTCAGGGGCGGCATCGCTATTATCGGCTTGCCGGCAGCGAGATTGCTGCGCTGCTGGAAAATCTAATGGGTGTCTCGATGCGGTTATCATCACCACAAAAGTGCAGCACACCCATTAACCTGCGTAAAGCACGTACTTGCTACGATCATTTAGCCGGTGAAGTGGCGGTCAAGCTTTACGAGTTTATGGAACAACAGGGCTGGTTTACTGCCGATGGCCGTGATCTCTCAGCAGAAGGGAGAGATAAATTCCAGCAGATGGGGGCGGTCATGACACCGTTGAGTAAACGTAAGACGATTTGCGGTTGCCTGGACTGGAGTGAACGACGGCTTCACCTTGGCGGTAGCTGTGGGGCAGCGCTGTTAGCCGCATTTGAACGTAATGGTTGGCTCACGCGCATTGCAGGTTATCGGGAGGTCAATTTTACCGATGAAGGGAAAAGGGCGCTGACGCGGATATTTAAGCTGACCTTATAAATTATCGTAGGTGTATGTTCGTAACGATTACGTTATGTTCTCATTTTACTCTTGAGGATCGGCCTATGAACATCCGCTTTCCGCGTAGCTTAATTGCGGGAGATTTAATTGCCATCACCGCGCCGTCATCGGGCGTTCCTGCGCATTTACATGCGCGTCTGGATCTGGCCATTAACGCTCTTCGACTACGTGGATATCGGGTGCTTGAAGGGGACTGCCTACGCGCACAGCATAAAAATAAAAGTGCGGATAAACAGGCTCGCGCAGTGGAGTTAATGCGTTTTCTTGCCGACCCAGAAATAAAGGCGGTCATGCCGCCTTGGGGCGGCGATTTGGGCATGGAATTACTTGAACTGCTCGATTTTAAACAATTAGCCGCGCAGGAACCAAAATGGTTCGTCGGTTTTTCTGACTTGAGTACTTTTCATTTCCCGCTGACCCTAAACTGCCATTGGGCTACCGTACATGGTCCAAATTTAATGGAACTTGGCGCCCGTGAATTAGATACGACCACCAGGGCGATATGGGATATTCTGGAAGAAACGGGCGAGAAATCAAATATTCAACACGCTTCTCAGGCTTATCAGGTTGAGGAAAATCAATGGGGTGTTGCCACCGATGCAGGTTTTAACCTCACTCAGCCAACGCAGTGGAAAATGCTAAACGGTACTTCAGACACCGTAGAGTTTACCGGGCGGTTAATTGGAGGATGTCTCGATATCATTTCACGTTTGGCGGGTACACCGTGGGGGAATTTGCCGAGGTTCAGAGAGCAAAATAGTGAAGAGGGCATTATTTTCTATTTTGAGAATGTCGAAATGGCGCCATGTGAATTAACGCGCGCCCTTTATAGCTTGCGTTTACACGGCTGGTTAACTTCGCTCAATGGCATTCTGATTGGCCGAAATGCCGGGCCCGATACGGATAACCCGTCACAGCAAAATTATCGTGATGCCTTGCTCTCGGCGTTGGGAGATTTGAATATTCCGGTTATTTACGATGTCGATATCGGCCATATTCCCCCGCAAATGACGCTGGTTAATGGCGCGCTTGCAACGGTCGTTTACCGTCATAATGGTGGCTCAATTAGCCAACAACGATAAAACGCCGGAGCACATAGGCTCCGGCATTTTATTTAGAACTCGTAGCGGGCGCCAATATTATAGCGGCGTCCTTCAAGCATGGATGTTTCGTTATACGTCGTGGTATAGATAGGGTTTACGTCAAAGACATTATAAACACCGGCCATCAGCGTGATATTTTTCGTCGCGCGATAGCGCGCACCTAAATCAACCAGCGCATAAGCTTCCGTGGCGGTCGATTTACCGATATCCGGCGAATTGCTGCGCCAGCTCGCTTTCGTCCACAGGTCCAGATCGTTAATCGCGTTCCAGGTCAGCGAGATATTGGCCATGCTGGTTGGGAAATCGCTCAGCGCGTAGCCTTTATACTCGCCGCTTTTCTGCTCGCTGTGAGTATAGGTATAGTTGGCGTTGGCCTTCAGGGAAGGCGTGACCTGCCAGTCGCCGTTCAACTCCAGGCCGTAAACTTCCGCGTCGCTGACGTTGAAATACTGGGAGACGCTTTCCGCCGTGTAGCCGTTATAAACGCATTTCTGCGTCGCGGTTTCAGTACAAATCGTGTAATCGCTGATCTTGTTCTTGAAGCGTGTGTGGAACACGGTCGCATCCAGGGCCAGCGTGTCCTGCTGCCAGTAAATCCCAAGTTCGGTGTTAACGCTTTCTTCCGGCTTCAGATCATCGTTACCAATGCCAATGTAGGAGTATGGGTAGGCACCGTAGACGCTGGTAAATCCGGAGTTGTTTTCACGCAGATCGGGCTTTTTATAGCCGGTGGATACGCCACCTTTTAATGCCCAGTTTTGGTCGATGGTCCAGTTGCCGTACAGTTTAGGCGTCACGTGATAGCCGAAGTAGCTATCGTGATCGAGGCGCGCAGAAGTGGTCAGGGTAAAGTCTGGCACAATCATCCAGGCATCTTCCGCAAACACCGCCCAGCCGTAGCGAGTGATTTTGCTCACTGGGGTGACGCCCGCAACGGCTTTATCTTCGACGTCAAAAGTATCATTGAGCTCATTGCGGGTATAGTTCGCGCCCAGCGTCAGTTTATGATCGCCCAGGGTGAAGGTGTTGGCGCTGTTGGCTTCAAAATTGCGCTGTTCAATAAACTGTGGCGACATTTCCTCCACGCGGTATTCAGTGCGCGCTTTCTCATAGCTGATGAAGTTTTTCACTTCCAACAGATCGTCACCGTACCAGGCATGCTGGGAAAGTGAGGCCGCATCGCGGTCAAAGCCCCAATACCAAGGGTTGCCTGGGTTATGGCTTTTTTCCTGATGACCGCGAGACGCATTCAAATCCCACAGTTGGGTATCGGTTGGCGACATGGATACGGTTGCATCCAGGTTACCCGCTTCATGTTTGACAAAGCGTGGTTTCTTCGGGCTATCGTCGTCGCGGCGGTCAAGATAATCGGCCGCCACGCTGACGCCGAGTTTGCCGGGGATCACCGGTCCCATCAGGAAAGCATTGGTCTGGTTGGTATTGCCGTATTTACTCTGTTCCTGCAGGAAGTAGTTATCTTCCAGTACACCGGTCCAGTTCTCGAGGTTGTAGCCTTTTTTGGTGATAACGTTGACCACGCCGCCTATGGAGTCGGAACCATAAAGAGAGGACATCGGCCCACGAATAACCTCGACGCGTTCGATGGCGGCCATGGGTGGCAGAAAGGAAGCCTCGGTCCCAATATGATGGCCGTAAGGCCGCGATTCACGGGTGGCCTGTTTGATGCCGTTCACCATATACGAGGTGTAGGACGAATCCATCCCGCGCATCTGAACATCGCCGGTAGCCAGCGTACCGTGGCCGTTACCCACTAGGACACCCGGCATTTCACGTAATGCCTCAGTGACGTTTTGGTTTGAACGTGTGTTTAACTCTTTTTCATCAACGACGGAAATGGTCGCCGGCGCTTCGCGACGTTCCTGGCTAAAACCGGTCGCGGTAACCACCATCTGGTCTTCATTAGTGTCTGCATATACAGCAGCGGAAAGGTTAGCAAATGCAAGCGAAACAGCCACGGCAATACGTGTTTGGGTAATCACGAATAGGTCCTCAGAATTTAGTGAGATCGATTTTTACGACGTAATCAGCCTGAGCGCTTTTTTCGTCTTGCTTAACGCTGACGTACAGCGTGTTTGCATCAGGAGAAAGCACCAGACTGTTCGGCATGGCGGCAGTTTTGATGCTGTGCTTCACGCGGTAGGTGTTGGCATCGATAACACTAATCTGCTGATCGTTACGGTGGGTGACATAAATTTCATTGCGTGAAGGGTTGTACACCACGGCAATGGAATTAGGGGTAGGGATCCGGTGGAGGAGTTTGCCGGAGTTAAGGTCCACGACCAGAACATCACGGGTGTTGGTATCGGCGATGTAGCCAACATTTTTCCCGGTATTTAGCGCAATATTGAGGAAGTAATGTTTAGGCTCTTTAGGATCAACCGCCACGCGGGAAAGCACTTTTGAGGTCGCGCCATCCAGAGTCAGCAGTTCACCTTTCCCCGTTACGGCGTACACTTTATTAGCCTCGTTATCGACCGCAAACCCGACCGGATCGTATTTCTCAATTGTCTCGATCAGCTGTTGTTTCTCTGTATCAACAACCCATAGTAATCCGCTGTCTTTACCTCCAATGCCGGAGATGTAGAGGCGACGATGTTTTTTATCGAGCACGACTTCACGAACGTGCGCGCTCTTTTTGGGGTTGGAATCGTCACTTAACTGGAGGGTATTGATAACGCTATTGGTGCGGGTATCGAGCAGTGTAATTGAGCCTTCAAGTGCATTTCCCAGATACAGAATGTGGTTAGCTTCATCCAAAGCAACGGCAAACGTGCGGCGATCTGTTGCGATTTTATGATTTATTTCCAGCGAATTTGCATCAAGCTGGAAAACCAGCCCGGCCGTTTTGTCTTTATCAAACGAGGGAGCCGATGCGGCATAAAGGGCATTTTGTCCCTGGTCATAGGCCAGCTCGTAAACGCCATGACCTAGAGGCTGGGACGGAAAATCTTTATCGGTAAAGTCTGCCGCGTGGACAAAACAGGCGTGGATAGATAAGGAAAGGGCGAGGGCACGTAAAACAGTCTTCTTTACATTTTTTGTAGACATGTAAGTTTCCTTTGCAAATTTTTACAAACCAAGATGGTAATGGTAACTACTATCATTTGCAATTGAGATTAACTCTCATCTACCTACCAGAATTTGTGTTGCGTATAGTCCAAAATGCGCTTTTTTTTAAGCTTTAGAGAGGAATAATCAGGATACAAAGCTGAAATCACCGGCAGTTGTTCAGAGGAACAGTACCATTATTGATGAGCGCAATTCATAAGGTTAAGCCGATTTAGTGACTTACTTCATTTCATGGCAACCGCTATGATCAACCGATATTTGACGTCAGGGGCGTAGGCTGTAGGCTTTTGCCACCGGTAATCATCAACAGATGAGGTAGTATTATGACCGATGTTATTGTTGTAATCGGCAGTGGATCAATTGCTCAGGCAATTGCGCGGCGCGTCAGCGTTGGCAAACATATCCTGCTAGCCGATATCAAACCTGAAAATACACAGCAGGTTGAACATTCGCTTTCAAGGGCTGGATTTCAGGTGAGTACTACGACCGTAGATGTGAGCTCACGCCATTCAATACAGGCGTTGGTGAAAACGGCATGTGCACTGGGTGACATCAAAGGTGTTATCCACACTGCGGGATTATCGCCATCTCAAGCCAGCGCCCAGGATCTGATCCGCGTTGACCTGTATGGTAGTGCGGTACTATTTGAAGAATTTGGCAACGTCATCGCTGCGGGCGGTTCTTGCGTTGTTATTGGCTCCCAGTCCAGCCACCGACTAGCAGTCGATGCATTGACTCAGGCTCAGGTGGATGAACTCGCCACATTATCGCCAGAAGCATTACTTGAAATGCCGCTGGTTAAAGAGATTGAAGACAGCCTTTATGCTTACCAGATATCTAAACGCTGTAATGCGCTTCGGGTTATGTCAGAGGCTGTAAAATGGGGAAGACGCGGTGCCCGGATAAACTGCATCAGTGCCGGTATCATTTTCACGCCATTAGCGTATGACGAACTTAATAGTGATGAACGCGGCACTTTTTATCGGAACATGCTGGAGAAATCACCGGCTGGTCGTGGCGGTACACCTGATGAGATCGGTGCGCTGGCAGAATTTCTTTTTGGGCCGAATGGAACCTACGTGACAGGCAGCGATTTACTGATAGATGGTGGAGCAACCGCATCATTCAAATACGGTGAACTGAGGCCTGAGTAACGTAGTGAATTCAACCCCAAAAACTGACCCGGTTTTTACCGGGTTTGATAGAAGACAAATCGATACCGATGATCCAGAAGTGAGGACCTGAGAGCTGACCTGGCTTTAACTAATGAACATCATCATGACCAGTAAACCGTGGATTCTGCCTGAATTCATTTTAGTGCGCATAATGTATATTATGTTAAATGACGTCTGTGGGGCTATTACTTCATATGCCAGCCGCTTTTTATTCCATCTACACTACACCGTAAGACTAAAAGCTGTACCTTCACCCAGTTTTTCCCGGACCTGTGTTTTCACGGATTCAGCAACCTGTTTCGCCGCATTACGGGCCTTTTTACCACGTTGAAGCGATTCCGGCGTAGTGGCCGGGATAAAATACTCAGTTACTGTTTGTTGAATGGACGTTTCGCCTCATTTAAATTCGGAGAGTTTGCCCCTCCAGTAATATCTGGGTCAGCAGATTGCACTGGGTCATCTTCCCACCCACATACAGGGCAAATTTCAAAACAACCAGACTCATCAATTGTTTTATTTTTACATGTAGCAGCGCCCACCGCTTCCCCCTACTCCTCACTGTGAATACTTATAATTTGCCAGAGCGCTGTAAATCAGTCGGTGTTCAGGCGCGAGGACGGGTATCTTGATTAAGGCTGACCGCTAAAAGGAGGATCCCGGCGCGGTCGGTTGGGACCGTTATTAAAACTGATGTATATTTGGGGCGTCGTGACTCAGATTTCATTTTCAGATCAGGACATCACAATGGTGACGTAATAGATGCAGACAAATGCATAGAAGACAGTAAAAAACGGCGCTTGCGCCGTTTAATATTGACTAGTCTTTCGTTTGTACCCAGAAGGCGTGAATTAATCCCGGAATATAACCGAGTAAGGTTAAGATAATATTTAAGAAAAAGGCTAACCCAAATCCTTTACCGAGCAACACACCCAATGGAGGTAAAATGATTGTGATGACTATTCTCCAGAAACCCATTTTCACTCCCTTTTAAAATCGCAGAGTAGTAAGCATAGTCTCTTTTTCGGAGTTTCTACTTAGAATCATTCAGTTATGCTTCGTTTGGAGCGTATTTAAGAGTTTTCTATACGACGGTATCAAGGCTGATGGAAGGTGATGGTATAACCCTGTTCATTCCAGTGCTGAAGCAATTCCTGCTGGCGTCTGGTTGGGGTCAGACCGGTCCAGACAAAGAGCATTTGACCAGGGAAAAGCTCAGGACGCGGGGTTTCCAGAGGTTCGGCAAGGACCGAAATATGCCAGCCAGCCTGTGATAAACGCCATGCTTCCAGCCAAAGGCGAGCTCTGTCATCAATATCCCAGCCAATCAGTAACGCTTCCTTACCCGCCTTACGACGTCGTTCTGTTAAAGCAGACGCAACATACTCAATAAGGATGCCATCAAACATGCTACACATAATACGTGCAGTATTGTGATCAAGGCTCAAGCGCTGACGCACCGGCATATAAACATGATCGATAAGTGCATCAATGGGATATTCCCGCCCTGCTGCAACAATTTTTGCCCGCAGCTTTGGTGGATTGGCAAAGCGGAGTACGGACATCATTTCTTCTTGCAGAGATGTCCAGTCATCGTCATGGGTGATGACGCGGCTTTCTTCCAGCAGCGCTTTTACTTTGCCAACAGGTACACCGCTCTTAATCCAACGCTTAATTTCTTCAACGCGTTGGATATCTTCTTCGTCAAACTGACGATGTCCCCCTTCGCTTCGCTGAGGCTTCAGTAACCCGTATCGACGCTGCCAGGCTCGTAGCGTGACAGGGTTTATTCCGCATCTTTCGGCAACATCACCGATACTGTAAAACGCCATAGTACCTCTCGACACGATCCTTACTTTCCTGAACAGGATAAGGTTCGGTTTAATCTGTATAACTTATTTTTTATTGTACAGTCTTTTTCGCAAAAAAGAGTGCATATGTTGTTAATTTTTATTAAACGGCAAGTGAAAACAAGAGGTTAAAAAAGGACATATGAGGAAATTCAGAGAGTTCACCCCTTACAACACGGCGTCACAAGGGGTGTAAGACGGGAAAGTTGTACAGCGTTAGAGTAACCCTTTTTTCTCCGGCCAGGCAATGGCTGGAGCACCTTCCCGGTAAGGGGCAGCGAAGAGTTTCCCCTGGAAATGGGAAATACCCGCAGACTCAAGCCACATCCACTCTTCCGCTTTCTCAACACCGAGTGCTGAGACGACAATTTCAAGTGAGCAACAGCAGTTAATAATCGCTTGTACAATGGCCTGTTTCGGCCCACTTTTGTGAACATCGCGGATCAACTCCGCATTAATTTTGATACGTTCAGGCTGAAATTGTGCCAGTAGTTGCAGACCGGCAAATCCGGCGCCAAAGTTGTCGATAGCAACACTGATTCCGGCAGATTTCAGCACTCTCACCGCACGGGTAAACTCCTCAATCCCTGATACCACCTCATGTTCCGTGAATTCCACGACAATTTGCTCAGGGACCAACCCATTCGTTTTTATCTCATGGATGAGATAATCAACGGCATCAGGTATTTTTACTAGCGTCATCGGTAGCAGATTGATGGAAAGGATTTTTCCACTCAGATCTCGCTCCCGCACCATTTCGAAGGCGACTTTTTTGCTCACAAGGTCAACTTCATAAATCTCATCACCTTGCAGGCTGTCGAAATACGCATCAGATATTTCACCCTGCGGGGTGAAGATCAGCGCCTCGAGAGCAATAATTTCCTGTGCCAGAGGGTCGATAATGGGTTGTAATGCAAGCGTATATTCCCGCGCGGTCGATGCCCTGTATGGACCCAGATCATCCGTTACTTCAGTAGAAACAAACTCCCAGGACTCCGCGGGTGGGATCTCAAAATAGTTCCCCTTTTCAGTCGCCTCAACGAATGTTCGGAAAAATTGTAGTGCACGATCGTTATAGGTTAATTGATAGTGAGTGGTACTTCTGTTCAGCACCGTTTGTAGGACTTCTTCACGAGGATGTTCTCGTAAATCAAAGAGTTCCATCCCTGCTTTTCCAAATCGGCGTGTAGGCCCGTGGTCACATAGCAATTCGACAATATTGTAGTGCCGTTTATCACCACCGATATCGCTGTAGATACGCCTCACACTCTGATCAGGGCCTTCAAGCAGTTGAAAAAAATGGGTACCGTTGAAGAGAAGGATCCCCGTAACATTCGCTTCAGTATTTTTTAGATTGGCTTCTGCCACCATACTCTCAAGCGCTTTTACTGGAACATCGTGGCATAAATGACTGCGATAGATAATGGTTGTTAGCATAACGGTTCCAGCAATGAGGTTTTTTCCCACAGTAGCAGATAAGACAGCAAAATGCCCTTGTTTTAACACATTGATTTAACATTATTTTTAATTAATTCCAACACTGTTATTTTATCCTACTTTTCATTTAATCACGTACAACTCACGTACAGATTACTCTTAAGTTGATACAAATAAATAACATTTATCTTGCTGTTTTTAAACGATAAGCATTTTTTGCTAAAAAATAATCATCATGTTGTACAACATTTATGTACAATTTTTATGAGTTTGCTAACGCTAATCGTTACAAGAAAACGTCATCAACAGGAGCAAAACATGCAGCAGAACCGTCAATACAACGTAGATTCAGCCAGTGCTATTTGCAGCTACTTTGATAAAGCCACTCTTCCTACTCAGCAAGAGACCTTAGGGCAGATCGTGGTAGAAATCCTGACAGACGGGAAAAATCTCAACAGGAAATCACTATGTACTAAATTGCTCAAGCGACTTGAGCACTCTGCTGACCATGAAGAAGAGAAACATTACAACGAATTGATTGGATTGCTTTTTGAAAACAGATAATAAAGAAAAGAATACCGTGCATATAGAGTACTGCAATACTCGGCCTGAGTTAACTTAATGCTTAATCCTTCATATGGGATATAAAGCAATAAGAGAATGTTGTTATGATGAGTAATGAAAAAAAACTGGCTGACACACTGATTGGTGAAGCCGTATTATCGATTATTCAAAGTAAAAGACCGATTAATTCGAAGGCACTTTTATATGAGTTGAATAACATGCTGAGCACGGAAATAGATGTAACTCGAATGCATGCTTTGCAAAAAGCAATCAATGAAATTGATGCATTAAATAGTTCAAATGATGCTATTTCGCCTGTTCAGGTAAGGAACATAAAGAAACGCAGACACGATGACAACGATATTTTGATTCACAGCAATAAAAACAAAAGCAGCAAAATCCATTGAATATTCACCCAACAACTAATGCTCACACAACTTACAGATGAGAATCGCTATGCTACAGCAATATGATTTCTACCCATCCCTGCACAACAAAGCTTTATCTGAGCATTTCCTTAAGGCTGGAGATATGTTAGCAGAAGAAGCTGAAGTACTTGGCGGTGCGGTACGCCAGCTTCTTACCGCTGGCGAGACGGTTAGTAACAAAAATATTATTGCTGTACTTATCCATTCACTAGAAGAAACGAATAACATCGTTTCGGCTGATGTTATTCGTAAAACACTGGAAATTATTGTGGACTATACTCTCGACGATATCTAATCACGTCGAGGCCGCATAGCATCATTATTTTTAATGTGGAGTCATTATGAACGGCGAAGCTAACCCTGTTAAACTTGAACGAGTAGATTTATGGCTTGATGATAACTTCCTCGAGCTAGGTTTGCGACAAATCCTCACGAATGTACGCTTTAATCGTGATGATGTTCGTTTTGTTATTTTCTCAGTCAATCAATATGCCAATGTAAAACAGCATCAATATGATCTGCGCACACATCGTTTTCTTTTGTTGGGTGATGGTAATCTGCATAATTTCCTGGATTCTTTTACGGTCAATTTTATTTCATCGAAAGCGTCAATAAATGAAATGACTCGAATACTCACTACGATTGGTAAGCAACGAGAAGAAAGTCCTCGTCTTGAGCAGAGAGTGAAACTTTCACCTCGCGAGACCACCCTGCTTGATCAAATGTCTAACGGGAAAAAGATCATTGAAATGGCAGAAAATCTCAATGTTCATATCAAGACGGTGTATCAGATTCGCTCTAATCTGATTAAAAAACTGGGGTGTTCAGGAAATATCGATTTCATGAAAACATTGCGTAATGATGTATTTAAATCCTGGCTAACGGATCAACGCGCATGATTGCACACCTGTTTGCATACGACTGGCGGCGTTGACATCACCAATCCGCCGGGTATCCTGTATGTATAAACAGTAAGTGGAGTCATTATGATCAACCGTCGGGTTCCTGTTCGGTCGGAAAACGACCAAGGACCAGTCTACCAATATCCGGAGCACCTGCGCCCTATTCTGGCGTCAATACCCAAAGTGCCTGGTGTTTACATTTTTCATGGTGACAGTGAATCACTGCCGCTTTATATCGGGAAAAGCATCAACATTCGTAGCCGGGTGATGTCACATTTCCGTACCACTCAAGAAGCGTCGTTACTTCAGCAAACAAGACGAATTTCCTGGCATCCTACCGCCGGTGAACTGGGCGCGCTATTGCTTGAAGCGCGTCTCATTAAAGAACAACAGCCCCTGTTTAATAAGCGTCTGCGGAGAAACAGACAGCTATGTTCACTTCGCCTTAATGGCACCCGGCCGGAGATTGTGTATGCGCGAGATATCGATTTCTCCCGCACACCGCATCTTTTTGGTTTATTTGCGAATCGACGAGCTGCGCTCGATGCGTTGAAAACCGTGGCCGATGAACAAAAGCTTTGTTATTCGGTAATGGGCCTCGAACCCGTTAACCACGGGCGTGCCTGTTTTCGTTCAATGCTAGGACGCTGTGCAGGAGCCTGTTGCGGCCGGGAGGCAATAGAAACGCATCATGCCCGGCTTTATCAGGCATTAGCACATTTACAGGTACTCTGCTGGCCATGGGAAGGGGCGGTTGCACTGGAAGAACAAGGTGAGTTTCTCACTCAGTACCATGTCATTCATAACTGGTTCTGGCTCGGTGCGGTCAGCTCACTGACAGACGTTCACACACTTTCCAGTGTCGCGTCAGGATTTGACCACGATGGCTATAAAACCCTCTGCCGCCCAATGCTGAGCGGAAATTATCCAATCCATATCCCTGAGTAATCAGGATGCTTTCCATCGTTAAACACAGTTACGCCCTCACTTTTTGCCCCATCCAGCGCTTCATCAGACAGGTGTAAAAGGTGATGTTGGAAATGGCGTGCTTACGGACAGAACCACCGGTCTCGCAGAGGATACAGATGATCTGTTCATCAGAAAAAGGTTTCTTCTTGGAAATGTCCTCATGCGGCTTATGAAGACGAGACTAACATTAGGATGTATCAATCAACGGGAAGCAGATCACCGGGTAATATG
>NZ_LGHZ01000013.1 GCF_001266615.1 Kluyvera genomosp. 1 | reverse complement strand
TTGTCTCGTGGGCTCGGAGATGTGTATAAGAGACAGGGCCGGAGAGGGGATAAACGTCATAATTACAGGATTTCCAGTAACTCAACGTCGAAGACCAGGGTGCTGAACGGAGGAATCGCTGCACCTGCACCACGCTCACCGTAAGCCAGTTCGTGAGGGATAGTCAGTTCCCATTTAGAACCTACTGGCATCAGAGTCAGGGCTTCAATCCAGCCAGGGATCACGCCGTTAACCGGGAATTCAGCCGGTTCGCCACGCGCCACGGAGCTGTCGAATACGGTGCCATCGATCAGTTTACCGGTGTAGTGAACGCGAACATGGTCGGTGCGCGCTGGGATTGCGCCTTCGCCCTGGGTCAGAACGCGGAACTGCAGACCGGTTTCGGTGCTGTTCACGCCTTCTTTCTCACGGTTTTCTTCCAGGTATTTCACGCCATCTTCTGCCATTGAGGCAAAACGCTCGCGACGGACGGCATCCGCACGTTCGTGAATTTCACGCAGCGCACGATGAACAACGTCTACTGGCACAGCAGGTTGTTTGCCTTCCAGCGCATCGGCAATACCGGCAACCAGTGCTTCCGGCAGTAAACCCTGCAAACCGGACTCGCTCAGTTGCTGTCCTACCTGCAGGCCAATACCGTAGCTTGCCTGTGCTTCAATGGTGTCAAAAGTCGGGGTGGCCATCGTCTTTCCTTTCTTCGGGTATAAAGTAGCGGGCAGCATAGCAGCCACGCCGCATAGGGTAAAACTTTGTGTCAGGAAAGATGACAAATTGCCGGGAAAAAGAAACAATAAATATTACCTATGGGATATGATGAAAGAGTGCTTTACCACTTTCATCAGGCAGTTAGTTGATTGCGAAGACACGGAGCAGGAGGAGAGCCATGCCCGGGAGATTTGAAGTGAAACCTTTGCTCGAGAAGCTCTGGCACGCGCCGGACAATCTCCGCATCCTGGACCCGCTGCCGCTTGCCCATCGTCGCGGCGTGATTATCGCCGCGCTGGTCGTGGTGATCGGCTTCCTGCTGCCTTCTGCCGACGACAGCCCGCCGACGCCGGTGACTCGTACCGCGCAGCTGGACTTCCAGTCGCAGTCACAGCCGCAAGCGGATACTCAACCACTGCACGCCCAGCTGGTCACGCCGTCTAACGATCTGGATCAGGTCGCACCGGTTGAACCTGAGCCTGTGCAGGAAGAGCAGCCTACTGAACAGGCCGCGCAGCCGCGTACCCAGCAACCGTATCAGGAAAGCCGCAGCAGCAGCGAGTGGCGCACCTATCAGGTAGAAGCCGGGAAAACGCTGGCGCAGCTGTTCCGTGACAATAACCTGCCGCCAACGGATGTTTATGCCATGGCGCAGGTTGAAGGTGCGGGTAAACCGCTTAGCACGCTGAAAAATGGCCAGAAGGTGCAGATTCGCAAAAACGCCAACGGCGTGGTGACGGGATTAACCATTGAGTCCGATAATGGACAGGTGCTGTTTACCCGTCAGGCGGACGGCAGTTTTATTCGCGCGAGATAAGCTATCTGGCTGGATGGCAAAGTTCCGCCATCCAGCCTTTTATTCAGACTACTGCTTAACCTTATTGACCCACCAAATCCCCGAACATACCAGCAGCAGCGCCAGCGCATATTTCCATTCAAAAATGTTCTCGCCGAGAAAGATAGCTGACAGCACCGATCCCGAGACAGGGATCAGGAAGTTAAACGGCGCAATCATCCCTACCCGGTTATATTTGAGCAGAATGCTCCACAGAGCAAAAGCGACCGAAGAGAGCAGCGTCAGATAGCCCAGAATCGCCACAGAGGCAATGCCGTGGACGGTCAGCGTGCCACCGCTAAGGTATCCCCCTACAACTAACGCTAAGCCGCCCAGCGCCAGCTGGTAACCGGTCATTACCGTTGGGTCGACCGTCTGCGAGATACGTTTTCCGTACAACGATGCCGCTGACAGAATAAACGCCGCCAGCACCACCGACCCATCACCCAGCAGGCTAAAGCTAAAGTCCAACAGGCCGCTGTTGAAGTTGACCACCATCACCCCGGCGAAGCCGAGAATACAGCCCAACGTTTTGTTATAGCTGAGCCTGTCGTTTTGGTAGATAAAGTGCGCCAGCAGCACGCTAAAGAAGGTGCCGGTGGCGTTCATGATCGAGCCTTTTACCCCGGTGGTGAAGGCAAGCCCGATATAGAAGAAAATGTATTGCAGCGACGTCTGCGTCAGTCCCAGCAGCGTAAGCTGGCCAAATTGGCGCGGGCTTAGCCGGGCAATCGGTTTGCGCTGAGCCATCGCCAGTAGCAACAGCAGGCCTCCGGCAAACAGGAAGCGGTAGCCGGCAAAAACAATTTTGCCAGGGATGTCGTCGGCTGCAATTTGGAAAAGCTCGTATCCACTCTTAATTGCTGGATAGGCGCTTCCCCATAACAAACAGCAGAAGGCGGCAGAGAGGTAAACGATATTCTTGCGGGAAAATAGCGGATGCTGGCGGAGAGTTTCCATTCTTTCACCAAAAATTAAAATAATGTTTTATTTTTTGATTATCGCCAAAAGGATGAAAGATAGCCAGATGAAAAGTACGGGGGATTAAAAAGCAAAACGCCGGCACAAGGCCGGCGGTTTGTTGTTACCAAAACGTGGGTTGCAGATTACTCAGCAACAACGTTGATGATAACTTTAGCGAATACTTCGCTGTGAACCTGGAAGTCCACTTCGTGCTCGCCAACAGTACGCAGAACGCCGTTCGGCAGACGAACTTCGCTCTTAGCAACTTTAACGCCTGCTGCAGTAACTGCATCAGCGATGTCGCGAGTACCGATGGAACCGAACAGTTTACCTTCGTCGCCAGCTTTAGACGCGATGGTTACTGATTCCAGTGCGCTGATCTGTGCAGCGCGAGCTTCTGCAGCACCCAGAACGTCAGCCAGTTTAGCTTCCAGTTCTGCACGGCGTGCTTCGAAGAATTCAACGTTTTTCTTGGTAGCAGGAACAGCTTTGCCCTGTGGTACCAGGAAGTTACGAGCGTAGCCCGCTTTAACGTTAACCTGATCACCCAGGCTGCCCAGGTTTGCTACTTTATCAAGCAGAATAACTTGCATTACCTTATCCTCTTAAAGTCGTTAATAGACGGCGGCCAATTACTGATGACGATCAGTGTATGGCAGCAGGGACAGGTAGCGAGCGCGCTTGATGCAGCGAGCCAGCTGACGCTGGTATTTTGCACGAGTACCGGTGATACGGCTCGGGACAATTTTACCGCTTTCGGTAATGTAGTTTTTCAACGTTGCGATGTCTTTGTAATCGATCTCAACAACGCCTTCCGCGGTGAAACGGCAGAACTTGCGACGACGGAAATAACGTGCCATATGGCTAGTCTCCAGAATCTATCAATTCAATCTGCTCGGCATGCAGAACCATTTTGCTCAGGCCATTCTTTGCTTTGTGGCAACAGACAAAACCCTGAACGGTGACTGCACTGCCGACCGTTATACTGTGAGTAATAGCTTGGTTCTCTTGCCCGCTAACAATAACTGGCATTTGACACCACGCCTGCCGGTGGAAACCGGCTTCCTCTTGCACAGAACGATGCTCAAGCACGAACTGGCAATGAGGAATTCCTGATGGGCTGACCTTGCGAAGCGGCGTCCTGCACACTGTGCCGGATAACACCAGACGGTTGGTCATCAGAAATTACTCTTCAGAATCCCCAGCTTCAGCATCATCAGAGGTTTCGTTTGCGAAATCATCGCGACGCTCACGACGCTCGTCTTTCGCTTTAACCATTGGAGATGCTTCGGTAACAGCGTGCTTAGTACGCATTACCATGCTACGGATAACGGCATCGTTGAAGCGGAAGTTTGTTTCCAGCTCATCGATCACTTCCTGCGGTGCTTCAACGTTCAGCAGAACGTAGTGAGCTTTGTGCAGTTTGTTGATCGGGTAAGCCAGCTGACGGCGACCCCAGTCTTCCAGACGGTGGATCGTGCCTTCTGCTGCAGTGATTGCACCAGTGTAGCGTTCGATCATACCCGGAACCTGTTCGCTCTGGTCAGGATGGACCATAAAAACGATTTCGTAATGACGCATCGAATTGCTCCTTACGGATTATTCAGCCTCCTGTCTGGGTCAGCCGAGGCCCATGGAGGCAAGGAACGTGTTAAAGGTCGGCTGAAAAATGACGCGTCATAATACTTGTCCCCCCCTGGAAACTCAAGCTGATTGCGCAAAAAATTCGCACAAAGCGCAAAGCTGGTCTAAGTCAGTGATTTAAAATTAAACAGCACCAGAACCGGTAATTTTTTGAACAACTCAATCAGAAATGGTCTCGGTGGAGTTGTCAGAGAAGGATTACACTTAAGTTAGAAGTCATTCACATCGCCACAGCCAGAGGAGAACCTTGCGTTAACGTCAGGACTGTTAGTAAGGAGTAGGATATGAAAAACATCATTATTGCCGTTATGGCTGCGCTACTGGTTAGCGTCAGCGCACAGGCCGCCATTCAGATTGATGGTCGTCAGGCACGTAACATGGACGATGTGCAGAGCCTGGGAGTTATCTATATCAATCATAATATAGCCACTGAGCAAGAGGCCGATCGGGCGCTCAGTCAGGAGAGCGATGCACAGGGGGCGAAATACTTTCAGCCTATCCTGATGCATGAACCGGGAAGCGGTGGATTAATCCACGCCAGCGCGGCTATTTATCGCTGATACCCGGCCTTAGCCCTTCGCCCCCGCCCGGGGGCGAAGCATAAAGACAAAGAAGACGCTCGCCCATTCCCTACGAACCTAACGAATTGATATCGTGAAGCTAAGCGCTTACTGTTCTTTCGACGTTATAAGTGCTGTTGGAAAAAGGCTACCGTGCTGTCCAGTGCTTCCGGCGTAATGCGGTGTCGAACGCCTTTTTGCCAAACACAGATCAGTCGCTCATCCAACCCGGCATCTCGCAGTGCCTGCTGTAGACGGAATGTCTCACCTGCAGGTACGGTGTCATCTTCTTCGCCATGCCATAGAAATAGCGGGCGATCGGCCAGCCTCGCCAGTTGATGCCCAACATCCCAATTTGCCAATGGCGCTAACAGCCGTTCTCGTTCCAGCGGCGTCGCCACAAACGGCGGGAACAGCGTTTGCGACAGCGACGTAAAGTAGCCCGACCCCATCAGGCTGGCGACGCATTTCAGCTCCGGATGCTGAGTCATCAGCCCCAATGCAGTCATGCCGCCCATTGATGCCCCTGCTACCGCCAGCCGTCCCTTACTGACCAGCGAAGTCGCTATTAGCGCATCCCGCAGCGCCGGGAACTCGGTAAAGTTCTGCACCAGAATCTGCCAAAAATGCTGCATTCGCCCTTCGCTATCGCCGGTAAAGCGCTCACCATGATCGGCTGCGCTGGGCATGATGACCCGAAAACCCGCCTGCGCCAGAGCGACGGCGAAATAGCTGTAAACAACGTTTGAGGAGGTAAACCCATGATAAAAAACTACGCTGGGCAGCGCGATTTCTGCATATCCTTTAGGATAAGCATGTAACACTTGCTGCCCTGCCAGGGTACGCATTTCCAGCTCAATCATCAGTAAACTCCTTAAGCCACGCGGCGATGGCATACGAAAAATGATGCAGTAATATGACGACAATACCCTTGATTTATAACATTGAGAACCCGGTTACGATTTCGTGATATTTTCATTCGAAAATAGCGCTGTGGTTAACAAATCAGGAACATTAACCCAAAAGGGAAATTTTTCCCCACTACACTATGGCTATCAGGAAACGGGAAATGGCGATTAAACGGTTTATCCCTATGTTGTTGGCGCTCGTGCTGAGCGGTTGCACACTGCTGGAAGGTACCCCTGAGGCGCCGCCTGCAGTCACCGATCATCCGCAAGAGATTCGCCGCAACCAGACGGAAGGTTTGCAGCGCATGGGTACAGTCAGCGCGCTGGTGTACGGCTCGCCGATGGACGTCGAAGAGACGATCAGGGCAAAAGCCACCGCGCAGAAGGCGGACTACTATGTGGTCATTATGATTGATGACACCGTAGTACCGGGTCAGTGGTACTCACAGGCCATTCTTTACCGTAAGTAACCTTTATCAGCTTTACGTAGGTTTGCACCGTTTCACGTTTCCCTGATGCACAATGGCGCCTAATCTGAATACGGGATATGCGTCTGCTATGGAATGCCCCCACTGGGTCATGTGAAATGGAGCTGACGATGAAACAATCATTTACTTTATCTACCCTGCTTTTGCCCGGCGGCAGAGACGTTGCTGCGGCACAATCTGCAGAGTTCGCCAGCGCAGATTGTGTCACTGGGCTCAATGAAATCGGACTGATTTCCGTTAACAACGTTACCGGCAGCCTGGAAGATGTCGAAATGGTTATCGCCCGCAAAGCGGACGAACAGGGCGCATCCTGGTATCGTATTGTTCAGATGTATGAAGAACCGCAGCAGGATAACTGGCGAGCACAGGCGATAATTTATGCCTAACATAAGCCCATAGTGGAAGATGCGTTAATTGCATAACGCCTCTTCCACGCCTCCAATTTTCTATCTTCCTCCCCCCGTAGCCCGGCTCAACAGCTCACTAATCACCTGTTCATTCAGCATCGCGCCGCCCCGCGGATCGAGCATCATCCGACACCACGCCTGTGACACCGGTGGGGATGCATAGCGCAACATCTGCGCACCAACGCCAAGTAGGTATAGCTGGCCGGTAATTTCACGCCCCTGAGCCTCAGAAAGCCTATGTAACCTTTGCTGTAGCTGCCGCCAGTGGCGATCAAAATGACGATCCTGGCCTTTGACTTCCGCGTACTCGTCCAGCAACAGCGCCAGCACATCAGGCTGCTTTGCCAATACCCGTAGCACATCAAGACACATGATATTACCCGAACCTTCCCAGATACTATTGACCGGCATCTCGCGATACAGCCGCGGCAACTCACTCTCTTCGCAGTAACCAATGCCGCCCAGCACCTCCATCGCCTCAGCCACGAAGGGGATCCCCGTTTTGCAAATGGCAAACTTGGCCGCAGGCGTAAAGAGCCGTGCCCATAGTGCTTCCTGCGGTGAATGAGGCTGCCCCCAGGCGCTGGCCAGACGGAACATAAATGCCGTTTGTCCCTCCAGCTGGAGCGCCATTCGCCCGAGGACTTGACGCATCAGCGGGAGATCAACCAAATTATGGCCGAACGCCTGACGCTGAAAGGCATGATACAGCGCGACAGATAGCGCACGGCGCATTAGGCTGTGGCTGCCAAGCGCACAGTCAAACCGTGTCAGCCCGCCCATTTTGAGGATTTGGCGGATGCCATCACCCTCTTCACCGATAGGCCAGCCAAGCGCCTGCTGGAACTCCACTTCACTGCTGGCGTTAGCACGGTTACCAAGCTTATCTTTCAGGCGTTCCAGGCGAATAGCGTTGCGCGAGCCGTCAGGTAAAAGACGCGGCACAAAGAAGCAGGTTAACCCGCCGCTGGCCTGTGCCAGCACCAAATGCGCATCGCTTTGCGGTACCGAGTAAAACCATTTGTGGCCAATCAGCTGATAGCTACCATCCGCTAACCGTTGCGCCCGGGTGCTGTTGCTCAGCACATCCGATCCGCCCTGTTTTTCCGTCATCCCCATCCCGATAAGCAGCCCGCGCTTTTGCCCTCCGGCGGTCTGATGTGAATCATAGCGATCGCTTAACAGTGCCGTGCGCCAGTCAGAGAACAGTGGCGGCAGGGTTTTTAGCAACAGCGGCGTGGCAGCAAAAGTCATGGTTATCGGGCACAGCGTGCCTGCCTCGACCTGGGCATGCAGCATAAAGCGTGCGGCACGGGCGACAAACGCGCCGTTTCGCGCCGTCTCTTCCCAGGGAAGATTGTGTACACGGTTAGCGCACAGCCCCTGCATCAACAAATGCCAGGCGGGATGAAAGCGAACATCATCCAGCCGCTGCCCTTGCGGGTCGTAGCGGATAAGTTCAGGAGGATGTACGTTGGCGAGTCGTCCAAGTTCAAGAGATTCGGCAGTACCGAGCTGTTGGCCGATACTCGCGAGCAGTTCGCTATCCCAACCGGCATCATGGCGATGTACCGCCTCGCACAGGGCTAAGTCGGATAAAAATAAGTTACTGTTATTTAATGGGATAGGTTGATTAAAAACGGTGTGAGTTTGCCAATCCATCTGTCTCCCTCCGTTACCATACAGTGTTCTAAGTATGGACCGTGGAAGGTAATACACAATAAAAAGCCACCCCGAAGGATGGCTTATGAGATTGAGGTCTCGTTCAGCAATCAGCTACGCTGGCGTACCGCTTCAAACAGACAGATACCGGTCGCGACCGACACGTTCAGCGACGAAACGCTGCCCGCCATGGGAATGCTAATCAGCTCATCGCAATGTTCACGCGTCAGACGACGCATGCCTTCGCCTTCAGCGCCCATCACCAGCGCCATGGCACCGGTCATTTTGCTTTGGAACAGCGTATGGGTGGCTTCACCGGCGGTGCCAACAATCCAGACACTCTCTTCCTGCAGCATACGCATGGTACGTGCGAGGTTGGTCACGCGGATCAACGGAACATTTTCCGCTGCACCACAGGCCACTTTTTTTGCCGTCGCGTTCAGCTGCGCTGAGCGATCTTTCGGTACGATAACAGCATGAACACCTGCGGCGTCAGCGCTACGCAGGCAAGCACCGAGGTTGTGCGGATCGGTAACACCGTCAAGGATCAGCAGGAACGGTTTATCGATAGAAGCGATCAGATCCGGCAGGTCGTTTTCCTGGTACTGACGACCCGGCTTCACGCGCGCGATAATCCCCTGGTGCACCGCACCTTCGCTTTTCTCATCCAGGTACTGACGGTTTGCTAACTGGATAACCACACCCTGCGCTTCGAGCGCATGGATCAGCGGCATCAGGCGCTTATCGTCGCGGCCTTTCAGAATAAATACTTCCTGAAAACGTTCAGGTGCGCGCTCCAGCAGTGCCTGCACTGCGTGGATACCGTAAATCATTTCACTCATTAAAGATTCTCATTTTAAGCGGGCCTGGCGATATTGGCCCATTATACCCGACAAAGACGATTGTTCTCATCACCATCGGCGGTACGCTTTACACCAGGAACGTCAGCTTATCGGCCTCGGTCATTTCCCGTCGACGCGCCTCCTCGGTGGGGCGCGTCATATTGAAATCATAAGCCAGCGCTTTCCCGGCGAGACGTTCTTCCGGTAACCCTTCACCGTGATCGGTATACAGCTGATCCTGGTTCATTCTTTCCCTGACAGACATACTTTATCTCCCTATCAGTGAACGGTTCGCTGGCTCAATGATTACTCAACGTCTTTTTTCTTCGCTGCGCGTTTAGCTTTGGTGGCCGCGGCAATTTTTTGCGTTTTTGCCGACGGTTTTTTCGCTTTTCTTGCGTCTTTTTTCGCGGCTTTCGGCTTCGGTTTTTTCTCGCCGCGGAATGCGCTATCCGGCTCGAAATTCACCTTCTTACCGACCTGGCGACGACGACCGTTGCCTTTACTCGCTGGGGCTTTCTTGGCTTTTTCACGCTCAGTCCTACCGACGTTGCGTGGGCCACGTTCGCTGGAGATGAGCGAGAAGTCAATCTTACGCTCGTCCATATTGACCGCTTCTACGCGAACTTCAACGCGGTCGCCCAGACGGTAGGTTTGACCACCAGACTCACCGATCAGACGTTGACCAATCTGGTCAAAGCGATAGTAGTCGTTATCCAGTGAAGAGACGTGAACCAGGCCATCGATGAACAGCTCGTCCAGACGCACAAAGAAACCAAAACCGGTGACGCTCGCGATAACGCCGTTAAAGACGTTACCCACCTGATCCTGCATAAAGTCGCATTTCAGCCAGTCGGAGACGTCGCGCGTCGCTTCATCAGCGCGGCGTTCGGTCATCGAGCAGTGCTGACCCAGCTGCAGCATCTCTTCCATCGAATAATGGTAGCCGCCGGTTTCAGTGCTGTTACCTTTATGGCCCTGCTCTTTCGCCAGCAAATACTTAATAGCGCGGTGCAACGACAGGTCAGGATAACGACGAATCGGCGACGTGAAGTGCGCGTAGGACTGCAGCGCCAGGCCGAAGTGACCACGGTTTTCCGGATCGTAAATCGCCTGCTTCATCGAACGCAGCAGCATGGTTTGCAGCATTTCCGCATCCGGTCTATCAGCGACGGACTCCAGCAACTCGGCGTAGTCGCGCGGCTCGGGTTTGTTGCCACCCGGCAGTTCCAGACCCAATTCAGACAACACCGAACGGAAGGCGGTAATCGCTTCCGTCGTTGGCTTATCGTGAATACGGAACAGCGCTGGCTCATTGGCTTTCTCAACGAAACGTGCCGCCGAGATGTTTGCCAGAATCATGCACTCTTCAATCAGTTTGTGCGCGTCGTTACGCTGGGTCTGCTCGATACGTTCAATGCGACGATCGGCGTTGAAGATAAACTTCGCCTCTTCGCTCTCAAACGAAATGCCGCCACGCTCAGCGCGCGCCTGATCCAGCACTTTGTAGAGGCTGTGCAACTCTTCGATGTGTTTTACCAGCGGTGCGTACTGCTCACGCAGTTCCTGATCGCCCTGCAGCATATGCCAGACCTTGGTATAGGTCAGACGCGCATGCGAGCTCATCACCGCTTCGTAGAATTTGAAGCCGGTTAAGCGCCCTTTGGTTGAGACGGTCATTTCGCAAACCATACACAGGCGGTCAACCTGCGGGTTCAACGAGCACAGCCCGTTGGAAAGCACTTCCGGCAGCATTGGAACAACCTGCGTTGGGA
>NZ_LGHZ01000012.1 GCF_001266615.1 Kluyvera genomosp. 1 | reverse complement strand
ACTGCCAGGCATCAAATAGAAACGAAAGGCTCAGTCGAAAGACTGGGCCTTTTGTTTTATCTATTGTTTGTCGGTGAAATGCTCTCCGGCCAGTTCAGGAAAGCTTGAGATCTAACTGATAACCATCGAATACGAAGAAGCCCGGTCGAAAGATCGGGCTTTTTTACGTCTCCAGGATGGTAAAACGGCTATTACCGACCTACTTTAGCCTATTAGAAAGGGTATTAAGCTTCCGGCCCGTTGGCTCTGATTACGCCATCTCGCCAATCGTTTTACGAAAACGCATCAGTGCAATGGTAAAGAACGCCGCTCCGATCGCCAGCAGCGTCAAAAACTGCGGCCAGGCGATAGTAAAATCGGCACCGCGATAGAGAATTGCCTGCGCCAGACTCACAAAGTGGGTCGTTGGCATGGTCTGCATAATATCCTGTACTACCTGCGGCATACTCTCGCGCGGTGTTGAGCCGCCAGAAAGCATTTGCAACGGCAGCAAGACCAGAATCATCAGCAGCCCCAGCTGCGGCATCGAACGGGCCACCGTCCCCATAAAAATACCAATAGACGTTGTTGCAAACAGGCTCAACGCCACACCGAGCATAAACAGCGGGATCGATCCTTCAATCGGCACCTGCAAAATTCCCTGCACCATCAATATCAGCGATAACCCGGAAACAACCAGCACCACCAGCCCCATCGACCACACTTTGGCGAGCATGATCTCAAACGGCGTCACCGGCATCACCAGCAGGTGTTCCACCGTACCGTGTTCACGCTCGCGGATAAGAGCTGAGCCAGTCAGTACAATCGCCAGCATGGTGATATTGTTGATGATGGCCATCACAGCGCCAAACCGCGCCTGCTCAAGATTAGGGTTAAAGCGCATACGCACCGCCAGTTCTACCGGCAGCGTGCTGTTATCCCGGTAGCGAGCGACGAAGTTGTTTACTTCTCCGGTGACAATATTCTGAATATAGCCGTTGCCGGTAAATGCCTGGCTCATACGGGTCGCATCAACGTTAACCTGCAAATCCGGTTGCCTACCAGCCAATACATCCCGTTGAAAATTTGGCGGAATATTGATGGCAAACGTGTAGCGTCCGGCATCCAGCCCTGCGTCCATTTCATCGGCAGTAATGAGCTCAGGTTCCAGAAACCATGGCCGATAAAAGCCGTTGATGATCCGCGATGAAAGCTGGGATTTATCCATATCCGCAATGGCGATGGGTGCCAGATGCAGCGAGCCTGGCATCACCGTGGCGGACGAGTAAACCGACACGGTAAAGGCGAAAACAATTAGCGCCAGCATAGCTTTATCACCCAACAGGCTGCGCAGCTCCTTCACGCCGAGATTATAAATATTGCGTAATCCGCGCATCATCCCTCCTGTTTTTTCAGCAGCCAGACGGAAAGGCCTAGCACCAGTGGTACGGCGATGAGCAGTGGGATAAACGATGCCCACAAATCGCCAAGCCCCAGCGCTTTGGAAAATGTCCCACGTGCGATGGTCAGGAAATGGCTGGTTGGGTAAATTTGGCCAATCCACCGTCCTGGCCCTTCAAGGGATGCAACCGGGTCGATCATGCCGGAGAACTGAGTCGCTGGAATTAGCGTGATGATTGCCGTACCGAATATCGCCGCAATCTGGCTCTTCATAAAGGTGGAGATCAGCAGCCCCAGCCCGGTCGCGATAGTGACGTACAGCAGCGCCGCCAGCGTCAGCGTCAGGAAACTCCCCTTATGCTGGACGCCGAAAACAAACACCGATAGCGCGCACAGTAGCAGGAAGTTAAACATCCCCAGCACGATGTACGGTATCTGCTTGCCGAGTAAAAACTCGCTGCGGGTCGTTGGTGTCACATACAGGTTGATGATGGATCCCAGCTCTTTTTCCCTCACCACGCTCAGTGCACTGAGCATCGCCGGGATCATCATTAGCAGCAGTGGAATCACCGCGGGAACGATTGCCGGCAGGCTCTTCACGTCAGGGTTATAACGATAGCGTGTCTCAATAGAGATAAGCGAACCGTCGCCGCTGGTGTTCGCCTGCAGTCCTGCCATCTCCTGCAGCCAGGCTAGATGCATAGCCTGTACATACCCACGTACCGTTTCGGCCCGGTTTGGCATCGCACCATCTACCCACACGCCAATCTCGACAGGGGTGCCGCGAGCAATATCGCGACCAAAGTTTGGTGGGATCTCAATAGCGACAGCCAATTCACCGTCGCGCATTCGCCGGTCGAGTTCGTCATAGCTGGCCAGCGGTGAGCGTTCGATAAAGTAGCGCGACCCGGCAATATTCTGCGTCCAGCGCTGGCTGCTCACCGTTTGATCCCGGTCGAGCACCGCGAAGCGTAGATCTTCTACGTCCATACTGATCCCGTAACCCATGATGAACATCAGGATCACCGTCCCAAGGAGGGCCAGCGTCGATCGTACCGGATCGCGCCGTAGTTCCAGCGCCTCGCGACGGCTATAGCTAAACAGGCGTCGCAGGCTAAAAGCCTGTCGCGGTGGCTCCGGTGAGGCTTCAGTGTTGACTGGCGCATCGGACATTTGCGCGGCGGGAGCCGGGTCGGCAGCCTCTTTCAGCCAGGCAATAAATGCCTCTTCGAGGTTGGCGGCGCCGCGCTGCTTGACCAGCGCAGCCGGGGTATCGCTGGCCAGCACTTTGCCCGCATGCATCAGCGACATGCGGTCGCAGCGTTCCGCTTCATTCATAAAGTGGGTGGAGATAAAGATGGTCACTTTATCCTGACGGGCCAAATCGACCATTAGCTGCCAGAACATATCGCGGGCCACCGGGTCGACGCCGGAAGTCGGTTCATCGAGGATCAGCATTTCCGGGCGATGGATCACCGCCACCGCCAGCGACAGACGTTGGCGAATACCGAGCGGCAGCGCGCTGGGCAGTGCATCCTCCACATCGCGCAGCATAAAGCGCTCGGTCATCTCGGCAACGCGCCCGGGGATCTCGGCGTCCGGGATATGGAATAACCGTGCGTGCAGCTCCAGGTTCTGCCGTACGCTCAGTTCACTGTAGAGCGAAAATGCCTGCGACATATAGCCCACCCGGCGGCGGGTCTCGATATCTTTTGGATCCACCGGCTGACCAAATAGCCAGGCTTCCCCTTCGCTGGCAGGCAACAGCCCGGTCAGCATCTTCATGGTGGTGGATTTCCCGCAACCGTTGGAGCCAAGGAAGCCAAAGATCTCACCGCGGGCGATACGGAAGTTAACGTGATCGACGGCAACAAAATCGCCGAAACGCATGGTCAGGCCGCGCGCCTCGATGGCGATCTCTTCCTCGCGGGTATCACGCGGTGGGATGATCACCTGCTGGTGCGCATTGCGCTGTGCCTCTGGCAGCAGGGCGATAAACGCTTGTTCCAGCGTCTGCGTGGCGGTTTGCGTACGGAGCGTTTCGGCGCTGCCGGTGGCCAGCACTTCCCCTGCGTTCATCGCCACCAGCCAGTCGAAGCGCTCGGCCTCTTCCATGTAAGCAGTGGCTACCAGCACGCTCATCTCCGGCTGGCGTTCACGAATGCTGTCGATAAGCTCCCAGAACTGTGCCCGCGAAAGGGGATCGACACCCGTCGTGGGTTCATCAAGGATTAATAGCTCTGGATCATGGATGAGTGCACAACACAGCCCCAGCTTTTGCTTCATCCCACCGGAGAGTTTCCCCGCTGGACGGTCGCGGAATGGGGCCAGCCCGGTACTTTGCAGCAGCGCATCGATGCGGCTTTCGCGCACGTTTTTATCATGGCCAAACAGACGAGCAAAAAAGTCGACGTTTTCATAGACCGATAGCGTGTGATAAAGATTCTTGCCCAGTCCCTGCGGCATCCAGGCGATTTTCGGACACACATCGCGACGGTGGCGGGCATCGCGCATATCGCCACCGAGCACCATGACGTTACCCTGCTCAATGGCACGTGCCCCGGCAATCAACGACAGCAGGCTGGATTTACCTACGCCGTCCGGGCCAATCAGCCCCACCATACAGCGGGCGGGCAGGGTGAGCGTGATATCGCGTAGCGCGGTGGTGGCGCCAAAATGCTGACTGACGTTTTCCAGCCGGGCGACCGCAGGGTAAATATCCTGTTTCATTGCGGCAGCCTCACCGCCAGCTCGGCAGGCCACGGCAGGTTGCTATCCAGCCGCACATAGGCCATTCCCGGCAGGCCGGTTTTCACGTACTCAAGATGTTTTTCCAGTAGCTCAGGTGGGATGCGTGCCTTCACGCGGAACATCAGTTTTAGCCGCTCATCGCTGGTTTCCACGGTTTTTGGCGTGAATTGGGCAACGCTGGCGACAAAGCTGATATTGGCGGGGATAACGAGATCGGGGGCTGCGTCGAGTACGATGTGCACTTCACTGCCGATGGCCAACAGGCCCGCCTGTTCGGTCGGCAAGAAGAAGGTCATGTAAACATCGGCGAGATCGACCATATTCAGCACCCGGCCGGCGGCGGCCAACACTTCACCCGGCTCGGCAACGCGATATTGAATACGCCCATCGCGCGGGGCTTTCAGCGTACTGTCGTCAATATCGGCCATGATGCGGCGTTCGGTGGCCTGAGCGGCTTCGACGCGGGTTTGTGCCTGGATAATACTGGTGCGAGCGGCTTCAATCGCCGCTTTGGCGGCGGAAACCTGTGCGCGAGCAGATTCGAGCGCGGCACGTCCACTTTCTGCTGCGGCACGGTCATCGTCTAGCTGCTGAGCGGATACCGCGCCGCGCTGCGACAGCGTGCTGGAGCGGGCATGGCGTTTTGAGGTGGAGTCCAGCTCCGCCTGGCGCTGTTTTACTACCGATTCGCTGGCGCGCATTTCGCTTTGCCGCTGATCGAGCAGCGCGCGGGCAGCGGCCACGGCGCTTTGTGCCTCTTTAATTTGCGCAGCGGCTTCCAGACGCTGTTCGTTGAGTACTCGAGTATCCATTTGCGCCAGTACTTCGCCCTGGCGAACAAACTGACCCTCTTTGACCAGAATGTTGTCGATACGCCCGGCGGTTTTGGTGGCGATATCCACCTCGGTGGCTTCAATTCTGCCGTTACTGCTGGCGAACCCGTCCGGTAATCCTGGTGGACGTAGCGCCCACCATGCTACGGCGGCAATCACCACCGCGACACCCACGAGATACCAGGCCCAATGCCGTTTGATTTTGTCCATACGCTACCCGCTCTGTTCCCTGTTGCTGAGTGGCGCGCGTTTCGTGATGAAAATGGGGAAGGATGCTGTGAAGAGTGCTACTCATGTGGTCATCATCAGCAATCCTGGCCGTAAATGAAACACGCATAAATATAGCTATCGTCAATGTCATACTAACACCGACATGACTTATGTCCATACTTGTAACAGGGTCTTGCAGAGGCATTAACACGAAATATCAAAAGGCGGTGTGGGCATTCGTCGGGAAATGCCCACGATTCCTTCAGAACAGTACCGGCAGACCCAGCCCACGTTTGACGGCATGCAGCGTCTGCTGCGTGACCTCATGGGCGCGCGCGCTGCCCTGGCGCAGCAGCTCCATCAGTTGTCCTTTGTCCTGAATTACGCTGGCGCGGCGCTCGCGGATAGGGGCCAGTAGCTCCTGCAAACAGGCTTCGAGCTCATTTTTACACTGCCTGTCACCAAGGCCGCCGTGTTGATAGTGGGCTTTCATCTCAGCGACCAAGGCTTTATCGGGGTGGAACGCATCCAGATAGGTGAAGACCATGTTGCCCTCAATTTGTCCCGGATCGGCCACCCGTAGGTGGTTGGGGTCGGTATACATGGCGCTTACCGCCTGGTGGATCTCGGTTGGGCTTGCGGAAAGGGTCAGCGTATTGCCTAACGATTTCGACATTTTTGCCCCGCCGTCAATTCCCGGCAAACGACTGACATCGCTCAGCAGCGCTTTGCAGTGGCGCAGCACCGGCGTGGTCGTCAGGCTATTCATCTTGTGCACGATCTCGTTGGTTTGCTCAATCATCGGCAGCTGGTCGTCACCCACTGGCACAAAGTCTGCGTTGAAGGCGGTAATGTCAGCAGCCTGGCTTATCGGATAGGCCATAAAGCCGACCGGCAGCGCGCGGGAAAATCCCTTCTGCGCTATCTCATTTTTGACCGTAGGGTTACGCTCAACGCGAGCGACGGTGACGATATTCATATACAGCGCGGTCAGTTCAGCCAGCGCGGGAAGGGCAGACTGCAGGCAAAGGGTGGTGCGCTGCGGGTCGATGCCGACGGCCAGATAATCGGCCATCACTTCGAGGATATTGTGGCTGATTTTCTGCGGATTGCTGCCGTTATCGGTCAGCCCCTGGAGGTCCGCAATCAGGATAAACTGTTGGTGTTCATGCTGAAGCTGGACGCGCTGGCGCAGAGATCCAACGTAGTGGCCGAGATGCAGCTGCCCGGTAGGGCGGTCGCCGGTCAGGATAGTATGGCTCGTGTTCATCAATGACTCCTCATCATGCATTGAGCCGAAAGACGCCACTGAGAAACAACAAAGCCGCCTTTCGGCGGCTTCTGGAAAATAGGTAATGTAACCCGTGCCGCCTGTTATGCAGGCAGCCACCAACGGTTTGAGCGAAGGAGGGGCACATTTGTGTTCATCTTTTTATCGTGCCACCAAAGCGGGGGGTTGTCTACTCTTAGACCCTGCGATTTCGTGAAGTGAAGGGAGACCGCATGTTGCAACGGCAGAAAATAAATAATGAGAAAAAAATGGACCCTAATTGTTATATTTAATGTCTTTCGTGAAAGCGTATTTATCATCTAAAAATATAAACCCACGGCATTTTACCGCCCCAAGGATGACTTCTTTAATGATAATGGATTAGATTATTCAAATGCAGTAGGAATAATAAAGTATCATTTTTAGTAGTTATAATATTAATTGATGAGTATTCTTGTCTGCTTACGATTGGCTCCGTAGCCTTGATATTTTTTATTGATTGAATCGCTCGATATTTACGAAACAATACCAACGCGTTGCTTTACATGATTTTATTTGTTTCTAGAATGACTATTGACGCCATAATCATTTAAACCAACCTACCTTCAGCATGAAAAAAACATTATTAGTGACTGCGCTATTTTGTGCCCTGCTGACTACGGGCGTTGCGGCGATATTTATTATTCATGGCGCTGGGTCTGAAGACTCGGCAGTGTGTCGCCTGGAATTATCCCGCAAAGCCTTATTAAGAGTTAAAGACGACTATTTACGAGGTCGATTTCCCCACTGGTATCGCGAAAAAAGTACCCTCGGTACCCTGACACCTGAGTTGGTTTTTGGCGAAGTGACCATTGAAGAAGACGAATATCGCGTGCCGTTCGTCGCCAAAGGACCCGCCACCACCCTTGCCCGTATCGGCTTTGTCGACTGCGTTTCGATGGATGTGGAGTACATTGCCGGAAAGTAGGGCCATTGTGCATTCCATGCGGTTTACCGATTGCGTTCCTTGATACTTATCATGGTAAGTATTATCGTACTTGTACGAAATAATCGGAGATCAGTCATGACTGAAGATGAACTGTTTGCCCGCCGCCCAATGGGTATGCGTATGGCGATGGTTGTACGCCAATGGCGATCTATCATCGATCATGCGATTACCGATACTGGCCTGACCCAGTCCAGCTGGACGGTGCTGATGCAGCTTCATCAGTTGGGCGATAACGTGTCGGTGAGCGAGCTGGCGGAGATGCAGGGGATTGAACTGCCGCCGCTGATGCGCACGCTCACGCTGCTGGAGCAGCAGGGCTATCTGCTGCGCACGGTCTCGCCGTATGACAAACGTATTCGCCTGCTTACGCTCACCGACAAAGGTCGGTCCGTGCTCCAGACGCTGAATCAGGTGATTGAAGCGTTCCAGACCCGGGTATCACACGATATCCCCGCCGAAGACATCGCGAAGTTTAGCGACACCCTGAATCACATTGCCTGCAATCTGCGGATTATCCGCGAAGAGAATAACAAAACCGAATAACACCATGATGACGCCAGAACAAAAATTTGCCCGCTGGGTAAGGGTCAGTATTGTCTCTTTCCTGCTGATGTTTGCCTATTTTATCGTCGCTGATATCTGGATCCCGCTCACGCCGGACTCCACGGTAATGCGCGTGGTCACACCGATCTCCTCACGCGTGTCGGGCTACGTATCGCAGGTTTATGTACACAACAACAGCACGGTGAAAAAGGGCGATCTGCTGTATGAGCTCGATCCGACGCCGTTCCAGAATAAAGTCGACGCCGCGACGCTGGCGTTGGCGCAGGCCAAACTGAGCAACCAGCAGCTCGATGCGCAAATTTCTGCCGCCGAAGCGAACCTTAAAACCGCGCAGCTGACCGCACGTAACGACCGAGTGACCTTTGATCGCTACCAGCGTTTAAGCAGCATGCAGAATGTCTCCCAGTCGGATCTTGATAAAGTACGAACCACCTGGCAGACCAGTGAACAGTCGGTTACGGCGCTGCACGCCACGATCCATAATCTGCAAATTCAGCGCGGTGAGCGTGACGATAATCGCAACGTGACGCTGAAGCAGTATCAGACCACATTGCAGGAAGCGCAGTTGAATCTGGGCTGGACGAAGATTCGTGCCGAAGCCGATGGTACCGTCAGCAACCTGCAGCTAAGCCCAGGGCTGTACGCCGCGGCGGGCAGTGCGGTAATGGCGGTGGTGAATCAGAAAACCGATATCGTCGCCGATTTCCGCGAGAAGAGCCTGCGCCATACCAAACAGGGGACCGATGCGGCTGTGGTCTTTGACGCGTTTCCTGGTAAAGTTTTCCCGGCAAAAGTCACCAGCAGCGATGCCGGTATTCTTGCCGGGCAGGAAGCGGTAAACGGCGAGCTGTCCCAGCCTGAGCAGTCGACCCGCTGGGTGCGCGACGCGCAGCGTATGCGCATCCACGTTGCCCTCGATGAACCGCTGGAGAAAACGCTGCCGACCGGTGCGCGTGCCACGGTGCAGCTCTACAATAGCGAAGGCGCTTTTGCGCGCTTCTTCTCCGGGCTGCAAATCCACCTGATTAGCTGGCTGCACTATGTCTATTAACACCCTCGCGCAGGTCTTTACCCCTCACGGAAACATCGTCTATACGGCGAATGATTTCCGTCAGACCATGCGCATTTCTATTGCCGGGACGATTGCGCTGAGCATTTCGACCTTTTACGACACCCATTACGGTGTTTTCTTTGTGGTGTATCCACTGTTGTTGATGTCGCTGGTGCCGGTGTTTAACCGCCACGTTGCCAAACAGTTCATCTTCAGTGCGTCGTTAAACTGCCTCGAGATGGTGCTGATCATCGGCTATCTCAGCCAATGGCCGGTGATCATGACGGCGGTGGTATTCGCGCTGTATGTGATACGTTTTCGTTTTATGAGTAAAGGGCCGTTGTTTTTATTCGGCTCAATGGGCGTGGTGTGCCAAAGCGTGATGCTCAATTTTATGAGCTATCCCACCGCCAACTGGCATACGCTGCTTTTTTCCAACATCGAGGCGAGCGTGATGGCGGTGGCCCTGAGCGCACTGCTGCATTACCTCATCCCAGATGTGGAGCCGCGTAAGCCGCCGCCGCTGATTGAGAAAGACGCCGCCCGCGTGCGTCATGAATCGCTGCTCTCCGGTACCGTGGCGACGATCATCTTCGTCGTTTTCCAGATAAGCGATCTGAGCGACTCGCTCTCGGCGCTGATGGCCGGGATCCTGATCCTCTTCCCGATGCACTATCGCGGCGCGGTGATTAGCTCGATCTGGCGTGTAGCCGGTGTGGTGCTGGCCTGTCTGTATATTCTGGTGGTGCAGCTGATCCTCTACGATCACAGCAGCCACATGCTACTGATGATGCCGCTGATTGGTCTCGGTCTGGCCTTTAGCGCCCGGCTGCACGTGATGGAAAAAGTCGGCGCGGGCGTGGGCTTCGCCAGTATCACCACCATCGGCATTATGTTCGGCCAGAATCTCCAGCCGGATGGTGACCTGGTGTTCAGCGATCTGTATCGCGCGACGTCGGTTACGGTGTCGCTGTTGGCGACCCTGACAATGGTCTTTATCCTCCATCGCCTGCTTAACTGTTTTGCCCCAACGCGATTTATTGTGAAGTAGCTCACTTCAGAACGCTGATGCTTCTCCCTCATCTGTGCTTACAATAGCCGCTCGCCGTAGTGGCCTGAGGGAGAAGACGATGTGGAAGACGCGCGCGCTGGAACTCAATAACCAGGAGTTCTGGAACTGGGACAAAGCCTGTGAGCTGGTGCAATGGGCTGTTCGCCATGATTTTAATACCGTGGTCGTCGGCCAGGTCGATCTGTTCGACAAGCTGGTTTCCCCCAAAGGCTACACTCCGCTTCAGTACAACGATCGCCTCTCCAGCCAGCAGCGCGCCCGCTGCGTCTACCTCAACCGGCTGGCCGGTTACTGCCAGAAAAATGGGCTGAAGTTCTATCTGCAGGCGAAAGAATTGAGCTTCCCGGCTGACCTGCTGGCGGCGCATCCGCAACTGATTGATAAAGACGGCAGCATTCGCTTTGACGTTGAATTCTGGTGCCAGTATCTGGCGGATAAACTCACCCTGTTGTGCCAACAAATTCCGGCGATAAGTGGGCTGCTGGTGGCGCTCTCCAACACCGACGGCCTGCTGCCGATCTCCCGCCCTAACTGGGAGCTCACCGGGCAAGACGATCCTTCTCCGCATATCGATCCCCGTAGCCTGTCGCGCTACAGCCGCTGCTTTAGCGCGATGGCGCGTGCGGTGATGCGGGAAAACAAACACCTCGTTCTGCGTGCCTTTCCGGCAGGCAACCACGATATCAGCAATGTCATGGAGGCCATCCGCACCTTGCCTTCCTGCGTGTCGGTGTCGATCAAACTGACGCCGGAACGTTTCTGGCCGACATTTCCCAATAACCCGGCGCTGGTGGATGTGGAAGACAGAGACGTGTGGGTTGAGCTGGATCTGGTAGGGGAAGAGGTGGGCTGGGGCGTGCTGCCGTTTCCGCGCATTGATGAATTGCAGGGACGTTTGCTGTGGTGCCGGGGCAATGCCGCCATTACCGGTGCCGTGTGCAAAACCAGCTGGGAAGGGGTCGACAATCACTGGGTGATGGGGACGCTTAGCGAATGTAATCTCGTGGCCTGTAGTCAGATCCTGGCGCGGGAAAATGAGCACCTGACTCACGTGGCGCTGCTCACCCACTGGCTGGATGAGAGCTACGGCTGGCGCCCTGATGAGGCGACGTTTGACGAATTTCAGCAACTGTTGGCGCAGGCCGGACAGGTTTTGTATCAGGCCATCTATGTGCGCGACCATGTTTTTCATCGCCACAGCCAGGTGCCGGAAAGCTATGGTCAGGCGGTCTGGAGCCTCTACGGGCAGCTTAACCGCAACCACTGGCTGCCGGGCTCCGAGCGGGATATCTTTTTCAGCGCCAGCGACGTGGGTATCTCCGGGCGTAACTTGTCACTGATTGCGGAAGAGAAAGACCGCGCCTATCAGGCGGCGGTGGCTCTGCGCGAACAGGCGTTGGCCTTTGCTGACCGCGCAGCTTTTCCTTTCTCGCTACATCGCCGCTGGCTGGAAGAGTGGCAGGGTTTCGACCTCTACTGCCTGCTTTTCCGCCATGCGCAAAAAGCCTTCTTTACCCTCCATTTTGCCCGGCTGGTGGAAAACAGCTGGAGCATGCGGGAGATTTGTCAGGTGAATCTCCAGGAGCTGTACCGCTGTGCTTCCGAAATGGACAGCTTCTGCTCCCAACACGCAGACGCCTCGCCGGGGCTGCATGTACTGTTCGACCCCACTCGCGTACGTATGCTGGCGGACAGCCTGAGCCATGAGCTAACTCTGCTAAAAGGCTAAAGCGTGATGCTCATCACTATTAGCTACCGCACGTAGACCGGGAAACGTGAGTTTTCCCGGCTATCGCGGCAACCGTAGATTTTAAGAGGTGAGGTCCATCACATTTTATCTTCACCTCCGACGCAGAGTGTGAATGACCAGTCAGTTCCACAAAACCATCCAGTCTGGCGCATAGCCTGTCTCTCGGCCTTTCTTCCACAATGTCGCCCATTCACAACGCGGTAATTGAGGATATTGATATGAGGCTGGTAGCGGGTGAGGCGCTGACGCGTTTTACGGTTTCGGCACCGCACAATGAGCGGTTTGCCGAGTTTTTTACGGGGGAAGCGGTAAACGAGGCGATGGATTATCACTTCGCCAACGGTAAAAGCCCGACGCAGGACTCCTTTTGTCGACGCATTTTCCGCCGTGATGTAGCCCAGCGCGAAGTCTTACCGGAACGCGCCTTACCGGCGGCATCGGTAACATACACTGGGGCCAGCGATACCGTGACCTTTTCCGGCGTTCAACCCGTTGCCACCCATAGTCAACGTTGGCTGCGAGTGACGCTATGCGCTGAGAATGCCGGCCACTACCCGTTTCAAATCGCCACCTGCGGCGGCGTCCGTATCTGGTGCAACGGAATATCGGCTGCCTGTTTCACCCCGTTTACCCGTAATTCGCTGCAAACGACGTCCGTCGAACTTGCCCTTCAGCCCGGTGATAACGCGCTGCTTATACATCTCGATGAGCTGTTCGAGCGTGACACCATTTTTGCTTTCCGCATGACTTATCTTGCGGGAGAGCCGCTGGAAGTTACGCTGCCGGAAGTGAATCACGCCGACGCGAAGACGCTGCGGGCGTTTATGGATTCACTGCCGTCGACCGCCGCCACACGCCATCCAACGACCCATCTTCCGTGTCTTGCCGATATCAGCCTGACGCTGCGTGGCGCGGTTTACAGCCTCGGCAATGACTGTATCGCCACCTGCCCGCTGGATTTTGGCTCGCTGAACACGGGCAAAAATGGCCTGACGCTCTTACTTCCTGACGCGATCGGTATCGGCCACTATCGGCTGGAACTCACCGCCTCACTGGGCGATGTGGTCATGAGCCGCAGTCTGAGCCTCACCGTTTTAAGCGAGGAGCCGCTTCCCGGCGGTGAAGGCGTGCTGGAAACCCGCAAGCGCGAAGCGCTCGGCTATATCGCCAGACACGGTGTGCCGCGCACTGGCCGCCTGCTGGCAATGCTGCACGTGGGTGACAATGGCCTGCAGGCGCAGGAACTGCTGATTAGCACGCTGCAACGCATCAGCGCGCGGCAGGATTGCTCGGATTTCTCCATGGTGCCGCTGCTGTGGATATGGCGTGATTTTCACGGTGAACACTTCCCAGCGGTACTGTGGAAACGGGTGCGTTCCGCCATCGTCGGCTATCGCTACTGGTATGACGAACTGGGCAACGACGTGATGTGGTTCTGGAGTGAAAATCACGCGCTGTGCTTCCACGTTGCCCAATATCTGGCCGGGAAAATGTTCCCGGATGAGCTGTTTACCGCCTCTGGCCGCCGTGGTCAGGAACAGCAAACCATTGCGACTCAGCGTCTGCACACCTGGTTTGACGCCGTAGAGCTGCAGGGATTTGTTGAGTGGAACTCAGCGCCCTATTACCCGGTGGACTATATCGGCCTGTTTGCGCTATATCAGTTGGCCGACGATGCCGCGCTGCGCCAGCGCGCCCGTCGGTTGATCGACCGCCTGATGCAGACCAGCGCGCTGCATTATCAGTCCGGCATTGCGGCAGGCACCATGGGACGGGTGTATGAAAAAGAGCTGTTCGCCAGCCCGCTGACTGAGCTTTCCGCTTTTGGTCACGTGGCGTGGGGCGGCGGGCACGTTAACCGCAAATGTGCCTCGCTGCCGTTCTTCTGCCTGAGCGACTACGCGCCGCCGGTGGAGACGGCGCACTATGCCCGCTTGCGCCACGGAGCGCTGAGCGCGCATTACCAGTGCGGCGGCGGCAATATCGTGGCGTGGAAACAGCCGGCGGTCAGCCTTTCAAGCTGCGTTGATCACCACAGCGGCGAACGCGGGCATCAGCAGCATCTGGTCGATGTGCAGTTTGCCACTCGCCCCGATGCGCGCCTGTGGGTAAACCATCCCGGTGATGTGCAGCCAGGCAGCGAAGCGAGGCCTTCTTTTTGGGCTGGCAACGGCGTACTGCCGCGCGTGATGCAAGTGAACAACCGCGCGCTGATGCTGTGGCGATTGCCTGAAGGCGAGCGCCTGAACTGGACTCATCTCCACCTTGCTGCGGAAGCCTTTGATGAGGTGCGCCCGCTGGCGCAGGGCTACGCGGTACGCGCGGGCAGTGCATTTGCGGCGATCCTCTGTTCGCAGCCGTTAACTGTTAACGGTGATGAGGTGCGTGCCGAAGGCCGCTACGTCGCATGGTGGCTGGAAGTGGCAGAGGGCGATGAACAGGCGTTTCGCACCTTCTGTCAGCGTAGTGATGCGCTTCGCATTGCGGTGCAGGGCGATAATGCTCGGGTCTGTGATGACAGCCGCACCGTGATGCAGTTGAGCTGGCAAGGCGAATGTATGAACGATGGCGTGGATGCCGTTTTCCCTACGCTTACCGGCAATGAACTTCAGATCGCTTTTTCAGGAGAAGCACAATGAGCAACGCCGCGTTAAATACCCTGCTGGAGCAGGTGGTGCAGGGATTCTGCCGTCTGAAAAACATGGGTGAAGTGGGTGGTGGCGAAGGATTTGCGATCCACTTTGAGGAGTGGGAATGGGAAGTGGGCGTCGGTCTGTACGGTTTCTGGCAGTATGCGCGCCAGCAGGACGATGATGAACTACAACAATCGATCCTTGCCTGGTACGAAGGCCAACTGGCGAAAGGGCTGCCGGAGATCCAGATCAACACCACGGCTCCGATGATCACGCTGGCGCTGCTGGCTGGGCATACCGGGCGGCAGGATCTGCTGGCGGTCGTCAACACCTGGGCCGACGATCTGCTGCGCACGTTGCCAAAAACCGAAGAGGGCGGCTTCCAGCACGTGGTCAAAGAGCAGCCCAACACCGGCCACCTGTGGGACGACACGTTGTTTATGACTTGCCTGTTTCTCGGCACGGCAGGCGTCGTGTTGCAGCGCAAAGATCTGATCGACGAAGCGTCGTACCAGTTCCTGTTGCATACCCGCTACCTGTGCGAACCGGCGAGCGGCCTGTGGTATCACGGCTGGACGTTTGTCGATAAACACCATTTTTCCAAAGCCTTCTGGGGACGCGGCAACGCCTGGATTACCGTGGCGATCCCGGAATTTATCGCCCTGCTGGGCGATAGTCTTGATGCCAGCGTGCAGCGCTATCTGTCGGCGGTGGTGGCGCGTCAGGTGAATACGCTTTGCGACGTGCAGGCCGACAATGGCATGTGGCATACGCTGCTTGACGATCCGCTGTCGCCGCAGGAGTCTTCCGCCACCGCCGGCATCGCCTACGGCATGCTGCGCGGCGTGCGCATGGGGATCCTTGATGAGAAAGTGGCCGATCATGCGCTGCGGGCCTGGCACGCGCTGCGCGACAGGATCGACGAGCGCGGGATCGTACTGGAAGCATCAAAAGGGACGATGGTTGGCCCGGATCTCCAGTATTACTGCGATATCGCGATGGCACCCGTACCTTACGCGCAGGCGCTGATGATGCTGCTGCTGCTGGAGCTTCAGCAGGAGAGATGGCAGTAATGAAAACGGCGACGCTGCGTTTATGCGATTAGATCTCGGGTGTAAACCCGGGATGACTCGCCCCATGGGTGATAGCCCAGACCATTGAAAACAAAGCCTGCTTTCTCGTAAAACCCTTCGATATCGGTGCACAGATGCAGCTGGTCAAATCCCAGTTCGCGGGTATGCTGGGCGATATGGTCAATCAGCCGCCGGGCCAATCCCTGCTGGCGATAATCGGGGTCGATATAGAGCGCACACAGCCACGGGTAGAGCTCTCCGCGGCTGATGAAATCGTTCGTAATCAACCCCGCGCAGCCGATAATTCGCTCGCCGTCCTGCAGCCAGTACCATTGCGGCAGCGGATTTTTCGCTCCTGGCGTGTGGCGCAGCGCGTCGTCGTAAACCATCATCGACTCTTCCGATGCCCATTGCTGCTGGAAGTAGGCGATCACCGTCGCCATCTGCTGCGGGTGTTCGCGCAGTGAATAAATCACAGTGTGTTGAGTCATAAAATTTTCTTCACATCCATCTCTTCCTGAATGCGTTCGCTCCACGCTAAATGGGTGCGAATCGCCTCCTCAATCCCGGCGTTATAAAAGGCTGGGCCGAGTTTTTCGATAACGAAATCGACAAAAAATTCGGCGTCGAACTGTTCCAGTTCCAGCTCAAAATGTTCCGAGCAGTAGTCGGAAAGCTGGTCGCGCAGCCGTTCGCGCTCGGCGGGGGTGAGGGTGATTTCCGTGGTCATAAGGACTCCTGTCAACAAGGTAAACGGTAGGCCTGATAAGGCGTATTCGCATGCGTCTATGTGCCCGGTTCTGGCGCACATTGTAGATTGAGATACCCGGGGCGACCACTGGTTGGGGGTCCCTCTGGGAACCCAATCCCGGCGTTTCCCCTAATTTATGGGCTTAAGGGATGACGTTGCCCGTTTTTTAATATCGAGATACCCGGGGCGACCACCGGGTTGGGTGTCCCTCCGGGAACCCAATCCCGGTGTTTCCCCTAATTCATTGAGTTAGGAGAAACGCGTTGCCCGTTTTTTAATATTGAGATACCCGGGGTAACCACCGGGTTGGGTGTCCCTCCGGGAACCCAATCCTGGCGTTTCTACTAATTCATTGGCTTAGGAGAATGAGTTATCCCGCCTGACAGCTATCAATATCACAAAGTCGACTTTGTCACCCGGCGGAATATTTCTATATTCGGGTTTCTGACCATTTAAAGGGGCGCAATCATGACTGCTGTGAAGACTGCTGATACCGATTTTCCTTTATTAAATTTACGCCGCGTGGCGGGCAATATCGGCGCGGAGATCCGCGATATTCGCCTTTCTGCTGACCTGGACGCCGGGACGTTTGCTCAGGTGGAGGCGGCGCTGGTCAAATACAAAGTGCTGTTCTTCTGCCAGCAGGGCCATCTCACCGATGCCGATCACCAGGCCTTCGGCGCGCGGTTTGGCAAGATTGTGCCTCACCCGACGGTACCTTCGCCCGAAGGCACCAAACTGTTTGAACTCGACGCCTCGAAAGGCGGTGGCCGCGCTGACTCTTGGCATACCGACGTCACCTTCGTTGACGCCTTTCCGAAAATTTCTATTCTGCGCGGTGTCACCATTCCGGAATACGGCGGCGACACCGTGTGGGCCAACACCGCCCGCGCCTATGAACAGCTGCCGGAGACCTTAAAGCGTTTCGTCGACACCCTGCGCGCGGTGCACAGCAATGACTATGACTACGGCGCCGAACGCACGGTGGTGGAAACGCACCGCCTGGCGCACCATCAGAAAGTGTTCGTCTCCGCGCTATGGGAAGCCGAGCACCCGGTGGTGCACGTCCATCCGGTTAGCGGCGAGCGTGCGCTGCTGCTGGGGCACTTTGTGAAGCGGCTGGTGGGCTTTAGCTCGCGCGAGTCTGCGCAGCTTTTCGAGCTGCTGCAAAACCGTATTATCCGCCTCGATAACACCGTGCGCTGGCAGTGGCAGCAGGACGACGTGGTGATTTGGGACAACCGCAGCACCCAGCATTACGCGGTCAACGACTACGGCACCCAGCCGCGCGTCGTGCGCCGGGTGACGGTGGAAGGGGAGATTGCGGTTGGGGTGGATGGCAGTAAAAGCCGCACGGTTTCACGGCCGCAGGATGCGGCGAATAGCGCTGAATCAGCAATAAGCGCCGTATCTTAATACTTGAGAAGGGCGGTGGACTTCTCTCACTCCATCGCCACCTTTACCGCCTCCCCCAGTTGTACCATCACTTCGCGGTGTTTCTCGATCGGCGGCAGCGCGCAGTTGATCCGCAGGCAGTTGCGGTATTTCCCTGAGGCAGAAAACAGCGATCCCGGTGCCACCTGGATCTTCATCTGGCACAGCTGTTTTGCCACGCACACCATATCGACTTGTTCCGGCAGCTCGACCCACAGCATATAGCCGCCTAGCGGGCGTGTAACGCAGATCCCGCAGGGGAAAAATTCGCGCAGCCAGCAGGTGTAGATCTCCATATTACGCTGGTAGATCTGCCGCATCCGGCGGACGTGGCGGTGATAGTGGCCTTCACGAATAAAGTTGGAGGCGGCCAGCTGCGTCGAGGGGACGTTGGTGCCGTTGGCGGCGTATTTCATCTGTAGCAACTTGTCGTAGTAGCGGCCAGGGGCTATCCAGCCGATGCGCAGGCCGGGGGCGATGGTTTTGGTAAATGAGCTGCAGAGCATCACCCGGCCGTCGATATCCCACGAGTGGATGGTGCGCGGGCGCGGGTATTCGGTTGCCAGCTCACCGTAGATATCATCTTCAAAAATAACGATATCGTAGCGTTGGGCGAGATTCAGCACCGCGCGCTTGCGGGCGTCAGGCATGATAAAGCCCTGCGGGTTGTTGCAGTTGGGGACGAGGATCACCCCTTTGATCGGCCACTGATCTAACGCCATCTCCAACGCTTCGACGCTGATCCCGGTATTGGGATCCGTGGGGATCTCAATTGCTTTCAGCCCCAGCCCGCGCAGCAGCTGCATGGTGCCGTAGTAGGTAGGGGATTCGACCGCGATGATGTCGCCGGGCTGGCATACCGATAGAAGCGCCAGAGACAGCGCGCTGTGGCAGCCGCTGGTGATAATCAGATCGTCGGCGTTGACTACCGATCCACCGTCGAGCATCAGGCGGGCGATCTGTTCGCGAAGTTCGCGGCGGCCGGCAAGCTCGTCGTAGCTCAGCACGTCGACGATATTGTGCTGTATTACGCGGCTCATTTCGCGCCACAGCGGCTTCAGGCTCGGCTGGGTCACATCCGGTGAGCCGCCGCCGAAGGGAATAATCGACTTATCGTTACGGGCGTCCAGCATGTTCAGCACCTGATCCCATTGGGTGATTTCCACTGGGCGCTGTACCGGGCGCGACATTGGCGGCACCGGTGGCTGGGCTTTCTGCGGCGCAACAAAGTAGCCGGATCGCGGCTGCGGGGTGATCAGCTGGCGCTGTTCTAGCGTTTGATACGCTTGCTGCACAGTACTGATACTGACGCCGTGTTCCTGGCTCAGGCTGCGTACGGAGGGAAGTTTTTCGCCGTGGCGATACAGCCCTTGTTCAATACGTTCGGCCAACAGATTGGCCAGATGTTGGTAACGCGTCATTGCTGTATCCTCAGTTATCGCCATACAGATTAAAAAACCAGTACAGTCAGGCGACAAAAACCGCACGCAGATACCGTTTTAGCGAATCTGTATGTTAAATAAAAGTGTTTTTTGAATCTGTATTGTTCGACGGGAAATACGTGAAGATAAAGCCTCTGACAAGGTGAGGAGGTGGAGTATGGAATTTCACGAGAACCGGGCAAGACAGCCGTTTATCGGCTTTATATTGGTGTGGCGCTTTATCAAAAAACAGGTCGTTTTGTGGCAAACGCGGCGCGTTTTGCAGGGAATGAGCGACGAACAGCTGAAAGATGTCGGGCTGCGTAGAGACGATGTGTATTAAAGAGAGATAGGGCGGCTGCTTTTCTTGTCGCCCTATTTGCATTATGCCATCACGGCGTGCCATAAAACCCAGCCGCCGAAGGCCAGCAGAATACCGCCCGCCAGGCGTTCAATTCTCCAGATCAGATGGCCAAGACGACGCTGTACCTGCGGCAGAGCAATCAGTGTGACCAGCAGCAGATCCCACAACAGCACCACGGTGGTCATCCAAATCCCGCAAGCCGCCTGCTGAGTCAGCGTTACATTCGGCCCGAGCAGTGCGGTCATCAGCGCCAGATAAAACAGCGCGTTTTTGGGATTCAGCAGCGATGAACCCAGCCCCAACAGCAGCTGTTTGCCTAACGAAGGACATGCAGAACGCACGGAGTGCCATGGCGTTTCCCTCGCGCGACTGCGCAGGAGATGGCTGCCAATCCACAGTAGATAAACGGCCCCCAACAGTTCGACGGCGCTAAACAACAGCGGCATCTGCCGCAGCAGATCCGAGCCAACCACCACCAGCAAAATATACAGGCCGTTGCCCGCCGCAATCCCAAGGCATAAGCCGATGCTGCCGCGCAGACGATAGCGAATGGCATAACCGACCAGTAAAAAGAAGTCCGGTCCGGGGCTCAGCAGTGCTAAAAAATGCGCCACTGCCAGCGCGGGAAACGCCGGGGGAAGTAATTCTGTAACCCATTCCATAATGACCTCAGCAAAGCAACTGAGGCCAGCTTATGCGGCGGGCGGGGCTATTTATTGTCGGATATTGATCGCCCTTTCGCGTACTGGCGCGGCGTGGCGGCGGTGTAGTTGACGAAGGTTTTGTGGAAATGGCTCTGATCGGCAAAGCCGCTTTGATAGCCAACGTCGGCAATTTCGTCCCCGGCGCGCAGCCGCGCTTTGGCGTATTCCACCCGCGAGATGTTGAGAAAACTGCCCGGCGTCAGACCGGTATCACGTTTAAAGGTGCGGATTAATGTCTCTTTGCGCAGAGAAAACTGCTCAGCAAGTTCGTCAAGCGTCGGCGGGGAGGCGAGGTCCGAAAGCAACGCCTGCTGCAGCCGTTGGCTGGTGGTGAGCAGAGGCTGTGGCGTTTTCGCACCAGCCGGAAGCGCGGTCAGCAGCGCGTTAAGCCGTGCGCGGGACATCTTGTTGACGACGGCGAGATAGAGGCCAAATAGCGCATCGTCGCGGAGAACCTGTTGGCCGAGCGAGAGCGGGGTATCGATATACAGCATGTGATAGCTGCGTGGCTGCCCCTGCATCGGGTTACAGCTGTGCGGTGCGTTGGCCGGGATCACGATGAGATCGCCGGGCGCCAGCAGATATTCCTGACCATCGCAGACGCAGCGGGTGTTCCCTTCGAGAATGGCGCCGATCGACAGCTGCGCGTGGCTGTGGCGTTTGTACGCCTGAGTGCTCTGCCAGGTGCTGCGCAGCTCAAGCCCAGGCGTGCGGGTGAAGGTCTGTTGAATCTCGCGCGGTGTGGTCATGGGCTCGTCCTGATAGGTTTATTTTTTTATACCACATTCAGGCGACAACGACGGGATGGCGAAATAAAAAGTGAAGTTGATATGATTCGCTTTAGATCACATTTAGTTATTTATTGTATCAATAATTCATATCACAACTCACAGTTCACGTTGAAACTATTCGCATGAAATACATTAAATCAATGTGATTGCTAATATCAATTCGCTAATCATACACCTGCAAGAGGATACAATGAAAAATAGAAATCGTATGATCGTGAACGGTATTGTGGCTTCCCTGATCTGTTGTTCCAGCCTGTCTGCGCTGGCGGCGAGCTCGCCAACCGAGGTTAAGATTGTTCGCGATGAATACGGCATGCCGCATATATACGCCGATGATACCTATCGACTGTTTTACGGTTATGGCTACGTGGTGGCGCAGGATCGCCTGTTCCAGATGGAAATGGCGCGCCGCAGCACACAGGGGACCGTCTCCGAAGTGCTGGGCAAAACGTTCGTCAGCTTTGATAAGGATATTCGCCAGAACTATTGGCCGGATTCCATCCGTGCGCAGCTAGCCGCGCTCTCCGCCGAGGATAAATCCATTCTGCAGGGCTATGCCGATGGCATGAATGCGTGGATCGATAAAGTGAACGCCAGCCCCGATAAGCTGTTGCCCCAGCAGTTTTCCACCTTTGGTTTTAAGCCAAAGCACTGGGAGCCGTTTGATGTGGCGATGATTTTTGTCGGCACCATGGCCAACCGTTTCTCTGACAGCACCAGCGAAATTGATAACCTGGCGCTGCTGACGGCGTTAAAAGATAAATACGGTAAGCAGCAGGGCATGGCGGTCTTTAACCAGCTGAAATGGCTGGTGAACCCTTCCGCACCCACCACCATTGCGGCGCAGGAAAGCACCTATCCGCTGAAGTTTGATCTGCAAAACACGCAAACGGCGGCGCTGCTGCCGCGCTACGACCAGCCGGCACCGATGCTCGACCGGCCGGCAAAAGGGGCCGATGGCGCGCTGCTGGCGCTGACCGCCGGGCAGAACCGGGAAACCATCGCCGCGCAGTTTGCGCAAAGCGGCGCTAACGGGTTGGCTGGCTATCCGACCACCAGCAATATGTGGGTGATTGGCAAAAACAAAGCCCAGGATGCGAAGGCCATTATGGTCAATGGGCCGCAGTTTGGCTGGTATGCGCCGGCGTACACCTACGGTATCGGCCTGCACGGCGCAGGCTATGACGTCACCGGCAATACGCCATTTGCCTATCCGGGCCTCGTTTTTGGTCACAACGGCACCATTTCATGGGGATCGACCGCCGGTTTCGGCGATGATGTCGACATCTTCGCTGAAAAACTCTCAGCAGATAAACCGGGTTATTACCAGCATAACGGCGAGTGGGTGAAGATGCTGAGCCGCAAGGAGACCATCGCGGTTAAAGACGGCGAGCCGGAGAGCTTTACCATCTGGCGCACGCTGCACGGCAACGTCATCAAAACCGATACCGCGACGCAGACGGCCTATGCCAAAGCGCGCGCCTGGGACGGCAAAGAGGTAGCGTCCATGCTGGCGTGGACGCATCAGATGAAGGCCAAAAACTGGCAGGAGTGGACACAACAGGCGGCGAAACAGGCGCTGACCATCAACTGGTACTACGCCGATGTGAATGGCAATATCGGCTATGTGCATACCGGCGCTTATCCGGATCGTCAGCCAGGTCATGACCCGCGTCTGCCGGTTCCCGGTACCGGGAAATGGGACTGGAAAGGGTTGCTGTCGTTTGATTTGAACCCGAAAGTGTATAACCCGCAGTCGGGTTATATCGCCAACTGGAACAACTCGCCGCAAAAAGACTATCCGGCCTCTGATCTGTTCGCGTTCCTGTGGGGCGGGGCGGATCGCGTGACCGAGATCGATGCGATCCTCGATAAACAGCCGCGCTTTACCGCCGATCAGGCGTGGGATGTGATCCGCCAGACCAGCCGTCGGGATCTCAACCTGCGCCTGTTTTTACCGGCGCTGAAGCAAGCCACCGCAAGCCTGGCGGAAAACGATCCGCGCCGCCAGCTGGTGGATAAACTGGCGCTCTGGGACGGTGAAAATCTTGTCAACGATGACGGAAAAACCTATCAGCAACCGGGATCGGCGATTCTGAATGCCTGGCTGACCAGCATGCTCAAGCGCACGGTGGTGGCCGCAGTTCCCGCGCCGTTTGGCAAGTGGTACAGCGCCAGTGGCTATGAAACCACGCAGGACGGGCCAACCGGCTCGCTGAACATCAGCGTCGGGGCAAAAATCCTCTACGAAGCTCTGCAGGGCGATAAGTCGCCAATCCCGCAGGCGGTCGATCTGTTTGGCGGAAAACCGCAGCAGGAAGTGGTACTGGCGGCGCTGGACGATGCCTGGCAGACGTTGTCAAAACGCTACGGTAACGACGTCACTGGCTGGAAAACCCCGGCCATGGCGCTCACTTTCCGGGCCAACAACTTCTTCGGTGTGCCGCAGGCGGCAGCAAAAGAGGCGCGTCATCAGGCTGAGTACCAGAACCGCGGCACGGAAAACGACATGATTGTCTTTTCGCCGACGTCGGGCAACCGCCCGGTACTTGCCTGGGATGTGGTCGCACCGGGGCAAAGTGGCTTTATCGCCCCGGACGGCAAGGCCGATAAACACTATGACGATCAGCTGAAAATGTACGAGAGCTTTGGCCGTAAATCGTTGTGGTTAACGCCTCAGGAAGTTGACGAGCATAAAGCGTCTCAGGAAGTGCTGCAGGTACAGCGCTAACGTTCCGGCCTCCCCTGGCTTGATTTACGGGGGAGGTTTTCTCAGAAACCTTCGTTTATACCCAACTTTACGCCCATAGCCAGTCATATTGACTACCCTTAATACCCTAAGCGGTAAAAATAAGGAGACACAATATGGCTTACCAGACAGTTAATCCTGCCACTAACCAGCTTATCAAAGCGTACCCTTCCCACACTGATGCTGACGTTGAAGCGGCGCTCAAAGCGGCCGATGCGCTGTATCACTCCGACTGGGCAAAAGGCGATATCGACCAACGGCTACCAGTGCTGCATAAGCTTGCCGAGCTGATTGACGACAGGGCGGAGGAGCTGGCGAAAATCGCCAGCCAGGAGATGGGGAAACTGATTGCCCAGAGCCGTGGTGAAGTGAAGCTTTGCGCCCAGATTGCCCGCTACTATGCGGATAATGCGAAACAATTTTTGGCCCCGGTAAAGTATCCCTCTGAGCTGGGCGAAGCGAGGGTGGAACATCATCCCATTGGCGTGCTGATGGCCGTCGAACCCTGGAACTTCCCTTACTATCAGCTGATGCGCGTGCTGGCACCGAACCTGGCGGCGGGTAACCCGGTACTCGCCAAACATGCCAGCATAGTGCCGCACTGTGCGGAAGCTTTTGCCCATCTGGTTCGTGAAGCGGGGGCACCAAACGGCGCGTGGACCAATCTGTATATTTCTCAGCAGCAGGTGGCGAATATCATTGCCGACGATCGCGTGCAGGGCGCCGCACTGACCGGCTCAGAAAAAGCAGGCAGCGTGGTTGCCGCTCAGGCGGCGAAGCACATCAAAAAGTCGACCCTTGAGCTGGGTGGTAATGACGTGTTTGTGGTGCTGGACGATGCCAATCTCGATAAAGCGGTGAAAATTGGCGTCAATGCTCGCTTGAACAACGCCGGGCAGGTCTGTACGGCGGCGAAACGATTCATTCTGCACGAGAAAATCGCCGAGTCTTTCCTGACGAAATTTAGCGAAGCCTTTAAACAGGTGAAGATAGGTGATCCGTTGGACGAAAGCACTACGCTTGGGCCGCTGTCGTCAAAAGAGGCGCAGGAGACGCTGACCAAACAGGTTAATGCCGCGGTCAAAAACGGCGCCAAACTGCATCTGGGCGGCAAGCCGGTTGAGCGTGCGGGCAGCTTTTTTGAGCCGACCATCCTGACCCACATTTCACGTGATAACCCGGCGTATTTTGAAGAGTTCTTTGGCCCGGTCGCACAGATTTATGTGGTGAAAAACGACGATGAGGCGGTCGCGCTTGCCAATGACTCCCACTACGGTTTGGGCGGCGCGGTGTTCAGCCAGGATATTGAACGGGCGAAGAAAATGGCGTCGCGCATTGAGACTGGGATGGTGTATATCAACTGGCTGACGGATACCGCAGCGGAACTGCCGTTTGGCGGTGTGAAGCGCTCCGGTTATGGACGCGAGCTGTCGGATCTAGGGATTAAGGAGTTTGTGAACCAGAAGCTGGTGGTGGTTCGCCGCTAGTGGGAACAACTGCGGGCAGATTAATGTGGGTCAGCTAAGTGGTATGACATTCACTTTTCCAGCCGATGACGCACTCTGTTCATCGCATGCCATCTAACTTGGAGGGCGCTGGGGCGACCAATCGCCGCCCCCTTTGCCTATTCACTGATACGGTTGTTTCATGTTCTACAAAACATCAAGTGAACGGAATTTTGTACTTAGCTGAACAGAATAACGGCAAGAGCACGTTTTCTGTCAGACTCGTACAATTAGAACGTCACGCCGCCGCCCACATAGGCACCATCAACCAGGGTATGACCTGGACGACCGTCTTTACCATCAACGCTCACGTGGCGGTAGCCCACTTTCAGGGTAACCGGAGTGATTGGGGTCCAGCTTACGCCGCCGTTGGCTTCAACGTAGTTTTTGACGCTATTGTTCAGGCCTTCTGGCGCAACATAGCCTTCACCAAATACCTTGATGCTGTCAGTTACTGCAACGCTAACGCCGCCGCCGATTGGGAATGCTACGCCGTTATCGCCTTTTTTCGGCCCGATGTAGATAGCTTTTGCACCCGCGTTCAGCATAACTGGGCCGACTTCGAGGTTATAACCTGCACCGACACCGCCGGTCTGGGTGCCATCATCGGTATTTTTGAGCCAGTTACCTTCGGCATATAGACCGGATGAGGATTTACCCATTTCAACATTCAGATTGGTGAAGTTTTTACCCTGCTCAATGCTGCCCCCCATGGCCAGTGCGGAACCCGATACGGCGGTCAGAGCGGAAAGGAGAAGGACATTAAGCTTTTTCATGGTGTATACCTCGTCATCAGAATTAATCTGCGGACACCTTAACAATCATTTTTTATCGCTGCAAATGTGAGGTAAGTCGAATTTTTATGCTGATTTTGTTAATGAAATTCATTTGTAGTGTTGTTGGTTGGTGTCTTTCTGACTACGTCAATGTTTAACCTTTTGGCGTTTAGTACCGGTTTAGCGTTTGGCTAAACGGATGCTGAACAAAGCGGCAGGAATTGATTGAAAGTGAAATAATGTGTTTTCTAATAATTTCCAAAAACATTTCAATTGTCTTATACGACAATCTAAATTTACATTTCTACGCATTTTATTACCCCCTCCAGGCGGAGAGGGTAGCGTGAGGGCGGCTATTTGCGTAACCCGGCAAATGCGGCGCGGATTTCATCCTCCGGTAGCTGGATGCCGATAAACACCAGCGTACTGTGCGGCGCTTCATCGCCCCACGGACGGTCCCAGTCGGCGCTGTACAGGCGCTGCACGCCCTGGAACAGCAGGCGATTAGATTCGCCATCAATCCACAACATCCCTTTGTAGCGCAGCAGCTTGTCGGCAAAATCCAGCAGCAGGTTTTCCATCACGCGAGAAACGTCGCTGATATCGACCGGGTAATCCAGCTCGACCACGATAGACGACACGTCGTTTTGCTTGTCGGCCATAAAATGGAAACGCGGCTTCGAGGTGACGTTTTCCTCCAGCATAAAGCCGTTGGTATTGAACAGTTGTGACAGATCGATATCGCCGTGGATGACGGTATAAATCGGCGCGCGGGCGTTGATGCGGGTCAGACGCTCGCGGAGCTTTTCGGCATCGCCCGCCACATCGGTTTTGGTCAACAGAATGCGGTCAGCGTAGCCAACCTGGGATTGTGCGATAGTGAACTGATTCATCTGGTCGTCGGCGTGTACCGCGTCAACCAGCGCAATCACGCCGTCCAGCAGATAGCGTTCGCACAGAACGTCGTGGGAGAAAAAGGTTTGGATGATAGGCCCTGGATCGGCCATGCCGGTGCATTCAATCACCAGGCGGTCAAAGCTGATTGTACCTTTGTCGAGGTTATCGAGCAGGTCGAGCAGCGCATCTTCCAGTTCGTTGGAGCGGGTGCAGCAGATGCAGCCGTTGGTCAGGGTTTTAATCTGGGTCGCGCGGTCGCCAATCAGCTGGTCGTCAACGGAGACTTCACCAAACTCATTTTCAATAACGGCGATTTTGAAGCCGTGCTGTTCGTTGAGAATATGGCGCAGGAGGGTGGTTTTCCCCGCGCCGAGGAACCCGGTAAGTAGGGTAACTGCAATCGGTGCCATGTGATCTCCTTTTAGCAGCAGCGCATGCCGCCTTTTCCATCGCCGCCGTAGCGTGCCTGCTGGCGCTCGCGGAAGAATTCTTCGTAGGTCATGTACGGCTTATCCGGATGGTTGGTCTGCATATGTTCAACGTAGTTGTCATAGTCCGGGATACCAATCAGCATTTTTGCTGCCTGACCGAGATATTTTTTTGCCTGTCCTAAGTTACCAAACATTGTGCTATCCAGATAGAAAAAGCCCGGTGGCGCTACGCTTACCGGGCCTGCATTTATGGTATGCCGGATAAGCGTAGCGCTATCCGGCATCGGGTTTAGTGGTGTGAAGAAGTTTTCACGCCGCCTTCTGGAACCGGAACGTATGGTGTTTCTTTGTCGGTACGTTTATCGCTATTGCGCACCTGCATCCAGGTTTTGAAACCGTAGAAGATGATGCTGTACACCACCACCAGGAACAGAATACTCAGGCCTGCGTTGGTGTAGTTGTTAACCACGATATGGTTCATGTTGGCGACCTGCTGGGCGGTCAGTTCACCACCGGCAGCAATTTTCTCTTTGTACTGGCTGGCCATGTAGAAGAAGCCTTCCATCTGCGGGTTGGTGCTGAACAGTTTCAGGCCCAGCGCCCAGGTGGTGCAGATAAGCAGCCATACCGCTGGGATAGTCGTTACCCAGATGTATTTAGAACGCTTCATCTTAATCAGGATTACCGTACCCAGCACCAGCGCTACGGCGGCCAGCATCTGGTTAGAGATCCCGAACAGCGGCCACAGGCTTTTCACGCCACCCAGTGGGTCGACCACGCCTTGATACAGCAGATAGCCCCAGAGACCGACACAACCAGCGGTTGCGACAACACCTGCCACCAGAGAGTCTGTTTTCTTCAGGAATGGCACGAAGTTGCCCAACAGATCCTGCAGCATGAAGCGGCCAGCACGGGTACCGGCGTCCAGCGCGGTGAGGATGAACAGCGCTTCAAACAGGATACCGAAGTGGTACCAGAAGCCCATATCGGCCATCGGCATCACTTTGTGGAACACGTGGGCAATACCGACGGCCAGCGTTGGTGCGCCACCTGCGCGGTTTAGCACTGACGGTTCGCCGATATCTTTCGCGGTTTGCAGAATCTGCTCAGGGGAGATGACGAAGCCCCAGGAGCTGACGGTCGCTGCTGCATGCACGGTCACGTCTTTCAGCTGCGCAGCAATCAGCGCCGCGTTCTCGCCGCCCATCTCATGCAGATTTGGCATGGTGATGCCCAGGCCAGCCGGCGGGGTGTTCATGGCAAAGTACAGGCCCGGCTCGATGATAGAAGCCGCAACCAGCGCCATGATGGCCACGAAGGATTCCATCAGCATTGCGCCGTAGCCAATCAGACGAGCATCGTTTTCGTTCGCCAGCAGCTTCGGCGTAGTACCGGAGGAGATCAGCGCATGGAAGCCAGAAACGGCACCACAGGCAATGGTGATGAACAGGAACGGGAACATCGCGCCTTTCCACAGCGGGCCGGTACCATCGATGTACTGGGTCACTGCTGGCATTTTCAGATCTGGGTTGAGGATAACGATCCCCAGCGCCAGGCCGACGATAACGCCGATTTTCAGGAAGGTCGCGAGGTAGTCACGCGGTGCCAGAATCAGCCACACTGGCAGCAGCGCGGAGATAAAGGCGTAACCAATCAGCGCGAAGGTGATGGTGGTGTCTTTAAAGGTCAGCGCAGGGCCCCAGTATGGGTCGTGTGCAATCACGCCGCCGAAGTAAATCGAGGCAACCAGCAGCACGATACCAATCACCGACACTTCGCCGACGCGGCCCGGACGGATAAAGCGCATGTAGATACCCATAAACAGCGCAATCGGCACGGTCGAGCAGACGGTGAATACACCCCACGGGCTTTCTGCGAGGGCTTTCACCACGATCAGCGCCAGCACCGCCAGGATAATAATCATGATCAGGAAGCAGCCAAACAGCGCGATGGAGCCCGGCACGCGGCCCATCTCTTCTTTGACCATTTCGCCCAGTGACGAACCGTTACGGCGCGTGGAGATAAACAGCACCATAAAGTCCTGTACTGCACCCGCCAGCACGACGCCTGCCAGCAACCACAGGGTACCCGGCAGGTAGCCCATCTGCGCGGCGAGTACCGGGCCGACCAGCGGACCGGCACCGGCGATAGCGGCGAAGTGGTGGCCGAACAGCACGTAGCGGTTGGTCGGCACGTAGTTCAGGCCATCGTTGTTAATGACCGCCGGCGTTGCACGCGTCGGGTCAAGCTTCATCACCTTCTGGGCGATGTACAGGCTGTAGTAGCGATAAGCTACCAGATAAACGGAAACCGACGCTACGACGATCCACAGGGCACTGACGTGCTCACCGCGGCGCAGAGCGACGACCGAGAGGCAAAACGCACCGATGATTCCGAGAATCACCCAGGGTATGTGCTTGAATAGCTTTTTAGTATCCATAGTAAAACCTGGTTTTTATAGGATGAATATTCAGCCGAAGCTGCCGTTGTTTTGAGTTTGGGGTTGAGGAGGTATTGATCGTTATGCTGACGACAAGTTTGCCAGACTGACGCGCGTGTAAAGTTGAGTAAGTGGGTGAGCGGTTGAAAGTGGGGGCTAAGCGGTTACTTGCGGGGGTAAGCGGTTGAACACGCGCTGAGCAAGGGGCAATTATGTGATTGAGATCGCAAGTTTTTTCTGATGCTGATTGATATTGCGGCGCTGGGCGAAGCCAAAGCCGCGAAAACCTGACTCTGCGAGGTATGGGCTGCGGGTTGCACTTATTAAGATTGGGTGGCACGGGTGGACAAAATGCCATCCATTCATGCACAGCAACTGAAAGGCGTGATAGAGTTCAGGTGGAACATTGCTGGCGCGAATGAATATAAATGTGATTTAAATCACATGGTTAACCAAGTAAAACCCGCGTCTCCCCTTATACGTTAAACCTGCCCGACAATATGGAGAACAAGAATGACTACGGTAAACATCGCGCTCACTGACGCCTATGCGCTGGCCCTCGACGTTTTGCGCGCCAATGGTTTTTCACAACCTCACGCTGAGGCGATTGCACGCAACGTCACGGCAGGCGAGCGCGATGGCTGCGCCTCTCACGGACTTTGGCGTTTGCTGGGTATCGCTGAGACTCTGCGTAAAGGTAAAGTCTCAGGGAACGCTGAGCCGATTATTGTCGATCAGGCGCCGGCTATCGTGAAAGCCGATGCCCAGGGCGCGTACTCATTGTGCGCTTACGAGCAGGCACTGCCGTTATTAATTGAAAAAGCCCGCCATTGCGGAATTGCAGCATTGGCGATTAACCACTGTGTGCACTTTTCGGCGCTGTTTGCCGATGTTGAACCGCTGACCGATGCCGGGCTGGTGGGCTATGCCTGTACCCCAAGTCATGCCTGGGTTGCACCGGCCGGCGGCACGCAACCACTGTTTGGTACTAACCCGATAGCTTTTGGCTGGCCGCGCGGTGAGAAGCATCCGTTTATCTTTGATATGGCCACCAGTGCGGCGGCGCGCGGGGAAATCCAGCTACATCAGCGGGCGGGAAAATCCATTCCCGAAGGCTGGGGCATTGATAGCGAAGGGCAGCCGACAACCGATCCACAGGCGGTGCTGGATGGGGCGATGCTGACCTTCGGCGGCCATAAAGGCTCGGCGCTGGCTGCAATGGTCGAGCTGTTTGCGGGTCCATTGATTGGCGATATGACCAGTGCGGAATCTCTCGCCTGGGATAACGGTGCCGGTGGTCTGCCGTACGGCGGCGAGTTGATTCTGGCGCTCGACCCGCAGCGTTTCTTAGGGATGGAAGCACCGGTGCATTTGGCCCGCGCCGAGACGCTGTTTGAGGGGATGCAGGCACAGGGCGCGAGGCTGCCGGGTGAGCGTCGTTACCAGGCACGTGTGCAAAGTGAAAAACAGGGGCTGACGCTTTCCCGCAGCCTGTACGATGAAATCTGCGCTTTGCGCGGATAAACCTTCCGTATTTATCTTCCGCGGCGCTCCATCGGCGCCGACTATTTTGTCGGATCTGGATGGGGCGTTAGCATCATGTTCCTAACGGAATATCGCGTTATTGCCGTGCATTAATAGGCATAATTTCTATAAAGTTTTTCTTTTCCCCGCCGAAAATTTGTTATTCGTCTAAAGGAAAGAGAAACATGTTAAACCGTCTTAAAATTGTCACTAGCCTCGTGCTGGTTTTGGTCTTGTTTGGCCTGTTACAGTTGGCCTCTGGAGGGCTGTTCTTTAACTCTCTTAAGCATGACAAAGAGAATTTCACCATTCTACAAACCGTGCGTCAGCAGCAGTCTGGGCTGAACGGCAGCTGGGTTGCCCTGCTGCAAACGCGTAACACCTTAAACCGCGCCGGGATCCGCTACATGATGGATCAGAACAATATCGGCAGCGGTGCAACCGTCGCTGAACTGATGCAGATTGCCACGAAATCGCTGGCAGAAGCGGAAAAGCGCTGGACCGAATATCAAGGAATGCCGCGCGATCCGCGTCAAAGCGAAGCGGCGGCTCTGGAAATTCAGCGTAACTACGATATCTACCACGGTGCACTGGGCGAATTAATCCAGCTGCTGGGCGCGGGCAAGATCAACGAATTCTTCGATCAGCCGACTCAGGGCTATCAGGACGGGTTTGAGAAAGCTTACGTCAACTATCTGCAGCAAAACGACAGCCTGTATGACATGGCGGTGAAAGACAACAATGCCTCATACAGCCAGGCGCTGTGGATCCTGTTCGCGGTGATGGTGGCTGTACTGGCGGTGATTATCTTCGTGTGGCTGGGCGTGCGTAAAACGCTTATCTCGCCACTGAATCGTTTAATCGACAGTATTCGTCATATTGCCGGTGGCGATCTGGTGAAGCGCATCGATGTGGAGAGCCACAACGAAATGGGCGAGCTGGCGCACTCTCTGCGCCATATGCAGGGTGAACTGGCGCGTACCGTGGGTGAAGTGCGTCAGGGTGCTGATGCGATTTATAGCGGTGCCAGCGAAATCGCGATGGGCAACAACGATCTCTCTTCCCGTACCGAACAGCAGGCCGCTTCTCTGGAAGAGACTGCAGCCAGCATGGAAGAGCTGACGGCGACCGTGAAGCAGAACGCCGAAAACGCCCGCCAGGCCAGCCATCTGGCGCTGAGTGCGTCGGAAACCGCGCAGAAAGGCGGTAAAGTGGTGGATAATGTCGTGCAGACAATGCGCGATATTACCGCCAGTTCGCAGAAAATTGCCGATATTATCAGCGTGATTGACGGTATTGCCTTCCAGACCAACATTCTGGCGCTGAACGCCGCAGTAGAAGCGGCGCGTGCAGGCGAGCAAGGTCGTGGTTTTGCCGTGGTAGCCGGTGAAGTACGCAACCTGGCGCAGCGCAGCGCCCAGGCGGCTCGCGAAATTAAAAGCCTGATTGAAGATTCAGTTAGCCGCGTTGACCTCGGTTCTACGCTGGTGGAAAGCGCGGGTGAAACCATGGATGAAATCGTCAATGCGGTAACCCGCGTGACCGATATCATGGGCGAAATCGCTTCGGCATCCGATGAGCAGAGCCGCGGGATCGATCAGGTTGGGCTGGCGGTTGCCGAGATGGACCGCGTGACTCAGCAGAACGCCTCGCTGGTAGAAGAGTCTGCCGCTGCGGCAGCCGCGCTGGAAGAACAAGCGAGCCGTCTGACCCAAGCGGTAGCCGTGTTCCGTATTCAGCAAAGCCAGGCTGCGGCAGCACGTGAGCCAGCAAATGCAGTTGCAGTAGCGCCGACGACGTTGCGTAAAGCAGCCGCTACCGACACTGGGGAAAATTGGGAAACCTTCTGATGCTGGCGCGCTAATCCAGCTTCAAGCGCATGGCGCAGCGTGATTCATACGCGAAGCCATGCGCAGTCTCTTCTTGTCGTTTTTGTCGGAGTACGGCGCTTAGCGTCGTCTCTGGCAGAATGTCAAACCCCATCCGCGCGTACCATGGCGCATTCCACGGCATATCCCGAAATGTCGTTAACGTCAGCGATGTAAAACCTCTCACCCTTGCCACTTTTGCCACAAAATCGATCAGTCGACGGCCTAAGCCTTGCCCCTGCCAGGCCAGATGCAGCGATATTTCGGAAATAAACAGCGAATCATCTTGCGCTTCAGCCAGCAGAAAACCGACCGGGCAATCTCCTGCCAGCACAACCCAGCTCATACCGTCAGACGCGGCCTGCTGGTGCTGAACCATGGAAATAACGGGCCCCTCGGCAAGCCAGGCCAGTTCAGGTATTTGGGCGAAGCGCTGTCCTGCTGCGCGTTCAATGGCGGGCAGGGCGGCAATATCAAGTTGGGTGGTCGGGCGACAGGAGAAGATCATAGGGCCTGCTTTGGGAACAAGCCCGGTAGGGTGACGGCTACCGGGCTAGATTGGTTAGCCTTCCGAAGCGACAACTTTGATTTCTACCATGCCAATACCCAGCTGGCGCGGGGAGTGACCGAGAATGTTGCCATCGTTCGTCGACTGCGGATCCGGCGGCACGATCACCAGCGTATTGGCATTTGCAGGGTTATCAAAATGCAGCGTGGTCGTGGTGACATCGTTGTTTAGCGTCAGCAGCTGTTCGCTTTTGCCCACGCGAACCGGGATCGGTTGATTGGCGTTAGGGCCATAGGCTTTGGCGGTGATCACCAGATCGAAGCGTTTCGGCAGCGGATGCTGGTACTCAATCTTCACTTCTTTGCCCAACTGCGCGTTAGACCAGCGGCCCCAGGATTCAGGACGCGAGATGCCGCTAAAGCTCCTCACCTCTTCCGGCGCACCGGCAACGTTGAAGATAAAGCTGTCGGCCTTATAGCGAATATCGTTATCGACGATTTTCAGCGAGTCGACGTTGCCTTTGTAGCGCACCATGTCGATAACCGTGTCTTTAAATTCGGTTTTACCGTTCCACATGGCTTTATCGACCTGCTGCACTTTCTGCTCGCCGCCCAACTGGCCCTGCGAAACGCACCAGTTGGTGGAGAGCGACAGTGCTGGTGACCACAGCTGTGCCATCTTATAGCAGCGGTCAATCCAGACGAAATTATCGCGAGGAGCGAAGTCAGCTAACTGGTAGCGCAGCGGCGCGGAGTACTCACTTTCCGGCAGCGGCTCTACGCGGTTATCCGACACGCGCAGCAGCAACGGCAGGCGGAAATGGCTGCCGGAGAACGCAATCATGTTTTTCTGGGTGTCGATAGAGAAGGTTTTCATCTCTTTCGGGAAGTTCCACAGGCGAATGACGTCGGGCTTCCAGGCCAGCACTTTTTCTTTCATGTTGAGGAACACTTCAGAAAGCGACTGCCCTGACAGGCTGCTGCGCCCGAGGCCGATAAAGTTGTCGCCGCCGAGAATATCGAGCACCGTGGCGCCGTTATCCATGGTGTTACGCTTCACCGCCAGTAGATCTTGCTCGTCGGGCTTATCACCGCGCAGTACGAAGAATAGATTGCTGCGGTCCTGTTTGTTCAGTTCATCCCAGGCGGTATTTTTCATCGCCAGATGATCGGAGGAGACGACGATAACGGTGTCTTTGAACCACGGCGATGCTTTGATCTTATTGATAAATTCGGCAATGTTTTCCTGGCTGCAGGCCACCGCGCTAAACGACTGGTTGGCTTTACCGTTGATGTCGTAGCGTTTGCGGTTGCAGGTGCGGGAGATAAAACCATCCGGGTGGTGAGTGTCTACGGTTAAGGTAAACAGCGAGAAACGTTTCCCTTCGCGGGAGAGGGTTTCAAATTTCTTCCAGGCTTCATCCAGCACGGTGTCATCGTAGTAGCCCCAGTCGTTTTTGTAGGCCGGATCGGCAACGGTGGTTTTCAACTCTTCCGCGCCGTACAGGTAATCAAAGCCGTGCGATTTCAGGAATACGTCTTTCCCGGCAAAGCGCAGGTTGGCACCCTGAACGAAGTAGTTCTCGTAGCCCGAGTTTTTCAGGATATCGCCAAGACAGATATTCTGTGGGAAAAAGCTGGAAAGTGAAGCAGAAGCGTTGCCTTCAAACGGCGCAAAGAGCGGAATACCGCACTGGGAGGCGACCATTCCGGCAATCGTGTAGTCGGTGCCTGGCAGCTGCATGGTATGGCTGAAATCCAGTCCTTCGTTCTTCAGTGCACCCAGTTCAGGGGCCAAATTAGGGAAGGCCTGCTCATCAAAGTAGGTGCGCTCGAGGCTTTCACCATAGATGTAGACGAGGTTTAATTTCGGATTCGGGATCGTCTTCGACGGCTCTTTATAGTAGGCCGAGAAGTCAGGGTCGCCATCGCGCGACTGCGATTTTACCAGCTCGCTAATCTGACGAAACGCCGGGCTGGCGTCAACAGAACCGACCGCCAGAATCAGTGCCAGCAGGCTATAACCAAAGTGATGGGGATGATGACGGCGGCGGCGCAGCAACCAGCCTAGACCGCTGAATACGGCGACCAGCGCGACAACAATACCCAGCCCTGGAAGAATGTATTTGCCGACACCCGCGCCCGTTAGGCTATTCGTTAGGGTGTAGAGCACCGCATCGTTGATACCATCGCCGGTGAAGTAGTCACTTGCATACAGCGTAATATTGAGGACCACAAACAGGCCCAGTACCGCTAAGGTGGCAGCAAACCACCACTTATTACGCCCCGCCTTCCACGCGTAAATGGCGATAGAAGCCAGAAAGAGCACGAGGGATAACAACTCTGACACTACACGTCCCCAACAGCGCCAGGTGTGCTGGCTGAACAGAAATTAACTTCACAATGTAATTGTGTCGTCATCTGTCTGCAATTCTATCGTGGTGAAAGTGTGCTGTTATTCAGAATTGGTTTAGAAATAGGCGATTTTTTTAGCGGAGGAATATTAGCGGTGAATAAAATGCATGATTTTATTCACCGCAAAAGCATTAGGAAAGGAAGTTAACGCCTTGTTTCAGCACCAGATCGCAGGCTTTCGTTTTCACTTTTTTGCCCAGTTCGGTGTTACCTAAACTGTCGAGATCCAACTTCTGGCCATCTTTGGCATTAAGCAGACCTTCGATGCCGTCCATATAGCCGGTATCTTTTTTCTGTTCAGCCGGTGTGCTCAGGCCCAGTTTATCCAGCACCTGGTTTTTCACGTTATCAACGTTAGTCACGGAGGCCAGTTTCTCTTTTGCACAATACTGCATGATCCCAGCGGCATTATTCATGGTGCTGGAGCTCAGTGATTGGCTGCCGCCGCTGAGCAGGCTGGTCAGGGACGAAAGTGAAGAACCGCCGCTTTGCGTGCTGCTTCCGCCGCTAAGCTGAGTGGCTGCGCTGCTCAGATCCTGTAACGATACGGCACCTGCCGCAGTGGAAACAAACGCGCTAGCAATGATTACGCGGCAAAGCATCGATTTTACTGATTTCATGGGTGGACTCGTGTGTGCTAGTAAAGGTTAACCTGATGAGTATACGCTTCCCATTCACCGGATTTATCTTAATACTCTTTGCCAGTGACGCGACTGCGATAGCTATCCCAGTTAAAAATGACCCACAAGCTGTTGCCAAGGCGCATGCGGTCCATCACACGCTCGCCCAACATCTTATTCATCTCGTCCAGATTGCTGTTGGTTAGCATACCGGTCGGTCGTTTGGATGAGGAGCGACGATCGACGATTTGGTTAATGATCACTTTTTCATAACGTGATTCGGTCTGCATGCCGATCTCATCGATAACCAGCAAATCGACGTTGCTCAGATCGCTTAACAGCTGTTCTTCGCTGGTTTCCCGATTGCCGAAAGTCTCTTTCATGGCTGACATAATATCGGCGACGGTAATGATCAGCACCGATTTACCGCGCAGCAGCAATTCGTTGCAGATGGCGGCTGCCAGGTGGTTTTTACCGGTGCCCGGTTTGCCTGAGAAGATAAAGCTGGCGATGTTGCCGTCGAATTCATCGACGTACTGGCGCGCTTTCGCCAACGCGTTCATCTGGCCTTCGTTTTCGACGCGGTAGTTATCAAACGAGCAGTTCTGGTGCAGGGGACGAATCCCAGAGCGGTTGAAGGTGCGTTGCATCTTCATGGCGCGGTTTTCTCGTGCCAGCGCGGCAGCACGGATCTCGCCCTGTTCCTTTTGCCAGGCGAGCAGTTCCTCGCCGGTTTTAAACGCCGGTTTGATGTGTGCCGGCATCATCTTCTGCAAGCGTTTCATTAATTCGCCAACGTCTTTCATGCTCAACCTCTGAAACCCGGTGGAATATGACTGTCAGGCTCGCTGACCGTATTGATATCACGACGCGCCTGGCTGCTACCGTTTGCCCGCCCCATCTGTACGCTGCGCGCCAATTTTTGCTGCCACTGGACGTGATGGAAGACTTTGCCTTCTGCCTGCCAGTATGCGACGAACGAGGCCAGCTCTTCCGGCGTGACCGGTTCGCTAAGCGCAATGCCCCACAGCGCGGAAAGTCGTAGAAACTCTGCATCGGGCTGCCAGCCTGCGTACATGGCAAATTTACCCATTGGTACAGCGATAGGCGCTGGGGTAGATTCTTCAAAAAACTGTGCATCCAGCGCCACGTCGCTACCTGGACGGGATAGTTTTTCTTCCAGCGCCAGCAGCTGTGCCAGCCGCTCTGGCGTAATGGCATAGAACGCAGGCGCATTATTGGCAAACACCGCGAGCGCGCCGCCCTGGGTTTGCGCAAGAATAGCCACAGGATCGGCGATGAACGCATCAATACCAATCACGTTAGGCGTTAAAATTCGCGAAGACATAACACTATCTCAATACAGAAAAAACAACGGGAAGGGTGCAGGAAACCCGCACGAATACTGCACATAGTAGCACAAGCTTGGGCAAGGGCGGCACTCTCCCGTACCGCGTTTGCTGTTAAACCCGCGGACGCTTGCGATAGAGCCACAGCCCGGGAATTGACAGGCCGATGGACAGTGCACCCACGATAGATGATGCTTTGAGGAAGTTGCTCAACAAAGTGATCATCATCTCTTCGGTATAACCAAAGTGGCTGATTTTCACCGCTGAGATCATCGCGGTATACGCTGATATGCCGGGGAACATGGGGATCACGGCCGCCACGGTGAATATTTTTGGATGCGCCAGATACCAGCGCGACCATTGAATGCCAATGCTGCCAACCAACATCGCCGCCAGGAAAGTGGCCCATTCAATATTAAAACCGGCAGTCATCATGGTAAAGCGCGAAGCGTGGCCGATAGCGCCAAGTAGCGCGCACCAAGGAAGCGCGCGCTGCGGAACGTTAAAGACCATCGCAAAGCCCACGGCCGGAATGGCAGACAACACCATGTCCTGCGCCAGTAGTAACAGAAAATCGATTACACCCATCCGCGTAGCCCCCATAAGGTCATAGCCATGACAACGCCCACACAGGTTGCCAGCGTCAACAGGCTGGCGATGGCCCAGCGAGCGAGCCCGGTATTGATATGGCCTTTAAACATGTCGGCGACCGAGTTGATCAGCGGAAAACCGGGGACCAGTAACAGCACGCTGGCCGCCATAGCGACGGTCGATGTTTGCTGGAAAGCTGGCAGCTGTAGCATTAGCCCGGAAACGGTGGTTGCCACGAAGGCGGTCAGGCCGAAGTTGATTTGTGGATGCATTGAGCGGTGCGTCAGCAACTGACGGATATACATCGCCACGGTGCTGGCGCAGAAGGTGACGAATGCGCCATCCCAACCACCGTTGTTGAGCTTACAGAAGCAGGCACACGATAGCCCAACCATCAGCACGACTAGCCACCGCGGGTAGCGCAAGGGTTTGATTTGTGAAAAACGCTTCGCAACGTCTTTATGATCCAGCAATTTATGCTCGGCCATAATGACGATGTGCTGCACTTCGGTTACTACGTGCATGTTAATGCCACGATCGCTATTTTTGCGCGTCGAGGTGAGGCACAGCCCGTCTTTGATGGTGGTTAGAACAATCGCGTTTGAGGAAATCGCACTTTCGACGCTGTCCATGCCCAGTGCGCGCCCAAGTCTAGTTGAGAGCTCCTCCACCAGGGCACTTTCCGCACCATGCTGCAATAAAAAAAGACCGCACTGAATACAGAGCCGGGTGATGACTCGTTGTTCTGACTGATCGACTTCCATAATGACCCTGACCAAAAAAACGTCCGCGTAATGACCTACTTTTACCCGAAGAGTGCGCGAGGGCTATCCGGTTGGGATCAAACAATGTGCAAAAATTCAACGGCAATTGCTCAGGAGCAAAGAGTTGATGTTGCCCACACTTTTGAAAAACTGTTCGAAAGTGCAATTTTTGAACGGATTCTGGCCTTCTTTTTCGTTACTGACTTATCAAAAATGCATTCTGAAACTTTATCGATACACAAAATAAACAAATAATTAACCAGAATGTGAGGTCTCCCTATGAACACGCAAGTCGCCATTATCGGTGCCGGGCCTTCGGGGCTGCTGCTTGGACAGCTGCTGCACAATGCCGGGATTAAAACCGTGATCCTGGAGCGCCAGACACCAGAGTATGTGCTGGGGCGTATCCGTGCCGGGATTCTTGAGAACGGTACCGTTGAGCTGCTGCGTGAGGCGGGAGTTTCCCGCCGCATGGATGCTGAGGGGCTTATTCATCACGGCGTAGAGTTTCTGTTTGCTGACAGGCGTATTCCGGTGCCGCTAAGTGAGTTAACACAAGGCAAGAGCGTGATGGTATACGGGCAGACGGAGGTTACGCGCGATCTGATGGAAGCGCGTGAGTCCAGTGGTGCGCAGACGATTTATGGCGTTGAGCAGGTCGCGCTACACGATCTCAAAAGCGATAAGCCGTATGTCACCTTCGTGAAGGATGGCGAGCATTGCAAAATTGAGTGCGACTTTGTCGCGGGATGCGATGGATTCCACGGTGTCTCCCGGCAGAGTATTCCACGCGAGATTCTCCGCGAGTACGAAAGTATCTGGCCATTTGGCTGGTTGGGGCTGTTGTCGGATACCCCACCGGTTAACCCTGAGCTGATTTATGCGCACCATGAGCGCGGATTTGTTTTGTGTAGTCAGCGCTCACTAACAAGAAGTCGCTACTATCTGCAGGTCCCGCTGAGTGACAAGGTTGAGCAATGGACTGACGAACGCTTCTGGAATGAGCTGAAATGCCGTTTACCGGATGAACTGAGTAAGAAGTTAGTAACTGGTCACTCACTTGAGAAGAGTATTGCGCCGCTGCGTAGCTATGTGGTGGAGCCAATGCAGTTTGGCCGTATGTTCCTCGTCGGGGATGCGGCGCATATTGTGCCTCCGACAGGTGCAAAAGGGCTGAATTTGGCGGTGTCTGACGTGAATTATCTGTGGCGTATATTGCGTCAGTATTATCACAACGGGCGTGTCGATCTACTGAGCCAGTACTCGCAGCTGGCGCTCAATCGTGTGTGGAAAGGTGAACGGTTCAGCTGGTTTATGACTCATTTGCTGCATGATTTCCAGGATAAGAGTGCATTCGATAAAAAGATGCAGGAAGCCGATCGCCAGTACTATCTAGGGTCACGGGCCGGACTGACCACGATTGCGGAGAACTATGTTGGCTTACCTTATGAAAGGGTGGAATAGAGAATGAAACGAGCGGGAGGCGCGGGACAGTCGGTCAATATTGTGCCGGTCTTTAAGCTCTATGGTGAACAAAAGGGCTGGCCAACGCCCGATCTGCTGCACTGTGAATCAATCCTTCAGCGAAGCAGCCTGTACGAGTGGCATATTCAGGTGCACCAGCATGCGGAGCTGGTACAGCTGCTTTATCTGCATAAAGGGCAGGCAGATATTGAAATAGAGGGGGAGCGGCGAGTGGTGACTGAGTCTAGTATTCAAGTCGTTCCATCGCTCTGTGTGCATGGATTTCGTTTTTCACCGGGTACCCAAGGGTATGTCCTGTCGCTGGCATTGCCTTTATTAAGTCGACTGGAGACACAGTTTGGCCGTCAGCTTGATGTTCTCAGTCGACCTGACTGTATCCCGGTTAACCGATCGAATCGACATATTCAGACGCTGTTTTCGACGTTACTCCATGAATACACACAAGATAATGATGCGCGTGAAATGATGCTGTACTCATTACTTAGCGCGCTGCTGGTCTGGCTTAACCGGCAAGGCTCGCAACCTACTGTGATTGAAGACAAAAGTGAGCGTAAACGTGTTGTGCTACGACAATTTTCTCGACTCATTGAAAGCCACTATCGTGAACATCTTTCGCTTGCCGAATATGCGCAAAAATTAGGAGTGTCCACAACGCACTTAAACTGTTTATGCCGGGAGTTTCACGGTGCCAGTGCGTTGGGGGTGTTGCATCAGCGCCTGCTGCTGGAAGCGAAAAGAAGCCTGCAGTACACCAGTATGACAGTGACACAAATCTCTGATTACTTAGGGTTTAGTGATGTCACTTATTTTTCCCGATTTTTCCGTAAAAAGGGCGGTATGACCCCGAAGGAATTCAAATTAGAAATAGAGTGATCCGGGTTAAATAGTGTGGATGAATTTTAATTTTTACTTATCTTGGGATTAATGTTTTCTAAGTGATTGCTCATTGATTGATATGTAATACTGATTTAGTCAACACAGCCAGTGATTCAATACAGCTGTATCAACTAATAGACTGGCACAAAGCGTCAAAAATATTCTATTTAAGGAAATAGAAAAGGATTGGTTTATTTCCTGTTAATATTATTTCTGTTCTTGATGTATTTATATTCAGGAAATGAATCTTCGAATGGATACGGAGGTTATATGGTGCCAGAATTCTGCAAGTTCGCAGTCATCATCAGTAAAATACCGGTAATGCAGTCCGGGCTTAGCACTATCATGGGGGCGCACTTCCCCGATTACGAACTCAACTTTTGTCAGACTCTGGAAGAGCTGACGCTACTTCAACTTCGCCGTGCTGATGTTGTCATTATTGATTTTTCAGGCGATATCAGAAATCCCCGAGCTCTTTGCGAACAATACTATACGTTATTGTCGCAGTATCGCGATATTCACTGGGTGTTCATGATTGGTCGGCAATACTATGCGCTGGCCGTTGAGTTTCTCATGCGTCCGGAAAGTACCTTACTTTCGGATTCTGACTCGGTTGAGCGCGTCATTCAGGCCATTCAGCAGGGTGGTATGAGCGTGGAGAAAATTAGCCAGACGCTGCTTTCAATGCCTAAAAATGATGATACGGAAAGTGAAAGCGAGCGGCTCATTATGCTGACGCTGTCAGAACGCAAAGTCCTCCGCCTTTTAGCGAAAGGATGGGGTATCAACCAAATTGCAGCTTTATTGAAGAAGAGTAATAAAACCATTAGTGCGCAAAAGAATAGCGCAATGCGTCGTCTTGCTCTTCGTAGTAATGCCGAAATGTACGCCTGGCTCAACAGCAGCCAGGGAACTAAAGAACTCAATCTCTACACAGCCTATGGAGAGCAAGCTGAATGGAAAAGCACGGCGGGAAGCAGTGCGTTGCTGTAATCGAGAACTGTATTATGACTGCAGTAGGATTGCGTCATTTATTCATGAATGCTCAGGATGAGCATCGTTCTTTTCAGTACTTCCGCAATATCGCCGAGTTTACCCAGGCGTTGCGGCAAACATCATATGACGCGGTGATTTTTTGTCTTTCCGGAACGCGAGACTCACGCATTGAATGTTTGTATGCGTTGGGGAAGATTGCACGCGATTTTCCAGATATGGTACGAGTCATACTGGCCAATGACAAAACGGAAATGGCGCTAATCAAACACCTTTCACCGACCTATATCCATGGCGTGTTAAGTAAAGCCTGTACGCTGCTTGAGCTGCAACAGGAAATGCTCAATCTGCTGAGTGAAGCGGCGTTAGGGAATAAATGTGAAGAGACCTCGTCGATTCGGAGCGAATGTCATTTCCTTAGCCCAACGGAGAACATGATCTTACGCTATATGACTTATGGCTATTCGTTGATGGAAATCTCTCAGCGGTTGGGGCGGAATATCAAAACGATCCGCGCGCATAAATTTAACGCGATGACGAAGCTTGGCGTGAGTTCCGATGTTGGCCTTCTGAGCGCGGCGGATTTACTGGTGTCCTTACCCGATCGTAATACTGCATTTACGCAGCCGCTACGCTCAGCATAATGAATATCGCTTACTGGCAAACATCAATCCACGTTGCTGCGGTGAGGCTCGCCATTCTTTGGGGGGAAATTCGCACGGCACTGTGGGTGCCTCCAGCCGCAGGTAGAACCTCTTCATACTGTTGAAGCGAAATGTCGCAATAAACGGCCAGTGGATTTTCCAGGCCGAACGGGCAGACGCCGCCAACCGGATGCCCGGTAAGCACGACGACTTCGTCGCTGCTGAGCATTCTTGCTTTCGCGCCAAACGTATCTTTTAGCTTTTTGTTGTCCAGACGTGCATCGCCTTTAGCGACCACTAAAATGACCTTGTCTTTAATCTTCAATGATAACGTTTTTGCTATTTGCCCTGGTTCTACCTGGTGTGCAGCGGCGGCTAATGCAACGGTCGCTGTACTTTGTTCAAGCTCGATAATCGCAATGTCAGGGGCATTCTCGGCAAAGAATTCTCGTACAGACTGTAGGCTCATCATTTTCTCCAGAAATTTCGGCGAGCCACTCTGTCACAAAGCCAATTAGGTTGTAAATATCGCGATGAAGTTGTGCAAAAATTGTTTGATTTCTGGATCTCCTTCACAATCAATGCAACCGGTTACTGTAACCGGTTGCTGTTCTTTGCGCGGCGACTGATACTGCGGTGGTAACTTCCTTTGTATCTATAATAAGAGCCGTGTATGAACTGTATTCAAATGAACATCAATGCGGGCCACACATCCGCGCGTCATGGTAGTTCATCGTATGCCCAGTTATGCGTCGGCAAAATCGTTGTTGCTGTGCTTACGTCTCAAGCCTGTCAGGAGGGCTGCTATGTCTGCTAATCACGCTGCATTTAATTTAATATTTCGTTTTGTAGAAAATTACGTCAGTCCCGTTGCAGGACGGATTTCATCTCAGCGCCACGTCATGGCTATCCGTGACGGTTTTATCTCCGCGATGCCTTTCATGATCGTTGGGTCGTTCTTGTTAGTGTTTGCTTATCCACCGTTTTCACCGGATACCACTTGGGGCTTTGCTCGCGCGTGGCTAGACCTGGCCAAAGAATTTGAAGGGCGTATTCTGACGCCGTTTGATATGACGATGGGCATAATGTCGATCTATATCTGCGCGGCAATATCGTACAACTTGGGTAAGCACTACGAAAAAACCAATCAGCTCGACCCGTTCATGTGCTCCATGCTGTCAATTATGGCATTTCTGCTGGTTGCTGCACCCAAAACCAGCGGTCATCTGCCTGTAGACAGTCTTGGTGGAACCGGTATTTTCACCGCAATTCTGGTGGCGGTCTACTGTGTCGAAATGATGCGCTTTCTGAAAATCCGCAACATTGGTATCCGCCTGCCGGACCAGGTGCCGCCGATGATCAAAAACTCCTTTGATCTGTTGATTCCTGTACTGGTTGTAGTGCTGACGCTGTACCCCCTAAGTCTGTTCATTCAAAGCCAATTCGACATGCTGATCCCACAGGCCATTATGTCGGTATTTAAACCGCTGGTTTCCGCAGCTGACTCTTTACCGGCCATTCTGCTGGCGGTCCTGATCGGTCACCTGCTGTGGTTTGCTGGCATCCATGGTGCGGCGATTGTCTCTGGCATGCTGCAGATGTTCTGGCTGACCAACCTGGGCCTGAACCAGACTGCGCTGGCACAAGGTGCGCCTTTGCCACACATCTTTATGGAGGCCTTCTGGACCTTCTTTATCGTAGTGGGCGGTTCCGGTGCGACGATGGGACTGGTGTTCTGCTACCTGCGTAGCCGCTCAGCGCATCTGCGCTCAATTGGTCGCCTGAGCGTGGTGCCTAGCCTGTTCAATATCAATGAGCCGGTGATTTTTGGTACGCCAATCGTAATGAACCCGGTGTTCTTTATTCCGTTCCTGTTGGCGCCGATGGTTAACGCCATTCTGGCTTGGGCGGCAATGAAACTGGATCTGATTGGTCGCGTGATCTCCGTTGTACCGTGGACTGCGCCTGCACCAATCGGTGGCGCGTGGGCACTTGGCTGGGACTTCCGTGCGGCAATTCTGGTTGTGCTGCTGGCGTGTGTTTCAGCGGTTATTTACTATCCATTCTTTAAAGTCTACGAAAAACAATTGCTTGAGCAGGAAGAAGAAGAGGCGCAGCGTGCGGCGGCAGAAGAAAGCCAGCAGGTTGCATAAATCGGTAGGATATCAACGGGGCGAAAGCCCCGTTGATTATTTCAGCGTGCAATCACCGCATTGTTGAACGTCTGGCAGGCGGTAGCGCTGGCAGCAGGTACGGCGAACTAAACGACCATCCCGCATGACCACGGTACGCCACAGTGGGTTATCCTGACCGTTAGCGAGCGTTTTGGCAAAGAAGCAGCGTTGGCGCAGCAGGCTAACCTGTTCCTCACCCAGAAGTGCGATCATCTCACCGAGATACCAGTTAATTAAATAACCGGTATTACTCCAGATAAGCTTACCGTTGATATCCCCCGTTGCTTCCAGAGCCTCAACGACAGGCATCAGCGCCTGTGTCACGATGTTATCCATACGGTCGGCGACGGGTTTCTGGCTGGCGCGGAGATCGTGGTACACATCGACCCAGAAGCAGGCCGCGCGGCCTGTCTCGTGAAATTCCACGCGGAAATGGTCAGGAGAGAGGGAAATAGCCGATTCTTCAGTCAACAGCGCCAACATTAATGGCGGTACTAACAGGCCGATATACCACTGCGCCCAGAGCGAAATCAGCGGCTTACTTTCCCTCGTCTGCGTTGGCTGATGACGGTAGATATGATCGGAGTAGACGGCTAGCAGCGAGCTTAACTCCGCGGGTTTTGCCCATTCAGCCAGTGTTTTAGCACGGTCTGGAGTATCTTCATTCAGGCGAAACAGCTCCAGCATATGTGGACGCTGTTCGGTTATTTTCGCACGCACCGATTCCGCTAACGCATTTTCGCTCGGTGAGAGCGGCGTACGCCAGATCAGATCATCAATAATGGGAGCGGAACGATAAGCCATAGGAATAGCGAGATACAAACCTAAATGATAATGATTAGTAATCGTAGCTATAGATGAAATCAGGCGCAAGCGGTTTGTCACCTGCGCCTGATTTTTGTGAACTTAGACGGCGGGAATCTGATCGCTGTTCAGAATGTTATTACGTCCCATGTTTTTGGCTTCGTATAGCGCTTTATCCGCCATGGCCATCGAGGCGTTGATGTCTTTATCTATCAGCGGGGCGACACCAATGCTGACGGTCACATGGGTTGCGACGCTGGCGTTAAACATATGTGGGATTTTGAGATCATACACGTGCTGACGAATGCGTTCTGCCGCCTGCATGGCGGTCGGGATATCACAGTGTGGCAGTAGCACCATGAACTCTTCACCGCCAAAACGCGTCACAATGTCGCGTGAGCGTACAGAATTGCGAATAGCGGCAGAGACACGCATAAGCGCCTGGTCACCCATCATATGGCCATAATGATCGTTATAGGCCTTAAAATGGTCAATATCTAACAGCAATACTGAGTGCTGCCCCGTTCCTACCGCCAGCAGCGACTCCAGACGGAACTGGAAGCCACGGCGGTTATAGAGACCGGTCAGCGGGTCAAGCATGCTCAGGCCGTTTAGGGTTTCTCGCTCTTCCAGCAGCTTATACATTAATCCCTGGGCGAAAGTATCGTTACGTCGCTGGATAACGTATTGGATGGCAATACCAATTAATGGTAGTGCGAAGCAGTAGACCATTCGCCACCATTGGTCGGTGTCACTGGTTGCTAAACAGACAATAAAGGTTGGCAGTGAATGTAGCGCAAAGGCGATGATATTATTTGAAAATGCAATCGTCCCAACAAATAGTACGCTGAATAGCGCTACAAGTTGGAAATTGTCGTTTGCCGAATAAAGGACCTGAGTTTTACTTAAAGTATGCCACGCCCAAAAACAGCCAAAGGCTGCCGAAATTATCGGTACATTCAAACGGATACGGGAATATCGCCAGTTCCAGAGCAGCAGTATTCCGCTGCCTACCGCAATCAGCGTTGCGGGCAGAGGGAAAATATTGACGTCATATATCGGGCTCAAGACAGATAGCGCCGATGAGACGAGGTTTAGAAACAAATACAGCCTGAACGTGAGCTGATATTTTTGTGCGCGCAGCGTGCGCCATGATTGTACAGTCATTGTTTGAAGTTGTAGTCAGCCTTAAATAAATAATTAAGTGCATAAAAAACAAGAATAAAAGATGCGTTAAAACGCGAATATATAATTATTCGACATATTATTTTTATACAACGTATCACCATACAATATTCATGTCATTAATGATTATGAAACCTTAGCGTATAAGCTGACAAATAACAAAAAATAACATATGATATTGAGTATCATTATCATTTGCGGGTTGGGTCATGTTGCAAAGAACATTAGGCAGTGGCTGGGGCGTTCTGATTCCGGGTGTTGCGTTGGCGATACTGAGTACAATGGGCCTGTCGGCGGACGTTTGGCGCGCAGTGATTGTTGTCGGTTTGCTGTTAAGCTGCGTAATGATTTGGCATCGTCAGCTACGTCATTTCGTACTGCTGCCATCATGCATTGCTTTGATCGGCGGCATTGTCTTGATAACGATGAATTTAAAAATGATGGAATAATCAAGGAGGAATTTCAGGGAGAGAACGAGAATGCTGGTGCGAGGGGGGGGACTCGAACCCCCACATCCTAAGGACACTAACACCTGAAGCTAGCGCGTCTACCAATTCCGCCACCTTCGCACAGAAGTCTCGTTGCTATTATATCGCCCTCGTGGTGCGAGGGGGGGGACTCGAACCCCCACATCCTAAGGACACTAACACCTGAAGCTAGCGCGTCTACCAATTCCGCCACCTTCGCACAGTGCGAGCGATATAACGTGGTTTATGGTGCGAGGGGGGGGACTTGAACCCCCACGTCCGAAAGGACACTAACACCTGAAGCTAGCGCGTCTACCAATTCCGCCACCTTCGCATACCATCGATACAAAAAAGTATCGTTACCACGGAGGCGCATTCTAGTGGTTTTACGCTTGACGTCAATACTTAATTGTAGGTCGGTGCGTGATTGCTGCAAAAAACGGCGATTGCCTCAGTTTTGAGCCGGATGCCGCGTTTATGCGTCATCCGGCCTGTGGATTAAGCCTTTTTCGCCTGACGGGTCATGATGGCGCGATAGACTTTGAAGCGTCCGGTTTGAGCGATCACTTCATGGAAACCAAACATTTCGTCCAGTATCGCCGGATACGGCAGGAAGGCGTTGGCCACGATGCGCAGTTCGCCACCGCTGTTCAGATGACGCACCGCTCCGCGGATCAGAGTCTGTGCGGCATCCAGGCTGGTTTGCATGCCATCATGGAACGGTGGGTTGGAGATAATCATGTCGAAACGACCGTTGATCTCGGAGAAGACATTGCTCGCCAGAACCTCGCCCTCAATACCGTTTGCTGCAAGCGTTGCGCGGCTGGCTTCGACTGCTGCTGCATTCACGTCGCATAGCGTTAAACGAACCTTCGGTGAATGATTAGCCAATGAAACCGCAAGCACGCCCGCGCCACAGCCCACATCCAGCACTTTGCCTTTAGTATGCGGAGTCAGCGTAGAGAGCAACAGTTGGCTACCCACATCCAGACCATCACGACTGAAGACGCCTGGCAGCGTTTTGATGGTCAGATCGCCCTGAGCGTATTCGCCCCAGAAAGCATCTGCATCGAATGTCGGCTGCTTTTCCAGACGACCGTGGTACAGACCACAACGGCGGGCGCTATCAATTTTGTTGAGCGGTGCGAACTCCGCCAGCATCTGCTCTGCGCTACGCACACCGCTACGGTTCTCGCCGACAACGAAAATATCCGTGCCGACCGGCAGCAGGGACAGAATATTCATCAGTTGGAACTGCGCTTCTGGCTTGTTTTTCGGCCAGTAGTAGATAAAGGTATCGCTGTCCGCCACATCTTCCGCTTCGGCCACAAGGCTAAAACGGACGTTGTCATTCATCTGGCGACTCAGTACCTGCCAGTGGTGGTATTGCTGGGTATGTGCGCGGCTGGCCGCGGTTTCCAGACGAGCGGGCAGGTCATCCTGCAAATCGCCGGCAAAGAAAATACGGCTCTGTTCGAAATCATCACTGTGGCGCAGCAAGACTTCACTTGCCGGGGTAAAAGCAGACATGAATTATTCCTCAATAAACTTAAGCGGCGATTATACACGTCATCCTGCAAGTTGCCTCTACGTTGGCTGCACTCTTTCACCCCAGTCACCTACTTATGTACGCATCCAGGGATGCACTTGCTTGCTGGGTTACTCGGCTTGCAGCCTCGCCCCTTCGGGGCCAGCACAAGCGCTGTTCAAAACGCTAAGGCGTTTGGTGATACAACTCGAATGATTTTGTGAATAGAGAGTGTCATTGGCGCAGTTTCGATGAATTTGCTATATTTGCGCCCTTGATAGACAGGAGCATTTCACATGACATCCCGGCGAGACTGGCAATTACAACAGTTGGGTATTACCCAGTGGTCACTGCACCGCCCCGGGGTACTGCAGGGTGAAATCGCCATTACGCTCCCGCAGCATGTTCGTTTAGTGATGGTGGGGGAAGCGTTACCCGCGCTGACGGAGCCATTAATAAGCGATATTCTTCGCGCGTTATGTCTTACGCCTGACCAGGTTTTACCGCTGACGCCCGATCGTGTCGCCATGCTGCCCGAGGGCAGCCGCTGTCATTGTTGGCATCTTGGCAATACGGCATCAGCCACGCTGGAAGGCGTTGTCCTTACGACGCCTACATTTAATGAACTGCAAGCCAGCGCGCCTGCGCGCGCCGCGCTTTGGCAACAAATTTGCGCCCATGAACACGATTTCTATCCTCAGCACGACTGATTTACCTCGCGCCTTTGACATTGAAAAACGCGCCCATGCGTTTCCCTGGAGTGAACAAACCTTTGCCAGCAATCAGGGTGAACGCTATCTGAATCTCCAGATGTCAGTCGATGGTGAGATGGCGGCCTTTGCGATTACGCAAATTGTCCTGGATGAAGCGACGCTGTTTAATATTGCCGTCGACCCTGATTATCAGCGCCGTGGCCTGGGGCGTGAACTGCTTGAACATCTCATTGATTCATTAGAAACGCGCGGTGTGGCGACGCTATGGCTTGAGGTTCGTGCGTCAAATCACGCGGCTATCGCGTTGTATGAGAGTTTAGGCTTTAACGAAGCGACCATTCGTCGCAACTATTATCCGACGGCAGAAGGCCGTGAGGATGCCATTATTATGGCGCTGCCCATCAGTATGTAAGACAAGGTGAAAAGATGATGAAGTGGGACTGGATTTTCTTCGATGCCGACGAGACGCTGTTTACGTTTGACTCGTTTAGCGGCCTACAGCGGATGTTTCTCGACTATAGCGTGACATTTACCGCGGAAGATTTTCAGGACTACCAGGCGATCAATAAACCGCTGTGGGTGGATTACCAGAATGGCGCGATTACCTCGCTCCAGCTTCAACATCAGCGCTTTACCAGTTGGGCAGAACGTTTAAACGTCCATCCAGGCGATCTTAACGATGCTTTTATGAATGCGATGGCCGAGATCTGTGCGCCGCTACCGGGAGCGGTATCGCTGCTGAATGCGCTGCAAGGAAAGGTGAAAATGGGCATTATCACCAACGGCTTCACCTCGCTGCAGCAGACGCGTCTGGAACGCACGGGGCTACGCGACCATTTTGAACTGCTGATAATTTCGGAAGAAGTGGGTGTCGCAAAGCCGGATCGCCGGATCTTTGACTATACCCTGGAACTGGCCGGGAACCCGGACCGTTCTCGCGTACTCATGGTTGGCGATACCGCCGAGTCTGATATTCGCGGTGGCATGAACGCCAGTTGGGCTACCTGCTGGTTAAATGCCCATCAACGTCCGCTGCCAGAAGGCATTAAGCCTGACTGGACGGTGACCTCATTGCCTGAACTGGAGTTACTCCTGTGTAAACAGTGATTGCCAGCCCCCCATTGATGGGTAAAATAGCCGCAATTTTTTCGTATTCAACATGCGTGGCGCGTTGCCGCGTTTACTAAGAAGAATGAATTATGACGTTGTCTCCTTATCTGCAAGAGGTGGCCAAGCGCCGCACTTTTGCCATTATTTCTCACCCGGATGCCGGTAAAACGACAATTACTGAAAAGGTTCTGTTATTCGGACAGGCCATTCAGACTGCGGGTACCGTAAAAGGCCGTGGCTCCAGCCAGCATGCAAAATCTGACTGGATGGAGATGGAAAAACAGCGTGGGATCTCCATTACCACCTCCGTCATGCAGTTCCCGTATCACGACTGCCTGGTGAACCTGCTGGACACCCCGGGGCACGAAGACTTCTCGGAAGATACCTACCGTACTCTGACGGCGGTGGACTGCTGTTTAATGGTGATTGATGCCGCAAAAGGGGTCGAGGATCGTACTCGTAAGCTGATGGAAGTCACCCGTCTGCGTGACACGCCGATCCTGACCTTCATGAACAAACTTGACCGTGACATCCGCGATCCGATGGAAGTGCTGGATGAAGTGGAGCGCGAGCTGAAAATCGGCTGTGCGCCTATCACCTGGCCGATTGGCTGCGGCAAGCTGTTCAAAGGTGTGTACCATCTTTATAAAGATGAAACCTATCTGTACCAGACCGGTAAGGGCCACACCATCCAGGAAGTGCGCATTGTTAAAGGTCTGAACAACCCGGAACTGGATGCCGCGGTGGGCGAAGACCTGGCGCAGCAGCTGCGTGATGAGCTGGAACTGGTTCAGGGCGCATCCAACGAGTTCGATAAAGAGCTGTTCCTGGCTGGCGAAATTACCCCTGTATTCTTCGGGACCGCGCTGGGTAACTTTGGCGTAGACCATATGCTTGACGGTTTAGTGGAGTGGGCTCCGGCACCGATGCCGCGTCGCACAGATACGCGTCTGGTTGAAGCGCAGGATGAGAAGTTCACCGGCTTTGTTTTTAAAATTCAGGCCAACATGGACCCGAAACACCGCGACCGTGTGGCGTTTATGCGCGTGGTGTCCGGTAAATATGAAAAAGGCATGAAGCTGCGTCAGGTACGTATTGGTAAGGACGTGGTGATTTCCGACGCGCTGACCTTTATGGCCGGTGACCGCTCGCACGTTGAAGAAGCCTATCCGGGCGATATCATCGGCCTGCATAACCACGGCACGATTCAGATTGGCGACACCTTTACTCAGGGTGAAATGATGAAGTTCACCGGTATTCCGAACTTCGCACCTGAACTGTTCCGTCGTATCCGCCTGAAAGACCCGTTGAAACAAAAACAGCTGCTGAAAGGTCTGGTCCAGCTGTCGGAAGAAGGTGCGGTACAGGTATTCCGCCCAATCGCTAACAACGATTTGATTGTAGGCGCCGTTGGTGTGCTGCAGTTTGACGTGGTCGTAGCCCGCCTGAAAAGCGAATACAACGTTGAAGCTATCTACGAATCCGTTAACGTCGCCACTGCCCGCTGGGTCGAAGGCAAGGACGTGAAGAAATTCGAAGAGTTTAAGCGTAAGAACGAAATTCAGCTGGCGCTCGACGGCGGCGATAACCTGACGTATATCGCGCCGACCATGGTCAACCTGAACCTGACTCAGGAGCGTTATCCTGACGTTGAGTTCCGTAAAACTCGCGAGCACTAAAAAACCTCTTCAGGATGCGGCAGCCGCTGCATCCTGACACTTTTCCTTCCTTATTAGCCTCTTACGGAAAGTTCCTAATTCCCTCCCTTTTTTCGCTAACTGTTTGTTTTTTGCACAACGAAGCGAGCGGTTTCAAAATTGTGATCTATATTTAACAAAGCGATGACATCTGTGTTGGCTTTAAATTCTGATTTTCAATTTTGGATAAGCGCTTAAAGCTAACATTTATTTCTATCGCAATATTAATAACTGGATTTGGACGCGATTTAGCGGTGAATGATGAGTTCGATGGATTCGGGCAACCGTTAGAAATACGCGGCCATAGGGGATTCTTACCCTATTCAGCAATGCAACCAGCGTGTTGCTCATGCTCAAATTACGAGCAAAACAGATAGGAATACATTGATGATGAAAAAAATGACGATGTCCAAAACTCTGCTTGCCGTGATGCTGACCTCTGCTGTAGCCACCGGTTCCGTTTATGCGGAAACAACGACGATGGATAAGGCGCAGGCGAGTGCCGAAAGTGCAGGGAATAAAGTGGGAAGCTTTATGGATGACAGCACCATCACGGCGAAAGTCAAAGCAGCCCTGGTGGATAACGACAGTATTAAGAGCACCGATATCTCGGTGAAAACAGAGAAAAAAGTCGTGACGTTGAGTGGCTTTGTGCAAAGCCAGGCTCAGGCCGAAGCCGCCGTTGCGGCGGCAAAAGCGGTTGAGGGGGTCACCTCTGTGAGTGACAAACTCCACGTCCGCGACAGCAAAGAAAGTTCGATTAAAGGCTATGCCGGAGATACGGCAACGACCAGCGAAGTAAAAGCGAAACTGCTGGCGGATGACATCGTTCCTTCGCGTAACGTGAAAGTCGAGACCACCGATGGCGTTGTCCAGCTGTCAGGGACGGTGAAATCTCAGGCACAAAGCGATCGCGCTGAAAGTATCGCCAAAGCGGTTGACGGCGTGAAAAGCGTCAAAAATGATCTGAAAACGCAGTAATAAGTGGTCATTTTGTCTCCTGATATTTGGCAGGAGGCAAAATGTGCACCACACTAAAAATAGTGCATATGAGTGGTTTGAACGTTCATAGCAAGCGGTCGACATTAACTATGGTAAAGGAGAAGCTTATGTTTCGTTGGGGCATTATATTTCTGGTTATCGCGTTAATTGCCGCCGCATTAGGATTTGGTGGATTGGCGGGTACCGCTGCTTGGGCAGCAAAAATCGTGTTTGTTGTGGGGATCATTATCTTCCTGGTCAGCCTGTTTGCCGGGCGTAAACGGCCTTAGAACGACACGCGAAAACGAGTACAACAGCAAAGCCAGTCCAGTGGACTGGCTTTATTAGTTTTAGCCGACGGGAAATTAGGCTACTTTGTAATACTGAAGAATCAAAAAAACAGGTAGGCAGAGGTGGGGCAGCGTATACCCGTCACGCTTGGCAATATTTCGCCATTATCGCTGAGTCGTTTTAAACCCGGCCGCATGGCGCTGGTCTGTGAAGGTGGCGGGCAGCGTGGTATTTTCACCGCGGGAGTGCTTGATGAGTTTATGCGGGCACGGTTCAACCCTTTCGACCTCTATTATGGCACCTCTGCGGGGGCGCAAAATCTTTCTGCCTACTTGTGTCATCAACCGGGGTATGGACGTAAAGTCATCATGCGCTACACCACCCGGCGGGAGTTTTTCGACCCGGTTCGCTTTGTCCGCGGCGGTAACCTTATCGATCTCGACTGGCTGGTTGGCTCTACTGCGGGGCAAATGCCGCTGGCGATGGAAACCGCCGAACGCCTGTTTGAACTCGGTAAATCCTTTTATATCTGTGCCTGCCGTAGCGATGACTATACGCCCAGTTATTTTTCGCCCACCAAGCAGAATTGGCTCGATATTATTCGTGCTTCCAGCGCGATTCCTGGTTTTTACCGACCCGGTGTCGCACTGGATGGCGTCAGTTACCTTGATGGCGGTGTGAGCGATGCGATTCCGGTTCGCGAGGCTGCGAGGCAGGGAGCAAAGACGCTGGTGGTTATCCGTACCGTTCCGTCGCAAATGTATTACACGCCACAATGGTTTAAACGCATGGAGCGTTGGCTCGGTGAGAGTAGCTTGCAGCCACTGGTGAACCTGGTACAGCACCATGAAGCCAGCTATTCCGAAATCCAGCAATTTATTGAAAACCCGCCGGGTAAACTGCGTATTTTTGAAATCTATCCGCCGAAACCGTTACTCAGCATGGCGCTAGGGAGCGGCATACCGGCACTGCGTCAGGACTATAAGATTGGGCGCTTATGCGGGCGCTACTTTCTGGCGACCATCGGTAAACTGTTAGTGGAGAAACCGCCGCTTGTACGCCACCGTTCACCGAGCGTGACGTCTATTGCGCAGCCCATTACCGAAATACCGGCTGCGAACGAGATACCCACGGCGGCAATGGCCGGCGTGTTACCCGGAAACGATACACTTTTTAATGATAAGGATCTGGCGTGAACGGCCGTTTCATTGATACCCACTGCCATTTTGATTTCCCTCCGTTTACCGGCGATGAAGCGGCAAGTATCGAGCGCGCCGCCGCTGCCGGTATTGGCAAGATCATTATCCCAGCCACCGAAGCCGATAACTTCCCACGCGTGCTGGCGCTGGCCGAGCAGTTTGCTCCACTGTACGCTGCGCTTGGGTTGCATCCCATTGTGGTGGAGCGTCATCGCGATGAGTGCCTGGCAGCGCTGGAAACGAAAATAGCCATGAAGCCATTAAAATTAGTTGCTGTGGGCGAAATCGGTCTCGACCTGTATCGAGAAAATCCGCAGTTTGAGCGCCAACAGTACCTGCTGGATGCTCAATTGCAGCTGGCGAAACGCTACGATCTGCCGGTTATCCTTCACTCGCGTCGGACCCACGATAAGCTAGCGTTGCATCTAAAACGGCATAACCTTCCGCGAACCGGCGTGGTGCATGGTTTCGCCGGCAGCCTGCAGCAGGCGGAGCGCTTCGTGCAACTGGGGTATAAAATTGGCGTTGGCGGTACGATATCTTATCCCCGAGCGAGTAAAACCCGTGCCGTGATGGCAAGATTGCCCCTACAGTCGCTGGTCCTGGAGACCGACGCGCCCGATATGCCGCTGAATGGTTATCAGGGGCAGCCGAACCGTCCGGAGCGGGCTGCCGATGTCTTTACGCACCTGTGTGCTTTACGGCAGGAGTCGCCGGATGAGATAGCCCACGCGCTCTACGAGAATACCACTGCACTATTTTCGAACTTGTAGGGTGACTTAGATCTCATTATTACTTTTTAACCCGTTTCTGTTGCGCTAAACCTGTGACATTGCCCGAAAAAGATAATTACGTGACGTTATAATCGCCGCGTTGTTCTGCCGTAATTATCATGTTTTTCAATACACAGGGACTCTGTATGCAAATCCTCATGGGACTTATTGGCATGGTGGTGCTACTAGCCATCGCCTTGCTGCTTTCCAGTAATCGTAAAGCGATTAATCTCCGAACCGTGCTGGGTGCCTGGCTTTTACAGGTCGGCATTGGTGCGTTAATTCTCTATGTGCCCGCCGGGCGAAAAGTGCTGCTGGCAATGTCGGAAGGCGTCGCTAACGTGATTGCCTATGGCAACGAAGGGATTGGTTTCCTCTTCGGTGGCTTGGTTTCCGATAAAATGTTTGAAGTGTTTGGCGGCGGCGGCTTTGTCTTTGCGCTGCGCGTTCTGCCAGTCATCGTCTTCTTCTCCTCACTGATTGCGGTGTTGTATTACCTCGGCATCATGCAGTTTGTGATTCGTATTCTGGGCGGGGCGCTGCGTGCGGTGCTTAAAACCTCCCGTACGGAATCACTGTCGGCCACGGCGAATATTTTCGTTGGCCAGACGGAAGCGCCTCTGGTGGTGCGTCCCTACATTGCAACCATGACCCGTTCCGAGCTGTTTGCGGTGATGTGTGGTGGCCTGGCGTCGGTGGCGGGGTCTGTACTCGCCGGTTACGCACAGATGGGTGTACCGTTGGAATACCTGATTGCAGCGTCGTTTATGGCGGCACCGGGTGGCCTGCTGTTCGCGAAAATCATCGTGCCGGAAACGGAAACGCCGCATGATTCGCCAACTCTTGAAAAGAATGAAAAAGATGCGGATGCACCAGCCAACGTACTGGATGCCGCTGCATCGGGTGCAGCATCTGGGATGCAGCTGGCGCTGAACGTTGGGGCTATGCTGCTGGCGTTTATCGCGTTGATTGCACTGCTTAACGGCATTCTCTCTGGCGTTGGCGGCTGGTTTAACTATCCAGACCTGTCTCTACAGCTGATTTTGGGCTGGGTCTTCTCGCCGCTGGCATGGGTGATTGGCGTTCCGTGGAGTGAAGCCACGGTGGCCGGTTCCTTTATCGGTCAGAAGCTGGTGATCAACGAATTCGTGGCCTACATGAACTTTGGTGAGTACCTGAAAGCGGATGCCGACGTTGCGGCGGCCGGGCTGCAGGTGATTTCTAACCACACCAAAGCGATCATCTCCTTTGCGCTGTGCGGCTTTGCGAACCTCTCTTCGATTGCGATTCTTATCGGTGGGTTGGGCAGCATGGCACCTAATCGTCGTCAGGAAATCGCGCAGTTGGGCCTGAAAGCGGTCGCGGCGGGTACGCTCTCGAATCTGATGAGTGCGACCATCGCCGGTGTGTTCTTAGCCCTATAAGTACAGTGCCGGAGGGATAAGCCTCGTTATTCCTCCGGCCTGCAGCGCCTGGCTGACTGCTTCAATATCCTGCGGCCCAGCGCTGCGCCATGTTTTTGCTTCTCCATAGACTCCGTGAGCGTGAAACGCATTCAGGCGCACGGGCACGTCACCCAGACTGGCGATAAATGCGCTCAGCGCGACGGATTCTTGCAGATAATCCGTCTGTTCCGGGATCACCAGTAACCGTAACTCGCTCAACATTCCCTGCTGCGCTAGCCACTGGATACTTTGTTTGATCCGGGCGTTGCCTCTACCTGTGAGCGCCTGATGCACGGCGTTGTCCCACGACTTTAAATCGACCATCACGCCATCACACACTGGACGCAGTTTCTCCCAGCCGGTAAGCGGTAATTCGCCGTTGCTATCGACGAGACAAGTCAGGTGCTTGAGTTCAGGCGTTTCCTTTACGCATTGGAAGAGGGCGCAGACAAACGGCAACTGAGTGGTGGCTTCCCCGCCGCTGACGGTAATGCCCTCGATGAACGGCGTTACCTGGCGTATTCGTTGTATAATCTGCTCAACGTTCATGGTCTGAGCCATGGGCGTCGCCTGCTGCGGACACAGATGCAGGCAGGTGTCGCACTGCTGACAGACATCCGCCTGCCAGCATACTTTCCCCTCGCGCAGACTTAGCGCCTGATGGGGGCACTGAGGTACGCATTCGCCGCAGTCATTGCATCGTCCCATGGTCCACGGGTTGTGGCAGTTCTTGCAGCGTAGGTTGCAGCCCTGCAGAAACAGAGCCAGGCGACTGCCCGGCCCATCGACGCAGGAAAATGGGATGATTTTACTGACTAAAGCGCATCTGTTGTTCATGGCTTACGACGCGAGGTTGACGTTCCAGGATACGGGTATTGCGGGCGGCTTCTTCTCCAAGCCACGTGGTGTTGGTGCGTGAGCCTTCGGCGCGGTACTTCTCGAGATCTGACAGGCGCACCATATAGCCCGTGACGCGAACCAAATCGTTGCCGCTGACGTTAGCGCTGAATTCACGCATCCCAACCTTAAAAGCACCGAGACACAGCTGCATCACCGCTTGCGGATTACGTTTTACCGTTTCATCCAATGTCAGGATGTCGCTGATTCCTGCTGCATAGTGCGCATGATGCGGCGCGACGGTGAGTAAATGGGTAATCGGGTCTGGCTCATCTCCATATGGCAGACGTGCCCCCGGCGTGGTACCGGTGTCAGAACTGATCCCTGATTGCGCGTGTAGCAACGCGCGCTGTTGCCAGCCGTATTGCACCGGCGTACGGGAGACAAAATCGGCAAGCTCGGCGCTGATGCGGTAGGCAAGTTGATTGGCCTGTTCGTCTTTGCCATAGCGCGCTTGAATGCCATCACGCTCACATAGCACGTTGACGGCTTCGGCAAGCGAATAGATGCCGAACATCGGAACAAATCTGTTCGGGTCGATCAAGCCTTCGCTCACCAGGAAGCTATTCTCAAAGAAGTGAGATTGTTCGTAGAGGAAGCGGCTGCGCGCGTTGATGATGTCGGTTTGCAACTGGCAGTAGTGCGGCAACTGATGGCTGAAGAAGTCGTCGATGGAACGGCTACGGAGGGCGACCTGCTGTAAGTTCATCCGTACCAGGGTGCTGCCGCCGCCAGAGACCGGCAGCGAGTTGTAACAGCTGACGATACCATACTGGCCTTTTGTGAAAATTTTATCATTTAATGGCCCGTTGGCAATGTGCGGTTTGCTGCACTCGCAAATATTTTGTGCCACCTGTAGCAGTAAATCGTCAGGGGTAATTTCCGGGTCATAGATAAAGGTTAGATTTGGCGCAACCTGCTTTAACTCGGCATCCGCACGTAAAATGGCGCGGGTGATAGGCGTATCGTGTGGGCCAATGTTGACGTGAGTGAAAGCGTCAGGAAGCGTGCGATCGAGATAGCGCCAGAAACGTTTTATTCGAATATCGATTTCATCTTGTGTTAGAATTATAACATAAGGCGACAATAGCTCATCCAGATGACCGAGATAGACCGGCATCGCGGTGACGGAAGGGACATGGTGATACAGGATGGTCAGCAGCGAAAGCGCGTCATCCAGATCCTGGGCCCCTTCCAGCTCAAGCCAGGCTGAGCCGTTCGCCAGGAAACGCGCATAGTCCGGTAAGACATATCGCGGTTTATAGGGCGCATGCCCTTCGAACATATCGCAGATCACGCCGTCGGCGAGTGCCGCCTGAGCCTGTGCTGAAATTTCGGGGTACGGTAGGGCGTTTTCGGCTTCGAGAGCCAGAAAATGACGTTTCTGTTCCGGGGTTAACACGGAGCTTGTCACAATTTGCTGGCACTGTGTCAGCAGCGGTGAATCAATCGATGTTGGCATGTTCGGTTCCTCAGACGAGTGATGCGAGAAGTGTATGAAATGCGATAGGGCGATCCTTTGATCCCAGCGGCTGAATGGGCGTTTTAATTCGTACCTTTACGGCTAAAGTTTGAAGTGTGTCGCGTTGTTGTAATGCAAATTTGTACGAAGTTTTCACTAAGTGTGATGAAAGTCGAAGTGTGAGCGTGGGGCAGTGTTACAATAGTCACAGACCCGCAAGGTAACGATTTACACGGCAAAGAGCCGTCGGAGAGCAAAATGACTGATTTAAAGGCAAGCAGCCTGCGTGCGCTGCAGTTGATGGACTTAACGACCCTGAATGAAGACGACACCGATGCGAAAGTGATCGCCCTGTGTCATCAGGCAAAAACGCCGGTTGGCAACACTGCTGCAGTCTGCATCTACCCACGTTTCATTCCCATTGCCCGTAAAACGCTGAACGAGCAGGGTACGCCGAACATCCGTATCGCCACCGTTACCAACTTCCCGCACGGTAACGACGATATCGATATCGCGCTGGCAGAAACCCGCGCAGCGATTGCCTATGGTGCTGACGAAGTTGACGTTGTATTCCCATACCGCGCGCTGATTGCAGGCAACGAGCAGATCGGTTTTGATCTGGTTAAAGCCTGTAAAGAGGCCTGTGCGGCAGCGAACGTACTGCTGAAAGTGATCATCGAAACCGGTGAACTGAAAGAAGAAGCGCTGATTCGTAAAGCCTCTGAAATTTCTATCAAGGCTGGCGCTGATTTCATTAAAACCTCTACCGGTAAAGTTCCGGTCAACGCAACCCCAGAAAGCGCGCGCATCATGATGGAAGTCATTCGTGATATGGGCGTAGAAAAAACCGTCGGCTTCAAACCGGCGGGCGGCGTTCGCAGCGCAGAAGACGCGCAGCTGTTCCTGTCAATTGCTGACGAACTGTTTGGCGCTGACTGGGCTGATTCCCGTCACTATCGCTTTGGCGCATCTTCCCTGCTGGCGAGCCTGCTGAAAGCGCTGGGCCACGGCGACGGTAAAAGCGCAAGCAGCTACTAAGTCTTCATGACTCACGGGTGCACCCTCACCCCAACCCTCTCCCCGGATGGGAGAGGGCGAAAACCGGGTAACGTGATGACAACCAATCATGTCATCCGCTTCCCTCTCCCTTGTCGGGGGAGGACCAGGATGAGGGTTTACACCCCAGCCTCGCTATTAACTTCATAGGAGGGTACCTTGTTTCTCGCTCAAGAAATTATTCGTAAAAAACGTGATGGTCAGGCACTGAGTGATGAGGAAATTCGTTTCTTTATCAACGGTATTCGCGATAACACCATCTCTGAAGGGCAAATTGCAGCCCTGGCGATGACCATTTTCTTCCATGATATGAGCATGCCGGAGCGTGTCTCGCTGACCATGGCGATGCGGGATTCGGGCACCGTCCTTGACTGGAAGAGCCTTAATCTGAACGGCCCGATTGTCGATAAGCATTCCACCGGCGGTGTCGGTGACGTTACTTCACTGATGCTTGGCCCAATGGTGGCTGCCTGCGGCGGCTATATTCCGATGATCTCCGGTCGCGGCCTTGGCCATACCGGCGGAACGCTCGACAAACTGGAAGCTATCCCCGGCTTCGACATCTTCCCGGACGACAACCGTTTCCGCGAAATTATTAAAGACGTGGGTGTGGCGATTATTGGGCAAACCAGCTCGCTGGCACCGGCGGATAAACGTTTTTATGCCACTCGTGATATCACCGCGACCGTAGACTCCATTCCATTGATTACCGCCTCTATTCTGGCGAAGAAACTGGCTGAAGGCCTGGATGCGCTGGTGATGGACGTGAAAGTAGGCAGCGGCGCCTTTATGCCAACCTACGAACTGTCGGCCGCATTGGCAGAAGCCATCGTCGGCGTGTCTAACGGCGCGGGTGTGCGTACCACCGCCTTGCTGACCGATATGAATCAGGTTCTGGCATCCAGCGCGGGTAACGCGGTTGAAGTTCGCGAAGCGGTCCAGTTCCTGACCGGCGAATACCGTAACCCACGACTGTTCGACGTCACGATGGCGCTGTGTGTGGAAATGCTGATCTCCGGTAATCTGGCGAAAGATGACGCTGAAGCGCGCGCTAAATTACAGGCAGTACTGGATAACGGCAAGGCGGCTGACATCTTCGGCCGTATGGTCGCGGCACAGAAAGGCCCGACCGATTTCGTTGAAAATTATGCGAAATATCTGCCAACGGCGATGCTTAGCAAAGCCGTCTATGCTGATACCGAAGGTTTTGTGAGTGCAATGGACACCCGTGCACTGGGAATGGCAGTGGTTTCGATGGGTGGCGGTCGTCGTCAGGCATCTGACACCATTGATTACAGCGTCGGCTTCACCGACATGGCGCGTCTGGGCGACAGCGTTGATGGGCAACGTCCGCTGGCGGTCATCCACGCGAAAGACGAAGCCAGCTGGCAGGACGCGGCGAAAGCCGTCAAAGCGGCAATTAAACTGGACGACAAAGCGCCTGAAATTACGCCGACCGTCTATCGTCGCATCACCGAATAGTTATATACTGATCTGATCGCTTTTTTGCAGCGCAAGATGTATGGAGAACAAGATGAAACGTGCATTTATTATGGTGCTGGACTCCTTCGGGATTGGTGCAACGGAAGACGCTGACCGCTTTGGTGATGTTGGCGCAGATACGATGGGCCACATTGCGGAAGCCTGCGCCAAAGGCGAGGCTGACAAAGGCCGTAAGGGCCCGCTGAATTTGCCTAACCTGACTCGTCTGGGTCTGGTGAAAGCGCATGAAGGTTCAACCGGTAAAATTGCTGCCGGCATGGACGGCAACGCAGACGTTATTGGTGCATACGGTTGGGCGCACGAGCTCTCTTCCGGTAAAGACACCCCATCAGGTCACTGGGAAATCGCCGGTGTACCGGTTCTGTTTGACTGGGGCTATTTCAGCGACCATCAGAACAGCTTCCCACAGGAGCTGCTGGATAAACTGGTTAAGCGTGCCAATCTGCCGGGTTACCTCGGTAACTGCCACTCTTCCGGTACGGTAATCCTGGACGAACTGGGCGAAGAGCATATGAAAACCGGCAAGCCGATTTTCTATACCTCCGCTGACTCCGTGTTCCAGATTGCCTGCCACGAAGAAACCTATGGTCTGGATAAACTTTACGAACTGTGCGAGATCGCCCGTGAAGAGCTGACTGAAGGTGGCTACAACATTGGCCGTGTTATCGCGCGCCCGTTTGTAGGTGATAAAGCGGGTAACTTCCAGCGTACCGGCAACCGCCACGATCTGGCCGTTGAGCCGCCAGCAGCAACCGTTCTGCAGAAACTGGTGGATGAAAAACACGGACACGTCGTTTCTGTCGGGAAAATTGCCGATATCTATGCCAACTGCGGTATCACGAAGAAAGTGAAAGCGACGGGCCTGGACGCGCTGTTTGACGCCACCATCAAAGAGATGAAAGAAGCCGGTGATGAGACCATTGTCTTCACCAACTTCGTTGATTTCGACTCTTCCTGGGGCCACCGCCGCGATATCGCGGGCTATGCGGCCGGTCTTGAGTTGTTCGACCGCCGTTTGCCTGAGCTGATGGAACTGGTAGGTGAGGATGACATTCTGATCCTGACCGCTGACCACGGCTGTGACCCAAGCTGGACGGGTACCGACCACACCCGTGAGCACATTCCTGTGCTGGTGTATGGTCCAAAAGTAAAACCGGGCTCTTTAGGCCACCGTGAAACCTTCGCGGATATCGGCCAGACGCTGGCGAGCTACTTCGGTACCTCTCCAATGGCGTACGGTAAAAATATGCTGTGATACCCGTTGTCTTTCGCGCTGTTGATACGTTGGCTTCATTCGCTCACCCCGGTCACATAGTTTATCTATGCTCCCGGGGATTCACGAATTCGTCGCCTTCTTACAACGCGAAATCCTGAGGGTATTCTTCTCAATTTTAATAAGGATAAAACGATGGCCACTCCACACATTAACGCAGAAATGGGTGATTTCGCTGACGTAGTTTTGATGCCAGGCGACCCGCTGCGTGCTAAGCACATTGCTGAGACTTTCCTCGAAGATGTCCGTGAAGTAAACAACGTTCGCGGCATGTTAGGTTTTACCGGTACCTATAAAGGCCGTAAAATTTCTGTGATGGGCCACGGTATGGGTATCCCATCCTGCTCTATCTACACGAAAGAGCTGATCACCGATTTTGGCGTGAAAAAAATCATCCGTGTGGGTTCTTGTGGCGCTGTACGCGCTGACGTAAAACTGCGCGACGTGGTTATCGGTATGGGGGCTTGCACCGATTCCAAAGTGAACCGCCTGCGTTTTAAAGATCACGATTTTGCGGCTATCGCGGACTTCGGCATGGTGCGTGACGCCGTTGATGCGGCGAAAGCGCTGGGCGTTGACGCTCGCGTCGGTAACATCTTCTCCGCCGATCTGTTCTATACGCCGGATCCAACCATGTTCGACGTAATGGAAAAATACGGCATCCTGGGTGTGGAAATGGAAGCGGCCGGTATCTACGGCGTTGCGGCTGAGTTCGGTGCGAAAGCGCTGACCATCTGTACCGTGTCTGACCATATCCGTACCCACGAGCAGACCACTGCCGCTGAGCGTCAGACCACGTTCAACGATATGATCAAAATTGCGCTGGAATCCGTTCTGCTGGGCGATAAAGCGTAAACATTGTTGTACCCGGTGGTGCGATGCTCACCGGGTTTACAGGTATGAATATTGCCGGAGAAGGCGTTATCGCTCTCCGGCAATTTATTAGCGCACAGCCCCCGCAATCCACATCGACAGTTCCCGCAGCTCGCTTTCCTGTTCCGGAAAATCATCAATCAACGCTTCGCAGGTTTTCTGCAGCACGTCTGAACGGTACTGACAGCCTTGTAAACGCTCAGCAAGCGCTTCCAGCGGCGCAGGGTTCAGGCTATCGGTAAATACCTGCGTGCGGGTGATTAGACCTTTCTCAACATCGAAATGCAGCTCTACGCCGCCCCAGGTAAAACGCTCATCCAGCAGATGTGAAAAGGCGGGCGCCTGACCGAAGTTCCACTCCCAGCTGCTCTGCCGAGCAAAGGTTTCGGCAAAGTTGGGCAGGTCGGGGGCTTTATCGGGAGAGATAATCTCTGCTTCGACGCGCTCACCGTAATGCTGAAAGAAGGCTTCAGTCACGGCTTCACAAATTTGTTCATGGGTAATATTTGGCAGCAGCTCAACCAGGTTCGCCACGCGGCCACGCACGGAAGTAATTCCCTTGGCCTGTAGCTTTTTCTTATCCGGATTCAAGTAGTTGGCCAAACGGCTAAGGTCGGCATTGAGCAGCAGCGTGCCGTGATGAAAGCCGCGATCTTTGGTTTCTCGATAGGCCGAACCCGAAACTTTGCGGTCTCCCTCATCGGTTTTGACGATCAGATCGTTACGCCCGGAAGCCTCTGCGGTGATCCCCAGCGAATTCAACGCCTCTAGCACGATAGCCGTGGAGATGGTTTTGTCATACTCCGGCTTACCGGCCATAAAGGTGAAGCAGGTATTCCCCAGATCGTGGAATACCGCGCCACCGCCGCTGCTCCGGCGCGCCAGACGAACGTTATCTTCTTCCATACGCCGGGTATTACACTCTTTCCACGGATTCTGTGCCCGACCGATAACCACCGTATCGGCATTACGCCACAGGAAGAGTACCCGCTGAGTGGCAGGCATCTGGCGAAAAATGCACTCCTCAACGGCGAGGTTAAACCACGGATCGTGAGAATCTGAAAGCAGCAGGCGCAGCGTTGGCATAGCGATTTCCTTTTCTGATTAATCTTTATCTTCGTCCTGCACCGGCTTATTGGCGGTGAGCAGGAACGGTGACTGCTGCCAGCGGGTGCGTTTACCGCGCAGCAGGGTGCGGGCCAGCACGACGCCAATCGCCAGCGATAGCAGTAGCATCAGGCGTAAAATGTTGGTGGTGTTATCCACCTGCCCGGATTCGGTGGCGATGGTATGGGTATCCAGCGTCAGGCGTAGATAGCCCAGCGGACCATTCTTCCCTTGAATAGGTTCGACGATCTGCTGATTGAAGTAACTACCGGCCTTTTTACCATCGAGCGCAAGGCGATCGCGGAGATCGACCTGTTCACCGGCGCGGGCGATCAGATCGCCTTGTTCATCATAAACGCCAGCATCGAGAATGCGGCTTTTAACGGTAAGTTGTTTGAGTAAATTGCCAATTTTTTTCTCGTCCGGCGTTTCGCTTTTCATCATGGGGGCCAGGTTCAGCGAAACCTGATAGGCCAGCGTTCTGGCGAGTTCTTCGAGCTGAGGATTTCGCTGTTTTTGGCTTTGTTGACTGAACCAGGAGGCTCCCTGCATCAAAGCGACCAGCAGGGCGAGACATATCAGAACAATCGCGGTGCGATGCAGTCGAAATTTCAGTTTTGCGCGAACCATATTCCACCTTTGAAAATTTACAGCTTAATGTTGCCAGAAGCGTTGGTTACAAGGTAGCCTCATGCGTTATTTTCCTGGGCTTAATAGAGAAGATTGGAGCTGTAATGCCAAACAGTTTGACCTGGTGCGACCTGCCTGAAGATGTCTCCTTGTGGCCTGGGTTGCCGCTTTCGCTTAGCGGTGATGAAGTGATGCCGCTGGATTATCACGCCGGACGCAGCGGCTGGCTGCTGTATGGCCGTGGCCTCAATAAGGATCGCCTGACAACTTATCAGCGAAAACTGGGTGCGGCTATGGTGATCGTAGCAGCCTGGTGCGTTGAAGACTATCAGGTGATTCGTCTGGCGGGTTCATTAACCCCGCGAGCGACACGCTTGGCACATGAGGCCACGTTGGATGTCGCCCCGCTGGGGAAAATTCCTCATCTCCGTACGCCGGGTCTGCTAGTGATGGATATGGATTCCACGGCGATCCAGATCGAATGTATCGATGAGATTGCCAAACTTGCCGGAACCGGGGAGCTGGTTTCTGAAGTGACCGAACGCGCGATGCGAGGCGAACTGGATTTTAGTGCCAGCCTGCGCCAACGCGTTGCGACGCTGAAGGATGCTGACGCTAATATTCTGCGTCAGGTACGCGACACGTTGCCATTAATGCCCGGCTTAACCCAGTTGGTGTTAAAACTCGAAACGCTGGGCTGGAAAGTGGCCATTGCGTCCGGCGGCTTCACCTTCTTTGCTGAATACCTGCGCGACAAGCTGCGTTTGACTGCGGCGGTTGCCAATGAACTGGGTATTCGCGACGGCAAGTTAACGGGAGAAGTGGTGGGCGATATTGTCGATGCGCAGTACAAAGCCAAAACGCTGCTCGAGCTGGCTGAAAAACATGAAATCAACCATGCGCAGACGGTGGCTATCGGTGATGGTGCCAACGATCTGCCGATGATCAAAACGGCCGGGTTGGGTATTGCGTATCATGCCAAACCAAAAGTGAATGAACAGACGGAAGTCACTATCCGTCATGCTGACTTGATGGGGGTATTCTGTATCCTCTCCGGCAGCCTGAATCAGAAATAAAGAGGTTAACGTGGCGAAAGCTCCTAAACGCGCATTTGTCTGTAATGAATGCGGTGCGGATTACCCTCGCTGGCAGGGGCAGTGCAGCGCCTGCCAGGCGTGGAATACCATCACCGAAGTGCGCGTTGCGGCTTCTCCAACGGTCGCACGTAATGAGCGCTTAAGTGGTTATGCGGGAAATGCGGGCGTCGCAAAAGTCCAGAAGTTGTCCGACATTAGCCTGGAGGCACTGCCGCGCTTTTCTACCGGCTTTAAAGAGTTCGATCGCGTATTGGGCGGCGGTGTGGTGCCTGGTAGCGCGATTCTGATTGGCGGTAACCCGGGAGCCGGGAAATCGACGCTGCTACTGCAAACCTTGTGCAAACTGGCTGAACAGATGAAAACGCTGTATGTCACCGGGGAAGAGTCGCTGCAGCAGGTGGCCATGCGCGCGCATCGCCTGGGCTTGCCGACCGCTAATTTGAATATGCTCTCGGAAACCAGCATTGAACAAATTTGCCTGATTGCTGAGGAAGAGCAGCCGAAGCTGATGGTTATCGACTCCATCCAGGTGATGCACATGGCGGATATCCAGTCGTCGCCGGGCAGCGTTGCGCAGGTGCGCGAGACTGCGGCATATCTCACGCGCTTTGCCAAAACCCGCGGTGTGGCTATTGTGATGGTTGGCCATGTGACGAAAGATGGTTCTCTGGCCGGCCCAAAGGTGCTGGAACACTGTATCGACTGTTCAGTTCTGCTTGATGGCGACGCCGATTCACGTTTCCGTACCCTGCGAAGCCATAAGAACCGTTTTGGTGCGGTGAATGAACTGGGCGTGTTTGCCATGACCGAGCAGGGCCTGCGTGAGGTTAGCAATCCATCCGCTATTTTCCTAAGCCGTGGTGATGAAGTCACCTCCGGTAGTTCGGTGATGGTGGTTTGGGAAGGCACGCGGCCGCTGCTGGTTGAGATTCAGGCGCTGGTGGATCAATCGATGATGGCGAACCCAAGGCGTGTTGCCGTGGGGCTTGAGCAGAATCGTCTGGCGATTCTGCTGGCGGTACTGCATCGTCATGGTGGCCTGCAGATGTCCGATCAGGACGTGTTTGTTAACGTCGTCGGCGGCGTGAAGGTGACGGAGACCAGCGCCGATCTTGCGTTGCTTTTAGCGATGGTTTCTAGTCTGCGCGATAGACCACTTCCACACGATCTGGTGGTATTTGGTGAAGTCGGGTTGGCCGGTGAGATTCGTCCTGTGCCGAGTGGCCAGGAGCGTATATCAGAAGCGGCGAAGCACGGTTTTCGCCGCGCGATTGTCCCTGCAGCAAACGTACCCAAGAAACTCCCGGAAGGGATGCAGGTGTTTGGCGTGAAAAAACTGTCTGACGCACTCGGTGTTTTTGACGATTTATATTCATAGATACGACGTTACTCAATATTGTCGGACATATTGGCCCGGATAGTGCGGTGAGGACTTCCGGGTTTTTTGTATAATGGGTATATGGTTTATCCCAATTTTTGCAGGAGGCTCTTGTGTCATCGTTTGACTATCTTAAAACCGCAATCCGTCAGAAAGGCTGCACCTTACAGCAGGTCGCTGACGCGAGCGGCATGACCAAGGGCTATTTAAGCCAGCTTTTGAATGCCAAAATTAAAAGCCCCAGCGCGCAAAAGCTGGAAGCGTTACACCGTTTTCTCAATCTGGAATTCCCACGCCAGCAAAAAAATATCGGCGTGGTCTTTGGGAAGTTTTATCCCCTGCATACGGGGCATATCTATCTTATTCAGCGCGCCTGCAGTCAGGTGGACGAGTTACATATCATCATGGGTTATGATGACACTCGCGATCGCGCACTGTTTGAAGAGAGTGCGATGTCTCAGCAGCCAACGGTGCCCGATCGCCTACGCTGGCTTTTACAGACTTTCAAATATCAAAAAAATATTCGTATCCATGCTTTTAATGAAGAAGGGATGGAACCGTATCCGCATGGTTGGGACGTATGGAGCGCGGGGATAAAAAACTTCATGGAGGAGAAGGGCATTCAGCCTAACTGGATTTATACCTCCGAAGAGTCCGATGCGCCGCAATATCTCGAACATCTGGGAATTGAAACCGTGCTGGTGGACCCGAAACGTACCTTCATGAATATCAGCGGTGCGCAGATACGTGAAAATCCTTTCCGCTATTGGGATTATATACCAACTGAAGTTAAGCCCTTTTTTGTGCGTACAGTGGCAATCCTCGGCGGCGAGTCGAGCGGGAAATCAACGCTGGTGAATAAGCTGGCGAATATCTTCAATACCACCAGTGCGTGGGAATATGGGCGCGACTATGTTTTCTCTCACCTGGGCGGTGATGAGATGGCACTTCAGTATTCAGACTACGATAAAATTGCCCTTGGCCACGCGCAGTACATCGATTTTGCGGTGAAGTATGCTAACAAAGTGGCATTTATTGATACTGATTTTGTTAGTACTCAAGCGTTTTGTAAGAAGTATGAAGGACGTGAACATCCCTTTGTGCAGGCGTTGATCGATGAATATCGTTTCGATCTGGTCATTCTGCTGGAAAACAATACACCATGGGTGGCTGATGGTTTGCGTAGCCTCGGTAGCTCAGTAGACCGGAAGGAGTTCCAAACGTTGTTGGTCTCAATGCTCGAGAAGAACAACATTGATTTTGTCCACGTTGAAGAGTCGGATTATGACTCACGCTTCTTGCGCTGCGTCGAATTGGTGAAAGAGTTAATGGGCGACTGATTAAATGAAGGGCTTTTCTGATGAAAAAGCCCTTTATATATAATATAAAATCGAGCGTTATTTTGAATTATATCCATTCATTGTATTGTTTATTATGAATATATTTTAATAATAGATATATATAAATATACCCGTAGAGTGTATTTATATCTTTTTTATATTGATTCTAATGAATTCCTATCAATTATAAGATAAATTTAAACCCGTTTTTAATTTAACTAAATCACATAGACTGCGAAATAACACGAGATTGAGTACAATACAGCAAGGCATAAGTGCCTTCTGAAATGTTCAATGGAGTGATGTTTCGGGCCTCTCCGATAGCTGAAAAATATATTCAGGCATTTAATATATTTGCATCTCTCTCTTTAATCATTTCCCAAAAATATATGTTTTCACCGTTAGCATTCTGGTAGCTATAAGCCATGGGCGGTAGCGTGCCAAAAATAAAGTGACAGATTGAGGTTGTATGGCGAGGAGCGGCTTAGAAGTACAGAAGGCGGTTATCAAAGCATTATTCATGCGTGAAATAAAAACGCGCTTTGGAAAGTATAGATTGGGATATTTGTGGGCGGTGTTGGAGCCGGCTGCTCATCTTTTAATTCTTTTAACAATATTCGGTTACATTATGAAGAAAACAATGCCGGATATATCTTTTCCCGTTTTTATATTAAATGGACTGATACCATACTTCATATTTACGAATATAAGTAACCGGTCAATAAAAGCAATCGATGCAAACTCAGGTTTATTCAACTATAAACCAGTAAAACCAATCGATACTATATTTGCAAGAGCTATTCTTGAGAGTTTCATCTATGTTTCGGTATATATATTTTTGATGGCATTGGTTGGTTTGCTTGGTGAGGAATATGAGGTGAATCAGATTATAGATCTCGTTATGGCATGGTTTTGCATTATCATTTTTGCGTGTGGAGTAGGTACTATTTTTATGGTGATAGGCAAAACATTTAGGGAGACTGAAAAATTTCTTCCTATTCTATTGAAACCACTTTATTTCATTTCATGCATTATGTTTCCATTGCACTCTATTCCAGAGGAGTATAGGAAGTATATTTTAATTAATCCAATAGTTCATGCCGTTGAGATAAGCAGAGAGTCTGTTGTTGCAGGATATTCAAGTGCTGGCGTCAGTATGTGGTACTTGGCATTTAGTTCATTACTTACATTTTTTATAGGAATTGTATTGTATGAATTTCAGGAAGAGGCAATGCTCACATCATGATAGAGATTGAAGGTTTAACGAAAAGTTATAAAACTCCACATGGTCGGAAGTATGTATTTAAGGATGTAAGCATTGTTCTTCCGGAACATAAGAGCATAGCCTTAGTAGGCAGAAATGGAGCAGGAAAATCTACATTACTAAGAATTATCGGCGGTATAGATAAGCCTGATCGAGGAAAAGTTATAACTAATAAAAAAATTTCATGGCCTGTAGGTTTATCTGGTGGGTTTCAGGGAAGCCTTTCAGGCCGAGATAATGTAAAGTTTGTTGCTCGGGTTTATGCTAAGGAAGCCCGTGTTTCTGATGTTGTTGATTTTGTCGAAGAGTTTTCTGAGTTAGATAAATACTTTGATATGCCAATCAACACATATTCTTCCGGAATGCGATCAAGACTTGGTTTTGGGCTAAGTATGGCATTTGAATTTGATTATTACTTAGTGGATGAAGTTACCGCTGTTGGAGATGAAAAATTCAAAAAAAAATGCTCTGATATATTTAAGGAACGTGGTAGGCAATCAAATATATTAATGGTGTCACACAGTTTTCACTCATTAGTTGAACATTGTGATGCTGCATTGTTTTTCGATCGTGATAATAATGTGACATATTTCGATACGGTCATAGATGCTATAAAAAAATATAGGTTTGAAGAGTTTGGTATAGTTTGATTATATCGTGTATTACGCATTAAATATAATCAAGGTGGATGATGAAGAAATTATTTAAGTTAGTACGAACCCCTGGTCTTTTTTTTCGCGATTATTTAATGAAAAGACACCCGATAATTAGGAATGAAATACGGTGTCCATTACATGAAGAGAGAGTGCTTATTGATCATGATATAGTTATAGAGAGTAAGTTATCTACCAATTTCCCAGTAGATGTGGTGTATACATGGGTGGATAACAATGATATAAAATGGCTTGAGAAAATTAATAATTATAATGTAAAAAATAAAGAGCGGTTAGGTAGATATTCGACTGATAAAGCAAGGTTTGACAATCACAATGAGATATTTTATTCAATAAAAAGTGTTCTAATTAATATGCCATGGGTAAGGAATATTTTTATTGTAACCGATAATCAGATTCCAGATGTTCTTTATTTATCGAGTAAAATTAAAGTTGTCGATCATCACGATATTATTGATGAAGCTTTTCTTCCAACGTTTAACTCTCATGTCATTGAGGCGCATTTGCATAAAATCGAAGGATTGTCAGAGAATTTTATATATTTCAATGATGATGTTTTTGCAGCTCGTCCATTAACGGCCTCTCATTTCTTTAAAAGTAATGGTATTGCATCACTTTTTATATCTTCAAAAGATTTAGATGTGCTAAAACAAAGAGGTGTGGATACACCAACGTTATCTGCATCTATTAGCTCAAGAGTATTGTTGAATGCTGATTATGATGTGCCAATTGGTGGTTCTTTAGTACATACATATATACCTTTGAAAAAGAGCATGTTTACTTTAGCTTGGGATATTTATGCGAAAGAAATACTTGGTTTTTTATCTAATCGATTTAGAACAAACTATGATTTAAATCTAGCTACTTATCTTGTTCCATGGTTGGCATATTTAGAAGGCCAGGCTGTTTTAGCGAGAGACATTTGCTATTACTTTAATATTAGGTCTAACTCTGCAATAGACAGCTATAGGGCACTAATCAATGCATTACATAATGGATGTCAACCACATTCATTTTGTGCTAACGATTTTCATACGGAAAAAGAAGCAATTGATAATTATCAAATACTATTGATAACAACTTTAGAAAGTTATTTCAAGGCAGATAATTCATATACAACTAATGGAATTTGTAATAAATGAACAAAAAGTTAAAGAAATTAATTAGAGAGCCTAAACTTTTTTTTAGTGACATGCTGTCTAAAAGAAAAATAGTTGTTCAAAAGAAAAACATTGCGGAGCATGGTCTAAATGATGTCAAGAAAAATGCTGCGAAAACAAAAACACGGTATTCGTATGAAATTGTTGTTGTAGTGAATGAGAAAGTATCAAATCTAGAACGTTGTATGTCTTCTATCTATGAGCAACAGGACTTGGACTTTGAAAATATAAATGTAACAATACTCGATTTAGGTGTAAATGAAGAACAGACTGTGTATATAAGTTCTTTAAATGAAAATGTGAAAGTGTTTTCTGTCAAAGAAGAACTAGGGTATTTATCATTTACCTCATCATTACAACAAAACTATACTCTTTTTATATGGGGAGATGATTTCCTCGATATGACTTTCTTTAAGGCAACTGATGATTTTTTATTGTCGGATTCTAAAAAAGTAAGAAGAGGGTCGATTATCTGTTCTGCTGTGTTGACTGCTAATTCTAACAGCGAAGTTGGCCGTAATTTTAATCCTATTACAGCATTACATTCTAAGTTATCTGTAGATAATATGTTACCTGAGCAGATGGCTGTTGATTCTATTTATGGGTGCTTGTTTCCATCTGGTGTTCTGAAGGCAATATTGCGCAAGCAAGGAGGGTTTTATACTTTAAAATTTGATGGTATTGGCCTTTTCTTTGACATTTTTAGAAGCCTTCCAGAAACCAGGAGAATAACTATTTCTACAAAGTCAAAATATCTAGTTCATGAGGAAAATATATCAAACCCATTCAAGGAAAATAGTTGGAGTGAGCCTGTTTTATTTACTGAGTATTTTATTTTACTTGGTGATAAGTTTAAATTAAATATTCCAGGAGCAAAAAAGTGGCAAGATTTCTTGAGACGTTCACTTTTCTATATGCTTTTAAAATACATAAAAAAAGGTCTTGTCAATCAGTCTTTGTTAGATAATCTATCAAATGATGAAAAAAATAAATTCCTTGAGTCATTTAAAGAAACAATGCAATTAATTGGTAAGGAAGTTATTAATAAATTCAATATTTCATGCGCTGAACAGTTTAAAGTTGGCTGCCTAAATATCATTGGGAAAGAACGAATTAGCAACGCTGTCGATATCCTTCAGTATGATATAGATAAAAATATGTTTATGCTTAGATATTATACATCATCGTTATTGACAGAATGTTTTATTATTGGGAGTAAAGATATCATCCCGTGCATTGATAAAAACATTTCACACAATCTATTCGGAGAGGTGTTTTTTGTTGAACGTGTCGCCTGGTTAAGCGCAAGCAGTGATGTTATATCCAAACCATTATCTATAAAATTAAATAATCGTTTAATTAAGATGCGAGGATTGGATAAGAAAGTTGTTAATTCAATTACACCAGTTCTTATTAAAAGACAACATATTAATCTTAAGCCAAAATTTAAACCATCTTCAATATATCGCGATGCTTGGATATTCATGGATCGTGACAATCAAGCTGATGATAATGCTGAGCATCTATATCGGTACGTACATAATACCCGACCAGATATTCCTGCATGGTTTGTACTACAAAAGGAATCCCATGACTGGCAGAGACTAAGCGATGAAGGTTTTAAACTGCTCGCTTTTGGTGAGGCTGAGCATGAAAAAGCATTAGAATCATGCTCTCGGGTGATTAGCTCACATGCTGCGCAGTTTGCAACAGATTACTTCAAAGATAAACGCATGACATGGAAGAAATTTATCTTTCTTCAGCATGGTGTTATACATAATGATCAGTCAGCATTATTTAAACCTGATTGGAAAAAATTTGATTTATTTGTAACATCGGCAATTGGTGAATATAAATCAATAGTAGATGATATGAGCCCTTATAAATTCACTCCTAAGGAAGTGGCTCTTACTGGATTACCACGGCATGATGCGTTAATAAATTCTGAAATTGAAAGTGAGAAAATCATTCTGGTAATGCCGACATGGAGGCCATCATTACTAGGAAAGGTTATTTCAGGGACTGAACGTGAGTTGCTTCCAGATTTCGTTGAAAGTGAATATGCTACGACGTGGTATAATTTTCTATCAAATGATAAGTTAAAATACGCTGCAGAATCTTCAGGATATAAAATTATTTTTTTCCCTCATGCGAATATACAACCATATCTGGATAAATATACTCTTCCAGAACATGTGACGGTGTTAAGTCATTCAAGTGGAAGTATTCAGGAGCTTTTTTTACGTGCTAGCATAATGATTACGGACTATTCTTCAGTTGCTTTTGAAATGGCATATCTTAATAAACCTGTATGCTATTATCAGTTTGATGAGGATGATTTCTTTAATAAAGGTCATTATAACAAAGGGTATTACAGTTATCGAGAAAATGGTTTCGGGCCTGTTTATAATGATGAATATGAGGTTGTAGATTTCATTATAAAAACGATAGCTAATAATTGCATTATGCATTCAAGTTATGCTTTGAAAGCAAATGTATTCTTTCCATATAGAGATGGACTCTGTTGTGAAAGAACAGTGGCTGCAATTGAATCTCTCGATAAGAAAGAGTTGAGTGATAGTGTCTTTTCTGATTCTGATTATGTGTCTGGAAGAGCTAAAACAGCTGAATGGGCATTGAAAGCTTATGAAGCTCAAAATATGATTATTGCTAACCGACGGTATTCTTCAATTTTCTCTGAAAAAGATGGTGAGGAGCAATTTGAAAAAATTGATAATAAATATATAGTCAACTATATCGATGTGCTTACACATCTTGGCTATATTGATAGAGCAATAGAATTTATCCAATTGGCTTCTAAATTACCTATAGATCAGTCATTAAAGTTAAGATCTCAAATAAATTTGGTGAAAAATATCCTTATGGAGTCTGATGGCGTTATTACCTTACAAGATAACGATATAGAAGGATTCTATTATAACTTATTCTTTTCAGAAGGTTGTTCTTTAAATAAAATTACAAATAACAATTTTTTGCGTGAATGCGATGAGGTGTTTTTACAACTTTATAATGAAAATCCAATGTCCGCAGTTAATTATATTTCCGAGAATATATCTTCTTTTGATTTTGTTGTAATAAACCATACAATTTTGATGTATAGAGTTTTTGAGTTATCTGGACATCCGGAGTATATAATAAGAGACTATCCTAAGCTCTCTATGCTAGATAAACAAAATATTCTTGTTAAATTTATCTATTTACGATCTCTTTATAAACTTAACAAATGGAGTGTAATTCAAAAATATATTGGTTTGTCAAGTATTCTTCAAGGGAGGACATCTATTCCACTATTTGCTTCATGTTATTTTTTTAGTATGAGGGGGGCTCATTTAAAAATAAAAAATATAGATGACTTTGCATTCTTGTTTTTATCACCATCATTATTAAAAGAGAATTATAGATTAGACGTTTTAAAATATTTTTTGTATATTGATAAAGATCTACAAAAAGTAAAGTTGTTTATTGATGAATGTTTTGAAACTATTCCAGTGAGGATTATTGAGGATTATTTATACAGATTGTGTTCAGATAATTTCACTAAGGAATCCTATGATTATTTTAAAAGGATTAATGTTTCTAAGTTGTCGAGTAAAAGTCTTGAATTATTTGGAGAATTGGCTATGTCTTATGGTGAATATGAAACCGCGGTGGCCTGTTTCCAACAGGCTTGCCTACTAAAGCTGCCTATAGTTGATCATGAAATGAAGAGCAGACTTGCAACTGCTAGAATTTGGGCTAATGAAGATACAAGAAAAGTCCTTACCTGTTGATTTGTTCTTTAAGATTAAGTAATTAATATTTCACGGTTCATATTGAGGGGTTTTATGTCACTGTATGCAAATATAAAGTTTGATAATTCTTTAAATTCAGTCAAATCAAAGTTAGTAATAAATAATATTGAGGTGCCTATTTCTGGCCGTAAAGAAAAATGGTTCACAAACCTCCCAATAAAAGAAGGAGATAAAGTTGAATTGGTTGGAAATACTGAGCATGTATCATTGGATATTTTGCCGTATAAAATTTATCATCCAGATCAGATTGCGTTTGATAATAAACATAAAATCCAAGAGTTTTTTTTAGAAGGTGAGCCTGTTTTTTACTCATTGACAGGAAATATTACTAACCCAAAAAAATGTTTGATAACTTTTCCAGGGGTTAGCAATTTTGATAATATTAATTATCGATTAAGCGCAATGACTTCTCTTCAATCAAGATTACATGATGTGCTTATACTTGCTTTTCAGGACAAGGAGAGTGTTTATGGTAATTACATGTATGAAACTAAAAATGGATTTAAAATTAAAAGTATTGTAAGGGAATTAATCTCTGCGTTGATGTTGAAATATAATCTTGCACCGATGGATTTGATTTTTTATGGGAACTCTAAAGGTGCGTCTATTGCTATTGATTATATAGATGAATTCCCCTTCTCAAAATTTTTTTTGGATATACCTCAGCTTGATTTATATAATTACCTACCACAAAATCCGTTAATGAGATATAGCTTAGGTGAAAATGCAAGGCTCTATTATAATTATATTAAAACCCTTCCTGAATTAATAAATAAAAACGTAACATATTCTTTTGCAGAGAATGATTTCGATGCTTCCAGGGGAATCCCCATGAAGTCATTCAGTGGTCTTAATGTTGTTATGCTTAAAGATATGCCCCACTCAGGTTCTGCGATGGAGTTTGTTAAACGGCAATTCTCGAAAGTTATACAAATAGTATCAGGAAGGGATGCTGTTTATAAAAAAAATATAGATATGCGATTTGTTTTTGTGAACAATAAGTTGTGCGCATCAAGATTGTTAGGGGCCTTTAAAGAGGAGTCAATGCTTGGGAAGATTTATGCGGAAATTGAATTTTATAATTTAGATTGTAGCTACTCGGTCTCGCTAAATAAAAAGTTTGATAAAGCAGTGTGTATATATTGGCAAAAGGGGTTCGATATTATAAAACACATTTCAGTTGGTTCGTATAATATGAGGTTGCATGTTTATTTTGATTTTAGTGAGTTTGTTTACCCTCTAAACCAAAGTGTACAAGTGAATGATTCAGATGTGATTGTTAGCTCCACTCTAAACTCAGATCACTAAAGAGTAATATGGTTTTTCTCGGCGTTGTAAATTATTATTACGCTGACGCACATGAGCTAGATCATAAATTTCGCCTCTTGTTCCTCACTGTAAAAACCACTTCCCTTCCGTCAATTTTTCCTGGTGAGTCACCTGATATCTGATTATTTCAGGTGACTTCCTTCCATAGAATACTGCATTAATCTGTGTATTCATCCGAAGATATATACTGAATTTCTTAAACAATCTCTCATCAGGTTTAAAATTAGCCCCCCAATACTGATTCAGATGCCCCTGATAGGTTAAGCCCTTGATGTCATAAAGAGCCTGCCCCATCACTTTTAGCGGCTTGTTGTGGATCAGCGCAGATATTCCAGCAGTACTGTTAATCGTAATGACAGCCCTGGCATGTGACAGCATTTTTGGCATTGGTAGATCGTGTACATAAATCACTCGGTCCCCAACGCCATACTGTTTGCCTAATTTTCTAATGAGCGGTCCATACAGACGATGCCCACGATCCATTGGATGGTGTTTGAACACAAGATAGTCCGTTGGTGATGCCTTTTTAGAAAACGAAAACATCACATCATTTATGTAGTTACGAACATCCTTATAAGGGCTATGGTTGCGAATTTGGCTGTCGTTATAAACCTGTAGAATTGCCAAAAAATAACGTTGATCCAGCGCGGTTTGCAGACGGCCCATAACGTGTCTTTCCTTGTAGCGATACCACTGCTTACGCCAGCCGGCACGGATCCAACATTTGGCTTCATACCATGGTGAAAAAACCTTGTGGTGACGATATTGAGGGAACTGATCCTGATGATGCCAGCTCACAAAGTAATACCACATAGCATGCCAGATACGCAGTTTGGTTGAGGGTTTTAAACTGTGTACCTCAAGCTCAGGTAGAGCGGGCAGATGACGATAGAAATCGGGATCTCTGGGTAGTGAGGAATAGGCGTTTACGCCGCCGCTTTCCAGGGTAATAAAATGTGGGCGTAAATATCCTTCTTCAAATGCTAAAAAGCGCACTCCTTTAGCATGCGCCCAGCGCTTTGCGGCTTGGTGTAGCAAGCGGCAGTCACCGAAGCACAGGATGGTATCAAAAGGATATTGCTGCCAGGTCTCTTTTAACCAATGGGGGAACTCTTTTGGGGTTTGCGTGTATGTCAGATACTGCCGTTTTCTGCAGTAAAAGCGATCACCTGCGTTGAACACGACGTTTACGGCTTCACGTCCTTGAGACTCTAGCCATTCCGCCATATCGTTGAAGAACGGCCCCATCGGCCCCTGCAATAGCAGGTATCGTTTCCCTGATAGTAGCGTATTGATCGTATTGCTGTTCATAGCGAATCCCTCTCGATATTACTTCTTCATCGCCTTAAGTAGCATCTGTAGTTTTCGGCCTTGCCGCTGCAAATACTGCCCCGGGCCACGTCTGATCCCAATGTCCTGCTTTTTTTGCGCAAGCAACCAGTCCATGGCCATTTCAGGTGGAATGCATTGCTTAGAATCTGGGTGAATGTAAGTTGGGTAGCTAATGAGGGTTTGATACACCAGGTCGGTAATGGAAAGACGTCGGTTGCGGCGTTCACAGGTATATTCATCCGTAGTAAGCCCCCAGCCAGCATAGAAGGGCATACCGTAGCAAAAGACTTTTTTTCCATGCATCAGCGCTTCAAAACCTGACTGTGAAGTCATGGTATGAATTTCATCAGCTTGCTGTATGCATTCGATAATATCCGCATCCACTGCGACACAATTAGCGAGAGTATTCATGTCCTGAACAGAGATATGACCCGGGCGATTACCCACGAGAACGTCTGGGTGTGGTTTATAGATAATGAATGCGTCCGGATAGCGTTCCCGGACGGTTTGTAACAACATCAGATTGGTATTGATGCTTGTTGTTCCACGGGCTATGGACGCATCGTTCTCTACCTGTCCGGTGACCAAAATCTTGCGCCGGCTTTCTACGTCGGCGGAGATTTTCCAGCTCGCTCCGAGGTTATACTTACTCAGTTTGTTAGCGATAAGATTCTGTTGTAATGCCTCTGCCCGTCGCTGCTGCTCCGTTGTTAACTCTGAATAGATGAGTGAGTTTTCGAGATCGCTTGGTCGGCTAGCATCATAGTAAATTCCGGTTTTATCCAGAACGAGTGAAAGGGGGGGAAGTAAATCGGAACCTAGACCAGACGATCGCAGGAAGCCATCCTCCATTCGCCAAACTGGAATATCTAATTGAGAGGCTTTCTGGCGCCAGCGCAGCTCATCTTTGATTCCCCATACTATGCAGGTGCTGGCATCTCGGCCTTTGTGCGAGAAATCGATACTATTGCCAGACGTTTTCAAGAAGGGTTTCACGATGCTGCTTTTCCACAGCGTCATTCCTGGGGCCCAGAGATGACCGCAACGTGCAAGTAGATGCTGGCGATGCATGTGGATATAGTCCAGAACATCGAATAATGTACCAGGCTGTCCCGTATAGGGGTCGATATAATGGGTATATTGCAGCCAGGCCGCAGCGACCAGTGCGCTCAGAGGCGCGCGTCGGCGCCGGGCGGCTAACTCGGTTGCCAGTGGATGCCTGTCATCGGTGAGCCCCCATCCTGCATACCAAGGCAAGCCAAAACAAACGACCTTTTTACCCGCCATTAATGCTTCAATGCCGTATTGCGATGTCACGGTATAAACATGGGACACCTGGCGAAGCAGAGATTGCGGGCTGAAATCTTTAGTAATTAGTCGAATGCGCGGGTCAGTGGTTAGCGAGTCAAAGTAACCGCTCTTTTTACCTGTCAGCACATCTGGGTGTGTTTTTATCCAAATCTCACTTTGAGGATGTTCTTTTTTTGCACAAGAAAGCATCGCCGCAAACTGCATTTCTGTTGCTCCGCCTAGTGTGACGGATACATCGCCGTAGGTTTGATCTACCACTAACACGACATCAGTATGATGGGTTTCGTTGAAAGTAGGGGCATGGTTGTATTTTGATATGTCATTTTCAACAATGAATGCGGCTGCACGTTGCGCTTCCTGCTGCAAGGTCGGTGTCTCAGCTTCCTGTTTGATTAACATTTCTAAGCGGCTGGGGCGACTGGCATCGTAGTAAATCCCAAGATCGTCAACGATCATGCTTAATGGAGGCGTGCCGTTCACACCCAGGCCTAACGAACGTGTGAAACCGTCTTCCAGACGCAGGACCGGTCGCCCGCATTTTATTGCGCGCTCAATGGGACGCTGGGCCGAGGGGCGTTCCCCCCAGACGGCAATAGCATCCACGTCGTCAGAAATAGCCGCTAAAGACGACAGTTTGCAGCATGCTTTGCCTAAGAAACTCTGAAGGTGCGGGATCTGCCAGATACCCGAAGAGTAGATGCCTATCATCCTGAACGGCTTCCGTGTTGGTGTGTTGTTGGTGGCGGATTTCTCCGCCACGCCATCGTTTTTACAGTTCCAGAATGACTTTTGCCGCCACCGCCATTTGATAAAGAATGGTAGAGATACCGCGCGTCACCTCCAAATTCTTGGTTTCGTACTTCGGCAGCACCATGATTTCATCACCTGGGATAACATCATCTACGTCGTCGGCATCCACTGCCGAGCCATCCTGATGAATGACGATAATTTTGGATTGCCCTGATTTCTGCGTTAAACCACCACATTTTTCAATGTAATCATCCACATCCAATTTCTTATCCCAGGAGATTACGTTGGGGAACAGCACGGAACCGTGAATCATTACCAGCGACGTTTTCTCTGGGATAGTAATCACGTCGCCATCTTCCAGAATCACGCTGTCGAGATTATTTTCGTTAAGCACGACCTGTCCTTTAGGTGCCACGTTGCGTGCTTTAGCGACGAACCGACTCACTAGCTGGGCTTCCTGAACGCGCAGACGAGCCTCTTCCTGAGTGGATGATTGTGAGGAAAGGGAAGCTTCTTCCAGTTTCTGCAACGAGGTATTGAGCATCTCTTTCTGGCGAACGGCGACCGAGTGGCGGTATAGCTGGATGCTGCTAAGTTGCGACATGCTATTGGGTTTTAACTGTGCCAGCACTTGCTTCATCGTTGAACCATATGGCAGTACCACTGCATGTTCGCCGGAATGGGCGCCTTCAATACGTACCTGGATAGTACCGGCATAGCGGTCAGAGCTGATAATCAGCTTATCGCCATCCTGCAGCATTTTTCCCGATGCACTGCTCAACGGATAGTATTCGGTCCGCTTCATCGCCCCTTGCTGGCGTATGATGGTAAAGTGCGTCGCACCCGGTTTAGGCCGTGACCATTCCAGTGCTTCTGCTACCGGAATACTGCCGTCATGAAACTCAAAGTCATAGCTGTTATAGACATCGCCTTCAACGCTAAAAGTGTACTGGCGAGGACCAACGACGATAGTATCGCCGTCAGAGAACTGCGACAGATTCAGTGAACCGTTGAGCAGGAAATCATACAAGTTAACGTGTGAACGCACGCTCTTTCCGCGCTTCACGGTGATATCAACGTAGCTGCCGCGATCGCTATCAACGCCGCCCGCTTTACTCAGATAAGACAGTAGAGAATCGGAAGCTACACCACCGTACAGGCCTGGGTTTCTGACATAGCCCGTGACGAACACTTTTACCGGCTGTGCCTGTAGCAAAGAGGCATAAACGTTGACGTTAGATTGATAAACTTCCTTAATTTTGGCTGTCACCAGACTATTAAGCTGGCCGTTACTGACACCGGTCACTTTGAGCGGACCAACGTTGGGGACGAAAATATTGCCTTTAGGGTCAACGGCCAGCGCGCCGTCAAAATTAAAGGCACCCCAAAGGCGAATCTGGATGGTGTCGCCCAGTCCAATGATATAGCTCGGGTTAAAACCAATGCTGCTCCCACTATCGGCCGTGGTGCCATTGAACAACTGGGCGCCGAACATTCTGCTCAGCGGCTGGGCAGGCATCGGGGCTGGTGTATCATCGAAGCCATTGTTATTTGTGCTCTGAGTTTTTGCCGCCAGTATCTGTGGTAATCCGGCCGCTCCGGTGAGTTCAGGATCGGCGGTAATCCCCACTGCCAGCGCCTGGCAGGATTGTAGGAAACTCAATATAAGAAGCGTTTTGACTAATTTCATAATAGGCTCTGTTAATGATATTGGCGGTTAATCAGTCTTTGTGATCTTCAATAATGGCGATCAATAGTTTTGCCGTGCCAAAGAGCAGACAACACACCAATAACCAACTGGCTAATAAATACGGTACGTTGGGGAATCGGGATTCCTGTGGTAGCTGTGGCGAACTAATTACAGACAACGTTTTTAATTTCCTGGCGCTTTCGAGTCGCGTTTTTTCGATAGCTTGTAATGCCAGGGAATACAAATCGGTGTCGAATTTCACTGTCGTTTTCAGGTCCTCAAAATCCGCGGCCATACTGTTGAGTTTTTTACCGTCCGGTGCGGTAATTTTATTTTGCTCAACGTCAATCTGTGCCTGTAAGGACTTAATCGCATTTTTACTGCTGACAACTTGAGGGGCGTCCTCACGTAGATAAGTCATCAGGTTGCGCAGGTCCGCTTCCATCTCAATTTTTTTGGCAATGAGCGTGTTAACTAATGACGTCGCCGCTTCAGCAGAAGCTGCTGGATCGAGCACGTTATTGCTGTTTTGATATGCCAGCAGCTGGTTTTTACTGGTGTTCAGGCGGGCTTTGGTTTCCTGTAGCTGCTCTTCGGCAAACTGCATCTGTTCACGGGCAATTTTATGGGACAATTCGTTGATAAAACGCTCGGACTCTTTCAACACCGCTTGATTAAACTCCTGGGCAAACGCTGGCGTAAAACCCTGCGTCTGGATTGATAGCAGCCCGGTTTTTTCATCATAATCGACGGTCAGGCGTGAGCGGTAGTATTCGAGATATTGTTCAGCGGTAATATTGGCCGGAAGGTGGTATAGGAAATCCCAGCCGCTTTGGCTAAATGATTGATGAAAATTGAGTTTTTTATCTAACGCCTGCTGCATATCCGGTGAGTTGATGTACTCTTTCAGATACAGAGAGTCTTCTGCAGAGGATGGATTGGATGCACCTAACAGCAGACCGAAGTTTAGGCTTGAACTGTCGAGATCGTTGGGGCGCTTGACGGCGACTTTTGACTCACTGACATAACGAGGCTGGCTGAAAATCGCGAGGTAGATAATCAGCAGGCACATTGGCGCTGCAATAATGGCTTTCCATAAATGGCGCTGGATATCGATTTGCCGACATTTTTTTACGACTGTACGAGCCAGCTTTTTTTCTCTGGCAATAAAACGACTAAACAGCACTTTATTGATTTTCATGGGTTATTGGATTTTTCGTTGAATTTATTAAATGAATAAATAGGTCTGCTGTTTGGTGGGGGTTATCCACTCCATTTATTTATTTTATTCATCTCATATAACGCACGATGTTTGCTGTAATCAAACATCTCATTCCTTTATGATATTTTTGATTATAGTTTTATCCAATGTATTTTATTTATGGATAATTTTAAAGAATGGGTTCTGGCCCTGAACTCATCCGGCATTTTTTAGCACAGCCAGTAAGTCACCACAATAGTGATTATATATTACGGGTTTGCCTTATCTTTATTTTATTATCGTAGGTTATGGTTACCTTCATAAAAAGCGTTTTTTTATAGAGAGATGGCGGCATTGAACGTTTTTATGAATAACTTAATTTATACTTCAAGTTTCATTAAATATTGCTGGATATGATTTCACTATATTAAATAATGGGTTTTTAAACTTTTATATAATGGTGTTCAATGATTCTTTGCATTTTTTTCTACGTGTCAGACCGGTCTTGGTATCGCAAGAGGTGGTCGCATAGCACAAATAAAAAAACGGGAGCTGCGTTACCGCGGCTCCCGTTGCTGACATTACTTCGATATACGCTTGTACTTGATACGTTTTGGCTCCAGCGCATCTGCGCCCAGCGTACGCTTCTTGTACTCTTCGTATTCGGTGAAGTTCCCTTCGAAGAACTCCACTTTTCCTTCATCCTGGTAGTCCAGAATGTGGGTAGCGATACGGTCGAGGAACCAACGGTCGTGCGAGATAACCATTGCGCAGCCTGGGAACTCCAACAGGGCGTTTTCCAGCGCGCGCAGGGTTTCGATATCCAGGTCGTTGGTTGGTTCATCGAGCAGTAACATGTTACCGCCAACCTGCAGCAGCTTAGCCAGATGCAGACGACCGCGCTCACCGCCGGACAATTCGCCAACGCGTTTGCCCTGATCAACACCTTTGAAGTTGAAGCGGCCGACGTAGGCACGGCTTGGCATTTCGGTGTTGCCGATCTTCATGATATCCAGGCCGCCGGAAACTTCTTCCCATACGGTTTTGCTGTTATCCATTGCGTCACGGAACTGATCAACGGAAGCCAGCTTCACGGTCTCACCCAGTGAGATCGTACCGCTATCAGGTTGTTCCTGGCCGGACATCATGCGGAACAGCGTGGATTTACCCGCGCCGTTCGGGCCGATGATGCCGACGATTGCGCCTTTCGGTACCGAGAAGCTTAAATCGTCGATCAGTACGCGATCGCCGTAGGATTTACGCAAATTGCTGACTTCAACGACTTTGTCGCCCAGACGTGCTCCAGGTGGAATAAACAGTTCGTTGGTTTCGTTACGTTTCTGATATTCGGTATTGTTGAGCTCTTCGAAGCGCGCCAGACGGGCTTTACCCTTGGACTGACGGCCTTTAGCGCCCTGACGTACCCACTCCAGCTCTTTCTCAATGGATTTACGGCGAGCCGCTTCCTGAGAGGCTTCCTGCGCCAGACGCTGATCTTTCTGTTCCAGCCAGGAGGAGTAGTTACCTTCCCACGGAATACCTTCACCGCGGTCCAGCTCCAGAATCCAGCCGGCGACGTTATCGAGGAAGTAACGGTCGTGGGTAATTGCCACAACGGTGCCTTCGAAGTCGTGCAGGAAGCGTTCCAGCCAGGCAACGGATTCCGCATCCAGGTGGTTGGTTGGTTCGTCGAGCAGCAGCATGTCTGGCTTTTCCAGCAGCAGACGGCACAGTGCGACGCGGCGGCGTTCACCACCGGACAGCTTTTCAACTTTTGCATCCCAGTCCGGCAGACGCAGGGCGTCAGCCGCACGCTCAAGCTGCACGTTCAGGTTGTGACCGTCGTGTGCCTGGATAATTTCTTCGAACTTGCCCTGTTGCGCGGCGAGTTTATCGAAGTCGGCATCAGGTTCCGCGTATTTCGCATACACTTCATCCAGGCCTTTCAGCGCGTTAACCACTTCGGCAACCGCTTCTTCAACGGATTCACGAACGGTATGTTCTGGGTTCAGTTTTGGTTCCTGCGGCAGGTAACCAATCTTGAGACCCGGCTGTGGGCGAGCTTCACCTTCGATATCGGTGTCGATACCGGCCATGATGCGCAGCAGGGTGGATTTACCGGCACCGTTCAGGCCCAGAACACCGATCTTTGCGCCAGGGAAGAAACTCAGTGAGATGTTTTTAAGAATATGACGTTTCGGCGGAACCACTTTGCCGACACGATGCATGGTATAAACGAATTGAGCCACGTTGGACTTCGCCTCTTTTATAGTGATGAATAGAGTTTTCAAAGGCGAAGTGTAGCTGTTTTCCCCCTTCAAGCCCAGCAGGCAAATTCAGCGGCGTTAACATACAGATAAAACGTAAAAAAGTGTTCATTACGTGGAACATTTAGCCATCAATAGTTAGCATAAATTTATTACGCGGCACGAAGCTGCACTGACGTAACGTGACAACGAGGAAGAGCTTGTGGAAACAGCCAAACAATTTACGTGGCGTCTGCTGGCAGCAGGTGTCTGCCTGCTGACCGTTAGTAGCGCGGCCCACGCTGATTCTCTGGATCAGCAGCGCAGCCGCTATGCGCAAATCAAACAAGCATGGGACAACCGCCAGATGGATGTGGTGGACAGCTTGATGCCAACCCTGCGCGACTACCCGCTTTATCCCTATCTTGAGTATCGCCAGATTTCCAGCGATCTCATGAACACGCCTGCGCTGACCGTGACAAATTTTGTGCAGGCTAACCCGACGCTGCCGCCTGCCCGCACGCTCAAAAACCGTTTCGTTAATGAACTGGCGCGTCGTGAAGATTGGCGCGGTTTGCTGGCATTTAGCCCCGATAAACCGGGCACCGCAGAAGCGCAGTGTAACTACTACTATGCCAAATATTCTGTAGGCGATACTCAGGGGGCATGGGATGGGGCAAAAACGTTGTGGCTGAGCGGGCAAAATCGACCGAATGCCTGCGATAAACTCTTCAGCGCCTGGCGATCGTCTGGCACTCAGGATCCGCTCGCTTACCTCGAGCGTATTCGTCTGGTCATGAAGGCGGGTAATACCGGGCTGGTGAAGGTGCTGGCGTCGCAGATGCCCCCGGAATACCAGACCATGGCCACCGCGATTACCGATTTGGCCAACAATCCTAATAACGTGTTGACCTTCGCGCGCACCACGGGGGCGACTGATTTTACTCGCCAGCTGGCGGCGGTGGCTTTTAGCAGCGTGGCTCGTCAGGATGTTGAAAATGCGCGTCTGATGATTCCATCGCTGGTGCAGGCGCAGCAGCTTAATGAAGAACAAACCCAGGAGTTGCGCGATATTGTCGCGTGGCGTCTGATGGGCACTGACGTGACCGATGAGCAGGCCCGCTGGCGTGACGATGCCATTATGCGTTCACAGTCGACATCGCTGGTAGAGCGTCGGGTGCGTATGGCCCTGGGGATTGGCGATCGCACGGGGCTGAATACCTGGCTTGCGCGGCTGCCGATGGACGCAAAAGAGAAGGATGAATGGCGCTACTGGCAGGCCGATCTGCTTATGGAACAAGGGCGCGACAATGAAGCACGACAAATTTTACTCTCGCTGATGACCCAGCGTGGATTCTATCCGATGGTGGCGGCACAGCGGCTGGGCGAACCGTATACGCTTCGCGTGGAGAAAGCGCCGGGTGCGATCTCTTCTACGCTGACCAGCGGTGCGGAAATGGCGCGTGTGCGCGAGTTGATGTACTGGAGCCAGGACAACACTGCCCGCAGTGAATGGGCAAACCTGGTGAGTAGCCGCAGCCCAACGGAACAAGCGCAGTTGGCACGCTATGCGTTTGACCAGAATTGGTGGGATCTCAGCGTACAGGCGACGATTGCCGGAAAGCTGTGGGACAACCTGCAGGAACGTTTCCCGCTGGCCTATAACGACCTGTTTACGCGCTATACCTCGGGGAAAGATGTGCCGCAAAGCTACGCCATGGCGATTGCGCGCCAGGAAAGTGCATGGAACCCGAAAGTGAAATCGCCAGTTGGGGCAAGTGGGTTAATGCAAATAATGCCGGGTACTGCGACGCATACGGTGAAGATGTTTAATCTACCGGGCTACAGCAATCCGGCTCAGCTGTTAGATCCGGAAACCAACATTAATATTGGTACCAGCTATCTGCAATATGTGTATCAACAGTTTGAAAATAACCGTATTTTCGCCTCTGCGGCCTATAACGCGGGCCCAGGACGAGTGCGAACCTGGCTTGGTAACAGCGCTGGGCGCGTGGATGCGGTGGCGTTTATCGAGAGTATTCCATTCTCGGAAACGCGTGGCTACGTGAAGAACGTGCTGGCTTATGATGCCTATTATCGCCACTTTATGGGTGAGAAAGAGGACGTCCTGACCAGTAATGAGTGGCAACGACGTTACTGATACCTCAGACCTGTGTTATGCTTGTACTCGCTCAAGAGTACATGCATAACACGGTGGCCTATCATGACCCAACAATCCCCTTATTCAGCGACAGTGGCTGAGCAGCGTAACCAGGAGTGGCTTCGCTTTGTGGAGCTTCTGCGTCTGGCGTATACCGACGAGCTTTCTTTGCCTTTGTTGAATTTGATCATGACCCCAGACGAACGAGAAGCGCTGGGGACGCGTGTGAGAATTATTGAAGAGCTGCTGCGCGGCGAAATGAGCCAGCGCGAGTTGAAAAATGAACTTGGCGCGGGGATCGCGACAATCACCCGCGGCTCTAACAGCCTGAAGTCTGCGCCGGTTGAACTGCGCCAGTGGCTCGAAGAAACGTTACCGAAAACGCAGCCATAGTCTGAGGATTCGCCCGGCGTTTTTCCGTTACTCTTACTCCCCCCGGCCGGGTAAAGACATCGCCTTATCCGGTGCAGAGCAGGGAGTTATGCACGGTAAAGGTCATTGTGGAAAGGACTTAGCGCCAGAACCACTGCCTGATGGTAAACGCTGCTGCGCGTCAGCACACCGGCGGTGAACACACCAATTGCCCCTTCTTTGTTGCCGATTTTATCGATACCGGTGTATTTCGACATGACCGGCCCCAACGCCTCACCCGCGCGAACCTGATCAAGAATAGCCTCCGGTAATGGCAGCGTGGCGGAACGCGCCTCACCGCGCTGAGCGCGACTTTCAATGACCACCCAGCTGAAAGTGGCGCCTTCGTCAATCCCAGCCTCAATGGCGACCCAGAAATCTCCCTCAGGCTTCACCTGCCGTGCATTTGCCACGCGGTTACGCGCGCCGGCACGTGTTTCTTCACTGCCAAAAGGCTGCTCTGGTACGCCGGTTTCAACGGAAATTGCGTCGATATGACAGGTTCCTTCGCCGAAAATCTGGTCAAAAGCCGCAAGAATCGCCTGAATTTTGGCAGGATTGGTGGTAGCTACAATAACTTGATGCATAATCTATACTCGTCGTATTTCATGTTGCCGGTATGTTGGCTGTTTTTCCCGTCTGCCGTCTTCCCGCAACGCGAAATCCGCAGAGCACCACAACCCATACAAAAATGTCATCGCAGTATAACGGATAAAAAACATGTTACAGGTATATCTTGTTCGCCATGGCGAAACGCAGTGGAACGCCGAACGGCGTATTCAAGGCCAGTCCGATAGTCCTCTGACGGCTAAAGGTGAGTTGCAGGCAGTGCAGGTTGGCGAACGTGTTCGCACCTACGGCATCACCCACGTTATCGCCAGCGATCTGGGCCGTACAAAGCGTACCGCCGAGATCATTGCCGATGCATGCGGCTGCGGCGTCACGTTGGACTCCCGTCTACGCGAGCTGGATATGGGGATTCTGGAACAGCGTCATCTCGACTCACTGAGTCCGCAGGAAGAAGAGTGGCGTCGGCTGGTGGTGAACGGCACGCCGGATGGACGTATTCCGGAAGGTGAGTCGATGCAGGAGCTGAGCGAGCGTATGCATGCGGGACTTGCGGCCTGTCTTAATCTTCCTGCGGGAAGCCGCCCACTGCTGGTGAGCCACGGTATTGCGTTGGGCTGTCTGGTCAGTACGATTTTGGGGCTGCCGGCCCATGCGGAGCGTCGCTTGCGTCTGCGCAACTGCTCAATCTCGCGGGTCGATTATCAGGAGAGCCTGTGGCTGGCGCCGGGGTGGGTTGTTGAAACGGCAGGGGATATCTCGCATCTGGATACCCCTGCACTGGATGAGCTACAGCGTTAGCGGCGAATCGGAATCAGGTACTCGCAGCGCAGCATAATTGGCGGTTCCTGGTTCCGTGCTTCATCCTGCGGGAAGAAGCGTTCAATATCCTGGCCCTTACGGCGGGTCAGGTTGAGCATCGGCATGCAGGTGCCATAAAGCGTTAGGATGAACTCCTGTAGCCCAGTGCCTAAACCTTCATAGGTAAACATCACGTACTCCCCGCCCTCAAGGGTAACCGGGTGCGCATTGTGGATGTGCCCATTGGCCAATTCTTGCGTCAGCGCGGTGGTGTAGAACACTTCCTGCTCGTCATCTTTCTCGAGGCTTGGGCGTGGCTCATGCAGCCCGTACAGAATTGGTGGAATGGACGGCGAATTACCGAGGAAGTCGGTCCAGAACTGTACGCGCATCTGCTGACGGAACTCGGAAATTTCTTCCAGCTTGCAGGTATAGCTTTGGGTCACACCGACCAGATGAGTAGTTGGCTGCGTGACAAATTCGTATTTCGGCATCGTAAACTCGCCCAGACGCAGCGGCGGACGCATCCCGAATGAACTCCAGTCTGGAGAACGACGGTAGAGCGCAGGCGTGAGCGAAAACTGCTTTTTAAAGGCACGAGTGAAAGTCTGCTGAGAGTCAAAACGATATTGCAGTGCAATATCGAGGATAGGGCGTGCGGTCAGGCGTAGCGCAACGGCAGATTTAGACAGACGGCGTGCGCGGATGTAAGCACCAATGGCATGACCGGTCACGTCTTTGAACATCCGTTGCAGGTGCCATTTGGAATAACCGGCTTTTGCCGCCACATTATCCAGCGATAATGGCTGGTCTAAATGACCTTCCAGCCACACGAGGAGATCGCGAATAATTCCAGCCTGATCCATATAATGCCCTCATCCTTAAATTCTTAGGTGCCTGTTACCAAGGTAGCGGATAATAGCATCTTTTGCTGTTTTAGGATTCAGTGTTTTTTTTGTGCATAAGTGCGTTTTTACATTAAAAATGGCGCGGTTTTTTGTAAAGCTGTGATCTTTAAACACTTTCCCGTCAGATGTTGAATAGTCACTTAACTTAATAAATGAAAATGGTAACAATATGAAATACAAGAAATTAATGGCTGGCCTGTTACTCGGTGTCTCGAGCCTCGGCGTACATGCAGAGCAGATTGGTTCTGTTGATACGGTTTTCAAAATGTTTGGCCCCGACCACAAAATTGTCGTTGAGGCCTTTGATGATCCGGACGTCAAAAACGTCACCTGCTATATCAGCCGGGCGAAAACCGGTGGTATCAAAGGGGGCTTAGGTCTTGCGGAAGATACTTCCGATGCGGCGATTTCCTGCCAGCAGGTTGGGTCAATTGTACTGACTGATAAAATCAAAAACGGAAAAGCGCAGGGTGAAGTAGTATTCCAGAAACGGACATCGTTGGTGTTTAAAAAGTTACAGGTGGTGCGTTTTTACGATAGTAAACGTAACGCGCTGGTTTATCTGACCTATTCAGATAAAGTGGTGGATGGCTCACCGAAGAATGCGATCAGCGCAGTGCCGATTATGCCGTGGGGAGATGAAGTCGGGTCGGCAAAATAAGCAGAAATGAAAACGGCGCTGAACGCGCCGTTTTGTTTTCTTATTCCTGCAGCTCGCCGCAGAAGCGGTAACCTTCGCCGTGAATAGTGGCGATGATTTCCGGAGTGTCCGGCGTAGACTCGAAGTGCTTACGGATGCGACGGATGGTCACGTCAACCGTACGGTCGTGCGGCTTCAGCTCACGGCCAGTCATTTTCTTCAGCAGTTCAGCACGAGACTGAATTTTGCCCGGGTTTTCGCAGAAGTGCAGCATGGCGCGGAATTCGCTACGCGGCAGCTTGTACTGTTCACCGTTTGGGCTCACCAGAGAGCGGCTATTGATGTCCAGCTCCCAACCGTTGAACTTGTAGCTCTCAACGCTACGACGTTCTTCACTGACGGTACCCAAGTTCATGGTACGAGACAGCAGGTTGCGCGCACGGATAGTCAGTTCACGCGGGTTAAACGGCTTGGTGATGTAATCATCTGCGCCAATTTCCAGACCGAGGATCTTGTCGACTTCATTGTCGCGGCCGGTCAGGAACATCAGGGCGACATTCGCTTGCTCACGCAGTTCGCGTGCCAGCAGAAGGCCGTTTTTCCCTGGCAGATTGATATCCATGATTACCAGATTGATATCATTTTCAGACAGGATCTGATGCATTTCCGCGCCATCGGTCGCTTCGAAAACATCGTAGCCTTCTGCTTCGAAAATACTTTTTAACGTGTTGCGTGTTACCAACTCGTCTTCAACGATAAGAATGTGCGGGGTCTGCATGTTTGCTACCTAAATTGCCAACTAAATCGAAACAGGAAGTACCAATAGTCCCTGACCTGCCTGATGCATGTCGAAAATTAACATCATCGGCGTAACATGACTAAAGTACGTAATTGCGTTCTTGATGCACTTTCCATCAACGTCAACAACATCATTAGCTTGGTCGTGGGTACTCTTCCCTCTGGACCCGACAGTGTCAAAAACGGTTGTCATCCTAACCATTTTAACAGCAACATAACAGGTAAAGAGGCACCAGACAGCCAATAAACCTACGCTTCGTTGACATATATCAAGTTCAATTGTAGCACGTTAACAGTTTGGTGAAATCAACGCTCTCGAATGATAACGCCTATCACATTTTTTCCACAACTCAAGTAGTTGCACAGGTTAACTGATAAATGTGGTGAATCCAATTGTTATTGTTCGATGGTAATGAAAATAGTTCGTATAAACAGAGAGATATCTGACTTCTGTTAACATTCAAAACTGATAGTTTCAGAGGGAATAGTGTAGTGTCGTTTATGTGTTATGAAACGTCATTTCATTGATTTTTGTTGCGTTTTTGTAAATTCGCGCCGCGCAATATGTTGAACTACATCACATTATTGCCAGATAACAGGAAATTAAGAGAACTTTAAATGCGCTTATCTATTGTGCTGGTTTCACCAGCAAGAGCCGAAAATATCGGCGCGGCCGCTCGGGCGATGAAAACGATGGGATTTAACGACCTGCGTATTGTGGACAGTGTTGCACATCTGGAACCTGCGACTCGGTGGGTTGCACATGGATCGGGCGATATCATTGACGGCATTACGACTTATTCCACGCTTGAAGCCGCTTTGCATGATGTGGATTTCACTATCGCCACCACCGCCCGTAGCCGCGCTCGCTTCCACTACTACGCCACGCCACAGGAATTGGTGCCGATGCTGACCGAGAAATCGCAGTGGATGGACCACGCAGCCCTGGTGTTTGGTCGTGAAGACTCAGGGCTAACCAACGAAGAGCTGGCGCTGGCCGATGTGTTAACCGGCGTGCCAATGGTGGCCGATTATCCGTCTTTGAACCTCGGCCAGGCGGTGATGGTTTATTGTTATCAGCTCTCGTCGCTCTTACAAACGGCGAACGAGAGCGTAACGGCAGGTGACGAAAATCAGCTGATTGCGTTAAGAGGGCGTATCACCGCCTTACTCGAACGGCTTGATGTGGCCGGAGATGTAAAACTGGCTGACTGGCTGCAACAGCGTATTGGCTTGTTCGAGCATCGCGATACGGTAATGTTGCATCGATTGCTGCATGATATTGAAAAAAATCTCCCAGAGTAAAATTCCACCATTGCGTTTTCATATGGTGTTATGCCCCGGCATTTTACTTAACTTATGGCTGTAATGGTGGTTTGTCGGCCGATGTATGGGCTGATGTGAAGTCGTTTAGAAATGTGACGAAGATAGAAATTCATTGACTTAGCTGGCCAGATACTTTAACCAATAGGGGTATAAGGCACAGACAGCTATTCTCGTCGTCTTTCTCGTTACAGGTGCGTTGACTGTGTTCGTTCACCCGAATCACTGACCGCTTCCTGTAACGCGAAGTCCATAGAGAAATAAATAACAGAGAACACAACATCCATGATTCGCATCAGCAGCATTATGACGATTACCACCACCACTATTACCACAGGTAACGGTGCGGGCTGACGCGTACAGGAAACACAGAAAAAAGCCCGCACCTAAACAGTGCGGGCTTTTTTTTCGACTAAAGATCAAGGGGTCCAAACCATGCGAGTCTTGAAGTTCGGCGGTACATCAGTGGCAAACGCGGAAAGGTTTCTTCGCGTAGCCGATATCCTGGAAAGCAACGCCAGGCAGGGGCAGGTAGCAACCGTGCTCTCTGCCCCGGCAAAAATCACCAACCACCTGGTGGCGATGATTGAAAAAACCATTGGTGGCCAGGATGCACTGACCAACATTGATGACGCCGAACGTATCTTTGCCGATCTGCTCTCAGGGCTCGCAGACGCCCAGCCAGGCTTTCCTCATGCCGAGCTGAAAGCTGCCGTTGATCTCGAATTTGCCCAAATTAAACATATCCTGCACGGCATCAGCCTGCTGGGGCAATGCCCGGACAGCGTCAACGCGGGCCTTATCTGCCGTGGTGAAAAGCTCTCTATTGCTATCATGGCAGGACTGCTGAGTGCTCGTGGCCACAACGTCACGGTAATTAACCCGGTTGAAAAACTGCTGGCCGTGGGCCACTACCTTGAATCGACCGTTGATATTGCTGAATCAACCCGTCGAATTGTGGCAAGCCAGATCCCATCCGACCATATGGTATTGATGGCTGGCTTCACCGCAGGCAATGAAAAAGGTGAGCTGGTGGTGCTGGGGCGTAACGGCTCCGATTATTCTGCTGCCGTGCTGGCTGCTTGTTTACGCGCTGATTGCTGCGAAATCTGGACCGACGTTGACGGCGTCTATACCTGCGACCCGCGCCAGGTTCCCGATGCTCGCCTGCTGAAAAGCATGTCTTACCAGGAAGCGATGGAGCTTTCCTATTTCGGCGCAAAAGTGCTGCATCCACGTACCATCGCGCCAATCGCCCAATTCCAGATCCCTTGTCTGATTAAAAATACCGGCAACCCACAGGCTCCGGGCACGCTGATTGGCGCCAGCCGTGACGAAGATGATTTGCCCGTTAAAGGCATCTCTAACCTCAACAACATGGCGATGTTTAACGTTTCCGGCCCTGGGATGAAAGGCATGGTCGGCATGGCAGCTCGTGTCTTTGCAACCATGTCGCGCGCCGGGATCTCGGTGGTGTTGATTACGCAATCTTCATCCGAATACAGCATCAGCTTCTGCGTTCCACAGAGCGACTGTGCTCGGGCGAAAAAAGCGATGGAAGATGAGTTCTATCTGGAGCTCAAAGAAGAGCTGCTGGAGCCACTGTCTATCATGGAGCGTCTGGCTATCATCTCCGTCGTGGGTGATGGCATGCGAACTCTGCGCGGCATCTCGGCGAAATTCTTTGCCGCACTGGCCCGCGCCAATATTAATATCGTCGCCATCGCCCAGGGCTCCTCCGAGCGTTCTATCTCGGTGGTAGTGAGCAATGACGACGCGGTAACGGGCGTCCGCGTCACGCATCAAATGCTGTTCAACACTGACCAGGTCATTGAAGTGTTCCTGATTGGCGTTGGCGGTGTTGGCGGGGCGCTGCTGGATCAAATCAAACGCCAGCAGGCATGGCTGAAGAAAAAGCACATCGATCTGCGCGTTTGTGGCGTGGCGAACTCCCGTGCGCTGCTGACCAGCGTACACGGACTGAATCTGGAAAACTGGCAGGCGGAGCTGGCGGAGGCCAAAGAGCCATTCAATCTGGGGCGCTTAATCCGTCTGGTGAAAGAGTATCACCTGTTGAACCCGGTGATCGTTGACTGTACTTCCAATCAAACCGTTGCTGACCAGTACGCCGACTTCCTGCGTGAAGGTTTCCACGTGGTAACTCCGAACAAAAAGGCCAACACCTCGTCGATGGATTATTACCATCAGTTGCGCCATGCAGCTGGCCAGTCGCGTCGAAAATTCCTCTACGACACCAACGTTGGGGCGGGGTTGCCGGTCATTGAGAACCTGCAAAACCTGCTGAACGCGGGTGATGAACTGCAGCACTTCTCCGGTATTCTTTCGGGTTCACTGTCGTTTATCTTCGGTAAGCTCGATGAAGGCATGAGTCTGTCAGAGGCAACGAAGGTTGCTCGTGAAATGGGTTATACCGAACCTGATCCGCGTGATGATCTGTCGGGCATGGACGTGGCGCGTAAGCTGCTGATCCTGGCGCGTGAAACCGGACGCAATCTTGAGTTGAGTGATATCGTGGTTGAATCGGTGCTGCCATCAAGCTTTGATGCCTCCGGCGATACTGAAAGCTTTATGGCGCGTCTGCCGCAGTTGGACGATGAATTTGCTGCTCGCGTGGCGAAAGCGCGTGATGAAGGTAAAGTACTGCGTTATGTTGGCAACATCGAAGAAGACGGTGTTTGCCGGGTGAAAGTGGCCGCAGTTGACGGCAATGACCCGCTGTATAAAGTGAAGAACGGCGAAAACGCCCTCGCATTTTACAGCCACTATTACCAGCCGCTGCCGCTGGTGCTGCGCGGCTATGGCGCAGGTAACGATGTTACGGCGGCAGGGGTATTTGCCGATCTTCTGCGCACGCTGTCATGGAAGTTAGGAGTTTAAACATGGTTAAGGTCTATGCCCCGGCTTCCAGTGCCAATATGAGCGTCGGGTTTGATGTCCTGGGGGCAGCGGTAACGCCGATTGATGGCAGCCTGCTTGGGGATAACGTGACGGTTGAGGCGGCAGAGTGCTTCAGCCTGCAAAATGTGGGTCGCTTTGCGGATAAGCTGCCAACCGAGCCGCATGAAAATATCGTTTATCAGTGCTGGGAGTTATTCTGCCGCCAAATCGGCAAAGAGGTTCCAGTGGCAATGACGCTGGAAAAAAATATGCCGATTGGCTCTGGGCTGGGTTCCAGTGCCTGCTCCGTGGTTGCTGCGCTGGTGGCGATGAATGAGCATTGCGGCAAGCCGCTGGACGAAACCCGTATGCTGGCTCTGATGGGCGAGCTCGAAGGGCGCATCTCCGGCAGCGTGCATTATGACAACGTAGCGCCGTGCTACCTTGGCGGAATGCAGCTGATGATCGAAGAAAATGGCATCATCAGCCAGCAGGTTCCTTGCTTCGATGAATGGCTATGGGTACTGGCCTATCCGGGCATCAAAGTCTCCACGGCGGAGGCGCGGGCCATTCTGCCTGCGCAGTATCGTCGTCAGGACTGTATTGCGCATGGGCGTCATTTAGCGGGCTTTATTCATGCCTGTTACTCCCGTCAGCCGCAGCTGGCGGCGAAGCTGATGAAGGACGTGATTGCTGAACCGTATCGTACCAAACTCCTGCCAGGCTTCAGCGAAGCTCGACAGGCCGTGGCCGGTATTGGCGCAATTGCCTGCGGTATTTCCGGTTCCGGGCCAACGCTGTTTGCTCTGTGTGATAAAGCGGAGACCGCGCAGCGAGTGGCCGACTGGCTTGGCCAGAATTACCTGCAGAATCAAGAAGGTTTTGTTCATATTTGTCGACTGGATACAGCCGGCGCACGAGTCGTGGGATAACTGATGAAACTCTACAATTTAAAAGATCACAATGAACAGGTCAGCTTTGCGCAGGCCATTACTCAAGGGCTTGGCAAGCATCAAGGGCTGTTCTTCCCGCACGATCTGCCGGAATTCAACCTCACGGACATCGATGACCTGCTCACACAGGATTTTGTTACCCGCAGCGCGAAAATTCTCTCTGCGTTTATCGGCGACGAAATTTCGCAGGATGAACTCGCGAAGCGTATCGGTAATGCGTTTACCTTCCCGGCACCGGTGAATAAAGTGCAGGACGATATCGGCTGCCTGGAGCTGTTCCATGGGCCGACGCTGGCGTTTAAGGATTTTGGCGGCCGTTTTATGGCGCAGATGCTTACCCTTATCGCTGGCGAAAAACCGGTGACCATTCTGACCGCCACTTCTGGCGATACCGGTGCAGCGGTGGCGCATGCTTTCTACGGCTTGCCGAATGTCAAAGTGGTGATTCTGTACCCGCGTGGCAAAATCAGCCCGCTGCAGGAAAAACTGTTCTGCACGCTGGGCGGTAATATTGAAACCGTCGCGATCGACGGCGATTTCGATGCCTGCCAGGCGCTGGTGAAGCAGGCCTTTGACGATGAAGAGCTGAAGGTTGCTCTGGGTCTGAACTCCGCGAACTCCATCAACATCAGCCGTCTGTTGGCGCAGATTTGCTACTACTTTGAAGCGGTGGCCCAGCTGCCGCAGGAAGCGCGTAATCAGCTGGTGGTTTCCGTACCGAGCGGCAACTTCGGCGATCTGACCGCTGGCCTGCTGGCGAAGTCCTTAGGCCTGCCGATTAAGCGCTTTATTGCCGCCACCAACGCCAATGACACCGTGCCGCGCTTCCTGCAGGACGGCAAATGGGCGCCAAAAGCGACTCAGGCGACGCTGTCTAACGCCATGGACGTGAGCCAGCCAAACAACTGGCCACGTGTTGAAGAGCTGTTCCGTCGTAAAATCTGGCGTCTCAACGAGCTGGGCTATGCCGCGGTTGACGATGAAACCACCAAAGCGACGATGCGCGAGCTGCAGGCTTTGGGCTACACCTCAGAACCTCACGCTGCGATTGCCTACCGCGCGTTGCGTGACCAACTGCAGCCTGGCGAGTACGGGCTGTTCCTTGGCACTGCACATCCGGCGAAATTTAAGGAAAGCGTGGAAGAGATCCTGCAAGAAACGCTGCCGCTGCCAAAAGCGCTGGCGGATCGCGCCGATCTGCCGCTGCTGTCGCATAATCTGCCGGCTGACTATGCTGCACTGCGTAAGCTGATGATGGACAAAGCGTAACGTCTCCGTTTCCCCCTTCTGAACGGAGGGGGAAATAGGGAGAAATTATGTAGAGATCTCGCAGGGAAAAAGGAGAAATTCCCAATAAATGCGGGAGGTTACAATATAGGATTGCGGAGAATAACAAGCAGGGTTTCGTCACGGTAAGCTCTCTTCATCGGCCATATTGGCAAATGATGAACAAAGGAGTTCCCCATGTTAAAACCTGCGATGTTTGCACTGGCAATGATGCTGGCAGCTCCGGTGATGGTACAGGCCGCGGAGATAACGCTTATCCCAGCGGTGAAATTACAGATAGGCGATCAGGATAGTAGCGGGCGTTATTGGGATGGTGGAAACTGGCGCGATCATAGCTGGTGGAAAGATCACTATGAATGGCGCGATAACCGCTGGCATGCTCATACACCGCCGCCGCAACCACATCACGATTATCGCGGTCATGACGATCACCATGATAATCGAGGGCATGACGATCGCGGCCCTGGCAACGATCATCGCGACGATCACCGTCCACCGCCAGATCATCGCTAATTCGTATAAAAAAGCCCGGTATTACCGGGCTTTTTCGATCACTGCTCGTGGCGTTTAAAGACCAGTTCGTCGTTGCTGGAGCTTTCGGGGTCGAAAAAGTACCCTTCGCTGTTAAAACCAGTAAGCTGCTCGGGTTTGGTCAGACGATTTTCAATGATAAATCGGCTCATTAGCCCGCGCGCTTTTTTAGCGTAGAAGCTAATAACCTTAAATTTACCGTTCTTCTCGTCAAGGAAGACCGGCTTGATGAGTTGCCCCTTCAGCACTTTTGGTTTCACCGAGCGGAAGTATTCGTCTGACGCCAGGTTCACCACGATATCATCCCCCTGAGCCGCTAAGGCCGCGTTGAGCGTCTGGGTGATCTCTTCTCCCCAAAACTGGTACAGATCTTTTCCGCGCGGGTTTTCCAGGCGGATACCCATCTCCAGACGATAAGGCTGCATCAGATCCAGCGGGCGGAGTACGCCATACAGGCCGGAGAGCATGCGCAGGTGTTTTTGGGCGAAATCGAAGTCAGCTTCGCTGAACGTCTCCGCCTGTAATCCGGTGTAGACATCCCCTTTAAAGGCCAGAATTGCCTGGCGCGCATTCTCGGGGGTAAAGTCCGGATGCCAGTCATGGAAACGGGTGGCGTTAAGATCCGCGAGTTTATCGCTAATCCCCATCAGCGCTTTAATCTGCGGCGCGGAAAGTTTGCGCGCAACGCCAATCAGCTGTTGAGAATATTCCAGAAGCGCGGGCTGGGTATAGCGCGTCGTTGCCAGCGGGCTTTGGTAATCGAGCGTTTTAGCAGGAGAAATCAGAATCAGCATATCCAGTCCTTGCAGAAAATTTCACTCAACTTTAACAAAAAAACGGCATCAGGTGATCGATTGCTGCTATTGGCGCGGTGGTTGATCCCAACTTTCCGGCGCTAGCTGTTGGGCAATCTCGGGGTAATAATCCGGGTCGAACACCGGCGTTACGCCCAGCTTGCGCTGGCGGAGATAGTCGGTGGCAATAATACGCACTACCGGTGAGAGCAGCAGAATGGCCGTCAGGTTAGTGATGGCCATCAGTGCCATAATCACGTCCGCCATCTGCCAGACCAGCGGTAGATTTAGTAAGCTGCCAGCAACCACCATCAGCAGTGTGGCAATACGCAGCAGCCAAATGGCCCATGGCATATCCCAACGTAAAAAAATGAGGTTGTTTTCGGCGTAGACATAGTTGGCGACCACCGAGGTGAAAGCGAACAAAATCATGATGATCGCTACAAAGCTGGCTCCCCAATCGCCAACCAGCACGTTCATTGCATGTTGAATCAGCTGGATACCGTCATAGCTGGTGGTTTTGGTTCCGTGGCCCGCCAGTAATACCACCATCGCGCTGGCGCTACAGATGACCACCGTATCAATCAATACACCTATCATCTGGACGATCCCCTGCGCCGCCGGGTGTGGAGGGAAGGAGGACGCTGCCGCCGAAGCATTAGGCGTTGACCCCATTCCGGCTTCGTTGGAGAACATGCTGCGCTGGAAACCGCTGGTGATGGCCTGGCTCACGCTGTAGCCCACCGCGCCAGCCGCGGCTTCCTGCCAGCCAAAGGCGCTACGAATAATCATCTCGAGAATGGCGGGCAACTCGACAATGTGCCATAGGGTAATGAGCAGACACGCCGCAACCCACAGCAGCGCCATAAATGGCACAACCCACTGGCTGAACTTCGCCACACCTTTCATGCCGCGTAGAATCACCATCAGAGCGAGCAGCGCCATCACCACGCCGGTCACGGCTTTAGGGATGTCGAAAGCATATTCCAACGCGTGTGCGGTTGAGTTGGCCTGCACGGTATTGAAAATCAGCCCGTAGGCAAGCAGCAGCAGCAGGGAGAAAACGACGCCCATCCAGCGCATTCCTAGCCCACGGGACATGTACCAGGCCGGGCCGCCGCGAAACTGTCCGCTGGCATCACGCTCTTTGTAGAGCTGCGCCAGGGAACATTCAGCAAAGCTGCTGGCCATTCCGATAATGGCGGCAATCCACATCCAGAACACCGCGCCGGGGCCGCCGACGGTAATCGCGAGTGCGACGCCAGCCAGGTTGCCACTGCCCACGCGAGCGGCAAGGCTAATGCACAAAACCTGGAATGAGGTCAGACCGCCTTCACGTGGCGTCAGGCTTCTTTTCAGACTTTTGCTAAACTGACGGATGTAGCGAAACTGGATGTAGCCGGTTCTCCATGTGAACCATAAGCCACAGCCGAGGAGCAGGTAAATCATTACCGATCCCCAAAGTATCTCGCTGATAAAGGAGAGAAAATCAGGCATTAAACGTCCTCTTGTCTATGCCAAAATAGAGGGCTGGCCGCGGGAAGGTAAAGTTGCCTCGCACGATTCGATTCAGCCAATGTAAGCGCTACCACAATCAGGGCGCAGAAACTCAACCCTCAAAGTTTGATGCTTCAGTTTATCATACTCTGCGCTCTCGCGACGTCGGCGGTTGCGCTGAGGGTGCGGCGTGATATTATCGGGGCAGACCGGTTACATCCCCCTAACAGCTGTTTAAAGAGAAACACTATCATGACGGATAAATTGACATCTCTGCGTCAGTACACAACCGTAGTGGCTGACACCGGAGACATCGCAGCAATGAAGCTGTATCAGCCTCAGGATGCGACAACCAACCCTTCTCTGATTCTGGGTGCAGCGCAGATCCCTGAGTACCGTAAACTGATTGATGATGCGGTAGAGTGGGCGCGTAGCCAGAGCAGCGATCGTGCTCAGCAGGTGGTTGATGCCACCGACAAACTGGCCGTAAATATCGGTCTGGAAATTCTGAAACTGGTCCCTGGCCGCATTTCAACTGAAGTTGATGCGCGTCTGTCTTATGACACCAAAGCCTCTATCGCGAAAGCAAAACGCCTGATCAAAATGTACAACGATGCTGGTATCAGCAACGATCGTATTCTGATCAAACTGGCTTCTACCTGGCAGGGTATCTGCGCGGCAGAACAGCTGGAAAAAGAAGGCATCAACTGTAACCTGACGCTGCTGTTCTCCTTCGCTCAGGCTCGTGCTTGTGCTGAAGCTGGCGTATACCTGATTTCTCCATTCGTTGGCCGTATTCTGGATTGGTACAAAGCCAATACCGACAAGAAAGAGTATGCACCAGCAGAAGATCCAGGTGTGGTTTCCGTTAGCGAAATCTACCAGTACTACAAACAGCACGGTTACGAGACCGTGGTGATGGGCGCAAGCTTCCGTAACATCGGTGAAATCCTGGAACTGGCCGGTTGTGACCGTCTGACCATCGCACCAGCACTGCTGAAAGAGCTGGCTGAAAGCGAAGGCGCACTGGAACGTAAACTGACCTTTACTGGTGAAGTGAAAGCGCGCCCAGGCCGCATCACTGAATCTGAGTTCCTGTGGCAGCATAACCAGGATCCAATGGCCGTTGATAAACTGGCGGAAGGTATCCGTAAGTTTGCTATCGACCAGGAAAAACTGGAAAAAATGATCGGCGACCTGCTGTAAGACAGCATTGTTGCATGATAAAAGCCCGCTTCTCTTTGCTGAGAGCGGGCTTTTTTAATCCTGCTTGAAGCGACATAGCCGCCATTCCTTCGCGCGCTACCACGAAGAAATTCACCTGCTCGCAAAGCCTAAATCCGCATTCAGCTTCCATAGCGCAGCGCAGTCATACGGTGAGGATAACCCGTTTGGGGACTTAGTATTGCCGGCCAATCGCGTGTATCATTCCGCTTAATAGCACCGTTTTAATGGAATAATCATGAACACTTTACGCATTGGTTTAGTTTCTATCTCTGACCGCGCCTCCAGCGGCGTGTATCAGGACAAAGGCATCCCGGCTCTCGAAGAGTGGCTGGCATCAGCCCTGACCACTCCTTTTAAAGTTGAAACGCGCCTGATCCCCGATGAGCAAACCATCATTGAGCAAACGCTGTGTGAGCTGGTGGATGAGATGAGCTGTCATTTGGTTCTGACCACCGGCGGCACCGGCCCTGCGCGCCGTGATGTCACACCGGATGCGACGCTGGCCATTGCCGACCGCGTCATGCCGGGTTTTGGTGAGCAGATGCGTCAGGTGAGCCTGCATTTCGTGCCGACGGCGATTCTCTCCCGCCAGGTTGGGGTTATCCGTAAACAGGCGCTGATTCTGAATCTACCGGGTCAGCCGAAAGCGATTCAGGAGACGCTGGAAGGTGTTAAAGACGCGGAAGGTAAAGTACTGGTCAACGGTATCTTTGCAAGTGTACCATATTGTGTACAGTTGCTGGAGGGGCCATACATTGAAACGAATGCAGAAGTTGTAGCAGCTTTTCGACCTAAGAGCGCTCGCCGCGAGACATTATCCTGAATGTAATTCATTCCTGACATAACCTATCATTCCTCTGGAGCGATATTGGGTTTACGGTATAGTAATTTTTGCTTTACATTAATCGTAAACTTAAATCAACAGCTCAACTTTGCGAATGGTTTGTTATGTCAAATTACACCCGACCTCTAAATCGACAAGATTATAAAACGCTGACATTAGCGGCATTAGGCGGCGCCCTAGAGTTTTACGACTTCATCATTTTCGTTTTCTTTGCTGCTGTCGTTGGGGAACTCTTTTTCCCGGCAGATATCCCTGAGTGGCTACGCCAGGTGCAAACGTTCGGCATCTTTGCTGCTGGTTATCTGGCTCGTCCTTTGGGCGGCATTATCATGGCGCACTTCGGTGATCTGGTTGGGCGCAAGAAGATGTTTACCCTCAGTATTCTCTTGATGGCGGTACCAACGCTAGCGATTGGCCTGTTGCCAACTTATGCCACCGCCGGGCTGGCCGCCCCGTTGCTACTTCTACTGATGCGTATTCTGCAGGGAGCGGCAATTGGTGGCGAAGTGCCTGGCGCGTGGGTATTCGTCGCCGAGCACGTGCCAGCACGTCGTATTGGCATTGCCTGCGGTACGCTGACGGCTGGTCTGACGGTCGGGATCCTTCTCGGCTCGGTAGTCGCCACCTTGATTAATACACAACTCACACCGCAAGCCATCCACGATGGCGGCTGGCGAGTCCCTTTTCTACTGGGTGGTATCTTTGGCCTGGTGGCGATGTATCTGCGCCGCTGGCTGCAGGAAACGCCTATCTTCCTTGAGATGCAGCAGCGCAAAGCGCTGGCACAAGAGCTGCCGATTAAATCTGTGGTCCTTAAACACAAGCAGGCAGTTGTGGTTTCCATGCTGCTGACCTGGCTGCTGTCTGCAGGCATTGTGGTGGTGATTTTGATGTCACCTGTCTGGCTGCAAAAGCAGTATGGCTTTGCTCCGGCGCTGACGCTACAGGCTAACAGTGTAGCCACGGTGATGCTCTGCGTCGGCTGCCTGCTGGCGGGGCTAATTGTCGATAAAGTGGGGGCCAGCAAAACGTTTATTGTTGGCAGCATTCTGCTCGCTTGCTCCAGCTGGCTTTTTTACCATTTGGCGGGAGCCCATCCAGAACAGCTGTTCCTGCTGTACGGGCTGGTGGGGCTATGCGTTGGCGTGGTGGGCGCGGTGCCGTACGTTATGGTTCGAGCTTTCCCGGCAGAGGTTCGCTTCACCGGCATTTCATTTTCTTATAACGTCTCTTACGCCATTTTTGGTGGCCTAACGCCGATTGCCGTGACGATGCTGATGGGTGTGTCACCCATGGCACCAGCCTGGTATGTGCTGGCGCTGTCGTTGCTGGGGTTGGCACTGGGAATTTGGTTGCGTAAAGAGGCACCGGCGACAGTGGGTGCTGAATTACCACAATCCTAATGATATCGAATCGCCCGGCGCTGCAATGCCGGGCGATTCATTAGCGAGTAATATTGACGTCTTTAAACATAAAGCGCTTCTTCTTCCCTTCTTCCTGATAGCCAATGCGAATAAAGATGCGCAGGTCTTCAAACCAGGCATAATCGCTGCTCATGGCTCGGCCATCACCACGGTCGTCAGTACAGCTCAGCTCAAGATAGCGGCCGGGGAACTTCTCGTTCAACATTGAGGCATCATGCCACCCGTTCTCCACGAGGCAAATCTGACTTTTGGACTTACGTTTCTCTGCGCCTTGTTCATTTTTCAATACCGTATGCCAGTGGTATTGCTTACCTATTTCAGGTGCCGCGTGAAAGTCCGTCTCTAAAGACTGACCGATAAATGGGCTGTTTTGCATCGAATCCCACTCCTTCAGGTTCACGATATTGAACAGCCGATGATACTGAGTGTAGAACGTCACTCCTTTAAGAATGAGGGTATCGAGCGTGAGCGTGCTGCCGTCTGGCAGGCGATCGATACGCGTCTGTGCGCTGCTATCATCGGGGCCAGGCCATAGCTGGGTAAAGGTCAGACGGCTAAATGTCGGCGTGCTGTCTGCGCTGTTCAGCACCTGGTGAATCGTTTTGTTAACGGAGTCTGGCAGCGGATAGCGAGCAAACGCGCTCGGATCGTTTTGCGCAAAATCCGGGAGTATTAGCGGCGCATCGGCGGCCGTTTTATACCGTTCAACCCGCGGCCCAAGCCCGACAAACTGGCTAATATCTTTCAGCCCGCAAAGCCGCGTTATTGGCGAAACAAACGGTGCCGGAAGCGGGGAGGGAGTTGCATCTGGCGTTGTGCTGTTATCGGTGACAGCGGTACCGTTAAGCGAGAATGTGCGCTCAATACGCGCCTGATGATTGCTGCAGTTGACCTGAATTTGATGGATCTTAAAGTCGTAGGGGGCCAGATATTTTTCGTCGCGATGAATTTGTGCGTAATCCGTTCCTAGCCGCAGGCTTAGCATATTGCCCCGACGTTGGCTGTTGCTGAGGTCGATAAAAAGCTGGTCGCCGTTTTTATCCGGTGCACTCAGTCCCGCCCAGTGGTCCTGCGGTATTTTTTGCTGACAGATATTCAGCGCGGGATCGGTGCTCATCATGCTGTCAGCATCGGGTTCAAAAGGGACGCCGGGGATATAGCGGCCAATAGAGTGACTACCGTAGACGCGGAGATCCTTTCCAGCAGGCGTCTTAAGGTTCATATACAGCAACGTTTTCGCCTGGGTGTAACAGTCCATGTTTAGCCAGAGTTCGTTACTCGCTCCCCCAGCCATCAGAATGCGGTAAGCCGTGTTGATACTTCCGCCTGTGCGCACGGTATTGTCTTTATCCAAATCAACGCTTGTTACATCGTTGACCTCTACTGCATATCCACGAGTGGATAGAAGGGCACAGGTGGCCAGAATCAGGCCGCAGACAGTGGTACGCCGCATCCTCAACATTCCTTTTTCATGATAAGAAGCCATTGAAAATAACGTAAATGGCGGGTGGTGGGTAACCCCAGGATCGGTAGTTGGCGGGCAAAAAAAAGCGCCGGACTTGCCGGCGCTTTTTAAAAGAGATGAGGATTAGTGTTTTTCACCAATCGGCAGCACGGTGCGGCCGAATTGCTCGTTCAGTACTTCGCCCATCGCCAGGTAGATAGCGCTTGCGCCACAGATCAGGCCAATCCAGCCTGCAACGTGGATAATGACTTCATTACCGTTGATGTTGCCAATCGCCAGCAGTGCGAACAGCACGGTCAGGCTCAGGAACACGAACTGCAGCATGCGTGCCGCTTTCAGCGTACCGAAGAACATGAACAGCGTGAATACACCCCACAGACCCAGGTAAGCGCCGAGGAACTGTGCGTTAGGTGCTTCGGTCAGGCCCATTTTCGGCATCAGCAGGATGGCGACCAGAGTCAGCCAGAAAGATCCGTAAGATGTGAATGCGGTCAGACCAAAAGTATTCCCCTTTTTATATTCCAGCAGGCCCGCAAAAATCTGTGCGATACCGCCGTAGAAAATACCCATTGCCAGAATAATACCGTCAAGAGCAAAGAAACCCGCGTTGTGCAGGTTAAGCAGAATGGTGGTCATGCCGAAGCCCATCAGGCCCAGCGGTGCCGGGTTAGCCAACTTAGTGTTGCCCATAATTCCTCAAATCATCATTGAATGGTGAAATAGTCTCCCCAATGCTGGGGCGCGGCATAATAATCAGGAGTTAATGGGCTGTCTATGATCTGATGAGGGGAAAATAAACTATTTCTCCCCTTTTACGCTTAATCCGGATGTTTTAGCGACGCAAGTGCAGTCATCCGACGTAGACAGGCAATGCGAAGAACGGCCGGAATGGTGACCCGGTAGGCGCTACCGCTAACGGCCTTAACGCTGTTGACTGCTGCACCTACAGGCCCGCCAAGTCCTATGCCTCGAATCAGTCCATGGCCAATAACGCTGACTGCGGCGTGTTTATGCAAAATGTGATTTAGCTGTTCGGCCAATAGGTGTGAGACACCGTGTTCGAGGCGATGGCTTTCGATAAGTTGAGGCAGTAACTTCTCCAGTTCCATCACTTTCAGTTCGACTGCGGCATGAAAGCGGGCTTTCTGCTCATCATCCATGCGTTGCCAGGCGTAACGGATAAAGTGCTCAAGCAGGATTTTTTCAATCGCGGCCGTTGCCATGTCTTTATCAATTTTGAGGCTCAGACGTTTGGCGACATCGCTGAGGATTTCGCGGTACAGTTTGCCGTGGCCACGTAATTTATTGGCGATACTGTCGCCGCCAAAATGCTGAAGCTCACTAGCAATCACCTGCCAATTACGACGGTGTTGCTCAGGGTGTCCCTCCATCGACATAAACAATTCATTGTTTAGCAGGGCGCTTGATAACCGGCGTTTTCCCTTTTCATTGTGCGTGAGAAGATGCGCTAAGTTTGCCAACTGTTCTTCGCTACAGTGCTGGAGAAAAATGAGGTCATCATCATTCAGGTAAGAGACTTTCATGAGTAAGCTGCTTTTGTCTGAGGGCGGAGTTAATCGTCGCCGATGATTTTTAGCGAGGCCATATCGGAGGAATCTACGGTATGTCCGGAGAAGGATATTTTTGAAACACAGCGCCTGTTGTCGTTATCGCTATTGATGTTAATCCAGTCCGTGGTGGCACCTTCTTTTAGTGTCGACGGTACATTCAGGCTTTGGCTGCTGCTGCGGGCCGCAGTGAAATAAACGGAGGCACCGCTTAGCGACGCATCACCGCGATCAGCGGTGAGTTTGATCCGTTTCACTACGCGACACACCGGGAGTTTAAGAACAAGGTCGTTAGTTTCATTGCGCGGTAATGCGATGACGCCCAAAATTTTATTATCGTTGGCAGAGGCCGATCCCGCCACTAGCAGGCCGAGCAGCAGGCATGCGGAGAGATTCATAATGGTTTTCATTGTGTTCCTTACCGAATTGACGGTTTTCATACCTGAAACAGGAAGCTGAATTTTATCGATCTCAGGTCAGGCTTTCAGTGCTTAATTATGTTTTTGTGTGACAATAATTCTTTGAATATATTTATGTTTTTATATTTTACGTGTGAATGAATTGCGCGAAGGGAGCGCCTGGGAATTCAAATTTAAAGCGCACTGATTGAAAAAATTTTTAGCCTGCCCCTTGATGGATGACGTTGAGCCCCCATCTTGTAGTCAACCGCAGTGAATGAGTCTGAAAAAAAACGATTCGAGGCAGTTGAAACCGTAGGTTTCGCCCTTATTACAGACTCACAACCACATGTTGAATGAATTTTTAGTGGAGACGTTTAGATGGGTAAAATTATTGGTATCGACCTGGGTACTACCAACTCTTGTGTAGCGATTATGGATGGCACTACTGCACGTGTGCTGGAGAACGCCGAAGGCGATCGCACCACGCCTTCTATTATTGCATATACCCAGGATGGTGAAACTCTGGTTGGTCAGCCGGCTAAACGTCAGGCAGTGACAAACCCGCAAAACACCCTGTTTGCGATTAAACGCCTGATTGGTCGCCGCTTCCAGGACGAAGAAGTGCAGCGTGATGAAGCCATCATGCCTTACAAAATCATCGGTGCTGACAACGGTGATGCATGGATTGATGTGAAAGGTCAGAAAATGGCACCACCGCAGATCTCTGCTGAAGTGCTGAAAAAAATGAAGAAAACGGCGGAAGATTACCTGGGTGAACCAGTAACTGAAGCGGTTATCACCGTACCTGCTTACTTCAACGATGCTCAGCGTCAGGCAACCAAAGACGCCGGCCGTATCGCAGGTCTGGAAGTCAAACGTATCATCAACGAACCAACTGCTGCTGCACTGGCATACGGTCTGGATAAAGAAGTCGGCAACCGTACTATCGCGGTATATGACCTCGGTGGTGGTACTTTCGATATCTCCGTTATCGAAATTGACGAAGTTGACGGCGAAAAAACCTTCGAAGTTCTGGCAACCAACGGTGATACCCACCTGGGTGGTGAAGACTTCGATAGCCGTATGATCAACTACCTCGTTGACGAGTTTAAGAAAGATCAGGGCATCGACCTGCGTAACGATCCGCTGGCGATGCAGCGTCTGAAAGAAGCAGCTGAAAAAGCGAAAATCGAGCTGTCTTCTGCTCAGCAGACCGACGTGAACCTGCCGTACATCACCGCAGATGCGTCTGGTCCTAAACACATGAACATCAAAGTGACCCGTGCGAAACTGGAAAGCCTGGTAGAAGACCTGGTTAACCGTTCCATCGAGCCGCTGAAAGTTGCACTGCAGGACGCTGGTCTGTCTGTATCCGATATCCAGGACGTTATCCTGGTCGGTGGTCAGACTCGTATGCCTATGGTTCAGAAGAAAGTGGCTGAATTCTTTGGTAAAGAGCCACGTAAAGACGTTAACCCGGACGAAGCCGTTGCTATCGGTGCGGCAGTTCAGGGTGGTGTATTGACGGGTGAAGTGAAAGACGTACTGCTGCTGGACGTTACCCCTCTGTCTCTGGGTATCGAAACCATGGGCGGCGTGATGACTGCGCTCATCAACAAAAACACCACCATCCCAACTAAGCACAGCCAGGTGTTCTCTACCGCTGAAGACAACCAGTCTGCGGTAACCATCCATGTGCTGCAGGGTGAGCGTAAACGTGCTTCCGATAACAAAGATCTCGGCCAGTTCAACCTGGACGGTATCAGCCCAGCACCACGCGGCATGCCGCAGATCGAAGTGACCTTCGATATCGATGCTGATGGTATCCTGCACGTGTCTGCTAAAGACAAAAACAGCGGTAAAGAGCAGAAGATCACCATCAAGGCTTCTTCTGGTCTGAACGAAGACGAAATTCAGAAAATGGTTCGTGAAGCCGAAGCTAACGCCGAAGCTGACCGTAAGTTTGAAGAACTGGTTCAGACCCGTAACCAGGGTGACCATCTGCTGCACAGCACCCGTAAGCAGGTTGAAGAAGCAGGCGAACAGCTGCCAGCTGACGACAAAACTGCTATCGAGTCTGCGCTGACTGCGCTGGAAGCGTCCCTGAAGGGCGAAGACAAAGCAGATATCGAAGCGAAAATGCAGGCGCTGGCTCAGGTTTCCCAGAAACTGATGGAAATCGCTCAGCAGCAGCATGCACAGCAGCAGGCTGGTGCAGAAGGTGCTGACGCTTCCGCGAACAATGCGAAAGACGACGACGTTGTTGACGCTGAGTTCGAAGAAGTGAAAGACAAAAAATAATCGCCCTGATGCAGGGTAGTTAATCGGCACGGGCGTAGGAGATCTCTCCACGCCCGTGCTCGTATGTTAAGGGGCTGAAAAACAACAATGGCAAAGCAAGATTACTACGAGATTTTGGGCGTTTCCAAAACAGCGGAAGAGCGTGAAATCAAAAAGGCGTACAAACGCCTGGCCATGAAATTCCACCCGGACCGCAACCAGGGTGACAAAGAGGCCGAAGCCAAGTTTAAAGAGATCAAAGAGGCGTATGAGATCCTGACCGACGCGCAAAAGCGTGCGGCCTACGATCAGTACGGCCATGCAGCCTTTGAACAGGGCGGTATGGGCGGCGGCGGTGGTTACGGCGGCGGCGCAGATTTCGGCGATATCTTTGGTGACGTATTCGGTGACATCTTCGGCGGTGGCCGTGGTCGTCAGCGCGCATCCCGTGGCGCAGACCTGCGTTACAACATGGATCTGACGCTGGAAGAAGCGGTTCGTGGTGTGACCAAAGAGATCCGCATTCCAACGCTGGAAGAGTGTGATGTTTGCCACGGCAGCGGCGCGAAAGCGGGTTCACAGCCGCAAACCTGTCCAACCTGTCACGGTGCAGGCCAGGTGCAGATGCGCCAGGGTTTCTTCGCCGTACAGCAGACCTGTCCACACTGCCAGGGCCGCGGTACGCTGATTAAAGACCCGTGCAACAAATGTCATGGTCATGGTCGCGTAGAGAAAACCAAAACGCTGTCTGTGAAGATTCCTGCAGGCGTGGATACCGGCGATCGTATTCGTCTGTCTGGTGAAGGCGAAGCAGGTGAGCACGGTGCACCGGCAGGCGATCTGTACGTTCAGGTTCAGGTGAAACAGCACGCTATCTTCGAGCGTGAAGGTAATAACCTGTACTGTGAAGTGCCGATCAACTTCTCGATGGCAGCGCTGGGCGGTGAGATTGAAGTTCCAACCCTCGATGGCCGCGTGAAGCTGAAAGTGCCGGGTGAAACGCAAACGGGCAAATTGTTCCGCATGCGCGGCAAGGGCGTGAAGTCCGTCCGCGGCGGTGCTCAGGGTGACCTGCTGTGCCGCGTGGTTGTTGAAACCCCTGTTAGTCTGAACGAGAAGCAAAAACAGCTGCTCAAAGACCTGCAGGAAAGCTTCGGCGGCCCAACTGGTGAGAACAATAGTCCTCGCTCCAAAAGCTTCTTTGACGGTGTGAAAAAGTTCTTTGACGATTTGACGCGTTAATCACTTCCGTCATTTCCGATAAAAGCCCAGGGTTGCAAAACCCTGGGCTTTTTTATTGGGCTACGGGTCTTAGTCGATGAAGCTGGAAGAGAAAGAGCCATCATCGATGGACTATGCTGATAATATTTTTGGGAAACCTTTTATTCGGAAAAATCGACCAATTAACCATGTATAATCTAATTTTAACGATGTATATGGCGATGTAAGATAGTAATCACGAAGTATTTACTTGATAGAGAGTATGAAAAGTGAAACATATTCAGCGCTTTTTTAACAACGATGCCTCTGGTGGCATCCTCCTGATTATCGCCGCTGTATTAGCGATGCTGATGGCAAATATGGGGGCGACTAGCGGTCTGTATCATGCTTTCCTGGAGACGCCGGTGCAGCTGCGCGTCGGTGCGCTGGAAATCAATAAAAATATGCTGCTGTGGATTAACGACGCGTTGATGGCGGTCTTTTTCCTGCTGATCGGGCTTGAGGTCAAGCGTGAGTTGATGCAGGGTTCATTGGCCACCCGTCGACAGGCGATTTTCCCGGTCATTGCAGCACTGGGCGGCATGGTAGTACCGGCATTAGTCTATCTGGCTTTCAATGCTCAAGACCCGATTGCCAGCAGCGGTTGGGCGATCCCCGCCGCCACCGATATTGCCTTTGCATTAGGCGTGTTGGCGCTATTGGGTAGCCGAGTGCCAGCCTCGCTGAAGATCTTCCTGATGGCGTTGGCTATCATCGACGATCTGGGGGCAATTGTTATTATTGCCCTGTTCTATACCAGCGATCTGTCGCTGCTGTCGCTGGGCGTTGCCGCTGCCGCTATTGTTGCGCTGGCCGCGCTAAATCTTAGTGGAGTGCGTCGCACGGGTATCTATATCCTGGTGGGCGTTATCCTATGGACGGCCGTTTTGAAATCCGGCGTGCATGCGACGCTGGCCGGTGTGATTGTTGGCTTCTTTATCCCGCTGCGTGAGCAGGAGGGGAAATCACCGGCGAAGCAGCTTGAGCACGTGCTACATCCGTGGGTGGCCTTTATGATCTTGCCGTTGTTTGCCTTTGCTAACGCTGGCGTTTCACTGCAGGGCGTCACTTTCAGCGGCCTGACCTCGATGCTGCCGCTGGGGATTATCGCGGGCCTGTTCATCGGTAAACCGTTGGGGATCAGTCTGTTCTGTTGGCTGGCGTTGAAGCTGAAACTGGCCAAATTGCCGGAAGGGGCGAATTTCTCACAGATTATGGCGGTTGGCCTGCTGTGTGGAATTGGCTTCACCATGTCTATCTTTATCGCCAGCCTGGCATTTGGCAGCGTTGACCCGTCGCTGATTAACTGGGCGAAGCTGGGCATTCTGGTGGGGTCCGTACTCTCGGCGGTCGTAGGATATAGCTTGCTGCGGGCGCATTTAAAGCCGCAGTCGGCGTAAGCATTGCAAATGATGATGAAAGGATTGGGGAGCACAGGACATGTCGCACATTAATTACAACCATCTGTACTACTTCTGGCATGTCTACAAGGAAGGCTCGGTAGTGGGGGCGGCGGAGGCTCTCTACCTCACGCCGCAGACCATTACCGGGCAGATAAAGGCGCTGGAAGAGCGGCTGCAGGGCAAGCTGTTTAAACGTAAAGGACGTGGGATTGAACCGAGCGAGCTAGGCGAACTGGTGTTCCGCTACGCTGATAAGATGTTCACCTTAAGCCAGGAAATGCTGGATATCGTCAACTATCGCAAAGAGTCCAACCTGCTGTTCGACGTCGGCGTGGCTGATGCGCTATCAAAACGGCTGGTCAGCGGCGTGCTGGATGCCGCCGTCGTGGAAGATGAGCAAATTCATCTGCGTTGCTTTGAATCCACGCACGAGATGCTGCTGGAGCAGTTAAGCCAGCACAAGCTGGATATGATCATCTCGGATTGCCCAATCGACTCGACGCAGCAAGAAGGACTGTTCTCGGTGAAAATCGGTGAGTGCAGCGTCAGCTTCTGGTGTATGAATCCGCCGCCGGAAAAACCTTTCCCGGCCTGCCTGGAAGAGCGTCGTTTGCTGGTGCCAGGCCGCCGTTCCATGTTGGGGCGCAAGCTGCTGAACTGGTTTAACGTGCAGGGGCTAAAAGTAGAGATTCTCGGTGAGTTTGACGATGCCGCGCTGATGAAGGCGTTCGGAGCGGCACACAATGCCATTTTCGTTGCGCCAACGCTGTATGCTCATGATTTCTATGCGGATAACAGCATTGTGGAGATTGGGCGTATGGATAGCGTGATGGAAGAGTACCACGCGATTTTTGCCGAACGCATGATTCAGCACCCGGCGGTACAGCGTATCTGCCATCGCGACTATTCTGCGCTTTTTGCCGAGCCTGAAAAGCTGACTCGCTGAGCGGCGTCAGCGGGACATTCACCTGATAAGCATTCTGTGAGCGGCGAGCCCGGAGCGCTATCGCCAGATAATGGCTCCGGCTTTTCTGGCCTGCGTTCGGTACAGACTCATCGTTAAATCAAGGAATACATCTCAAATCGCAGACGTAAAAAAACCCGCACTAAGCGGGTTTTTTTCAAAGCTGATAACAAGCGGGCGATTAAGCCAGTTTGTTGATCTGTGCAGTCAGGTTTGCTTTATGACGTGCAGCTTTGTTTTTGTGGATCAGACCTTTAGCAGCCTGACGGTCCACGATTGGTTGCATTTCGTTAAATGCTTTCAGTGCAGTAGCTTTGTCGCCAGCTTCGATAGCTGCGTATACTTTCTTGATGAAAGTACGCATCATAGAGCGACGGCTAGCGTTGTGCTTGCGGGCCTTTTCAGACTGAACGGCGCGCTTCTTAGCTGATTTGATATTAGCCAAGGTCCAACTCCCAAATGTGTTCTATATGGACAATTCAAAGGCCGAGGAGAATGCCCGTTTAGCCTTCTTTTGTCAATGGATTTGTGCAAATAAGCGTCGCTAATTTGACAACGCTGCATTACGTAGTGATGGCGCAGGATTCTACCAGCTTGTGGGCAACGAATACAGTCTTTCTGGCACAAAAATCACCCGGCCCAACTATATTTTCTTGCCTTTTCGCCGGATGCCGATGAAATCATTCCCACTTTCTGCGGCGAGGTGCAATAGCGGGTTAACGTGAGCTGCTGTACAAGGTATACTCTGACGATTTTCACTCTTTTGAGCCAGACATGAAGCTGATACGCGGCATACATAATCTCAGTCAGGCACCACATGGGTGCGTACTGACCATTGGTAATTTCGACGGTGTGCATCGTGGGCATCAGGCGCTCCTGCAGGGCTTACGTGCTGAAGGCAGGGCGCGTGGCCTGCCCGTGGTAGTGATGATTTTTGAACCGCAGCCGCTGGAGCTGTTTGCGGCTGATAAAGCCCCTGCGCGCCTGACGCGGCTGCGCGAAAAGCTACGCTATCTGGCTGAAAGTGGAGTGGACTACGTTGTTTGCCTGCGCTTTGACCGTCGCTTTGCCGCGCTCACCGCGCAGGCATTTATCAGCGACCTGCTGGTCAAGCGTCTCGGCGTCCAGTTCCTGGCCGTGGGCGATGATTTCCGTTTTGGCGCTGGTCGTCAGGGCGATTTCTTGTTATTACAGAAGGCTGGCGCAGAGTTTGGTTTTGATATCACCAGTACCGAAACCTTCTGTCATGGCGGTGTGCGCATTAGCAGCACTGCGGTGCGTCAGGCACTGGCTGAGGATAATCTCGAGCAAGCCGAAAACCTGCTGGGCCATCCATTTATTATCTCTGGACGCGTAGTACACGGCGATGAACTGGGCCGTACTATCGGTTTCCCGACGGCGAACTTGCCGCTGCGTCGTCAGGTCTCCCCGGTAAAAGGGGTGTATGCGGTAGAAGTCATGGGGCTGGGTGATAAGCCTCTGCCGGGCGTAGCCAATATTGGTACGCGCCCGACGGTTGCTGGCGTACGTCAGCAGCTAGAAGTGCATTTGCTGGACGTTGTAATGGACCTTTATGGTCGCCACATAGATGTAGTGCTGCGTAAGAAAATACGCAATGAACAGCGATTTGCTTCGCTTGATGAGCTAAAGGCGCAGATTGCGCGTGATGAATTAACGGCCCGCGAGTTATTTGGGCTATCAAACCCGGCTTAAATGCCTACGTAAAAATACGGAACCGAGAATCTGATGAGTGACTTTAAATCAACCCTGAATTTGCCGGAAACAGGGTTCCCGATGCGCGGCGATCTCGCCAAGCGTGAACCGGGAATGCTGGCGCGTTGGACCGAAGATGACCTGTACGGCATCATTCGTGCCGCGAAAAAGGGCAAAAAAACCTTCATTCTGCATGATGGCCCTCCATATGCGAATGGCAGCATTCATATTGGTCACTCTGTAAACAAGATTCTCAAAGACATTATTATTAAGTCCAAAGGGCTGACCGGCTACGACTCGCCTTACGTTCCAGGCTGGGACTGCCATGGTCTGCCAATTGAGCTGAAAGTTGAACAAGAATTCGGTAAGCCGGGCGAGAAGTTCACGGCGGCTGAATTCCGTGCGAAATGCCGCGAATACGCAGCAGGTCAGGTTGATGGTCAGCGTCAGGACTTCATCCGTCTGGGCGTGCTGGGCGACTGGCAGCATCCGTACCTGACGATGGACTTCAAAACTGAAGCCAACATCATCCGTGCGCTGGGTAAAATCATTCATAACGGCCACATGCTGAAAGGTGCTAAGCCTGTTCACTGGTGCGTTGACTGTCGCTCTGCGCTGGCAGAAGCGGAAGTGGAATATTACGACAAAACTTCGCCGTCTATCGATGTGGCTTTCCACGCCGTTGATGCGGATGCGGTGAAAGCGAAATTTGGCGCCAGCAGCGTCAATGGCCCGATTTCTCTGGTTATCTGGACCACCACGCCGTGGACCCTGCCAGCGAACCGTGCGATCTCTATCGCGCCAGAATTTGAATACGTACTGGTGCAGATCGACGGCCAGGCCGTCATCGTGGCCAAAGACCTGCTCGACAGCGTAATGGCGCGTATCGGTGCGACCGATTACACCGTGCTGGGCACCGTAAAAGGTGCAGAACTTGAACTGATGCGCTTTACCCATCCGTTCATGGGCTTCGACGTGCCAGCTATCCTGGGCGACCACGTGACGCTGGATGCCGGTACCGGTGCGGTCCATACCGCCGGTGGCCACGGTCCTGATGACTACGTGATCAGCCAGAAATACGGTCTGGAAATCGCTAACCCGGTTGGCCCAGACGGTGCTTACCTGGCGGGTACCTACCCAGAACTAGACGGCGTGAATGTCTTCAAAGCCAACGACAAGATCGTGGCACTGCTGACTGAAAAAGGCGCGCTGCTGCAAGTTGAAAAAATGCAGCACAGCTACCCATGCTGCTGGCGTCACAAAACGCCGATCATTTTCCGTGCAACCCCACAGTGGTTTATCAGCATGGATCAGAAAGGCCTGCGTATTCAGTCGCTCAAAGAGATCGACCGTATCGAGCAGGATGGTCTGGCGAAAGAAAATCTGAGCGGCTGGATCCCTGCATGGGGTAAAGCGCGTATCGAATCGATGGTCGCCAACCGCCCTGACTGGTGTATCTCCCGTCAGCGTACCTGGGGCGTGCCGATGTCGCTGTTCGTGCACAAAGACACCGAAGAGCTGCATCCGCGCACCACCGAACTGATTGAAGAAGTGGCTAAATACGTTGAAAAAGACGGTATTCAGGCGTGGTGGGATCTCGACCCGCGTGAAATCCTCGGCGACGACGCTGACAACTACGTGAAAGTGCCGGATACCCTGGATGTGTGGTTTGACTCCGGTTCTACCAGCTATTCTGTCGTAGATGCGCGCCCAGAATTTGGCGGCCATACCCCGGATATGTATCTGGAAGGTTCTGACCAGCATCGCGGTTGGTTCATGTCCTCCCTGATGATCTCTACGGCGATGAAAGGCAAAGCGCCTTATCGTCAGGTACTGACCCACGGTTTCACCGTTGATGGTCAGGGCCGTAAGATGTCCAAATCTATCGGTAACACCGTTTCTCCGCAGGACGTGATGAACAAACTGGGTGCGGATATCCTGCGCCTGTGGGTGGCATCTACCGACTACACCGGTGAAATGGCTGTTTCTGATGAAATCCTCAAACGTGCTGCCGACAGCTATCGTCGTATCCGTAACACCGCGCGCTTCCTGCTGGCAAACCTCAACGGTTTCGATCCAGTAAAAGACATGGTGAAACCGGAAGAGATGGTGGTACTGGATCGCTGGGCGGTTGGCTGTGCGAAAGAAGCGCAGGAAGACATCCTGAAAGCGTACGAATCCTACGACTTCCACGAAGTGGTACAGCGCCTGATGCGCTTCTGCTCTGTAGAAATGGGCTCGTTCTATCTCGATATCATCAAAGACCGCCAGTACACCGCGAAAGCGGACAGCGTGGCGCGTCGTAGCTGCCAGACTGCGCTGTACCACATTGCAGAAGCGCTGGTTCGCTGGATGGCACCGATCATGTCCTTCACCGCGGATGAAATCTGGGGCTACCTGCCAGGCGACCGTGAGAAATACGTCTTTACCGGCGAATGGTATGAAGGTCTGTTTGGTCTGGGCGAAGCTGAAGCGATGAACGATGGCTTCTGGGACGTTCTGCTGCAGGTTCGTGGCGAAGTGAACAAGGTTATCGAACAGGCACGTGCGGATAAGAAAGTCGGCGGTTCCCTGGAAGCCGCGGTGACTCTGTACGCTGAACCAGAGCTGGCGGCGAAACTGACCGCGCTGGGCGATGAACTGCGATTTGTCCTGTTGACCTCCGGTGCCAAAGTTGCGGATTATGCGCAGGCGACTACCGATGCCCAGCAGAGCGAACTGCTCAAAGGGCTGAAGGTCGCACTGAATAAAGCCGAAGGTGAGAAGTGCCCGCGCTGCTGGCATTACACCACCGATGTCGGCAAGGTGGCGGAACACGCAGAAATCTGCGGCCGCTGTGTGAGTAACGTGGCCGGTGACGGCGAAAAACGTAAGTTTGCCTGATGAGTCAATCTGTCTGTTCAACAGGGCTGCGCTGGCTGTGGCTGGTGGTAGTCGTGCTGATTATCGACTTAGGCAGTAAATACCTGATCCTCCAGAACTTCGTTCTGGGGGATACGGTGTCGCTGTTCCCGTCGCTTAATCTGCATTATGCGCGTAACTATGGCGCTGCGTTCAGCTTCCTGGCTGACAGCGGCGGCTGGCAGCGCTGGTTCTTCGCCGGAATTGCGGTGGGGATCTGCGTTATCCTGGCGGTGCTGATGTACCGCTCCAAAGCGACGCAGAAGCTCAACAATATCGCCTATGCACTGATTATAGGCGGCGCGCTGGGTAACCTGTTCGACCGCCTGTGGCATGGTTTCGTCGTCGACATGATCGATTTCTACGTCGGTGATTGGCACTTTGCCACGTTCAACCTGGCCGATACCGCTATTTGCATTGGTGCGGCGCTGGTTGTACTGGAAGGATTCTTGCCTTCTAAACAGAAAAAAGCCGCGTAATAAAATGCCGGATGTCGCTTGCGCGCCTCCGGCTTCGATTATCAGGCGATCCTTGTCGGCCCGGTGAGCGTCGTGCCACCGGGCACACAGATGAAAAGAAAGCACCCAAGACGGTGCCATACTTATAACAATCATCGTCATTCCAATGTCGTAAGATAGAAGGCTGTCCCTGCATGTCTAAAACGATTCAAAGCAATAGCGCAGTGCTGGTGCACTTCACGCTGAAACTCGACGATGGCTCTACCGCCGAGTCCACCCGTAGCAACGGCAAACCCGCAATGTTTCGTCTGGGTGATGCTACGCTGTCTGAAGGGCTGGAACAGCATCTTCTCGGCCTGAAGGCCGGGGATAAAAAAGCGTTCTCGCTGGAGCCAGATGCGGCATTTGGTATCTCAACACCGGATCTGATTCAGTATTTCTCACGCCGCGAATTTATGGATGCGGGTGAGCCAACCATCGGTGCGATCATGCTGTTCACCGCAATGGATGGCAGCGAAATGCCGGGCGTTGTGCGCGAGATTAACGGTGATTCGATCACGGTTGATTTTAACCATCCGCTGGCAGGTCATACCGTTCACTTTGATATTGAAGTACTGGAAGTCGATCCGGTACTGGAGGCGTAAAATGCAGATCCTGTTGGCCAACCCACGCGGCTTTTGTGCAGGCGTTGACCGCGCTATCAGCATTGTTGAAAATGCGCTCGCTATTTATGGCGCGCCAATCTACGTGCGCCACGAAGTGGTACATAACCGCTACGTGGTGGACAGCCTGCGCGAGCGCGGGGCTATCTTTATCGAGCAGATTAGCGAAGTGCCGGATGGCGCAATTCTGATCTTTTCCGCGCATGGTGTGTCGCAGGCCGTACGTAACGAAGCCAAAGGCCGTGATTTAACGGTATTTGATGCAACCTGCCCGCTGGTGACTAAAGTCCACATGGAAGTTGCCCGTGCCAGCCGTCGTGGCGAAGAGTCGATTCTTATCGGCCACGCCGGCCATCCGGAAGTGGAAGGCACCATGGGCCAGTACAGCAATCCGAAAGGGGGCATGTATCTGGTTGAATCGCCGGAAGATGTGCTGACGCTGGCGGTGAAGGATGAGAGCAAACTGTCATTTATGACCCAAACGACGCTTTCGGTGGACGATACTTCAGACGTCATTGACGCCTTGCGTGAGCGTTTCCCGAAAATCGTTGGCCCGCGTAAAGATGACATTTGCTACGCTACCACTAACCGCCAGGAAGCGGTGCGTTCGCTTGCTCAGCAGGCGGATGTGGTGCTGGTGGTCGGCTCCAAAAACTCCTCCAACTCCAATCGTCTGGCCGAGCTGGCGCAGCGAATGGGCAAAGCCGCCTATCTGATTGACGATGCCACGGATATTCAGGAAGCGTGGGTGAAGGATGCTACCTGCGTCGGCGTGACCGCTGGGGCTTCGGCGCCGGACATTCTGGTGCAGAACGTCATTGCCCGCCTTCAATCGCTGGGCGGTGGTGAAGCCATCACGCTTGAAGGCCGTGAAGAGAATATCGTCTTTGAGGTCCCGCGCGAGCTGCGTGTGGATGTTCGTGAAGTCGAATAAATTAATTCTCCCGCAGATGTGAAAAAATGCCAGGCTTAACGTCTGGCATTTTTTATGGAGAAATCATGCGCCTGCCTATATTTCTTGATACCGATCCCGGCATCGACGATGCCGCGGCGATTGCCGCCGCCATTTTTGCTCCCGAGCTGGATCTGCAGCTCATGACCACCGTTGCCGGTAACGTCTCCGTTGAAAAAACAACGCGCAATGGCCTACAACTGCTGCATTTCTGGGACGCCGATATCCCGCTGGCGCAGGGTGCCGCTGCGCCGCTGGTTCGTCCGCTGCGCGACGCGGCTTCTGTGCACGGTGAATCCGGCATGGAAGGATACGACTTTGTTGAACATAACCGCCAGCCGCTGGCGAAACCGGCGTTCCAGGCTATCCGCGACGCGCTGATGCTGGCGCCGGAGCCCATCACGCTGGTGGCAATTGGCCCGTTGACCAACATAGCTCTGCTGCTGACGCAATACCCCGAATGCCGCTTTAATATCCGTCGCCTGGTGATTATGGGCGGCTCGGCCGGACGCGGTAATTTTACCCCAAACGCAGAGTTCAATATTGCTATCGACCCGGAAGCTGCTGCCCTGGTGTTCCGCAGCGGCCTGGATATTGTGATGTGTGGGTTGGATGTCACTAACCAGGCGATGCTGACTCCGGACTACCTTGCGTCACTCCCGGCGCTCAATAAAACCGGTGCGATGCTGCACGCACTATTTAGCCACTACCGAAGCGGCAGTATGCAAAGTGGATTACGGATGCACGACCTGTGCGCGATTGCGTGGCTGGTAAGTCCTGAACTGTTTACGCTGCAATCGTGCTTTGTGGCCGTTGAGAAGCAGGGACAATACACCGCAGGTACGACCGTGGTGGATATTGAAGGGCGGCTCGGCCAGCCCGCCAACGCGCAGGTTGCGCTGGGGCTGGACGTTGCCGGTTTTCAGGCGTGGGTGGCTGAAGTCCTGTCGCGCGCAGCGTAGTGATTACCAGGGAACCGTATTGCCACGAAAGTCGAGGTATTCGAGCCCTGGCCGCTGCTGTTTTTCCAGCAGCACATTGACCAGCAGCGGGATGGTTTCTTCCATGGTGTAGGGCGCATCAGGGCCGCCCAGCGCCGTTTTTATCCAGCCCGGCGCCATCGTCACCATCGGCCGTGCCTTCATCTCTGGACGTGCGGCCAGGCTACGCATAAACATATTCAGCGCGGCTTTACTTCCCCGGTAAAGTTCGCGCTGCCCGCCCTCATTATTCGCAATGCTGCCCTGGCCTGAAGACATGACACCAATCAGCCCGCCATCGCTGACCTGTGGGGCGATCTGTTCAATCACTCGCATTGGCGACAGGGCGTTGGTCAGCATGACCTGCATAAACTCGTCGGTGGTGATTTCACCAATAGTCTGCGAAGGATCGCGGTTGGTGGTTCCCGCATTCACAAACAGCATATCAATCGCTTGGCCGCTGAGCCGTTGGCGTAGCGCACTGATTTGTGTCGGTTCACAGATATCCAGCTGTTCAATTCGTACCTGCTGTGGGTATTCGCGCGCTAGCGCGTGCAACGGTGTGTCTTGGGCGGTATTGCGGACAGTACCGATCACCTGCCAGCCGTGTTGAACAAAGGTTTCTGCCATGGCATGGCCCAGACCGCGTGATGCGCCAATCAAAAGTAAGGTTTTGCTGTGCATGATGTTCTCTCCAGTTCGCGAATGTCGCGTGATGTCGAAAATATAGAAGTAAACATTAGATGGCGGAAGACGCAGCGATTACAGTAATAACCTGCATCAAACGCCTTACCTCATTCGGAGTCCGCCATGAACGAGCCTGATTTTAATTTGCTGTTGGCGTTGGATGCGCTGCTGAGCGAAGCCAGCGTTGCCGGTGCTGCGCGGCGTTTGGGGTTGAGTGCCTCGGCGATGAGCCGGACCTTATCCCGGCTGCGTACTGCCACCGGTGACCCGTTGCTGGTGCGTGCAGGCCGACGGATGGTGTTAACGCCGCATGCGCAGGCTATCCAGCAGCGGGCTAATAGCGCCACGCTGGAAGCGCGTTTAGTATTGACGCCGGTGGTATCGGCGTTGACGCTGCCGGCGTTGGAAAGAACGTTCACGCTGCGGACTAATGAAGGGTTTATTGAAACCTTCGGGCCGTGCCTCATTAACGCGGTGGCGGCTGTCGCACCGGGTGTGTGTCTCTGTTTTGTACCAAAAGCGGAGAAAGATGCCGCACCGCTTCGCGAAGGGCGGGTGGATCTGGAGATCGGTGTATTGAGCGGGATGGGGCCAGAGATCCGCTTGCAGGCGCTTTTCCGCGACCATTTTGTCGGCATGGTGCGGCAGGGGCATCCGCTGCTGCAAACGGGGGAAGTGAGCGCGGAGCGCTACGCGGCCTTTGGGCACGTCGTATCATCACGTCACGGTAAAGCGCAGGGGCCGGTCGATATTGCTCTTGCTGAATTGGGGCTTCAGCGCAACATTGCCGCTATTGTACCGGGATACTCGGCGGCAATGTCGGTGGTTCAACACGCCGATCTCATTGCTCAGGTTCCGGCTTCCTGGTTTGCTAACCAGCAGGCGCGTTTTCCTGAAGGGGTATTTCAGGGCTTTGCGCTGCCGGTAAAAACGCCACCGATTACCGTTTCGCAGATGTGGCATCCCCGAATGGAAATGGACCCGGCGCATCGCTGGCTGCGGCAGCAGGTGCTAAGCGTCTGTCAGACGCTGGAGCCGGAGAGTTTCTCACTGAGGTAATCAATCATCGCCCGCATTCTGGCCGGCATATGCTTGTCGCGTGTCCACAGCAGCCACAGATCACCGCTGTAGTCGCTGATAAATTCCCACTCGGGCAGAACCTGTACAATCTCGCCGCTGGCCAGCGCTTCGCGTGCGGTGAAAAGCGGCAGGCTGCCAATCCCCAGATGATGCTTTACCGCATCCAGCCGCACGCCGGTATGGTTGGCGGCATAGCGCCCACGCGTTTGCAGGGTTTCTACTTTATCACCACGGCGAAATTTCCAGCGCGAGTCGGCGGGCGTCTCGCCAAGGCTAATGCAGCTGTGATCGCGCAGTGCCTGTGGATTATCCGGCGTTCCGTGGCGGCGTAAGTATTCCGGCGTGGCGCAGATAATATGGCTGACCGGCATCAGCGCTTTACCGTAGAGGCCAGGCGATGGCGATTGGCTGATACGCAGCGCCAGGTCAACGCCATCGTCAATGAGATCCATATAGCGATCTTCCAGTCGCAGGCAGACATCCACGTCAGGGAAGCGTGCGAAGAATTCAGCCATCAAAGGGTGGACGACAAATCGCCCGACGGCTTTAGGAACGCTGACGGTCAGCTTCCCCTGGGCAATATTCTGGCGGCTGCTAGCGGAATCTATTGCCATCTGCGCCGCACTCAGCATCTCCTGGGCATGTTCATATACCATCTTGCCGGTATCGCTCAGCGCCAGCTTACGCGTGGTGCGATGCAGCAGTTTGCTGCCCAGCGCCTGTTCAAGACGCGAAACGCTTCGGCTCATGGCTGAAGGCGTTGCTCCTGCGATTTTTGCGGCAGCCGAAAAACTGCCCTGGTCGATAATCAATACAAAGGTCGCAAGATCGGGAAGGAGATTAGGGTTCATTTGTGCATTCCAGGCAAAGATGCATTGAGCGTACACGGGATTATCGTCGTGAGTAAATTGAATATACTCTGCTCATTAAGAGGAGAACAACCATGACTGAACGCCTTTATTACACCAGCGATGCGACTGAAGGGCAGGCTAACATTATCAGTTGTTTGGCCGAATCGGATGGGCAATATGCCATTGTGTTAGACCGTACGCTGTTTCACCCACAGGGCGGCGGACAGCCTGCGGACAGCGGTTGGATTGAAAGTGCAGTGGTACAAAGCGTGATATCGCGCGGTGAAGAGGTAGTACATATTGTGGCAGAGCCACTCCCGTTGGGAGAGGCAAGGCTATGTGTTGACGTTGATCGCCGCCAGCTCCACGCGCGGCTGCATTCTGCCGGACATCTGATAGGCATGGCGGGTGAACAGTGCGGTTGGCGGCCGGTTAAGGCCCATCACTGGCCGGGCGAAGGGCGTATCACCTTTGCGCCGGGTGAATCGCATCGGCTACCAGAAGCAGACACTTTACTGGCAACCCTCCGTGACTGGCAGGGTGTGAATCTTTCGCGCCGAATCACCTTCGACGGTGGTTTACGGCAGGTGGGATTTGGTGAGTTGGCTGGATATCCGTGCGGTGGAACGCATGTCGCCCAATTATCTGAGATTGGTGAGGTGACAATAACCCAGCTAAAGCTCAAGAAGGGACAAATGATCGTTCACTATTCGTTACAGCCATGAAGTCCTCACCTGCAATAGGGCTACGTTGATTGGCTGGCTGTCTGCGTTTTTCTGGTTGTTTTCTCACCACTCCACGCGATTGCGAGCGAGTTTGACTTCCTTCCCTCACTACGGCAATGATTCATCCTGCGGGATGAATCATGTCTTTTACTGATATTCCTCTCTGTTTATCATTAAATTCTAATTATGGACGTTTTCGGCTAGCGACCCTCCAGCGGGCTGGTTACTCTGAAAACGATTTACGCAATTTTAATAAAAGAGAATAGCTATGCATGATGCACAAATCCGCGTTGCCATCGCGGGCGCTGGCGGCCGTATGGGACGACAGTTAATTCAAGCTGCGATGGCAATGGAAGGCGTTCAACTGGGTGCTGCGCTGGAACGCGAAGGCTCCTCCTTGTTGGGCAGCGATGCCGGTGAGCTGGCGGGAGCAGGAAAGTCTGGCGTGACCGTTCAGAGCAGCCTCGAAGCGGTAAAAGATGATTTTGACGTGTTTATCGATTTTACGCGCCCGGAAGGGACGTTAACGCACCTGGCATTTTGCCGTCAGCACGGCAAAGGCATGGTGATTGGCACCACCGGTTTCGACGATGCGGGTAAACAGGCCATTCACGATGCTTCTCAACAGATTGCTATTGTGTTTGCGGCCAATTTTAGCGTTGGCGTTAACGTGATGCTGAAGCTGCTGGAGAAAGCGGCGAAGGTGATGGGTGACTACACCGATATCGAAATTATTGAAGCGCACCACCGCCACAAAGTGGATGCGCCTTCGGGCACCGCGCTGGCAATGGGTGAGGCAATTGCCGGTGCGCTGGATAAAGATCTAAAAGAGTGCGCGGTCTACTCGCGTGAAGGCTATACCGGCGAACGCGTACCGGGCACCATTGGTTTTGCAACCGTACGTGCGGGCGACATCGTGGGCGAACATACCGCCATGTTTGCGGACATTGGCGAGCGCGTGGAGATTACCCACAAGGCTTCCAGCCGCATGACGTTTGCCAACGGCGCGGTGAGATCGGCTTTATGGCTTAAATCAAAGTCAAATGGTCTTTTTGACATGCGTGATGTATTGAATTTGAATGATCTATAAGAGTTTATTACCCATCGTGATGTGGTTGTTGTAATCATAACGACTTGATTACACAGGGCGATATTTTATCGCCCTTTATTTTATCTGTTTATTGGTTAATAACCTCTTAGATTGGCATTTTCCTATATTTTCTTGCTTTAAAGTGTTGGTTAAATGTAAATTTTGACCATCTGGTCTACTTTTTGACTCCGCCTGATGCCATTTAACACTCTTCCTGGTCCGCAAGCGTTTTCTACAATGAGTTAGTTGATCTTTTTAACCTCTTTTGGCGACTGATTTCACCAGTGCCACAAAATAATAATAAAAAATGCCCTTTAAGGTAGACTTTTGCTGAGGCTATCTCTAGAATGCCGCCGTTTGCCAGAAATACGTCGGTAAGCAGATTTGCATTGATTTGTGCCATTGTTATGAATTAATATGCAAATAAAGCGAGTAAATATTCTCTGGAGGGTGTTTTGATTAAGTCAGCGCTATTGGTTCTGGAAGACGGAACCCAGTTTTACGGTCGGGCCATCGGGGCAACGGGTTCGGCGGTTGGGGAAGTCGTTTTCAATACTTCAATGACCGGTTATCAAGAAATCCTCACTGATCCTTCCTATTCTCGCCAAATCGTCACTCTTACTTATCCCCATATTGGTAATGTCGGCACCAACGCCGCCGATGAAGAGTCTTCCCAAGTTCATGCTCAGGGTCTGGTCATTCGCGACCTGCCGCTGATTGCCAGTAACTACCGCAACACAGAAGACCTCTCTTCTTATCTTAAGCGCCATAACATCGTGGCGATTGCCGATATCGATACCCGTAAGCTGACTCGTTTGCTGCGCGAGAAAGGCGCTCAGAACGGCTGCATCATCGCGGATGATAACCTCGATGCGCAGCTGGCGCTGGAAAAAGCCAAAGCGTTCCCAGGCTTGAACGGAATGGACCTGGCAAAAGAAGTGACCACGGCTGAAACCTACGGCTGGACTCAGGGTAGCTGGACGCTGGCAGGCGAACTGCCGGAAGCGAAGTCCGAAGAAGAGCTGCCGTTCCACGTCGTTGCCTACGATTTTGGCGCCAAACGCAACATTCTGCGTATGCTGGTAGACCGCGGCTGCCGCCTGACGGTTGTCCCGGCGAAAACCTCTGCCGAAGAGGTGCTGAAAATGAATCCAGACGGTATCTTCCTGTCAAACGGCCCCGGTGACCCGGCTCCGTGTGACTACGCGATTGAAGCGATTGAAAAATTCCTCCAGACCGAGGTTCCGGTCTTCGGCATCTGCCTGGGCCATCAGCTGCTTGCGCTGGCCAGCGGTGCGAAAACCATCAAGATGAAATTCGGTCACCACGGTGGCAACCACCCAGTGAAAGATATCGATAACAACGTGGTGATGATTACCGCGCAAAACCACGGCTTTGCGGTGGATGAAGCGACGCTGCCTGCTAACCTGCGCGTGACCCACAAATCGCTGTTCGATGGCACGCTGCAGGGGATTCACCGCACCGATAAACCGGCATTTAGCTTCCAGGGTCACCCTGAAGCGAGCCCGGGTCCACACGATGCTGCGCCGCTGTTCGACCACTTTATCGAGTTAATTGAGCAATACCGTCAGTCCGCGAAATAATCAGGAGTTAAAGAGCCATGCCAAAACGTACAGACATAAAAAGTATCCTGATTCTGGGCGCGGGCCCGATTGTTATCGGTCAGGCGTGTGAGTTTGACTACTCCGGTGCCCAGGCGTGTAAAGCGCTGCGTGAAGAAGGTTACCGCGTCATTCTGGTGAACTCCAACCCAGCAACTATCATGACCGACCCGGAAATGGCCGATGCGACCTACATCGAGCCGATTCACTGGGAAGTGGTACGCAAAATCATCGAGAAAGAACGTCCGGATGCCGTGCTGCCAACCATGGGTGGCCAGACCGCGCTGAACTGTGCGCTGGAGCTGGAACGCCAGGGCGTGCTGGAAGAGTTCGGCGTCACCATGATTGGTGCGACCGCCGACGCGATTGATAAAGCCGAAGACCGCCGCCGTTTCGACGTGGCGATGAAGAAAATTGGCCTCGACACCGCGCGTTCCGGCATCGCACATACCATGGAAGAAGCGCTGGCAGTTGCCGCTGACGTGGGCTATCCGTGCATCATCCGTCCAAGCTTTACCATGGGCGGCACCGGCGGCGGTATCGCCTACAACCGCGAAGAGTTCGAAGAAATTTGCGAACGCGGTCTGGATCTGTCCCCAACCAAAGAGCTGCTGATTGATGAGTCGCTGATTGGCTGGAAAGAGTACGAGATGGAAGTGGTGCGTGATAAAAACGACAACTGCATCATCGTCTGCTCTATCGAAAACTTCGACGCCATGGGCATCCACACCGGTGACTCTATCACCGTGGCACCTGCGCAGACCCTGACCGACAAAGAATACCAAATCATGCGTAACGCTTCGATGGCGGTACTGCGTGAAATCGGCGTCGAGACCGGTGGCTCTAACGTCCAGTTCTCGGTAAACCCGAAAGACGGTCGCCTGATTGTCATCGAAATGAACCCGCGTGTATCCCGCTCTTCGGCGCTGGCGTCTAAAGCCACCGGTTTCCCGATTGCTAAAGTCGCGGCGAAACTGGCGGTGGGCTACACCCTCGACGAACTGATGAACGACATCACCGGCGGCCGTACTCCGGCATCCTTCGAACCGTCCATCGACTATGTTGTAACCAAGATTCCTCGCTTCAACTTCGAGAAATTTGCTGGCGCGAACGACCGCCTGACCACCCAGATGAAATCTGTCGGTGAAGTGATGGCAATTGGCCGTACTCAGCAGGAATCTCTGCAGAAAGCTCTGCGCGGCCTGGAAGTGGGCGCGACCGGTTTCGACCCGAAAGTGAGCCTTGACGACCCAGAAGCGCTGACCAAAATCCGCCGCGAGCTGAAAGACGCGGGTGCCGAGCGTATCTGGTACATCGCCGATGCCTTCCGTGCGGGCCTGTCCGTTGATGGCGTCTTTAACCTGACCAACATTGACCGCTGGTTCCTGGTGCAGATTGAAGAGCTGGTTCGCCTGGAAGAGAAAGTGGCTGAAGTCGGTATCACCGGCCTCAACGCTGACTTCCTGCGCCACCTGAAACGTAAAGGCTTTGCCGATGCGCGTCTGGCGAAGCTGGCTGGCGTACGCGAAGCGGAAATCCGCAAACTGCGCGACCAGTATGACCTGCACCCGGTCTACAAGCGCGTCGATACCTGTGCGGCAGAGTTCGCGACCGATACCGCCTACATGTACTCCACCTATGAAGATGAGTGTGAGTCTAACCCGTCCGTTGACCGCGATAAAATCATGGTTCTCGGCGGCGGCCCGAACCGTATCGGCCAGGGTATCGAATTTGACTACTGCTGCGTACACGCCTCACTGGCGCTGCGTGAAGACGGTTACGAGACCATCATGGTCAACTGTAACCCGGAAACCGTTTCGACCGACTACGACACCTCTGACCGCCTGTACTTTGAGCCGGTTACCCTGGAAGACGTGCTGGAAATCGTACGCATCGAGAAGCCAAAAGGCGTCATCGTGCAGTACGGCGGCCAGACCCCACTGAAACTGGCGCGTGCGCTGGAAGCCGCAGGTGTACCGGTTATCGGTACCAGCCCGGATGCCATCGACCGCGCAGAAGACCGTGAGCGCTTCCAGCATGCGGTTGACCGTCTGAAGCTGAAACAGCCGGCGAACGCCACCGTAACTGCCATCGAAATGGCGGTAGAGAAAGCGAAAGATATCGGCTATCCGCTGGTGGTTCGCCCTTCTTATGTACTCGGCGGCCGCGCGATGGAAATCGTCTACGACGAAGCTGACCTGCGTCGCTACTTCCAGACCGCAGTCAGCGTGTCTAACGATGCGCCAGTACTGCTGGACCGCTTCCTGGACGACGCGATTGAAGTCGATGTGGACGCTATCTGTGACGGTGAAATGGTGCTGATTGGCGGTATCATGGAGCACATCGAGCAGGCTGGCGTTCACTCCGGTGACTCCGCATGTTCTCTGCCAGCCTACACGCTGAGCCAGGAAATTCAGGACGTGATGCGCCAGCAGGTGCAGAAACTGGCCTTCGAGCTGCAGGTACGCGGTCTGATGAACGTGCAGTTTGCGGTGAAAGATAACGAAGTCTACCTGATTGAAGTTAACCCGCGTGCGGCACGTACCGTACCGTTCGTCTCTAAAGCCACCGGTGTACCGCTGGCGAAAGTGGCAGCACGCGTGATGGCTGGCCAAACGCTGGCACAGCAGGGTGTGACTGAAGAAATCATCCCACCGTACTACTCGGTCAAAGAAGTGGTACTGCCGTTCAACAAATTCCCAGGCGTTGACCCACTGTTAGGGCCAGAAATGCGCTCCACCGGGGAAGTGATGGGCGTGGGCCGCACCTTCGCAGAAGCCTTCGCTAAGGCGCAACTGGGCAGCAGTTCTACCATGAAAAAACAGGGCCGTGCGCTGCTCTCCGTCCGTGAAGGCGATAAAGAGCGCGTGGTTGACCTGGCCGCTAAGCTGCTGAAACAGGGCTTTGAGTTGGATGCTACCCACGGTACCGCCGTAGTACTGGGCGAAGCGGGTATTAACCCACGCCTGGTGAACAAGGTGCATGAAGGTCGTCCGCACATTCAGGACCGTATCAAGAATGGCGAATACACCTACATCATCAACACCACCGCAGGTCGTCAGGCGATTGAAGACTCCAAGCTGATTCGCCGCAGCGCGCTGCAGTACAAGGTGCATTACGACACCACCCTGAACGGCGGCTTCGCTACCGCGATGGCGCTGAATGCGGATGCCACCGAGAAGGTGACGTCAGTTCAGGAAATGCATGCGCAGATTAATAAGTAAGCGTAAGGCATAAAAAACGCCGGGCTCTGCCCGGCGTTTTTGTTTGGTACATCTGACTCTTTTTCTGACCGTTCGCCTTGCGGCGGCGGCTTATTACAACGCCCGGTGTATTACTGTTCTGTCGCTGGTGTCACGCCGGAGACCTGCTGTGACTTGCTGGCCTGCTCCTCACGATATTTCAGGTTATCCCAGATGCGGAAGAACGGGTAATACATCACCAGCGAGATGCCAAGATTGACGATTTGCAGCACCGAACCGGAGATATGGCCACCGGTTGCCAGATATCCGCTGACCACAATTGGCGTGGTAAACGGCAGCGCGATCCCGGCCGGTTTGGCCACCAGACCGGTAGTCATCGCCACGTAAGAGACAATCACCAGCACCACCGGGGTCAGGATAAACGGCACCACCAGGTACGGGTTCATCACGATCGGAATACCGAATACCATCGGCTCACTGATATTAAACAGGCTGCCCGGCGCGGCGATTTTACCGAGCTGCTTCATCTGCACGCTGCGGCTGCGCAGAATCATGAAAATCACCAGCCCTAACAGCGCCCCGGTGCCACCCGGCGCAATCCATAAGTCGTAAAACTGCTGGGTAATGATGTGTGGGATCGGCAGGCCGTTCTGGAATGCTTCCAGGTTCTCAGACATATTGCTTAACCAGACCGGGCGGATAAACACCAGTACGATGGTGTCGCCGTGCAGGCCCAACATCCACAGAATCCCAATCAGCAGTACCGAGATAATCATCCCCGGCAATGAACCGCCGACGTGGCTCATCGGGATGCCAACCAGCTCGGTGATCATGGTATTAATGTCGCCAAACGGCGTGGCTTCAACCAGCAGACGCAGCGCCAGCACCACTGCCAGCACGCAGAAACCAGGGATCAGCGCGAGGAATGATTTCGCCACCGCCGGAGGAACGCCTTCCGGCATGCGGATAACCAAATTACGGTCATTCACGAAGCGGTAGATTTCCGTAGACAGCAGGGCAATCAGGATGGCCACGAATAGCCCCTGACTGCCAATTTGCCCCATCGGCATCACTCCTTTCACCAGCTGTGCCACATCGCTGCCCGCAGGCGTAAACATGATGTGTTGAGGAATGGTCATCACGAAGGCCACCAGAGATACGGCCCCGGCGGTCAGCGGATCAAGGGTGCGGTACTTCTCCGCCAGACGGTAGGCGATACCGAAGCTGGAGATCAGTGCCATGATGTCGTAGGTCGCCTTCACCGGATAGAGGACTTTCTCCTGCCACGTTGGGCCGAAAAGTTCACTCATCAGCTGGCCGTAGCCCGGTACCGGCAGATAGGCAAAAATCAGGAAAAACGAGCCTATTAGCATAAACGGCATATTGAGGATGATACCGTCACGCACCGAAAGCACGTGTTTTTGTCCGGCGATCTTTAGCGCGGTCGGCAAAACGTATTTATCAATTATCGATTTATTCACAGACACCCCCTGCCCGGAGCAGACGTTGCCGACCGGGTTTTATTGTTTTAGTTATTGTTTGCCGAACTGCGGCAGCCACGCTTTATTGATGCTTAGTACCTCGTCGACCAGCGCCGCCGCCAGGTTGACGTCGGCGACTAATGGGTTGGCAACCAGCGCCAGCAGCGCTTTATCTTTGTCGCCGTGCACCGCTGCATCGATGGTCAGACGTTCGAAATCTTTCACTTGCTGCGTCAGGCCGTTCATCAGCGGCGGCAGTTTGCCAAAGGCCAGTGGATGCGCGCCGAGTGCATCAATCAGGCAGTTGGTTTCAATCACCGCATCGTCCGGCAGCCCTTGAATAGCACCGTTGTTGGCGGTGTTGACCACCATTTCAACGCCGAGGTTGTTATGCAGGGCGTTAATCAGCTGGACCGCCACTTCGGAATAGAAAGAACCGCCGCGCTGGCTCAGCGATTCGGGTTTCTTATCCAGATGCGGATCGGCGTACAGCTCGAATAGCGACGCTTCCACTTTCATTACCTGCTCGGCACGAGTGCCTTTGCTGTCGGCGTCCGCCAGTTCGTCTTCCAGCATGGTGCGGGTTTGCCAGAAGTAACGGTGATAGGGGCAAGGAATGGCGCGCAGCGCCCGCAGCAGCTCAGGCGGCCATGGAATCGCTTTGATGTTATTCATCGACAGCTGCTCGCCGTCGCACAGCATCTCAATCACTTCGTCGGTGGCATCGCGCCCGCCGGCCAGCACGTTATGTACCCAAACCATATGATTCAGGCCAGCAAAGCGCAGTGAGACCTCGTCATAAGGCAGTTTCAGCATGTCGGCAATCATGTGGTGCATGGTGACCGGCACGTTACACAGGCCAATAATTTTGGCCTTGCTGTGGCGTGATACCGCTTCGGTGACGATCCCCGCGGGGTTGGTGAAGTTAATGATCCACGCATCTGGAGCCAGGCGTTCCACGCGTTCGGCGATATCCAGCATGACCGGGATGGTGCGCAGCGCTTTGGCAAAGCCACCGACGCCAGTGGTTTCTTGTCCCAGCAGCTTATGGCTTAATCCCAGGCGTTCATCAGCCGCGCGAGCGGGCAACTGGCCTACGCGTAGCTGGGTGAGAACAAATTGCGATCCTTTAATGGCATTATCGGCATCGAAATGGACCGATACTTTCACCGATTCCAGCCCGTTGCGGTCGAGCATGCGGCGGGCGAGGGCGGCGATGATCTCAACCTTCTGGCGTCCCGCCTCAACGTCAACCAGCGCCAGTTCCGCCATGGGGAGGGAGGCATGGCGCGTAATTAATCCTTCAATCAATTCCGGGGTATAGCTGCTCCCCCCACCAATAACGGTAATTTTCATTATCTTCTCCACGGCCTTAGGCCATCAGCTGGATCGCTTTGTCGAGTACGCGATCGCCGCGCATGGTGCCGTAATCCATCATGTCGATAACCGCCACTGGTTTACCGAGAGGCGCGGAAATCTCGCTCAGGCGCGCCAGCTCAAACTGCACCTGTGGGCCCAGCAGCACGACGTCGGCGTGGGCAAGCTGTTGTTCAATTTCCGCGACCGGGTAGGCGTTGATTTCTACCGCCAGCGCACGTTTTTCGGCTTCGGCGCGCATCTTCTGCACCAGCATGCTGGTGGACATCCCAGCGGCGCAGCACAACATGATTTTTTTCATTACATCTTTCCCCTCGTTTGAAAACATATTTCATACATTAGCGGTTTTGCTTAGGATGTATGAAAATTATTTTCATGAGTGTGATCGGCGTTAAAATATTGCATAAGCCTATGGTGAAGGGATGAAAATGTGATCCTCGCAAAGAAAATGAATATTTCAGGATCTTTTTCGCGGAGGTATCGCGTAGACGATCGAATAAATTGAAAAATAATTTCAATAAATTATGATGTTTTTCATGAGCAGAAAAGAATCTGCCGACAAGAGGACACTCTGGTTATGGATATTGTTTATCAGCTGGTGAATGGGATCTCTGGGCTACCGGCGCAGGAATCCCGTCTGGCACGTTTTTTCCTCGACAATTTTGCCCAAATCCCCGAAGCGACCATTGAGGAGTTGGCGGCTAAAGCGGGCGTGAGCCCGGCGACGCTACAGCATTTCTCGCGCAGCATTGGCTGTAGCGATATCAACGATTTTATTGGCCAGGTGCGACGGCAGCAGCAGGATAACAGCCGTGCGTTGCCGGTGGCACCGATGCTGGGCGACGCCGCGTGGGTCGATCCCGGAACGCTGCAAAAGCTGGCGAAGAATGCGGGGGTGAGTCGCGACATTCTCGAACGTTTTTCCCATTCGATCGGCCGGGAAAGCAGTGACGATATTCTGGGGCAAATCCGCCAGCGACTGCATGATTTCAGCCAACAGGAGTCGCGCGTTGCCCAGATGATCCTCGACGATGTGTCATTTGCGGCTTCTGCCACTATCGATCAGCTAGCGACCGCGGCGGGGGTTAGCCCGGCGACGATCACCCGCTTTGCACGCGCGGCGGGCTGTGACGATATTCGCGATCTTCGCATGAAGCTGGCGCAGGCCAGCACGCCGCTGAACGGCGGGGATATGCCCGGACCATGGCGTGAAACGCTTAATCATATTCAGCAATCGCTCAATACCCAGCTCTGCGAGCTGTCTCCGGCGGCGGTTGAAAAGGCGGCTAGCGTGATAAAACAGGCAAAGGGGCGGCATATTTTCAGTGCCAGCACCGCCGATGCGCCGTTTGCTAATCTTTTGCAGTACCGGTTGCTCACCCAGGGCTATCCGGCGAACGTCTGCCTGGATCCTGCGCTGATGGGGATTACCGCATCGATGCTGGGAGCCGGCCAGGTGCTGGTGGTGTTTGCTGCCAGCGTCCCTGGCAGCGCGTTGATTGCCGCCGTTCATCAGGCGCGGTGGGCGGGAGCGGACATCGTAGTGATTGGCGAATCGCAAGGCACGCTTGCACATGAAGATACGATCTCGCTGCCGCTTAACGATCCGCGCTACGGTTCGCTACTGGTGATTGATCTACTCTGCGATGGGATTGAGAACAAGTAGAGTCATTGTGCCTCACGCCGTGTGACGCGAGGCCTCTTGTCAGAACGCGGTTTCCAGGGTTTCCAGCACGTTGTAGCCCTCGTCAACCAGCAGTAGCGCTTTCCATTTGTCGAAGGTCAGGCAGGGATGCGAAGTGCTGAATACCAGAATATCGCCGACCTTCACATCGCTTTCAGGCGCCAGTTTTAGCATCGCATGTTGATCCATAATGCCGGTGGTTTCGATACTTTTCACTGCCAGTTCTCGAGATTTTCCAGCGCGATAATGTGCGATAGGCTGCGGTAATCCGGCGTCAAAGGCGCTGTCACGCTTACCAAAATTCACTATCGCCCGGGAGGGTTCCGGCACTGATTGCACCATCGCGACCAGTTCCAGCGCCGAAACCAGACAGCCGCCGAGATCGCAGGCGGTCCGATCGCGGGCAAGGATCGCATCCTGTGCTTCCAGATAGATCCCATCATCGTGCGTGATGTAGCAACCTGGACGAATCACGATCCGGCAGTTCGTTGGTTTTGCCGTCTCCAGCCAGACGTTACAGACCACGTCATACCACACCGAACCTGCGCCGGTCAGAATAAACTCGCCCTTAACGTAGCGCTGAAGCTGACAGGCCAGCGCAGCGGCATCGCGCAGTAGCGCTTCAACTTTTGGCTGCGGGTTGTCGCCGTGCAGCACCCCTTCGTACAGCTCCAGGCCACGTTGGCGTAAGGCCGGTAGGCGGGAGATCTCGTCTGCCAGCGTCAGTGCCTGCTCTGCCGTGCGGCAGCCGCAGCGTCCGCCCGGGACGCCCAGCTCCAGCAAAATATCCAGCGTCTGGTTTTTGCCTGCAAAGAAGGCCGAAAGCGTGCGGGCGTTATCGATGCTGTCGACGCAGCACAGATAGTCGACCTGCGGGTATTGGGTTTTTAGCTCGGAGATGAGCTGCATATTGGCCTTGCCGACCAGCTGATTCACCATCAGTACGCGCTGAATACCGCTGGCCATCGCCACGCTGGCTTGCCAGGCGCTGCCAACGCCAATTGCCCAGGCGCCCGCCCGCTGTTGCTGTTGGAAAATCCATGGGGTCATGGTGGTTTTACCGTGCGGTGCCAGCGACACACCGCGCGTATCGGCATAGCGCTGCATCCACTGAATATTGTTGTCTAGTGCCGTCTTTTTGATAACAGCGGCCGGCAGACAAACGTCTTCATTGAGAATATTAGCAGGGGTAAACAGTGGGGCGGATTTGTGAGGGACGAGGAAGCTGTTCTGGTATTTCATAACATAATTCCTTAGCGATTGTTTTTTGTATCATGATTCATTTCAGTTTTAACTTTATGTAAATAATCGAAATTTTTAATTTTTATTGTTGTTAGTGAATTAAAGTATCATTATTCAGCGCTTGTTTTGCGTAGTCTTTCACTGTTTTCTGCACTTGTAAATGGTCAACTTTAAGGCAGGAAACGACAGGGGTAATGAAGAGATGCAGTTTGATTATCTGTTCCGCAATGTCACGGTTATCGACGGCAGCGGCAGCCCGCAGTATCGCGGTGATGTGGCGGTAAAAGGCGATCGCATTGTTGAGATCGCTCCTGCTATCCACGGCTCAGCCCAGCATGAGATTGACGGCACCGGGCGAGTGTTAGCGCCGGGGTTTATTGATGTTCACACGCACGATGACATCAACGTTATCCGTATGCCTGAGTATCTGCCGAAAATCAGCCAGGGGGTGACAACCGTCATCGTGGGGAATTGCGGTATTAGCGCGGCAGCGGCGAGCATGAAAGGCGAGGTTCCCGACCCAATGAATCTGCTGGGCGAGGCCGGGCATTTTATCTACCCAACGGTTGATGCCTACGCCGAAGCGGTGACTCAGGCACGGCCTGCGGTGAATGTCGGAACGCTCATTGGCCACACTGCGCTGCGTAATAACCATATGGACTCACTGTTCCGCGCCGCCAATGACGCGGAGATTGATGCCATGCGTGAGCAGCTGCGTCTGGCTCTGCAGCAGGGTGCGTTAGGGCTGAGCACCGGGCTGGCCTATGCTTCCGCCTTCCAGTCGACGACGGAAGAGGTGATGGCGCTGGCGCAGGAGCTGGCTGAGGGAAATGGCATTTACACCACGCATTTACGCTCTGAATTTGAACCGATTCTCGACGCCCTTGATGAGGCATTCCGCGTGGGTCGCTATGCGAAGGTCCCCGTGGTGGTATCGCACCATAAATGCGCGGGGGCGAAAAACTGGGGACGAACGGTAGAAACGCTGGCGTTGTTCGATAAGGTACGCCAGCACCAGGATGTTGCCTGTGACTGCTACCCGTATTCCGCCAGTTCATCAACGCTGGATATGAAGCAAATTACCGCTGATTTCGACATTGTTATCACCTGGTCCACCCCGCATCCGGAAATGGCCGGGCAGACTTTGCAGCAGATTGCCGATAGCTGGTCGTTGAGCCTGGAAGAGGCTGGCAAACGGCTGATGCCTGCCGGAGCCATCTACTACAACATGGATGAGCAGGACGTGCAGCGGGTGCTGCGCTATCCGCTGACGATGGTTGGATCTGATGGATTACCTAATGATCCGATGCCGCATCCACGCCTGTGGGGCGCATTCCCGCGCGTTCTGGGGCACTACAGTCGCGATGAGCAGCTTTTCCCGCTGACCGAGGCGGTTCACAAGATGACCGGGATGTCGGCGGCGCGTTTCCAGCTTGCCGAGCGCGGGCTGGTAAAATGTGGCTATTTCGCCGATTTGGTGCTGTTTGATCCACAAACTGTCCGTGATGTGGCCAGTTTCAGCGATCCACAGCAGCCTGCCGCCGGTATCGAGGCAGTGATGGTTAACGGTGTGATGAGCTATGGTCAGGATCATAAAATTATCGGGCGTGCCGGGCGATTCCTGCGCCGGTAGGCCACCAACTTAAGGAGCAATAATGAGCATTAAACGTTATGGCGTAGGCGGCAGTACCGGTACGGGCGGACAGTCTTTGCCCTTTGCTAAGGCAGTAGAAGCCGGCGGCTGGCTGTATGTCTCCGGGCAAACGCCGATGAAAGATGGCGAAGTGGTTGAGGGCGGTATTGTCGAGCAGTCGCGGCTGGCGATTCAAAACTGCGTGGATATCATGCAGGATGCGGGATACACACTGGCTGACGTGGTGCACGTTAAGGTCTATCTCACCGATGCGCGCTACTTCCAGTCGTTCAACAAGGTGTTCCGCGAGTTTTTTGCCGACCATCCACCGGCCCGCGTTTGCTGTGTAGCGGATTTGGTGGTGGACTGTAAGGTCGAAGTTGATTTGACCTGTTACAACGCGGAGCGCGCGAAGTAACAAGATATTTGAGTGCTTGACCCTCACCCCGGCCCTCTCCCTGGAAGGGAGAGGGGGAAAACCAGGTCCGGCGCTAAACGGTACCGATTTCCTCATGGGGAGGGAAAACCAGGTCCTGCGCTAAACGGTTCCCTCTCCCCCATGGGGAGAGGGCTAGGGTGAGGGGATAAACGCTAATCCCCCAACGGTTGCCGATCCACGCCGCCGCGGTGGCTGTCCAGTGCGAGCTTAATCCGCCGCAGCCGGTTTTTCGCCTGGGTCTTATTCACCATTGCCAGCTCCGTCGCCAGCACGTCAACCATCGCCAGCATCGCGTAACGCGACGTACTCGGCTTAAAGATATAATCGTTTTCACGCACGATAAGCGGCAACACCACATCGGCCTGATTGGCCAGCGGCGTATCGGCGGGGGTAATCGCAATCACCTTCGCTCCGTACTGGCGGGCAATCGCCGCGCTCTCCACCACTTCCTGGGTGTAGCCGCCGAGCGACAGCGCCAGCACCACGTCATTGGATGCCACCGATGAGCACATCATCCTCACCAATAAACCGTCGCTTTGGCTCACTACCGGCAGCCCCAGGCGGAACAGGCGAAATTGCACTTCCTGCGCGCAGATCGTCGATCCGCCGCCCATTCCGATCGCGAGGATCTGCCGCGCACCGCTTAACCATTCAACGGCGCTTTTCAGCGCTTCCGGGTTAAGCGCTCGGCGGTTGATCTCCAGTACATTGATGATCGTTTCATAGATCCCCTGTACCCCTTCGAGATCTGGCACATCGAGGATAAAACGTTGTCCTACTGCCAGCGACTGTGCCAGTTTGACCTTCAGCTCGCGCACGTCTTTACAGCCAATAGCCCGGGCGAAGCGGGTGATCGACGCCTGGCTGGTTTGGGTGAGACGCGCCATTTCGGCGATCGGCAAGGTGGTCGCAGCCTGGATATCGTCGAGAATAAACTGCGCGATGCGCTTCTCGGTGGCGGTCAGTTCAACGAAACGGTCGGTAATGCAGGAAATGATGTCGATGGAAACGGACATGGTAAGCCCCTGAAAATAAATAGCCGGTACTTTGTACCATAGAATCCCGGTGCCGTGGGGAACGTCATGTGGATTGTTGGATAGCCTTCAAGGATCACGCTTCGGAGTGTTCTGGTTTCGCTCACGTTTTTTAGCCACTAACCTAAAATGGTTAGAGTGATAACGAATTTAGCTGAAAAGCAGGAGGGAAACATGACCAACTATAAGCGATTGACCGTAGCGATGCTTACCGCAGGTGCACTCTTTACTGTTGCCGGGTGTTCTTCCAACCAGACGTTAAAAACGACCGATGGCAAAACGATTGTGACGGATGGTAAACCTCAGGTGGATGATGACACCGGTCTGGTATCGTACAAAAATGCTGAAACAGGTAAAACCGAGCAGATTAACCGTGATCAGGTTAAGGAAATGAACGAGCTCGATAATTAAGAACCTGCCTCAGTAGGCTCTACCTTTCAGTGTGGCCCCGAGCGAAGTCGTCCGGGGCCCACGCATCACGCTGATAGCAGCGCGCTATCAATCTTGACGATAATTTTACGCAGCGGTGCCCCCGTTCCCAGGCTCGCCATTGGGCGATGAAGCTCCCCGGGAAACAGAATCGCAATTTCTTCCGCATGCAGGTGAATCAGCGTTTCACTGCTGATTTGCGTACAAAAACCGATATCGTGCGCCTGATTAAACTCACCGTCCGCGATGATCTCCAGCCCTTTATTTCCTGCACCAATGATCTCTTCACCCGCTAGCACGATATGAATATCAATGTACTGACGGTGATATTCCGGGCGCTGCTCGGCAAGCGGCTTGGTTTCGCCTTCTACCACGTTAAAGAACAGATTATCTCCGTCAACGATGTATTTTCCCGGAGGCAGCGAGTGCGGCTCCTGTTGAATGACGGCGCGCAGCGCTTTGCGGATAACGGGAGGATAGAACGCGTTTTTCTCGGCGCGCGTCAGTGTATCGATAATCATGCCGGAACTCCCTGTGCGGGTTGATGGGCTAAAAGGGTTAACGAGCGGGCGACGATGCTCGGCACGTCGGTTGAAACATCGACCGGCAGAATATCCGGCTCGCTGGCATCTGGTGCTTCGAGCGCGGCAAACTGACTGCGTAGCAGCGCTTCCGGCATAAAGTGGCCTTTACGCGCCTGCATACGCTGCAAAATGCAGTCGTAGTCGCCGGTTAGCCACAGAAAACGTAAGCGCGGGTTACCTTCACGCAGCTGGTCGCGGTAGCGTTTTTTTAGCGCCGAGCAGACCAGTACGCCGGACTCATTTTTTTGCCCCAGGCTGAAAATAACATCGCCAATACGTTCCAGCCACGGCTGGCGGTCGCTGTCCTCCAGTGGCTGGCCGGAGGCCATTTTGACGATGTTTTGTCGTGGATGCAGATCGTCACCGTCAATAAATTTCGCGCCCAGCGCTTGCGATAGCGCCAGCCCAACGGTGGTTTTTCCGGTGCCGGAAACGCCCATTAAAATAATGCATTGCCCTGCCATAAGTGGCTCCTTACTCACACCGCAACCAGCATGCCACCATCAACAAACAGCAAATGCCCGTTGACGAAATCCGACGCTTTTGACGACAGGAATACCGCGGCGCCAACCAGCTCCTGCGGATCGCCCCAGCGTGCTGCCGGGGTGCGTTTGCACAACCAGTCGGTAAAGGCTTTATCATCGACTAATGCTTGGGTCATCGCCGTTTTGAAATAGCCGGGGGCGATACCGTTAACCTGAATATTGTGCCGCGCCAGCTCCACGCACATACCGCGCGTCAGCATTTTGACAGCACCCTTGGCGGCGGCATAAGGGGTGATGGTGTCGCGACCCAGCTCACTTTGCATGGAGCAAATATTGACGATTTTCCCGGCCTGACGGGTCATCATGCGTTTGGCGACGGCCTGTGAAACGAGGAACACGGCGGTTTGGTTCACGGCAATCACATCGTTCCACTCTTTGACTGGAAACTCGGTGAAGGGATGGCGGCGCTGAATACCCGCATTGTTAAACAGCACGTCGATTGCGCCAATATTCTCCTCAATTTGCGCGATAGCGGTTTCCACGGACTCCGGGTCAGTGACGTTAAAGACCGCCGTGTGGGCGGTGACTCCTTCGTCACGCAATTGCATCGCTGCCTGTTCTGCACGTTCGGCAGAAATGTCGTTAATGATGATTTCCGCGCCGTACTGTGCCAGTCCTTGCGCCATCACGTAGCCGATACCCTGGCCGGAGCCGGTAATTAAAATACGTTTGCCCTGCAAGCTGAATAAGTTGTTCATTGCTGTTTCCTGTATCGCGGACCGAAAGCGCCCTGGGAAGATGCTGTCTATCTCACGGTTTTTGTGACGGTTAAACTGTGATGTAGATCACTCTCAACTATGTTACAAAAAGGGGTTACAGCATGTGTGATCCAGGGGAGGAAGTTGCCGGGAAAACCGCGCTGTACGGGGCTTTGAGCCTGCGCTCGCGCATTCTCTTTTGTGGCGCAAGCGGGCATAATGACGGGACTGTATTGGGTAATGACGGACGGGGTTAATGAAAGCACAACGGATAACGTTAGATGATATCGCCACGCTCGCGGGTGTAACTAAAATGACCGTCAGCCGTTATCTGCGCATGCCGGAAAAGGTGAAACCGGAAACAGCGGAAAGGATTGCCAGCGTGATTGCCGAAGTGGGCTACCAGCCGGATGCCGATAACCCCGCCATCAGCAGCAATATTGCGCCACGTATAGGTGTGTTAATTCCCTCCTTTAATAATCAGATCTTTGCCGATGTACTGGCAGGCATTGAATCGGTGACCATCGCTCACGGTTATCAAACGCTGGTGGTGAACTATGACTACGACAGCCAGCGTGAAGAGGAGCAAATCGCCACCGTCCTGGCGCTTAACATGAAAGCGCTACTGTTAACCGAATCTGTGCATACGCTGCGGGCGGATAAATACCTGAAGGCGGCGAAAATACCGATTGCCGAAGTGATGGGCCTCTCCGATAACGCCGGGCGTATTAACGTTGGGTTTGATAACTATCGCGCCGGATTTGATATGACCAACATGCTGCTGGCCAGCGGGAAAACACAGATTATCTATTTTGGATCGATGTCAGATATCCGCGACGAACAACGCTATGCGGGCTACTGCAAAGCGATGGAGGAGGCCGGTCTCACGGTCGGACGAATTGCGCCAAATAAGGTCTCTTCAGTGTCGATTGGTACCGGCATGATGACGCTGGCGCGACAAATGTATAAAGCGATGGATGCCATTTTGTGCACCAACGATGACCTGGCAGTCGGTGTGTTACAAGAGTGCCTCGCCTCGGGTATCAACGTTCCGCAAGAGATGGCGATTGCCGGCTTCCATGGGCTGGAGATCGGGCAGATAGTCAGCCCGCGTCTAGCCAGCGTACTGACGCCGCGTTTTGAAATGGGCAAAGTCGCCACCGAGATTTTAATTAAGAAAATAAAAGGCTTACCGACTATCGAGAAAGTCGACCTGCACTATCGTCTGTCGATGGGGGAAACCATCTAACGACGACCCGCCTGATGTTCTATGTTACGTGATTGTTGTCATCCAGCCCGCGCCAGTTCGGGCTTTTGCCTAAGGGATCACGCCATCCGTAACACGGATTTCTAACACGATCCAGCGTGATGCAGATCGCAAAATGACGCAGTGAAAACCCGTTTGATAGGCGTAACGAATCTACGAACTCTCAAACAGGTAAAACGATGAACACTGCGAACCCGAATACTGTGTTGTTGATTGCTCCGGTGGTTGACGGCTTGCTGGATAAACTCTCTTCTGCATTTCAGGTCCATCGCCTATACGAACAGGCTGACCCGCAGGCGTTCTTACGCCTGGTCGGCGATGATGTTCAGGCAGTGGTAACCCGTGGCGATATTGGTGTGACACACGCCGTACTTGAACAACTGCCGAATGTTGGGCTGGTAGCCGTGTTTGGCGTCGGCACTGACGCGGTGGATCTCGACTATACCCGTGCTCATCAAATTGCGGTAACCATCACCTCCGGCGTACTCACCAATGATGTGGCAGACCTGGCAATGGGGCTGCTGATCTCCGGTGCGCGCCAGCTTTGTCAGGGCGACAAATTTGTCCGCGAAGGAAAATGGCTCAAGCAGGCCCCGGCACTGGCGACTCAGGTCAGCGGCAAGCGAATCGGTATTTTCGGCATGGGCAATATCGGCCAGGCCATTGCTCGTCGCGCCCACGGCTTTGATATGGAGATCCTGTATACCGACCGGAAAAAACTTAGCCATGTTGATTACCAGTGGCGCGCTGACCTGCACACGCTGGCCCATGAGAGTGATTTCCTGGTGATTGCTGCCTCTGGTGGTGCGGCAAATCGCGGGCTTATTGACGCCAGCGTATTTAACGTCATGCCGAAACACGCGTGGCTTATCAATATCGCGCGCGGCACGCTGGTGGATGAAAAGGCCTTAATTCATGCGCTCCAAAATGGCGTGATTGCCGGTGCTGCGCTGGATGTTTATGAAGACGAACCGAACGTTCCGGCGGCACTGATGGCGCTGGATAACGTCGTCTTACAGCCGCATGTGGCGAGCGCCACCCATGAAACCCGCCAGCGCATGAGCGAGGTGGTCTTTAATAATGTCGCCGCCTTTTTCGATCATGCCCCATTACCGAACGCCATTGATTAAAGACTGTCTTTTCTCGCCCTTAAATAGCGTGACCTTCCCTCGATAGAGAGAGTGAATTATGAATGAGAAAATCCCTGGCACTCGCTGGCTGCGCATCATTGCGCCTGTTCTCATCGCGTGCATTATTTCGTTTATGGACCGGGTTAATATTAGTTTTGCCTTGCCCGGCGGGATGGAGTCTGACCTGGGCATTACCAGTCAGATGGCCGGTGTGGCCAGCGGTATCTTTTTTATTGGTTATTTATTCCTGCAAATACCCGGTGGCCGTATTGCCGTGAACGGCAGCGGGAAACGATTTATCGCCTGGTCCCTGATGGCCTGGGCGGTAGTATCCATCGCGACCGGTTTTGTGACTCACGAATATCAACTGCTGGTGCTGCGCTTTATTCTGGGCGTTTCGGAAGGCGGGATGCTGCCGGTCGTACTGACGATGATCAGTAACTGGTTCCCGGAAAAAGAGATTGGCCGCGCGAATGCCTTTGTCATGATGTTTGCCCCGCTGGGCGGCATGTTAACGGCACCGGTCTCCGGGGCGATTATTGCCGCGCTCGACTGGCGTTGGTTGTTTATCATCGAAGGCCTGCTGTCACTGGTCGTGCTGCTGGTGTGGTGGCTGATGATAAGCGACCGTCCGGAAGAGGCGCGCTGGCTACCGGCTCGCGAACGGGAGTATTTGCTGACGGCTCTCCATGCCGAACGAGAAGCGCGCCGTTCAGAAGCCCCGGTCAGTAAAGCTCCGGTGCGGGAAGTGTTTCGTAATTCCGGATTGATGAAGCTGGTGCTGCTGAACTTCTTCTACCAGACCGGGGACTATGGCTACACGCTGTGGCTGCCGACCATTCTGAAGAACCTGACCGGAGCCAATATGGCGAGCGTCGGCGTGCTGGCTATCCTGCCTTTTGTTGCCACCCTTGCTGGGATCTACATCATTTCGCTGTTTAGCGATCGCAGCGGTAAACGCCGACTGTGGGTACGCTTCTCGCTCTACGGTTTTGCCGCCGCGCTGTTGGCTTCGGTGGTGCTGCGCGACCATGTCGTGGCCGCCTATATTGCGCTGGTGGTGTGCGGTTTCTTCCTCAAAGCGGCAACCAGTCCGTTCTGGTCGATTCCGGGGCGTATCGCGATGCCGGAGGTGGCAGGCAGCGCGCGCGGCGTGATTAACGGACTCGGGAATCTCGGTGGTTTCTGCGGCCCGTATCTGGTTGGCGTGATGATTTATTTTTACGGACAAAACGTGGCGGTATGTGCCCTCGCGGGCTCGCTGATAATTGCCGGGACCATAACCTTCTTCCTGCCGAAAAATTGCGATTTGAGCCAGACACCTGATGTCCCGCCAGTGGCGGACAAACCGGCCAATCAACCTTCCTGAGTCCTCTGCGGGGGCATTTGATGCCCCCCAATTCCTGCGGTTACGCCAACTGATCCTGTAAGTGTCATCATTAACTGTCTAAACTCAGGAGTAAAATAATGAAGTAAGACAGGCAAATCATGATTCTAATTATTTATGCGCATCCTTATCCGCATCACTCGCATGCGAATAAGCGGATGCTTGAGCAGGTAAGGACGCTCGACGGTGTGGAAATCCGTTCTCTCTATCACCTCTATCCTGATTTCAATATTGATGTCGCCGCTGAGCAGGAGGCGCTGTCCCGCGCCGATCTGGTTATTCTTCAGCATCCAATGCAGTGGTACAGCACGCCGCCGCTGCTCAAGCTATGGTTGGATAAAGTGCTGTCGCACGGCTGGGCATACGGCCACGGCGGTACGGCGCTGCATGGTAAAAGCGTGATGTGGGCCGTGACCACCGGTGGCGGTGAAAGCCACTTTGAAATTGGCTCACATCCGGGATTTGAGGTGCTGGGACAGCCGCTGGAAGCCACCGCTGTTTATTGCGGTATGAAATGGCTGCCGCCGTTTGCCGTGCACTGCACGTTTATTTGCGATGAAGAGACGCTGCAGGCGAAAGCGCGACACTATAAACAACGGCTACTGGCCTGGCAGGAGGAGCACAATAATGGATAGTCATACGCTCATACAGGCGCTGATTTATCTCGGGTCAGCGGCGCTGATTGTGCCCATTGCCGTTCGTCTGGGGCTGGGTTCGGTGCTGGGCTACCTGATTGCCGGCTGCATTATCGGGCCTTGGGGGCTGCGGCTGGTGACCGACGCTGAGGCGATTCTGCACTTTGCGGAAATCGGCGTGGTGCTGATGTTGTTTGTCATTGGCCTTGAGCTGGATCCGCAGCGGCTGTGGAAGCTGCGCGCATCTGTCTTTGGTGGCGGCCTGCTGCAAATGGTACTGTGCGGCGCGTTGATTGGCGCCTTCTGTATTTTCCTTGGCCTGCGCTGGCAGGTGGCCGAGCTGATCGGCATGACGCTGGCGCTCTCTTCGACCGCCATTGCGATGCAGGCGATGAACGAACGCAATCTGACGGTGACTCAGGTCGGGCGCAGCGCGTTTGCGGTGCTGCTGTTCCAGGATATCGCGGCAATCCCGCTGGTGGCGATGATCCCGCTGCTGGCAACCAGCGGCGGCTCGACAACGCTTGGCGCATTTGCTTTCTCTGCCCTGAAGGTCGCCGGGGCGCTGGCGCTGGTCGTTGTCCTGGGTCGCTATGTTACGCGACCGCTGTTACGCTTCGTTGCCCGTTCCGGGCTGCGCGAAGTGTTCAGCGCCGTAGCCTTGTTCCTGGTGTTTGGCTTTGGTCTGCTGCTGGAAGAGGTCGGTCTGTCGATGGCGATGGGGGCGTTTTTGGCCGGGGTTCTGCTGGCAAGCTCTGAATATCGCCACGCGCTGGAAAGCGATATCGAACCGTTTAAAGGGCTGCTGCTGGGGCTGTTCTTCATCGGCGTCGGGATGTCTATCGATTTCGGGACATTAATTCATAACCCGCTGCGTATCATTACGCTGCTGGTCGGTTTCCTGGTGATTAAGTCGTTCCTGCTGTGGCTTATTGCTAAACCGTTGCAGGTCCCGCGTTCGCAGCGTCTGTGGTTTGCGGCACTGCTGGGGCAGGGCAGTGAATTTGCCTTCGTGGTCTTTGGTGCCGCGCAGATGGCGAATGTGCTGGATGCGGACTGGGCAAAAGCGCTGACGCTGGCAGTAGCGCTGTCGATGGCTGCGACGCCGATTCTGCTGGTATTGCTGACGCGTTTGGAAAAACGCGCCAGTTCCGGTGATTCCCGTGAAGCGGATGAAATCGACGAAGAACAGCCACGGGTGATTATCGCCGGGTTCGGCCGTTTTGGTCAGATTACCGGCCGTCTGCTGCTCTCCAGCGGCGTAAAAATGGTCATCCTCGACCACGACCCGGATCATGTCGATACGCTGCGTAAATTCGATATGAAGGTGTTCTATGGCGATGCGACGCGTGTTGATCTGCTGGAGTCTGCAGGGGCGGCAAAAGCGGAAGTGTTGATTAACGCCATCGACGATCCGCAGGCCAGTTTGCAGTTGACGGAGCTTGTGAAAGAGCATTTCCCACATCTGACGGTGATTGCCCGCGCCCGCGACGTTGAACACTATATTCAACTGCGTCAGGCTGGGGTAGAAGCACCGGAACGTGAAACCTTTGAAGGGGCGCTGAAGTCAGGCCGACTGGCGCTGGAGTCTTTAGGGCTTGGCGCTTATGAAGCCCGCGAACGGGCCGATCTGTTCCGCCGCTTCAATACGCAGCTGATGGAGGAGATGGTGATGATGGCGGAAAACGACGCCTCTTCGCGAGCGGCGGCGTTTAAACGCACCAGTGCGATGCTGACGGAAATCATCAATGAGGATCGTAATCATCTGTCGGTGGTACAGCGCCACGGCTGGCAGGGAACGGAAGAAGGCAAGCACAGCGGGAATCCACAGGATGAACCCGAGGTCAAGCCAACGCTGTAAACACGACTGAACTGTAATGCTGGCTGTCCACTTTAGCTTCGTGGACTTGCCAGCAAATCTAAAAATTTTCTTATTCTTTACCTGGCTGCCAGTCGACGAAAGTTTATGCTTTCCGTATAGTGGCGACAATTTTTTTCGCATCTGGGACACACTCAATGATCAGTCTGATTGCTGCACTAGCGGTAGATCGCGTTATCGGTATGGAAAACGCCATGCCCTGGGACCTGCCGGCCGATCTGGCCTGGTTTAAACGCACAACGTTAAACAAGCCTGTGGTGATGGGGCGCTTGACCTGGGAATCCATCGGTCGTCCGCTGCCGGGCCGTAAAAACATCGTTATCAGCAGCCAGCCGGGCACTGACGATCGCGTGCAGTGGGTGAAATCGGTTGATGAAGCCATTGCGGCCTGCGGCGACGTGGAAGAGATCATGGTCATTGGCGGTGGTCGCGTTTACGAGCAGTTCCTGCCAAAAGCCCAGAAGCTGTATCTGACGCATATCGATGCGGAAGTGGAAGGCGATACTCATTTCCCGGACTACGATCCGGATCAGTGGGAATCTGTGTTTAGCGAATTCCACGACGCGGACGAGCAAAACTCCCACAGCTACTGCTTCGAAGTGCTCGAGCGTCGTTAAGACGGCTGATTTCCCGGCGGCACTTCGCTTAGCCAGGTGATAAATCGGAAATAAAAACGCCGGGGTTAACCCGGCGTTTTTTTGTTTTGGTCATTCGGCTAAGCGCCGCTGACAATGTCCCGTATTACGAAGCTACCGCTTCGCTCTCGCCCGGCTCCAGGCGACGATTCGACGGCTGTACAAAATAGGTTTTATCTTCCCAGCGCAGGCAGGTGAGATCGCCACCCCAGCAGCAGCCGGTATCCAGCGCATAAATGCCGTCTGGTGTGCCTTTGCCTTCCAGCGATGCCCAGTGTCCAAAGGCGATGCTGTACTCTTCAGTCACCGGACTTGGCAGCATAAACCATGGCTTGAGCGGCGCCGCTACATCTTCAGGTGATTCTTTGCTGTACATATCCAGCTGGCCGTTCGGGAAGCAGTAGCGCATGCGGGTAAAGGCATTGGTGATGAAGCGCAGGCGCGCCAGGCCGCTGAGCTCTGACGACCAGTTATTCGGCATATCACCGTACATGGCGTCGAGGAAGAACGGATAGGAGTCACTTGATAAGACGGCCTCGACGTCACGTGCGCACTGTTTCGCAGTTTCCATATCCCACTGTGGGGTAATGCCTGCGTGCGCCATCACCAGCTTTTTCTCTTCATCCACCTGCATTAGCGGCTGTCGACGGAGCCAGTTAAGCAGCTCGTCGGCATCCGGCGCTTCAAGCAGCGGATTGAGGCGGTCTTTCGGCTTATTGCGGCTGATGCCCGCAAAAACGGCAAGCAGGTGTAGGTCATGATTACCCAACACGATTTTGACGCAATCGCCTAGTGATTTAACGTAGCGCAGCACCTCCAACGAACCAGAACCGCGCGCCACCAAATCACCCGTCAGCCACAGGGTATCTTTGCCCGGCGTAAATTCTACCTGCTGCAAGAGGCCAATAAACTCATCGTAGCAACCGTGAATGTCGCCAATAAGGTATGTAGACATAATTAATGGATCAGCGTGGGAACAAAGAGACGGAAAACGGGGATATCGATAGCGAACGGCACGCCGTCCACGTCGATCATGTCATAGTGACCCTGCATGGTGCCGAGCGGGGTTTCCAGCACGGCACCGCTGGTGTACTGATATTCACCACCGGGTTCAATATGCGGCTGAACGCCCACCACACCTTCGCCCTGAACTTCGGTTTCACGGCCGTGGCCGTTGGTAATGACCCAGTAGCGGCCAAGAAGCTGAACCGCGGTTCGCCCGAGATTGCGAATGGTTACCGTATAAGCGAAGACATAACGTTCCTCTTCCGGCGTAGAGTGCGTCTCAATGTAGACGCTCTGAACCTGGACGCAAACTCGTGGCGAATCGATCATGGTCTAGCTCTCCTTGGAGGGCGCATTTTCTGACAGATAATTGGCCATCCGGCAGTACTGCGCAACCGAGATATTTTCTGCACGCATCGCTGGGTCGACGCCCAACTCCGTCAACAGCTCAACGCTGAACAGATTGCCTAAGCTGTTGCGGATGGTTTTACGACGCTGGTTAAAGGCTTCGGTCGTAATACGGCTCAGTACGCGGACATCTTTTACCGGGTACGGCTTGGTGCTATGTGGCACCAGACGAACCACGGCGGAATCCACTTTTGGTGGTGGCGTAAATGCGGTCGGCGGCACTTCAAGAACCGGGATCACATTACAGTAGTATTGCGCCATGACGGTTAAACGGCCATAGGCTTTACTGTTTGGCCCTGCGACCAGACGGTTAACCACCTCTTTTTGCAGCATGAAGTGCATGTCTGCAATAGCATTAGTATAGCTAAACAGGTGGAACATCAATGGGGTAGAGATGTTGTACGGCAGGTTACCGAATACGCGCAGCGGCTGGCCCAGTTTTTCGGACAGCTCGCCAAAGTTCATGGTCATGGCATCCTGCTGATAAATGGTCAGCTTTGGCCCCAGGAACGGGTGCGTTTGCAAACGCGCCGCGAGATCACGGTCGAGTTCGATTACGGTCATTTCGTCAAGACGTTCGCCAACCGGTTCGGTCAGCGCGGCGAGGCCCGGGCCGATTTCAACCATCGCCTGGCCTTTTTGCGGGTTAATGGCCGCAACAATGCTGTCGATCACGAACTGATCGTTTAAGAAGTTTTGCCCGAAGCGTTTACGGGCTAAGTGGCCCTGATGGACTCGATTATTCATTAGAGTTAACAATCATTTTGATGGCGAGATTAAGCGCCGTAATAAAACTGCCGACGTCCGCTTTCCCAAGGCCTGCCAGTTCAAGGGCGGTTCCATGGTCAACGGAGGTGCGAATAAAGGGTAGGCCGAGCGTAATATTCACGCCGCGACCAAAGCCTTGGTATTTTAGCACGGGTAGGCCCTGATCGTGGAACATTGCGAGAACGGCATCGGCGTGGTCCAGATATTTCGGCTGGAATAGGGTATCGGCAGGCAGCGGCCCGCTGAGGTTCATCCCTTTGGCCCGCATCTCATCCAGCACCGGAATGATCGTGTCGATCTCTTCCGTACCCATATGTCCACCTTCTCCGGCATGTGGGTTCAAACCGCAAACCAGAACGTGCGGCTCGGCAATACCAAACTTGTTCTGTAAATCGTGGTGCAGGATGGTAATGACTTCGCGCAGCAGATCGGGCGTAATGGCATCGCTCACGGCTTTTATCGGCAGATGAGTTGTCGCCAGCGCCACGCGCAGTTCTTCGGTGGCGAGCATCATCACCACTTTTTCAGCGCCTGAACGCTCTTCGAAGAATTCGGTATGGCCGGTAAAGGCGACGCCAGCATCGTTGATAATGCCTTTGTGTACTGGCCCGGTGACCAGCGCAGCAAATTCTCCGTCCCGGCAACCGTCACAGGCGCGAGCCAGCGTGTCGACAACGTAGCGGCCATTGTCGACGTTTAATACGCCGGGCTGGACGTCGGCATGCAGTGCAACGGGCAGCAGCGTGAGCGTGCCGGCACGTTGTGGCATAGCGGGTTGGTCGGGAGAGTAGGGTAAAAGCGTGAGGGGCAGGCCAAGGAGCCTGGCCCGCTCGGTGAGCAGGCCGCCGTCAGCACAGACGACCAGTTCGAGCGGCCAGTCGCGCTGGGCCAGTTGGATAACGAGATCCGGGCCAATCCCGGCGGGTTCGCCGGGAGTGATAACAACGCGATGTTGAGTCATTAGTTGCTCAGAATTTTAACGTAGGCGCTTGCGCGCTGTTCCTGCATCCAGGTTGCTGCTTCTTCAGAGAACTTACGGTTCATCAGCATACGATATGCACGATCTTTCTGTGCGGCATCGGTACGGTCGACGTTGCGCGTATCCAGCAGCTGAATCAGGTGCCAGCCGAAGGAAGAGTGAACCGGGCCGCTCATTTGGCCTTTGTTCAGTTTCATCAGCGCATCGCGGAATGATGGATCGTAGATATCCGGCGTCGCCCAGCCTAAGTCACCGCCCTGGTTAGCAGAGCCGGGATCCTGAGACAGTTCTTTGGCCGCTTTTTCGAAGGTGGTTTTGCCGCTGCGGATATCCGCTGCAACCTGTTCCAGCTTCGCACGAGCCTGGTCGTCGGTCATGATTGGTGACGGCTTGAGCAGAATGTGGCGAGCATGGGTTTCCGTCACAGAGATGCTCTGAGTCTGGCCACGCATGTCGTTGATTTTCAGAATGTGGAAACCTACGCCGGAACGGATTGGACCGACAACATCGCCTTTTTTCGCCGTGCTCAGTGCCTGTGCGAAGATAGCTGGCAGCTCCTGAATACGACCCCAGCCCATCTGGCCGCCTTTCAGCGCCTGCTGGTCTGCAGAATAGGTGATGGCGAGCTTACCGAAATCAGCGCCGTTACGTGCTTGTTCAACGATAGACTCGGCCTGGCTTTGCGCTTCGTTAACCTGATCGGAGCTTGGGTTCTCTGGCAGCGGAACCAGGATGTGACTCAGATTCAGCTCGGTGCTGGCGTCGTTCTGGGTACCAATCTGGTTGGCCAGCGCGTCAACTTCCTGCGGCAGCACGGTAATGCGACGACGCACTTCGTTGTTACGCACTTCAGAAATCAGCATCTCTTTGCGGATCTGGTTGCGATAGGTGTTGTAGTTCATCCCATCGTAGGCCAGACGGCTGCGCATCTGATCCAGCGTCATGTTGTTCTGCTTGGCGATGTTGGCGATAGCCTGATCGAGCTGCTCGTCAGAAACCTTAACGCCCATTTTCTGCCCCATCTGCAGGATGATCTGATCCATGATCAGACGCTCCAGAATCTGGTGGCGCAGGGTTGCGTCGTCTGGCAGCTGTTGACCAGCCTGGCCAGAGTTCATTTTGACGGACTGCATCAGGCCATCAACGTCGCTCTCGAGTACGACGCCATTATTTACGACGGCTGCAACTTTATCGACAACCTGTGGGGCAGCGAAGCTGGTATTCGCAACTAAGGCGATACCGAGAAGCAGCGTTTTCCAGTTCTTCATACTTTTTCCATTTCAATTAACCGCAATGCGGATTATGTGTCTAACCAGTGACATTACAGCGAGCTTTGGTACGGCATGATATTGGAACGCAGCATCTGCTGAGTACCCAGACCGTAGTTAGAGCTCAGACCACGCAGCTCAATGCTGAAGCCGATGGAGTTATCATATTTGGAGCGACCACCCGTGTTGTTGCTGTTGTAGTCCCAACCGTTGAGCTTACGCTCGTAGCCAACGCGGATCGCATAGCAGCAGGAGTTATACTGCACGCCAAGCATCTGATCGGCCGAGCTATGGGTGTTGGTGTCAAAGTAGTACGCACCCACCACGGACCAACGGTCGACGATCGGCCAGCTTGCCGTCGCGCCAACCTGCGAAATCCCTTCCCGATACTGTTCAGCCGTTGAGTAAGTTGGCAGCGTGGCCTGGATATACTCTGGGCTGGCGTAGCGGTAGGTCAACTGCACTAAACGCTCGTCATCCTGGCGGTATTCAATCGCTGAGCTGCTGGTAGAGATGTTGTTCAGACGGGTATCGTACTGAATCCCGCCGCGCAGGCCCCATTTGTCGCTGATGCGCCAGTAGGTGTCACCCGCCCATACCAGTGAACCCGTTTTGTCGTCTTTCTCCCAGTTTACGTTGTCATCACCGGTACGAGACTCGGTGAAATAGTAGATTTGACCAACGGAAACGTTAAAACGTTCAACGGCGGCGTCATCATAAATACGTGATGTGACACCGGTCGTGATTTGGTTTGCCGACGCAATACGGTCGAGGCCGCTGTAGCTGCGGTCGCGGAACAGACCCGAGTAGTCAGACTGCAGGAACGTCGAGTCGTAGTTGTTGATTTTGCTCTGGTCGCGGTACGGGATGTACAGGTACTGCACCCGTGGTTCCAGCGTCTGGGTATAGCCCGGCGTCAGTTCAACATCACGCTCAAAGATAAGCTTACCGTCAACTTTAAGCTGCGGCATGGTGCGGTTAACCGAACCGGCCAGCTGATTGGCATTAGCGGTATCGCGGTTGTAGCTGTCGATATTGGTTTGGTCATAGTGCGTGGCCAACAGTTTCGCTTCGGTGTTGAGGCTACCCCAGCGGTTGCCTAATGGCAGGCTGATGGTTGGCTCCATATGCACACGCGTCGCTTCCGGCATGCTGCTGTTGCTGTTGACGAACTTCACCGCCTGCGCATACAGGCGGGTATCAAACGGACCAAGGTCATTTTTGTAGACGTTAACGTCCAGCTGCGGCTCAGCAGAATAAGAGTTGCTGTTGGCGCGGTCGAAGACCTGGAACTGTTTTGACGACACGGTGGCGTCAAAGTTCTGTACCGCATAGCCGACGCTCAGTTTCTGCGTGGCATAGCCGTCGGTACTGGAACCGTATTTCGAGTCGAAGTCGTTGAAATAGTCAGGATCGCTGACTTTGGTGTAATCGGCGTTGAAGCGCCACACCTGATCCATCACCCCAGCATGACGCCAGTAGAACAGCCAGCGACGGCTGTTATCGTCGCTCGGGTGATCGTTTGAGTAGACCTTGTCTGATGGCAGGTAATCGAGCTCAAACAGACCTTGACCTGCCTGGGTCAGATAGCGGAATTCGTTCTCCCACATGACGCCGCCACGCTTGTCCATATAGTGCGGCGTCAAGGTTGCGTCCATGTTTGGCGCAATGTTCCAGTAGTACGGCAGCGAGAACTCAAAGTGGTTTGAGCTACCGTATTTGGCGTTTGGAATCAGGAAGCCGGAACGGCGTTTGTCGCCGACCGGTAACTGCAGATAGGGGCTATAGAAAACTGGCACCGGGCCAATTTTAAAGCGCGCATTCCAGATTTCAGCGACCTGTTCTTCGCGGTCGTGAATCACTTCACTACCCACGACGCTCCAGGTGTTAGAACCTGGCAGACAGGAGGTGAAGGTGCCGTTTTCCAGAATGGTATAGCGGTTTTCACCACGCTGTTTCATGACGTCCGCGTTACCACGACCCTGGCGGCCAACCATCTGGTAATCACCTTTCCAGACGTTGGTGTCTTTGGTGTTCAGGTTTGACCAGGCTTTAGGCCCTTTCAGAATCACCTGATTATCGTCATAGTGGACGTTACCGAGTGCATCAACGGTACGAACTGGCGTAGGCTGGCCATCGGCCTGTTTCTGATGCAGCTGAACTTCATCCGCCTGTAGACGGCTGTTGCCCTGATTAATATCAACGTTGCCTTTAAACACGGCGTTGTCAGGGTAGTTGCCATCGGCGTGATCGGCCGTAATGGTGACGGGCTGCTCGTTAGTTTTGCCGCTCACGAGCGGGCGATCGTAACTCGGGACGCCAAGCATACATTGTGATGCGAGATCCGCAGCCAATCCCTGCTGGCTGTACAAGGCGCTGGCGATCATGGTCGCGAGGAGAGTGGGAATACGTTTTTTCATACGTTGTATTTGTTGTTCCGTCATCTATAGCATTGCGGCTTGCAAACGGTCAGAGACTAACGTACTCATCGTTATCACGCTAGTTTTATCCTGCCCGTTCTCGCCAGAGGTGTTATGCACGGCATTGAATGACAGGTATGATAATGCATATTTTAGCCGCTGGCATGACGATTTGGGGAGTATATGCAGTATTGGGGAAAAGTGATTGGTGTGGCCGTCGCTCTAATGATGGGCGGAGGGTTTTGGGGCGTTGTCCTCGGGCTGCTCGTCGGTCACATGTTTGATAAGGCGCGCAGCCGTCGCATGAACTGGTTTGCGAATCAACAGCAGCGTCAGTCGCTGTTCTTTGCGACCACGTTTGAAGTGATGGGCCACCTGACCAAATCGAAAGGGCGCGTGACCGAAGCGGATATTCATATTGCCAGTCTGTTTATGGACCGTATGAATCTGCACGGTGAATCGCGCACGGCGGCTCAGCAGGCGTTTCGTGTCGGTAAAGCCGACAATTATCCGCTGCGCGAAAAAATGCGTCAGTTCCGTAGCGTCTGTTTTGGCCGTTTTGATCTGATTCGCATGTTTCTGGAAATCCAGATTCAGGCGGCATTTGCCGACGGCTCATTGCACCCGAACGAGCGCGATGTGCTGTATGTGATAGCCGAAGAACTGGGGATATCCAACGCCCAGTTCGATCAGTTCCTGCGCATGATGCAGGGCGGCGCGCAGTTTGGTGGCGGCTATCATCAACAATCTCAGGGCGGAAACGGCGGCGGCTGGCAGCAGGCGCAACGCGGCCCTACGCTTGAAGATGCCTGCAACGTACTGGGTGTGAAGCCCAACGACGATGCAACGACCATTAAGCGCGCTTACCGTAAGCTAATGAGCGAGCATCACCCGGATAAGCTGGTGGCCAAAGGGTTACCGCCGGAGATGATGGAGATGGCGAAGCAGAAAGCGCAGGAAATTCAGAAAGCGTACGAACTGATTAAAGAACAGAAGGGGTTTAAGTAAGCGCCATTGCGCGCTGGACCCTCTCCCCAAGGGAGAGGGCTGGGGCGTCGTTAAAAATCGACCGGTGCCTTGAACGTCATGCTAGTGCCAAACTCCGGATGGGTAATGGTCAGCGTCTGCGCGTGCAGCTGTAGACGAGGGGCCATTGCCAGCGCTTCCGGGGTCGCATAGAAGCGGTCGCCCAGAATCGGGTGTCCAAGCGCCAGCATATGCACGCGTAGCTGATGCGAACGCCCGGTAATCGGTTTTAACAATACGCGTGCGGTATTATCCGCCGCGTACTCCAACACTTCATACTCGGTCTGCGCCGACTTCCCGGTTTCATAACACACCTTCTGCTTAGGCCGGTTCGGCCAATCGCAAATCAGCGGTAAATCCACCAAGCCTTCCTGCGGCTGCGGATGTCCCCACACGCGAGCCACGTACTGTTTTTTCGGCTCGCGTTCGCGGAACTGGCGTTTGAGCTCACGTTCTGCCGCTTTGGTCAGGGCCACTACGATCACGCCGCTGGTCGCCATATCGAGGCGGTGCACGGACTCTGCCTGTGGAAAATCACGCTGGACGCGCGTCATGACGCTGTCTTTATGCTCTTCCTGACGGCCGGGCACGGACAACAGGCCGCTCGGCTTGTTGACCACCATGATGTGCTCATCCTGATAAAGGATGACCAGCCATGGATCCTGTGGCGGAAAATAGTTTTCCATTCCCATAGCGGGCTCCTGTTACTGGTGAGTGACGACGATAAGACGCAGTGCGTCCAGACGCCATCCCGCCTGCGACAGGCTTTCCATCACCTGCTGACGGTTGCTTTCAATCGCGGAGAGTTCATCATCACGAATGTTCGGGTTCACCGCTTTCAACGCTTCCAGGCGCGACAGCTCTGCGCTGAGTTTCTCATCCGCTTCCTGACGTGCACCATCAATCAGCGCCTGAGCCGCTTTAGCAATCTGGCCTTCGCCCTGCTGTAAAATAGCATGTACGTCCTGCTGCACGGCGTTCACCAGCTTGCTGCCAGTGTGTCGGTTAACCGCGCTGAGCTGGCGGTTGAAGGTTTCAAACTCAACCTGAGCGGCGAGGTTAGTACCGTTCTTATCCAGCAGCATACGTACCGGCGTTGGTGGCAGGAAGCGGTTGAGCTGCAGCTGTTTTGGTGCCTGGGCTTCGACAACGTAAATCAGTTCAACCAGCAGCGTGCCGACCGGCAGCGCCTTGTTTTTCAACAGGGAAATGGTGCTGCTCCCGGTATCACCGGAGAGGATCAGATCCAGACCATTGTGAATCAGCGGGTGTTCCCAGGTCAGGAACTGCGCATCTTCACGAGATAAGGCCACATCACGCTCGAATGTCACGGTGCAACCATCTTCTGGCAGACCCGGGAAGTCTGGTACCAGCATGTGGTCAGACGGCGTCAGCACGATCAGATTCTCACCGCGATCGTCCTGGTTGATACCGACAATGTCGAACAGGTTCATAGCAAAGGCGATAAGGTTGGTATCGTCATCCTGTTCTTCAATGCTTTCGGCCAGACGCTGGGCTTTCTCGCCGCCGTTGGAGTGGATTTCCAGCAGACGGTCGCGGCCCTGTTCCAGCTGCGCTTTCAGCGCTTCATGCTGCTCACGACAGTCTTTGATTAAATCGTCAAAGCCTTCGTTGTTTTCCGGGTTTGCCAGGTAGCCGATCAGGCGATCGTGTACGCTGTCATAGATGGTGCGGCCAGTCGGGCAGGTGTGCTCGAAGGCGTCCAGACCTTCATGGAACCAGCGCACCAGAACGGACTGAGCGGTTTTTTCAAGGAACGGCACGTGAATCTGAATATCGTGTGCCTGGCCAATACGGTCCAGACGGCCGATACGCTGCTCCAGCAGGTCCGGGTTGAACGGCAGGTCGAACATCACCAGATTGCTGGCGAACTGGAAGTTACGGCCTTCGGAGCCGATTTCCGAGCACAGCAGAACCTGCGCGCCGCTGTCTTCTTCACCAAACCACGCGGCTGCGCGGTCACGTTCGATAATCGACATACCTTCGTGGAATACGGCAGCGCGGATGCCCTCACGCTCACGCAGCACCTGCTCAAGCTGTAGCGCGGTGGCGGCTTTGGCGCAAATCACCAGCACTTTCTGCGAGCGGTGTGCGGTCAGGTAGCCCATCAGCCATTCAACGCGAGGATCGAAGTTCCACCATGTGCCGGTATCTCCTTCGAACTCTTGATAAATCTGCTCTGGGTACAGCATGTCGCGGGCACGTTCTTCCGCGCTTTTGCGGGCACCCATAATGCCGGAGACTTTGATTGCCGTCTGATACTGCGCTGGCAGCGGCAGCTTGATAGTGTGCAGTTCGCGTTTCGGGAAGCCTTTCACACCGTTACGAGTGTTACGGAACAGCACGCGGCTGGTGCCGTGACGGTCCATCAGCATGGAGACCAGTTCCTGGCGCGCGGCTTCAGCACCTTCACGGTCGCTGTTGGCAGTTTGCAGCAGGGCTTCAATATCCTGCTCGCCAATCAGATCGCCCAGCATGTTCAGGTCATCATTGCTGAGCTTGTTGCCAGCCAGCAGCAGCGCAACCGCGTCGGCTACTGGGCGATAATTGTTTTGTTCTTCAACGAACTGCGCGAAATCGTGGAAACGGTTTGGATCGAGCAGGCGCAGACGCGCGAAGTGGCTTTCCATACCCAGCTGTTCCGGCGTTGCGGTCAGCAGCAGGATGCCAGGGACGCGCTCGGCCAGCTGTTCAATCGCTTGATATTCACGGCTTGGCGCGTCTTCGCTCCACACCAGGTGGTGCGCTTCATCGACAACCATCAGATCCCATTCGGCATCGCACAGGTGCTCCAGACGCTGTTTGCTCCGGCGCACGAAGTCCAGCGAGCAGATAACCAGCTGTTCGGTTTCAAACGGGTTGTAGGCGTCGTGTTGGGCTTCGGCGTAGCGCTCGTCATCAAACAGCGCAAAGCGAAGGTTGAAGCGACGCAGCATTTCGACCAGCCACTGATGCTGCAGGGTTTCAGGCACGATAATCAGTACGCGCTGTGCCGCACCGGACAACAACTGTTGGTGCAGAATCATCCCAGCTTCAATGGTTTTACCCAGACCGACTTCATCCGCCAACAGTACGCGCGGAGCGTGGCGGCGGCCAACGTCATGGGCGATATTGAGCTGGTGAGGGATAAGGCTGGTACGCTGGCCACGCAGGCCGCTCCACGGCATACGGTACTGTTCGCTTTGATACTTACGCGCGCGGTAACGCAGCGCGAAACGGTCCATGCGGTCAATCTGCCCGGCAAAGAGGCGGTCCTGCGGTTTGCTGAACACCAGTTTGCTGTCGAGCAGCACTTCGCGCAGCATCACGTTCTCTTCTTCGGTGTCCTGACGGGTACCGATGTACGCCAGCAGGCCATTTTCTTCTTTAACTTCATCAACGAGCAACTGCCAGCCTTCATGGCTTGTGATCGTGTCGCCGGGATTGAACATTACGCGGGTCACGGGGGAGTCACTACGGGCGTACAGACGGTTCTCTCCGGTTGCGGAGAAGAGCAGGGTGACGGTGCGTGCATCCATTGCAACAACAGTACCAAGTCCCAGTTCGCTTTCTGTATCGCTGATCCAGCGTTGACCAAGTGTAAAAGGCATATGCGTTCGGCTCTATCTTTAATAAATTGCAGGCAATATTCATCCACCACCTAAAGGAAGGCGGCGAGTGAATGAGGTCCAGGAATGGAAAGGGCGCTATGGTACTGGATGGCGAGACGTTAGTCACCTGTCAAAATAGACCCAGTTGCCCTGTCACTATTGTAGCAAAATCGTCGTCGACAAAGGGGAGAATTCCTTCGGCAACGGGGGCTAATTGTTTTGTTAGATAGTGATCGTAATCCAGCGGCGATTGCTGATAAGCCAGCGGCTCCGGGCCATTGGTGGTCCAGACGTAGCGGATGCTGCCGCGCTGTTGGTACTGCTGTGGGCGGCTAAGTCGCACATTGTGTTCATCGGCCAGACGAGCGGCACGCACGTGCGGCGGGATATTGCGCTGGTACTCCGCCAGCGGGCGGCGCAGCTGTTTACGATACACCAGCTGTTCGTCCAATTCTCCGGCCATCAGCTTATCAATGGTTTCGCGGATGAAATCCCGGTACGGCTCATTGCGGAAGATTCGGAGATAGAGGGCCTGCTGAAACTGCTGCGCCAGCGGCGTCCAGTCGGTGCGCACGGTTTCCAATCCTTTATATAACATCCGCTGCTGGCTGCCTTCCTGAATCATCCCGGCGTAACGTTTTTTGCTGCCGGTATCCGCCCCGCGAATGGTTGGCATCAGGAAACGACAAAAGTGGGTCTCAAATTCCAACTCCAGGGCGCTGGTCAGGCCGCTTTTCTGGAGCTCATCGGCCCACCATTGGTTGACGAAGGCGACCAGCGAGCGGCCAATTTCGGCGGCTTTGTCTTCATCGTGGGCTCGCTTGAGCCAAACAAAAGTGGAGTCGGTATCACCATAAATCACGTCGTAGCCCTGCGATTCGATCAGCGCTTTGGTTTGTCGCATGATCGCATGGCCGCGCATGGTGATCGACGAGGCTAGCCGCGGATCGAAGAAGCGGCAGGCGCTGGTGCCCAATACACCATAGAAAGCATTCATGATGATCTTCAACGCCTGCGATAGCGGCTTGTTGTGCTGGCGTTTGGCCTCATCGCGAGCGTGCCAAATCTGGCTGACGATCCCCGGCAGGCAGTGTTTATCGCGGGAAAACCACGCGTCGAGAAAACCTTCGGTGCTGTGCTGCGGTTCGGGGTGGGCCATTCCTTCAATCAACCCAACCGGGTCGATCAGGAACGAACGGATGATCGAGGGATACAGACTTTTGTAATCGAGCACCAGCACCGAATCATACAGGCCAGGGCGCGAGTCCATCACGTAGCCGCCGGGGCTGGCCTGCGGCGGGACTTCGCCAAGATTGGGGGCGACATAGCCCAGGCGGTGCATCCGTGGAAAATAGAGATGGCTGAAGGCTGCGACTGAACCACCGTGTCGGTCGGCGGCCAGTCCGTTGACCGTGGCGCGTTCCAGAAGAAACGGCATGATTTCCGTTTTGTGGAAAATACGCGTCACCAGCTCGCAGTCTTTTAGGTTATAGGTGGCCAAAGCCGGTTTATCTTCGGCGAAACGGCGGTCAATTTCGTCCATTCTGTCCCATGGGTTATCGATGGCTTTACCTTCGCCCAGCAGCTCGCGCGCGACGTTTTCCAGCGAAAATGAGGAGAAGCTCCAGAAAGCGGACTTTAGCGCTTCAATGCCATCGATAATCAGCCGTCCGGCGGCTTGGGCAAAGAAGACGCCGTTTTTAAAACCGTGCTCGCGCCATTCTAGCTCGCTGCCGCCGCGCCCGAGCAGCAGCGGGACTTTGTAGCGTTCAGCACTTTTTTGCAGTACCCGAAGGTCAAACTGCACGACGTTCCAGCCGATTAGGACATCCGGATCGTATTCGGCAAACCAGGCGTTGAGCTTTTCCAGCAGCAATGGGCGGCTGGCAACGTACTCGAGATGGAAATCCACCTGCGGCGGCTGTTCGGGTGGCGAACCCAACATATAGACGGTGCGCTGGCCGCAGCCCTCAAGGCCGATGCAGTACAGCTCGCCGTGGCGGCTGGTTTCGATATCCAGTGATACCCATTTCAGCGGTGGTCGGTAGTCGGGGTTTGGCTTCATTCGCGCCTGACGAAGAGTGTTACCGCGTATGTCACCTTCGACCCATACTGGCGCCGTGATGAAGCGCTCCATCAGGTAGCGTTCCGGCGGGCGGATATCGGCTTCGTAAACGGTAACGCCATTTTCACGCAGCAGCTTGTCCAGCCGCATTAGCTGTCGATGGGCACGACAGTAAAGGCCGAAAACCGGCTGGCGATGGAAATCTTTGAGGGTAAGCGGAGCAAGGCGCAGGCCTTTTTCACCATGCAGCAGGCGTTCAACCTGCGCGCGCTGGGATTCGGGGATAAACGCCACCGACTCCTGCGGCGGCAGCGTGACCTGCAGTGGGCCGTCGTCGGTCGCCAGCCAAAAAGCCAGCTCCGTGCCTTGCGGCGTATCCCGCCAGTGACGAGTGAGTAGAAAACCTGCTTGTGGCTGCGTCACGCCTGTACCCTATCAACAAAACCAGGCCTGATTATAGCCTGGTTAAGGGTGATTTGCTGTGGTTTTATACAGTTGTGATCCGGGTAGGAGAATAATGTATCTTCGTTCTAAATGCGTGACGGCCCGGTAAACATTACGTTTCCGGGCCACAAGTTACTGCCCGTAATAGGCCTTTGCTCCGTGCTTGCGCAGGTAGTGTTTATCCAGCAGCGTTTGCTGCATCTCCGGGAGTTCTGGTGCGAGCTGACGGCAGAAGATCCCCATATAGGCAATTTCTTCCAGCACGATGGCGTTATGCACCGCATCTTCCGCATTTTTGCCCCAAGCGAACGGCCCGTGAGAATGCACCAGCACACCGGGCATCTGCGCCGGGTCAATTTCGTTTTTCCGGAAGGTTTCGACAATCACCGCGCCGGTTTCCCTCTCATAATCACCATTGATTTCCGCGTCGGTCATCAGACGTGTACAGGGTACCGCACCGTAGAAATAGTCGGCATGGGTGGTGCCGGTTGCTGGAATTGACTGCCCAGCCTGCGCCCAGATGGTGGCGTGGCGTGAGTGGGTATGAACGATACCGCCAAGCGTTGGAAAGGCCTGATACAGCAAGCGGTGCGTTGGGGTGTCCGATGAGGGCTTTTTCTTGCCTTCAACCACGTCACCCGTTTCGAGGCTCACCACCACCATATCATCGGCGGTCATCACGCTGTAGTCGACGCCGGAAGGTTTGATTACCAACACGCCGCGATCACGGTCAATGGCGCTGACGTTGCCCCAGGTTAAGGTCACCAGGTTGTGTCGGGGAAGCGCCAGGTTGGCTTCCAGTACCTGACGTTTAAGATCGTCTAACATGGTTTGCTCCGAGTCTGGATTTCCCTCACCCCGGCCCTCTCCCACAAGGAGAGGGTTAGGGTGAGGAGAGGCGGCTTAGCGTTTAGAACCGAAATACACTTCGTTCCAGCGCAGCGCATCTTTAAACGCTGGCAGACGGGTATCGTTGTCGATGACGGCGATTTCGATGTCGTGCAGTTCAGCGAACTGGCGCATATCGTCCAGCGTCAGCGCATGGCTAAATACGGTGTGATGCGCGCCGCCGGCGATAATCCACGCCTCGGACGCGGTTTCCAGATTTGGATGCGCCTTCCACAGTGCATTCGCCACCGGTAGCTTCGGCAGGTTGTGTGGGGTTTTCACCGCTTCGATGGTATTGACCAGCAGACGATAGCGGTCTCCAAGATCGATCATGCTGGCGACGATCGCCGGACCTGTCTGGGTGTTGAAGATCAGACGTGCCGGATCGGCCTTGCCACCGATGCCCAGATGCTGCACGTCAAGCAGCGGCTTGTCTTCGACCGCGATGGACGGGCAAACTTCCAGCATATGCGAACCGAGCACCAGGTCGTTACCACCGTCGAAGTGGTAGGTGTAGTCTTCCATAAATGAGGTGCCGCCCTGTAGACCGGTCGACATCACTTTCATAATGCGAAGCAGGGCGGCGGTTTTCCAGTCGCCTTCGCCCGCAAAGCCGTAGCCTTGCTGCATCAGGCGTTGCACGGCGAGGCCCGGGAGCTGCTTCAGGCCGTGTAAATCTTCAAAGGTGGTGGTGAAGGCATGGAAACCGCCTTCTTCGAGGAAGCGCTTCATCCCCAGTTCGATGCGCGCGGCGTCTAACACATTCTGACGTTTATCGCCGTGGACCTGTGCGGCTGGGCTCAGGCGATAGCTGCTTTCATATTCATCGACCAGCGCGCTGATTTCGCCATCGGTGACTGCGTTGACAACCTGTACCAGATCGCCCACTGCCCAGGTATTGACTGAGAAGCCAAACTTAATCTGCGCCGCGACTTTATCGCCGTCGGTCACCGCCACTTCGCGCATGTTGTCGCCGAAGCGGCACACTTTCAACTGACGGGTATCCAGTTTTGATACGGCCTGACGCATCCAGTCACCGATGCGCTCCTGAGCGCGTTTTTCCTGCCAGTGGCCGGTAACGACGCTATGCTGTTGACGCATACGCGCGCCGATGAAACCGAATTCGCGGCCGCCGTGTGCGGTCTGGTTCAGGTTCATAAAGTCCATATCGATGCTGTCCCACGGCAGGGAGGCATTGAACTGGGTGTGGAACTGCAGCAGCGGTTTGTTGAGCTGGGTGAGACCGTTGATCCACATCTTCGCCGGGGAGAAAGTGTGCAGCCAGACAACCAGGCCAGCACATTTGTTATCGTAGTTGGCATCGCGGCAAATTGCGGTGATCTCATCTGGACGCGTCCCCAGTGGTTTGAGCACCAGCTTGCACGGCAGCTTGGCTTCAGCATTTAAGGCATTAACCACGTGTTCCGCGTGTTGCGTCACCTGACGCAGGGTTTCAGCGCCATACAGATGCTGGCTGCCAATGACAAACCACACTTCATAATTATCAAAAACGGTCATAGTCGTATCCTTAATGAGTCAACGCTGCAGTGGAGGTCGCGGATGTGTCCGACGAAGCAGCAGGAAGATAATGGTGTTCGGCGCTTACGGCCCATTGCTGGTAGCGCTGATAGAGCTGTTCAAAGCGCTGGGCCTGCAGTGGTTGCGGTTGTAGGGTGTGTTCGACGCGGCTGGCCATCTGCTGCTGGGCGGCAGGAATATCGTTATGAATGCGCGCAGCGACGGCGGCGAAAATGGCGGCACCCAGCGCGCAGCACTGATCGGAGGCAACAATTTGCAGCGGGCGGTTGAGTACATCGCAGCAGGCCTGCATGATGACGCGGTTCTTACGGGCGATTCCCCCCAGCGCCATCACGTTATTGACCGGGATACCCTGCTCGGTGAAGCACTCCATAATGGCGCGTGCGCCAAAGGCGGTAGCGGCAATCAACCCACCGAATAGCGCCGGGGCATCGGTGGCGAGGTTTAAATCGGTGATCACCCCTTTCAGCCGTTGGTTAGCGTTCGGCGTACGACGGCCGTTAAACCAGTCGAGCACCACCGGCAGGTGGTCGAGTGACGGATTGCTGGCCCATGCTTGCGTAAGCGCCGGCAGCAGCTGTTTCTGGCTGGCTTTGATCTGTTCTTTGAGTTCAGGATGCTGGGCGGCAAGTTGTTCCAGCGGCCAGCCGAGCACGCGGCCAAACCAGGCGTAGATATCGCCGAAGGCTGACTGTCCCGCTTCCATACCGATAAAGTTCGGCACTACGCTGCCGTCAACCTGGCCGCAGATGCCTTTCACCGTCCGCGAACCGACGCTGTGTTTGTCGGCAATCAGAATGTCACAGGTAGAAGTGCCTATGACTTTGACCAGCGCGTTTGGCTGTGCGCCTGCGCCGACTGCGCCCATATGGCAGTCAAAAGCGCCACCGGAGATAACCACGTGGGTCGATAGCCCCAGGCGCTCGGCCCAGTCGGCGGTCAGCGTGCCGACGGGAACGTCCGCGGTCCAGGTTTCACTAAACAGCGGGCAGGGCAGATGCTGATTGAGAATCGGGTCAAGTTCGTCGAAGAACGCTGCCGGCGGCAGGCCGCCCCAGCTTTCATGCCACAGCGATTTATGCCCGGCGCTACAGCGACCGCGGCGAATATCCTGCGGGCGGGTAGTACCGGAAAGCAGCGCCGGAACCCAGTCGCAGAGCTCAATCCACGACGCGGCAGCCTGAGCGACGGCGCGATCTTCGCGGGTCACATGGAGGATTTTGGCCCAGAACCATTCGCTGGAATAAATCCCACCAATATAGCGGGAGTAGTCTTCTTTGCCCGGCTGGTGGCACAGGCGGGTGATGGCTTCAGCCTCTTCAACCGCCGTGTGGTCTTTCCACAGTACAAACATGGCGTTCGGGTTATCGGCAAATTCATCTTTCAATGCCAGGACGTTACCGTCGGCATCAATCGGCGCGGGAGTTGAACCGGTGCTGTCGACGCCAATACCGACGACATCTGCACGTTGGGCGCTGGATAGTTCTGCCAGAACGCCTTTCAGGGCGGCTTCCATCGACTCGATATAGTCGCGAGGATGATGGCGGAAGCGGTTATTCGGCGCGTCGCAGAAACGCCCTTCCTGCCAGCGCGGATACCATTCGACGCTGGTAGCGATTTCTTCACCCGTCGCGCAATCCACTGCCAGGGCGCGGACTGAGTCACTACCAAAATCGAGGCCAATTGCGATTGCCATCGTGTTACTCCATCTCAAAGAAAACGTGATAGTGAAACAGTAGATATCTCCGCTAAAAACCGTCAGGCAGGAACCGCTAATCTTATGGATGATCTTGCTGTGAGGTCTCAAAGTGTGACGCCGTGCAAATAATCAATGTGGACTTTTCTGCCGTCTTTATAGACACTTCAGTTGTCGTCCTGAGCGCCGCTCTTTCCCGTGCTAATTCTCTAAGTGCCTTGAAATAACGGGGTTGACAGCCGCTCTGGTTCTGTTGTTGATTTACCGCGTCAGCCGTAAGGATAAAAAGCAGAATATGGATAATTGGTTTCTTGAGATATCAATGAGGGTGAGCTGAAATGGCTGAAATGCAAAACGATCCCCTGCTGCCAGGCTACTCGTTTAATGCCCATCTGGTGGCCGGGTTAACGCCGATTGAGGCCGGAGGATATTTGGATTTTTTCATCGACCGACCGCTCGGGATGAAAGGGTTTATTCTGAATATGACGGTGCGCGGAGAAGGGGTGATTGAAAATCAGGGCAAACAGTTTGTCTGCCGTCAGGGCGATATGCTGCTGTTCCCGCCGGGTGAAATTCACCATTACGGTCGCCATCCTGATGCCAGCGAGTGGTATCACCAATGGGTTTACTTCCGTCCGCGTGCCTACTGGCACGAGTGGTTGAATTGGCCAGCAATTGTGGCTCAAACCGGCTTTTATCGGCCCGATGAGGCGCATCAGGCCGAAATCACCAATCTGTTTGGCAAGATTATTGATGCCGGACAGGGCGTAGGACGTTACTCGGAGCTGCTGGCCATCAATCTGCTGGAGCAATTGCTGCTGCGGCGGATGGAGGCAATCAACGAGTCACTGCATCCGCCAATGGATAACCGGGTGCGCGATGCCTGCCAGTACATTAGCGATCATTTGGCCGATAACCACTTTGAAATCGCCAGCGTCGCCCAGCATGTCTGCCTGTCACCATCGCGTCTGTCGCACCTGTTCCGCCAACAGCTTGGGGTGAGCGTGCTGAGCTGGCGTGAAGACCAGCGCATCAGCCAGGCAAAGCTATTGCTGAGCACTACACGAATGCCTATTGCCAGCGTAGGGCGTAATGTCGGCTTTGAAGATCAGCTTTATTTCTCGCGGGTCTTTAAAAAATGCACCGGCGCTAGCCCGAGCGAATTCCGTGCCGGGTGTGAATAAAAAGTAAAGAAAAGGAAATGCACTGTGTCGGGTTTTGTCTTTGCCAGTAAACTCTAAAGACAATTGAACGCTTGACGATGCAGGGGGCGCTCCGGAGAATCCCTGCTTCGTTTGCAAACCGGGCACACTATGCAAGAACTGCTGGAACACTTTATTACGCAATCCACGACCTATTCTCTGATTGCGGTAGCGCTGGTCGCATTTCTGGAATCCCTGGCGTTGGTCGGTTTGATTCTGCCGGGTACCGTGATGATGGCGGGGCTGGGTGCGCTGATTGGCAGCGGCGAGGTGAATTTCTGGCAAGCGTGGCTGGTGGGGATCATCGGCTGTTTACTGGGTGATTGGATCTCTTTCTGGCTGGGGTGGCGTTTTAAGAAGCCGCTGCACCGCTGGTCGTTTATGAAGAAAAACCGCGCGCTGCTGGATAAAACAGAGCACGCGCTGCATCAGCACAGCATGATAACCATTCTGATTGGTCGCTTTGTCGGCCCGACGCGCCCGTTGGTACCGATGGTTGCCGGGATGCTTGACCTGCCGATCGCCAAATTCATTACGCCCAACATCATCGGCTGCGTGCTGTGGCCACCGCTGTACTTCCTGCCGGGGATCCTGGCTGGAGCGGCCATCGATATTCCGGCGGATGAAAATAGCGCGAGCTTTAAATGGATGTTATTGGCGGCGGCGATACTGCTGTGGGTTGGCGGCTGGCTGTGCTGGCGTCTGTGGCGTAGTGCCAGCCAGAATCACGACCGCCTGAGTGTATATTTACCCCGCCAGCGTCTGCTGTTGCTGGCTCCGCTGGTGACCGGTGTGGCGGTGGTGGCGCTGGTTAGCGTGATTCGTCATCCGCTGATGCCGGTGTATATCGATATTTTACGCAAAGTGGTGGGTCTGTAACCAAAACGCTGCCGGAGCTGTAGGTCACGCCCGGCAGTGACTTACGCTTTGATGCCCAGCAGGGCGGAAGCGCTAGCGTTCCCGCTGAGCAGTTCCTGAGTGTCACCATCCCAGGCGATACGCCCCTCGGCAATGACCATCGCGCGTGTAGCAATACGCGCCGCATCTTCCACGCTGTGCGACACCATCAGCAGTGTCAATTGCTGACGCTCGCAGACGTCGTCGACGAGTTGCAGCATCTCCTGACGAAGCGCCGGATCGAGCGCGGAAAAGGGTTCATCCAGCAGTAAAATGGGTTGATCTCGCACCAGGCAGCGCGCCAGCGCCGCGCGTTGACGCTGGCCACCGGAAAGCTCGCCGGGCAACCGATCGAGCATCGTCTCAATGCTCATCTGTCCGGCAATCACCTGTAGTTTCCGCTGTTGTTCTGCGGTGAGTTTCAGCCGTGGGCTCATTCCCAGGCTAATGTTCTGGCGTACCGTCAGGTGGCTAAACAGATTGTTTTCCTGAAACAGCATCGACACCGGTCGTTTAGAGGGCGGCGTATCCGTGTGGATGCGGCCTTCCAGCATAATCGTCCCGCTGGCCGGCGGCAGAAAACCGGCGATCAAATTGAGCAGCGTGGATTTACCCGCCCCGCTAGGGCCGAGAATCGCCACTTTTTCGCCCTGAGCGATGGACGTAGTGAAGCGCATCGGCAAGTGCTGATACAGCCAGGTGACATCATTGAGTTTTAGCATGGCGTCCGGGTAACTTTTCGATAACGGTAAACAGAGCAAAGCACAGTAACAGTAGAATCAGCGCGGTCACCGCGCCATCCTGGCTACGGTAGGCGCCAATTTGCTGGTAGAGATAAAATGGCAGCGTGCGGAAATTCTCGTTGCCGAACAGCGCCACGACGCCAAAATCACCAATCGACAGGACGCAGGCGAAGGCCAGCGCTTGCGCCAGCGGCCTTTTCAGTGCCCGTAGTTCGACCACCCGCAGGCGGTTAAAACCGGCGAGACCCAGTGAGTCGCACAAAATGGTGTAGCGGGCGGTAATGTCACGCATCGGCGTTTCCAGCACTTTGATTGCATACGGCACCGCCATCAACGCGTTAGTGAAAATCACGATGCCGTCGGCGGATTCCGGCAGGCCAACGGTATTGTTCAGCAGCAGGAAGAAGCCGGTGGCCAGAACGATCCCCGGCATCGCCAGAATTAACATTCCGCTCAGTTCCATCGCCTGTCCGGCCAGCGGCTGGTTGCGTGCCCGTAGCTCGCGGCTGCTCCACAGCAGCATCATGGTGAGTATGACGCACAATATGCCGGCGGCAAGAGCGATACGCAGCGAGGTGCCAATGGCTTGCCACAAAATCGGCTGCTGTAACACCTGCCACAGGCTGGCGTTGATACCGTCAAACACCACCGCCAGCAGTGGTGGCAGTAGCAGTAATAGTGTGAGAAAAATCAGCAGCGTGTCGCTAATCCGGCTGTACCAGCGGTCATCGGGGTCCCGCCAGCCGTGGACCTGCGTATTGCCGACGGCGATCGTCCGACTTAAGCGCTGGCTTAACAGTACCAGCGCCAGACAGCAGGTCATTTGAATGATTGCCAGCATGGCCGCGCGGGCCGGGTCATAATCGAAGTTCAGTGCCTGATAAATAGCCAGCTCAATTGTGGTAGCGGAAGGCCCGCCGCCCAATGACAGCACGGTAGCGAAGCTGGCAAAACAGAGCATAAAAATCAGCGTGGCGATGGGCAGAATTTGCCGCCGCATCCATGGCCATTCGACGTAGCGGAAAAACGAATAGCCGCGCATACCAAGCTGTGCCGCGAGCTGACGCTGTTCACCGGGTATTTGCTCCAGCGCTTGCAGCAACAGACGGGTTGCCATCGGCATATTGAAGAAGACATGTGCCAGCAAAATACCCTGCAAGCCGTAGGGCGAGAAGTTCCATTGCCAGCCGAGCCACGCATAAAGCTGCGCCAGCCAACCCTGACGCCCGTAGACGCTCAGAATACCAAACACGGCGACCAGCACCGGTAAAATCAGCGTCATTGCGCACAGCCGCAGCAATAGCTGACGGCCGGGGAAGCGGCGCCGGTAGAGCGCACGAGCGAGGAAAATGGCCGGGATAACCGACAGCAGCGCGGAAAGAAACGCCTGCCAGAAGGAGAAGCGCACCACGTGCCACAGGTAGCTATCGCCGAGCAGCGTCGACCACGAGAATTCTGGCGCATTGAGCCACAGCGCCAGAAACGCCGCCAGGGCGACGGCCACCATCAACGCGGTGGCCGTGAGCCCTGGGTAAAGCCAGCGGGGAATTAACGGCTGGCTGCGCGAAGCCATGCGTTAATCCAGTTTTGACGTTCGGTTGCAACCTGCTGTGGCGTAAACTCCAGCGCGGTTTGTGGTTTCACCAGGCTGTTAAAACCGTCCGGCAGCGTGACCTGGGTAACCGGATACATCCAGTTGCCGGTCGGGATGGCGTTCTGGAACGCCGGGGAGACCATAAAGTTCAGGAACTCATCTGCCAGTTTCTGTTGCTTGCTGGCGGCGGTTTTCGCGGCCACTTCCACCTGCAGATAGTGCCCTTCGGTAAAGGCGGCGGCCGCGTAGTTATCTTTTTTCTCTTCGATAATGTGGTACGCCGGAGACGTGGTGTAGCTCAGCACCAGATCGCTTTCCCCTTTCAGGAACAGGCCATAGGCTTCGCTCCAGCCTTTGGTCACGGTGACGGTTTTGGCCGCCAGTTTCTGCCAGGCTTCTGGCGCTTTGTCGCCATAGACTTTCTGCATCCACAGCAGCAGGCCTAAGCCCGGCGTACTGGTGCGTGGGTCCTGGTAAATGACACGCCATTTCTGATCGCTCTCAACCAGCTCTTTCAAGCTTTTCGGCGGGTTTTTCAGTTTGTTTTTATCGTAGACGAAGGCGAAGTAGCCGTAGTCGAATGGTACGAAGGTATCGTTCGTCCAGCCGCCGGGGACGCTGACTGCGCTGGCAGGAACGTTGCTTTTGGCAAACAGCTTAGTGTCAGTTGCGGCTTGCAGCAGGTTGTTATCCAGACCTAATACCACGTCGGCTTTGCTGTTTTTGCCTTCCATCCGCAGACGGTTAAGCAGCGATACGCCGTCTTCCAGCGCCACGAATTTCAGTTCGCAGTTACAATCGGCTTCAAAGGCTTTTTTCACCGCAGGTCCAGGGCCCCAGTCGGCGGCGAAAGAGTCATAGGTATAAACCGTCAAAACCGGTTTTGCGAAGGCGGGAGCGGCCACCAGGAGCAGCAGGGGGAGTAATTTTTTGAACACTTTGCACCTTTAGTATATGGGTGGCAAAGGATTTTGAGTGAGCCTCAAATCCCTTCGCCGGGATTATCCGGATCAGGTTCGACGGGTATTATCTCAGCCCATACACTTCATCCTTCGAGCTGCCTCTGCGTTGGCTGCACTCGTTCGCCGCCTTGATGCAGCTCAAATGATTTCGTGTATGTTTTTTAGCACCCCGTTGAGAACGGCACATTGTAATGATTACGTGAATAAATCAAAAGCCTTAAGCGCGATCTCTCCGGCGCTAGGGATCCGGTGGAGCAAACCACGCCGATTTAAAGTCAAACCAGCCTAAGGTGTTCATGCGTACGCCGCGCATACTGCGCTGCCCCTGGATCATCAGCCAGTGGTGGATCAGCGGCACCACTGACTGGTTTGCCAGAAGTTGCTGACACCAGTCTGCCTGTTGCAGATCGCCCGCTCGCCAGCGTTCTGCATCCTGTTCCCAGTCGATGGGCACGCAGTGACGAATCAGCGGCACTTCATACAGATAGGCTAAAAGAGAAAAGTCCAGCGGCAGCGTGAAGTTGGCGCTATTGAGCCAAACGTCACTCACGGCTTCACCACGATGCCACTCGTCATAATCCACTTCCTGAATATTTAGCGTGACCTGATGCTCCGCCAGCAGTGCCTGCATAATACGGCCAATGGTTTTATGCTCGACGTGTTCCCGATAATAGGTGAGCGTGACGGATTCCAGTCCTGCGGGTTTTTCACAGGCGAGGCTGCGCGCATGGTGCCAGCGTGGCAACAGACCGTAGGCCGGGAACCAATGGCTCTGATGCTGTTCACCCGCATGATAGAGCAGGTTGTTGGGATGGAACACGTGGCTCAACCACTGGCGCACCGATGGATTATTGCCCAGTGGGCTGCGTGCATCGAAAAGAAGGTAGTAGCAGCCTTCTTCCAGTCGGCTTTCTATCGCTTTTTCGCTTTGCGTTGTGCCCTGGAGCGTCAGGCCGCAGTTATTTTCTTCCCCAATTTCCGGCAGTACCCAGACGTTAACTTCATCAATTAAAGCGCGGAAGCCAAAGTAGTCATCAAAGGCGTGGATTTTCAGCTGGTTTTGGTTATTGCGCGACACAGCATACGGCCCGGTACCGACGGGCATGCGGGAAAAATCGGGCAGCGATTGCCACTCGCGTGGCAGGATCATGGCCGAGACCTGGCCTAGCAGTAGCGGCAGCCAGCGGTCAGGTTGGATGAGGTGAACGTCGAGCGTCCAGGCGGTCGGGGAGTCGATGCGCGCAATATTGGAGAACAGCGGCAACGTCATGCTGCGATGGAGTGATGCAATGACGTCTTCCATTTCCAGTTCACGGCCGTGATGAAAATGAATGCCGGGACGCAAATAAAAACGCCAGTGTAATGGGGAAATGGCTTGCCAATGGTGCGCAATATCGGCTTCCAGTTCCCCATTTACTTCGTTCACCCGGGTCAAAGCGCTAAAAATCTGCCGCGCAATGTGCGTTTCTGAACGCCGCAGTGCGGTTCCTGGTAGTAAATTGTGCATGGGTCGGTAGTAAAGCACGCGTAAAATATGCCGCCCCTGGCGGAAACTACGCCCTAAATGCGACACCAGCATCTGACGCACCGCCGCTTTATCACCGACTAGCTGTACCAACTGATCGATCCGATCCTGCTCCAGTAGATCCTCTGCGCGCTGCTGCTGTAGCGCAAGGCCGGTATAGAGGAAGTGCAGCTTAGAGCGCTTGCCGCGCCCGACTTCCGCCTCCCAGGTCAGCCAGCCACGCGCCTCCATGGTGTTCAACAGCGTACGCATATGGCGGCGGGAACAGTTCAGCAGTTCGGCCAGATCGTTAAGCGTCGTCTCCTGCGATTTACCTTCGCAGCACTGCCATAAGCGGATGAATTGTTGTTGCAGTCGACCTGAAGGCATAAAAGAGGAACTCCCGCGAAAAACTCAGCAATTTATTAATCCCTATATTAAGCCAATAATGGCTTTCGATGAAGCGAGGAGGTGTCTACCCGTCGTCTTTCAGGTTGCGGATGCATTGGCTGCGCTGACTCGCCCCGGCCACATCGGGGATTATCAGGTTTGCGGTTTACCGGCAACGTGAAAGCCATAAGGTAGATGAGGAGGTCACTATGTATCAGTTTTACCAGCGTTATTTTTCTGCTACCAAACAGGTTTCCTGGCTGGCCCGTCAGGCAACTGCGCAGCGGCTTGAAGTGCTGAACTATCTGATGCAGTGGGAAGTTACGAAACCGACCTCTGAGCATTAATTCGCCTAATCATGTGTGACTGAGTATTTGCCAGCAGGTATTATCTGCTGGCTTTTTTTTATTCTTTCGCGTGCTTAAAGGATTTCACATGCTCTGGTTAATGACGATGGGACGACGTCTCAACGGTGTGTACGCTGCTTTTATGATGGTGGCGTTTATGATGGGGATCGCAGGAGCGCTACAGGCGCCGACGTTGAGCCTGTATCTCAGCCGTGAGGTCGGCGTACAGCCGTTCTGGGTTGGCCTGTTCTACACCGTCAATGCGGTGGCCGGGATTGTCGTCAGCCTCGGTCTGGCAAAGCGATCCGATAGCCGGGGTGACCGGCGTAAGCTGATTATGTTCTGCTGCCTGATGGCGGTTGGCAACGCACTGCTTTTCGCTTTTAATCGCCATTACCTGACGCTGATTACCTGCGGCGTGCTGCTGGCCTCGATTGCCAACGCCGCCATGCCGCAGCTGTTTGCCCTGGCGCGCGAATATGCCGACAGTTCGGCCCGTGAAGTGGTGATGTTTAGCTCGGTGATGCGTGCGCAGCTTTCGCTGGCGTGGGTAATTGGCCCGCCGTTGGCCTTTATGCTGGCGCTGAACTATGGCTTCACCGCCATGTTCTCTATTGCGGCCGCTATTTTTGCCATTAGCCTGGCGCTGATTGCGCTGACGCTGCCTTCGGTGGCGCGGGTAGAGCAGCCCAGCGAGGTCGAACAGCATCAGTTGAGCGGCTGGAAGGACAGCAACGTGCGCATGCTGTTTATTGCGTCGACGCTGATGTGGACCTGTAACACCATGTATATCATCGATATGCCGTTGTGGATCAGCAGCGATCTCGGGCTACCGGACAGCCTGGCGGGGATCCTGATGGGTACCGCGGCGGGGCTTGAAATTCCGGCGATGATCCTTGCGGGCTTCTACGTGAAGCGTTTTGGTAAACGGCGAATGATGGTGACGGCGGTGGCGGCGGGCGTTCTGTTCTACGTTGGGCTGATTTTCTTCCATAGCCACACGTCTCTTTTGGTTCTGCAACTGTTTAACGCCGTATTTATTGGTATTGTTGCCGGGATTGGCATGCTCTGGTTTCAGGATTTGATGCCGGGACGCGCAGGGGCGGCGACCACGCTGTTTACTAACAGTATTTCAACCGGGGTGATCCTTGCGGGTATCGTGCAGGGGGCGCTGGCGCAAAGCTTTGGCCATTTTTCGGTGTACTGGGTGATTGCCGGAATTTCCGTGGTCACGCTGGCGATGACTTGCCGGGTGAAGGACGTGTGAGATGATGATGCCGGATGCGTGGGCATCCGGCATAAGCGGTGTTAACGCATGAATGCCGGCTGCTTATTCTCATAAGCAGAAATGGAATCTTCATGCTGCAGCGTCAGGCCGATGCTGTCGAGGCCATTAATCATGCAGTGGCGGCGGAAGTCGTCGATTTTAAAGCTATAAGACTTATCGCCCGCTTTCACCACCTGCGCTTCCAGGTCCACTTCAAATTTAATTCCCGGATTGGCTTTCACCAGCGTAAACAGCTCATCGACCTGCTCATCGCTCAGGGTCACCGGCAGCAATTGGTTGTTAAAGCTGTTGCCGTAGAAGATGTCGGCGAAGCTTGGCGCGATCACCACTTTGAAACCGTAGTCGGTCAGCGCCCACGGCGCGTGTTCACGTGAGGAACCGCAGCCGAAGTTTTCACGCGCAAGTAAAATAGACGCGCCTTTGAACTCTGGGAAGTTCAGTACGAACTCAGGATTCGGCTGCTCGCCTTTGTCGTCGAGGAAGCGCCAGTCGTTAAACAGGTGTGCGCCAAAACCGGTACGGGTCACCTTCTGCAAAAACTGTTTCGGGATAATCGCATCGGTATCGACGTTCGCGGCATCCAGCGGCACCACCAGTCCCGTATGTTGGGTAAATTTCTCTGCCATGATGGTTTCCTTATTTCATGCTACGAATATCGGCGAAATGGCCGGTTACCGCGGCCGCTGCGGCCATCGCCGGGCTAACCAGGTGAGTACGGCCACCGCGGCCCTGACGGCCTTCAAAGTTACGGTTACTGGTGGATGCACAGCGTTCGCCCGGGTTCAGGCGGTCGTTGTTCATCGCCAGGCACATGGAGCAGCCCGGCAGACGCCATTCAAAACCGGCTTCGATAAAGATCTTATCCAGACCTTCTGCTTCAGCCTGCGCTTTTACCGGGCCGGAGCCAGGCACAACCAGCGCCTGCACGCCAGGCGCGACTTTACGGCCTTTGGCGATTTCTGCCGCCGCACGTAAATCTTCAATGCGCGAGTTGGTGCAGGAACCGATAAACACTTTATCGATAGCGACATCAGTCAGCGGGATACCCGGCTTGAGCCCCATATAAGCCAGCGCTTTCTCGGCGCTGGCGCGCTCGACGGGATCGTTAAAGGAAGCCGGGTCCGGAATGTTGTCATTCACGGAGATCACTTGTCCCGGGTTGGTGCCCCAGGTCACCTGCGGTGCGATGTCTTCGGCTTGCAGCGTGACAACGTTGTCAAAGGTCGCGCCGTCGTCAGTTTTCAGGGTTTTCCAGTAGCTCACCGCATCGTCAAAGTCTTTGCCTTTCGGCGCGTGCAGACGGCCTTCGACATAGTTGAAGGTGGTGTCGTCTGGCGCCACCAGGCCTGCTTTCGCGCCCAGTTCGATGGCCATATTACACAGAGTCATACGGCCTTCCATGGTCAGGTCACGAATGGCCTGACCGCAGAATTCCACGACGTAACCGGTGCCGCCTGCGCTGCCGGTTTTACCGATAATCGCCAGGACAATATCTTTGGCTGTAATGCCAGGCGCTGCTTTGCCGTTGACTTCAATCTTCATGGTTTTTGCGCGACCCTGTTTCAGCGTCTGAGTCGCCAGCACGTGTTCGACTTCCGAGGTGCCGATACCAAACGCCAGTGCGCCAAACGCGCCGTGGGTCGCAGTGTGGGAGTCGCCGCAGACAATGGTCATCCCCGGCAGGGTGACGCCTTGTTCCGGCCCCATGACGTGGACGATACCCTGATAAGGGTGGTTCAGATCGTACAGCTCAACACCAAACTCGTTGCAGTTCTTAATCAACTCCTGCATCTGGATACGCGCCATTTCGCCGGAGGCGTTAATGTCTTTCGTCTGAGTTGAAACGTTGTGATCCATGGTGGCGAAGGTTTTGCCCGGCTGACGTACCGGGCGCTTGTGCGCACGCAGGCCGTCAAACGCCTGTGGTGAAGTGACTTCGTGCACCAGGTGGCGATCGATGTACAGTAATGGCGTTTCATTTGGCGCTTCAAAGACCACGTGAGCATCAAACAATTTTTCGTATAAAGTCTTCGCCATGGTTACACCCCTTCGGCAACGTAGCGGGCAATGATGTCGCCCATTTCATCGGTACTGACAGCCGCGCCGCCGCGGGCTAAATCGCTGGTGCGAACGCCTTCTTCCAGCGCGCGGTTGATTGCGGCTTCAATGGCGGAAGCGGCGTCGTTGGCATCCAGGCTATAGCGCAGCAACAGCGCCAGCGACAGAATTTGCGCGATTGGGTTGGCGATATTTTTCCCTGCGATATCCGGGGCCGAGCCGCCGGCTGGTTCGTACAGACCGAAACCTTCTTCGTTCAAGCTGGCAGATGGCAGCATTCCCATGGAACCGGTGATCATCGCGCATTCGTCGGAGAGAATGTCGCCGAACAGGTTAGAACACAGCACCACGTCAAACTGGGATGGGTCTTTAATCAGCTGCATGGTGGCGTTGTCGATGTACATATGGGACAGCGCAACGTCCGGATACTCTTTGCTGATTTCGCTGACGATTTCGCGCCACAGAATAGAAGACTGCAGCACGTTGGATTTGTCGATCGAGGTCACTTTGTGACGGCGTTTGCGCGCAGATTCAAAAGCAATGCGGGCAATACGCTCAATTTCAAAACGGTGATACACCTCGGTATCAAACGCTTTCTCGTGCTGACCGCTGCCTTCACGGCCTTTCGGCTGACCGAAGTAGATGCCGCCGGTCAGTTCACGGACGCAAAGAATATCGAAGCCGTTGGCGGCGATATCGGCGCGCAGTGGGCAAAACTCTTCCAGCCCCTGATACAGCTTCGCTGGACGCAGGTTACTGAACAGTTTGAAGTGTTTACGCAGCGGCAGCAGGGCTCCGCGCTCTGGCTGCTGCACTGGCGGCAGGTTTTCCCATTTTGGGCCACCTACGGAGCCAAACAGAATGGCATCGGCCTGGTCGCAACCGTCAACGGTCGCCTGTGGCAAAGGCTCACCGTGGCGGTCGATGGCGATACCACCGACATCGTAATGGCTGGTGGTGATACGCATATCAAAACGTTGGCGCACGGCTTCCAGTACTTTCAATGCCTGTGTCATGACTTCAGGGCCAATACCGTCACCTGGTAACACAGCAATATGGTAATTCTTCGACATTACACGGTTTCCTTGTTGTTCTCGTTATTCTTAATTTTGCGTTGCAATTCTTTTTCGACTTCGGCGGCGCGCCAGATATTGTTCAGCACGTGGACCATCGCTTTCGCGGAGGATTCGACGATATCCGTCGCCAGGCCAACGCCATGGAAACGACGACCGTTATGGGTGACGACGATATCAACCTGACCCAGCGCGTCTTTCCCCTGGCCTTTTGCATTCAGGTCATATTTGACCAGTTCAACGTCATAGCCGGTAATACGGTTAATCGCCTGGTAAATCGCATCGACCGGACCGTTACCGTTAGCGGCTTCGGCTTTGCTCTCTTCACCGCAGGCCAGCTTAACGGAAGCGGTGGCGATATCGCTGGAGCCGGACTGCACGCTGAAGTAGTCCAGACGGAAGTGTTCTGGCTCTTCCTGCTGTTTGTTGATGAAGGCCAGCGCTTCCAAATCGTAGTCAAAGACCTGACCTTTTTTGTCCGCCAGTTTCAGGAAGGCGTCGTACAGGTGATCCATGTTGTAGTCGGTATCTTTGTAGCCCATCTCTTCCATACGGTGTTTCACGGCGGCGCGGCCGGAGCGTGACGTCAGGTTCAACTGAATCTGGTTCAGACCGATGGATTCCGGAGTCATGATTTCGTAGTTTTCGCGGTTCTTCAGTACGCCATCCTGGTGGATGCCGGAAGAATGGGCGAAGGCGCCGGTGCCGACGATGGCTTTGTTCGCCGGGATCGGCATGTTGCAAATCTGGCTGACGGTCTGGCTGGTACGCCAGATTTCGTTATGGTTGATGGCGGTGTGCACTTTCATGATGTCTTTGCGCACTTTAATCGCCATGATGACTTCTTCTAAAGAACAGTTACCCGCACGTTCACCGATACCGTTCATCGCGCCTTCAACCTGACGTGCGCCCGCATGGACTGCGGCCAGGGAGTTACCGACCGCCATGCCTAAATCGTCGTGGGTGTGAACGGAGATGATTGCTTTGTCGATATTCGGTACGCGCTCATACAGGCCGGTAATGATATTGGAGAACTCGAATGGCAGGGTATAGCCGACGGTATCCGGGATATTAATGGTGGTTGCGCCAGCATTAATGGCGGCTTCAACCACGCGAGCCAATTGGTCGATTGGCGTACGGCCCGCATCTTCACAAGAAAACTCTACGTCATCGGTATAGTTACGTGCGCGTTTCACCATGTAGACCGCACGTTCAATGACCTCTTCCAGCGTGCTGCGCAGCTTGGTGGCGATGTGCATAGGCGACGTGGCGATAAAGGTATGAATCCGGAAGGCTTCCGCTACCTTCAACGATTCGGCGGCGACATCGATATCCTGCTCTACGCAGCGGGCCAGTGCACAGACGCGGCTGTTTTTGATATTACGGGCGATGGTCTGTACAGACTCGAAATCGCCAGGGGAAGAGACCGGGAAGCCGACTTCCATTACGTCAACGCCCATACGCTCGAGGGCGAAGGCAATCTGCAGCTTCTCTTTCACGCTCAGGCTTGCCTGTAATGCCTGTTCACCATCACGTAAGGTCGTATCAAAAATAATGACTTGCTGGCTCATGGTTTAGGTCCTTGGTTTACTTGGGCGCCTTGCTACGAGCATAAAAAAACCCGCGCAGCGGCGCGGGTTTTTGTTTTACTGATGATGACTTAACGTAATACGTCGCACACCAGTCTACCGCGCACAGAAGAGGCGTTTAGTAGTAGTAGACCGTTGATGCGAGAGGTACGTAACATTGTCATCATGCTCCAGATGAATTCGATATGCTATTAGTGGTACTGGATATGACTTCTGATGTCAACACTCTATGAAGACGATTGGGACAATTGAGGGGGCAAATGAAATGTCTGGATTAGCTAATTGTGCTGATAAACATCCCATTTTATAGCGAATCCGTTTTTAGGTTAGCGTGCGGTTTTAATATCTTGTCGCATTTAAACAAATTTGATTGCATTCATTCATTCATTTGTCATGTATAGGTGCTGTGTATATCATTATGATAATAAAGGATTAGTCGGTCTGAGATTTTGTTTTGTATCGTTAAAAAGAGTATTTCTGCTAGAAGAATGTTAATTTTCATTTCTTGTTTAATAACACACTTTAATAAATCTTAATCCATTATTCCGATTTGGGTGTGTTGTGTATTCGCCTGATCCATGGGTAAACTACGTTCCATTAACTTGGCAATATATATAAGCGTTGTGGTTATCGATTTAAGCCACTCAGCTTGCCTCTTTATTTATTCCTATTTTTATCAAATTTTCTTTTTTGGAACTTATATGCATGGTAAATCATATGGCCACAATATATTTATGTCATTTGGCAAAGGGAGTGTTGTATGACAATGGTATCTGAATCTGGAATTAATACCCCAGAGCAGCAGCTGGCATCAGCTCATGAAGGGATGAAACCGCAGCTCCGGATGGTTGATTTAAATTTGCTGACTGTATTTGATGCGGTAATGCAGGAGCAAAATATAACCCGTGCAGCGCATGCACTCGGCATGTCGCAACCGGCGGTTAGTAATGCCGTTGCCCGGCTGAAAGTGATGTTTAATGATGAGCTGTTTGTGCGTTATGGCAGAGGGATCCAGCCTACCGCCCGTGCGTTTCAGCTGTTTGGCTCGGTTCGCCAGGCGCTGCAGTTGGTGCAAAATGAATTGCCGGGTTCCGGATTTGAACCTCTCAGCAGCGAACGGATTTTTAATCTTTGCGTGTGTAGCCCGTTGGATAACTATTTGACCTCCGTTATCCTCAATAAGGTGAATGCTGTTGCTCCACATATTCACATGGTATTTAAATCAGCCTTAAATAAAAATACAGAACATCAGCTTCGCTATCAGGAAATTGAGTTTGTTTTAGGTTATGACGAATTCCGTCGTCCTGAATTTGCCTGTGTTCCATTATTTAATGATGAAATGGTTTTGGTCGCCGGTAAAAATCATCCGCGCATTAATGGTCCAATGACGGAAGAGGATATTTATCAGGAAGAGCATGCCGTTGTTTCTCTGGAACGCTACGCATCATTTAGTCAACCCTGGTATGACACCGTTGATAAACAAAATCGTATTGCCTATCAGGGAATGGCGCTCATTAGTGTGCTGAATGTCGTTTCTCAAACGCATCTGGTGGCTATTGCACCACGCCGTTTAGCCGAAGAATTCTCTGAACAGCTTGGGCTGCAAATTTTACCGTTGCCGATGAAGCTAAATAGCCGTACCTGCTACCTTTCCTGGCATGAGGCCGCCGGCCGTGATAAAGGTCATCAGTGGATGGAAGAGCTACTGATTAATGCGTGCCGTCAGCAATAATCCGTATAAATAAACAGGGTGTGATGACACCCTGTTTATTTTGTTAATTCAATTAAACGTAAAATATTCTTCTGTTGTTGTCTGCTGCCGGTGGGAGCAACAAAGTGAAAAATGCAGGTTTTGCTGTATTGGAACGTTTCGTCCGAGTATCCACGCTATTCTTTTCTTATCGCTGAAGCAATCAACCATCGTTTTCCCTTTTTCCCTTATTTTTCCACTTATTAGTACCGGTTCTACTCCAGATGTGCGAATTGCCTGCCTTGTGGTGAGCGGTTATGTTAGGTCTTTACCGATAACGTAGGTCGACGGATGAGTGATGCGCCGTCGATCCATGGCCGCAGGAAAATGAATTCCTCGGCCATTAAGATGCAAGAGAAGCCTGGAGGCAAACCATGGAGATGTTGTCTGGAGCCGAGATGGTCGTTCGATCGTTAATCGATCAGGGCGTGAAGCAGGTATTTGGCTACCCGGGAGGCGCGGTCCTCGATATTTACGATGCGCTACATACCGTTGGCGGCATTGACCATGTGCTGGTGCGCCACGAACAGGCGGCAGTCCATATGGCGGATGGCCTGGCGCGTGCGACGGGGGAGGTTGGCGTTGTACTGGTGACTTCTGGCCCAGGAGCGACCAACGCCATTACGGGTATTGCAACCGCCTATATGGACTCCATTCCGCTGGTGGTGCTATCCGGCCAGGTCGCGACTTCGCTGATTGGCTACGATGCGTTCCAGGAGTGCGATATGGTTGGGATTTCGCGCCCGGTGGTGAAGCACAGTTTCCTGGTCAAACAGACCGAAGATATTCCCGGTGTACTGAAAAAAGCGTTCTGGCTGGCGGCCAGCGGTCGTCCAGGCCCGGTGGTTGTTGACTTGCCAAAAGATATTCTTAATGCCGCCCATAAGATGCCGTACGTTTGGCCTGATGCGGTGAGCATGCGTTCTTATAACCCAACGACCACGGGGCATAAGGGCCAGATCAAGCGGGCGTTGCAGACGCTTATCGCGGCGAAAAAACCGGTGGTATACGTTGGCGGCGGCGTGGTGAATGCCGAATGTGATGCGCAACTGCGCACGTTAATCGAAAAACTCAACCTGCCAGTCGCTTCATCGCTGATGGGGTTGGGGGGCTTCCCTGCGACACATCGACAGGCGCTCGGGATGCTGGGCATGCACGGTACTTACGAAGCCAACATGACGATGCATAACTCTGACGTGATTTTTGCCGTTGGGGTCCGCTTCGATGACCGTACGACTAATAATCTGGCCAAGTACTGTCCAAATGCCACGGTATTGCATATCGATATTGATCCTACCTCGATCTCTAAAACGGTCCCGGCGGATATTCCGATCGTCGGTGATGCAGGGCTGGTACTCGATCAAATGCTTGAGCTGCTCGATCAGGAGAGCGCAGCTCAACCGTTGGATGATATTCGTGACTGGTGGCAGCAAATCGAACAATGGCGCGCGCGGCAATGTCTGAAATATGACACCCAAAGCGGGCAGATTAAGCCTCAAGCGGTGGTTGAAACCATCTGGAAACTGACCAAAGGTGACGCTTATGTGACATCCGATGTTGGTCAACATCAGATGTTTGCCGCGCTGTATTATCCGTTCGATAAACCTCGGCGCTGGATCAACTCCGGCGGTCTCGGCACGATGGGCTTTGGCCTGCCTGCAGCGCTCGGTGTGAAAATGGCACTGCCGGATGCCACCGTGGTTTGCGTGACCGGTGATGGCAGCATTCAGATGAACATCCAGGAGCTGTCTACTGCGCTGCAGTACGAGCTACCGGTGCTGGTGCTCAACCTGAACAACGGTTATCTGGGGATGGTGAAGCAGTGGCAGGATATGATTTACTCCGGTCGCCACTCGCAGTCTTATATGCAGTCGCTCCCGGACTTTGTCCGCCTGGCGGAAGCGTACGGTCATGTGGGGATCCGCATCACCGAGCCGTCCGAGCTTGAAAGCAAACTCACGGAGGCGCTGGAACAGGTGCACAACAATCGCCTGGTGTTTGTCGACGTTTGCGTCGATGGAAGCGAGCACGTCTACCCTATGCAGATTCGCGGGGGATCAATGGACGAGATGTGGCTGAGTAAAACGGAGAGAACCTGATTATGCGCCGGATATTATCTGTATTGCTGGAAAACGAGTCCGGTGCGCTGTCACGCGTGATTGGGCTTTTCTCACAACGTGGGTACAACATTGAAAGCCTGACCGTCGCACCTACCGATGATCCCACGCTCTCACGCATGACCATTCAGACGGTCGGTGATGCAAAGACCATTGAGCAGATTGAGAAACAGCTGCACAAGCTGGTGGACGTGCTGCGGGTTAACGAATTGGGGCAGGGCGGGCACGTAGAGCGTGAAATCATGCTGGTGAAGGTGCAGGCCAGCGGTTATGGTCGTGATGAGGTGAAACGCAACACGGAAATATTCCGTGGGCAGATCATCGATGTCACGCCGTCGCTCTATACCGTGCAGCTGGTGGGCACCAGCGATAAGCTGGATGCGTTCCTCGCCTCGCTGCGTGATGTTGCGAGAATTGTGGAAGTGGCGCGCTCCGGTGTGGTCGGATTGTCACGCGGTGACAAGATTATGCGTTAGCCTGGATCTCATCGCTTTATCGTAGCCCGGCCAGATGTCGGGCTTTTTTTTGCGAAATCAGCAAGAAGTGCGAATAAAAGCTATTGCCGATGAGATCATTCTGCGTTTAGATGTTACGGATTATACTTATAAAGCAAGGGGCAATTGTGAAACTGGATGAGATCGCCCGGCTTGCCGGTGTTTCCCGAACCACCGCCAGCTATGTGATTAACGGCAAAGCGAAGCAGTATCGCGTAAGCGACAAGACTGTCGAAAAAGTGATGGCCGTCGTGCGTGAGCATAACTACCATCCTAACGCGGTTGCTGCCGGCCTGCGTGCAGGACGCACGCGTTCGATTGGTTTGGTCATCCCGGACCTTGAGAACACCAGCTATACGCGCATTGCGAACTATCTCGAGCGCCAGGCGCGCCAGCGTGGCTATCAGTTGCTGATCGCTTGCTCGGAAGATCAGCCGGATAACGAAATGCGCTGTATTGAACATCTGCTGCAGCGTCAGGTTGATGCGATTATCGTTTCCACCTCTCTGCCGCCGGAACACCCTTTCTACCAGCGCTGGGCCAACGACTCGTTCCCTATTGTCGCGCTTGACCGTGCGCTCGATCGTGAACACTTTACCAGCGTGGTGGGTGCGGATCAGGACGACTCGGAAATGCTCGCCGCTGAACTGCGTACCTTCCCGGCAGAAACCGTCCTCTATCTTGGGGCGTTACCGGAGCTGTCGGTAAGCTATCTGCGTGAGCAGGGTTTCCGTACCGCCTGGAAAGACGATCCGCGTGAAGTTAACTTCCTCTATGCCAACAGCTACGAACGCGAAGCGTCAGCGGTGCTGTTTGAAAAGTGGCTGGAGACTCATCCGATGCCGCAGGCGTTGTTCACCACCTCATTTGCGTTGCTGCAAGGGGTAATGGACGTCACGCTGCGCCGTGAAGGTAAGTTGCCGACCGACCTCGCGATTGCAACATTCGGTGATAATGAACTGCTCGATTTCCTGCAGTGCCCGGTGCTGGCGGTGGCTCAGCGTCACCGCGATGTGGCTGAGCGTGTGTTGGAAATTGTGCTGGCAAGCCTCGACGAGCCGCGTAAACCAAAACCTGGGTTAAGCCGTATTCGCCGTAATCTTTATCGCCGCGGAAGTTTGAGTCGCCGGTAATCATTTTACGATGAGGGTGGCAATAGGCTGCCTTCATCGTGAAAACATTATTCTCGTGTGGATATTCAGATAATTCCTTATTTTTTGTTAGCCTTCTATTTAATTCCCCTCATTTCACGTCCCCGGGCGTTTATTATTGTGAACACAAAGTAAAATTATATTATTTGTGTATTATTTTGTTACACTCTCCCGGCAGATTGCCGAAATAACAAACACTTCTTTGCTGCCCTACCAGAATGGGGTCTCCGTTGCATTTGAAATCCTTGTAAGGGCGCGCCACTAGGACTGTTAACGGACAGCAGAATGTCCTAAAATGCCGCTCGCGTCGCAAACTGACACTTTATTAATTCTTTTGATGATATTAAGTCGCGTTAACGCGTTGTGAATCACTCTGTATTTTTCTTGCGGGTATTCATGACGTTAATTTGCCTCGTCGGTTGGATAAATATTAATCAGGGCTATTGTCGTCCGTAAATAGCGGTATTTTGGACTCTGTTGGCATTCATGCTGGCTTGACAAGCTTTTCCTCTGCTCCGTAAACTCCTTTAAGTGGGAATTTGTGGGGCAAAGTGGTAATTAGGGGAGAGGCTGGCATGTTCCGAGGGGCAACGTTAGTCAATCTTGACAGCAAAGGGCGTTTAGCCGTCCCTGTCCGATATCGGGATATGCTGCTTGAGAGCGCTACCGGTCAAATGGTTTGCACCATTGACATCCATCACCCCTGCCTGCTGCTTTATCCTCTGCCCGAGTGGGAAATTATCGAGCAAAAGTTATCGCGTTTGTCGAGCATGAACCCCGTCGAGCGCCGCGTACAGCGACTGCTGTTGGGACATGCTAGCGAATGTCAGATGGATAACGCGGGGCGATTATTGATTGCGCCGGTTTTACGGCAACACGCCGGATTGACCAAAGAAGTGATGCTGGTCGGGCAGTTCAACAAATTTGAACTGTGGGATGAAACGGCCTGGTATCAACGGGTCAAGGAAGATATCGACGCTGAGCAATCTGCTTCAGGGGCGCTGTCGGAGCGATTGCAGGATTTGTCCTTATAAATATGATGGAAAATTTTAAACACACTACTGTACTGCTGGATGAAGCCGTGAACGGCCTGAATATTCGTCCAGACGGTATCTATATTGATGGCACTTTTGGCCGCGGCGGTCACTCGCGTCTGATCCTCTCGCAGCTTGGCGAGCAGGGACGCCTGATCGCAATCGACCGCGATCCTGAAGCGATTGCGGTGGCGAAGACCATTGATGATCCGCGTTTTTCCATCGTGCATGGCCCTTTCTCTGCGCTGGCGGACTATGTCGCCGAGCGCGATCTTGTCGGCAAGATCGACGGTATTCTTCTCGATCTTGGCGTGTCATCACCGCAGCTGGACGATGCCGAACGCGGATTTTCATTCATGCGTGACGGCCCGCTGGATATGCGTATGGATCCAACGCGCGGTCAGTCGGCTGCTGAGTGGCTGCTTACCGCTGAAGAAGCGGATATTGCCTGGGTTATTAAAACCTTTGGTGAAGAGCGATTTGGTAAACGCATCGCGCGCGCCATCGTTGAACGTAATCGTATTGAACCGATGACGCGAACCAAAGAGCTGGCGGAAGTGATCGCCGCTGCGATGCCGGTAAAAGACAAATTCAAACACCCCGCAACCCGCACCTTCCAGGCGGTGCGCATTTGGGTGAATAGTGAGCTGGAGGAGATAGAGCAGGCGCTAAAAAGCTCGCTTGGCGTGCTGGCCCCGGGTGGGCGGCTGTCAATCATCAGCTTCCATTCGCTGGAAGACCGCATTGTGAAACGCTTTATGCGTGAGCAGAGCCGCGGTCCGCAGGTTCCAGCGGGGATCCCGATGACTGAAGAGCAACTCAGGAAGCTGGGTGGCCGTCATTTACGAGCGCTAGGCAAGTTGATGCCGGGCGAAGAAGAAGTGGCCGAGAATCCACGTGCTCGTAGTTCAGTGCTGCGTATTGCAGAGAGGACGAACGCATGATCGGCAGAGTGACAGAAACCCTAGGCAAAATTACCGGGTCGTTAGGAAATAGCGAACGTCATGCTTTGCCTGGCGTTATTCGCGACGACCTTTTGCAATATGGGAAGCTGCCACTCTGTCTGTTCATTTGCATTATTGTTACGGCGGTAACGGTGGTGACGACCGCTCACCATACTCGCCTGTTAACGGCACAACGTGAACAGTTGGTGCTGGAGCGCGATGCGCTGGATATCGAATGGCGAAACCTGATCCTCGAAGAGAATGCTTTGGGCGATCATAGCCGTGTCGAACGCATCGCTACAGATAAGTTGCAGATGCAACATGTTGATCCGTCAAAAGAAAACATTGTTGTTCAAAAATAAGGATTATTGCAACGCATGAAACCGGCGGCAAAAACGCTTAAACCGAAACGTCAGGAAGAACAGGCCAGCTTTATTAGCTGGCGTTTTGCGTTGCTTTGCGGCTGTATTCTGATTGCATTGGGTTTCCTGCTGGGCCGCGTGGCCTGGCTGCAGATTATCGCACCGGACATGCTGGTGCGTCAGGGTGACATGCGCTCACTGCGCGTGCAGGAAGTCTCCACTTCGCGAGGCATGATCACTGACCGCTCCGGTCGTCCATTGGCTGTCAGCGTACCGGTAAAAGCTATCTGGGCTGACCCGAAAGAACTGCATGAAGCCGGTGGTGTGGTGCTGAACAACCGCTGGAAGGCGCTGGCGGATGCGCTCAATATGCCGCTCGACCAACTGGCATCGCGCATCAACACCAATCCTCGGATGCGCTTTATCTATCTGGCTCGTCAGGTGAACCCTGATATGGCCGACTACATCAAAAAACTTAAGCTTCCTGGTATTTATCTGCGAGAAGAATCGCGCCGTTATTACCCTTCTGGCGAAGTGACCGCTCACTTGATCGGTTTCACCAACGTCGACAGCCAGGGCATTGAAGGCGTCGAGAAAAGCTTCGACAAGTGGCTCACAGGGCAGCCGGGCGAGCGTATTGTGCGTAAAGACCGCTATGGGCGCGTCATCGAAGATATCTCCTCAACCGATAGCCAGGCGGCGCATAACCTCGCGCTAAGTATCGATGAACGCCTGCAGGCGCTGGTGTACCGTGAGTTGAACAATGCCGTGGCGTTTAACAAAGCGGAATCCGGCAGCGCCGTATTGGTGGATGTGAGTACCGGTGAAGTGCTGGCGATGGCGAACAGCCCGTCTTATAACCCAAACAACTTTACCGGCACGGCGAAAGACACCATGCGTAACCGGGCGATCACCGACGTGTTCGAACCGGGTTCAACGGTAAAACCGATGGTGGTCATGACTGCGCTTCAGCGTGGTGTGGTACGTGAAAATACCGTACTGAATACCATCCCATATCGAATTAACGGTCACGAAATCAAAGACGTGGCGCGTTACAGCGAATTGACCCTGACCGGGGTATTACAGAAGTCGAGTAACGTCGGTGTTTCCAAGCTGGCGTTAGCGATGCCCTCCTCAGCGTTAGTAGATACTTACTCACGTTTTGGACTGGGAAAAGCGACCAATTTGGGGTTGGTCGGGGAACGCAGTGGCTTATATCCTCAAAAACAACGGTGGTCTGACATAGAGAGGGCCACCTTCTCTTTCGGCTACGGGCTAATGGTAACTCCGTTACAGTTGGCGCGAGTCTACGCAACGATTGGCAGCTACGGCATCTACCGTCCTCTGTCGATTACCAAAGTTGACCCGCCGGTACCCGGCGAGCGCATCTTCCCGGAATCAATCGTCCGCACTGTCGTGCATATGATGGAAAGCGTGGCGCTGCCTGGCGGCGGCGGTGTGAAGGCGGCGATTAAAGGCTACCGTATCGCGATTAAAACCGGTACGGCGAAAAAAGTCGGTCCGGACGGGCGCTATATCAATAAATACATTGCTTACACCGCGGGCGTTGCGCCAGCCAGTCAGCCGCGTTTTGCGCTGGTGGTGGTCATCAACGACCCGCAGGCGGGTAAATACTACGGTGGCGCCGTTTCCGCGCCGGTCTTTGGTGCCATCATGGGCGGCGTACTGCGCACGATGAACATTGAACCGGATGCGCTGGCAACGGGCGATAAAAGTGAATTTGTGACAAATCAAGGCGAGGGTTCAGGTGGCAGATCGTAATTTGCGCGACCTTCTTGCTCCGTGGGTGCCAAATGCGCCGGAGCGAGTACTGCGGGAGATGACGCTCGACAGCCGTGTGGCTGCATCGGGCGATCTGTTCGTAGCGGTATTGGGTCATCAGGCGGACGGGCGTCGTTATATCCCGCAGGCAATTGCGCAAGGTGTTGCTGCGATTGTCGCCGAGGCAAAAGATGAAGCGACCGACGGTGAAATTCGCGAGATGCACGGCGTGCCGGTTATTTACCTCAGCCAATTAAATGAACGTTTATCAGCGCTGGCCGGGCGCTTTTATCATGAGCCGTCCGATAGTCTGCGTCTGATTGGCGTGACCGGCACTAACGGCAAAACCACCACCACGCAGCTGATTGCGCAATGGTGCCAGCTGCTTGGCGAAACCAGCGCCGTGATGGGTACCGTCGGCAATGGGCTGCTGGATAAAGTCATTCCTACGGAGAACACCACCGGCTCGGCGGTAGACGTTCAGCACGTGCTTTCAGGTCTGGTGGCGCAGGGCGCGACCATGGCGGCGATGGAAGTTTCTTCCCATGGCCTGGTGCAGCATCGCGTGGCAGCGCTTAAGTTTGCTGCGTCCGTGTTCACCAACCTGAGCCGTGATCATCTCGATTATCACGGTGACATGGAGCATTACGAAGCCGCCAAATGGCTACTTTATTCTACTCACCACTGTGGCCAGGCGATTGTGAATGCCGACGATGAAGTGGGCCGCCGCTGGCTCGGTCGTCTGCCGGACGCGGTGGCGGTGTCGATGGAAAACCATATCAACCCAAACTGCCACGGTCGCTGGCTGAAAGCCATTGACGTGAAGTATCACGACAGCGGTGCGACGATTCGTTTTGAATCCTCTTGGGGTGGGGGCGAGATTGAAAGCCGCCTCATGGGTGCTTTTAACGTTAGCAATCTGCTGCTGGCGCTGGCTACGCTGCTGGCCCTGGATTATCCACTGGCCGATTTGCTGAAAACCGCTGGGCGTCTGCAACCGGTTTGTGGCCGCATGGAAGTGTTCAGCGCGCCAGGCAAACCGACAGTGGTTGTTGATTACGCACATACCCCTGATGCACTAGAGAAAGCGCTACAAGCTGCACGTCTACACTGCGTAGGCAAGCTGTGGTGTGTCTTTGGCTGCGGCGGCGATCGCGATAAAGGCAAACGTCCGCTGATGGGCGCGATTGCTGAAGAGTTCTCCGACATTGTGGTGGTCACTGATGACAACCCGCGTACTGAAGAGCCACGGGCCATTATTAACGACATTCTGGCGGGCATGGTTGACGCTGGGCATGTGAAAGTGATGGAAGGCCGCGCCGAAGCGGTCACCAACGCCATCATGCAAGCGAAAGAGAACGATGTCGTACTGTTGGCCGGTAAAGGCCATGAAGATTATCAAATTGTCGGCAACCGTCGTCTGGATTACTCAGACCGTATTACCGCAGCGCGTCTGCTGGGAGTGGTGGCATGATTGGCGTAACGCTTAGCCAGCTTTCCGGCGTACTGAACGGCGAGCTTCAGGGTGATGATTTACTGATTGATGACGTCACGACTGACACACGAAAAATTACTCCGGGCTGTCTGTTTGTGGCGCTGAAAGGCGAACGCTTTGATGCGCATGATTTTGCGCAAACGGCGAAAGACGCTGGTGCTGGCGCACTGCTGGTGAGCCGTAAACTGGCTATCGACCTGCCGCAGCTGGTGGTGAGTGATACCCGCCTGGCGTTTGGCGAACTGGCAGCGTGGGTGCGTAAACAGGTGCCTGCACGCGTGGTGGCGCTCACAGGTTCATCCGGTAAAACGTCAGTGAAAGAGATGACCGCGGCCATTTTAGCGCAGTGTGGCAACACACTTTATACCGCGGGCAATCTAAACAATGACATCGGCGTGCCGATGACATTACTTCGCCTGACACCGGAACATCAGTTTGCCGTGATTGAACTCGGGGCAAACCACCAGGGCGAGATTGCATGGACTGTGAGTCTGACACGCCCGGAAGCGGCGCTGGTCAATAATTTAGCTGCTGCGCATCTGGAAGGATTTGGTTCGTTAGCCGGTGTGGCGAAAGCGAAAGGGGAAATATTCTCCGGCCTGTCAGACAGCGGCATTGCCATTCTGAATGCGGATAATAACGATTGGGCAAACTGGCAGCATGTCATTGGCGATCGCACCGTGTGGCGCTTCTCGCCAAATGCAGCAGACAGTGATTTTAGCGCGTCCGATATCCGGATTACCGCACAGGGAACCGTATTCATGCTGCATACGCCAAACGGCAGTATTGAAGTGCTCCTGCCACTGCCGGGCCGCCACAACATCGCGAATGCGTTAGCGGCAACTGCGCTGGCAACAGCCGTTGGCGCTGGGTTAGAGGCGGTGAAAACGGGGCTGGCTCAGCTTAAAGCGGTTCCTGGTCGTCTTTTCCCGGTACACCTGTCGGAGACCCAGCTGTTGCTGGATGACTCCTACAACGCCAACGTGGGTTCCATGACCGCGGCGGTGCAGGTGCTGTCTGAAATGCCGGGTTACCGTGTGCTGGTCGTTGGCGATATGGCTGAACTCGGTGATGAAAGCGAAGCCTGCCATATTCAGGTGGGTAAGGCGGCGAAAGCCGCGGGTATTGACCGCGTGCTGAGCGTTGGCCATTTAAGTCAGGCTATCAGTGACGCCAGCGGGGCAGGGGAGCACTTCACCGATAAATCATCGGCGATTGCTCGTCTGAATACGCTGATTAATGAACATAAAACGATCACCATTCTGGTGAAAGGATCACGCAGTGCCGCCATGGAAGAGGTCGTACGCGCATTACAGGAGAATGGGACATGTTAGTATGGCTGGCCGAACATCTGGTCAAATATTATTCTGGCTTTAACGTCTTTTCCTACCTGACGTTTCGCGCCATCGTCAGCCTGCTGACCGCGCTGTTCATCTCTTTGTGGATGGGCCCGCGCATGATCGCCCGTCTGCAAAAAATGTCCTTCGGCCAGGTTGTGCGTAACGACGGTCCGGAATCCCACTTCAGCAAACGCGGTACCCCGACAATGGGGGGGATCATGATCCTCACCGCGATTGTCGTCTCCGTGTTGCTTTGGGCCTATCCGTCTAACCCGTATGTCTGGTGTGTGCTCACCGTGCTGGTCGGTTACGGCATTATCGGTTTCGTTGATGACTACCGCAAAGTGGTTCGCAAAGATACCAAAGGCCTGATTGCCCGCTGGAAATATTTCTGGATGTCGGTGATTGCGCTGGGGGTAGCCTTCGCGCTGTACCTTGCGGGTAAAGACACGCCAGCCACCGAGCTGGTGGTGCCGTTCTTTAAAGACGTCATGCCGCAACTGGGTCTGTTCTATATCCTGCTGGCCTACTTCGTTATCGTCGGTACTGGCAACGCGGTGAACCTGACCGATGGCCTCGACGGTCTGGCAATTATGCCAACCGTATTCGTGGCTGCCGGTTTTGCACTGGTGGCGTGGGCGAGCGGTAACATGAACTTTGCCAGCTATCTGCATATCCCTTACCTGCGTCACGCGGGCGAGCTGGTGATTGTCTGTACGGCCATTGTCGGTGCGGGATTAGGTTTCTTGTGGTTCAACACCTATCCGGCACAGGTGTTCATGGGCGATGTCGGCTCTCTGGCTCTGGGCGGCGCGCTGGGTATTATCGCCGTGCTGCTGCGTCAGGAATTCCTGCTGGTGATCATGGGCGGCGTCTTTGTCGTGGAGACCTTGTCGGTCATTTTGCAGGTCGGCTCCTTCAAGCTGCGTGGTCAGCGCATCTTCCGTATGGCACCGATTCACCACCACTATGAACTGAAAGGTTGGCCGGAACCGCGCGTCATCGTGCGCTTCTGGATTATTTCGCTGATGCTGGTGCTGATTGGCCTGGCAACGCTGAAGGTACGTTAATCATGGCAGATTACCTGGGTAAAAACGTCGTCATTATTGGTCTTGGATTGACCGGGCTTTCCTGCGTGGATTTTTTCCTTGCGCAGAACGTCACGCCGCGCGTGATGGATACCCGAGCGACGCCACCCGGTCTGGATAAACTGCCGGAAACGGTAGAGCGTTACGTCGGGAGCTTGAATGAAGATTGGCTGATGGCAGCTGATCTGATCGTCGCCAGCCCGGGTATCGCGCTGGCACATCCGGCACTTTCCCGTGCCGCGGATGCTGGTATTGAAATTGTTGGCGATATCGAATTGTTTTGTCGTGAAGCGCAGGCACCGATTGTCGCCATTACCGGCTCAAACGGTAAAAGCACCGTCACCACGCTGGTGGGTGAAATGGCGAAAGCTGCAGGCGTGAACGTGGGTGTGGGTGGCAACATTGGCCTACCGGCGTTAATGCTGCTGGATCCGGCCCGCGAGCTCTACGTGCTCGAACTGTCCAGCTTCCAGCTGGAAACCACTTCCAGCCTGCATGCGGCGGCAGCGACAATCCTTAATGTTACCGAAGATCACATGGACCGCTACCCGTTGGGGTTACAGCAGTACCGTGCGGCAAAACTGCGCGTCTATGAAAACGCTAAAGTTTGCGTGGTCAACGCGGATGACGGTCTGACGATGCCGGTTCGCGGTGCGGATGAGCGCTGCGTCAGTTTTGGCGTTGACGTGGGTGACTATCACCTCAATCGCCAGCAGGGGGAAACTTGGCTGCGCGTGAAAGGTGAGAAAGTCCTGAACGTGAAAGAGATGCCGCTCACCGGGCAGCATAACTACAGTAACGCCCTGGCCGCGCTGGCGCTGGCAGATGCAGTCGGTTTGCCGCGTGCGACAAGCCTGAAAGCGCTGACCACCTTTACCGGGCTGGCTCACCGTTTCCAGATCGTGCTCGAACATAACGGCGTGCGCTGGATTAACGACTCTAAGGCCACCAATGTTGGCAGTACCGAGGCCGCGTTAAATGGTTTGCACGTTGCAGGGACTCTGCATCTGTTGTTGGGGGGGGACGGTAAATCAGCCGACTTCGCGCCGCTGCAGCGCTATCTGACAGGCGATAATATTCGTCTGTACTGCTTTGGCCGCGACGGCGGTGAACTGGCCGCGTTGCGTCCGGAGATTGCCACACAGACAGAAACCATGGAGCAATCGATGCGTTTGCTCGCTCCGCTAGTGAAAAATGGCGATATGGTTCTACTGTCACCTGCCTGCGCAAGCCTCGATCAGTTTAAGAGCTTTGAGCAGCGTGGCGACGTATTTGCTCGTCTGGCGAAGGAGTTAGGTTGATGCGTTTTTCGCTCCCGCGCCTGAGACTGCCTCAACTGAGGCTGCCGCGTTTGCCGGGCATGGGCATTTTCGCATGGCTGTTTGCTGCGTTAAAAGGCTGGGTGATGGGCTCTCGGGATAAAGATTCCGACAGTCTGATCATGTACGACCGTATGCTGCTGTGGTTGACGCTTGGTCTGGCGGCCATTGGTTTCATCATGGTGACCTCGGCATCGATGCCGGTTGGTCAGCGCCTGGCAAACGATCCGTTCCTGTTCGCCAAGCGCGATGGTCTGTACCTGCTGCTGGCGCTTGGGTTATCGCTGATTACCTTGCGTATGCCAATGGCTTTCTGGCAGCGACACAGCACATTTATGCTGATTGCCTCTATTGGCATGTTGTTGATTGTATTGGTCGTTGGGAGCTCAGTTAACGGGGCATCGCGCTGGATTGCTTTCGGTCCACTGCGTATTCAGCCCGCTGAGCTGACCAAACTGTCGCTGTTTTGCTATATCGCCAACTATTTGGTGCGTAAAGCCGATGAAGTGCGCAACAACCTGCGCGGCTTTTTAAAGCCGATGGGTGTGATTTTCGTGCTGGCGATTTTACTGCTGGCGCAGCCGGACTTAGGTACCGTGGTGGTGCTGTTTGTCACCACTCTGGCGATGTTGTTCCTCGCTGGCGCAAAGCTGTGGCAATTCATCGCCATTATCGGCATGGGGATTTCGGCGGTGGTGCTGCTGATCCTTGCCGAGCCGTATCGTATTCGACGCGTGACCTCTTTCTGGAACCCGTGGGAAGACCCATTCGGTAGCGGCTACCAGCTGACGCAATCACTGATGGCCTTTGGCCGCGGTGAAATGTGGGGACAGGGATTAGGCAACTCGGTTCAGAAACTGGAGTATTTGCCGGAAGCACATACCGACTTCATCTTCGCCATCATCGGTGAGGAATTGGGTTATATCGGTGTGGTACTGGCCCTTTTAATGGTATTCTTCGTCGCTTTCCGCGCCATGTCCATCGGTCGCAAAGCGCTGGAGATTAACCAACGTTTTTCTGGTTTCCTGGCTTGCGCAATCGGCATTTGGTTCAGCTTCCAGGCGTTGGTCAACGTCGGGGCCGCGGCCGGTATGTTACCGACCAAAGGTCTGACTCTGCCGTTGATAAGCTACGGTGGCTCCAGTCTTCTGATTATGTCGACTGCCATTATGTTCTTGTTACGTATTGATTATGAAACGCGTCTGGAAAAAGCGCAGGCGTTTACCCGAGGTTCTCGATGAGCGGTCAAACAAAGCGGTTAATGGTGATGGCAGGCGGGACTGGTGGACATGTGTTCCCAGGGCTGGCGGTTGCGCACCATTTAATGGATCAGGGCTGGCAGGTACGCTGGCTGGGAACCGCAGATCGTATGGAAGCTGACCTGGTGCCGAAACATGGTATTGAGATCGACTTCATCCACATTTCTGGGCTGCGGGGTAAAGGCCTCAAAGCGCTGCTGCTGGCACCGATGCGTATTTTTAATGCCTGGCGTCAGGCGCGCGCCATTATGAAACGCTTCAAGCCGGACGTGGTGCTGGGTATGGGCGGTTATGTTTCCGGGCCGGGTGGTCTGGCGGCATGGTCACTGGGGATCCCGGTGGTGCTGCATGAACAGAATGGTATCGCCGGTCTGACCAACAAATGGTTGGCGAAGATTGCGACCAAAGTGATGCAGGCTTTCCCAGGCGCATTTGCCAATGCAGAAGTTGTTGGTAACCCCGTGCGCGTCGATGTACTTGCATTGCCGCTGCCTGAACAGCGTCTGGTCGGCCGCAATGGCCCGATTCGTGTGCTGGTGGTGGGTGGTTCGCAGGGCGCTCGCGTGCTCAATCAGACCGTGCCGCAGGTTGCGGCGCTGCTGGGTGATGGGGTGACTATCTGGCATCAAAGCGGTAAAGGTGGGCAACAAACCGTTAAGCAAGCTTATGCTGATGCTGGCCAGCCACAGCATAGAGTGACGGAATTTATTGATGACATGGCGGCGGCCTATGCGTGGGCCGACGTGGTGGTGTGCCGCTCTGGGGCGCTGACGGTGAGCGAAATCGCTGCTGCAGGGTTACCGGCGATTTTTGTGCCTTTCCAGCATAAAGACCGACAGCAGTACTGGAATGCATTACCGTTGGAAAAAGCGGGCGCGGCAAAGATTTTTGAACAGCCCCAGTTTACCGCGCAAGCTGTCGCCGATACGTTGGCGAGCTGGGATCGAGCAACATTATTAGAGATGGCCGAACGCGCACGCGCAGCGGCTATCCCGGACGCTACCGAGCGGGTAGCAAAAGAAGTGAGCCTGGCGGCAAAGGCTTAATCATCGCGGCGCATTTGCGTCGCCCGAATTTGTAGAAGTGATGGCGTTTAGAGAATGAATACACAACAACTGGCGAAACTGCGTTCTATCGTGCCCGAGATGCGTCGCGTCCGGCACATTCACTTTGTTGGCATCGGCGGCGCCGGTATGGGCGGTATTGCTGAAGTATTGGCCAACGAAGGGTATCAGATTAGCGGTTCCGATCTCGCGCCAAATCCGGTGACGCAGCAGTTGGCTCAACTGGGCGCCACTATTTATTTCAACCATCGCCCGGAAAACGTGCGCGATGCGAGTGTAGTTGTGGTCTCCACGGCGATTTCCGCCGATAACCCGGAAATCGTCGCCGCTCATGAAGCGCGTATTCCGGTGATTCGCCGTGCAGAGATGCTGGCGGAGTTAATGCGTTTTCGTCACGGTATTGCTATCGCCGGGACGCACGGTAAAACTACCACCACCGCGATGGTGTCCAGTATTTATGCGGAAGCCGGACTTGATCCGACGTTCGTGAACGGTGGTTTGGTGAAGGCGGCGGGCGTGCATGCGCGTCTGGGCCACAGCCGTTATCTGATTGCGGAAGCGGATGAGAGCGATGCGTCGTTCCTGCACCTGCAACCGATGGTAGCGATTGTTACCAATATCGAAGCTGACCATATGGATACTTACCAGGGCGACTTCGAAAATTTAAAACAGACCTTTATTAATTTCCTGCACAATTTGCCGTTTTATGGTCGTGCGGTGATGTGTGTGGACGATCCGGTGATTCGCGAGCTGCTGCCGCGCGTAGGCCGTCAGATTACCACCTACGGTTTTAGCGATGATGCGGATGTACGCGTTGAAGACTACCAGCAGATTGGCCCGCAGGGGCACTTCACGCTGGTGCGTCAGGATAAAGAAAACCTGCGCGTGACGCTCAATGCGCCTGGCCGTCATAATGCGCTGAACGCCGCTGCGGCCGTTGCTGTTGCGACGGAAGAAGGCATTGAAGACGATGCAATTCTGCGTGCGCTGGAAAGCTTCCAGGGGACTGGTCGCCGCTTTGATTTTCTGGGTGAGTTCCCGCTGGGCGAAGTGAATGGCCAGGAAGGCTCCGCCATGTTGGTTGACGACTATGGTCACCACCCAACAGAAGTGGATGCCACGATTAAAGCCGCACGTGCAGGCTGGCCGGATAAAAAACTGGTCATGGTTTTCCAGCCGCACCGTTATACCCGTACACGCGATCTGTACGATGATTTTGCTCACGTACTGACGCAGGTTGATGCGCTGCTGATGCTGGATGTTTATCCGGCTGGGGAAGCACCAATTCCAGGTGCCGATAGCCGTTCATTGTGCCGTACCATTCGAGGGCGCGGTAAAGTTGACCCCATTTTGATTTCCGACCCAGCACAGGTACCGGAAATGTTGGCGTCAGTACTGACAGGTAATGATCTTGTCTTGATTCAGGGCGCGGGAAATATCGGTAAAATCGCGCGTAACTTAGCTGAAATCAAACTCAAGCCGCAAACTCAGGAGGAACCGCGTCATGGCTGATAAAATCGCGGTTCTTTTAGGGGGAACCTCCGCCGAGCGCGAAGTCTCGCTCAATTCTGGTGCTGCGGTGCTAGCGGGTCTGCGTGAAGCGGGCATTGATGCTCATGCGGTAGACCCGAAAGAGACAGATGTTACCCAGCTGAAAAATATGGGTTTTAAGAAAGCGTTTATTGCACTGCATGGTCGCGGCGGGGAAGATGGCACGCTACAAGGGCTTCTTGAGCTCATTTCTCTGCCTTATACCGGTAGCGGCGTGATGGCATCGGCAATATCTATGGACAAACTGCGCAGTAAATTACTGTGGCAGGGCGCGGGATTGCCGGTTGCTCCATGGGCGGCGATAACGCGTGAAATGTTTGAAAACGGGTTATCTGATGAGATGTTAGATCAGATAGCTAAGCTGGGTTTGCCACTGATTGTTAAACCAAGCCGCGAAGGCTCCAGCGTCGGGATGTCGAAAGTCACGGAGAGTGGCAAACTTGCGGATGCGTTATCGCAGGCGTTTCAACACGATGACGAAGTTCTGGTGGAAAAATGGCTGAGTGGGCCTGAATTTACCGTTGCAGTGCTCGGTGAAGAAATTTTGCCCTCAGTTCGCATCCAACCGGCTGGAACCTTCTATGATTATGAGGCGAAGTATCTCTCTGATGAGACAAAATATTTCTGCCCTGGTTGTGAGGAACCTGACCAGGAAGCGGCAATGCAATCTTTGGTGCTGAAAGCCTGGAAAGTTTTAGGTTGTCGTGGCTGGGGACGTATTGACGTCATGCAGGATAATGACGGGCAATATTATCTGCTGGAGGCGAACACTTCTCCAGGGATGACCAGCCATAGCTTGGTGCCGATGGCGGCGCGTCAGGCGGGAATGAGCTTCTCGCAGCTGGTAGTACGAATTCTGGACCTGGCGGGGTGATATGTCGCAGGCTGCGCTGAATACGCGGAACCGTGAAGAAGAGGAATACGCCTCTTCACGGCGCAATAATGGAACACAGCTGGTGGGTATCGTTTTCCTGCTGGCCGTGTTGTGTACCGTGTTTGTTAGCGGCTGGGTAGTGCTGGGCTGGATGGAAGATGCGCAACGTTTGCCCATCTCAAAACTGGTGGTGACTGGCGATCGTCATTACACGCGTAACGATGATATCCGTCAGTCCATACTGGCACTGGGATCGCCGGGAACCTTTATGACTCAGGACGTCAACATCGTTCAGAGCCAGATTGAACGACTGCCGTGGATTAAACAGGCAAGCGTAAGAAAGCAGTGGCCAGACGAATTGAAGATTCATCTGGTTGAATATGTGCCCATTGCGCGTTGGAATGATCAGCACATGGTGGACGCCGAGGGCACAGCCTTTAGCGTACCGGCAGATCGCGCCAACAAGCAAAATTTACCTATGCTCTATGGCCCTGAAGGTAGCGCAAGCGAAGTTTTACAGGGTTATCACGACATGGGGGCGGTGCTCGCGAAAGGGAAATTCTCGTTGAAGGTTGCGGCGATGACCGCGCGCCGTTCGTGGCAGCTGACGCTTGATAACGGTATCAAGCTGAATCTGGGGCGGGGCGATACGATGAAGCGGCTGGCGCGTTTTATGGAACTGTATCCAGTTCTGTTGCAGCAGGCGCAAACAGAGGGTAATCGGATTAGCTATGTTGATTTGCGTTATGACTCAGGGGCGGCAGTAGGCTGGGAACCTGCACCTGCGGCGGACACCAATCAACAACAGAATCAGGCACAGGCAGAACAACAATGATCAAGGCGACGGACAGAAAACTGGTAGTTGGACTGGAGATCGGCACTGCAAAAGTAGCCGCTTTAGTAGGGGAAGTTCTGCCCGACGGAGTGATTAATATCATTGGGGTCGGCAGTTGCCCATCCCGAGGGATGGACAAAGGCGGTGTGAACGACCTTGAGTCGGTAGTGAAATGCGTACAGCGCGCTATCGACCAGGCTGAGCTGATGGCGGATTGCCAGATCTCTTCTGTGTATCTGGCGCTTTCCGGTAAACACATTAGCTGTCAAAATGAGATAGGGATGGTGCCTATCTCAGAAGAAGAGGTCACGCAGGAAGACGTTGAGAACGTGGTGCATACGGCGAAGTCAGTTCGCGTACGTGATGAGCATCGAGTTCTGCACGTTATTCCTCAGGAATACGCCATCGATTACCAGGAAGGCATTAAAAACCCGGTAGGTTTGTCCGGCGTGCGTATGCAGGCCAAGGTACATTTGATTACCTGCCACAACGATATGGCAAAAAACATTGTCAAAGCGGTCGAACGTTGTGGTATGAAGGTTGATCAGCTGATTTTCGCCGGGCTGGCGTCCAGTTATTCTGTATTGACGGAAGACGAACGTGAGCTAGGCGTCTGCGTCGTGGATATCGGTGGCGGTACAATGGATATCGCGGTATACACCGGCGGCGCGCTGCGTCACACCAAAGTGATCCCGTATGCAGGGAACGTGGTGACCAGCGATATCGCTTACGCCTTCGGTACGCCGCCAAGCGACGCCGAAGCGATTAAAGTGCGCCACGGCTGCGCATTAGGCTCCATTGTGGGCAAAGATGAGAGCGTTGAAGTGCCAAGCGTCGGTGGACGTCCACCGCGTAGCCTGCAGCGCCAGACATTGGCAGAGGTTATCGAGCCGCGTTATACCGAGCTTTTGAACCTCGTCAATGAAGAGATTTTACAGTTACAAGAGCAACTGCGTCAGCAAGGGGTAAAACACCACCTGGCGGCGGGGATTGTATTGACCGGCGGCGCGGCGCAAATTGAAGGGTTAGCGGCCTGCGCACAGCGCGTGTTCCATACGCAGGTTCGTATTGGTGCACCGCTGAACATTACTGGTCTGACGGACTATGCCCAGGAGCCGTATTATTCAACGGCGGTGGGCCTGCTGCACTACGGGAAAGAGTCCCACTTAAGTGGTGAAGCAGAGGTAGAAAAGCGCGTAACCGCATCGGTTGGATCGTGGATCAAACGACTGAATAGCTGGTTACGGAAAGAGTTTTAATTTTTAAAGAGACCGGGCATGTTAGCGGTCTCAGGCGACAGGCACAAAACGGAGAGAAACTATGTTTGAACCTATGGAACTGACCAACGACGCGGTGATTAAAGTCATCGGCGTCGGTGGCGGCGGCGGTAATGCCGTTGAACACATGGTGCGCGAACGCATTGAAGGTGTTGAGTTTTTTGCAGTAAACACCGATGCGCAGGCACTGCGTAAAACGGCCGTTGGCCAGACCATCCAGATTGGTAACGGTATTACCAAAGGTCTGGGTGCCGGTGCTAACCCGGAAGTGGGTCGCAACGCGGCTGACGAAGACCGTGAAGCGCTGCGCGCTGCGCTGGAAGGTGCGGACATGGTCTTCATCGCAGCGGGCATGGGTGGCGGTACCGGTACCGGTGCAGCACCTGTTGTTGCCGAAGTGGCTAAAGATTTAGGTATCCTGACCGTTGCTGTCGTGACGAAGCCTTTCAACTTTGAAGGCAAGAAGCGTATGGCATTTGCGGAGCAGGGGATCACTGAGCTGTCCAAACATGTGGACTCGCTGATCACCATTCCAAACGACAAGCTGCTGAAAGTGCTGGGTCGTGGCATTTCTCTGCTCGACGCGTTTGGCGCGGCGAACGACGTGCTGAAAGGCGCTGTGCAGGGTATCGCTGAACTGATCACACGTCCTGGCCTTATGAACGTCGACTTTGCGGACGTTCGTACCGTGATGTCCGAAATGGGCTATGCCATGATGGGCTCTGGTATTGCGAGCGGTGAAGATCGTGCGGAAGAAGCGGCTGAAATGGCTATCTCTTCTCCGCTGCTGGAAGACATCGATCTGTCTGGTGCGCGCGGCGTGCTGGTCAACATCACTGCGGGCTTCGACCTGCGTCTGGATGAGTTCGAAACCGTCGGTAACACTATCCGTGCATTTGCATCGGATAACGCGACCGTGGTTATCGGTACTTCCCTTGATCCGGATATGAACGATGAGCTGCGCGTAACTGTCGTTGCGACCGGTATCGGTATGGACAAACGTCCAGAGATTACCCTTGTGGCTAACAAACAGGCGCAACAGCCAGTGCTGGATCGTTATCAGCAGCACGGAATGGCTCCGTTGACGCAAGAGCAGAAGCCGGCAGCAAAAGTGGTAAACGACAATACGGCGCAGACCACCAAAGAACCGGATTATCTGGATATCCCAGCGTTCCTGCGTAAGCAAGCTGATTAAGAATTAGCTGGAATTAGGGAATCTGCGCTCTTTGTGCTAAACTGGCTCACCGAATGTATAGTACACTTCGGTTGGATAGTTAATTTGGCGAGATTATACGATGATCAAACAAAGGACACTTAAACGTATCGTTCAGGCGACTGGCGTCGGTTTACATACCGGCAAAAAGGTCACACTGACGCTGCGCCCTGCGCCGGCAAATACCGGGGTCATCTATCGTCGCACCGACTTGAATCCACCGGTAGATTTTCCGGCCGATGCCAAATCTGTGCGTGATACAATGCTCTGTACTTGTCTGGTCAACGAGCATGACGTGCGGATTTCGACCGTAGAGCACCTTAACGCCGCGCTGGCGGGTCTGGGTATCGACAACATTATTGTTGAAGTTGATGCGCCAGAAATCCCGATCATGGACGGTAGTGCTGCGCCATTCGTTTATCTGCTGATGGATGCTGGCATTGATGAACTGAACTGCGCGAAGAAATTCGTCCGTATTAAAGACACCGTTCGTGTTGAAGATGGCGATAAATGGGCTGAATTCAAACCGTACAATGGTTTTTCGTTGGACTTTACCATCGACTTTAACCATCCGGCGATTGATGCAAGCACCCAGCGTTATGCGATGAATTTCTCCGCAGACGCCTTTATGCGCCAGATCAGCCGAGCACGTACCTTCGGCTTCATGCGTGATATCGAATATCTGCAGTCCCGTGGTTTGTGCCTGGGCGGCAGCTTCGATTGTGCCATCGTTGTTGACGATTATCGCGTACTGAACGAAGACGGTCTGCGTTTTGAAGATGAATTCGTTCGTCACAAAATGCTGGATGCTATCGGTGACTTGTTCATGTGTGGTCACAATATTATTGGTGCATTTACCGCGTTCAAATCCGGTCATGCGCTGAATAACAAACTTCTGCAGGCAGTCCTGGCTAAACAGGAAGCTTGGGAATACGTGACCTTCGAAGACGACGCAGAATTGCCGCTGGCGTTCAAAGCTCCGACAATGGTTCTGGCATAAGCTTAACCGTTACGTAAATTCGACTGGCAACCTGGCACTCTCTCCGGTCAGGGAACCAGTCGTTTTTTCTTTTTTCCTTCCATCCTTTGTCTTTCTGGCTTTGCTGCCGTCGTAAAGATCACACTCCTGCACAACCGCTGATTTCTTAAACCATTTTTCGCTGATGATTTCGTCAATACTGCTGCTGTAGTGTCGCATTAATGGTAATATCTGGGCGCTAAAATAGAATAATGACAATAAAACCGAAGGTGGAACATTACGTGAGTGGAATGCTGACGCGTTGGCGACAGTTTGGTAGACGCTACTTCTGGCCGCATCTCCTATTGGGGATGGTTGCTGCTGGATTTGGCCTGCCCGCACTTGCGAATAATACCGAGCCTGCTTCGCCTACCCGCACGACGTCGAGCAATCACAGTCCGTCGCAGAAAATTGATTTCACCCAGTTGGCTCGGCTGGAAAATAATCGTCGCCCCTCTTTTAACGTCGATTATTGGCATCAACATGCCATCCGCACGGTTATTCGCCACCTCTCTTTTGCCATGGTGCCGACCGCGCTGCCGGTTGCGGAATCCGCATCACCGCTGCAGGCGCAACATCTGGCATTACTGGATTCGCTGAATGCGTTACTTAACGTAGAAAGCCAGCCGTCGCTTGTCATTGCACAGGCCGCGGTGCTACCCGCATTACCTCCTCTGGTCTTTAGTATCCCGTCCTGGATAAGCCAGGTTCATGGGATCCGCGCCGGACCACAGCGCCTCGTCTGAAATAACCGTTTTTATCCTTTTATTTTTATGACTCCGAAATGTCGGGGCGCTTGAGATTTTATTATGTTAATCAAATTATTGACCAAAGTTTTTGGCAGTCGTAACGACCGTACACTGCGTCGTATGCGCAAAGCTGTTACCCAGATCAACGCCATGGAACCGGAGATGGAAAAACTCTCCGACGACGAGCTGAAAGCCAAAACCAACGAATTCCGCGCGCGTATTGAAAAGGGTGAAAGCGTAGAAAGCCTGATCCCGGAAGCGTTCGCTGTGGTACGTGAAGCCAGTAAGCGCGTGTTCGGCATGCGTCACTTCGACGTGCAGCTGCTCGGTGGTATGGTTCTGAACGACCGCTGTATTGCGGAAATGCGTACTGGTGAGGGTAAAACCCTGACCGCAACGCTGCCAGCTTACGTGAATGCACTCTCTGGTAAGGGCGTGCACGTGGTTACCGTCAACGACTACCTGGCGCAGCGTGACGCCGAAAATAACCGTCCGCTGTTCGAGTTCCTCGGCATGACCGTGGGCATTAACATGTCCGGCCTGCCGGCTCCCGCTAAGCGCGAAGCCTACAACGCGGATATCACCTACGGTACAAACAACGAATACGGCTTTGACTACCTGCGTGACAACATGGCGTTCAGCCCTGAAGAACGCGTACAGCGTAAGCTGCACTATGCGTTGGTGGATGAGGTCGACTCCATCCTTATCGATGAAGCACGTACTCCGCTTATCATCTCCGGCCCGGCTGAAGACAGCTCGGAAATGTATAAGAAAGTGAACAAAATCATCCCACATCTGGTTCGCCAGGAAAAAGAAGACTCTGATACCTTCCAGGGTGAAGGTCATTTCTCCGTGGATGAAAAAGCACGTCAGGTGAACCTGACTGAACGTGGTTTGGTACTGATTGAAGAGCTTCTGGTTAACGAAGGCATTATGGATGAAGGCGAGTCCCTGTACTCTCCAGCCAACATCATGCTGATGCACCACGTGACTGCAGCACTGCGTGCACACGTGCTCTTCACTCGCGACGTGGATTACATCGTTAAAGATGGCGAAGTCATCATCGTTGATGAACACACCGGTCGTACCATGCAGGGCCGCCGCTGGTCTGATGGTCTGCACCAGGCGGTTGAAGCCAAAGAAGGTGTGGACATTCAAAACGAGAACCAGACGCTGGCATCTATCACCTTCCAGAACTACTTCCGTCTGTACGAGAAGCTGGCAGGGATGACCGGTACTGCGGATACCGAAGCATTCGAATTCAGCTCTATCTACAAGCTGGATACTGTGGTGGTACCAACGAACCGCCCGATGATCCGTAAAGATATGCCGGATCTGGTCTATATGACTGAAGCGGAAAAAATTCAGGCGATTATCGAAGATATCAGAGAACGTACCGCCGCCGGTCAGCCGGTTCTGGTGGGGACTATCTCTATCGAAAAATCTGAAGTTGTGTCGAATGAGCTGACTAAAGCGGGCATCAAGCACAACGTACTGAATGCCAAATTCCACGCCAGTGAAGCGGATATCGTTGCACAAGCAGGCTACCCGGCTGCGGTGACCATCGCCACCAACATGGCAGGTCGTGGTACCGATATTATGCTCGGTGGTAGCTGGCAGGCAGAAGTGGCTCAGCTTGAAGACCCAACACCTGAACAGATTGCGCAAATCAAAGCTGACTGGCAGGTTCGTCACGATGCAGTGTTGGCGGCAGGCGGCTTGCACATCATTGGTACCGAGCGCCACGAATCTCGTCGTATCGATAACCAGTTGCGCGGTCGTTCCGGTCGTCAGGGTGATGCGGGTTCTTCCCGTTTCTACCTGTCTATGGAAGATGCCCTGATGCGTATCTTTGCCTCTGACCGTGTGTCCGGCATGATGCGTAAACTGGGGATGAAACCAGGCGAAGCCATCGAGCACCCATGGGTGACCAAAGCAATTGCCAACGCCCAGCGTAAAGTGGAAAGCCGTAACTTCGATATTCGTAAGCAGCTGCTGGAATATGATGATGTTGCTAACGACCAGCGTCGTGCTATCTACACTCAGCGTAACGAACTGCTGGACGTGTCTGACGTGAGCGAAACCATCAATAGCATTCGCGAAGATGTCTTCAAAGCGACCATTGATGCACATATTCCTCCTCAGTCACTGGAAGAAATGTGGGACATCCCTGGCTTGCAGGAACGTCTGAAAAACGACTTCGATCTGGAACTGCCGATCTCTGAATGGCTGGACAAAGAGCCAGAGCTGCATGAAGAGACGCTGCGTGAACGTATTCTGGAAAATGCGGTAGAAGTCTACAAACGCAAAGAGGAAGTGGTTGGCACCGAAATGATGCGTCACTTCGAGAAAGGCGTAATGCTGCAGACCCTCGACTCCCTGTGGAAAGAGCACCTGGCAGCAATGGATTACCTGCGTCAGGGTATCCACCTGCGTGGCTATGCACAGAAAGATCCAAAACAGGAATACAAACGTGAATCCTTCGCCATGTTTGCTTCCATGCTGGAATCACTGAAGTACGAAGTGATCAGTACTCTGAGTAAAGTCCAGGTGCGCATGCCGGAAGAAGTCGAAGAGATGGAACAGCAGCGCCGTATTGAAGCTGAGCGTCTGGCGCAGATGCAGCAGTTGAGCCATCAGAGCGATGACGCTGTTGCCGCACAAGACCTGGCGGCACAAACCGGTGAGCGCAAAGTGGGACGTAACGATCCATGCCCATGCGGCTCCGGTAAAAAATACAAACAGTGCCATGGCCGCCTGAGCTAAGGACAAATAGGAAAACAAAAGGCGCAGATTACTGCGCCTTTTTTATGGGTAAAACAATATGAAAAAACTGCAAATATCCGTCGGCATCATTCGTAACGCCGAAGGTGAAATCTATATCACCCAGCGTGCTGCCGACGCGCACATGGCGAATAAGTGGGAGTTTCCTGGTGGGAAGATAGAAGAGGGGGAGTCTGCTGAACAGGCGGTGGTTCGCGAGCTGCAAGAAGAGGTAGGGATCACCGCTACGTCATTGCAACAGTTTGATAAGCTCGAATATCAGTTCCCCGACCGCCATATCACTTTATGGTTTTGGTTGGTTGAGGGTTGGGAAGGTGAGCCGTGGGGCAAAGAAGGGCAACCGGGGCGCTGGATTGCGCAACAGAATTTGGTAGTTGATGAGTTCCCACCGGCTAATGCACCGATTATTGAAAAGCTGATTGGCGGCTAACGTCGTCTTAATCACACTGTATGCAGACGCCGGGATAACCCGGCGTCGTGGTATTCGGCGTGCTTACTGTTGCTCTTCGCTCCAGCCATCGCTGTCGGAGAGATCGCCGCTGCTAGGAATACGCTTCTCTTCAGCTGCCCATTCTCCAAGGTCAATCAACTGACAGCGCTTGGAGCAAAACGGGCGATACGGGCTCTGTTCACCCCAAATCACCGGCTTGTTGCAGGTCGGGCAATTTACCGTCGTTACGTCAGACATCATTGCTCCTTAGCAGCATGCCAGTTCAAAATCGAGGCGCTCTGGTACGCTACCGTGCTCGCTATCCAGCGGCATAAAGCGAATAGCGAAGCGACTCTTGTGGCCGGAGATTTGTGGATACAGCTGGGACACTAAATCCAGCTTCAAGCGCAGCAGATCGGCATCGTCACCGTTATCCTGGTAGAAACCATTAAGGCTAGTTTGCTTACGGAACTGTGCGGAGTTACGCACCAGATCGAGGATCAACGCCAGGGCTTGATTCAACGGCTCAAGGCTAGCCAGCCATGATTCCACCAGCGTATCTCGCTGACTTTGCTTTGCGTGTAGCCACATATGCAATGTCGGCAAATCAAAGCTACAGCAGCCGCCTGGAATGCTCAGACGCTGGCGAACTAACGCAATCAGTCGGTCTTCGCGCAGGAATTGCCCAATGCGCGGAGCAGCCATCAGGATACTGCTGCTGGTTTTTAACTGTTGGCGCAATGCATCAATGCGACTCAGATCGACGCCAGGAACTTCGCTCCATGCGTTCAGTTTTCGCTGCTGACGCTCCAGCTCTTTGAGGAGTTCAGTACGGATATCACCGCGCTCGAACACATCCAGTAAATCCCCGACATTACGAAAAAAATGCAGCGCGCTGGCGTGATCCCTGATAGGTAAATTGGCATTCATTTGCTCTGTCAGAAATTCAATACGCAGCCAGGTACGCATTTTTTCATTCAAGGGATGCTCAAAAAGGATGTGGGTGTGCATTACGATTTTTCCTGTGATACAGCCTGCGCGGCGAGCTGAAGATAGCGTGCGTGCAGGCGAGCGACATCCGATGCAATCGCATCTGGTGTGCCGTTGTTATTAATGATGTCATCAGCCACGGCCAAACGCTCTTCACGGCTGGCCTGGGCTGCAAGAATATTTTCCGCATGCTCTCGCGACACATGGTCACGTTGCATGGTTCGGTAGAGCTGAGTCTCGCGCGTGACGTCGACGACCAGAACGCGATCGGCCCGTTGATAGAGTTTGTTTTCCACCAGCAATGGCACAACCCAGAGTACATAAGGCGAGGTAGCCTGCTGGAACTGACGCTGTGTTTCTTGCTGGATAAGCGGATGCAGCAGGGCATTGAGCCAGGCTTTATCATCAGGGTGTGCAAAAATATGTTCGCGTAGCGCCCGACGGTTGAGGGCACCTTCCGCCGTCAGCATATGAGGACCAAAATATTCGGCTATTGCAGCAAGCGCAGGTGTACCTGGTTCGACAACCTGGCGGGCAAGAATATCTGCATCAATAACGTTAATTCCCAGGCTAAAAAATGCATCTGCGACCGTGCTCTTACCGCTGCCGATGCCGCCCGTTAACGCTACTGTGTAAGTCATACCGCTTTGCCCTGGATTTTTAGTATGAAAATCATTTGGTTAATTAACCGGCGGCCTGCAACAAGATAGTTAATGCTGCGCGGCGCTAATCGCCAGGTAAATTTATGGGATTGTAGCTTAAAAAAACTGAAAATCGCAGTCTTGCGAAGCCCTGATTAGTGCGTATGATTACATTACTGGAGTTGTGCTCTCAATTTAATTGCCATTAACCCCAGGAATCCGCACATGCGTATCGAAGAAGATCTGAAGTTAGGTTTCAAAGACGTTCTTATCCGCCCTAAACGCTCTACTCTTAAAAGCCGTTCCGACGTTGAACTGGAACGCGACTTCACCTTTAAACATTCTGGACAACGCTGGTCAGGCGTACCGATTATCGCTGCGAATATGGATTCCGTAGGCACCTTCCAGATGGCAAAAGTGCTTTCCTCTTTTGGTATTCTGACCGCTGTTCACAAGCACTACACCGTTGAAGAGTGGCAAACCTTCGTACAGATCGAGTCTGCCGACGTGCTCAAGCATGTGATGGTTTCCACCGGTACCTCCGACGCTGATTTTGAAAAAACGCAGCAGATTCTCAAGCTAAATCCGGCACTGACTTTTGTATGTATCGATGTGGCGAATGGTTACTCCGAGCACTTCGTTCAGTTCGTGGCGAAAGCACGCGAAGCGTGGCCAACTAAAACCATCTGTGCGGGTAACGTTGTGACCGGTGAGATGTGTGAAGAGCTGATCCTCTCCGGTGCCGATATTGTCAAAGTCGGCATTGGCCCTGGTTCTGTGTGTACCACTCGCGTGAAAACTGGTGTCGGTTACCCGCAGCTTTCTGCCGTTATCGAGTGCGCTGATGCTGCACACGGTCTGGGCGGCCAAATCGTCAGCGACGGCGGTTGTACTATGCCGGGCGACGTAGCAAAAGCATTCGGCGGTGGCGCTGATTTCGTTATGTTGGGTGGTATGCTGGCCGGTCACGATGAGAGCGGCGGTAAAGTGGTTGAAGAGAACGGCGAGAAATTTATGCTGTTCTACGGTATGAGCTCTGAGTCAGCGATGAACCGTCACGTTGGCGGCGTTGCCCAGTATCGTGCTGCCGAAGGTAAAACCGTTAAGCTGCCACTACGTGGGCCGGTAGAACATACCGCTCGTGATATCCTTGGTGGCCTGCGTTCAGCGTGTACCTATGTTGGGGCATCGCGTCTGAAAGAACTGACTAAGCGTACGACCTTTATCCGCGTGCAGGAACAAGAGAACCGCGTGTTCAACAGCCTGTAATGCTCGGGATTATCGCTGGCGTAAAATGCGCCAGCGTTAACCCATTCCGCTGATGGCATCCCCCAGATGAAAAATGGGCAGATACATTGCCACCACTAACGTACCAATAATTATTCCGGTCACTATCAGCAGCGCAGGCTCCAGCAGTGATGTCAGATTATCCGCCAGATTTTGCGTTCCCTCATCATGGTGGAGCGCCAGATTTTCCAGCATTTCATCCAGCGCCCCGGATGCTTCACCGGTTCTCACCAGCTGTAAGCAGAGCGGTGTAAACACCCGACTTTTCTCCATCGCCTGCCAAATGGGACTCCCTTCAGCGATCTCCTGATGAAGCGTGTGAATGACATCGCGCCACCACGGACAGGTCAGCGTCACTTCAACGGTTTCCAACCCTTGTAAAAAAGCGATTCCCGCGCGTTGGGTGAGCGCAAGTACGGTAAAAATCTGACTCAGCTTTTGCCCGCGAGCGAGTTTTCCCATGAGTGGAAGAGAGAGCAGTATCTGCTGGCGAATGCGTTGCCAGGGGGGATGATTTTTTAGTACTGCAGTTATGACGACGGGGATCAGCGGTAGCACGAGTAGCACGATGAACCACCGCTCGACGAAAGCGGCCATTGCCATTACGGCAAGCGTTAGTGTCGGTAACGGCGTGTTAAAAGTGCGGTATATCGCAGTGAACTCCGGCAGAACAAAGCCAGTCATGGCCATGACGACTAAGGCCGCAAGTGACAGGATAATGATGGGATAGCGCAGCGCTTTTTTGACCTTTGAAGCCAGTAAAAGCTGAGCTTTCTGCTGGCGAACAAGCTCAAGGCAGCACTGTTCAAGCTTACCGGTTATCTCACCGGTGCGAATCATCGCGAGGTATAAAGGTGGAAAGGCCTGTGGCCACTGCTGTAGTCCTTCTGACAATGAGACACCTTGCGCCAACCGTTCAGACAATGCAGTCAGTAAGGCTCGCCATTGTGCTATGGGGTGCTGTTGGGCTAAAAGCTTCAGGCTGTCTGAAAGCGTAAGCCCTGCCTGTAGCAACGTGGCTAACTGACTGATAACCATGCAGCTATGTTGTGCCCGCCAGTGCGCGGTATTAATACTCCGACGTTTGAGTGCCACAACGGTAATACGCTGTTGCTGTAGCGCTATCAATACTGCTGGACGATGGCTGGCCCAGACTGCGCCGTTGAGTCTTTCTCCATTGGCATCAAGACCCTGCCAGTGCCAAAGTTGTTCACGCATCTTCAGGAATTCCGAGGACGCGGAGCAGCTCTTGCTGAGTCGTTAGCCCCTGCTCAACGGCGAGACAGCCATTTTCGAATAGCGTGTTCATCCCTTGTTGTTTTGCACGATGCATTAGTTCTGTTGGGCTTGCACCCTGGATAATGTATTGCCGTAGCGCTGGCGTTAACGGTAGCACCTCAAATAGCGCCAGCCGCCCCTGATAACCGTGGTAGCAGTGCTGGCATCCCGGTGCCGTCCAATGTGGTAGTGGGCGGGGCCAGAGTGATAACGGCAGCGGGTGGCTAGTCAGAGTGTCAATACGACAGTGAGGACAGAGTTTTCGCACAAGGCGCTGTGCGATCACCATGATAAGCGCTGATGAGACCATCCAGCGAGCGACACCCATCTGTTCGAGCCGTACCAGCGTTTCTACCGTAGAGTTCGTATGCAAGGTTGAGAGTACCAGATGCCCCGTTTGAGCCGCTTTAATCGCAATCTCTGCGGTTTCGCTATCGCGGATTTCACCGACCATGACAATGTCCGGATCCTGGCGTAATAAGGATCGCAGTACGCTTTGAAAAGTGAGTCCCGCACGGAGGCTAACCTGCGTCTGGTTAAGACCATCAAGCGGGATCTCTATTGGGTCTTCAACGCTACATATATTCACATCGCTGCCGTTGCGGCTTTGCAGTGCGCTGTAGAGCGTGACGGTTTTCCCACTGCCGGTTGGCCCGGTAACTAATATCAACCCCTGCGGTTGATTGAGCGATGACGTAAACTGTGTCAATGCTTCAGGGGTCATGCCAAGGCACTGGAGATCCAACGCCTGCTCAACCTTATGCAACAGGCGCAGAACCACTTTTTCACCATATCGGCAGGGGAGGGTGGAAATCCGAAAAGAGAGTGGCACTTCACCCACCTCAACCGCAAACTGCCCATCCTGTGGCAGACGACGCTCGGCAATATCCAGACTTCCGAGCACCTTTAGCCTGGCGATAAGCGACATCATCAATGGAAGTGGGACGGTTGACAGTGTGTGTAACACGCCATCGACCCGTAGCCTTATACGCAGGTTGTGTTCAGTGGGTTCAAAGTGGATATCCGACGCCCGTTGTAACAGTGCTTGCTTAAATAACTGGTTCAGCAAATCCACTGGATTGCTATGCTCTTCATGGGGAGCGGGAGGACTCATGCTGGTGATTTTTTGCAGATGTTTATCCATTCTGTCCTGATCCCAGCACTCGATATCTATCCGTTTTTGTGTCGCAAAACGTAGGGAATCCATGAGTTCGCTGGCCGGCGAACCGACCACCGCGATGTTGAGTTCATCTGTGCCGTTGAGTAGCAGTACAGCGTGATGGCGCTGGCACAGTGTCAGTAATTGCTCGTTCTTCATTGACGGCTCCTTGCCTTATTCGGCGTCAAAACGAAACACATCTTCACAGGCCTGTTTCAGCGCGCTGTCGCTTTGAATGCCGCAGGTTCGCTGCCAGCCGGTAATGCCATTCGCGTTATCCCAGCCGGGAACCAGCGTGACGGTTAACCCGTTCAAGCTTTCCTGGCCGGTGAGTACGACGGTGCCCTTTGTTATGCTCATTCCTGAGACGTAACGAGTGGTGGTGGGTGATGGAATGCCATTGCTGCTGGCATTGCAGTTATCTATACCACCGCGATCGAGAGCGCAAAGTTCTATGGCGGTGCGGTAGGGAACAAACGTCTGCAGCATATCGGTCAAGGCCGCTTTACGTAGGTAGTTCTGGTAAGCCGGAATACCGATTGCGCTGAGGATGGCGATGATGCCGATAACGACCATCAATTCGATGAGGGTAAAGCCTTTTTGTTTATCCATGATCTGCTCCTTGCTGGGTCTGGCGCTACTTTGTCAAAGCGCAGAAACAACGGCGAGGATCAATAATGGATTAAGGAAGCCGCATTCCAGGATGTGTTATCCCGTTGCAGCGATGCATCAAAAAAGGGAAGCAGAGTCGGAAAAAATGCCCTCCGGAGGGAGGGCATGAGAGAGGAGATTGGTATTAGCGAAAACGCATCGACAGATCGAGTGCGCGGACATGTTTGGTCAGCGCCCCTACGGAAATATAGTCAACGCCGGTTTCGGCGAACTCGCGTAGGGTGTCGATAGTAACGTTACCGGAAACCTCGAGCTGCGCCTGGCCGCGGGTGATTTTTACCGCTTCGCGCATCTGTTCGGTATCGAAGTTGTCGAGCATGATGATATCGGCGCCAGCCTTCAACGCTTCTTCCAGTTCTTTCAGGCTTTCGACTTCCACTTCTACCGGCACATCAGGATGCAACCAGAAGGCTTTTTCTACCGCCTGACGTACGGAGCCAGAGGCAATAATGTGGTTTTCTTTAATCAGGAAGGCGTCAGAAAGCCCTAAACGATGGTTAGCGCCACCGCCGCACAGGACGGCATATTTCAGCGCGGTGCGCAGGCCCGGCAGCGTTTTACGGGTATCCAGTAGTTGGGTATGCGTGCCTTCCAACAGATTCACATATTTGCGCACTTCACTGGCTACGCCAGAGAGCGTTTGCACAAAATTCAGCGCGGTACGTTCGCCGGTCAGCAGTACGCGAGATGGGCCGAGAATTTCAAACAGCGGTTGGTCGGCGGTAACGACATCGCCGTCAGCGACATGCCAGGTGAGGGTTACATCATCACCGGCAAGCTGGATAAAGACTTCTTCAACCCAACGTTTACCGCAGAAAACGCCGTCTTCGCGGGTGATCACTACCGCATGAGAATGGCTGTTTTCCGGTAAGAGTTGTGCGGTAATATCGTTATGCGCATCAACCTCGCCTCCCAGGTCTTCACGCAGCGCTTGGGCCACGGCGTTGGGGATATCGAGGTTGATACGTTCTAGCAGCGCGTCACGTCGGTGGTCTGGGTTATAGCGGCGAGGCGGCATGATTAAGCTCCAAAATGGTAACGATGCGAAAGATTGAAACATGCTACTCTGAACCGACTAGCATAACCACTCATAAGGATATCCGGCATGCAGTTATACAGGTCATCCTTTGCGCTGTCTCAGCCGTGGCTGCGTTCGTTCACTTTAGCGACGCACTTAGGTACGTTTCTGAGGTTAATCTCATTTGCCGATGTGATGAAATTTAAATGATTTTGCGTATAGATAAGGGCTGGCTGGTGGGTGTTCGACAGGTACCTTCTCCCCATCACGATTGCCGCCCGGAGGACGAAGCTCCTTCACTGCTGGTTGTCCATAACATTAGCCTGCCACCGGGGCAGTTTGGCGGCCCCTGGATTGATGCGCTGTTTACCGGCACGCTCGATCCTGATGCCGATCCTTTCTTTGCCGAAATTGTCCATCTGCGGGTTTCAGCCCACTGTTTGATCCGTCGTGACGGAGAGATCGTTCAGTACGTACCTTTTGATAAACGCGCCTGGCATGCCGGCGTGTCGAGCTACCATGGACGTGAACACTGTAATGATTTCTCCATCGGTATTGAGCTGGAAGGCACCGATACGTTGGCCTATACCGACGCGCAGTACGAGCGGCTGGCGGCATTAACCCAACTGCTAATTACCGAATACCCGACGATGGCTAATCACATCACCGGTCATTGTGATATCGCGCCCGTGCGCAAAACCGATCCCGGCCCGGCATTTGATTGGGCCCGTTTTCGTGCGCTGGTCACCCCCTCGTCAAATAAGGAGATGACATGACGTTATTCACCACGCTTCTGGTGCTGTTTGCAGAGCGCCTGTTTAAACTGGGCGAACACTGGCAGCTCGATCATCGGCTGGAGACGCTGTTTCGGCGGGTGAAGCACTATTCGCTTGCTGGTACCCTGGTTATGACCATCGTAGCAATGGCGGTGGTGGGTATTGTTCAGCGGGCGTTGAGTGGGATGTTGTTTAACGTGCCGTCGCTGATTTTCTGGATCCTGCTGGGGTTACTGTGTATCGGCGCAGGCCGTGTGCGCCTGCATTATCACGCCTACCTGAAAGCTGCTTCGCGCGATGATGCCCACGCTCGCGAAGCGATGGCTAGCGAGTTGACCATGATTCATGGCGTGCCGGCCGGCTGTGATGAGCGAGAATTTTTGCGCGAGTTACAAAACGCGCTGCTGTGGATCAACTACCGCTTTTACCTTGCTCCGCTGTTTTGGTTTGTGGTGGGCGGTTCATGGGGGCCGGTAGCGCTGATGGGCTATGCTTTCCTGCGGGCATGGCAGTCCTGGCTTGCGCGTTACCAGACGCCGCATCACCGTTTACAGTCGGGTATCGATGCCATCTTACATATCGTGGATTGGGTACCCGTTCGCCTGGTGGGTGTGGTGTACGCGCTGATTGGCCATGGCGAGAAAGCGCTTCCGGCGTGGTTTGCTTCGCTGGGCGACCGCCACACTTCTCAGTATCAGGTGCTAACAACGCTGGCGCAGTATTCACTGGCTCGTGAACCGCACGTTGATAAAGTTGAGACGCCAAAAGCGGCTGTGTCGATGGCGAAGAAAACATCCTATGCAGTGGTGGTGGTTATGGCACTGCTGACCATCTACGGAACGCTGGTGTAGTCAAAAGGCCCGGTCAGCATCACGCTACCGGGCTTATTTTTTACAGCGTATCTGCGGGGGGAATACCGAAGTCTGGCATGCCATCCTCCCGCCAGCGCACCGTTTTTAGCCGCGTATGACGATTCGGGTCATACAGCGGGTCGCCTTCAATTTCCGTGTAGTTCCTTGCGTGATATACCAGCACGTCATCGCCGTCCGGCGTTTGCGTGAAGCTGTTGTGCCCTGGGCCATATTGGCGGTTTTCATAGCTTGTCGTGAACACCGGCGTTGGCGATTTATGCCAGTTTGCAGGGGCCGTTATATCGGCATCTTTATCGATCCACAGCAGCCCCATACAGTAGTTTTCATCGGTGGCGCTGGCGGAATAACTGATAAATAAGCGATTACCGTGAGTGACGACGGCAGGGCCTTCATTCACCAGGAAGCCTCGACATTCCCAGTCAAATTCGGGTTTGCTGAGCATCACGGGCTCACCTTTTATCGTCCACGGATTCTCAAGTTCTGCCAGGTAGATATTGGAGTTACCGGCAATCTCCGGGGATTTTTGTGCCCACAGATACCACTGTTTACCCTGATGATGGAACGTCGTGGCATCGAGGCAGAAGGTGTCAAACGGTGTCTTCACCTGCCCCTTTTCGACCCATTTTCCGGTTAACGGATCGGCGTCACTGCACTCCAGCGCGTACATGCGGTGCTGAAACATCCCCAGCTCGTCAAGCGCCTGGGTATGGGCGGCGGCGAAGTAGATATACCATTTGCCGTTGATCGCGTGCAGCTCTGGAGCCCAGATAAGATTGCTCATTGGGCCGCTTTCTGGTTTACGCCAAACCACAACAGGCTCTGCGCTGCGCAAGCTATCTAAATCAGCGGCGCGGCGGATCTCCAGCCGGTCGTATTCCGGCATGGAGGCGATAAAGTAGTACTCTCCCTGGTGGCGCAGAATAAACGGATCGGCGCGTTGCTCAATAAAGGGATTGGGCCAGTTCTTCATCAGGCTTTCCTTACGTGTTCAGTCGATTGCAATTCTTGTTGGTATTCATTCAGTTCCCGGTAGTTGGCACGACGTTTTTCCAGATCTTCCTGAATCTGTTTCATCAATGTACGGTCCACTTTTAGCAGACGCACTACACCAGCGGTAATCAGATAGCCTACGCCCGGAATGACGGTGAACAGCAGCATAATGCCATTGAGGGTGGTTTCGCTTTGCGCTTTGGCACCTGCATCGTAACCGTACCAGGAGAGCAGGAAACCGACCATCGCGCCGGCGACTGCGAGGCCGACTTTCAGGAAGAACAGGTTACCGGAGAAGCTAATCCCGGTGATACGTTTGCCGGTTTTCCACTCACCGTAGTCATCAACATCGGCCATCAGCGACCAGTGCAGCGGCGATGGGATCTGGTGCAGGATATTTAACAAGAAGTAGAGCACCACAATCAGCATCGTGGCGTGCGGGTCAAAGAAGTAGAAGGCTACGGAGAAAATGGCCAGTGCGATGTTGGTCCAGAAGAAGACCTGTAGTTTACACCAGCGGTCGGTCAGGACTTTCGCCAGCATGCTGCCAATCATCATGCCGATGACACCAAGGCTAATAAAGAGGGTGGCGAAGTGCGTACTCTCACCCATTACCCAGGTCACGTAGTACATGGTGGCCGCCATGCGGATAAAGCCCGGGCAGACGTTGCACAAGGTCAGCAACAGGATGCGTACCCACTGGTCGTTTTTCCAGACGTCTTTTAAGTCCTGCTTGAGTTCATCGTTGGTCTGTACCGCCGGACGGACGCGTTCACGGACGGTAGCAAAGCAGAACAGGAACATACACATGCCGATAAACGCCAGCACGGTCATTGCCATTTGATAACCTTTGGCTTTGTCTTCGCCACCGAACCAGTCTGCCATTGGCAGCAGGGTCAGCGACAGCAGCAGAGTGGCGATACCAACCAGCACGAAGCGATAGGACTGACAGGCCACGCGCTCTTTTGGATCGTTGGTGATGACGCTGCCGAGGGAGCAATAGGGAATATTGATTGCGGTATAGGTGATGGATAACAGGAAATAGGTGACAAATGCATAGATAACTTTGCTGCTATAGCTCCATTCAGGCGTGGTGAACATCAGCACGCTGAACAGAGCATACGGGAACGCTATCCACAGGAGCCATGGACGAAAACGACCGTACTTGCTGCGGGTACGGTCGGCTAATGCGCCCATAATCGGGTCGGTAACCGCATCAATCACGCGAATAGACAGGAGTAACACGCCAACCAGCGCTGGCGCTAAGCCAAAAATATCGGTGTAAAAATAGTTAACGAACAGCATGATAGCGCCGAAGATGATGTTACATCCCGCATCGCCCATACCATAGCCAATCTTCTCTTTTACTGACAGTTTGCTTGCGTTCATCGCCAGATCTCTCTTGGGGTATATGGAGAGGATTATTGGTTGTGAAATATAAAAATGCGTAGCAGGATAACGTTGTTGATATGGACAAAATTGCTGCTAATGGGAAAGTGTGAGTCAGATAACAGGCGTGGTAGCGGTTTACATCCGCCACCACAGAAAGAGGCTTAACGAAGATCCGCCGCAGGAACTAAAACGCGCGTTTTACCGTAGATAATCGTCAGGATCATCGGCACGCTGAAGGCGACGAGAATGGCAAACACTTCATAGATGGCTTTGGATTCCGGGCCGCTGAACAGCCCAAGTTCAAAGACGTTCAGCACCGGCAGGAAACTGTAGGTTTTTACCTCCAGCAGCCCGGTAATTGCACCACCTAACGCTGCACCAATACAGCCGAAGATAAATAGCATCCGGTATTTGAGGTTCACGCCGTACAGCGCAGGCTCGGTAATCCCAAAGAACGCGGAGATCGAGGCCGAAATTGCCAGCTGTTTGTCTTTCAGGTTACGGGCGATAAAAATGGCACCAAAGGCGGCACCGAACTGGCCCATGACCGCGGACATGAACATCGCCATCACCGTGTCGTAGCCGTTTACCTGCATGTTGATCAACGCAATGGGGATAATGCCCCAGTGCACGCCAAAGACCACGAACAGCTGACCAATCCCCGCCAGTAAGGCGCCGGAGAGCATTGGGCTTAAGTTGTACAGCCAGGTGTAGCCGTTGGCAATGCCAATCCCCACGTAATCGGCAATCGGGCCAATCACAGTAAAAACCACGAATCCACTAATAATCAGCGACAGGCAGGGTACAAATACCAGCGCGGCGATTTCCGGCACCCACTTTTTGCACCAGCGTTCGACGTAGCTCAGGAACCATACCGCAAAGATAGCCGGGATCACCGCACCGCCGTAAATTTTCAGCGGGAACGCGAGGTTGAAAATCTCTACGTGATCCGGCGTAGCGGCGTCGGTTAGCGGGAAGATCATCGCGGCGGTCAGTGCCAGGGCGGTGAAGCGACTAGTTTTGAAGCGGTCGGCGGCGGTAACAGCGATAAACAGCGGCAGCATGACGAACACACCGCTGGAGAGCGCGTTAAATACCACAAACAGCCAGGATTTGGTTGATATCAGATCCAGCGTTTGCAGCAGGACGACCAGTCCTTTGACGACACCAACGCCGGCGAGTACGCCAATGTACGGGGTAAAAATGGCGGACAGCGTTGCCAGCAGACGGTTAAAGAGAGAAATGTCCTGTGTCTGAACAGTTTCTTTCTCCTGTTCTGAAGGCAGCAGCTCACTGAGTGCCGCGAAGATTTTTTCGACTTTAGGGCCGATCACTATCTGAAACTGGCTGCCGTTGTTGACCAGTTTTACTACCTCAGAAATCTCGTACAGCTCCTTTTCATCAATTCGCGTATCGTCCTTTAAATTCAGGCGTAAGCGGGTCGCGCAGTGATTTGCGTGGTCGATATTCTCCTTGCCACCCACGGCGGAGAGGATTTGTTGTGCAACGGCTAAGTATTGAGTCGCCATAACGAGGCACCTTTATCAGTAGGTAGAGTACAGGCCGTGAATCAGGCGTAATCGCCGGGTTTGGTTTTACTTTTTACCGCGACACCAAAGTCGGTGAAGATCCGCTGCGGCAGGTTATTGCCCTTCGCTTCGGCGATGTGGTGCGCGAGGATCTGGAAGGGGATCACCATCAGCAGCGGCAGCACGGTCTCCGGCGTTTTGATATTTAGTGCCAGGGTATGGGGATCGTCACTGGCTTCCGGCGTGACGGTATAGACGTACTGGGTATGACGCTGCTCATATTGGCGCAGCAGGGTCAGACGTTCGCGGGCCACGCTTGGCACATCGAGGAAGAACAGGCGATGCTGCGGGTTAATTTCAAAATACGGACCGTGCATAAAGACTTCCATTTCAATGCCCTGAGAAGGCACGCGTACGGTCTCGGTAAATTTAGTTGCCATCTCCATACACACGCCGATAGCCGGGCCGTAGCCGATGCTGGTGAAGCGTGGCGAGGCGGTGAGTTCTTCCTGCCAGCGGCTGAAAAAGTCTTCGGTGGTATTGATGATTGCGCCAATCGCGTTAACGGCCTCACGAAGAATCGTGAGCTCCTGCTGCTCACGCGCGTCGTCAATGGCGTTCACCGCACGAGCATGGCGCAGGCCCATCAGCATCAAGGTCAGAATGGTTGCCACGTAGCCTTTGGTCACATAGCCCACGCGCTCTTCGCCAATATCCAGCATGACGAAGCAGTCTGCGGTTTTGGCCAACTCGCTCTGCGGTTTGCTGGTTAAGCCTACCGTTTGCAACGAGTAGCGCTGTTTCAACGCCTCCAGTGCGTGCAGCGTTGAGGTGCTTTCACCGCTCTGGGAGACAGCAATCACCGTTTTGACGTCTGGATTGTGCTTCTCAAAATGCTGATAGTGGAAAGGTTCGGCCAGCGTCAGGCGCACCGCAGAGAGGCTTTCGATGTAGTATTTGGCACTCACAGCGGCGTTGGCGCTGGAGCCTGTTGCCAGGACCAACCATTCGCTGTCATCGTCAATAGCGGGCACATTCTGCGGGTAGCTATCCAGAATCTGGGCAAGCGTCGCCTGCTCTTCATGGATATAGGTCATCATCGTGGGTTTCATTACGGCCTCTCATTGCTGAAAACTGAAAACGTTTTCAGTAAAATATTATGAGAGAAAATGAACCGTCAATTTTACGAACGACGATCTGTGATTAAGATCTGAATATTTAGTGTGCAGCTGGCCGTGCGGCCAGCGGAGGCGTTACGCTGATTCGCCGGCGATCAGCACTGGCGTAATAGGAGAAATGTCGGGCAGCATGTCCTGAAGAATGGTCATCATCTGGCGGATAACCTGTTGACCAATTTCATTATTTTTATGATTAACGGTAGTTATTCGAGGAATGAAATACTCGCTGCCGGGGAAGTACTCGCAGCTGGCGACGGCGATATCATCAGGGACAGACAGGCCATTATCTTTCAGCGCGCGGATGGCGCCCATCGCGACGCGATCGTTTATTGCGAGGATAGCCTGAGGTAGGGCGCGACCGGATTTCAGCAGCTGTTCTGCGGCCTCGTAGCCATGTTCCGGGTAGAAGTTGGTCTCGAAAATAGCGGCCTTTTGTTCATCAAGACCAGCCTCTTTCAGCGTTTGCAGAAAGCTAGCGACGCGTTGGCCGGTCATATAGACGTGCGAGGAGCCGCCCACAAATGCAATGTCGCGATAGCCTTTGTCCAGCAGATGACGAGTCACCATGGCCACACAGTTGACCTGGTCACGCTCGAGACAGGCGTAATCGTAACGGGCAAGCTTGCGGCCGACCACGATAACCGGCAGGGCGGCAATCAGCTTTGTCAGGCCTTGTAGATAGCTCTCGGGGACTTTCAGGTAGTCGATATTGCCGCCGAGGATGATGACGCCGTCGAGCTGGCTGTCGATGATGGTGCTGAAGATTTGATCTTCGGCAATCACCTGCATTGAACCCGCGCGTTTGTTCGCCGATTGAGTATCGAAGAGGATAATTTTGTAGCCAGCTTGCAGGCAGGCTTTCTCGATTTGCTCCACCAGCGTGGCGAAGTAGGGGTTGGTAATATCGGAGACCACCACGGCAAGCGTCATGCTCTTACGCGAAATCATGCTGCGCGCCATCAGATTTGGGCTGAAGTGATTCTCGTCGATGACTTTTTGCACTTTGGCTCGGGTTTTATCCGAGACCCAGCTGTTGTTGTTGAGTACCCGTGAAACGGTGGCGATAGAGACGCTTGCCAGTTCAGCAATGTCTTTGATTGTGAGGTTTTTTTTCATCGGCCATCCGGGTCCTTTTATCGGCGGTAACCCAGGCAATGGTACATCACTTTGGCGGGAGGGTGAACGCTCTGTACCCGCGGTGGATACAGAGCGTGGACAGAAATTAGTGCGCCTTCACGGTTTTCACGTTCTTTTGTTTGAACATGTAGCCAATGCCGAGAATAACCAGCCACACCGGAATCAGCCAAACGGAGATAGCCATGCCTGGCGTCATCACCATGATGACCAGCACTGCCGCCATGAAGATCAGGCAGATCCAGTTACCCAGCGGATAGAACAGCGCGGGGAAGCGAGTGGTAACACCCTGCTGCTGTTTCGCTTTGCGGAACTTCATGTGAGCCAGGCTAATCATTGCCCAGTTGATCACCAGGGCCGAGACCACCAACGCCATCAGCAGACCAAACGCCGACTCAGGGGCCAGGTAGTTGATCAGCACGCACAGTGCGGTAACGAAAGCAGAAACCAGAATGGTGTTGACCGGTACGCCGCGTTTATCAACGCTCAGCAATGCTTTTGGCGCATTGCCCTGCTGCGCCAGGCCGAACAGCATACGGCTGTTGCAGTAAACACAGCTGTTGTACACGGACAGTGCAGCGGTCAGTACCACGATGTTCAGGGCGTTAGCAACGAAAGAGTCACCCAGTTCGTGGAAGATCAGCACGAACGGGCTGACATCAGCCGTCACGCGGGTCCATGGCATCAGGGAGAGCAGGATAGCCAGCGAACCCACATAGAAAATCAGGATACGGTAGATAACCTGGTTGGTGGCTTTTGGAATGCTCTGCTCTGGGTTATCCGCTTCTGCCGCGGTGATCCCAACCAGCTCCAGGCCACCGAAGGAGAACATGATGATTGCCATCATCATGACCAGCCCGGTCCAGCCATGCGGGAGGAAGCCGCCTTGTTCCCACAGGTTACGTACGGTGGCCTGCGGGCCTGCGGTATCGCTGAAGAGCAACCATGCACCAAACAAAATCATCGCGATAACGGCGATAACTTTAATAATGGCAAACCAGAACTCCATCTCACCAAACACTTTCACGTTGGTCAGGTTGATGGCGTTGATCGCGATGAAGAAGACCGCTGCGGATACCCAGGTTGGGATCTCAGGCCACCAGAACTGGATGTACTTACCGACCGCCGTCAGCTCGGCCATGGCAACCAGAACGTACAGTACCCAGTAGTTCCAGCCCGATGCGAAGCCGGCGAAGTTGCCCCAGTATTTATAGGCGAAGTGGCTAAAGGAGCCTGCTACGGGCTCTTCTACCACCATTTCGCCCAGTTGGCGCATGATCATAAAAGCAATAAAACCGGCGATAGCGTAGCCGAGAATAATCCCCGGACCCGCCGACTGAATAACGGAAGCGCTGCCGAGAAACAGGCCCGTGCCGATAGCGCCGCCCAGAGCGATCAGCTGTATATGGCGGTTCTTAAGGCCGCGCTTAAGCTGGGAGCCTTGCTGTTGACCTTCCATTGTGAAACCTCGTGTGTGGTTATTATTGTGACGCTGTTGCGTATGTACTTAAGAAATTCCGTTTTCTGTATTGTTATGTTTACGAAAAGCTTTTCTTAAAAAGAGGTAAGACTCTTTCGTCATCAGCAGAATAGTGGTAAGCGCGGAGGAATGCACCTGCTTTATGAAGGGATGAAGACAGGTTGGATAAAAAGCCAACAGCTGTCACGCAGGTTTGTAATTGTTACATTGCATTAAAAGTGAATATTAAATCATTAATATGAATTTAAATTCATTTATTTCGGTATTGAAACGCTTCAGTTTGCTTATCTTTGTTTTTATTTAGTTAATTGTACTTCTTTATAGGTAAAGTTGTTTTTTGTGCAAGGTTACAATTCTGAAACATCATTTCTGTAATGTTGTTAAAAAGTGCCGGGTTTACTGATTTCAATCAAAACCTGTATGGACAGAAGGTGAATACTTTGTTACTTTAGCGTCAAGAACATGAAATTGGTAAGACCAATTGACTCCGGGCAAATGGCTTAAGACAGGAAATCATGGCCTACAGCAAAATTCGCCAACCAAAACTCTCCGATGTGATTGAGCAGCAGTTGGAGTTTTTAATTCTTGAGGGGACTTTACGCCCCGGGGAAAAACTCCCACCGGAACGTGAGCTGGCAAAACAGTTCGACGTTTCCCGCCCCTCCTTACGCGAGGCGATCCAACGTCTCGAAGCGAAGGGTTTACTGCTGCGTCGTCAGGGTGGTGGCACTTTTGTTCAGAGCAGCCTGTGGCAGAGTTTTAGCGATCCACTGGTTGAGCTGCTCTCCGACCATCCTGAATCCCAGTTTGACCTGCTTGAGACGCGCCATGCGCTGGAAGGTATTGCGGCCTATTACGCTGCATTACGTAGCACGGATGAAGACAAAACGCGTATCCGTGAACTCCACCATGCCATCGAGCTTGCTCAACAGTCCGGCGACCTTGACGGTGAATCAGATGCGGTACTTCAGTATCAAATTGCTGTCACCGAAGCGGCACATAATGTTGTGCTGCTCCATTTGCTCAGATGTATGGAGCCGATGCTGGCGCAGAATGTTCGCCAAAACTTTGAATTGTTGTACGCGCGTCGGGAAATGCTGCCGTTAGTCAGCAGCCACCGAACCCGTATTTTTGAAGCGATTATCGCTGGCAAGCCGGAAGAGGCACGCGAAGCGTCCCACCGTCACCTGGCGTTTATCGAAGAGATTCTCCTGGACCGTAGCCGTGAGGAAAGCCGTCGTGAACGCTCCTTACGCCGCCTGGAGCAACGAAAGAATTAGTGATTTTTCTGGCAGAAATTTAACCAGAAGATGTTGTAAATCAAGCGCTATTTAACGCGCGGCAACTAAACGCAGAACCTGTCTTATTGCGTTCTTTCGCAAGAGTGCAATGGGACAGGTTCCAGATAACTCAACGTATTAGATAGATAAGGAATACCCCCATGTCAGAACGTTTACAAAATGACGTGGATCCGATCGAAACTCGCGACTGGCTACAGGCGATCGAATCGGTCATCCGTGAAGAAGGTGTTGAGCGTGCTCAGTATCTGGTCGACCAACTGCTCTCTGAAGCGCGCAAAGGCGGCGTTCAGGTAGCTGCTGGTGCAGGGGCGAGCGGTTACGTCAACACTATTGCCGTTGAAGATGAACCGGAATACCCGGGCAATCTGGAGCTGGAACGTCGTATTCGTTCTGCTATCCGTTGGAACGCCATCATGACCGTGCTGCGTGCGTCTAAAAAAGACCTCGAGCTCGGCGGCCACATGGCTTCCTTCCAGTCTTCAGCCACATTCTATGAAGTGTGTTTCAACCACTTCTTCCGCGCCCGTAACGAGCAGGATGGCGGCGACCTGGTGTACTTCCAGGGCCACATCTCCCCGGGCGTTTACGCACGTGCATTCCTCGAAGGCCGTCTGACCGAAGAGCAGATGAACAACTTCCGTCAGGAAGTTCACGGTAAAGGTCTGTCTTCCTACCCGCACCCGAAACTGATGCCAACCTTCTGGCAGTTCCCGACCGTTTCTATGGGTCTGGGTCCAATCGGTGCGATCTACCAGGCTAAATTCCTGAAATATCTGGAACACCGTGGTCTGAAAGACACCTCCAAGCAAACCGTTTATGCCTTCCTGGGCGACGGCGAGATGGATGAGCCAGAATCCAAAGGTGCGATTACCATTGCCACCCGTGAAAAACTGGACAACCTGGTCTTCGTTATCAACTGTAACCTGCAGCGTCTGGATGGCCCAGTCACCGGTAACGGCAAGATCATTAACGAACTGGAAGGCATCTTCGCAGGTGCTGGCTGGAACGTTATCAAGGTTATCTGGGGCGGTCGTTGGGATGAGCTGCTGCGTAAAGACACCAGCGGTAAACTGATCCAGCTGATGAACGAAACCGTTGACGGCGACTACCAGACCTTCAAATCCAAAGACGGCGCTTATGTTCGTGAGCACTTCTTCGGTAAATACCCAGAAACCGCTGCGCTGGTTGCTGACTGGAGCGACGAGCAGATCTGGGCACTGAACCGTGGTGGTCACGATCCGAAGAAAGTCTTCGCTGCACTGAAAAAAGCGCAGGAAACGACCGGTAAAGCGACCGTAATCCTTGCTCATACCATCAAAGGTTATGGCATGGGCGACACCGCTGAAGGTAAAAACATCGCTCACCAGGTTAAGAAAATGAACATGGACGGCGTTCGCTACGTCCGCGATCGTTTCAATGTGCCGGTTGCCGATGCTGATATCGAAAAACTGCCATACGTGACCTTCCCTGAAGGTTCCGAAGAGCACACCTATCTGCACGCCCAGCGTGAAAAACTGCACGGTTATCTGCCAAGCCGTCAGCCTAACTTCGACGAGAAGCTGGAGCTGCCAACGCTGGAAGATTTCGGTCCGCTGCTGGAAGAGCAGAACAAAGAAATTTCTACCACCATCGCGTTTGTTCGTGCCCTGAACGTGATGCTGAAGAACAAGTCCATCAAAGACCGTCTGGTGCCAATCATCGCCGATGAAGCGCGTACCTTTGGTATGGAAGGCCTGTTCCGTCAGATCGGTATTTACAGCCCGAACGGCCAGCAGTACACCCCGCAGGACCGTGAGCAGGTTGCTTACTACAAAGAAGACGAAAAAGGTCAGATCCTGCAGGAAGGTATCAACGAACTGGGCGCTGGCGCATCCTGGCTGGCGGCTGCGACTTCTTACAGCACCAACAACCTGCCGATGATCCCGTTCTACATCTACTACTCCATGTTCGGGTTCCAGCGTATCGGTGACCTGTGCTGGCAGGCTGGCGACCAACAGGCTCGCGGCTTCCTGGTAGGCGGTACTTCCGGTCGTACGACGCTGAACGGCGAAGGTCTGCAGCACGAAGATGGTCACAGCCATATTCAGTCTCTGACTATCCCGAACTGTATCTCTTACGATCCGTCTTACGCGTACGAAGTTGCGGTCATCATGCATGATGGTCTGGAACGTATGTACGGTGAAGCGCAAGAGAACGTTTACTACTACATCACCACGCTGAACGAAAACTACCACATGCCGGCGATGCCAGCAGGTGCCGAGGAAGGTATCCGTAAAGGTATCTATAAACTCGAAACCGTTGCAGGTAGCAAAGGTAAAGTTCAGCTGCTGGGCTCCGGTTCTATCCTGCGTCACGTTCGTGAAGCAGCGCAGATCCTGGCGAACGACTACGGCGTAGGTTCCGACGTTTACTCCGTCACCTCCTTCACCGAACTGGCACGTGATGGTCAGGACTGTGAGCGCTGGAACATGCTGCACCCAATGGAAACTCCACGCGTTCCTTACATCGCTCAGGTGATGAACGACGCGCCGGCAGTGGCATCCACCGACTATATGAAACTGTTTGCTGAGCAGGTTCGTACTTATGTACCGGCTGATGATTACCGCGTACTGGGTACCGACGGCTTTGGCCGCTCTGACAGCCGTGAAAACCTGCGTCACCACTTCGAAGTTGATGCTTCCTACGTGGTTGTAGCGGCACTGGGCGAACTGGCTAAACGTGGCGAAATCGATAAGAAAGTGGTTGCGGAAGCCATCACTAAATTCAACATCGATGCAGAAAAAGTTAACCCGCGTCTGGCGTAAGAGGTAAAGAAACAATGGCTATCGAAATCAATGTACCGGACATCGGGGCTGATGAAGTTGAAATCACCGAGATCCTGGTCAAAGTAGGCGACAAAGTTGAAGCTGAACAGTCGCTGATCACCGTAGAAGGCGACAAAGCCTCTATGGAAGTTCCGTCTCCTCAGGCTGGCGTTGTTAAAGAGATCAAAGTCTCTGTTGGCGACAAAACTGAGACCGGCAAACTGATCATGATTTTCGATTCCGCCGACGGTGCAGCAGCAGCTGCACCTGCCAAGGCAGAAGAGAAGAAAGAAGCGGCTCCGGCAGCAGCACCTGCTGCGGCAGCGGCAAAAGACGTACACGTGCCTGACATCGGCGGCGACGAAGTCGAAGTCACCGAAATCATGGTTAAAGTGGGCGACACCGTTACGGCTGAGCAGTCTCTGATCACCGTAGAAGGCGACAAAGCGTCTATGGAAGTTCCTGCGCCATTCGCGGGTACCGTTAAAGAGATCAAAATCAACACCGGTGACAAAGTGTCGACTGGCTCCCTGATTATGGTCTTCGAAGTTGCGGGCGCTGCGCCTGCTGCGGCACCAGCTCAGGCTGCGGCTCCAGCTGCGGCGGCTGCACCAGCAGCTTCCGGTTCTAAAGAAGTGAACGTACCGGACATCGGCGGTGACGAAGTTGAAGTGACCGAAGTGATGGTGAAAGTGGGCGATAAAATTGCCGCTGAACAGTCACTGATCACCGTTGAAGGCGACAAAGCTTCCATGGAAGTCCCGGCTCCGTTCGCGGGTACCGTGAAAGAGATCAAAATCAGCACCGGCGACAAAGTGAAAACCGGCTCTCTGATTATGGTCTTCGAAGTGGAAGGCGCTGCACCAGCAGCCGCTCCGGCACAAGCAGCAGCACCGGCTCCGGCCGCTGCACCTGCGCCAGCTGCGGCACCTGCTCCGGCAGCCGCAGCAGCCGGTAAATCCGATTTCGCTGAAAACGACGCTTACGTTCACGCGACTCCGCTGATTCGTCGCCTGGCGCGCGAATTCGGTGTTAACCTGGCGAAAGTGAAAGGTACCGGTCGTAAAGGTCGTATCCTGCGTGAAGACGTTCAATCTTACGTGAAAGACGCTATCAAGCGCGCTGAAGCTGCTCCAGCAGCAGCGGCTGGCGGCGGTCTGCCGGGCATGCTGCCTTGGCCGAAGGTCGACTTCAGCAAGTTTGGCGAAATCGAAGAAGTGGAAATGGGCCGCATCCAGAAAATCTCTGGTGCTAACCTGAGCCGTAACTGGGTGATGATCCCGCACGTTACCCACTTCGACAAAACCGATATCACCGATCTGGAAGCGTTCCGTAAAGCCCAGAACGATGAAGCTGCTAAGCGCAAACTGGACGTGAAGTTCACCCCAGTGGTCTTCATCATGAAAGCCGTTGCAGCGGCGCTTGAGCAGATGCCACGTTTCAACAGCTCTCTGTCTGAAGATGGTCAGAAGCTGACGCTGAAGAAATACATCAACATCGGTGTTGCAGTTGATACGCCAAATGGTCTGGTTGTTCCGGTCTTCAAAGACGTGAACAAGAAGAGCATTACCGAGCTGTCTCGCGAACTGATGGCGATCTCTAAGAAAGCACGTGATGGCAAGCTGACCGCGGGCGAAATGCAGGGCGGTTGCTTCACTATCTCCAGCCTGGGTGGTATCGGGACGACTCACTTCGCGCCAATCGTTAACGCGCCAGAAGTGGCTATCCTCGGTGTCTCCAAATCTGCGATGGAGCCAGTGTGGAACGGTAAAGAGTTCACTCCGCGTCTGATGATGCCGATGTCTCTTTCCTTCGACCACCGCGTAATCGACGGTGCTGATGGTGCGCGTTTCATCACCATCATCAACAACATGTTGAGCGACATTCGCCGTTTGGTGATGTAACAAAAAAGCCGGCCTGACGGCCGGCTTTTTTCTGGTAACCTTGGGGCTGTTTCGGGGTTACCAGCAACAAAGGACAAAATCGTTTGCCGTTTGTTGTTTAAAAATTGTTAACAATTTTGTAAAATACACGCGGATAGAACGTCCCGGTGGACATGGGCGTAAAAACATAAGCGTCAGACCCGCCGGATATAAATGATAGAGGTCATGATGAGCACTGAAATTAAAACTCAGGTCGTGGTACTTGGGGCGGGCCCAGCAGGTTATTCTGCTGCCTTCCGTTGCGCGGATTTAGGTCTGGAGACCGTAATCGTAGAACGTTACAGCACCCTGGGCGGTGTTTGTCTGAACGTTGGCTGTATCCCTTCTAAAGCGCTGCTGCACGTTGCAAAAGTTATCGAAGAAGCCAAATCACTGGCTGAACACGGTATCGTCTTCGGCGAGCCGAAAACCGATATCGACAAAATTCGTACCTGGAAAGAGAAAGTAATCACTCAACTGACCGGCGGTCTGGCTGGTATGGCGAAAGGCCGTAAAGTGAAAGTGGTTAACGGTCTGGGTAAATTCACCGGAGCCAACACTCTGGAAGTGGAAGGTGAAAACGGCAAAACCGTTATCAACTTCGACAATGCCATCATCGCGGCGGGTTCCCGTCCGATTGAACTGCCATTTATTCCACATGAAGATCCACGAGTGTGGGACTCCACAGACGCACTGGAACTGAAAGAAGTTCCAAAACGCCTGTTGGTCATGGGCGGTGGTATCATCGGTCTGGAAATGGGTACCGTATACCATGCGCTGGGTTCAGAGATTGACGTGGTTGAAATGTTTGACCAGGTTATCCCGGCAGCCGACAAAGACATTGTTAAAGTCTTCACCAAACGTATCAGCAAGAAATTCAACCTGATGCTGGAAACCAAAGTGACCGCCGTTGAAGCAAAAGCAGACGGTATCTATGTTTCCATGGAAGGCAAAAAAGCCCCTGCAGAAGCACAGCGTTATGACGCCGTACTGGTGGCTATCGGTCGCGTACCAAACGGTAAAAACCTCGACGCGGGCAAAGCTGGCGTGGAAGTTGACGACCGTGGCTTCATCCACGTCGACAAACAGCTGCGCACCAACGTACCGCACATCTTTGCTATCGGCGATATCGTCGGTCAGCCGATGCTGGCGCACAAAGGTGTTCACGAAGGCCACGTTGCCGCTGAAGTTATCGCCGGTAAGAAACACTACTTCGATCCGAAAGTGATTCCATCCATTGCGTATACTGATCCAGAAGTTGCCTGGGTGGGTCTGACTGAGAAAGAAGCGAAAGAGAAAGGCATCAGCTATGAAACCGCCACCTTCCCGTGGGCAGCTTCTGGCCGTGCTATCGCTTCCGACTGCGCAGACGGTATGACCAAGCTTATCTTCGACAAAGAATCTCACCGTGTTATCGGTGGTGCGATTGTCGGTACCAACGGCGGCGAGCTGCTGGGTGAAATCGGTCTGGCTATCGAAATGGGCTGTGATGCTGAAGATATCGCGCTGACCATCCACGCTCACCCGACTCTGCACGAGTCTGTTGGCCTGGCAGCAGAAATCTTTGAAGGTAGCATTACCGACCTGCCGAACGCCAAGGCGAAGAAGAAGTAATTCTTCGGATGTGAAAAAAGCGGCTTAACGGCCGCTTTTTTTATGTCTGTAGAACGCTAGCGAAGCGGTAATTGATGTATTTAAAAACATTTCTTTAAAAATATCTGCAAACAACTGGTCATTATCTCAATAATAGTTATGCACTAAACTTATAGCGTGTGAACGATGTTGAGGTGCATCATGAAAGCCTTTCTGACGACGACATTACTTGCCACTACGCTCATTTCTGGTTTCGCCATAGCCGACGATCCGGTTATCCCATGGGCTGATAACAGTGGAGGGACAGAATCCACGCATATTGCATCGATGGGGCAGAACCTCAATGTGCAGCATCAGGCTATCAGCAAAACGCAAGAAGGAGTGTGGGCGGCAAACACGGGTAGCATCAAAGCTGACGAACAGGCGCTTTCCAGTACTCAGCCTGTATCAGGACAGCACGCTTTGACACCATAGTGGTATTTTGTCCCCCAAGAAAAAGACCTGGCTGGTGCCAGGTCTTTTTTTTTTACTGCGTCATCTCATCCCAGGGCTTGTCTCTGGTAAAGACTTTCATCTCTGCCGCTTTCAATGCGGACTGCTCGCCAAGATTAGCCTGATATACCGTATCGTTCTGATCGACAATAAAACTCATGATCCCCGTTTCAGCAAATTTGACGGGCCAGGCAATCAGGGCAAAGCCCTGCGGGTCTTGATCGGCGATAATGCGGAAACGATAACCGTGATAACCAACATCAGGCAGGGTTGGGCTATAGGCTGGCCCCAATGGACTGGGTTCCTCGCCGGGGCCCGTTGGCCAGTAAAGCCCGTCTTTCTGCCCCTCGCTGCTCAGCAATTTTGCGGCGTAATGCTGGAAACGTTGATAGTAATCGTTCTGCGCATCCACATAAGCGTGCATGGCTTGAATGGCCGACAGCTCATTACGGCCGATTTCGCGGGTCTGGATTTCATCCTGCCCCTGAACCATATCAAAGTGCCAGCCTTTGGCCGTCTTGATCATCGGGATCGGCAGTTGCCAGCTGTCGCTACCGACATTGAGATGAGCGGTGTCACCATGTTCATCAATCTGGTGACCTACCTTCCAGTCGCGCAGGAAGCGGGCAACGGCCTCCGGTTCATCTTCACGCTGTGGGAGATACTGGCGCCAGTTATCGCCTAGCACCTCATTGAGCGCGTTATCATCCTGCGTGGTTAGCGCATTGGCAAAGGCGCTGGCGGCTTTTTCCGGCGTAGCGTAATTCTGCTGGGCAAACGCTGGCAGAGTGAACAGCGTCAGCAGGCCGGTGATGATGAGCTTTTTCATAGCGTCTCCTTAGCGGTGATGCAGTTCACGATGTTGAGAGAGATGTTCGCGCGCAGCCGATTTTTGCGCATCGCTGATACCTGACGCATGACGGCTTTGCTGCCCTCGTTGACTCTGCGACTGCCAGGATGGCGAACGGCTATCATTGCCGCTTAACGCATTGGCACGGAGGTTTTGCACCTGCTGCTGGCGATGCTGGTACTGTTCTGAGGTGAGCGAACCTTGATGCTGTTGGAGCTGTTCGCGTCGCTGCTGCTGTTGCGTTGTTGGATTTTGCAGATGAGATTTTGCATTCTCACGGCGCTGTTGCTGTTGTGCCGTCGGATTCTGTAATTTTTGCTTCGCGGTCTGCGCTCCATCATAGCCACGATAGTTACTACGCTGGGTGATCTGGTGCAGCTGATTAGAGGCTGCCTGACGTTGGGCATCACGCGTTCCCGGCGCTGCCACATTGCCTGAGGTTAGGTTTTTGGCCGCACCATTGTGGGTACTGTGCTGGAATTGATTGAGTGCTGCCTGGCGCTGGTTGTCCAGAACTGCAGGCGTGTTCTGTGTGGCACTTAAGCCGCCCGGCACGTTAGTCGGGTGGAAGTGCTGCGCGACATTATTATTTGGGTAAGGCACGTTGTTGCGATACGCCGGATTGTGCTGCCAGTGAGTGTTATTACCATTAAAGTTCTGGCCGGTAATGTGGTTGTAGTTATTGACGTCAATGTTGATGTTGTTATTGCCGCCGCCGTGCCAGCCACCGTCATGATAGTCATCATCGTGATGGTGATGATCGTCATCGTCATCCCAATCGATGCTGCTGAACAGCGCATAGGTGGTTGCTACGCCAAGACTAAAGCCCAGTCCGTTCACAAAGCTGTTGGTGAACTGCTGGCCCGGAGTTGGTGGCAAATAAACCGGAGGGTAGGCGGTGGATGGCCAGGCACCGTATGCGGTATTTGGATTATAAGTTGGCACGTATACGACATTCGGATCGGTGGATTCAATCTTAATAACCTGAGGCGGCGGTGCAGTTACCGTGGTTTTTGTCGTCCCCGAAGAGGCTGGAACAGCGGCTTTTGTGGCGGTGGTGACCTTCTGTTGCGGTGTTGATTTCAGTGTCCCCGTTTGTTGAGCCACCGCGCGAAGTTTTTGTACCGAATTCATTACATCCTGCGGCTGCGCCAGGAAGGCATTGCCAAGGTCCTGAACCCACTGCGGGTTTTCGCCCATCAGTGACAGCAGCGCTGGAAACGCAACCAGTGATTTTACGCTCGGATCCCATGGCTGATTTGCGACGGCCTGCACCGCGGCATCACCTTTTTGAGTGGGGTTATCCTGCGACCACTGTACGGCTTGTAGCACATTGCTGGGGTAGGTAGAGGCCATCAGCACCTGTGACAGTAAGTTGTCAGGATACAGAGCCACGGGAGCCGTTAGCTGGTCAATTTGCGCAGAAGTGTAAGTCGGCGCTGCCGGTTGAACGCTGGCCGTAGGCTCAACCGCTGGAGCCGGAGCTGGGACGGTGGGGTGAACCACTGGCGCCGGTTGCGCATCGGCGGCGCGGCTTTTGACATATAGAGTACCGGAGGCCGCTAGCAGCCCTGCACTGCAGATCAGAGCAAGGATATGAGGCTTAAAAGGTAATGTCATTTGTGTCTCCTGGCGCAAATAGTTTGGCCTGTTGCAGAGAGTATTGTCGAAAATGTCAGCACTGGCGGAAGTATAGGGAGGCTTATTTTTCGTTTTTGACTTAAGTTGGGATCGAGGGTCGAAGTGTGTAACCGGATAAGATTATTGTGTCTAAAAAAACAGTTAAGAATGGGTTTATTTTGGCCTTAACGATTCAGCAAGTATTTAATGTTGCTTTTTTGTAAACGGATTAACACCCTCTGGAAATCCTGCTATGCTGGCCCACGCGGTACCGGGCTTTTACCCTACAAACTGCTGTCTCACAGGAGCGTGAAGAGATCGCCGACCGCATATGACAATGAGAGCGAGGAGATACCGTCGTGCTAAAAGAATACCGTGAGCACGTAGCTGAGCGTGCCGCCGAAGGGATTGTTGCCAAACCCTTAGATGCAACCCAAATGGCCGGCTTGGTTGAGCTGCTAAAAAATCCGCCTGCTGGCGAAGAAGAATTCCTGTTAGACCTGTTAATTAATCGTGTACCGCCGGGCGTTGATGAAGCCGCCTATGTCAAAGCGGGCTTCCTCGCAGCCGTTGCGAAAGGCGAAGCGACCTCTCCGCTGGTTACCCCTGAAAAAGCCGTTGAACTGTTAGGCACCATGCAGGGTGGCTACAACATCCATCCGCTGATCGATGCCCTGGACGATGCAAAACTGGCACCGATTGCCGCGAAAGCGCTGTCCCAGACTCTGCTGATGTTTGACAACTTCTATGACGTAGAAGAAAAAGCCAAAGCGGGCAACGTCTATGCGAAACAGGTTATCCAGTCCTGGGCTGACGCAGAATGGTTCCTGAACCGTCCGCAGCTGGCTGATAAAATCACCGTTACCGTCTTTAAAGTTACCGGCGAAACCAACACCGATGACCTGTCTCCTGCACCGGATGCGTGGTCCCGTCCAGATATTCCACTGCACGCGTTGGCAATGTTGAAAAACGCCCGCGAAGGCATTGACCCGGATCAGCCGGGCGCCGTTGGCCCGATCAAACAGATCGAAGCGCTGCAGCAAAAAGGTTTCCCTCTGGCCTACGTTGGCGACGTTGTGGGTACCGGTTCTTCCCGTAAATCCGCAACCAACTCCGTACTGTGGTTTATGGGCGACGATATCCCGCACGTGCCGAACAAGCGCGGCGGTGGCCTGTGCCTCGGCGGTAAAATTGCACCTATCTTCTTTAACACCATGGAAGATGCGGGCGCACTGCCAATTGAAGTTGACGTGAACAAGCTGAACATGGGCGACGTGATTGACGTATACCCATTCAAAGGTGAAGTGCGCAATCACGAAACCAACGAGCTGCTGGCAAACTTCGAACTGAAAACGGACGTATTGATCGACGAAGTGCGCGCCGGTGGCCGTATTCCACTGATCATCGGCCGTGGCCTGACCACTAAAGCGCGTGAATCGCTGGGTCTGCCGCACAGTGATGTCTTCCGTCAGGCGAAAGACGTGGCGGAAAGCAGCCGTGGCTTCTCTCTGGCGCAGAAAATGGTTGGCCGTGCCTGCGGCGTGACCGGTATTCGCCCTGGCGCATACTGCGAGCCGAAAATGACTTCCGTGGGTTCACAGGACACCACTGGCCCAATGACCCGTGACGAACTGAAAGACCTGGCGTGCCTGGGCTTCTCTTCCGATCTGGTGATGCAGTCGTTCTGTCACACCGCTGCATATCCGAAGCCGGTTGATGTCACTACGCACCACACTCTGCCTGACTTCATCATGAACCGTGGCGGCGTATCGCTGCGTCCGGGCGATGGCGTTATCCACTCCTGGCTGAACCGCATGCTGCTGCCAGATACCGTGGGCACCGGCGGTGATTCCCACACCCGTTTCCCAATCGGTATCTCTTTCCCTGCGGGCTCGGGTCTCGTGGCGTTTGCTGCTGCGACCGGTGTGATGCCGCTGGATATGCCGGAATCCGTTCTGGTGCGTTTCAAAGGCAAAATGCAGCCAGGCATTACTCTGCGCGATCTGGTACATGCTATTCCGCTGTACGCGATTCGTCAGGGTCTGCTGACCGTTGAGAAGAAAGGGAAGAAAAATATCTTCTCTGGCCGCATCCTGGAAATTGAAGGTCTGCCAGATCTGAAAGTCGAGCAGGCGTTTGAGCTGACCGATGCGTCCGCAGAGCGTTCTGCGGCGGGCTGTACCATCAAACTGAACCAGGCTCCGATTGAAGAGTACCTGACCTCCAACATCGTGCTGCTGAAGTGGATGATTGCGGAAGGCTACGGCGACCGCCGTACTCTGGAACGTCGCGTGCAGGGCATGGAAAAATGGCTGGCGGATCCGCAGCTGCTGGAAGCTGATGCTGATGCCGAATATGCGGCAGTGATCGACATCGATCTGGCGGATATCAAAGAGCCAATCCTGTGTGCGCCAAACGATCCTGACGATGCCCGTCTGCTGTCCGATGTGCAGGGTGAGAAGATCGATGAAGTGTTTATCGGTTCTTGCATGACCAACATTGGCCACTTCCGTGCGGCAGGTAAACTGCTGGATGCGCATAAAGGCCAGCTGCCAACGCGCCTGTGGGTGGCTCCGCCAACCCGTATGGATGCGGCACAGCTGACGGAAGAAGGCTACTACAGCGTGTTTGGTAAGAGTGGCGCACGCATCGAAATCCCTGGCTGTTCCCTGTGTATGGGTAACCAGGCGCGCGTAGCGGATGGGGCGACGGTGGTTTCTACCTCTACCCGTAACTTCCCAAACCGTTTAGGTACCGGTGCTAACGTCTTCCTGGCTTCGGCTGAGCTGGCGGCGGTGGCGGCGCTTATCGGTAAACTGCCTACGCCGGAAGAGTATCAGACCTACGTTGCGCAGGTTGATAAGACGGCTGTTGATACCTATCGTTATCTGAACTTCGACCAGCTGGCTCAGTACACTGAGAAAGCCGATGGCGTGATTTTCCAGACCGCGGTTTAAGGTGATTGATCGGGGAAAGCGTGTAAACGCCGCCTCCGGGAAATGGGAAAGGGGAGAGCATTAGCTTTCCCCTTTTTTATTTCTGCGATACACAGTAAAGGTCTATGCCGGCTTTTATCCTTATTCCTAACCGCTTTTTGCCGCACGGCAATTCATCCTCCCACCGCTTCGTACCAGCCTGTCGGCATAGATGGCGGAATAATGCCCGGAAATTGATGATAATACGGTCATACCGGTGGCGAACGTGCTTTTATTTGCACGACCTCTACCTGGCGCGCTTTTTTTATTGCCCGCTGCTGCGATAATTACCTATAGGTACAATGCAGCGGTGACGCATTGCCTTTGTAGAGGAACAGATCATGGAATACGAATTTCTGCGCGACGTTACCGGAGGGGTAAGAGTACGTATGTCGATGGGCCACGAAGTGGTCGGTCACTGGTTTAACGAAGAGGTCAAAGATAACCTCTCACTACTGGACGAAGTAGAACAGGCCGCACGTACTGTAAAAGGCAGTGAACGTTCATGGCAGCGCGCCGGGCATGAGTACACCCTGTGGTTGGATGGTGAGGAAGTGATGATTCGCGCCAATCAGCTGGAGTTCTCTGGCGATGAAATGGAAGAAGGGATGAACTACTACGATGAAGAGAGCCTATCGCTCTGTGGCGTCGAAGATTTTTTGCAGGTTGTTGCCGCCTATCGGCAATTTTTACAGCAAAAATAAGGTAGTCTGATTCGCCCCCAAAGCGAGCGCCTCCCTTACCGGGAGGCGTTTGCGTTATGACTGTTTAGCCAGAGGGTTGGCGGCAACGGTATCGATAATACTGACCGAATAGACCATGGTTGCCCCTGGTGGAATTTTTGGGGGACGGCCTTCAGTACCGTATGCGCGTTCGGCAGGGATTACAATGGTCACTGTCCCGTGATTTTGCAGGCGCTTGATTGCCGCAAGGAATATCGGAGGATAGGTTTTTAATTTTTGTGACAGGACCTTATCCTCTGCAGCCATATCATTGATGACGGTTCCATCGGTAAGCATTTCCTTGATAGTGACGGTAACAATATCATCGTCATGAATTTTACCTTCGCCCAAAGAGTCAATGCGGCTATAGGCTCCTTGACTCAGCATCACCCCTTTTTGTTTCGCGAATTCTTCCTGATAGCGCTTGCCATCACTTGCTGCCTGTTGCTCAACTTTCTGTAAACTCCTGGCTACCTTTTCAGAGGCGGTAAATAGGGCTTTATCACGCGTTTTTTCATCTAAAGCGATTGTTCCTGAGAAGGCATCAGCGATTCCTTGTAGGGCGGTGTTAAGATCGATTTTGATGCCCTGAGCATCTCGGGTCGATAACATTTTTAGCGCTTTATCTCCCAGAGACACGCCAATCGAATAGGCTTGTTGCTGGGACTCACTGGAGAGATCGAGCGGTGTCGTCTTACTTTTACTGTTGGTGCTGCTTAGCTGCGCGTTGAGCTGTTTGATTTGATCCGTTTGTGCCAGCAGACGCTGTTTATCTTTTTCCACTTGCTGGGCCAGCGCCCCGTTATTCTCAGATGACTGCAGCTGTGCGATGGTGAGTAGATCAAGTTTTGTTGTCAAAGCCAGCAGTTCTACTTTGGTATCGGTTAGTTTTGCCGTGATGGCCTGCTTATCGGCCGCGGCAATACCAAGCTTTTTCGTTAACGCCTCTTTTTCCGTTGTGATGGCGTTGAGTTTTGTCAGAAGATTTTCTTTCTCACTTTCCACGTCGCTGACTTTTTTGCTGAAAACCTTCTGGGCCGCTTCGCTTGCTGTCAGTTTTTCGGTAAACGTGCGTTTATCAGATACTGCGCTGGTTAGCTTTTCGGTCATTTCTCTATTTTTTGCTTCCGTGTTGGCTAACTGTGTTTTCAGCTCCTGTTCCTGGGCGGCGACCGTAGACAGGAAGGTCTCCAGCTTATGCTTCTCTGATTCAACAAGGGAAAGCTTTGCCGCCTGCTGTGCTATCATTTTTGCTGTTTCGGCAGATTTTGCCGTGTTCTGCGTTTTTGTTTTATCCACAGCGAGTGCCTGCTGGATTAACTGCTGTTTTTCCGCGGTGGCCGCGTCGAGTTTTTCCTGCAACTGTTTTAGTTTTGCGACCAGCATCTGTTGCTGGGCCGGTGCTGATGATATTGCAGTGGATTTGTCCGCCAACTGCTTTTGCAGTTGGCGAATTGTTTTATCTTTTTGCGCAATAGTTGAAGATTGATCTGAGATTCTTTTTATATGTTGAGGCTTTGAGTTGTTAACTATCTCAGTATTTATTGGTTTGCTCACAGCGATTTTTTCTGAGTTTTTATTTTCCTGCGTTTGCTGCTGTGCATAATCCAGAAATGCCGGGCCTGAACCGTTGCTGTTTGAATTCGCCGTTACGTTCGCTAACATTTCTTGTTCGGCATAGGCATTATGCGAAAACAATAGCGCTAACGTAATGATTAGCGCCAACGTATTTACATAAAGCGTAATCAATATTTTCATGATTTAATATTGTCGCCACGCTTAACCAGACTGTCTATCAACTCCTTTTCGATATCAGCACATAGCTTGATTGATTTAAACTGATACATTGAGTCAATTCCTTGTTTTGTCGGTTCGGCCACCTTATTACGCACGGCATTGTACTGCGATGCCGCGTTGATTAAGGCTGTAAAATCATTACCCAATTTTGCGGCCTGTTGAGGACTCACTTCTTTTAGCGACTCTAAAGCCTGACGGCAGGTATTAATACGCTCTTGCTCACTGGCGACTCGGCGTTGCTCAGTTTGTTGTTGAGTTTGCTCGCTCTCTGATGCTTGTTTTGCCAGCCCGGATGATGGTTGGGATTGTGTCGAATGACAGCCAGATAACAAAATAATAGCCAGCGGTACAATGCGGATAATAGAAGATATATTCAAGGTCTCATTCCATTGATGGTCGGGTTTGATATCGAGCGATGGTAGTGTTGAGATATTAATAATGCAATGCGTGATGATGTGTTTTTTAATATGTGAATAGTGATTTTTATATTTATTTATTAACGCAACGCTTAATGAATTGTTGAAGTGAGATGTGAATTGAAGATAAGGATTGATGAAACGCTGAGAGCAATATCGCGCTATGTAGCCGCCTGATACGGCTACATGTTTATCTCACGCGAAGATTTATTTTTATTTTACGTAAGCGAGAAGGCTAAGGGAGTCCCGGGCCAGCGCTTTGCATTTTTTCGCGGTTGGGATACCGATACCGCTGAGGTCGCGATAGCTGTCTTCACCGAGTGCTTTCATATTGAAGGTATCGTAGTTGCTCAGATCCCACTGGTTCTGCTGAGCAAAAAAGACCAGCGCACGACGAATTTGCGTGTTAGGCAGGTTCTGGTAGCCACAGTCATTTTTCAGGAACACAAATACCGCCGTCAGATCGGCCATATCTTCCGCTTCAGATTCGCTTAGCGCATAACTTGAGCTGGAGATCGCCAGCAGCGATCCAAGCAGCACAGTCCGGAAAAACATTGTCATTTCTTATACCTTACATCGTCGATATTCAACGTTAACATACTTCCCAACGGGACGGGGAGCATTATTCGCCGCTTTATGCTTGACCTTCCCGCAGGGGTAGGGTTTAAGCTCAATTAATCACCAGAAGCCGAAAAGGATGTAACGATGCATCGTCGTGATTTTATCAAACTGGGTGCCGCTATCGGTGCCGTCAGCGCCTTGCCTTTGTGGAGCCGGGCGGTATTCGCCGCCGAACGTACCACGCTTCCCATTCCACCTTTACTCACTCCTGATGCGAATAACCAGATACTGATTAACGTGCAGGCCGGAAAGACGCAGTTTGGCGGGAAAACGGCGACCACCTGGGGATACAACGGCAACCTTTTGGGCCCGGCGATAAAGCTTGAGCAATGGAAGCTGGCAACGGTGAAAATTAGCAACAGCCTGGCAGAAGAAACCACCGTGCATTGGCATGGACTGGAAGTCTCTGGTGATGTTGACGGCGGGCCGCAGGGGGTGATTCAACCCGGTGCCAGTCGTACGGTCAGCTTTACGCCGACGCAGCGTGCGGCGACCTGTTGGTTCCACCCGCATCAGCACGGAAAAACCGGGCATCAGGTGGCGATGGGGCTAGCGGGTCTGGTATTGATTGAGGATGAAGACAGTCAGAAGCTGATGCTGCCGAAGCAGTGGGGTATCGATGATATCCCAGTGATTATGCAGGATAAGAAATTTACCGCAGCGGGCGAGATTGACTACCAGCTCGATATCATGAGCGCAGCGGTGGGGTGGTTTGGCGATACTCTGTTGACCAACGGTGTCCAGTATCCGCAGCATGCGCCGCCGCGCGGCTGGGTGCGTCTACGTCTGCTGAATGGCTGCAATGCTCGTTCGCTGACGATTGCCGCCAGTGATAAACGTGCGCTGTATGTGGTCGCCAGCGACGGCGGCCTGCTGGCGGAGCCGGTGCAGGTCAATGAACTGCCGATGCTGATGGGCGAGCGCTTTGAAGTGCTGGTGGATGTCCGCGACGGCAAGCCATTTGATCTGGTCACGCTGCCGGTAACACAGATGGGGATGGCCATTGCGCCATTTGATAGCGCGGTACCGGTGCTGCGCGTGCAGCCGGTGGGGATTCCCGGTTCGGGGACGCTGCCGGATTCGCTGGCCTCCATGTCCGCGCTGCCCTCGCTGGACGGGATCACCCAGCGTAAGCTCCAGCTATCGATGGACCCGATGCTCGACATGATGGGTATGCAGGCGCTGATGAAGAAGTACGGCAATCAGGCGATGGGCGGCATGGATCACGGCAACATGATGGGACATGGCGGCATGAAAATGGATCACGGTGGGATGGGTAATATGCATCACGGTGATGGTGGTTTTGATTTCCATAATGCTAACCGTATAAATGGTAAGGCATTTGATATGAATGAACCGATGTTTGCCGCGACCAAAGGGCAGTACGAGCGCTGGGTGATTTCCGGTGAAGGCGACATGATGCTGCACCCATTCCATATTCACGGTACCCAGTTCCGTATTTTACGTGAAAATGGTCAGGCTCCAGCGGCTCATCGTACAGGCTGGAAAGATACGGTACGCGTGGAAGGCGGGGTGAGCGAAGTGCTGGTGAAATTCGACCACGAGGCATCGAAAGAGAACATGTATATGGCGCACTGCCACCTGTTGGAACATGAAGATACCGGCATGATGCTCGGATTTACCGTATAAAAAAGCCGGATGCGCGTTAGCGTCATCCGGCCTGCTGTCAAACCCCGAGTGTGTTTATATCGCCTCGGGGTTTTTCTTGCGCTTACTTCGCGTCGTCCGGGAGGGCGTATGCCACGATGTAGTCGCCCATTTTTGTGCCAAACGAACCGTGACCGCCGGCAGAAATGACAACATACTGCTTGCCATTCACTTCATAGGTCATCGGTGTTGCCTGGCCGCCTGCTGGCAGACGTCCCTGCCACAGTTTCTCACCGTTACTCATGTTATAGGCGCGCAGGTAGTTATCAGCCGTGGCGGCGATAAACAGGACGTTACCGGCTGTTGAAATTGGGCCGCCCAGCATTGGCATACCCATATTGAACGGCAGCGGAATTGGCATCGGGAACGGCAGGCTATCCTGCGGCGTACCCAGACGTTTTTTCCACACCACTTCGTTGGTTTTCAGATCCAGCGCCGAGATGTAACCCCAGGCCGGCTGTTTGCACGGTAGGCCAAACGGTGACAGGAAAGCGTTCAGCGTCACGCCAAACGGTACGCCATACTGCGGCTGAATACCGGACTCGGTACCGCTGGATTTTGCGTCTTTCGGCGGTTCCATCGGGTTGCCTGGGCCACGAGGGATAAGCTTCGATACGAACGGCAGCGCCATCGGGTTGGCAATTGCCACCTGACGGTTTGGATCGACAGAGATACCACCCCATTCAAACATTCCGAGGTTACCCGGGAACACCAGCGTACCCTGTTCAGATGGCGGCGTGAAAATGCCTTCATAGCGCATCTGATGGAACATCACGCGGCACACCAGCTGGTCAAACATGGTGGCGCCCCACATGTCCGCGCCAGTCAGATCTTTCTTCGGACGGAAGCTGAGATCAGAGAATGGCTGCGTTTTGGTGACGTAGTCGCCTTTGGCTGCACCCTGCGGAACCGGTTTTTCCGGGGCCGGAACGACCAGCTCGCCGTTACGACGATCCAGCACGAAGATGTTGCCTGTTTTCGCTGGAGCATAGACAACCGGTACTGTTTTGCCGTTAACCGTAATATCTGCCAGCGTAGGCTGGGACGGCATATCCATATCCCACAGGTCGTGGTGGACGGTCTGATAGCTCCAGGCCAGTTTACCAGTGGTCGCATTCAGCGCCACAATTGAGCTCGCGTAGCGCTCCTGCTCAGGTGTGCGATTACCGCCCCAGATATCCGGGGTGGTCACGCCCATCGGCAGATAAACCAGATCCAGCTTCGCGTCATAGGCGGCTGGCGCCCACGAGTTTGGTGAGTTGAGCGTGTAATGGTGTTCGTCATCCGGGATAGCGTTCGGATCTTTAGCACCCGGATCGAAAGCCCACAGCAGTTTGCCGCTGTTGATGTCGAAACCGCGAATTACGCCAGAGGGCTCACGAGTCGAGAAGTTATCGGTGACCGCACCGGCAATCACGATCACTTTATCGGTGACGATAGGTGGTGATGTCGGTTCGTACATGCCTGGTGTGGTCACTGGCATGTTGGTCTGCAGATTGAGGATACCTTTATTGGCGAAGGACTCGCACAGCTTGCCGGTATCGGCGTTGAGCGCAAAAATACGACCATCGTTTACCGGCAGGATGATACGACGTGGGCAGTCGGCCACCACATCCGGCGAAGCGTTGGCGGCCGTGGCTTCATGGTATGAAACACCGCGACAGGTCACATGCTGGAAGCTCGGGTCGGTGCCCAACTGCGGGTCAAAGTGCCACTTCTCTTTACCGGTTGCCGCATCCAGAGCAAACACGCGCTGGTGGGCGGTACAGAGATACAGCATGTTGCCGATTTTAATCGGTGTCACTTCGTTGGTGATTTCACCCGGATCGTTTGGCTGCTTCAGGTCGCCGGTACGGAATACCCACGCTTCCTTCAGATTGTGTACGTTATCCGCATTGATTTGCTTGAGCGGGGAGAACCGTTGACCTTCCTGATTGCGCCCGTAAGCAGGCCAATCCTGATCGGCAACCTGTGAGATAGGCTCGGCAGGCGTAGCATCCGCGCTCAGCGTGCCGTTCACCTCCTGCGGGTCGTTAAAACCGGCCCAGGTGAGGATCCCGGCGCTAATCAGCAGGGCAACCAGCAGCGCGGCGACCGCACCGCTGGAAGGTACTACCAGACGATGCCAGACGAATGGCAGAATCAGCCACACGCCGAAGATGACCAGCACATCGCTGCGCGGCGTCAGCGCCCAGAAGTCAAAGCCAACTTCCCAGACGCCCCAGACCATGGTGGCGACCAGCAGTAGTGCGTAAAGCCACAGTGCTGAACGCTTCGCGCGCCAGAGCATCGCGGTAATACCCAGCATCACCAGACCTGCGATGGGGTAGTACCAGGAGCCGCCGATCGCGACCAGCCATATACCACCGATTAACAAATACAGCCCGCAGAATGCCGCGAAGAGGGCCGTTAGCCTCACGAGTAGCCGTGATTGTTGAGATTTTGTTTCTGCCATAGAAAGGTGTCCATTCGTTTGTTAATTATTGCTTTCATTTCATTATAGGATTTAACAAGTGTGATCGAAATCACAAAATGAGCTTTATTATCGAATTAACGGCCCGATCCCTTTTACTGGTATACTTTCTCGCTTGCTGATCAACCTGGTGCCTTAGGGTTAACAGGTTGAGTGATTTACATTTAAAATCATGTGGTTAGTTAAATGAAACATACTGTTGAAGTGATGATCCCGGAAGCGGAGATCAAAGCACGTATCGCCGAATTAGGTCGTCTGATTAATGAGCGCTACCAGGATAGCGGCAGCGAAATGGTGTTAGTGGGCCTGCTGCGCGGCTCGTTCATGTTCATGGCTGACCTGTGCCGTGAAGTACAGGTTCCGCACGAAGTCGATTTTATGACGGCATCCAGCTATGGCAGCGGTATGTCCACCACCCGCGACGTGAAAATCCTCAAAGACCTCGACGAAGATATTCGTGGTAAAGACGTGCTAATCGTTGAAGACATTATCGACTCAGGTAACACCCTGTCGAAAGTGCGTGAAATTTTGGGGCTGCGCGAGCCGAAATCGCTGGCCATCTGTACGCTGCTGGATAAACCATCCCGCCGTGAAGTTGATGTGCCGGTTGAGTTTATCGGATTCTCCATCCCTGATGAGTTCGTGGTCGGTTACGGTATCGACTATGCTCAGCGCTATCGCCATCTGCCGTACGTTGGCAAAGTGGTCATGCTGGACGAGTAATATTGCGAGGAGCGCCTGCTGGCGCTTCACTTATCAGGCCTGCGGGCACAGACCTGTAGGCCGGGTAAGGCATCGCCACTGCCCGGCACTTTTCACTTACTTGTGGTTGATGTGCTTTAACTTGAGGTTGGAAATTCCGTGGCGGTAGCGCTGTTCCAGAGTCTCGCGGCTGGTGGCCGTGACATCAAGATCGCGCAGCAGGCCATCGTGAATACCGTAAGCCCAGCCGTGAATCATCACTTTCTGACCGCGCTTCCACGCTGACTGCATAATGGTGGAATGACCGAGGTTATACACCTGCTCCATAACGTTGAGTTCGCAAAGGGTATCCATGCGACGTTCCGGCGGCATCTCGCCAAGCAATGAGCTATGTTTGAACCAGATATCGCGGATGTGCAGCAGCCAGTTGTCGATAAGTCCCAGTTCTGGGTTTTCTACCGCCGCCTGAACGCCGCCGCAGCCATAGTGGCCGCAGATAATAATGTGTTCAACTTCCAGCACATCAACGGCATACTGCACCACGGAAAGGCAGTTGAGATCGGTATGAATCACCAGGTTGGCTACATTACGGTGAACAAACAGTTCGCCAGGCTCGAGCCCGGTCAAACGTTCGGCGGGAACACGGCTGTCAGAACACCCAATCCATAAAAAGCGCGGTTTTTGCGCTTGCGACAGTTTCTCAAAAAAACCGGGATCCTCTTCTACCAGCATTTTTGACCATAGTGCGTTGTTGCTGATGAGTGTATCTATGTCGTTCATGGAGGCTGTAACCAAGTAAATTGCGTTGGGCTAATATAGGGCAACTCCTGATTTATTAAAACCAAATACTCGTTGTACTTTACGTTGCCACTGCGTTGGCTTTCCTCGCTTACCCCAGTCACGTACTGGTGTACGCTCCTGGAGATTCGCTGCGTCGCCGCCTTGTCGCAACGTAAATTACGTAGAGTAAATATCAAGTATCAGAATGTAAGGTAAGCAAATATCTATGACCATTGCACTGGAATTAGAGCAACTGACGAAAACCTATCCCGGCGGCGTCCAGGCGCTGCGTGGGATAGATTTACAAGTTGAAGCCGGCGATTTTTATGCGCTTCTGGGGCCGAACGGCGCGGGGAAATCCACTACCATCGGCATTATCAGTTCGCTGGTGAACAAAACGTCCGGGCGCGTCAGCGTCTTTGGCTATGATCTGCAAAAAGACGTGGTCAATGCCAAACGCCAGCTGGGTCTCGTGCCGCAGGAGTTCAACTTCAACCCGTTTGAAACTGTACAGCAAATCGTCGTGAACCAGGCGGGTTACTACGGCGTTGAGTACAAAGAAGCGGTTATCCGCAGCGAAAAATACCTCAAGCAGCTCGATTTGTGGGAAAAACGCAATGAACGTGCGCGGATGCTTTCCGGTGGTATGAAGCGTCGCCTGATGATTGCTCGCGCGCTGATGCATGAGCCTAAACTGTTGATTCTCGATGAACCTACGGCTGGCGTAGATATTGAGCTGCGCCGCTCAATGTGGGGATTCCTCAAAGATCTCAACGATAAAGGCACTACCATTATCCTCACCACCCACTACCTGGAAGAGGCAGAAATGCTGTGCCGCAATATCGGTATTATCCAGCGTGGTGAACTGGTGGAAAACACCTCGATGAAGAATCTGCTTTCCAAGCTGAAATCAGAAACCTTTATCCTCGACCTGGCGCCGAAAAGCCCGCTGCCGAAGCTGGAAGGCTACCAGTATAGCCTGGTGGACACCTCAACGCTGGAAGTGGAAGTGCTGCGTGAGCAGGGAATTAACAGCGTCTTCGCGCAGCTTAGCGCACAGGGAATTCAAGTATTGAGTATGCGTAACAAAGCGAACCGCCTGGAAGAGCTGTTTGTTTCACTGGTTCATGAAAAACAAGGAGATCGCGCATGATGCAGCTTTATTGGGTCGCGCTGAAAAGCATCTGGGCGAAAGAGATCCACCGCTTTATGCGTATTTGGGTGCAGACGCTGGTGCCGCCCGTCATCACTATGACGCTGTACTTTATCATCTTCGGTAACCTGATTGGCTCGCGGATTGGCGAAATGCACGGTTTTAGCTACATGCAATTCATCGTGCCGGGCCTGATCATGATGGCGGTGATCACCAACGCTTACGCCAACGTGGCGTCATCGTTCTTCAGTGCCAAGTTTCAGCGCAACATTGAAGAATTGCTGGTTGCCCCGGTACCGACGCATGTCATCATCGCCGGTTTTGTTGGCGGTGGCGTCGCGCGTGGCCTGTGTGTCGGCGTTCTGGTGACCGCCATTTCACTCTTCTTTGTGCCATTCCAGGTGCACTCATGGGTTTTCGTCGCGTTGACGCTGGTGCTGACGGCGGTACTGTTCTCGCTGGCCGGCCTGCTGAATGCTGTATTCGCCAAAACCTTTGACGACATTAGCCTGATCCCAACCTTCGTGTTGACGCCGCTGACCTATCTGGGTGGGGTGTTCTATTCGCTGACTCTGCTGCCGCCGTTCTGGCAGGCGCTGTCGCATCTGAACCCGATCGTCTACATGATTAGCGGCTTCCGCTATGGTTTCCTCGGCATTAACGATGTGCCGCTGGTCACCACCTTCGGCGTGCTGGTGGTGTTTATCGCTGCCTTCTACCTGCTGTGCTGGTATCTGATCCAGCGCGGGCGCGGTCTGCGCAGTTAATTACGCTGTCTTTCCCGGCAGTTAACCGCTGCCGGGAAGCGTTTTTTGACAACCATCACCCCAAATTATCGATTGCTTCGCTAAACTACTTGCCTGCTAAGGAGGCAAGCTATGTTGGGTTGGGTGATTTCCTGCCATGACGATCGCGCACAGGAACTGCTGGATCGTCTGGAAAAAAAATATGGTCCGCTACCGCAGTGTCGGGCGGTGAATTATTGGCGCGGATTAAGCGCCAATATGCTGAGTCGCATGATGTGCGAAGCGCTGCATCAGACTGACTCGGGCGACGGTGTTATTTTCCTCACCGACAGCGCAGGCGCTGCGCCGTATCGTGTGGCATCGCTGATGAGCCACAAGCACAGCGGCTGTGAAGTCATCGCCGGTATCCAGTATTCATTGCTTGAGCAAATGGTTCCAATGCGGGAATCCACGAGCAGCAGCGAGTTTCGTCAGCGTATCGTTGAGCTGGGAACGCCGGGAGTCACGAGCTTGTGGCATCAGCAGCAGAAAAATCCCCCCTTTGTTCTACTCCATGATTTGTATGAGAATTAAACGTTGGTATTGATGCCGCTTTTGTTACAATAAACAGGTCGGTTCCCGCTTTGGTTATTGCTCATGGTTATACGCGCTGTCGTACTGCTTGTTTTGTTCCTCTCCGGTGGTGCCGCCGCCGCTTTGCCTATGCGCTATATGCAAACCACCGAAGATGCGACGGTTTGGGCGCGCATCGGCAATAAAACCATGACGGTAGGAAATCTGCGCGCCGGGCAAATTATTGCCATTGAGCCGGACGTTGAGGATTACTACACCTTTAATTTTGGCTTCGGCAAAGGCTTTATCGACAAAGGTCATCTTGAGCCGGTGCAGGGACGTCAGCGGGTTGAAGATGGGTTGGGGGATTTAAATAAGCCGCTTAGCAATCAGAACCTGATTACGTGGAAAGATACGCCGGTTTATAACGCGCCGGACGTCGGTAGCGCGCCGTTTGGAACGCTGGCGGAGAACTTGCGTTATCCGGTCATTAACCGGCTTAAAGACCGTCTGAACCAGACCTGGTACCAAATTCGCATTGGCGATCGGCTAGCCTATATCAGCGCGCTGGATGCGCAGCCTGACAACGGAATTCCGGTCCTGACTTATCACCATATTCTGCGTGATGAAGAGAACACCCGTTTTCGCCATACCTCAACCACCACTTCCGTGCGTGCTTTCAGTAACCAGATGACCTGGCTGCGCGATATGGGTTACACCACGCTGACGATGTATCAGCTAGAAGATTACGTGCATAACCGCGCTAATTTACCCGCGCGGGCGGTGGTCATCACCTTTGACGATGGGCTCAAATCGGTGAGCCGCTATGCCTGGCCGATACTGCATCAGTACGGTATGAAGGCGACGGCGTTTATTATTTCATCGCGCATCAAGCGTCACCCGCAAAAGTGGGCGCCGAAATCGCTGCAGTTTATGAGTATTTCTGAACTTAACGAAATTAAAAACGTGTTCGACTTCCAGTCGCATACCCACTTCTTGCATCGGGTAGACGGCTATCGTCGGCCGATTTTGCTTAGCCGCAGCTACCACAACATCCTTTTTGATTTTGAGCACTCCAGGCGTGCTCTGGCGCAGTTTAATCCACATGTGCTGTACCTTTCCTATCCGTTCGGTGGCTACAACGCGACGGCGGTGAAGGCAGCGGGTGATGCCGGTTTTCATCTGGCGGTGACGACGGTGAAAGGGAAGGTGAAGCCGGGGGATAATCCGATGCTGCTCAAGAGACTGTATATTCTGAGAACGGATTCGCTGGAGACGATGTCGCGGTTAGTCAGTAACCAGCCGCAGGGTTAAGCTGGCGCTCGACGAATGCCGGGCGCCAGAGGAGATCAGGCAACCTGTACTGGAATAGCTTTCGCAGTACGTTTCATTTCATTGTCGCCTTCAAAATAGGCCACGTTCGGGCGCCAGGTGCGGGCTTCTTCATCAGACATAGTGACAAAGCTGGCGATGATGACGATATCGCCAACATCGGCGTTGTGTGCAGCCGCACCGTTAACGGAAATGATTTTAGAACCACGTTCCGCCGCGATAGCGTAGGTTGAGAAACGTTTGCCGTTGTTAACGTTCCAGATATCAATGGCTTCGTTTTCCAGGATCCCCGCGGCGTCAAGGAAGTCCTGATCAATCGCGCAGGAACCTTCATAGTGCAGGTCAGACTGCGTGACCTTAACGCGGTGGAGTTTGCCCTGCAGCATAGTGCGAATCATAGCGTCTACCTTTAATTCTTAACGGAAACAAAGCAGTCAGCGGCTGCCTTGAGAAATTTCGCAGGCAGTATTGCCTGATTTAAACCAGGTGTCCATATGCGATTCACCAGGCCTCGATGAATTGCGCATCATCCCGCATTATGCTCTGCAACCCTTGTCGTATCACAGCATCGCTACCATTCATGTAGCCAGAACACATCGCTGAAAGCGTAAATTAACACCTGTACTGACATCATTTTTCCTCGTAGCCCGGGGGAGTAAACTGCCGCCGGGCTACGAGGCGGGTATTACAGCTCGACGCTTTGATTATCAATCAAGCGGGCTTTACCAAGCCAGGCGGCCATCAGGATAACCGCACGTTTGCTGTTTTCCGTCAGGTCGAGCAGGGTATCAGCATCGCGGATCTGAATATCGTCGGCACGGAAGCCTTTCTCGTTCAGCGCCTGTTCTGCGAGGGTTATCATCTCATCCTGATCGCGTTCACCGCCTTTCAGTTTTTCGGCCACGCTGCTGAGCACTTTATACAGACCCGGCGCGATTTTACGCTGTTCTGCCGTCAGATAGCCGTTGCGCGAGCTGAGCGCGAGGCCATCTTTCGCACGGATAATCGGCACGCCGACGATCTCAATGTCATAGCCCATATCGGCGACCATCTTGCGCAGCAGCGCCAGCTGCTGGAAATCTTTTTCACCGAAGCAGGCGATATCAGGCTGAATCAGATTGAACAGTTTGCTCACGATGGTAGACACGCCGCGGAAGTGGCCTGGACGGCTGGCACCTTCGAGCATGGTTGAAAGACCGGGAACATCAACAATGGTATGGCTCTCGGTGCCCTGTGGGTAGATTTCTGCGACGGCTGGGGCAAAGACGTAATCGACTTTACGCTTGTTCAGCTTTTCACAGTCTTCCTGGAGCGTGCGCGGGTAGTTTGCCAGATCTTCAACGCGGTCGAATTGCATCGGGTTGACGAAGATGCTGACAATGACCACATCTGCTCGCGTTTTGGCTTCTTCAACCAGCGTCATATGGCCATCGTGGAGATTGCCCATCGTCGGGACCAGCGCGACGCGTTTGCCTTCCTGACGCAGACGGCGGATATGCTGGCGCAGCAGCGGCAGGGTTTCGATAATTAGCACAACAAGACTCCTTAATGGAAACTGTGTTCTTCGCCCGGATAGACCCCGGACTCCACTTCCGTCATATACTGCCGCACAGCGGCACGCATGTCGCCCGCTTCAGCAAGGAAATTTTTAGCAAATTTAGGGATATGGCCACCGGTGATGCCGAAGGCGTCATGCATTACGAGGATCTGCCCGTCGGTGACATTACCGGCACCGATACCAATAACCGGGATCGATAACGCTTCAGTAACGCGCCTCGCCAGCTCAACCGGCACGCACTCCAGTACCAGCAGCTGAGCGCCAGCGGCTTCCAGGGCTAACGCGTCGTCGAGCAGGACCTGGCCGGCATCGCCGCGCCCCTGGACCTTGTAGCCGCCAAAGACGTTGACTGACTGCGGTGTTAATCCCAGATGACCACATACCGGTACAGCACGGTCGGTGAGCATTTTCACCGTCTCAACCAGCCAGGCTCCGCCTTCGATTTTCACCATATTGGCGCCCGCACGCATAACGGTGGCGGCGTTTTCAAAGGCTTGTTCAGGCGTGGCGTAAGCCATGAACGGCAGATCGGACAGCAGCAGGCAGTTTGGTGCCCCGCGGCGAACGGCGTGTGTATGGTAAGCAATATCGTCAACGGTAACCGGCAGGGTGGAATCGTGCCCCTGCACCGTCATGCCAAGAGAATCACCGACCAGCATCACGTTGATGCCAACGTCGGCGAACAGTTTGGCAAAGCTGTAATCGTAAGCCGTAATGGTGGCGAAGCGTTTTTTCTCTTGCTTGCATTTCTGCAATACCGCGATGGTGGTCGGTTTCATAATAATCCCTGATGATAAGGTCGAATTACCCGGCATTTTAACAGCCGAATTCAGGGGGGCAATTATTTTAGGCAACCGATTCCCCGTAAAGCAGGGAACGTTAAAAATGAGAGCTATACGTTACCAGAGTGCGGGTTTTTCAGCGCCCAGCGTTTCAAGATGCTGTTGCAGGCTGATCCCGTCAGGGAATGTCAGAGAAGGGGCGATTTCATACAGGGGCCACAGCATAAAGCCGCGGTTATGCATGTCGTAGTGGGGCACGGTCAGAATATCGGTATTAATCATCGCCTGACCAAACAGCATAATGTCTAAATCGAGTGTGCGTGGCCCCCAGCGTTCGGCTTTGCGTACGCGCCCCTGCTGCAGTTCAATGCGTTGGGTATGGCTCAGCAGCACTTCTGGCGCTAACGCAGTCTCCAGCGCGACGGCAGCATTGAGATAATCTGGCTGATCCTGCGGTCCAAGTGGCGGCGTGCGATAAAACGAGGAGACCGCGACAAGGCGTGTGTCCGGAATTTCTCCCAGTGCCTTGACGGCAGCATTCACCTGCTCAAGTGGCGAGGCGAGGTTGCTGCCGAGTGCGATATAAACCAGCGTCACGCGCTACCCTCGCGACGCGGTGCACGTTTACGCGGGCGGCGATGGCGACGGCGATTTTCCGGCTCGTCATCCAGCTCGTTAAGCATGTCTTTTTGCGCGGGCGGCGCGACAACCTGGAATTCGCTCCACCATTGGGTGAGACGCTGCAATTCATGATTGTTTTCGGCTTCAGCACGCAGTGCCAGCAGATCGAATGCGGCGCGGAATTTAGGATGCTCCATCAGCTTCCAGGCGCGCTTACCCTGACGACGAGACATACGCAGCTGCAGCTGCCAGATATCGCGTACCAGCGAGGTAATACGTTTTGGAATGGCCAGTGAACGGCAGGCTTCATCCAGCACTTCATTCATCGCCAGCGCGAAAGCGTCGTGGTAGGCCAGACCGCTTTCCTGGGCAATCTTCTGCGCCATCTCCAGCAGCGGATACCAGAACATCGCGGCAAACAGGAATGCTGGGTTAACGCGCATATCGTTATGAATGCGGTTATCGGTGTTCTTCAGCACCTGCGCAATAATGCGTTCCATCGGGCTATCGCCGTCTTCGGTGAAATAGCGGGTGATGGTTGGGAACAGTGGCTGGAACAGATTATATTCGCGCAGCAGCTTATAGGTTTCATAGCCGTAGCCCGCTTGAAGCAGCTTGAGCGCTTCTTCAAACAGACGCGCCGGAGGGACATCGTTCATCAGCGTTGCCAGACGCGGAATTGGCTCAGCGGTTTCCGGGCTAATACTCATACTCAGCTTGGCGGCAAAACGCACGGCGCGCAGCATACGTACCGGATCTTCGCGGTAGCGGGTTTCCGGTACGCCTATCAGGCGAATCACGCCGTCAGACAGATCCTGCATGCCGCCAACGTAGTCGCGGACGGTAAAGTCAGCCACGCTGTAATAAAGGCTGTTGATGGTAAAGTCGCGGCGCTGAGCGTCATCTTCGATGGAGCCGAAGATGTTGTCGCGCAGCAGCATGCCATTTTGCCCACGCTGAGAGGTGGTACGGTCAGACTGACCATCTTCGTGGTGGCCACGGAAGGTGGCGACCTCGATAATTTCCGGGCCAAACATGACGTGGGCCAGACGGAAGCGGCGACCGACCAAACGGCAGTTACGGAACAGCTTACGTACCTGGTCTGGCGTAGCGCTGGTGGTCACATCGAAATCTTTCGGTTTTTTGCCTAGAAGCAGGTCGCGGACACCCCCGCCGACGAGGTATGCCTCGTAGCCAGCTTTATTCAGACGATAAAGAACCTTGAGGGCGTTCTCGCTAATATCTTTGCGGGAAATAGCGTGCTGCTCGCGCGGAATGACAGTCATAACAGGTTTAGCAACGGCGTTTTCAGCCTCGCTCTCCTCACGGCTTAGCACCTTGCGGCAGAAATTAGCGACTCGGGTAAAAATGGTGCACCTCGGTAATATCAGTATCCAGGACAAAAAAATAGCGGCTAATCATAGCTCAGCATTACGCGTTTGAGAATGGCGGATTGATCTTCGCCGTCTCAGGCACAGCGGAAAGCGACCACTTAGTGACTGCATTTTGCAAGAGATCCGCTGTATTGAAATCCTGCCATTGCGCCGGAATGTCCTGGCCCAAAAAGCGCAGCGCCTCGATGAGTATCGGGCGAGGGTCGCCGTGAGGCAAAGCAGGTGCATGATTTTGCTTGGAAAGTTTAGCACCTTCTACAGTCAATGCCAGCGGCAGATGAATATAGTCAGGCACCGGCCAGCCAAACTGTTGGTAGAGCGAAATTTGCCGGACCGTCGGCTCAATTAAATCCGCACCGCGCACAATCTCAGTAACCCCCTGAAAATGGTCGTCCACGACCACGGCGAGGTTATAGGCAAAAAGCCCATCACGGCGATGAATAATGAAATCCTCGCGTGCCAGGCGTTCATCGGCTATAAGCGTACCGCGCAGCAGATCGGTAAATTCCAATACTGGATGCAGCTGATGCAGACGCAGGGCCGCGTTGTCGGGGCCATTATTCAGCGTGCGGCAGTGGCCGTCATAGGTGCCGCCGATACTCTGAATACGCGCACGCGTGCAGGTACAGAAATAACACAGGTCCTGATTTTTCAGCCAAGCCAGCGCTTCACGGTAGGCGTCATGGCGCTGAGACTGCCACAGAACATCGCCGTCCCAGTGCAGGCCGTAATGTTCCAGCTGATGCAAAATGGTGGTTGCAGCACCGGGAACTTCACGTGGAGGATCAATATCTTCGATGCGAACTCGCCAGATACCTTGCCTGGCACGAGCCTGTAGATAGCTGCCAAGGGCCGCAATTAGAGAACCAAAATGCAGTTCACCGGAAGGTGAGGGGGCGAAGCGCCCTATATAAGGTTGTGATGACATTTTTATAGCAATAAAAAACAACAAGGCGGGAAGTGACTCCCGCCTTGAAGATAGAGTGTTAGCGTTCTATCAACCTGCCATCTGCTTTTCGCGGATTTCTGCCAGCGTTTTGCAGTCAATACACAGGTCGGCCGTTGGGCGCGCTTCCAGACGACGAATACCAATTTCAACACCACAGGATTCGCAGTAGCCGAAATCTTCATCTTCGACTTTCTTCAACGTCTTCTCGATCTTTTTGATCAGCTTACGTTCACGATCGCGGTTACGCAGTTCGAGGCTGAACTCTTCTTCCTGTGCGGCACGGTCTACCGGATCCGGGAAGTTTGCAGCTTCGTCCTGCATGTGAGTAACGGTGCGATCGACTTCATCCCTAAGTTGATTACGCCATGCTTCAAGAATACGTCGGAAGTGCGCTAGCTGGGCTTCGTTCATATACTCTTCGCCCGGTTTCACCTGGTACGGCTCCACCCCAGCGATGGACAGAATACTCAGGGACGATGTTTTACGGTTTTGCCCTTCTTGCATGTTGTTTCTCCTTAACACGCACTATCGATCCCCGTGTTCGGGGGAAAAATCAGGCCGCTATAAATAACAGATGCTTTTCCGGTTGGCAATTATCTAAACGTAACACTTGACAATGCTGTGAGGAAAAGCGTATTTGCGCCGCAGCCCGAACACTTTCTATGCAAATTCACCCGAAACCAATGAAACGGGTAACGGCGATATCAGAGTCATATTATCGGCAGAAAGTTCCGCTTTATAAGCCAAAATCTCCACCCCCTTTTTGTAAGCCTCATTCAATAGCTTTGCGTATTGAGCATCAATATGGTGTGCAGGAGAGAAATATTCAATGGCTGAGTGCAAGATTGCAAACAGTAAAACGGCGCGCTCTCCGTTCGCCACAACGCCCATAAGCTCGCGTAAATGTTTTTGGCCCCGCAGGGTGACTGCATCGGGAAAATAACCAAACTCATTTTCAGCGAGCGTTACCGACTTCACTTCAATATAGCATCTGGGGCGATCATCTGCCTGTAACATGATATCAATCCGGCTGTTTTCCTCACCGTATTTCACTTCACTTTTCAGCGTGTTGTAGCCGGTGAGTTCAGGAATATTTCCGGTCTCGATCGCTTCTTTTGCTACGGTATTCGCACGAAGCGTGTTAACGCAGATAAATTCCCCATTTTGCGTTTGAGTCAGTTCCCAGGTATGCGGATATTTGCGTTTAGTATTTTCGGATGTTGAATACCACACGGTATCGCCCGGCGTTGCGCAACCGGTCATCGCGCCGGTGTTTGGACAGTGAAGGGTAAAAACCTCGCCCGATGGCGTGACCACGTCGGCCAGAAAGCGTTTATAGCGTTTAATTAGCGTGGCGGACTGGAGCGGCGGCATGAACTGCATTGGGTTTCCTTATTTATTCGCTGAGCGTCCAGCGCTGTAATGGCGTGTATCGTGTACGCCCTCCGGCATAGCGCGATTCATACAGAACAAACTCCGTCACCGGAAAGTCCCAATGAAAACCCGGAGCCGGAATCGGCACCGCCTGGCCCGCGTTACGCAGCAGCGTCAGGTGTGGGTGGAACGGCTGTGGGCTTTGATAACAGCCGCTGCGGGCGGCCTGCGCACGTAGCATATTGGCGAGCTGTAGCAAACCGCGTGGCGGCTGGCGCGTACCGAGCCAGACTACGCGCGAACGCAGCCACTGCCCGGCATCGTCGAGATGCAGCGTAAAGCCTGGCTGGTGAATGCGTCCGGCCATGGCCGCTAGCGCGAGCTGTTTTTCCGCGCTGACCTCGCCGAGAAACGCCAGCGTGATGTGCATATTGGCGGCAGCTACCGGCACACCGGCGTCGGCGGGAAAATTATCCGCTCGCCACTGCACCAGCTGCTTCTGAATTTTCGCCGGGATCTCAACGGCGAAAAACAGTCTTTTTGACTCAGACATCGTGGGTACTCGGTTATGAATTGAGGCGATGCTACAATGTCCGCCGTTTAATGTTAACCCCTGGAGCCATTCGTGTCCCTGTTGCCGGTCGCAAGCATCCTTCCTGAACTCCTTCTCGCCTTACGGCAATCCCCACAGGTTCTGCTTAATGCGCCAACGGGCGCGGGCAAATCAACCTGGCTGCCGTTGCAGATTTTGCGTGAAGGAGCGATTGAAGGGCGTATTCTCCTGCTGGAGCCACGTCGGCTGGCGGCGCGCAACGTTGCGCAACGTCTGGCGGAGCTGTTGGGTGAAAAGCCGGGCGAAACGGTAGGATACCGTATGCGTGCCGAAACTTGTGTGGGCACCAATACCCGGCTGGAAGTTGTGACCGAGGGGATCCTGACGCGCATGATCCAGCACGATCCCGAACTGTCGGGCGTGGGGCTGGTGATCCTGGATGAGTTTCATGAGCGCAGCCTGCAGGCGGATCTGGCGCTGGCGTTGTTGCTGGATGTGCAGCAGGGGCTTCGTGATGATCTCAAGCTGCTTATCATGTCGGCGACGCTGGATAACGACAAACTCCAGCGTCTCCTGCCGCAGGCACCAACCATTATTTCCGAAGGCCGGGCCTACCCGGTGGAACGCCGCTATCAGTCGTTGCCCTCACACCAGCGCTTTGATGAAGCGGTGGCAATTGCCACGGCGGAACTGTTGCGCAATGAGCCCGGTTCACTGTTGTTGTTTTTGCCCGGCGTGGGCGAGATTCAGCGTGTACAAAACTATCTTGCCGAACGGGTGGCTGATGATGTGCTGCTTTGTCCTTTATATGGTGCGCTATCGCTCAGCGAACAGCGGCAGGCGATTCTTCCCGCACCGCCGGGTAAACGTAAGGTGGTGCTGGCGACCAATATCGCCGAAACCAGCCTGACCATTGAAGGTATTCGCCTAGTGGTGGACAGCGCGCAGGAGCGCGTCGCCCGTTTTGACGTGCGCACCGGGTTGACGCGTTTGTTAACCCAGCGGGTAAGCCAGGCGTCGATGACCCAGCGCGCCGGCCGTGCCGGGCGACTGGAGCCGGGCGTCTGCATGCATCTGCTGGCAAAAGAGCAGGCAGAACGCGCGGCGGTGCAAAGCGATGCGGAAATCTTACAAAGCGATCTGTCGTCACTGCTGCTGGAATTGTTGCAGTGGGGCTGCACCGATCCAACACAGCTCAATTGGCTGGATCAGCCCCCGGCCGTAAACCTGGCGGCAGCGCGTCGGCTGTTGACGCAGCTTGCGGCGCTGGCCGATGAGCGTTTAACGGCGAAGGGGCAGAAAATGGCGACGCTGGGCAACGATCCGCGCCTGGCAGCGATGCTGGTGGCGGCACAGAGCGATGATGAAGTGGCAACGGCCGCACGGCTGGCGGCGATTCTTGAAGAGCCACCGCGTGGTGCCAATCATGACCTGTTACAGGCATTTGCCCGCCCGCAGGGCCAATGGCAGCAGCGCAGCCAACAGCTGTGTAAGCGCCTTAATCGTCGCGCGGGGCAGCCGGATAGCGATGCGATCCCCGCGCTGCTGGCGCAGGGCTTCCCTGACCGTATTGCCCGTCGGCGTGGCCAGGAAGGACGCTATCAACTGGCCAACGGAATGGGAGCGATGCTGGATGCGGATGATGCGTTAAACCGCTACGAATGGCTGATTGCGCCGCTGTTGCTGCAGGTTAGCGCGTCGCCGGATGCGCGTATTTTGCAGGCCTGTGCGCTGGATATTGACGCGCTCACCGCCCGTTGTCCTTCACTGCTTCAACAATCTGACACCATTGAGTGGGATGATGCTCAGGGGACGCTCAAGGCGCTGCGTCGAAGCCAGATTGGCCAATTGACGCTTAGCGTGCGCCCGCTGGGCAAGCTGTCCGAAAGCGAACTGCATCAGGCCATGCTGACCGGGATTCGCGAGAAAGGATTAAGCGTGCTTAACTGGACGAGCGAAGCGCAGCAGCTACGCTTGCGTTTACAGTGTGCAGCACGCTGGTTGCCCGAGGAACCATGGCCTGCGGTGGATGACGCGACGCTTCTGGATGAGCTGGAAAGCTGGCTGTTGCCGCATATGAATGGCGTCCATTCGTTGCGCGGGCTGAAATCCGTCGATATTTGCCAGGCGCTGCGCGACCGGATGCCGTGGTCATTACAACAACGTCTGGAGAGTTCACTGCCAACTCATTACACTGTGCCGACGGGAAGCCGAATTGCGATTCGCTATGACGAAGACAATCCGCCGGCACTCGCGGTACGGATGCAGGAAATGTTTGGTGAAGCCAGTACGCCGACCATCGCCCAAGGGCGAGTGGCACTGGTGCTGGAGCTACTTTCACCCGCTCAGCGTCCATTGCAGATCACGCGTGATTTAAGCGCGTTCTGGCAAGGGGCGTACCGCGAGGTGCAAAAAGAAATGAAAGGGCGCTATCCGAAGCATGTCTGGCCGGACGACCCGGCGAATACCGCGCCAACGCGGCGGACGAAGAAGTATTCGTGATGGTGTAAACCTGGCTGAAACGTTTACGCCGGGACGTAAAATTGAGAGATATCTTCTTCTGTCACAGGACAGAAGAATTGAGAATCAGGCCTTTATGCCTGAATGTTGCGGAGAGAAAGCATGGCGGGGAATGACCGCGAGCCGATTGGACGAAAAGGTAAGCCTGCACGTCCGGCGAAACAAAAGGTAAGCCGTCGACAGCTCAGAGATGATGAGTATGACGACGATTATGATGACGATGACTACGATGAGGAAAAACCGCGTTCGCGTAAAGGCGGCGGTAAAGGAGGCAAACCACGCAGAAAACACCGCTGGTTCTGGTTCCTGCTCAAACTCGGCATCGTCTTTGCGGTATTGATCGCGATTTACGGCGTCTATTTGGATCAAAAAATCCGCAGCCGTATTGATGGCAAAGTCTGGCAGCTTCCGGCGGCGGTGTATGGCCGTATGGTCAACCTTGAGCCGGATATGACCATCAGCAAAAACGAGATGGTACAGCTGCTGACCGCGACTCAGTATCGTCAGGTGACGGCGATGACGCGGCCGGGTGAATTCACCGTGCAGGCCAACAGCATCGAAATGATCCGCCGCCCGTTCGATTTCCCGGACAGCAAAGAAGGGCAGGTGCGTGCGCGCCTGACCTTTGATGGTGATCATCTGGAAACCATCGAGAACATGGACAGCAACCGTCAGTTCGGTTTCTTCCGCCTCGACCCGCGCCTGATTACCATGATGTCCTCGCCAAACGGCGAGCAGCGTCTGTTTGTCCCGCGCAATGGCTTCCCGGACCTGCTGGTGGACACGCTTATCGCCACCGAAGACCGCCATTTCTACGAGCACGACGGCATCAGCTTCTTCTCGATTGGTCGTGCGGTATTGGCCAACCTGACTGCCGGACGTACGGTGCAGGGCGCGAGTACGCTGACCCAGCAGCTGGTGAAAAACCTGTTCCTCTCCAGCGAACGTTCCTACTGGCGTAAAGCGAACGAAGCGTACATGGCGCTGATCGTCGATGCACGTTACAGCAAGGACCGTATTCTTGAGCTGTACATGAACGAGGTGTATCTCGGTCAGAGCGGCGACAATGAGATCCGCGGCTTCCCGCTGGCGAGCCTCTATTACTTTGGCCGTCCGGTCGAAGAGCTGAGCCTCGATCAGCAGGCGCTGCTGGTGGGCATGGTGAAAGGGGCGTCGGTTTATAACCCATGGCGTAACCCGAAACTGGCGCTGGAGCGTCGTAACCTGGTGCTGCGCCTGCTGCAACAGCAGAAAGTCATCGATCAGGAACTGTACGACATGCTGAGCGCGAGACCACTGGGCGTACAGCCGCGCGGTGGGGTGATTTCGCCGCAGCCAGCATTTATGCAGATGGTACGTCAGGAGCTGCAGGCGAAGCTGGGCGATAAGGTCAAAGACCTGTCTGGGGTGAAAATCTTCACTACCTTCGACTCTGTTGCCCAGGATGCCGCAGAAAAAGCAGCGACCGAAGGCATTCCGGTACTGAAGAAACAGCGCAAGCTGAATGACCTGGAAACTGCGATGGTGGTGGTTGACCGCTTCAGTGGTGAAGTGCGTGCCATGGTTGGCGGGGCTGAGCCGCAGTTTGCCGGTTACAACCGTGCTATGCAGGCGCGTCGTTCAATTGGTTCTCTGGCAAAACCGGCGACCTATCTGACGGCGTTAAGCCAGCCGAATCAGTATCGCTTGAATACCTGGATTGCCGATGCGCCAATTGCTCTGCGTCAGCCAAACGGCCAGGTATGGTCACCGCAGAATGACGATCGTCGCTACAGCGGCCAGGTCATGCTGGTGGATGCGTTGACCCGTTCGATGAACGTGCCGACCGTCAACCTTGGCATGGCGCTAGGCTTACCAGCCGTCACCGATACCTGGTTGAAGTTGGGGGCGCCGAAAGATCAGCTTAACGCCGTTCCGGCAATGCTGCTGGGTGCGCTGAACCTGACGCCGATTGAAGTGGCGCAGGCGTTCCAGACTATCGCCAGCGGCGGTAACCGCGCAACGCTTTCGGCGCTGCGTTCGGTGATTGCTGAAGACGGTACTGTGTTGTATCAGAGCTTCCCGCAGGCTGAACGCGCCGTTCCGGCACAGGCGGCCTACATGACGCTGTGGACCATGCAGCAGGTGGTCCAGCGCGGTACGGGCCGTCAGTTGGGCGCGAAATACCCGAACCTGCATTTGGCAGGGAAAACCGGGACCACCAACAATAACGTCGATACCTGGTTTGCCGGGATTGATGGGCGTGAAGTGGTGATTACCTGGGTAGGTCGCGATAACAACCAGCCAACCAAGCTGTACGGTGCTAGCGGTGCGATGTCTATCTACCAGCGCTATTTATCGAGTGAATCGCCGATCGCGCTGGATCTGACGCCGCCGGAAGATATCGTCAATATGGGCGTGGATGAAAACGGTAACTTTATCTGCGGCGGCGGTGGCTTGCGTATGCTGCCGGTCTGGACCACCAATCCGGATGCGCTCTGCCAGCAGAGCCAGCAGCAGATTGAGCAGCAGTCTGCGAATCCGTTTGATAATTCCTCTTCTCAACCGCAGCAGCAACAGCAGCAACAGCCGCCAGCGCAGGAGAAGAAAGACAGCGATGGCGTAGCCGGCTGGATTAAGGATATGTTCGGCGGGAATTAATACGACCTTGTGGTCATTAAAAAGCCTCTGTTTGATACAGGGGCTTTTTTTCATCTCTTTTTTTCTTTTTCTTAACGCCTTTATTTCATCTGTTTATTTCTTAACCCCTTAATTCTGGTAGGGACTTTTATCGCTTGCTATACGTCCAGCTGCTGTCCTATCATGCATCCGGTTATAATAATAATTCTCGTTTACGTTATCATTCACTTCATCAGAGACATACCAATGGCGCGTTCTAAAACTGCTCAGCCAACCCACTCGCTGCGTAAACTCGCAGTCGTAGTCGCCACAGCGGTTAGCGGCATGTCTGTTTACGCACAGGCTGCAGATAAACCGAAAGAAGAAACCATCACCGTCACCGCAGCACCTGCGGCTCAGGAAAGTGCCTGGGGTCCGGCGGCAACGATTGCTGCTAAGCACTCAGCGACGGCAACCAAAACGGATACTCCGATTGAGAAGACGCCACAGTCTGTTTCGGTGATTACCCGTCAGGAGATGGATATTCGTCAACCGACGACCGTGAAAGATGCTATGGCCTATACGCCGAGCGTCTTCTCCACTCGCGGCAGCTCTTCGACTTATGATGTTGTTTCCATTCGTGGCTTTACAGCACCAACCACCGTTAATACCAACCAATATCTGGATGGGATGAAACTTCAGGGTAATAACTACTCTGAAATTTCCATGGACCCTTATTTCCTGGAACGCGTAGAAGTGATGCGTGGGCCAACGTCCGTGCTGTATGGCAACAGCAACCCGGGCGGTATCGTCAGCATGGTCAGCAAGCGCCCGACGACTGAACCGCTGCGCGAAATTCAGTTCAAAATGGGTACGGATAACCTCTGGCAGACCGGTTTTGACTTCAGCGATGCGATTGATGACGCTGGCGTATGGTCTTATCGTCTGACCGGCTTAGGCCGCAGTCAGGATGCTCAGCAGGACATGGTGAAATCCAGCCGCTACGCGGTGGCACCATCCTTTAGCTGGCGTCCGGATGATAAAACTGACTTCACCTTCCTGAGCAACTTCCAAAGCGATCCGGATGCAGGCTACTACGGCTGGCTGCCACGCGAAGGTACCGTTGTTCCTTACGTTGATGCCAACGGCAATTCGCATAAGCTGCCGACCGATTTCAACGAAGGTGAACGAGATAACAAGATGCAGCGTCGCCAGCAGATGGTGGGCTACAACTTCTCTCACGCGTTTAACGATACCTTCACCGTGCGCCAGAACCTGCGCTACGACCAGGTGAAAACGCTGTACCGTTCTGTGTATGGCTTTGGCTATGACGGTGCCGGTAACATCAAACGTAACTACGTCCGTTCTGACGAAGATCTGAATACCTTTACTGTCGATACTCAGCTGCAATCCAACTTTGCTACTGGTGACGTCGGCCATACGCTGCTAACCGGTGTTGATTACTCTCGTATGCGTAACGACATCGATGCACTGTACGGTTCAGCTGATTCTCTGAATATGTTGAATCCGCAGTACGGTAATCCGAACATCGACGTCAGCGGTCCGTATGCGAAGTATCAGGTTCTGAACCGTATGGAACAGACCGGCCTGTACGCACAGGATCAGATGGAATGGGACAAATGGGTGCTGACGCTGGGCGGTCGTTATGACTATGCGAAGACCTCAACCCTGACTCGTACCACCGGTACAGAAGCCATGAATCACGACCAGCAGTTCACCTGGCGTGGTGGGGTGAACTATCTGTTTGATAACGGTATTTCCCCATACTTTAGCTATAGCGAATCCTTCGAACCAACTTCTGGTTCGACGAAAGAAGGCAAACCGTTCGATCCTTCTCGCGGTAAGCAGTATGAGACGGGCGTGAAATACGTACCGAAGGATATGCCTGTTGTCCTGACAGCAGCCATTTACCAACTGACCAAAAACAAGAACCTGACGTCCGATCCGAACGACTCTACGGGCCTGTATAGCGTTCAGACCGGTGAAATTCGTTCCCGTGGTCTTGAGTTGGAGGCCAAAGCAGCCGTTAACGAAAATATCAACGTAACGGCAGCCTACAGCTATAACGATGCAGAATACACTGAAGACACTATCTTTAAAGGCAAACGTCCAGCAGAGGTTCCACGTAACCAGGCTTCTCTTTGGACTGATTACACCTTCTACGATACTGCACTCAGTGGCCTGACCTTCGGGGCGGGTGTGCGTTACACCGGTTCGACTGTCAGTTACTACAAAAATGACACCTCAACCGGCAAGAAAAACGAATCGTTTAACGTAGGTGACTACACCGTTGTTGATGCCATGGTGAAATACGATCTGGCACGCTTCGGCCTGGCGGGATCGTCAGTCGCAGTTAACGTGAATAACCTGTTCGATCGTGAATACGTTTCCAGCTGCTATAGCGAGTATGCATGCTACTGGGGCGCAGAGCGTCAGGTTGTTGCTACTGCAACGTTCCGTTTCTAACCACCTCCAGGGCGCGGGTTTTCCGCGCCCTTTAACATGTTGACGGTTATGCAGGACAACACAACTCATTCTGATACGACCTTTTCTCTGGAACAGGTCGTTTTTCGCGTTCCAGGCCGTACGCTTCTTCACCCACTCTCTTTAACTTTTCCTGCGGGGAAAGTGACTGGTCTTATCGGGCATAACGGTTCGGGTAAATCCACGCTATTGAAAATGCTAGGCCGGCATCAGCCGCCATCAGAGGGTGATATCCTGCTGGATGGTCAGCCGCTGGCGAGCTGGAACAGCAAAGCCTTTGCCCGCAAGGTCGCCTATCTGCCGCAGCAATTACCGCCGGCGGAAGGGATGACGGTACGTGAGCTGGTGGCGATTGGTCGCTACCCATGGCACGGCGCGCTGGGGCGTTTTGGCGTTGCCGACCGCGAGAAAGTGGACGAAGCCATTGCGCTGGTGGGGTTAAAACCGCTGGCTCAGCGTTTGGTTGATAGCCTCTCTGGCGGTGAACGTCAGCGTGCGTGGATTGCGATGCTGGTTGCGCAAGACAGCCGCTGTCTGCTGTTGGATGAACCGACCTCGGCGCTGGATATCGCACACCAGGTTGATGTGCTGGCGCTGGTACATCGCTTAAGCGAACAGCGTGGTCTGACGGTGATTGCTGTGCTGCATGATATCAATATGGCGGCGCGCTACTGTGATTATCTGGTGGCGCTGCGCGGCGGTGAAATGATTGCCCAGGGCACACCGAATGAGCTGATGCGCAGCGAAACGCTGGAAAAAATCTACGGTATTCCAATGGGCATTCTGCCTCATCCAGCCGGTGCTGCACCGGTAAGTTTTGTCTATTGATGATGGTTGATAATCGGATTAGCCGCCGTCGTTTACTGACGGCGATGGCGCTCTCACCGCTGCTGTGGCAGATGCAAAAGGCGCAGGCCGCGCCGGTTAGCGCGGAGCGTATCGTGGCGCTGGAGTGGCTGCCCGTTGAGCTGATGCTGGCGCTGGGTGTCACACCCTACGGCGTAGCGGATATTCCTAACTACCGGATGTGGGTCAACGAACCGGTGCTGCCGGAGTCGGTGATTGATGTCGGGTTACGTACTGAGCCCAATCTTGAACTGTTGACGCAGATGAAGCCTTCGATGCTTGTCTGGTCGGCAGGCTATGGCCCTTCGCCAGAAATCCTCGCCAGAATCGCCCCTGGCCGCAGCTTTGCCTTCAGTGACGGTAAATTGCCGCTGGCTCAGGCGCGTCGCTCGTTGTTGGAGATGGCGGAAATGCTGGACAAGCAGGCGGTGGCGCAGCGTCATCTGGCGGAATTCGACGCCTATATCGACAGTCTGAAGCCGCGCTTTAAATACCGCGGCGACCGTCCCTTGCTGATGGTTTCATTGCTGGATCCGCGCCATATGTTGGTGTTCGGGCCTAACTGTCTGTTCCAGGAGATCCTGGACCGTCTAGGGGTGAAAAACGCCTGGCAAGGGGAAACTAATTTTTGGGGCAGTACAGCGGTGGGTATCGACCGGCTGGCTGCCTATAAAGACGTGGATGTGCTGTGCTTTGATCACGGCAACGCCGCGCAAATGCGTCAGCTTGAGGCTACACCACTATGGCAGGCGATGCCGTTCGTTCGCGCAAACCGTCTGCAAATTGTTCCTGCTGTGTGGTTCTATGGGGCAACGCTGTCGGCGATGAATTTTGCCCGTATTCTGGATAATGCACTCGGAGGCAAGGCGTGAAAGCAAAATTGTCGCCATTTGCCGCCCTCTTACTCGTCGTGCTGTTTATTGCCGCACTGGCGTTGACCTGGTTTAACTTCAACCTTGCACTGCCGAGCAGTCAGTGGTTTATGGCTATGCGTCAGCCGAACATTGACGCTATCGACCAGATGCTCTTCCACTACAGCCTGCTGCCGCGCCTGACGATTTCACTGCTGGTTGGTGCAGGGTTAGGGCTGGTTGGCGTGCTGTTCCAGCAGGTGCTGCGAAATCCACTGGCAGAACCGACCACGCTTGGCGTGGCGACGGGGGCGCAGCTCGGTATGACCGTCACTACACTGTGGGCGATTCCAGGCGTACTGACTTCGCAATTTGCAGCGCTCGCGGGGGCATGTATCGTCGGTGCGCTGGTGTTCGGCGTGGCGTGGGGTAAACGTCTGTCGCCGGTCACGCTGATTCTCGCAGGGCTGGTGGTGAGTCTTTACTGCGGGGCAATCAATCAGTTAATGGTGCTATTCCTG
>NZ_LGHZ01000011.1 GCF_001266615.1 Kluyvera genomosp. 1 | reverse complement strand
CCACCACCAGTACCACCGCCAGTGCCGCCACCAGTGCCACCGCCAGTGCCACCGCCAGTGCCACCGCCAGTGCCTCCATCACCACCACTGTCTCCTCCGCCGGATCCACTGCCCTGAGTGGAACCATTTTTGGCCGTTGAATGAGAGCCCCCGCCGCTACCGCTACAGGCAGAGAGTGAGAATGCAATAAGTACTGCCACAGCAATAATGCTTAAGTGGCTAACGTTATTAGAAGTCATGATCCTTCTCCACCAGTTAAAACGCCGAGTGCGTATTAGTCAGTGTAAGTAGAAAAATAAGCCTTGCACGGGGTGTTTTTTTTCATACGAAAGTCTGAATATTCTGATTTAACTTAGGCAGAAACAAAGTCTGCTATGTAAAATAATATGCCTTTGCGAAACATGCTGTTACTTCATTTTTAACATAGTAAGCCGAAATAAATAATGGGGTAGGGAGTTTAGCAGGAGTTAAATTGAGTAATAAATTGGGAGTAATCTGAGTGGCGTAAAGCGTCTGAATATATTGTTTCTGTTTTTTAAATAACGATCATGGTCACAGAAAACATCAGCCTCCAGAATTAGAGGCTGATATATTGTATATTAACGTTTCTCGCGCCAGGCTATTTCAATTTCCTCGGCGAGTATTTTGACGCCAGCTTCTATTTTTTCTGGCTCTGGAACATAGTTCATACGCATGCATTGATGGGTATGCTCCCAAGATTCATCCAGACCAGGGAAGAAGAAGTCGCCAGGTACCATCAGAACCCCGCGTTTTTTCAGGCGCTGATACAGTTCTTCTGTGGTAATCGGCAAATCTTTAAACCACAACCACAGGAAAATTGCCCCTTCAGGCTTGTGAATGAGGCAGCGTTCTTCTGGCAGATAACGACGAATAGTGGCAATTGTTTCCTGAACGCGCTGGTAGTAGAAGGGCTTGATAACTGTTTCAGACAGTCGCAGTAGATCTTTTCGCTTAATCATCTCGCACATAATGGCTGGTCCGATGCCACCTGGTGCAAGGCTGATAATGCCGTTCATATTACTGATAGCCGTGATGATTTTTTCGCTGGCAATAATAATCCCACAGCGGCTGCCCGGTAGACCCAGTTTTGACAGGCTCATGCACAGCACGGTGTTTTGATTCCACAGTGGCGTGGCTTCGCTGAAGATGATCCCGGGGAAAGGGACGCCATAGGCGTTGTCGATAACCAGCGGAACTCCATGCTGGGTCGCCAGCGCATCCAGCTGTTTAACTTCGTCATCAGTAATGACGTTGCCGGTTGGGTTGGTTGGACGCGAGACGCAAATCATCCCGGTATCTTTACCAATCGGCAGGTTGTCAAAATCAACGTGGTATTTAAACTGCCCTTCAGGAAGCAGCTCAATATGCGGACGTGTTGAAACAAAGAGGTCGTCTTCGAGGCCGGAATCCGCGTAGCCGATATACTCCGGCGTCAGAGGGAAAAGTACCTTACGGGTAGTGCCATCCGCGCGACGACCGGCAAACAGATTAAACAAGTAGAAAAATGCGCTTTGACTGCCATTTGTCAGTGCAATATTCTGTGGGCCAATCTCCCAGCCTAATTCATCACGCAGCATATCCGCGAGGGCGATCAGCAGCTCATTTTTTCCCTGCGGGCCGTCATAATTACAAAGCGCATCAGAGACTTTGCCGCTTTCCAGCATCTCCGCCAGGAGATTCGTGAAGTATGAATTCATCTCTGGAATCTGCGCCGGGTTACCGCCGCCGAGCATGATGGCCCCTGGGGTGCGTAAACCGTCGTTGAGGTCTTCCATCAGGCGGGCAATGCCTGTATGGCGGGTGAACTTGTCGCCGAAAAGTGAAAATGTCATCGCTGATTATCTATTGCTTGATCTGTGAAGTGGGTAACGATAACGCCACTCACGATGTGGTGCAAATGGCCTGCTGGCGACATTCATGGAGGGTAATGCGATATATCTTTATTATGGTAGTGTTTTATTCTAAAAAAGCCTGCGCCAACGACGCAGGCCTGGAGAAGGATAAATCAGTGGTGACCCGCCCATACTACCATCACTTTATCCTGCCCGTTTTCACGCACAAAACCGTAGCCCTGAGGGAGTGTGAGCGTCGTTTGTTTGCCTGCGCCAATGGCCGGGTGCCGCGCGCGGAATTGCCCCAATTTCTGCCAGTGGGCAACCGTTGCGGCGGCGTGACCCGCGACATCCTGCCAGTTCATCTGCGAGCGGGTTCCCTGCAGCGGGTCAGAACCAGTAGGGCCAAATGGGCGGCTGGATTCATCGCCATAGAAAATCTGCACCGCGCCGGGGGCCAGCAATAGCAGTTCGGCGGCGTTGTTGCCTTTCTCGCGGAACAAGCGGGTATCGTGGGATGACAGATAGCTCAGGACGTTAAAACTCTGCAGTTTGTCGGCCATTTGCTGCCAGGTGAGATCGATATTTGCCAGGCAACTCGTGGCTTTTGCCGCTTGATCCTGGTAATCAAAGTTGATCATCGCGTCAAAGCCATGGCGGTAATACTCACTCTCCATCACGCCGTGGCCCCAGGCTTCGCCCGTCATCCAGAATGGGGCATCATCCAACGCTTTTTGTGGATTGGCCTTCTTCCATTCCGCCAGTGCTTCAATAGATTGCGTTTTCAACTGTTGCCATGCCGCCATTTCAACGTGTTTGGCCGTGTCGACGCGGAAACCATCAATGCCATAATCGCGTACCCATTGGCTGAGCCAGCGGGTGAGGTAATCACGCGGTGTATTACCCTCAATAGCTTTGGCGTGGGTATCCGGTTTATGGCTGTAGAAATGGGGCAGCCCGCTTGCGGTGGCCGACTCGGTTTTGAGATCCGGCAGGAATGCCAGCGACATGGTTAAATCATCAAAGCCGGGATTGTCGTAGTCGCCAATATCGGTGCGGATCCACGCTTTACCCCACCATTTCTCCCACGCGGCTTTGTCGCTGAAATTGATGTAGTCATTAAAGCTGTGCCAGGTTTGGCCCGGGCCGGGCTTCCAGTCAGTCCACTGTTGGCCCAATGTTTTGGTGATCTCATCTCCTTGAAGGTACAGCGCGCCAAACTGATATTGCTGCATGTCGGCGAGCGTCGCATACCCGGTATGGTTCATGACGACATCAAATAAGACGCGCATGCCGCGCCGATGGGCACCATCCACCAGCGCGCGAAGATCATTCTCGGTGCCCATATTGGCATCGAGCCGCGTCCAGTCCTGGGTGTAGTAGCCGTGATAGGCGTAATGGGGGAAATCACCATTGGTGCCACCGCCAACCCAGCCGTGGATTTGCTCAAGCGGAGAGCTTATCCACAACGCGTTGACACCGAGTTGCTGGAGATAATCCAGCTTGCTGGTTAGCCCTTTAAGGTCGCCACCGTGGAAGGTGCCAATCTCCTGCATGTCGTCTTTATGGCGACCATAGCTGTTGTCGTTGCTGGGGTCGCCGTTGACAAAGCGGTCGGTCAGTACGAAGTAAACCGTGGCGTTATGCCAGCTAAACGGCGCGCGTTCGTTCACATCTGCATTTTCAAGTAGTAATAGACCATTGCTGCCATCGGCAGGCAGCAGCGTAATTTTCCCCTGTTTGACCACCGTGGTCTGCCCGCTGTAGAAGTCACGAACGGTACTGCCTTCAGCGAATGTTTTCGCGACATCCAGCGTCAGCGGTTTTCCATCCCAGCGAGGACACTGGCGAACGTCTACCTGCGTGTCGCTGCTATCGGCGGCGCTTTGGACCGCAATCATCAGCGTTGGCGTTCCTGAACGGGTATCCACTTCAAGCATATAGTCACCATCCCTGAACAGGCGCCATTGAGGGGAATCTCCCTGGCAGGGCTCCAGAGAGAGCATTTGGTTAAGCCGAATCGCTGACGAGGGTTGCCAGCACTGTTGGTCAAAATTAAGCCTTAGAGGGCGAGTACCCTTTGTGAGCATTTTTTGACTGGTGAATTTTCCCGTTCCGTCGGCGGAAAAAGCAGGGAAGTCATCCATCGTCCAGCTTGCTGCGCTGGCGAAGGCGGGGAACATTAACGGTAGGATTGCGGCGAGTTTCATTCCAATATCCTGTGCCTGAAGGTGTTTTTTTGTAGTGTGCCAGCCGTTGGTTATGCTGGGCTCATCCTCTTGTCAGGAGGAGAGAAAGGGCTGAGTGATGACGGTCAAAAAATGAACTAAAATGAGAGCTGCTCGGCATTTTGCCTGTACGAATTGTCATATGCTGAATCGCGTCCGTGAGGGCGTTTCGGAATCGGACTATTTCTTGTACGTGCTTTTGTGGGCTATTTTTGCTATAATTTGAGATTCAGCTCTCAATTTTATTAAATAAGAAGGCGTTGGAATGATTGCATCCGACCAGGAGATCTAATGATATCGACACCCATTCGACGATATGGGGCCGCGATACTAATGTTACTCATCTGCACATTTTCAGGTGGGGTGTTCGCAAAAACGCACACGGTAACAAAGCATCAAAAAGCCTCGGTAACAAAGACAAGTTTAAGTAAGGCCAGCAGTAAGCAAGAGTATTCTCGCAATAGTGTAAAGAGCAGTTCACTTCCTGATTTGCGAAAATACCCTTCCGGGACACCAAGGAAAAGAGCGTTTCTCCGGACGGTAATGCCTTATATTACGAGTCAAAATGCTGCTATCACGGCGGATCGTAACTGGTTGGTTTCCAAACAGTACGAAGGTCGTTGGTCGCCGTCTGAGCGCGCGCGTCTGAAAGACATTGCCGCTCGTTATAAAGTGAGCTGGAACGGCAACACGCGTAAGGTGCCGTGGAACTCTCTGCTTGAGCGTGTAGATATTATCCCAGGCAGCATGGTAGCCACCATGGCTGCAGCAGAAAGCGGTTGGGGTACCTCTAAACTGGCGCGTAGCAACAACAACCTGTTCGGCATGAAATGCGGTAAAGGTTGTAAAAATGGCGCGGGTTCAGTTAACGGCTACACCAAGTTTGACTCCGTAAAAGAGTCTGTGCAGGCGTATGCAAGAAACCTGAATACGCATCCAGCTTATGCCTCGTTCCGTAAATCACGCGCACAGCTGCGTAAGACGGATCAGGAAGTCACCGCTACGGCGATGATTCATAAGCTGAAAGGCTATTCGACCAAGGGTTCTAGCTACAACGACTACCTGTTCGCGATGTACCAGGATAACCAGCGTCTGATTGCAGCACACATGTAATCGGTACTGAATCGTAAAAAAGCCTTCCATCACAGGAAGGCTTTTTTTATCCGTAAAACTCACGTGAATCCATCAAGCCTGAATCAGCGCCTCGCTATGCTGTTCACGGTACTCTTTTGGCGTGGTGTCGTACTCTTTCTTAAACACGGAATAAAAGTACTGCAGCGATGGATAGCCACACATCTGCGAGATTTCATTGATCGACAATGACGTGGAGACGAGCAGGCTGCGCGCTTTTTCCAGCTTCTCGCTGTGGATCACCGCGTGAATAGTCTCGCCAACCTCTTCTTTAAAACGCTTTTCAAGATTCGAGCGTGAAATGCCGACGGAGTCGAGCACCTGCTCGACCTTGATGCCCTTACAGGCGTTATTGCGGATATAGTGCATGGCCTGGATAACCGCTGGATCGTTCAATGAACGGTAGTCCGTCGAGCGGCGTGCCATGACGCGCATGGGCGGCACCAGCACGCGCTGGAGCGGTAGGGTTTCGCTATCGAGAAGACGCTGCATCAGTTTCGCCGCCTGGTAGCCCATCTGGCGTGCGCCTTGTGCCACCGATGAAAGTGCCACGCGGGAGAGGTAGCGAGTTAGCTCTTCGTTATCAATACCGATAACGCAGAGTTTTTCCGGCACCGGAATATGCAGATGCTCGCAGGCTTGCAGAATATGACGCGCTCGGGCATCGGTTACGGCGATGATCCCCGTTTGCGGCGGCAGCGTTTGCAGCCAGTCGGCGAGACGATTTTGGGCGTGCTGCCAGTTTTCCGGGGCGGTTTGCTGGCCCTGATAAATTACGCCGCGATATTTTTCTTTGGCGACAATCTGGCTAAAGGCGTACTCGCGCTCTTCGGCCCAGCGCTTGCCGCTGGCGGAGGGAAGACCATAAAAGGCGAAACGATGAACCCCTTTTTCCTTTAAATGCAAAAATGCGCTTTCAACCAGCGCATAGTTATCGGTCGCAATGTAGTGAACCGGTGGATACTGTTCCTGTCGATGGTATGAACCACCGACGCCGACGATCGGCACGTTGACGTCGGTCAGAAGCGCCTCGATGGTTGGGTCGTCGTAGTCGGCGATGACGCCATCGCCGAGCCACTCTTTAATATTTTCAATGCGCGCGCGGAAATCTTCTTCAATGAAGATATCCCACTCTGACTGCGACGCCTGTAAGTATTCGCCAACGCCTTCAACGACCTGACGATCGAAAGCTTTGTTGGCATTGAATAACAGCGTCACGCGGTGACGTTTTCCAAACATGGTTCAGGGTTCCTCGTGAATCATGAGCGGTGCTGCCACGGACGCGACGGCAGCACCACGGACTGGTAATTACGCGCGCCGCTTGGTGGCGGAGTCCATCCAGACGGCAAGCAATAAAATCGCACCTTTAACGATATACTGCCAGAAAGTCGGGACGTCCATCATACTCATTCCGTTATCGAGCGAAGCCATGATAAATGCCCCCATCACGGCGCCGGCTACGCTGCCGACGCCACCTGCAAGGCTGGTACCACCGATAACGCAGGCGGCAATCGCGTCCAGTTCGGCAATGTTTCCCGCTGAAGGTGAACCGGCGCCCAGACGAGAGCTGAGAATCAGTCCAGCAATCGCCACCATCAGGCCGTTAATCGCGAATACCGCCAGCTTGTTGCGCTCCACGTTGATACCCGACAGACGGGCGGCTTCGATATTTCCACCGATGGCGTAAATGCGTCGACCAAAAGCGGTACGCATCGCCATAAACATTCCTGCTAGCATCAGCAGCGTGAGCAGCAGTACTGGCGTCGGTACGCCACGGTAGTCGTTTAACAGCCAGATAGCACCCAGTACGATAACGGCCGTCAGCGCCTGACGACCGACCATCCCGGTGGACGCTGGTGTCGTCAGGCCCAGAGACTGCCGGCGCATCCGGCCTCGCCACTGCCAGGCGACAAATGCCATCAGCCCGATAGCGCCGAAAGTAAAGCCAATCCCGTTTGGCAGATAGCTCTGGCCGATTTGCGACATGGCGGCACTGGTGGGTGAGACGGTTGTGCCGTTAGTGATGCCAATCAGTATGCCGCGGAATGCGAGCATCCCGGCTAGCGTGACGATAAACGAAGGCACCTTGCGGTAGGCGACCCACCACCCGTTCCATGCTCCAAGCACCAGACCCATTGCCAGCGTCACGATGATGGTAAGCGGCAGCGGCCAGCCGAGCCAGACATCAAAAATGGCCGCCGCGCCGCCCAACAGGCCCATCATGGAACCCACGGAAAGGTCGATTTCCGCAGAGATAATGACAAACACCATCCCCACCGCCAGGATGCCGGTGATGGCAGTTTGGCGCAGCAGGTTAGAGACGTTACGCGCGCTCAGATAGGCGCCGTCGGTGGTCCAGGTGAAGAACAGCATGATCGCCACGATTGCGGCGATCATCACGAAAACCTGCAGGTTGAGCGATTTTAACCGTAGCGCTGGAGTGGCTGCAGGGGCCGCCAGTTTCATTTCAGACGGGGTGTTTTTCGACATGGCGTTCGCTCCTTAAGGCGGCTTCCATCACGTGTTCCTGGGTCAGGTTATGGTTCACCAGGTCGGCTTTGAGTTTTCCTTCGTGCATGACCAGTACCCGGTCGCTCAGACCCAGCACTTCCGGTAGTTCAGAGGAGATGACGATGACGGCGATACCTTGCTGTACCAGCTGATTGATAAGCTTGTAGATTTCATATTTCGCGCCAATATCGATACCGCGAGTAGGCTCATCGAGAATCAGAATGCGGGGATTTAGCAGCAGACAGCGTGCCAGAATCGCTTTCTGTTGGTTGCCGCCGCTCAGACGACCAATCGCGAGATCTGGTGAAGAGGTTTTCACTTTCAGACGCTGAATGGATTGCAAAATACACTGTTGCTCTTTGGCATCATCAAGGCTGCTCAATGCGCCGCTAAAATCGTTAAGCGCGGCGAGCGTGATATTTTTGCCGACGGCCATGACCGGAACGATGCCGTCTTTTTTACGGTCTTCCGGCACCATAGCGATTCCATGAGCGATGGCCTGTTGACAGCTACGGATATCGACCGGTTGCCCATCAATGAAAATTTTACCTTCCCAACGCCCATGCCAAACACCAAACAGGCACTGTACCGCCTCGGTCCGACCTGCGCCGACCAGCCCGGCAATGCCGAGGATCTCTCCACGCTTGAGGCTAAATGAAATATCATTGACGCGTTTGATATGGCGATTGACCGGATGCCAGGCGGTGAGATGTTCCACGCGCAGGATTTCGTCCCCCGTCGTGTGGGGGTCGTTGGGATATAGAGCCGTCAGCTCGCGACCGACCATCATGGTGATGATGTCATCTTCGGTCATGCAGTTGGCATCGCGAGTGCCAATATGCTGGCCATCGCGGATAACGCAGATGGTGTCGGAAATCGCCTTTACTTCGTTAAGCTTGTGGGAGATGTAGACACAGGCGATGCCGTGGTTTTGCAGATCGCGAATGATATCGAGCAGCACGGCGGTCTCTTGCTCGGTCAGCGAGGCGGTAGGTTCGTCGAGGATCAGCAGTCGTACCTGCTTATTCAGCGCCTTGGCAATTTCAACCAGTTGCTGCTGACCCAGGCCCAAATCTCCCACCCGCGTATCAGGCGAAATGGCCAGGTTGACCTGAGCGAGGAGTTTCTCACAGCGCAACGTCATGGTGTCGTAATCCAGCACGCCGTGGCGGCTGATTTCCGCACCGAGAAAAATATTTTCCAGCACGGTCAGATGTTTAACCAATGCCAGTTCCTGGTGAATAATGGCGATGCCTTTACGCTCAGTATCGCGAATATGGGTGGGTTGAAGCGTTTCTCCGGCAAAAATAATCTCACCGTCATAGCTGCCGTGCGGGTAAATACCGCATAGCACCTTCATTAAGGTTGATTTGCCGGAACCGTTCTCACCACACAGTGAAACCACCTCACCTGGATTGAGGCGTAGGCTGACGTTATCAATAGCCTTAACCACCCCAAAGGTTTTGGTGATGCTCTTCATTTCGAGTAAATATGGCATAAGTGTTTATGCTCCACGTTAACCTGGCTCGCGGTTCTTATCGCCAGCCGAGCCGCCCCAGCGCTGGGCTGGGGCATGCCATTTAGAGTTCGCTTTTCTTATGGAAACCATCTTTCACGACGGTCTCGTCAATATTGGTTTTATTGACTTCAATCGGGGTAAGCAGGCGGGAGGGAACGTCTTTCAGGCCATTATTTAACGTGGCATCGGATTTCGGCTGCTGACCGTTGCCCAGTTCGACGGCAATCTCGGCGGCGCTATTTGCCAGTAGCGTGATCGGTTTATACACGGTCATGGTCTGCGTACCGTTCATAATACGTTTGATACCCGCAAGATCGGCATCCTGTCCGGAGATAGCCACTTTGCCCGCCAGCCCCTGGGCGCTTAACGCCTGGATAGCCCCGCCGGCAGTGGCATCGTTTGACGCGACAACGGCATCGATTTTGTTATTGTTGGCGGTGAGCGCATTCTCCATAATCTTCAGCGCATTTTCCGGCAGCCAGCCATCAACCCATTGATCGCCGACGACTTTAATTTTTCCCTCATCAATATAAGGTTTTAATACTTTCATTTGGCCAGCACGGAAAAGCTTAGCGTTATTATCAACTGGAGACCCGCCCATCAGGAAATAATTCCCTTGTGGTACCTGGTCAACCAGACTTTTGGCCTGCATTTCACCGACTTTTTCGTTATCGAATGAAATATAAAAATCAATATCTGCATTATTAATCATGCGATCATAGGCTAATACTTTAATTCCTTCTTGCTTGGCTTCTTTAATTACGTTGCTAAGTACCTGGCCGTTATAAGGAATAATAACAAGGACATCGACACCGCGATTGATCATATTTTCAATCTGCGCCATCTGAGTCTCTTCGTTACCGTTAGCTGACTGAACAAAGACTTTGGCACCCAGTTGCTCAGCCTTGTTCACAAAGATATCGCGGTCTTTCTGCCAGCGCTCAAGTCGCAGGTCGTCAATAGCCATGCCGATCTTAACGTCTTTGGCACTGCTAGCCATGCTGGTCAGGAGAAGCGATGCGCAGAGTGTGAGGCAAAGGTTCTTTATCTTCATAATCATAATGCCTTCTGTAGGGATAGGGGTGAGATTGGCGATAAAAGAAACAGAAATGACTTAACACGCAGCAAATTCTTAACATGTATATAGCGTCTGGCAATTACAGATTTTTATCTTGCCATTACGATATTTCGTTTAATTGCTAATATTTGACCGCGATCTGATTTTCATTTTGTTAAATGGAGAAATTACAAACTGAAATGAAGAATTCGCCTTTTTATTTTGGGAGCCAGCGCACAGTTGTGGATTCTCTTAATAGCAGTGTGAAATAACGTAATTGAGCAACGGCAATTCCGTATTCAGTATGACTACACGAAGTATTCCTCGCCGCGTCTCAGATTATGGAGTTCATTATGCAAGCTTATTTCGACCAACTGGATCGTGTTCGTTTCGAAGGCCCAAAAACCGAAAACCCGCTGGCTTTCCGCCACTACAACCCGGATGAGCTTGTACTGGGTAAACGCATGGAAGACCACCTGCGCTTTGCTGCCTGCTACTGGCACACCTTCTGCTGGAATGGTGCAGATATGTTCGGTGTTGGTTCATTTGACCGCCCATGGCAACAGCCGGGCGAAGCGATTGAGCGCGCAAAACGTAAAGCCGACGTGGCGTTCGAATTCTTCCATAAACTGAACGTACCTTATTACTGCTTCCACGACGTCGACGTTTCTCCAGAAGGCGCAAACCTGAAAGAGTATCTGAATAACTTTGCCCAGATGCTGGATGTGCTGGCTGAGAAACAGCAGCAAAGCGGCGTTAAGCTGCTTTGGGGTACCGCTAACTGCTTCACCAACCCGCGCTACGGCGCTGGTGCAGCGACTAATCCAGATCCAGAAGTGTTCAGCATGGCGGCCACTCAGGTATTCACGGCCATGAACGCGACCCATAAATTGGGCGGCGAAAACTATGTGCTGTGGGGCGGTCGTGAAGGCTATGAAACGCTGCTCAATACCGACCTGCGTCAGGAGCGCGAACAAATTGGCCGCTTTATGCAGATGGTGGTTGAGCATAAACACAAAATCGGCTTCCAGGGTACCTTGTTGATTGAACCCAAACCGCAGGAACCGACCAAGCACCAGTATGACTATGATGCTTCAACGGTGTATGGCTTCCTGAAACAATTCGGCCTGGAAAAAGAGATCAAGCTGAACATCGAGGCCAACCACGCGACGCTGGCAGGCCACTCTTTCCACCACGAAATAGCCACCGCCATTGCGCTGGGCCTGTTTGGTTCTGTGGACGCCAACCGCGGTGACCCGCAGCTTGGCTGGGATACCGACCAGTTCCCGAATAGCGTCGAAGAGAATGCGCTGGTGATGTACGAAATCCTCAAAGCAGGCGGTTTCACCACCGGTGGGATGAACTTTGATGCCAAAGTCCGTCGTCAGAGCACCGATAAATACGACCTGTTCTACGGCCATATCGGCGCTATGGATACCATGGCGCTGTCGCTGAAAGTGGCGGCCCGCATGATTGAAGGCGGTGAGCTGGATAAACGCGTGGCGAAACGCTACGCGGGCTGGAATGGCGAACTGGGCCAGCAGATTCTAAAAGGCCAAATGTCGCTGCAGGAACTGGCGAAATATGCTGAACAGCATCAGTTGGCGCCGCAGCATCAAAGCGGCCACCAGGAGTTGCTGGAAGGGCTGGTGAATCATTACCTGTTCGACAAGTAAGGCGTAAGTCTTGCAGTATAAACAATGCCCGGAAGCGCAAGCTTACCGGGCATCGTAATAATAAAAGGAGCAGTCGCGATGTATATCGGCATAGATCTCGGAACCTCCGGCGTAAAGGCGATCCTGCTTGATGAGCAGGGCTGCCTGCTGGCTTCACAAACGGAAAAATTGACGGTCTCTCGCCCCCATCCTCTTTGGTCTGAACAGGATCCTGAGCAGTGGTGGCAGGCGACGGACCGCGCCATGAAAGGGTTAGGCGAGCAACATAGCCTGCAGGGTGTGAAAGCGCTGGGGATTGCTGGACAGATGCACGGCGCGACGCTTCTCGATAAGCAGCAGCGCGTGCTGCGTCCGGCGATTTTATGGAATGACGGTCGCTGCGCCGAGGAGTGCGAACTGCTGGAAGCGCAGGTGAAAAACTCGCGACAGATCACCGGCAATCTGATGATGCCGGGTTTTACCGCGCCGAAATTGCTGTGGGTGCAGCGCCATGAAGCGGAAATTTTCCGCCAGGTTGATAAGGTCCTTTTGCCTAAAGATTATCTGCGGCTGCGGATGACCGGCGAGTTTGCCAGCGATATGTCCGATGCGGCAGGCACGATGTGGATGGATGTGGCAAAACGTGACTGGAGCGACGAGATGCTCGGAGCCTGTGGGTTAACCCGCGAGAATATGCCCGCGCTATTTGAAGGTTGCGATATTACCGGCCACCTGCTGTCATCGGTTGCCAGCACCTGGAAAATGCCTGCTGTGCCGGTCGTTGCGGGTGGCGGTGACAATGCCGCGGGAGCGGTGGGTGTCGGCATGGCGGATGCTGGCCAGGCGATGCTGTCGCTCGGCACCTCGGGCGTCTATTTTGCTGTTAGCGAAGGCTTTTTGAGTAAGCCAGAAAGCGCGGTGCACAGCTTCTGCCATGCGCTGCCTGAACGTTGGCACCTGATGTCGGTGATGCTGAGCGCCGCATCCTGCCTGGATTGGGCGGCGAAGCTCACCGGGCTGGGGACGGTTCCTGCGTTAATTGATGCGGCACAAACGGCGGATATGAGCGCAGGCCCCGTGTGGTTCCTGCCCTATCTTTCCGGCGAACGCACGCCGCACAATAACCCTGAGGCGAAAGGTGTGTTCTTCGGTCTAACCCATCAACACGGCCCGGCTGAACTGGCGAAAGCGGTGCTGGAAGGGGTTGGCTTTGCGTTGGCGGACGGGATGGATGCTGTCCATGCCTGCGGCGTTGAGCCGAAGAGCATCACGCTCATCGGCGGCGGCGCGCGTAGCGCCTACTGGCGTCAGATGCTGGCGGACATTTGTGGTAAGCAGTTAGATTACCGCACCGGTGGCGACGTCGGCCCAGCGCTCGGCGCTGCTCGTCTGGCACAGTTGGCTATCCGCAAAGATAAGTCATACGCTGAACTACTGCCGCAGCTGGCTCTGGAGCAAGAGCACCATCCGGATGCCCAGGGCGTGGCTTACTACGCGCCATTGCGTGAAACGTTCCGTAAAATCTATCAACAACTGCAACCGTTGATGTCCTGACGCTCCTTCCTACCCGCTCCTTAAGGGGCGGGTAGTCTGCCATTCCCTACGAGTGTTACATCAATATTTTATATTGATGAATTCTGAAACTGCCGTTTTTCAATATCGTGATACTGCGAAAAATCTCTCGCTGCTCATAATGGTGACGTTATAGATGAGGGAGATGGATGATGTGGAACATCGTTAAATTACCGCGCCTCACGCTTATTTCTGGCGTTTTACTGTATCTGTCCTTCCTATGGCTCGCCTGCCCGGCGCTGGAAGATAAAGGCTATTTTCTGGCGGTATTAGCGCTGGGGATCTTTGCCATTGTCGCTCACCGCCAGGCGGTCACCCCTCAATTCGAAAAACTATGCGGGCTGATGTTGCTCCTGGCAGCCGGGCTGCTGCTGGTTGGCATACTCAATATGCCGTTCGCACTTGCCTATAAAGGACTCTCGGTTGCGGCATGGTTTGCCTGCATGTACGGGACGTCTGCCTACACGCCTTCGTCGCTACAGCATATCAGCTAACCAATCGGCGCTTATCCACACGCTGTAAAGCGAGTGAAAGCAGTAGACTGCCGGCAAGGGTGGCGGTAAATACCCAGAGCACATCCAGCGCCGCCCAGTGTTTGAGATCGAGATTCCAGCTGCGGAGCGCATAGATGATGAAGGCATGGAAACCATATATGCCCAGCGAGTGGCGTGAGATCAGCCCCAGCCCGGGGAGCACTCGCTGGTTTAGCGTGTTCTTGACCACAATAAACAGCGCAGCTGCACAGATAAAGACCATCGGTCCGCAGTAGACATACCAGGTGTCAGCAAAATTTCCGCGCCACTGCAGTTCATAAAGCGTCCCGCGTGAAATAATCCATACCGCACCGATAAACAGCAGGCCGCAGATCCCCGTCAGTGATTTACGGCTGGTTTCCATCATTCCCAATGCGCGTCCAAGCAAACCGTAGAGCACGTAGTAGAAGGTATCGCCGTTAATGTAGAGGTTCACCGGCAGCCATTTCGCCCCGTAGCTGCTGAGTGGGACCGTATTCGGGTTGGCCACAATACCAATCACCACCATCAGTGCCAGCAGCATTTTTCCGCTGATAGCCTTGACCTCAATCAGCGGGGAAACCAGGTAAATCACCATGATGGCGAAGAAAAACCACAGGTGATAGAACATGGGTTTTTGCAGCAGATTTTTGAGTGATGCCTCCACACTGATATGGGTGAACGTCGCGATAAAGATCAAGGCGATGGCGCTGTAGAAAAGAAGGCACAGGGCAATCCGTAGGAAATGGCGCGGTTGTGCGCTGCGCGGGCCAAAAAAGAGAAAGCCTGAAATCATAAAGAACAGTGGTACGCTGACGCGAGAGGCGGAATTCAGCACGTTAGCGAAATCCCAACTGAGCGGGCTGATTTGATGTGGATTGGTTACGAACCAGGTCGTGGTGTGGATCATCACCACCATCAGGCAGGCAATTCCGCGTAGGTTATCAATCCAATTAATCTTTGCTTGCATCAGATGCCTTTTTCCTGGCTATTAATAGAGATTCAGACTCGCCTTATCTGGCGCTATTTCACTGGATAATTCTGAGTTTTTCGCCCCGTGCTTGTGGAGTCGCTGCGAGATTCGCACAATGCGGTGGCATAAAGGGGTACAGCCTAAAATAACCGCCTGGAAATAGAAATAATGATGATGAAGTCTCTCCCGTTTTTGCTGGTGGGTTTCCTGCTAGCAGGGTGCTCGACGGCGGAACCGCCGGTAGTGCAAAAAACGCAAAGTGCGAGAGTGAATCCCGCGCTCTCACTGGAGATGGAACAACTGTGCAAAAACAACGCCGCGCAGCGCTACAATACGGCAGCGCAGAAAATCGATGTCACCGGTTTTGAACGTTATCAGGGTAGCTATGAGCTGCCGGGCTATACGGCGAAGAATGAAAGTTTTGTCTGCTCTTTTGATGCAGATGGCAGTTTTTTACATCTCTCGATGCGTTAAAACGGGCGAGAATGCCGTAATAATCGGCCCGTTTTGTTCAATTTTCCCTAAACAACCCCGTTTCATACTGTATATCTCGCAGCCAGCGGGTATACTGGATCCTTCCTTTAAATCCACACGTATCCAGCACGAAATCATATGCAAAAGTTTGATACCAGGACCTTCCAGGGCCTGATCCTGACCTTACAGGATTACTGGGCTCGTCAGGGCTGCACCATTGTTCAACCACTGGACATGGAAGTCGGCGCGGGCACTTCTCACCCAATGACATGCCTGCGTGCATTGGGCCCAGAGCCAATGGCAACTGCCTACGTGCAGCCTTCCCGCCGTCCAACCGATGGCCGCTATGGCGAAAACCCGAACCGTTTACAGCACTACTACCAGTTCCAGGTAGTGATTAAACCGTCTCCGGACAACATCCAGGAGCTGTACCTCGGGTCTCTGAAAGAGCTGGGTATGGATCCAACCATCCACGATATTCGTTTCGTGGAAGATAACTGGGAAAACCCAACGCTGGGTGCCTGGGGGCTGGGTTGGGAAGTGTGGCTGAACGGAATGGAAGTGACGCAGTTCACCTACTTCCAGCAGGTTGGCGGCATGGAATGTAAGCCGGTGACCGGTGAAATCACCTACGGTCTGGAGCGTCTGGCGATGTATATCCAGGGCGTGGACAGCGTTTACGATCTGGTCTGGAGCGACGGCCCGCTGGGTAAAACGACCTACGGCGACGTGTTCCATCAGAACGAAGTGGAACAATCCACCTACAACTTCGAATACGCCGATGTGGACTTCCTGTTCACCTGCTTCGAGCAGTACGAGAAAGAAGCGCAGCAGCTGCTGGCGCTGGAAACTCCGCTGCCGCTGCCTGCCTACGAGCGCATTCTGAAAGCCGCCCATAGCTTTAACCTGCTGGATGCGCGTAAAGCCATCTCCGTCACCGAGCGTCAGCGCTATATCCTGCGCATCCGCACCCTGACCAAAGCAGTGGCAGAAGCTTACTATGCTTCCCGTGAGGCCCTTGGCTTCCCGATGTGCAACAAGAATAAATAAGAGGCGGCCATGTCTGAGAAAACTTTCCTGGTGGAAATCGGCACTGAAGAGCTGCCACCAAAAGCACTGCGCAGCCTGGCTGAATCCTTTGCTGCGAACGTGACCGCAGAGCTGGATAACGCTGGCCTCGCGCACGGTAAAGTTGAATGGTTTGCTGCCCCGCGTCGTCTGGCGCTGAAAGTGGCAAATCTGGCGGCTGCACAGGCCGATCGCGAAGTCGAAAAACGCGGCCCGGCGATTGCCCAGGCGTTCGATGCGGAAGGTAAACCAAGCAAAGCGGCTGAAGGCTGGGCGCGTGGCTGCGGTATCACCGTCGATCAGGCTGAGCGTCTGACCACCGATAAAGGTGAATGGCTGCTGTATCGCGCACACGTGAAGGGCGAAAGTACCGAAGCGCTGCTGCCGAACATGATTGCGACCTCGCTGGCGAAGCTGCCAATTCCAAAACTGATGCGCTGGGGCGCGTCCGACGTGCAGTTTGTGCGTCCGATTCACACCGTGACCCTGCTGCTCGGCGACAAAGTCGTCCCTGCGACTATTCTCGGGATTCAGTCCGATCGCGTGATTCGTGGCCATCGCTTTATGGGCGAGCCAGAATTCACCATCGACAATGCCGACCAGTATCCGCAGATTCTGCTGGAGCGCGGTAAAGTCGTTGCTGACTACGAACAGCGCAAAGCCAAAATCAAAGCGGATGCTGAAGAAGCGGCACGCAAAATTGGCGGTAACGCCGATCTGAGCGAAAGCCTGCTGGAAGAAGTGACCTCTCTGGTGGAATGGCCGGTTGTCCTGACGGCGAAATTCGAAGAGAAGTTCCTCGCGGTGCCAGCCGAAGCGCTGGTATACACCATGAAGGGCGACCAGAAGTATTTCCCGGTTTACGATAACGCCGGCAAACTGCTGCCGAACTTCATTTTCGTTTCCAACATCGAATCGAAAGATCCTGTCCAGATTATCTCGGGTAACGAGAAAGTGGTTCGTCCACGTCTGGCGGATGCTGAGTTCTTCTTCAACACCGACCGTAAAAAGCGTCTGGAAGATCATCTGCCGCGCCTGCAAACCGTGCTGTTCCAACAGCAACTCGGTACACTGCGCGACAAAACTGATCGCATTCAGGCTCTGGCGGGTTGGATTGCCGGCCAGATTGGTGCTGACGTTAATCACGCGACCCGTGCGGGCCTGCTGTCTAAATGCGACCTGATGACCAACATGGTCTTCGAGTTCACCGACACCCAGGGCATCATGGGTATGCACTACGCGCGTCACGACGGCGAAGCCGAAGACGTGGCCGTCGCGCTGAACGAGCAATATCAGCCGCGCTTTGCAGGTGATGATTTGCCGTCCAACCCGGTAGCTTGCGCGGTAGCGATTGCCGACAAGATGGATACCCTCGCGGGGATCTTCGGTATCGGCCAGCATCCGAAAGGCGACAAAGACCCGTTTGCGCTGCGTCGTGCGGCGCTCGGCGTGCTGCGTATCATCGTTGAGAAGAACCTGAACCTCGATCTGCAAACGCTGACCGAAGAAGCGGTACGCCTGTACGGTGACAAGCTGACTAACGCCAAAGTGGTTGATGAAGTTATCGACTTCATGCTCGGTCGTTTCCGCGCCTGGTACCAGGATGAAGGCTACACCGTTGACACCATTCAGGCAGTACTGGCGCGTCGCCCGACCCGTCCGGCTGACTTTGATGCACGTATGAAGGCGGTTTCGCACTTCCGTACTCTGGAAGAAGCGGCGGCGCTGGCTGCGGCCAATAAACGTGTTTCGAATATCCTCGCGAAATCAGACGAAACGCTGAATGACATCGTTCATGCGTCCGTGCTGAAAGAAGCGGCGGAGATTAAGCTTGCTGGCAACCTGGTTGTTCTGCGTGACAAGCTGCAGCCATACTTCGCCGAAGGCCGTTATCAGGAAGCGTTGGTTGAACTGGCCTCCCTGCGTGAGCCAGTGGATGAGTTCTTCGAAAACGTGATGGTTAACGCCGAAGACAAAGACGTACGTATCAACCGTCTGACCCTGCTGTCTAAACTGCGCGATCTGTTCCTGCAAGTAGCGGATATCTCCCTGCTGCAGTAATCGCCTTTGGATAGCCAAAAAACCTGCCTTCGGGCAGGTTTTTTTATGTCCGCAACTTGATAATCCCTATTTTCGTTAACTGGGGAATGCAGGATAGTTTTAATTTTAATATATATGATTTACCATATGTGAATTACCAAAGATGGATGAAGTGAAAATGCTACAGCCAGTTCAACTTTTTAAAATCCTGTCCGACGAAACGCGGCTGGCCATCATTATGCTGCTCAGAGAGTCAGGAGAACTTTGCGTTTGTGATATCTGTGCCGCCACCGAGGAGTCACAGCCTAAAGTTTCGCGACATATGGCGATTCTACGGGAGTCTGGGCTGGTTCTGGATCGCAGGCAGGGGAAATGGGTTTATTACCGTCTGTCTCCACATATGCCGGCCTGGGCGGCAGAAACCATTACCACCTCCTGGCAATGCCTACGCAATGATATTGGTGAATGGCTGAAAAAATCGGCCTGTACATCCTGCTAAGTTAAAAATACATACATATAATCATATGTGATGGAGCGCTGAATGTTGTTGGCCGGAAGTCTCTTTTTACTGACGCTGGTGTTGGTAATCTGGCAGCCCAGAGGGTTGAGCATTGGCTGGAGTGCAAGCATCGGGGCGGCGCTCGCGTTAGCGACCGGCGTGATTCATGTCAATGATATCCCGGTGGTCTGGAATATCGTCTGGAATGCGACGGCGACGTTTATCGCGGTGATCATCATCAGCCTATTGCTCGATGAGTCCGGCTTTTTTGAATGGGCTGCACTGCATGTTTCCCGCTGGGGAAACGGGCGTGGACGCCTGCTGTTTACCTGGATAGTCCTGCTCGGCGCAGCCGTTGCCGCGCTGTTTGCCAACGATGGGGCGGCGCTTATCCTGACACCAATCGTCATTGCCATGCTGCTGGCTCTAGGATTCAGCAAAGGAACGACGCTGGCTTTTGTCATGGCCGCGGGGTTTATCGCTGATACCGCCAGTCTGCCGCTGATTGTCTCGAACCTGGTCAATATCGTCTCGGCGGATTTCTTTGCGCTGGGCTTTACACACTATGCTTCAGTGATGGTTCCTGTCGATCTGACGGCCATTGCGGCCACGCTGGTAATGCTGCATCTGTTCTTCCGTCGGGATATTCCGGCGACCTATGACGTTGCGCTGCTGAAGGCCCCCGCCAGTGCAATAAAAGACCCGGCAACGTTCAGGGCGGGCTGGATTGTGCTGCTGTTTCTGCTGGTGGGTTTCTTTATGCTGGAGCCGATGGGTATTCCGGTCAGCGCGATCGCCGCGACAGGGGCCGTCGTGCTCTTTGCGGTTGCTAAAAGGGGGCATGCCATTAATACGGGGAAAGTGTTGCGCGGCGCACCCTGGCAGATTGTGATTTTCTCGCTGGGTATGTACCTGGTGGTCTATGGGCTGCGCAATGCTGGGCTGACGGATTATCTGTCGGGGGTATTGAACGTGCTGGCGGATAAAGGCTTATGGGCAGCCACTTTTGGCACCGGCTTCCTGACAGCGTTCCTGTCATCGGTGATGAATAATATGCCGACGGTGCTTATTGGGGCATTGTCGATTGATGGCAGCACGGCCTCAGGCGTCATCAAAGAGGCGATGATTTATGCCAACGTCATTGGCTGTGATTTGGGCCCTAAAATCACCCCGATCGGCAGCCTGGCAACTCTGCTGTGGCTGCATGTGCTGTCGCAGAAAAATATGCAGATTAGCTGGGGATATTACTTCCGCGTGGGCATCGTCATGACCCTGCCGGTGCTCATCGTTACCCTGGCCGCGCTGGCGCTGCGGCTTTCTGTCTCTTTGTGAGTATCTGACATGAACAACATAACGATTTACCACAATCCCGCCTGCGGGACGTCGCGTAACACGCTGGAGATGATCCGTAACAGCGGCATTGAACCGACGATTATTTATTATCTCGATACACCACCCTCACATGATGAGCTGGTTAAACTCATTGCCGATATGGGGCTGACGCCGCGCGCATTGCTGCGCAAAAATGTCGAGCCGTATGAACAGCTTGGCTTGGGAGCCGCGACGTTTACCGATGAGCAATTAATCGGCTTTATGCTTGAAAATCCCATTTTGATTAACCGCCCTATCGTCGTGACACCTATAGGAACTCGCTTGTGTCGTCCTTCTGAGGTGGTGCTGGATATTCTTCCCGAACCGCAGAAAGGCGCCTTCACGAAAGAGGACGGCGAAAGGGTCGTGGACGGTCACGGGAAAAGGATTAAGCCGTAGAGTGGGCAAAAAATCGCCTTGAAATCGGTAACGCAATGCGTTTATCCTTTGCAACGACGAATCCCTCGTCTCACTGAGGCACACTGAAAATGGACAAACACACCTGTTGAATTCGAATCCTTGCTGAGCAGATGACTGCAAGCAGGGGAGTTATTGATTTCACTCAGGAGTGCTTATGGCCCATCGTGCCCAATTCCCTTCATTTATTTTGCATCAGGTTTCCTGTCAGTTCGCGACGGGAGATACGCTTTTTGGTCCGCTGAATCTGTCGCTGGACAACTCGCTTTGCGCGCTTGTTGGGCGTAATGGTGTCGGTAAAACCCGGCTCCTGCATCTGCTGGCGGGGGTAGATACACCATCCACTGGTCATATTGAACGCTTCGCTTCTCACGCCTACGTAGCCCAGCTGCATGAGGTCGAGGAAGAGGCGACGCTCGCTGATTTTTTGGGGTATACATCGATTTTCGCCTCGCTACAGCGCCTTGATTCTGGCCAAGTGACGGCAGAGGATATCGATGCGCTGGACGGATTTTGGGATCTGCCGCCGCGACTAGATGCCGCATTTCAGGAGGCGGGTTTGGGGGCGGTTACGCCACAACGGCTGGCCTCTTCTCTCAGCGGCGGTGAGCGAATAAAGGCTTTACTGTGCGCGGCGTTTATTTCGGATGCCGACTATCTCCTGCTGGATGAACCGACCAACCATCTGGATACCCGTGGGCGTGAATGGCTTTATCGCCAGCTGGAAAACTGGCGCGGCGGTGCGCTTATCGCCAGCCACGACCGCCAGCTGTTGGCGCGTATGCCGCGTATTCTCGAATTGACTCCCGGCGCGCTGCGTAGCTATGGCGGTAATTTTGCCGACTACCAACAGCAGCGTGATGCGGAACAAAATGCTGCGCGTGCAGCGCTGGAACATGCGGCCACCGAGCGACGACGTACGCGGGCGCGGATGCAAAAAGAGCATGATGATTGTCAGCGGCGTTCGGCAAAAACGCTGCGCACCGTGGATAGCCTGAACATCGCGTCGTTTGAACGGGTGAAATATAAAGGCGCGGCGCGAGAGCGCCCCGGCACGTTATTACGCCAGCATCGGGAACAAAACAGCGCGCTGGATAGCGCAGTCCGCCAGGCTCGAGAACGGGTAGAGAACGATAGCCCGGTGTTGTTTACGCTGCCGGGCAGCCATATCGCGGTTGGGAAACAAATTCTTGTGCTGGACGCGCTGAGGCTGGTCCATCAGACACTTCCACCGCTCGATTTGCGGTTGACGGGGCCAATGCGTGTGGCGCTACGTGGTCCCAATGGCTGTGGGAAAACAACGCTCTTAAAATCGCTGGCGGGCCTCGAATCACCGCTTTCAGGGCTTTGCCAGCTTTCGGTCACCGCAGCGCTGTTGGATCAGCATCTGACGCAGTTGGATTTGTCGCAGTCGGTTATTGCCCATCTGCGCGCCGGTGAAACGCCTCTGGATGAAGGGATGATTCGTACCCGACTGGCGCAGCTGCAGCTTGGCGCAGATAAGGTGAATTTACCGCTGGCGATGCTGAGCGGAGGCGAACGGCTTAAAGCTGCGCTGGCCTGCGTGCTCTGGCGGCGGGAGTCGACGCAGTTGCTATTGCTGGATGAACCGACCAACCATCTGGATTTGGCGTCAGTGCAGGCGATAGAGTCCGCGCTGGCTGATTTTCCCGGTGCGATGCTGGTGGTGTCTCACGATGAGGCGTTCTTGCAGGGGCTTAAGCTGACGCATAGCCTGGAGTGGCAGGTGTCGGGCTGGCATTTCGCCGAACTTTAGATAAAAAAAATCCCCGCCGTAAGGCAGGGATTCATAATTCTTAGCGGCGTTAACTTACAGGGAAGTTACGTTGCCAGCTGCTGGGCCTTTAGCGCCGTTCTCGATGGTGAAGGAAACTTTCTGACCTTCGTCCAGAGATTTGTAGCCATCGTTCTGGATAGCGGAGAAGTGTACGAATACATCTTTAGAACCGTCATCAGGAGTGATGAAGCCGAAACCTTTATCAGCGTTGAACCATTTTACGATACCAGTCATTTTACCGGACATAGAAATTACCTTTAAATATTTAGTGAGCCTTACGGCATTATGGCATGCTTTACAGAATTTAAAAGCGTAAAGAAAATGTCGCTACGAGGGGTACCAATGGATAACCTTGAAGGGAACTGCTTTACTCACTGCTTTGTGGTCTGTACGTCAAACCGTGGATGCATTAACGCATACTTCTTATCTGGAAAGCAAACGTTATCCGCATAGAATTTATGATGCCGCTTCGTTTTCTTGGTGATGTTTTTAGTTTAATTATTTGAAAATAATGTATTTTATTAAAATTTGGTGAAGTGTAAAAAAATGTCATTCAACCCCGGCAGCGGTGCTGCCGGGGCGAATATCATACTTTTTGCACGGAATCCGGTACAGAAACCGGTGCGTTGTCAGCATGGCCTGACTGGCGCTTACTGGCCGCGTATTTGACCATCAGCGCGATGGCAGAGAGCACCGCAGGGATCGCCAACAGGGCGAAAATGGTCTTAAAGGAGAGCTCTGCCTGCATCAGGAATGCGCCGCTGAAGGCACCCAGGATGCCGCCGAAACGACCCAACCCCAGCATCCAGGCAACACCCGTCGCGCGGCCCTGCGTTGGATAAAAACCTGCCGCCAGCGCCGGCATGGAGGACTGCGCGCCGTTCATAATGGTACCGGCGATAAACACCATCACGCCCATCAGCACCAGGCTATCTGTGGAGAAGCCAACCAGGCAGACAAAGACTCCAGTGAGTAAATACCCTACCGCGACCACTTTATTAGGATTGATTTTATCCATCAGCGCGCCGAGGACCAGAACGCCAATACCGCCGCCCAGTGGGAAGAGGGCGGTGATGACTGAAGCCTGGCTTAAGGTTGCACCGGTTTCACGGATCAGCAGCGGCAACCAACTGGTCAGCAGATAGAAGATTAGCAGGCCCATAAAGTAGGTCAGGCACAGCATGATGGTGCCCACCAGATAGCGCGGTGAGAAGATGACGCCGAGCGCGGACTGATCTTTAACCTGCCCCGCTTCCTGCAGGACGAATTGCGTGTTCTCTGGCAGCGGCGCGATACGGCGCAGGATGCCGGAAATTTGCTGTTGGGACTTGTTCTTCACTGCCAGATAACGGGCGGATTCCGGCAGCAGGAAAATCAACGCAACGGCCAGCGCCAGCGGCATCACGCCGCCGAGAATAAGCACGCTCTGCCAGCCGTAATGTGGAATCATCCAGGCAGAAATAAAGCCACCCATTGAAGAGCCAATCGGGAAGCCGACGAACATTAAATTGACCAGCAGCGCGCGACGGCGTCCCGGCGCGTATTCGCTCATTAATGTGGCGGCATTTGGCATTGCCGCTCCCAACCCAAGGCCGGTTAAGAAGCGCAGGATGGTCAGTTGAGTTAACGATGTGGCGAAGGCGGTAATCAGGCTGAAGCCGCCAAATACCAGAATCGACAAGACCAGCACTTTTTTCCGTCCAATACGGTCAGCCATTGGGCCTGCGGTCAGTGCGCCGAATGCCAGGCCCACGAGTGCAGCGCTCATCACCGGTCCGAGATCGGATTTTTGCACGCCCCATTCCTGGACGAGGTCAGAGGCGATAAAGCCGATAATGGCAGTGTCGAATCCGTCCATAGCGACGGTGACGAAGCACAGTACCAGGATCATCCACTGGTATTTTGAAAAGGGATGGCGGTTGATAAAAGCCTGAATATCCGTGGTTGTTTGTGTTGTCATGCGGTAATTCCTGCTAAGCGATGTGAGAGAGCCGGATTGATATCTCTTATCTCTCCCGCGGGTATCGAGATAGTTGGGCGATAATCGAACGTAATGTCGTTAATCGTTCATTCAATAAAATCACTTACCCGCACTTCTCACAATGCATCGCCAAACGGAAGTGTGCGATTATCGTTCCCTTGACCGTAATGACCGGCATAGCAGAATGTAAAAATCATTTATATCATTAGGTTAAGTTATTTTTCTTTGGCGGGATTCATTACCATAAATGTGATGGGCGCAACACCTTATTAACATTTTTGCTGAACCCGTGGGGAACGTGTGAAAAAGGTATCTTGCGACGCGGCTCTGGACTATCCTTGTCACCGTTAGGCACGCGTGTGCCAGTTTGCGCTTTTTTGGCTGAAGGAGTAAGAAAATGGCGACAGGAAAGTCCTGCTCTCGCTGGTTTGCGCCTATTGCGGCGTTATTGATGGTTGTTAGCCTGAGTGGGTGTTTTGATAAGGAAGGCGATCAACGTAAAGCATTCGTCGATTTCCTGCAGAATACGGTCATGCGCGGGGGTGAACGCCTGCCGACGCTGACAGCCGATCAGAAAAAACAGTTCGGGCCGTTTGTTTCCGACTATGCCGTCATTTATGGCTATTCACAGCAGGTGAGCCAGGCGATGGACGCCGGTTTGCGCCCGGTTGTTGATAGCGTAAACGCGATTCGTGTGCCGCAGGATTATATGACCCAGCGCGAGCCGCTGCGTCAGGCAAATGGTTCGCTGAACGTCCTGAGTCAGCAACTGCAGAATGCGAAAATGCAGGCGGATGCTGCGCACGCGGCGCTGAAACAGGCCGACGATCTGAAGCCGGTGTTTGATCAGGTGTATAGCAAAGTTGTCACCGCACCGTCTGATGCGCTGCAGCCGCTGATCCCTGCTGCGCAGATCTTCACTCAACAACTGGTACAGGTGGGTGATTTTGTCGCTCAGCAAGGTACTCAGGTGAGCTTTGTGGCTAACGGCATTCAGTTCCCAACGTCACAGCAGGCGAGTCAGTACAATACGCTGATTGGGCCATTGGCTTCACAGCACCAGGCATTTAGTCAGGCCTGGACTGCGGCAGTGAACGCCACCAAATAAGTCTTCAGAAAGCCCGGCAGAAGCCGGGCTTTTTCGTATTATCCCGCGACCTGCGGGTTCACACAGTTCTTCTCCACTTTCCCCAGCAGCGCATCAATGAGGTTATCCACCGCACAGGCCGCCATGTTATAGCGCGTCTCATGCGTCGCGGAACCGATATGCGGCAGCGCCACCACGTTAGGCAATGTTAGCAGCGGCGAATCGACCGGCAGCGGCTCCTTCTCGAACACATCCAGACCCGCAGCATGGATTTCGCCGTTTTGCAGCGCGGCGATCAGCGCCTGCTCATCCACCACCGGGCCACGACCGGCATTAATAAAGATGGCGGAAGACTTCATTCTGGCAAACTGCTCAGCACCGAACAGGTGATGCGTCTCTTCGGTCAGCGGCAGGATCAGGCAGACAAAATCAGCCTCTTCCAGCAGCGTATTTAAGTCACAGTAGCGGGCATTAAAGCGTTCCTCCGCCTGCGGATGCTGGCGGCGAGCGTTGTACAGAATCGGCATGTTGAAACCGAAATGGGCGCGCTGCGCTAGCGCCATGCCAATACGGCCCATGCCGACGATACCCAGCGTTTTATGGTGCACATCCACGCCAAACCAATCCGGGCCAATGCCTTTCGTCCATTCACCGGCTTTTACCCGCTCGGCCACTTCCACGACGCGGCGGGCGGAGCTTAACACCAACGTCATTAGCGTATCGGCGACGGTCTCGGTCAGGACGGTTGGCGTGTGCATCAGCAGCACGCGACGCGCGTTCAGCGCGTCCACGTCAAAGTTATCGTAACCCACGGAGATCGTTGAGGTGGCACGCAGCTTGGGCATCTTCTCCAGCAGGGCGGTATTGACGGCTTCGCTGGAGCCCAGCAGGCCTTCTGCCTCGGCAAACGCCTGGTGATGTTGTGCGACGGTTTCCGGACGCAGGTTAGCGACCTGAGTCACGGTAAAATGCTCTTCCAGGCGATGCAGTAAATCGTCAGGTAACGTTTTATAGAGAATAATGGACGGCTTCATGCAAATCTCCGTAAGTTAAAATTTAAGCGTGGCGTGCGCCAACCGGTAGCTGTTGATTATTAGCAGGCTTAACAATCAGAGTTAGCCATACTGAGGCAAAAAGCGCTACCCCCATAAATATGTATGAGGCGGACGGGCTGCCGGTGGTGCCGTTGAGATAGCCGACGAACCACGAGCCGAGGAACGAACCCAGCGCACCCATACTGTTAATCAGCGCCATCGCGCCCCCTGCCACGTTGCGCGGCAACATTTCAGGAATGATGGCGAAGAACGGGCCATACGGGGCGTACATGGCGGCACCGGCAATAACCAGCAAGGTATAAGAGAGCCAGAAGTGATCGGCACCCACGGCCCAGGAGCCGATAAAGGCAAAGGCAGCAATCAGCAGCAGCGGCCAGACGAACAGCTTGCGGTTTTGTAGCTTATCGGAGGCCCATGAGACCACAATCATCGCTACCGTAGCGGCTAAATAAGGGACAGAAGAGAGCCAGCCGACTTCCACCATGCCTAAGTTTGCGCCGCCGCTACGAATGATCGATGGCAGCCACAGGACGAACCCGTAAACCCCAATACTCCAGGTAAAATACTGCATGCACAGCAGAATAACGTTGCGTGAGCGGAATGCCTCGCCGTAGTTACGTACCGCTTTGATACCCTGCTGCTCGCGTTCCAGTTGTGCCTGCAGCGCCGCTTTTTCAGACTCGCTGAGCCAGCCCACCTGCGACGGTTTGTCCTTTACCAGCACCCACCAACAAAATGCCCAAATGACCGCCGGGAAACCTTCGATGATGAACATTTCACGCCAGCCGAGCGCCTGAATCAGGTAGCCAGAAACCACCGACATCCACAGTACCGTCACCGGGTTGCCGAGGATCAGGAAGGTATTGGCGCGTGAGCGTTCCGATTTTGTAAACCAGTTACTGATGTAGATGAGCATCGCTGGCATCACCGCCGCTTCGACCACGCCGAGGATAAAGCGGATGGCAGCGAGTGCAGGAATGTTGCTGACGATCCCGGTGAGCGATGCGCAGCCGCCCCATAAAATCAGGCAGACGAAAATGAGCTTACGCACGCTGCGCCGCTCGGCGTAAATTGCGCCGGGGATTTGGAAGAAGAAGTAGCCGAGGAAGAACAGGGCGCCCAACAGGGAAGAGATCCCTTTGGTGATGCCTAAATCTTCGTTAATACCGGCCGCGGAGGCGAAACTGAAGTTCGCACGGTCAAGATACGCCAGGCTGTACGTGATAAACACGATGGGCATGATGTACCACCAACGTTTTGCTGCGTTTGTTGAGCTGTTCATAGGCCTGCCTCTATTATCGCTTTGCCGCCGCTGCATGTAGGGTACAGGGAGGCAGTTATCGTAACGTGACGCTATTCACCTAACGCTTCACGTGTGGGTAATCCTTCGCTGTCACCCTGGACCTGGATTGCCAGAGCGCCAATTTTGTTCCCGCGGGTCACGGCCTGATGCAGCGAACGGCCTTCCAGCAGGGCACTGATAACCCCGACCGCAAAACCATCTCCTGCGCCTACCGTATCAACCACGTTATCCACTTTTACCGGTGCAACGCAGCCATGTTCGCCGTCGGCGGTTTTATACCAGGCACCGTCCGCCCCGGTTTTCAGCACCACCGCTTTAACGCCGTGATGCAGATAAAAATCAGCAATACCTTCCGGGGTTTGCTGACCGGTTAAAATCATCCCTTCTTTTAACCCCGGTAGAACCCAGTCGGCCTGGAACGCCAGCGCATTGAGTTTTTCGACCATCTCCGCTTCGTTCTTCCACAGAACCGGCCGCAGGTTTGGATCGAAGGAGATCGTTTTGCCCTGGGCTTTCATCGTACTGGCGGTGTGCGCTAGCAGTTCATAAGAGCTGGCGGACAGCGCTGCTGCGACGCCGCTTAAATGGAGGTGACGGGCGCTGGCGAAGTACGCTTCGTGGTAATCGTCCACGCTAAGGTGGCTGGCCGCCGAGCCTTTACGGAAATATTCCACAATGGGATCGGTTCCATTTTCGACTTTAGATTTGAGCTGAAAGCCCGTTGCGTACTGGCCATCAACGGTAACAGCACGGCTATCAATACCCTCTTTTTTCAGGGATTTCAGGACGAAGCGGCCAAAACTGTCGTTGCCGACGCGGCTGACCCAGCCCACTTTCAGCCCAAGTCGCGCCAGCCCAGTAGCGACGTTAAGCTCGGCACCGGCGACCCGTTTGATGAACTGCTCAACCTCGTCCAGATCGCCGGTCTGCGTCGCGACAAACATCGCCATCGCTTCACCTATGGTGATGACATCCAAAGAATTTTTCATATTGAGTCCTTGCGTAACAGTTCGACGTAGTGACGCGTCACCTGGGTTAGGTCGGCCCCTTCTAACGGGAACTCGATACCGCGTGGTACGTCGATAGGCAGTTGATTGAGCAGCTGTAGCCAGCGAGGATCCGCTTCGTCCGGCGGCACTGCGCGATAGCTATCGTGATGCGCCACGGCAGCTTTGACGTGGACATAGCCCACGGACGGGGCGAGCTGTTCGGCTGCTGCTTCCGGCGTATCGCCGACCCACAGCCAGTTACCCATATCAAAGGTCAGCTGCACGGGCAGCTTCTGGGTGTGGCAAGCAGCGTTAAAGCGCTGCATAGGCGGTAATCGCCCACAGACGGTCTGATCGTTCTCCACTACCAGTTTCATCCCGCTGCTGTCGAGCCAGTCGCGCAGGGTCGTAAACTGAAGCGCGTTGGTGAAGTGACCGAGGGATACTTTCAGCCATAGCGCGTTGAGCGTTTTGGCTTCCTGAAGCAGCGCTGGAAGTTGAGGATTGAGGGTGCCATCGGACATAAACAGCGGCTCGGGAGCCGAGTAGCAGGCCTGCAGGCCTACTGAGGCAATTGCCGATGCCAGCTGGGGAAGCGCCTGTTGTTCGGCAGGGGTGAACATTTCGCGGCGAATTTCCACGCCGTCAGCCCCCGCAGCGGCGATAACCGGCAGCATAGCGATTTGTCCACCTGCGGCACGTACCGAGTCATAGCCATAAGCGGCAGTGACCACCATGATTTTTCTTTGCATAGGGACTCCAAATCCAGCGTTCTTTCTAATACGCTAAATGGAATCGGTTCCAAAGAGAATCTCAGGGTGTTGAATTTATGATCACCATCACGAAGGAATGTTAACGCGCCGTTGATCCGCGAACGATCAGCTCACCGGAAAAGACCTGCTCATGGATAGATTCGGAAACCCCTTCGATGCGCCGAACAACCTGCTCGACGGCGGCGTAGCCAATCTGCCAGGTCGGCTGTTTCAGGGTGGTGATGCCCACGCCTGCCAGTTCTGCCCATTCCAGTTCGTCAAAACCGAGTAGGCCAATATCGCTGCCCCAGTTCAGACCAATGCGTTTAAGCGAGCGGGCAACCTGTAGCGTTAATGCACCGTTGGCGGAAATAACCGCCTTGCGCATGCCGCGATGCTGCTGGTGGAACTGACGCAGAGTGTTATCAAGCTGGGTGTTTTCGGCCAGCGGCACTTCGGCGTTTTCGGCCACGACGCCGGGATAGCGGGCGAGGGTGGCACGAAAGGCGCTCAGGCGCTCGCGACGGGTATTGACGGTGCCCAGCGGTTCGCTGATAAACAGCAGCGCTTCAAAGCCCTGTTCGATAAGGTGTTCGGTGGCGGTTGTCGCGGCCTGGGTGTTATCCAGCCCTACGACATCACAGGAGAAATCCGGGATTTTTCGGTCAATCAGCACCATTGGCAGCGCGGACTGTTGCAGGCGCTGGAGACCTTCTTCCCGCATCCCCACGGCATTCACTACAATGCCTTCTACCTGATAACTGCGTAGCAGATCGAGATAGTGCAGCTCCTGGTTCACCTCGTTGTTGGTGTTACACACCAGCGGAGTAAAGCCTTTCTCACGGCAGGCCGCTTCGATACCGCTCAACACGTTGACGGAGTAGGGGTTGGTGATATCGGCGATGATAAGACCTATCAGGCGGGTACGGCCGCGTTTGAGGTTGCGGGCCATCAGGCTTGGGCGGTAGTCGAGTTCAGCAATGGCGGTTTCAATGCGTGCGAGAAGCGCATCTGAGAGCAGATGTTTTTCGCCATTCAGATAGCGTGAAATACTGGTTTTGCCGGTTTTTGCCGCTTTTGCCACATCGCTAATGGTGGGGCGTGCTGATTTTGCCATGGAAGTTCTCTCGCCTGAAAGTGAGAACACCTTAACGCGAAAATCTGGCTAAGCAAGTGTTTTGCCGGGTGGTGTTGCACCGCCCGGCAATAAAAAGATTACATCGGGCTGAGGGTGATCTCGACGCGGCGGTTCTGCGCTTTGCCCTCTTCGGTGCTGTTGCTAGCGATAGGATTCGCCGGGCCCATTCCGGAAGTGCGTACGCGCGCGGCTGCGACGCCCTGAGTGATGAGCGAGCTGGCAACTGAGTCGGCACGCTGCTGGGACAGTTTCATGTTCAGCTGCTGGCCGCCGGTGCTGTCGGTGTAACCGACGACGTTCACCGCGGTTTTCTCATACTCTTTCAGGACCATGGCGACGCCGACCAGCGTGTTGGCACCCGCGGGTTTCAGCGTGGAAGACGAACTGTCGAAGGTCACGTTGTTAGGCATATTGAGCACGATGTTGTCGCCGTTACGGGTGACGCTCACGCCGGTGCCCTGCATTTTCTGCCGCAGTTTCGCTTCCTGCGCATCCATGTAATAACCCACGCCGCCGCCCACGGCAGCACCCGCTGCGGCACCAATCAGTGCGCCTTTGCCTCGGTCGTGTTTAGACGATGACAGCGCACCGATACCGGCGCCGACTAATGAGCCCAGCCCTGCGCCGATCCCGGCTTTACCCGCTTCGCTTTCACCGGTATAGGGGTTAGTCGTACAGCCAGAAACCGCCATTGCGCCGCTCACCAGAGCCGCAATCATGAAAATGCGTTTTTTCATCTTATGTCCTTAATCCTTTTTATTCTTTGCCACGGCAGGTGTGGCGGTTGATTATGACGTGCAAAAGCGGGGAAAATTCCCCTCGATTTTTAACTTTTTGTAAATAATTTCGAGCGATGATGAAAGATCGCCGTAACACCTGCATCAGCTATCCAGGAGTATGCCTTGGCAAATTCAGCGACAACCAAAACCATCCTTACCGCCGCCCATTGGGGACCCATGTGGGTTGAAACTGACGGCGAGCAGGTTCTTTCCTCGCGCGGGGCGCTTAAAACCACGTTTACCAACTCGCTGCAAAGCGTGGTGCGCGACCAGGTGCACAGCAAAACGCGCGTGCGTTATCCGATGGTGCGTAAAGGATTTCTGGCATCGCCAGATAGCCCGCAGGGTGTGCGCGGGCAGGATGAATTTGTGCGGGTAAGCTGGGACGATGCGCTGGCGATGATCGACCGCCAGCACCGTCGTATTCGCGACAGCTATGGTCCATCGTCAATTTTCGCCGGTTCCTACGGCTGGCGTTCCAACGGGGTATTCCACAAAGCGGCGACGTTACTTCAGCGCTATATGAGCCTGGCAGGCGGCTATACCGGCCATCTTGGCGATTACTCGACTGGCGCGGCGCAGGCGATTATGCCCCACGTGGTGGGCGGCAATGAGGTTTATCAGCAGCAGACCAGCTGGCCGATGGTGCTGGAGCATTCTGACGTGGTGGTGCTGTGGAGTGCCAATCCGCTGAATACGCTGAAGATTTCTTGGAACGCTTCCGATGAGCAGGGGTTACCCTATTTTGAACAGCTGCGCCAAAGCGGCAAACGGCTGATCTGCATCGATCCGATGCGATCGGAAACTGTCGCCTTTTTCGGTGAATCAATGGAGTGGATTGCGCCGCATATGGGGACCGATGTGGCCATGATGCTGGGCATTGCCCATACGCTGCTGATCAATGACTGGCACGATGCGGAGTTTTTATCGCGCTACACTACCGGTTTCCCCACCTTTGCTGACTATCTGCTGGGCAAAAATGACGGTGAAGTCAAATCTGCCGAGTGGGCGGCGGCGATCTGCGGTGTCAGTGCGGCTAAAATCTGCGAACTAGCAGACATTTTCCGTCATAACACCACCATGTTGATGTCTGGATGGGGCATGCAGCGCCAGCAGTTTGGCGAGCAAAAACATTGGATGCTGGTGACCCTAGCCGCCATGCTGGGGCAAATTGGTACACCGGGCGGCGGGTTTGGCCTTTCTTACCATTTTGCCAACGGCGGTAATCCAACGCGTCGCGCAGCGGTGCTGGCCTCAATGCAGGGCACGGTGCAGGGCGGCGTTGATGCGGTAGATAAAATCCCGGTGGCGCGGATTGTTGAAGCGCTGGATAACCCCGGCGCGCCGTATCAGCACAACGGTCTGGATCGCCAATTCCCGGATATTCGCTTTGTCTGGTGGGCCGGCGGCGCTAACTTTACCCATCACCAGGACACCAACCGCTTGATTCGCGCCTGGCAAAAGCCGGAGTTGGTGATCATTTCTGAATGCAACTGGACGGCGGCAGCACGCCACGCGGATATTGTCCTGCCCGCCACCACCTCATTTGAACGCAACGACCTCACCATGACCGGCGATTACAGTAACCAGCATTTGGTGCCGATGAAGCGAGTGGTGATGCCACAGGATGAAGCGCGAGATGATTGGCAGGTGTTTGCCGATTTAAGCGAACTTTGGCAGTCGGGCGGACGTGCGCGTTATACCGAAGGTAAAAGCGAGCTGCAGTGGCTGGAGACGTTCTACAATATCGCCGCTGAGCGCGGTGCCAGCCAGCAGGTTACGTTGCCGCCGTTTGAACGCTTCTGGCAGGCCAACGAACTGATTGAGATGCCAGAGAGCGAACAAAACGCCGGGTTTGTGCGCTTTGGCGCGTTTCGCGCCGATCCGCAGGCGAACCCGCTCAAAACGCCGAGCGGTAAGATTGAGATCTATTCTGAGCGTATCGCCAGCTTCCAGTACCCGGACTGTCCGCCGCATCCAATGTGGCTGGAGCCTGACGAATGGCACGGCAACGCGCAGCCGGGCCAGCTTGAACTGCTGTCGGCCCATCCGGCGCACCGCCTGCACAGCCAGCTCAACCATACCTCGCTACGCGAACAGTACGCCGTGGCTGGACGCGAGCCGCTCACGCTACATCCGCAGGATGCACAGGCGCGGCAAATCAACGATGGGGACGTGGTACGGCTGTGGAACCACCGTGGGCAGGTGCTGGCGGGTGTGGTAGTGAGCGAAGACATTAAACCCGGCGTGATGTGCCTGCACGAAGGCGCGTGGCCCGATTTGGATCTGCAGGCCGGTGGCATCTGCAAAAACGGGGCGGTAAACGTGCTTACTAAAGATATCCCCAGCTCGCGGCTGGGGAATGGCTGTGCGGGGAATACAGCGTTGGCCTGGGTTGAAAAGTATAACGGCCCTGAACTCACGTTAACGGCGTTTAATCCGCCTGCCAACGCATAATCCAGGTAGGATGCCGGGTCTCTTCCTGCCACGCGCTGTCTTCAATACGAAAACCCTGCGCGTGGTAGAAATTCACCGCCCGACAGTTTTTTTGGTACACCTCAAGGCTTAAATCGGTAAAGTGCTGCTTAACCGCGTCCAGCAGTGCTGTACCGATACCGAGGTGGAAAAATTCCGGCGCGACAAATAGCGCCCCCACGAAGCGTCCTTGAATGACGCTCACAAACCCTCGCACCTGCTGTTCCTCCTCCCACACCCAGGTTTCGGCGGCCGGGAGGTAGGTATCGCGTACAATCGGCAGGCTCTCCTGCCAGTACTGCTCGGCGATAAACGGATGGGCGTAGGTTGTACTTTCCAGCCACAGCTCGAGTAAAGAATCGAACTGGTTAGTGTTCCATTTTCTGATCATGCTGAACTCCAGGATGGCAGAAGCAGCCCGTCACGTGGTCGCTGACCAGACCGCAGGCCTGCATGAAGGAATAACAAATCGTGGTGCCGACGAATTTAAAACCGCGCTTTTTCAGCGCCTTGGATAGCGCATCGGAGGCGGGCGTGGATGTCGCTATTTCAGCGAGCGTCGCGGCCTGGGTGACGATAGGTGTGTTATCGACAAATGACCATACGAAGGTATTGAAAGGCTCGCCGTTGGCTTCCATGGCCAGGAATGCGCGCGCGTTGCCGATAATGGCCTGAATTTTGCCCCGATGGCGAATGATGCCGGCATCCAATACCAGACGCTCGACGTCTTCTTCCGTCATGGCTGCCACTTTGACTGGGTCGAAGTGATGGAAGGCCTGACGATAGTTTTCGCGCTTCTTCAGCACGGTTATCCATGACAGCCCGGCCTGCTGGCCCTCGAGGCAGATCATTTCAAACAGTTTTTGGTTATCTTTTTGAGCGACACCCCACTCGGTATCGTGATATTCGATATAAAGCGGGTCCTGGCTTACCCAACCGCAACGCTGCATGTGATTCTCCCTTTTGCCAATGGCTCACCCACGATAATAAAACCCTGTACTTCGCTTGACGCCAATAATAAAGAGACAATAGTTAATACAGGGATCTTTCCCATAAAACATAACAATAACTGCCGAACCTGGCTCTTCTCTGGAGTCACTTGATGAATAATAAGAAATGCAATGGCCCCTGGCGATATGTTACGCCGGCATCGGTTTTCGTGTGGATGTTATTTTCCCCACATGCAAATGCCTGGCAACAGGAATATATCGTGTCTGACTCACAAAGTAATACTGCGGAGCGCTATACATGGGATAGCGATCACCAACCGCGCTACGATGACATTCTGGCGGAGCGCATTGAAGCCGTGCAGGCTGGCGCGGGACTGAATCTGAATTCACCGGATGATATGCCGCTGGATGCTACCAAAACGATGAGCTTTGGCTGGAATTTTCCGTTAACCAACAGCATCACGACGGGGCCTGTCGCCCAGTGGCACTATGACGGCTCTCCGGGCTTTATGTGGAATGAATTTGGCGACTCGGTGACCACGGCGTCGCTTACCGATCCGCTGTGGCATGCCAGCGTCAGTACCCTTGGCTGGCGGGTTGATTCGCACACCTGGCTTGGTATCAGGCCATGGGCGCAGGTGAGTTATAACCAACAGTTTGGCGAGAACCAGTGGAAGGCGCAGTCTGGTTTAAATCGGATGCCGACCGCGACGCAGGATGGCAACTGGGTCGATGTGACCGTCGGTGCCGACATGTTACTGAATTCACATCTGGCTGCCTATGCGGCGCTGTCGCAGGCGGATAATATGCCCACCGGCGTTAACTATTTTTATACGATGGGCGTCAGCGCGCGCTTCTGAGTTCGTCAGTTTTTATTACCAACATCAGCGGCTGTTCATTTTTTTCAATGTCATTCATTCCGCCGCTGATGCATTTCATTCCGTCCTGAATGCACTTCATGCCTTTTTTGAACTGAGAAAATGCTAACTTCGTTATCGTTGGCAGCAGTTAATCTACGAAGGCATCTTCATCATGAACGCTGCAACTAAAAATCATACTCGCTGGCTGACATTGTTCGGCACCATCATCACCCAATTCGCTTTAGGTTCAGTCTATACCTGGAGCTTGTTCAACAGCGCGCTGTCCAGCAAGCTGGATGCCTCGGTCAGCCAGGTGGCGTTCTCCTTCGGTTTATTGAGCCTGGGGCTGGCGCTCTCGTCCTCCGTTGCCGGTAAACTGCAGGAGCGCTTCGGCGTTAAACACGTCACCATGGCTTCCGGCATCCTGTTGGGTATCGGTTTCTTCCTGACCGCACATGCTAATAGCTTACCTATGCTGTGGCTGAGCGCCGGGGTGATTGTGGGTCTTGCCGATGGTGCGGGGTATCTGCTGACGCTGTCCAACTGCGTTAAATGGTTCCCTGAGCGCAAAGGACTGATTTCTGCCTTTGCTATCGGTTCTTATGGCCTCGGTAGCTTGGGGTTCAAATTTATCGATAGCCATCTGCTGGCAACCGTGGGCCTGGAAAAAACCTTCATGATCTGGGGCGCGATTGTGCTGGTGATGATTGTCTTCGGCGCGATGTTGATGAAAGATGCACCGAACCAGGCCGTTGCGAGCCATAACGGGGTGATGGAAAACGACTTCACGCTGGCTGAATCCATGCGTAAACCGCAGTACTGGATGCTGGCTGTAATGTTCCTGACCGCCTGTATGAGCGGCCTGTACGTTATCGGTGTAGCAAAAGATATTGCCCAGGGCATGGTACATCTGGACCTGGCGACCGCCGCTAACGCCGTAACCATCATCTCGATTGCCAACCTGAGCGGCCGTCTGGTGCTGGGTATCCTGTCCGACAAAATCTCTCGTATTCGCGTTATCACTATCGGTCAGATTATTTCGCTAGTGGGGATGGCCGCACTGTTGTTCGCTCCGCTAAATGAAGTGACCTTCTTCGCGGCGATTGCCTGTGTTGCTTTCAACTTCGGTGGCACCATTACCGTCTTCCCATCGCTGGTAAGCGAGTTCTTCGGTCTGAATAATCTGGCGAAAAACTACGGTGTGATTTACTTAGGCTTCGGGATTGGGAGCATCTGTGGTTCGCTGATTGCATCGCTGTTCGGCGGCTTCTATGTCACCTTCTGCGTTATCTTCGCCCTGCTGATTATTTCCCTGGCGCTGTCGACCACAATCCGTCAGCCAAAAACTGAAATCCTGCACCAGGCTCACGCTTAAAAATAATTACCTCACTTATTAAGTAGATTCTGGCCAGATATTTTTGTAAATATCTGGCCAGATCACGATCCCCGCGAATACTTTTCCCCTTTCTTGTTGTCTACTTACCGCGCTTGCATATGAGGCCAGAATGGCTCATGACATTTATTCTCGGGCCTGACGATTTTTGTCGTCTTTGTCCGTTTTTTGTTTTCCCTTTTCCCAGGGTTTTTGCATGAAATATATAAAATCGATGTCTCAGCAGACGCTGTGTGTGCTGCTGGCGGTTTACATCGGCTGGTTGATGAACTATTCCGTGTTCGTCCGCCGGTTTGAAGGCTATCTACAGGATTTTAGCGTCGAAAAAGGGATTTTCATTGCTATCGAACTTGTGGGTACTTTGCTAGTGACCTTCTTCTTGCTGCGTTTGCTGTCGCTCGGTGGACGTACTTTGTGGAAAGTCCTGGCCACGTTAGTGGTGCTGATTTCCGCCGGTGCCAGCTACTACATGACCAATCTGAATGTGGTGATTGGCTACGGCATAATCGCCTCGGTGATGACTACCGATGTCGATCTCTCCAAAGAAGTGGTGGGCTGGCACTTTATCTCCTGGCTAGTGCTGACCAGCATCGTACCGCTGGCCTTTATCTGGCTCAACGGGGCGCGTGACACGCTGTTGCAGCAGTTACGTACCCCAGGTCAGCGGATACGCAGCGTGGCGATTATTCTCGTCTGCGCGTTGCTGGTGTGGGGGCCGATTCGCCTGATGGAAGCGCATCTTAAAGAGAGTGAGCGCCTATCTCAGGTTGATTTGCCAAGCTACGGCGGCGTGCTGGCAAACTCCTATTTACCGAGCAACTGGGTTTCTGCGCTGAGCCTGTACGGTTGGACGCAGATCGATGAATCTTTTGATACCAAAGAGCTAATCGACCCGGCTAAGAAATTCACCTACGTTGCGCCTGAGGGGATCGATGATACCTATGTGGTGTTTATCATCGGTGAAACCACCCGTTGGGATCATATGGGGCTGTTTGGCTACGCGCGTGATACCACGCCTGAGCTGGCCAAAGAGAAAAACCTGGTCGCGTTCCGCGGATACTCCTGCGATACCGCCACCAAGCTGTCGCTGCGCTGCATGTTCGTGCGACAGGGTGGGGCCAGCGATAATCCACAGCGTACGGTCAAAGAGCAAAACGTATTTGCCGTGTTGCACCAGCTCGGCTTTACCGGTGATTTGCTGGCGATGCAAAGCGAGCTGTGGTTCTACAGCAACACCATGGCGAATAACATCGCCTATCGTGAGCAGATTGGTGCTGAGCCGCGTAACCGCGGCAAGAGTGTGGACGATATGCTGCTCGCCGACGAGCTTAAAAACGTGCTGGCACGTAGCGGAGTTGACGGTAAGCATCTGATTATTCTTCATACCAAAGGCTCACACTTTAACTATACCCAGCGCTACCCACGCAGCTTTGCGAAGTGGCAGCCGGAGTGCGTGAACGTGGATGATAAATGCACGAAGGCGGAGCTGATTAACTCCTACGATAACTCGATAACCTACGTCGACCACTTCCTGGTGAATGTGTTTGACCAGATGCGCGATAAGAAGGCGATTGTCTTCTTTGCCGCTGATCATGGCGAGTCGATCAACGAGCATGAACGTCTGCACGGCACGCCGCGCAAGATGGCACCGCCGGAGCAGTTCCGCGTGCCGATGATGGTGTGGATGTCGGATAAGTATCTGGAAAATCCGGACCACGCTCGCTCTTTCGCCTATCTGCAGCAGCAGGCGGCGATGAAGCAGCCTAAGCGTCACGTTGAGCTTTACGATACGATCATGGGCTGTCTGGGCTACACCTCGCCGGACGGCGGTATTAATGAGTACAACAACTGGTGCCATGTGCCTGAGAAGGCAGTAAAAGCGCAGTAATGGCTTTCTCTTGACTGGGAGGCCAAAACCGCTCAAAAGCTAACACCGTTCACTAAAGCAAAGCGATTAGGGGAAACGCCGGGATTTAGTTCCCGGAGGGACGCCAAACCCGGTGGTCGCCCCGGGTATCTCAATCTTAAACTGACGGTGTTAGCTTAAAGAGCGGTTTTTTTATGTCATGCCCCCGGGGTATCAGCCATTTCGGTGGCGAAAACTAAGAGGCTGGCCCACGGTCCAGCGCCGCAAACTCTTCCCCTGTTTGTTCACAATTCTGTGACATATTCCATTGCTTTTTTTTATGCATAGCGGAATCTTTTTTCACGCTGCTTATGGCTAGACCCAGCATTTTCACCTGTGCGTTTTAACGTTCACGGCATTAATCGCTCAGATAATCAGCATATCGAAATAAATTTTTCACATATAGGCTAATTGTTAATCACTAAATGTTGCAAAGTATTAAGTGAATAACTCTGCTTTATTGCCCATAGCATAAATTTCTCTGCTGAAAATAGTCCTTCGGGGTTTTTTTAATCTTTGCCCATCCATTCTCACCTTCAATACAAATCCCGGATAACTGTATTGACGTTTTCACATTCTATTGACAGATTGTAGGGCATGAGGGGCATTTCATGGAGAATCCGCGCTGCAACTCAGTTGTTCCAGTGAAAGGAATCCCGCCTCTACAACACATCGACCAAGCCGGGTAAAACACAAATAAAGGCCAGGCGGTGTAACCCAATGCAAAGGGTAAAAACAACACAAATCACTTTGGAGCAGAATAATGAGTATTTCCTTGAAGAAGTCAGGGATGCTGAAGCTGGGTCTGAGCCTGGTCGCCATGACCGTCGCTGCCAGCGTACAGGCGAAAACCCTGGTTTATTGTTCAGAAGGCTCGCCGGAAGGCTTTAACCCACAGCTCTTCACGTCTGGTACCACCTATGATGCCAGCTCCGTGCCAATCTATAACCGTCTGGTTGAATTCAAAACCGGTACCACGGAAATCGTTCCGGGTCTGGCTGAGAAGTGGGACATCAGTGCAGACGGCAAAACCTACACCTTCCACCTGCGTCAGGGCGTAAAGTGGCAGGACAGCAAAGACTTCAAACCGACGCGTGACATGAACGCCGACGATATCGTCTTCTCCTTCGACCGTCAGAAAAATGCCCAAAACCCGTACCACAAAGTCTCTGGCGGCAGCTATGAATACTTTGAAGGCATGGGCCTGCCAGACCTGATTAGCGAAGTGAAAAAAGTCGACGATAATACCGTTCAGTTCGTGCTGACTCGTCCGGAAGCACCATTCCTGGCCGACCTGGCGATGGACTTCGCGTCTATTCTGTCAAAAGAATATGCTGACAACATGCTGAAAGCCGGTACGCCGGAGAAAGTTGACCTGAATCCAATCGGTACCGGTCCATTCCAGCTGCAGCAGTACCAGAAAGACTCCCGTATTCTGTACAAAGCGTTCCCGGGCTACTGGGGCACCAAGCCGCAGATCGATCGTCTGGTCTTCTCCATCACGCCTGACGCTTCCGTGCGTTACGCTAAGCTGCAAAAAAACGAATGCCAGGTGATGCCGTACCCGAACCCGGCAGACATCGCGCGCATGAAAGAAGACAAGAGCATCAACCTGATGGAACAGGCTGGCCTGAACGTGGGTTACCTCTCCTTCAACACCGAGAAAAAACCGTTTGATGATGTGAAAGTGCGTCAGGCACTGACCTACGCGGTCAACAAAGAAGCGATTATCAAAGCGGTTTATCAGGGGGCAGGCGTTGCGGCTAAGAACCTGATCCCACCAACCATGTGGGGCTATAACGACGACGTCAAAGACTATACCTACGATCCGGAAAAAGCGAAGGCACTGCTGAAAGAAGCGGGCCAGGATAAAGGCTTTACCGTTGAGCTGTGGGCGATGCCGGTACAGCGTCCATACAACCCGAACGCTCGCCGTATGGCTGAGATGATTCAGGCTGACTGGGCGAAAATCGGCGTACAGGCCAAAATCGTGACCTACGAGTGGGGCGAATACCTCAAGCGTGCGAAAGCCGGTGAACACCAGGCTGTCATGATGGGCTGGACCGGCGACAATGGGGATCCGGACAACTTCTTCGCGACGCTGTTCAGCTGTGCTGCGGCGAAAGACGGTTCCAACTACTCCCGCTGGTGCTACAAGCCGTTTGAAGATCTGATTCAACCGGCGCGTGCGACCGACAACCACGAAAAACGCGTTGAACTGTACAAACAGGCTCAGGTAGTGATGCACGATCAGGCTCCTGCTCTGATTGTCGCTCACTCAACCGTATACGAGCCGGTGCGTAAAGAAGTCAAAGGCTATGTGGTTGATCCATTAGGTAAGCACCACTTCGAAAACGTATCTATCGAATAATAAAGACGACGCCTTAACCGGCAGCGCACGCTTCCTACCCCCTTGGGGTGGGAAGCCGCGCCGTATCTGCGTCTGTCTCATTTGGGGCTGGCGGCAGATTTGTGAGCAATACAGACGTCCTGTGACCAGGCGGGCCGTCATTATAGAGAATCAGGGCTATGTTGCAGTTTATCCTCAAACGGTTGGGTCTGGTGATCCCAACGTTTATCGGTATCACCCTCCTGACGTTTGCCTTCGTGCATATGATCCCCGGCGACCCGGTGATGATTATGGCCGGCGAACGCGGTATCTCCCCTGAGCGTCACGCCCAGCTTCTTGCTGAGCTTGGCCTCGATAAGCCGATGTGGCAACAGTACCTCCACTATATCTGGGGCGTGCTGCACGGTGATTTAGGGATGTCATTAAAAAGCCGACTTCCGGTGTGGGACGAGTTTGTGCCGCGTTTTAAAGCGACGCTGGAACTCGGTATCTGCGCCATGATTTTTGCTGTCGCCGTTGGTATTCCAGTTGGCGTACTGGCTGCGGTTAAACGCGGTTCCATCTTCGACCACACCGCCGTTGGCCTTGCGCTGACCGGCTACTCCATGCCGATTTTCTGGTGGGGCATGATGCTGATTATGCTGGTCTCGGTGCAGTGGAACCTGACGCCGGTTTCCGGGCGCGTGAGCGATATGGTGTTTCTTGATGACAGCAACCCGCTGACCGGCTTTATGCTGATTGACACTGCTATCTGGGGCGAGCAGGGCAACTTTATCGATGCGCTGGCGCATATGGTTCTACCGGCGATGGTGCTGGGTACCATCCCACTGGCGGTTATCGTGCGTATGACCCGTTCGTCGATGCTGGAAGTGCTGGGCGAAGACTACATTCGTACCGCTCGCGCCAAAGGGCTGACGCGCATGCGCGTCATCGTGGTTCACGCCCTGCGTAACGCGATGCTGCCGGTGGTCACCGTTATCGGTCTCCAGGTCGGTACGCTGCTGGCCGGGGCGATTTTGACGGAAACCATCTTCTCCTGGCCAGGACTGGGACGCTGGTTGATTGATGCTCTGCAGCGCCGCGACTATCCGGTGGTTCAGGGCGGGGTGCTGCTGGTGGCGACGATGATTATTCTCGTCAACCTGCTGGTGGACCTGCTGTACGGCGTGGTGAACCCGCGCATCCGTCATAAGAAGTAAGGGGCCGTCATGACACAAGTTACTGAGAATAAAGCGGTGTCCGCACCGGTGCCGATGACCCCTTTCCAGGAATTCTGGCACTACTTTAAACGCAATAAAGGCGCCGTGATTGGCCTGGTCTATGTGGCCATCGTGCTGTTTATTGCCATCTTCGCCAACTGGATTGCGCCGTATAACCCGGCGGATCAGTTCCGCGATAGCCTGTTGGCGCCACCTGCGTGGCAGGAAGGCGGCTCATGGGCGCATCTGCTGGGTACCGATGACGTTGGCCGTGATGTGCTGTCGCGCTTGATGTACGGCGCGCGTCTGTCGCTGTTGGTCGGTTGTCTGGTGGTGGTGCTTTCGTTGGTGATGGGGATTGTCCTCGGCCTGGTTGCCGGTTACTTCGGCGGCATCGTCGACAACATCATCATGCGCGTCGTCGATATCATGCTGGCGCTGCCAAGCCTGCTGCTGGCGCTGGTGCTGGTGGCGATCTTCGGCCCGTCGATTGGTAACGCCGCGCTGGCGCTGACGTTCGTGGCTCTTCCTCACTACGTGCGCTTAACGCGTGCAGCGGTGCTGGTGGAAGTGAACCGCGATTATGTGACGGCCTCTCGTGTGGCAGGCGCTGGCGCAATGCGCCAGATGTTCGTCAATATTTTCCCAAACTGCCTCGCGCCGCTGATCGTTCAGGCGTCGCTCGGTTTTTCTAACGCCATTCTCGATATGGCTGCCCTTGGCTTCCTGGGGATGGGCGCACAGCCGCCTACGCCAGAATGGGGTACCATGCTCTCTGACGTTCTGCAGTTCGCGCAAAGCGCCTGGTGGGTTGTGACCTTCCCAGGTCTGGCGATTCTGCTGACGGTGCTGGCATTTAACCTGATGGGTGACGGTCTGCGTGATGCGCTCGATCCCAAACTGAAGCAGTAAGAGGTTCGAGATGGCGTTATTAAATGTAGATAAATTATCGGTGCACTTCGGCGACGAAGGCACACCGTTTAAAGCCGTAGACCGTGTGAGCTATAGCGTCAGTCAGGGTGAAGTCGTCGGTATTGTCGGTGAGTCCGGCTCCGGAAAATCCGTCAGCTCGCTGGCGATTATGGGGCTGATTGACTATCCCGGCCGCGTGATGGCCGAGAGCCTGCAGTTTAACGGTCAGGATCTGAAACGTATTTCAGAGAAAGAGCGTCGTAATCTGGTGGGCGCCGAAGTGGCGATGATCTTCCAGGATCCGATGACCAGCCTTAACCCGTGCTACACCGTTGGTTTCCAGATTATGGAAGCCATTAAAGTGCATCAGGGCGGTAACAAGAAAACCCGCCGTCAGCGGGCTATTGACCTGCTCAATCAGGTTGGTATTCCGGACCCCGCGTCACGTCTGGACGTTTATCCGCACCAGCTTTCCGGTGGCATGAGCCAGCGCGTGATGATTGCGATGGCCATTGCCTGTCGTCCGAAGCTGCTGATTGCCGATGAACCGACGACGGCGCTGGACGTCACTATCCAGGCGCAGATCATCGAACTGCTGCTTGAGCTGCAGCAAAAAGAGAACATGGCGCTGATTCTGATCACCCACGATCTGGCGCTGGTGGCGGAAGCGGCACACAAAATCATCGTGATGTATGCCGGTCAGGTGGTGGAAACCGGGGCGGCAAATGATATTTTCCGCGCACCTCGCCACCCGTATACCCAAGCCTTGCTGCGCGCGCTACCGGAATTTGCTCAGGATAAAGCGCGCCTGGCGTCGCTGCCGGGTGTGGTGCCGGGCAAATACGACCGTCCGAACGGTTGCCTGCTCAACCCGCGTTGCCCGTATGCTACGGATAAATGTCGCAGCGTTGAACCTGAACTGGCCCTGCTTAACGATGGTCGCCAGTCGAAATGCCACTACCCACTCGATGATGCCGGGAGGCCCACACTATGAGTACGCACGAGGCCACCTCGCAGCAGCCGCTGCTGCAGGCAATTGACCTGAAAAAACATTACCCGGTGAAGAAGGGCATTTTCGCCCCTGAGCGCCTGGTGAAAGCGCTGGATGGCGTTTCGTTTACCCTCGAACGCGGTAAAACGCTGGCGGTCGTGGGGGAATCCGGCTGCGGAAAATCCACCCTGGGCCGTCTGCTGACGATGATTGAAATCCCGACCGGCGGTGAACTCTATTATCAGGGGCAGGATCTGCTCAAGCACGACCCGCACGCGCAGAAGCTGCGTCGGCAGAAAATCCAGATTGTGTTCCAGAACCCGTACGGTTCCCTGAACCCGCGTAAGAAAGTGGGACAGATTCTGGAAGAGCCGCTGCAGATTAATACCTCACTCAGCAAAGAGCAGCGCCGGGAAAAGGCGCTGGCGATGATGGCGAAAGTGGGGCTGAAAACTGAGCACTATGACCGCTATCCGCATATGTTCTCCGGCGGCCAACGTCAGCGTATTGCGATTGCCCGTGGCTTGATGCTGGATCCCGACGTAGTGATTGCCGATGAACCCGTCTCCGCGCTCGACGTTTCCGTACGCGCGCAGGTATTAAACCTGATGATGGATTTGCAGCATGAGCTGGGGCTGTCCTACGTCTTTATCTCTCACGATCTGTCGGTAGTGGAGCATATTGCGGACGAAGTGATGGTGATGTATCTGGGGCGCTGCGTGGAGAAAGGAACCAAAGACCAAATCTTCAACAATCCTCAGCATCCGTATACCCAGGCACTGCTTTCAGCAACGCCGCGTCTAAACCCAGACGAGCGTCGCGAGCGTATTAAGTTGACCGGTGAGCTGCCAAGCCCGCTCAACCCGCCTCCGGGTTGTGCGTTCAATGCCCGCTGCCGCCGTCGCTTTGGGCCGTGCACTCAGCTTCAACCACAGTTGAAAGATTATGGTGGTCAGCTGGTGGCGTGCTTTGCGGTCGATCAGGATGAGAATCCAGAGAAAGCGGTATAGCAGATAAGGCGTTTTGCTAAGAGGGGAAACGCATGAGGCCGCCGGGGTTAAATCCGGCGGCCTTTTTCGTTGTTATTGCGGATAAGGCACCCAGGCACCGCCGTTCAGACGAACGTAAGGTTTGCCCTGGTACTGCATGACAACGGTGTTGGAGTTCTCCGATACCGCAGCGGTTTGCGGCAGATTACCGGTGAAGGCTGACCAGTTGACGCTATCTTCAGTGAAGATTTTTCCGTCTACCGCACGCGCGACCAGCTCAGAAATCGCCAGATAACTGCTTGGCTGATTGATATCAATCGCTGCGCCCTGATGCGGAGCCTTCATGCCGAAGAACTTCACGGCCGCAGGAACGTGGGTAATGGATGGGCTTGGGATATCACGCAGGCCAGAAACCTGCATCTTGTCGCCCTGCAGCGCTGCGCCGTGTTCCGGCACCACGATAACCATCACTTTACGACCCGATTTATCCAGCTCATTAAAGAAGGTATCCAGCTCATCAAACAGCTTCTGCGCACGGGCTTTATAGTCCGCGGTTTTGCTCTGACCCTGGTAGTGGTTACCGTCGTGCAGCGGCAGGATGTTATAGAAGGTGGCTGAACGCCCACCTGCTGGCATATCCGGCGACTGCATCCAGCGGTTGAGGACCGCGAGGTCGTCATACACAGGGGAACCGTCAAAGGAGAGCAGGTTAACCGGCAGCTTGCTTTGATCCATCAGTGGGCTCTGCATACCGCCGTTCTCGCGCACTTCTTTGAGGAAGTCGCCAAACACGCCGTTGTGGTCAAGCATCAGGTGCTGGGTAAAGCCCAGTTTTGACAGGTTATCAAACAGATAGCACTGGTTACCCGCTGGCTGATACAGGTTGGTATGCGAGGGTTGACCGCAGCTTGCGCGCAGCAGACGAATCGCCGCCGGGCCGCTGTAAGACGTTGCGGAGTTAAAGTCGCTGAAGCGGATATCAAAGTGGGACCACAGCGGGTGCTGCATGAGGCCCGCGGCTTCCACATCGGATGTGGCGAGCGAACAGATGTTAATCACCAGCAGGTCAAACGGCTGGGCGTCAGCCGGCAGCTGCGTCGGGAACGTCGTTGCACGCTTGCTTTCAGAGGCGTAGAAGCCATTTAACCATGCATTAAGGTTGTCCGACGTCGGTGCCTCGGTTTGCGCTGGAATATCACCGCTGGCTGCCGGAGTGCCTGATGCCGCTGCCGCCGGTGACGCGGTGGTGGTCGCGGCGGTGGTGTTGGTGACTTGACCGGTAGGCCACAGGCTGAAGGATGGGCCAACCAGCGCTGTCAGGTTAACCCAGACCATGGCGATAACCACAAAGACGGTAATGCGGATCCACTGATTCAGGAACATCCACGCCACAACCAGCACGAAGAAGGCGCCTACCATTTCCCAGTTAATGAAGCGCGTCACCAGATCCCAGATGTAGTCGGCGCTGAAGCCGGCAACCTGCGAGCCCTGGCTCATAATGCTCTCCGGGCCAGGCAGCCAGGTATCGTGCCAGAACAGCGCAAAGCCTAGCGGAATGGCGAGCCACTGCCGCCAGCGGTGCAGACGGTCGTTGGGCAGTGGGAATAGCAAGAACGCCATAAAGACGAGGTTCATCATGGGATGGAAATTCAGATACCCAGCCCAAAGCAGCCCAAATTTAACCAGGAAATAGAGGTTCCAGCCTGACAGCCCTCGCCAATAATGCCAAAGCGGGGAAGGGGTAGCGGCGGCATTTTGCGTCGATTTAGTCATTTTTTGATTTTGCCCTGACGGCCTTATCGCGGCGCAGAACGCCTACGGGTTTAACATAACGGGGTTTGAGAAACATCAGGCGAAACGCATTCTGAATACGTCGCTGATGGTGGCGTGCTATATAGCCGAGCGGGAAGAAAATCAGCGCACAGAGCACCACTAATTGAATAATATCGCTTATCGACATCATGACGGCGTCCCTTCGGAGTCAGCTGACAGGCGGTGAGGCTCGGGATAGCGGCGCCAGCCATTATCCTCGAAGGTCGCGTTGATCACATTTCTCGGCTTCGGCGCGATTTGCAGTGGTTTCGTCCACTTCTCGGGTTTCACATCGCGCATCATCACCAATTCTGAGGCGATTTGTTTATCTTCGAACCAGATCATGCGATTCGAGAAAATATCGCCGGTCGGTAACGGGAAAATATGGTTCAGCGCTTTGTCGAGATCGTTCACGCGACAGAAAGGCAGGAACAGTACCAGACGCTGATCGGCGATGGTGGAGATATCGCCCATTCGGTGCGGACGACAGAGCGTTAACGCCTGCTCTACACGCAGCCCTGGTGCCGGACGTAACGCGACCATCACGCCTTTGCTGTCTGCTGGGAGTAAGGTGTTGTTGATAACCTTTTGCACCCCATCGCAGAAAACATCCCACTTCTGATAGCCTTTCAGTTTTAGCGGTTCGGTATTCTCCAGCAGGGTCGTTAAATCTTCCGGGACATGGCGATTGAACTGCTGCGTCTGCACGCTTTCAATCAGGGTCAGGCTGCGAGACAGCGGCGCGCTGGATGAGATGACCAGATTGGCACCGCAGCTTAGAAGCAAACGCTCGTCGGTTGCGCGCAGGCTGGGCGTGGTTTCGCGAACGATAATTTTTAAGGCGGTACCGCGTTGGCGACGCAGAGTATGGGTAAAGCGTGCAAGCTGCTCTACCTGGCTATTTTGGCTCAGTGAGAATATGACGGTTGCTGCTTGAGCAGTGCGCGCGGCATTAAAAACAGCATCGTTTGTGTCAAATAAAGACCAATGTTCTGAAAGTGCCGGGGCGCCTTCAAGAATATTGATATTACTGATCACTTGTTTTTCATCGCTACGAGGCTGGATATTGGCAACTTCATCCTGAGCTAAAGACCAGCCGCCCTCGTTTTGCTTAATTAAAAGCTGCTGACGTGCACTCACGCCTTTTTCATTGGCCCAGTAGGATATATCTAGCAGTTGACTATCACCCTGGTAACGTAAACTTGCGAGACCGGAAAGAGAGCGATATTCACCAAGTAATAGTGAGGTCTGAGCGTCAGCGTTGTTTCCCGGACTCAGAACTAAAAGGGTGCAATGGTAGTATTTTGCCCATTTCTGAGATTTCCTAACCCAATTGAGTAACTTTTCGGCAGGAATATTTTTCCAGGCATTGTGGGAACATAAAAGGACAACGAAATAATTATTCGGCTCAAGTGTACAGAGCAGATCGCGGCGCATGGAGTATAGACTATCCGGGCTATCCTGCATGGCAAAAAGCGATATTTTTTTTGGCCCCTTATTTTCCTCTAATTCTATGAGGTCATTAGGGTTTTCGCCCATGCTAACCACGGCAACTTTCGCCTCATCCACCTGGGCGGAAAGCGTTTGGTTTAGCAGGCTAACGGCATCTTCATGGCGATCGGTATTAATCCACCATACACCGCCTGTGGGCATATGACTGACTTCATCCCACAGCGACTTAATGCCAATAGAAAATATGGGGTTCATCGTGTCCCTCTTATCGACGATAATCCGGCATCTAAGTTTACTAGTGTAAACGCCAGAATAAACCTAATATTGAAATTAAATAGCATCAGATTTAGCATGTATAGTCTAAATAACTCGAGTTTCGTCAGGCGATAAGTGAGCTAACCCCTCAAAACCTGCATAACTATGTGGTTGAGATGCGTAAAAGCGAATGCATACATCTGCAGTCTGAAGTATGACGAGTATAAACGAATTTCATAGAAAGGTTGCGCATCGTTCGATGTGGCGCATTCTGACTTTGATTTCAGAGGGAGCCAAACAATGCCTGATAATGAACCTGTGACATCCGTTGATTCACAACTTGGCTACACTTTTCAGAATGACTTTCTCGCACTGAGTCGGGCTTTCTCTCTACCCAATATAGATTACACTGATATTTCCCAGCGCGAAAAATTAGCGGCTGCGTTTAAACGTTGGCCGCTGCTGGCAGAGTTTGCAGAACAAAAAGCCGAACAAAAATAAGGAAGCCATAATGGCTATTCTGGGAATACAGGGCGTACGTGGTGGCGTGGGTACGACCTCCATCACGGCGGCATTAGCGTGGTCTTTGCAACTGCTCGGGGAATCGGTGCTGGTCATCGATGCAAGCCCTGATAATATGCTGCGTCTGTCGTTTAATGACGATATTGCACGCGAAAGCGGCTGGGCGCGCGCGGTGCTAGACGGCAAGGACTGGCGTGATGCCGGCCTGCGTTATACCTCACTTATCGATGTTCTTCCTTTTGGTAAATTGCAGCCTGGCGAACAGCAAAACATCGCAACGCTTAGCCGCCATTTGATGGCGGTGGGTGAGATTGCCAAAGAAATGGAGAGCCAGGGGACATACCAGTGGATCCTGCTCGATCTCCCGCACGGGTTTTATCCGTGGACGCCGTCGCTGATTGACGCCTGTCATTTCACCCTGACGGTGGTTAAACCGGACGCCAATTGCCATATTCGACTGCATCAGCAGCCGCTGCCCGCCAATACGCATATTCTCCTTAATGGTCTGCGCATGAACAGCCCGCTGCAGGAAGACCTTTATCAGGTATGGCTGCAAACCCAGCGTCGTCTGCTGCCGGTGGTCATTCACCGTGATGAAGCGATGGCGGAAAGTCTGGCAAGCAAGCAGCCGCTGGGTGAATACCGTCATGACTCTCTGGCCGCTGAAGAGTTAATTACACTCGCCAGCTGGTGCCTGATGCACTACGCCGGACATCATGCGGCGGCGGAGCGCGAAGCATGATTCGCCTCGGCAGTTTAATTTTTGTCCCGCCGGTCTACGCGCGTATGCGCGCGCGCTACGTAGAGTATCGCCGCAACGGTTCCTCCTGGTTCGCGGCAACATTATCTTGCTTGTGGGTTGGTTTGGCGTGGATGTTTTTGCCGCTGGAAAATCCGCGCTGGCAGTCGCTGTTTGCACGCCAGGACGAACTGTTTCCGCATATCAATTTTTCCCGCCCGCGTCCGCTGGACCCGCTTCGTTTCGCCCTGCAGGCCGCTTGGCTGATTGTCAGCAGGTCGCCTGAGAGCCGTAAGCCAGTGCAATGGCGACCGCTTTCTGGGATTGACCGTCTGCGCGAGCGTTATATCCGCTGGGCGGATGAACTGCCTGCTCGTTTTAATAGCAAAACCGGCCACCTCGATGACAAAAAAGAGCTGGCCCACCTCAACCCGAAAGTCCGTCGACTGGTACTGGGTGTGGCGATTACATTTTCGCTGATCCTGGCGCTGGTGTGTATCACCCAGCCGTTTAACCCGCTTTCCCAGTTTGTTTTCCTGATGCTGCTGTGGGGCGTAGCCCTGCTGGTGCGGCGTATTCCGGGACGCTTCTCGGCGCTGATGCTGATCGTTCTGTCGCTGACGGTTTCCTGCCGCTACATCTGGTGGCGCTATACCTCTACGCTTAACTGGAACGACCCGGTCAGCCTGGTCTGCGGCCTGGTATTACTTTTTGCCGAAACCTATGCCTGGATTGTACTGGTTCTGGGCTATTTCCAGGTGGCCTGGCCGCTGAACCGCCATCCGGTTCCGCTGCCAAAAGATATGGACCAATGGCCAACGGTGGATATCTTCGTTCCAACCTATAACGAAGACCTCAACGTGGTGAAAAACACCGTTTATGCCTCGCTGGGTATCGACTGGCCAAAAGATAAAGTGGTTATCTGGATCCTCGATGATGGTGGCCGCGAAGAGTTTCGCCAGTTCGCCAAAGATGTGGGCGTGCAATATATTGCCCGTAAGACGCATGAACATGCGAAAGCCGGGAACATCAACAACGCCCTGAAGTATGCGAAAGGCGAGTTCGTGTCGATCTTCGACTGCGACCACGTGCCAACGCGCTCATTCCTGCAGATGACCATGGGCTGGTTCCTGAAGGATAAGAAGTTGGCAATGATGCAGACGCCGCACCACTTCTTCTCGCCGGACCCGTTCGAACGTAACCTTGGCCGATTCCGCAAAACGCCGAACGAAGGCACGCTGTTCTACGGGTTGGTGCAGGATGGTAATGACATGTGGGACGCGACTTTCTTCTGCGGTTCCTGTGCCGTTATCCGCCGCGAACCGTTGGATAAAATCGGCGGTATTGCCGTTGAAACCGTCACCGAAGATGCGCACACCTCGCTGCGACTTCACCGTCTGGGTTACACCTCTGCCTACATGCGTTTACCGCAGGCGGCAGGGCTGGCGACGGAAAGCCTGTCGGCGCATATCGGCCAGCGTATTCGCTGGGCGCGCGGGATGGTACAGATCTTCCGCCTGGATAACCCGCTACTCGGCAAAGGGTTGAAGCTGCCGCAGCGGCTGTGCTACCTCAACGCCATGTTCCACTTTTTATCCGGCGTGCCTAGGCTTATCTTCCTGACCGCACCGCTGGCTTTCCTGCTGCTACACGCCTATATCATCTACGCGCCTGCGCTGATGATTGCGCTGTTTGTATTGCCGCACATGATTCACGCCAGCCTGACCAACTCCAAGATTCAGGGCAAGTACCGCCACTCTTTCTGGAGCGAAATCTACGAAACCGTGCTGGCCTGGTATATCGCACCGCCAACCATGGTGGCGCTGTTTGCGCCGCATAAAGGGACCTTCAACGTCACCGCGAAAGGTGGCCTCGTGAAAGAGGAGTATGTCGACTGGGTGATTTCCCGTCCGTATATCTTCCTCGTGCTGCTGAACCTGGTAGGCGTAGCATTTGGTATCTGGCGCTACATGTATGGCCCGGCAGATGAAGTCCTGACCGTGTGGGTGAGTCTGCTGTGGGTGTTCTACAACCTGATTATTCTCGGCGGCGCCGTGGCGGTCTCGGTGGAAAGTAAGCAGGTGCGTCGTTCGCACCGCGTGGAAATCAAAATGCCTGGGGCTATTTCCCGTGAAGACGGCCATCTCTTCTCCTGTACCGTTCATGACTTCTCCGATGGTGGCGTGGGTATCCGTATTAACGGTGATGCTCAGGTGCTGGAAGAGCAGAAGGTGAATCTGCTGCTTAAACGCGGCCAGCAGGAATATGTCTTCCCAACGCAGGTTGTTCGCGTGCTGGGAAGTGAAGTCGGGCTGAAGCTGCTGCCAATGAGCACGCGACAGCATATCGATTTTGTACAGTGTACGTTTGCGCGCGCGGATACGTGGGCGCTCTGGCAGGACAGCTTCCCGGAAGATAAACCGCTGGAAAGTCTGATGGATATCCTGAAGCTGGGGTTCCGTGGTTATCGTCACCTGGCCGAGTTTGCGCCGCCGGTGGCCAAAGAAATTTTCCGGTCGCTCACCTTGCTGGTGGCGTGGGTGGCCTCGTTCGTACCGCGTCGACCTGAACGCGAGGCGGTGATCGAGCATCCGCTATCGGCTATGGCTCAACAATAATGATGATTACGCGATGAAAAGAAACCTTTCCTGGATTTGTGCAGTGGCGGTGGGCATGGGCAGTTTACTGCCGCTCACGACGTATTCAGAACCGACGACAGAGGTGTCCGTTGCGCCATCTGTTCAGGAGGATGCAGCAGCGTCGGCTACCGCCGCTGTCACGCCGGTAGTGGTGGAAGATGCGCCGAGCCGCGACGTAAAGCTTTCTTTTGCTCAGATTGCGCCGCCTCCAGGCAGCATGGTGCTGCGTGGTGCTAACCCGAACGGTGGCATTGAGTTCGGTATGCGCAGCGACGAAGTGGTGTCGAAGGCGTTGCTGAATCTGACTTACACGCCATCGCCGTCATTGCTGCCTGTCACCTCGCAGCTCAAGGTTTACCTCAATGATGAGCTGATGGGCGTTCTGCCGGTCACCAAAGAACAGTTGGGCCAAAAGGTCACCACGCAGATCGCTATCGATCCGCTGTATATCACCGACTTTAACCGGGTGCGCCTCGAGTTTATTGGCCACTACCGCGACGTGTGTGAAAACCCATCTAACTCAACCGTTTGGCTTGATGTCGGCCGCAGCAGTTCACTGGATTTGACCTACCAGTCTCTGAAAGTACGCAATGACCTCTCGCACTTCCCGGTCCCGTTCTATGACACGCGCGACAACCGAGCGTTGAATCTGCCGATGGTGTTTGCCGGTTCTCCGGATCTGCAGCAGCAGCAGGCGGCGGCTATTGTCGCCTCGTGGTTTGGTGCGAAAGCCGGCTGGCGTGGCCAGGCGTTCCCGGTGATGTACAACACGCTGCCGGACCGCAATGCCATCGTCTTTGCGACCAACGATCAGCGCCCAGACTTCCTGCGCGATCACCCTGCGGTGAAAGCGCCGACGATCGAAATGGTTGATCACCCGAACAACCCTTACCTGAAGCTGCTGGTGGTATTTGGGCGTGATGATAAAGATCTGCTGAAAGCCGCGCAGGGTATTGCGGCAGGTAACATTCTGTTCCGTGGCAACAGTGTGACAGTGAATGAAGTTAAACCGCTGCTGGCGCGCGTACCGTACGATGCGCCGAACTGGGTGCGAACCGATCGTCCCGTGACCTTCGGCGAGCTGAAAACCTACGAGCAGCAGCTGCAATCCACCGGGCTTGAGCCAGCGTCCATTAACCTGTCGCTGAACCTGCCGCCGGATCTCTATCTGATGCGCAGCACCGGCATCGATATGGATTTGAAATACCGCTATACCATGCCGCCGGTGAAAGACAGCTCGCGCATGGACATCAGCCTCAACAATCAGTTCCTGCAGTCGTTTAACCTGAACAGCACCCAGGACGTCAACAAGCTGATGATGCGCCTGCCGGTTCTGCAAGGCCTGCTGGATGGTAAGAATGATGTCAGCATCCCAGCGCTGCGTCTGGGCGCAATGAACCAGCTGCGTTTTGACTTCCAGTACATGAACCCGATGCCGGGCGGTTCGGTCGATAACTGTGTGACCTTCCAGCCGGTGCAGAACCACGTGGTGATTGGTGACGATTCAACGATTGATTTCTCACACTACTACCACTTCCTGCCGATGCCGGATCTGCGCACCTTTGCCAATGCGGGCTTCCCATTCACCCGTATGGCGGATCTCTCCGATACGACAATCGTCATGCCGAAGAAACCGTCTGAAGAACAGCTCAGCACGCTGCTGAATACCGTGGCGGTGATTGGCGGCCAGACCGGTCTGGCGGGCTCGAATATGACGATTACCGATGACGGTAGCCAGATTAAAGATAAAGACGCTGACCTGTTGCTGATTGGATCCATTCCACCGTCGCTGAAAGATGATAAGAAAGTGGATCTGCTGGTGGATGCGACCCAAAGCTGGGTGAAAACGCCGGTACGCCACAACGACCTGTCGAGCATTTATCTGGATGCTGACGATCGTACCGCCAGCGTACAAACCGAGGTTTCTTCCTCGGGGCCGATGGCCGCTATCGTGGGTTTTGAATCGCCATATTTCAAACAGCGTAGCGTTGTCGCGCTGCTGGCTGATAGTGATAAAGGGTATGACCTGCTCAATGATGCGCTGAATGACAGCGGCAAGCGTGCGGCCATGTTTGGTTCGGTATCGGTTATCCGCGAATCCGGTGTAAACAGCCTGCGTGTGGGTGACGTGTATTACGTTGGCCACCTGCCATGGTTCGAGCGTGTCTGGTTTGCCCTGTCTAACCATCCGGTGCTGTTGGCCATCTTCGCGGCGATCAGCATCGTGTTGCTGGCATGGGTACTGTGGCGTCTGCTGCGCATTATCAGCCGTCGTCGTTTGGATCCGGAAGACGAGTAAGCCGTGATGAGAATGTTACGCTGGATTGTTGTGCTGTGCGCCCTTAGCGGCCAGGTTCAGGCCGCGTGTAATTGGCCTGCCTGGGAGCAGTTTAAACAGGATTTTGTTAGCGCTGAAGGGCGCGTTATTGACCCCAGCGATCCACGTAAGATAACGACCTCGGAAGGGCAAAGCTACGCGCTCTTCTTTGCCCTGGCGGCGAACGATCAAAAAGCGTTCGCCACGCTGCTTGGCTGGACGCAGAACAACCTTGCTCAAGGCTCTCTGCGCGAACATCTTCCCGCCTGGCTGTGGGGGAAAAAGAACGAAACGGAGTGGAAGGTGCTGGACAGCAATTCTGCTTCCGATTCCGACATCTGGATAGCCTGGACGCTGCTGGAAGCGGGGCGTCTTTGGAAGAACGACGACTACAGTGCAACCGGCAAGGCGCTGTTGGCTAAAATTGCTGATGAAGAAGTCGTGAAGGTTCCGGGCCTGGGCATGATGCTGCTGCCGGGCCGCGTGGGTTTTGCCGAAGAGACCAGTTGGCGTTTCAACCCAAGCTATTTCCCGCCACAGGTTGCCCAGTACTTCAGCCGCTTCGGTGCGCCGTGGACGACGCTGCGTGAAACCAATCTCAAGCTGTTGATGGATACCGCACCAAAGGGCTTTTCGCCTGATTGGGTCAGTTACGATAAGACAAAAGGTTGGCAGCTGAAAGCGGCAGATATCGTGGGCAGCTACGATGCCATTCGCGTCTATCTGTGGGTCGGTATGATGGACGATGCGGACCCGCAAAAGGCTCGACTGCTTAAACGCTTTAATGCGATGGCGGCACAGACCGTGAAGCAGGGACTGCCGCCGGAAAAAGTGGCCATTGCCACCGGCAAAGTGACCGGTAATGGCCCGGTCGGTTTCTCAGCATCATTACTTCCATTCCTACAAAATCGTGACGCCCAGGCCGCTCAGCGCCAGCGCGTTGCTGACAATTTTCCCGGCGCGGATGCGTATTACAATTTTGTTCTGACTCTCTTTGGGCAGGGCTGGGATCAACACCGTTTTCGCTTCAGCGCCCGCGGCGAATTACTACCTGACTGGGGCCAGGAATGCGCAAGTTCACACTAAGTTTAATCACTCTCTCTCTGGGCCTGACGCTGGTACAGCCAGGCTATGCGGATACCTCGGCGGAAGAGCAATTGCTCAACCAGGTGCGCCTTGGAGAGGCCAGCAAACGGGACGATTTGGTGCAGCAGTCGCTGTATCGGCTGGAGCTGATTAATCCCAATAACCCGAAAGTCATGGCCGCTCGCCTGCGTTATTTACTGCGCCAGGGCGATGCCGCTGGGGCGCAAAAACAGCTGGATAAACTGGCGAAAGTGGCCCCTAACTCTGCGGAATATAACACTGCTCGCGTTGAAATCGGGCTGAATACCGACGCCGGACGCCAGGCGTTGCAGCAGGCACGCCTGCAGGCAACGACCGGGCACGTGCCGGAAGCGTTGGCGGCTTACGAAAAAGCCTTTAATGGGGCGCCGCCGGACGGCGACTATGCGGTTGAATACTGGAGTGCGGTAGCTAAGATCCCCGCGCGCCGCGCTGAAGCATTGAAGCATCTGCAATCATTAAACCAACAGAATCCGGGCAATACCGGTCTGCAAACCACGCTTGTGAATATGCTACTGGCGGATAACCGTCGCGACGAGGCGTTTGCCGTGCTTGAACAGATGGCCAAATCGACCGGCGGGCGCGGTGCGGCGAGCGACATCTGGTTTAACGCCATCAAGAATCAACCGGTCAGCCCGAATAGCGTACAGGCATTACAGCGTTATTTATTGATCTTCAACAGCGGCGAATCTGCCGATAGCGCGCGTGCGATGCTGGCCGATCAGCAAAAGCAGATGGCGGATCCGGTTCTGCGTGAGAAAGCGGAACAGCAGGTTAAAGCGGCGGAAGTGGAAGCCAGCAAACCGCAGACCTGGGAGCTCTACTGGCCGCTGATTCGCAAAGGCGATGCGGCGCTGAAAGCCAATAATCTGGCGCAGGCGGAAGGTTTCTATCAGCAAGCGCGTAAGCTTGATGCCACCGACAGCTATGCGGTACTTGGGCTGGGCGATGTTGCGATGGCGCGTAAAGACAGCGCTGGCGCCGAGCGTTATTACCAGCAAGCGTTACGTCTCGATCGTACGAACAGCAGCGCGATTCGCGGGCTGGCCAATATCTATCGTGCGCAATCCCCAGAGCGCGCGACCGACTTTATTAACAGCCTTTCTGCCAGCCAGCGCCGCAGTATCGACGATATTGAACGCAGCCTGACTAACGATCGTCTCGCACAGCAAGCGGAAGCGCTGGAAAACCAGGGACGCTGGGCGCAGGCTGCCGAACTCCAGCGTCGTCGTCTGGCGCTCTCTCCGGATGATGTGTGGATAACCTATCGACTTTCCCGCGATCTGGTCAGCGCTGGCCAGCGAAGCGAAGCCGATAACTTAATGCTGAATCTGGCACGGAAAAAACCGGCCGATGCCGAGCAGGTTTATGCTTATGGGCTGTATATGTCCGGCAACGGACAGGATCAGGCCGCGCTGACGCATCTGGCTGCGCTACCGGTCTCGAAGTGGACGGATAATATTCGCGAACTGGATACGCGCCTGCGTAGCGATCAGGTCATCGCTCAGGCAAACCGCCTGCGCGATGGTGGCCAGGAAACGCAGGCTATCGCGTTATTAAAACAGCAGCCGGAGTCTGCGCGTATTCACTCGACGCTTGCCGACTGGGCGCAGCAGCGAGGCGATAGCGCAACGGCAATAGCCGAATACAACGCCGTGCTGGCGAAAGACCCGCACGATGAGGATGCCCATCTGGGGTTGGCTGAAGTGTATGCCGCCGATGGCAATAAATTGGCGGCCCGCCAGCAGCTCGCTGAAGTGCCCGCCGAAGGTGAACGTTCGCTGAACACGCAGCGTCGTATTGTGCTGGTGAGCGCGCAGCTTGGCGATACCGCCACGGCGCAGAAGATGATGACTGCGCTGATTCCGCAGGCCAAATCTCAGCCGCCGTCGATGGAAAGTGCGATGGTGCTGCGCGATGCGGCGAACTATCAGGCGCAGGCGGGAGACCCTCAGCAGGCGCTGGACACCTACAAAGATGCGATGGTAGCGGCGCAGGTCACCCCAACGCGCCCGCTGGATAACGACAGCTTTACCCGCCTGACCCGTAATGACGAAAAAGATGATTGGCTTAAACGCGGCGTGCGCAGCGATGCCGCCGACCTTTATCGTCAGCAGGATCTCAACGTCACCTTGCAGCATGAATACTGGGGCTCCAGCGGTACCGGCGGCTACTCGAATTTGAAAGCGCACACCACCATGTTCCAGGTGGATGCGCCGCTGTCTGATGGCCGTATGTTCTTCCGTTCAGACCTGGTCAACATGGATGCCGGGAGCTTCTCAGCGGACAAAAACAACGCCTACAAAGAGCAGTGGGGCACCTGTGATTTGTCTACCTGCTACGGCTCGAAGAATCAGTCTGGCAACGGCGCGAGCGTTGCGGTCGGCTGGAAGAACGACACCTGGGATGCCGATATTGGTACCACGCCGATGGGCTTCAACGTGGTTGATGTGGTCGGTGGCCTGAGCTACAGCAGCGATATCGGCCCACTGGGTTATACGCTGAATGCACACCGTCGCCCAATCTCCAGCTCGCTGCTGGCATTTGGTGGACAAAAAGATAACAGCAGCGGCGCGCATCCCGGTACCACCTGGGGCGGCGTTCGCGCTGACGGCGGCGGTATCAGCCTAAGCTACGACAAAGGTGAAGCCAACGGCGTATGGGCGTCACTGGGCGGCGATCAGCTGACCGGCAAGAATGTGGATGATAACTGGCGCGTGCGTTGGATGACGGGCTACTACTACAAGGTTATCAACGAGAACAACCGCCGAGTGACGGTAGGGCTGAACAACATGATTTGGCACTATCAGAAGGATCTGAGCGGCTATACGCTGGGTCAGGGGGGCTATTACAGCCCGCAGGAGTATGTGTCGTTTGCGGTACCGGTTAACTGGCGCCAGCGCACGGAGAACTGGTCCTGGGAAGTCGGTGGTTCAGTCTCCTGGTCGCACTCACGTACGAAAACGCAGCCGTCTTATCCATTGATGAACCTCATTCCGTCACAGTGGCAGGAGGCCGCGAGCAACGATAGCAGCAGCGGCAGCAGCAGCCAGGGCTTCGGTTATACGGCGCGTGCTATCGTAGAGCGTCGGGTCACCTCTAACTGGTTTATCGGCGCGGGCGTTGATATCCAGCAGGCGAAAGACTATACCCCTAGCCATGCGTTGCTGTACGTGCGTTACTCTGCTGCTGGTTGGCAGGGCGATCTCGATATGCCGCCGCAGCCTCTGATTCCGTATGCGGATTGGTAATTCACTCTATTCTGCTTTATACCCTAAACCGTTCGGGCTGCAGTGAAACGGCAAGGGCGTGAAACCTCAGCCATGGGCTAAGTGGTGTGGCTGAGGGGAATGAACGCTTCCCCATGTCGGCAGCTCTCGTCTGGCGGGTTATAGGTATTCGTCTTATATAACCCGTCTTCACGGCGGGTTATAATCGTTGCGGCTGAGTCTATTTTGACTTTGCTGCCAGCCTCGTTATTCTCAATTGCCTGTGCAATACGTTCGTTTCAGTGGAGAGCTCTTTTGCGCGTCAGCCGTTCACTTACCATAAAACAAATGGCTATGGTTGCAGTTGTTACCATGTTGTTTTTGTTCGTCTTTTGCTTCATTTTACTGTTCCATTTTGTGCAGCAGGACCGCTATAACACCGCGGCGCAGCTTGAAAGCATCGCGCGCTCCGTACGTCAGCCGCTGTCTGCGGCCATTTTGAAAGCCGACATTCCCGAAGCCGAGACCATTCTTGAACGTATTCAGCCGTCGGGCATTGTGAGCCGTGCGGATGTGGTATTGCCGAACCAATTTCAGGCGTTGCGTATGAGCTTTATTCCGGAACGTCCGGTTCCGGTGAACATCACGCGTATTTTTGAACTGCCGGTGCAAATTTCGCTGCCGCTCTATTCGCTGGAACGTCCGGCAAACCCGCAGCCGCTGGCTTATTTGGTGCTACAGGCTGACTCCTATCGTATGTATAAGTTCGTCATGAGCGCCTTAGCAACGATAGTGACCGCTTACTTTCTTTTGGTGCTAATTCTGACCGTGGCGCTGACCTGGTGTATTAACCGTTTGATTGTCAGGCCGCTGCGCAAGATTGCCTATGAAATCCACGATCTGCCGGGTGCTGACCGCATTGGGCATCAGCTGACGCTGCCGCGCCTGCATCATGATGATGAAATTGGCACGCTGGTGCGTAGCTACAACCGAAATCAACAGGCATTATTACGGCAGTACGACGAACTTAGCAGCCAATCGACCCGTTTTCCGGTCTCTGACCTGCCGAATAAAGCTTTTCTGTTAGGGCTGCTGGAGCAGAGTCTGGAGCGTCAAAGCCCGGTAGCCCTGCTGACAATAGCCTGTGAAACCCTGCAGGATACGGCCGGCGTGCTGAAAGAAGAGCAGCGTGAAATTCTGTTGCTGACGCTGGCCGAGAAAGTGAAACAAGTGATTTCACCACGCATGGTGCTTGCACAGATCAGCGGCTATGATTTCGCGATTCTGGCCTACGGCATCAAGGAGCCGTGGCACGCCATAACGCTAGGTCAGCAAGTACTTACTATCATTAATGAGCGTTTACCGTTACAAGGCATCCAACTGCGGCCGAGCGCCAGCATCGGGATTGCGATGTACAGTGAAGGCCTGACGGCAGAACAGTTCTACCGCCGCTCGCTCTCCGCGGCGTTTACCGCACGGCGTAAGGGCAAAAATCAGATTGAGTTTTTCGATTCTGAGCAGATGGTGAAGGCGCAAAAACGCCTGACCGAAGAGAGCGATATCCTGACTGCGCTGGATACTCAGCAGTTTTCCATCTGGCTGCAGCCGCAAGTGGATACCAAAACCGGGCAAGTCTGTAGCGCTGAGGTGCTGTTGCGCCAGCGTCAGCCGGACGGACAATGGGCGTTACCCAACGATCTCATCGAGAATATCGAGTCCTGTGGGTTGATGGTCACTGTCGGGCACTGGGTGCTGGAGGAGTCATGCCGCCAGCTGGCAGTGTGGCAGTCGCACGGCATTATGCTACCGCTGTCGGTGAATATTTCTGCACTCCAGCTGCTGCATCACGATATGGTTTCCGACATGCTGGCGCTGCTTAACCGTTACCGAATCGCACCGGGTACGCTGGTGTTGGAAGTGACGGAAAGCCGTCGTATTGATGATCCGAAGGCTGCCGTGGCGATTCTGCGTCCGCTTCGCAACGCCGGGGTGCGCATTGCGCTGGATGACTTTGGTATGGGCTACGCTGGGCTACGTCAGCTGCAACATATGAAATCCGTGCCAGTCGATATTCTTAAAATCGATAAAATCTTCATCGACACTCTGCCGGAAGATGCCAGCATGGTGGCGGCGATTATTCAGCTTGGGCGAAGCCTTAACTTGAAGATGGTCGCTGAGGGCGTTGAAAATAAAGAACAATATGACTGGCTGAAGGCGGAGAATGTCGACATTCTGCAGGGCTTCTTCTTTGCTCGTGCGGTACCGACGGAGGTCTTTGAGCAGGATTATCTGGGTAAGGAGAAATCACTGCTACCGGAGTAAATTTGATAACGATTGTGCGTGTCAGCTCAAGGTTTTAACAATTAAGTATCAAATTCACTTACAAATATTTCGATTATGTTTCTTGGATGTTATTTTGTGCCCACAGGTGAAAATAATCCCTACTTTTCCTGTGGCTATAGCTTAAGGACATCCTATGAAAACCTCTTTCTTTAAAAGCCTCTATTTCCAGGTGCTGTCGGCGATAGTGATCGGTGTACTGCTCGGTCACTATTACCCGGAACTGGGCGCGCAAATGAAACCGCTCGGCGATGCCTTCGTCAAACTGATTAAAATGATTATCGCCCCGGTTATCTTTTGTACGGTCGTCACCGGGATCGCTGGCATGGAAAGTATGAAAGCGGTAGGCCGCACCGGTGCCGTCGCGCTGCTGTACTTTGAAGTGGTCAGTACCATTGCTCTGCTGATTGGTCTGGTGATTGTTAACGTGGTTCAGCCGGGTGCCGGAATGAACGTTGACCCGGCCACCCTGGATGCGAAAGCCGTCGCCATCTATGCGGAACAGGCTAAGGATCAGGGTATTATCGCCTTCCTGATGGACATCATTCCGTCGAGTGTTATCGGCGCCTTTGCCAGCGGCAACATTCTGCAGGTGCTGTTGTTTGCGGTGATGTTCGGCTTTGCGCTGCATCGCCTGGGCAACAAAGGTCAGCTGATTTTCAACGTTATTGAAAGCTTCTCACAGGTCATTTTCGGCATTATCAATATGATCATGCGCCTGGCGCCGATTGGTGCATTCGGGGCGATGGCCTTCACCATTGGTAAATACGGCGTGGGTACGCTGGTGCAGTTGGGGCAGCTGATTATCTGCTTCTACATCACCTGTATTCTGTTCGTGGTGGTAGTGCTGGGCTCTATTGCGCGTGCGACCGGATTTAGCATCTTCAAATTCATTCGCTACATCAAAGAAGAGCTGCTGATCGTGCTGGGGACATCGTCCTCTGAGTCCGCGCTGCCGCGTATGCTCGATAAGATGGAAAAGCTGGGCTGCCGTAAGTCCGTAGTAGGGCTGGTAATTCCGACAGGCTACTCGTTTAACCTTGATGGTACGTCTATCTATCTGACGATGGCGGCGGTGTTCATCGCTCAGGCCACCAACAGCCATATGGATATCTTCCATCAGATAACCCTGCTGGTGGTGCTGCTGCTCTCCTCTAAAGGGGCGGCTGGGGTTACGGGCAGCGGATTTATCGTGCTGGCGGCGACCATCTCGGCGGTAGGGCATCTACCGGTGGCGGGCCTGGCGCTGATTCTGGGTATCGACCGCTTCATGTCGGAAGCCCGCGCGCTGACCAACCTGATTGGTAACGGCGTGGCAACCATCGTGGTGGCCAAGCGCGTGAAACAATTAGATGCAAAACAGCTTGATGACGTGCTCAATAACCGTCCGACTGCCAACAAATCGCACGAATTATCCTCATAATCCCATCACTTAAGCCCGTACTCCCTTGCTGGAGTGCGGGCTCCTGCGCATAATTAGGCGGCGTTATTCGTGAGCCGTGATAGCCTATGGCTATCGTGTATTTTATTTTACGTAGCCATGTGACGTTTTGACGATCGCGTGGTCCAACTGACGTATTTACTTCAAGATTTTAGGCTATCGCCAGAGGGCGGTAGTTGTTTATACCCGGAAATAGCGCCCAGGCGACTCACGCGTCTGCGGATTGAGCTAAGAAGGGAGTCACCAGGAATGTTCATCAGGGGTTCACATGCAGGGCACAACAATTCGACTTTTAGCCGGTGGTTTGCTGATGATGGCAGCGGCCAGCTGTGTGCAGGCAGAAACGCTCCAGCCGGACCCGGCCTGGCAACAAGGCACGCTGCCTAACGGCTTCCAGTGGCAGGTGCTTGCCACGCCACAGCGCCCGAGTGACCGTGTAGAGATCCGGCTCTCGATTGATATTGGCTCGCTGAACGAAAGCGCTCAGCAGACCGGCTACAGCCACCTTATTCCGCGCATTGCGCTGACGCAAAGCGGCAGTATGCCTGCCGCGCAGGTTCGCTCAATGTGGCAACAGGGGATTGATCCAAAACGACCGCAGCCGCCGGCGATCGTCTCTTACGATTTCACCCGTTTTAATTTGAGCATGCCAAATAATCGCAGCGACCTGCAAAAAGAGGCGCTGACCTGGCTTGCTAACTCGCTGGGCAAACCGGACATTACGCCGGACACCATCAGCTACGCACTGAGCGTACAGGACATGGTGGCAACCTGGCCGCACGACACCAAAGAGGGCTGGTGGCGCTATCGTCTGAAAGGCTCAACCATGCTGGGTCACGATCCTGCCGAGCCGCTGAAGCTGCCGGTGGATGCGAAACAGCTGACCGAGTTTTATCACAAATGGTACACCCCGGATGCGATGACGTTAATCGTGGTGGGTAACGTGGATAGCCGCGCGACCATCGAGCAGATCGGTAAGGTCTTTGGCGAACTAAAAGGTAAACGCGAAACGCCGGCTGTGATGCCGACGCTCTCTCCACTGCGCCCGGAAGCAGTCAGCATCATGACTAACGCGGTACAGCAGGATCGCTTGTCCATCATGTGGGATGGTGCGTGGCAGCCTATCCGCGAGTCGGCGGCGCTGCAACGCTACTGGCGAGCCGATTTAGCGCGTGAAGCGCTATTCTGGCATGTTCAGCAGAAGCTGAGCCGTACCAACATGAAAGATATTGGCCTGGGCTTTGACTGCCGCGTGCTTTATCTGCGCGCGCAGTGCGGCATTAACCTCGACTCTCCGGGTGACAAGCTGGAAGGCAATCTGGGGTTGGTGGCGCGTGAACTGGCGAGCGTTCGTGATAACGGCCTGCCGGAAGACGAGTTCAATGCGCTGGTGGCGCAGAAAAAGCTCGAGCTGCAAAAGTTGTTTGCGACCTATGCGCGTATGGATACCGACGTGCTGATTAATCAGCGTATTCGTTCCCTGCAAAACCAGGTGGTGGATATTGCACCTGAGCAGTATCAGAAGCTGCGTCAGAGTTTCCTTGAGTCACTGACGCTCGATATGCTCAACCAGGATCTGCGTCAGCAGCTGTCGCAGGATATGGCGCTGATTCTGCAGCAACCAACCGGCGAGCCTGAGTTCAACATGAAAGACCTGCAGGATACCTGGAGCAAAATCATGCTGACCTCTAAGCCTGAATCCGCTGCGGTAGTGGATGATAGTCACCAGGATGTCACGGATATTCCGCCGGCGCAGTAAGCGCGGCGGCTGACCCCTCACCCTAACCCTCTCCCCATTGGGGAGAGGGGATCGATCGAGCTGTTGGCGGTTTGGTGTTCATTCCTTCCTACTGATGAGAAGGGATCGCTCAAACGACGGGTTGTTTTGCCTTTCCCCCTCGCCCCTTTGGGGAGAGGGCCGGGGTGAGGGGAAACCCATGCTCCAGACGAAAAAAAACCTCTCCCGCCAGGAAGAGGTTTTTTTATGCGTGCAATCTTACGCTGGCATCGCGTCGCGCGGAATAATCGCGCCACGGTGTTGAATCACGGTGCTCGCCGTCTGGTGGCCGCGTTTTGCTGCCGCCTGTGCATCACCGCCGGTAAGACGTACGGACAGATACCCGGCGCTGAAGGAGTCGCCCGCTGCGGTAGTATCGACCACTTTCTCTTTTGGTAGCTTCACCGCAGGTACATCGACCAACGCTTCACCGTTAACGGAAACCAGGCAGGAGTCAGCGCCACGCTTGACCACCACTTCGTTAACGCCCGCGGCGTGGGTGCGTGCAATCACCTCTTCAACCGGCTTCTCGCCCCACAGCGCATCTTCGTCGTCCAGCGTCAGGAAGGCGATATCAGTGCATTCCAGCATCTGCTGATACACTTTCTGCGTCTCTTCTTTGCTCGCCCACAGGCGCGGACGGTAGTTGTTATCGAAGATAACTTTGCCGCCGTTGGCTCGGCACTGGGTGAGCAGCGCCAGCAGCTTCTCACGGCTCGCCGGGCTTAAGATAGCCAGGCTAATGCCGCTCAGATAGAGGTAGTCAAAGCCGGCCAGCTGTTCGCAGATAGCGGCAGACTGCTCGCTCTCCAGCCAGAACTTCGCGGCCGCTTCGTTGCGCCAGTAGTAGAACGTGCGTTCGCCGGTGTCATCGGTTTCGATGTAGTACAGACCCGGCATGCGGTCGCTCATGCGTTGAATCAGGTCAGTGTTAACGTTCTCCGCCTGCCAGGCGTCCATCATCTGCTGGCTGAAGGTATCGGTGCCTAACGCCGTGACGTAATTGACGCTGAGTTCAGCCGGGGAGACCTGACGCGCGATATAGACGGACGTGTTTAAGGTGTCGCCGCCAAAACCACGGTTAACTTGTGCGCCCTTCTCGGACAGTTCAATCATGCATTCGCCAATCACGGCAATTTTTTTAGACATAGTCATCAACCTGAATCGGTAAATTTTTCGTAGTGTGCGCTGTGGCTAATCGGTGGTCAACTATATTAAAACATCGTTCCATTATTTTTTTTGAGCTAGCGCGTGTTACGGCGTATTTGTCATCTTTGCAGAAAAATAAAATGGCTTGGCCTGGACATAAAGTTATCAAATGGCCCGCCGATAACCTTATGACCAGACCCTCTGACCCTCTATTCACAGGAAGCTTAAATGACGTTAAAGCAGGTGAGCCAGCGGGCGAGAGTTCCTGATACGGAGCTGGATAGCCTACAGCAGCTGCGTTATTGGCAAGAGTGTGAGCGCGTCTATACATATCAGCCTATCTACACCACCCAGGGTCGCCTGATGGCGATAGAGGTGTTAACGGTAGTGACCCATCCCTCTGACCCCCAAAAGCGTATCGCACCGGATCGTTACTTCGCCGCAGTCTCTATTGGTCAGCGAATTCATGTCATCAAAGAACAGGTGGCAATGCTGGCAAAAAAGAAACAATTCTTTGTGCAGAACAAGGTGCTGGCTTCGGTGAACGTTGACGCGCCTACGCTGCTGGAAATGCGCCAGGATAGGATCCTGAAAACGATGATCGAAACGCTGCCGTGGCTGCGTTTCGAGCTGGTGGAGCATATGGCGCTGCCGCAGGATTCAACGGTGGCCTCGCTGTGCGAATTCGGCCCGCTGTGGTTGGATGACTTCGGCACCGGGATGGCCAACTTCTCGGCGCTTAATGAAGTGCGTTACGACTACATTAAAGTGGCACGCGATTTGTTCATCATGCTGCGTAAAACCCCGGAAGGCCGCAAACTGTTTATCCTGCTGTTACAGCTGATGAACCGCTATTGCGAAGGGGTCATTGTCGAAGGCGTTGAGACGCTGGAAGAGTGGCGTGAAGTGCAGCAGTCACCGGCGCATGCGGCGCAGGGCTATTTCCTGTCCCGTCCGGTGCCAATGTCGACCTTAGATAATTTGATGATTCACCTGGCATAACGCTGGCCTACGCGAACGTAGGCCAGTAAGAAGGGGTTAGAGCGATTCGTGACGCGTTTCGTGCGTCAGCAGCAGCGCAATTAACGTCAGTGCCGCCATAGCCGCCAGATAGACGCCCACATAGAACAACCCATAGCTGCTCTGCAACCAGGCTGCGATATAAGGCGCGACGGATGCACCCAGGATCGATGCCACGTTGTATGAGAACGATGCCCCGGTATAACGCACTTCAGTTGGGAACAGTTCAGGCAGCAGCGCTCCCATTGGACCAAAGGTCAGACCCATCAGGCTCAAGCCCACCAACAGATACAGCATAATCAGCGACGTGTCCCCGGATCCCAGCAGCGGCTGGAAGAAGAACAGGGCGAATACGATGATCAGGCTGGTGATGACGATCATGCTTGGACGACGCCCGAAACGATCAGCCAGCAGGCCCGCAATGGGCACCATCACGCCGAAACCGATAACCGCCAGCATCAGCATCCACAGCACTTCGTTACGCGGCAAGCCCAGACCATTCGGGGCAGCAGCGGTACTGTACGTCATGGAGTAGACGGTCATGATATAGAACAGCGTATAGGTTGCCAGCATGATAAAGGTGCCGAGAATGGTCACGCGAACGTGTTTGCTCAGCAGCGTACCCATTGGCACTTTAACCTGTTTCTTCGCCGCGGCGATTTTGGCAAATACCGGCGTCTCATGCAGCGAAACGCGTACGTACAGACCAATCAATACCAAAACGGCGGAGAAGATAAACGGAATACGCCAGCCCCAGCTCATGAACTGCTGGTCGGTCAGCAGCCAGGAGAGCAGCAGGAAAGTACCGTTGGCAAAGAAGAAGCCAATTGGCGCGCCCAGCTGTGGGAACGAACCGTATAGCGCACGCTTACGCGGTGGCGCATTCTCGGTGGCCAGCAGCGCCGCGCCGCCCCATTCACCGCCTAATCCCAGACCCTGACCAAAACGCGCCAGCGCCAGCAGCATCGGCGCCAGAATGCCGATGGAATCATAGGTTGGCAGCAGACCAATCAGTACGGTTGAGATCCCCATGGTCAGCAGCGAAGCCACCAGAGTCACTTTGCGTCCGACACGGTCACCGAAGTGGCCGAATAGCGCGGAACCGATAGGACGAGCGACGAAGGCGATAGCGAACGTTGCTAGCGATTGCAGCGTTGCCGCCGTGGGATCGCCCTGTGGGAAGAAAATATGCGGGAACACGATGACCGCGGCGGTGGCGTAAATATAGAAGTCGAAGAACTCAATGGCCGTGCCAATGAGGGAAGCCACGACGACTTTATTACGCGAGTTAACCGGAGCGGAAGCCTGTTCGTTATCGAGTGTTGTGCTGGTCATAGTCTTTTCTAATATGTATAGCGAACGAAAGGCCATATTAGACATAGCAAAAGAGACATTTCAATGTGTAACGGGAATGTAAAAACAGGCAAAAATAGCGAAAGAGTGGATAATTTTTATACCAGAAGATTATCAAACATGAAACGCTTCACATTTTTTATAAATTGGATGATAAAACTGGTTTTTGGTTAAATAAAAGTTACGGACTGGATTTATATGCTGAAACGATGAGTTGGGCTGAAATTTTTCATTATCTCTCAGCCCAACATGGTGATTACCGGTGGGTTTTGCCCGGCATTCTCGGGTCGTCTTTGTATTCCGCGGTCGCAATCCACGCGGCGCAGAATAGGGTCAGTCGCGCGAAGAAGTAGAAGAACGCCATCAGTCCAAGCACCGAGCCAAACGCCGCGCCTGAAGGGGATTTCACCAGCGTCGGGAGCGTCCAGGTCATGATGATTTTAATCACCTCAAAGCCAACTGCTGCAATAAAAGTCCCGCGAATCAGGGCTTTTTTGCGCGGCCGATGGCGTGGCAGGCGCCAGAAAATCCAGAAGAACAACAGGTAGTTGGCAAAGATAGAGATGGCGAGGCCAATCAGCCTCCAGGCCGGCTTAAGCCATTCGATGCTGTCGAGATACAGCGCAGAGATAATCAACTGCTGTGCTGAACCGGCGACCGAGGTAATCGACAGAGTAATAATCAGTGCGATGAGCAGGCCAATCAGTGAGATAAAGTCGCGCAGATATTTCAGCCACAGCGCTTCCTGATCCTGTGGCGTGCGTTCCCAAACGTCACGGGACTGCGCGCGGATGGCCTCGCGCAGGTTGCCCATCCAGTTGATACCGGAGTAGAGCGCAATCCCCAGCCCGACCAGTCCGACAGTGGTACGTTGCTGCACGGCGGTGTTGATGGTGCTTTTAAGCGTTGCGGCGAGCGTGGGGTCACTGACGTTGACGAGGATTTTATTGAAGATGTCCTGCAATAGCGTCGGGTGTGAAGCAAGCACAAAACCGGCGGCAGCGAACGACACCATCATGATGGGAATCATCGATAGGAACGAAAAATAGGTAATGGCGGCACCAAACTGATTGCCCATGCGATCGTTGAAACGCTCAGCGGCGCGGATCAGATGGGCGATAACCGGGCGGCGTTGGATCTTCTGTGCCGTGCTGGTGACGGTATCCAGCGCCTTGCTGGCCTTTTGCTGCGTACGGGATAGGTGGCTTGGTTCCGCTTCCTGCAGCGGACGCTTCTCGTCATTTTCCGACGTCATCAGGGATATTTTCCTTTTTATTGCTTTTACTTAAGTATAGATCGTTCGCCGAAGTCGGCGCAGGCGCGCCTCGTCCGGGTGATATTCCAGCAAGCCTGGCCTTGTGGCTCGGGCTGCAAGGCGGAATTTAATCAACGTAATCCTGCAACACCTCGGTTAACCATTCCATGAACAGATGAACCCGGCGCGAGAGATTACGGCGATGTGGGTAAAGTAACGAAACTGGCATGGGCGCTCCCCGGTACTGCGGCAGTATCTCCACCAGTTTGCCGTTATGCAGCGCCTCACGGACACCTACGCGCGGTGCCTGAATGATCCCCAGTCCAGCCAGGCAGGCGGCATGATAGGTTTCGGTGCTGTTTACCGTCAGAACGCCGCCGGCTTTCACCCACTGCGTACCATTCTCTCTTGCCACTTCAAAACCCGGCGGGCGTACGCCGATATTGGTCGCGTAGTGCACCAATGCATGGCTGCTCAGGTCGTCCAGCGATTCCGGGTAGCCAAAGCGCGATAAATAGGTAGGGCTTGCGCAGTTGATCACGGTTAGCTTGCCGAGCGGTCTGGCAATAAGGCCAGAGTCCTTAAGCGTACCAACGCGTACCACGCAGTCAAATCCTTCGCGAATGACATCCACCAGGCGGTCGCTGCTGCTGAGCTCAAGTTCAATGCCTGGGTAGTGCTGTAAAAAGTCCGGTAGCTTGGGAATAACCACGTGGCGAGCAACGGCGACGGGCATATCCACGCGCAGCCTTCCGCTGATGCTGCTGGGATCGCTTTGAAACATGCTGTCCAGCTCATCGAGATTGCTCAACAGATCTTTGGCGCGTTCGTAATACACCATCCCATCCTGGGTTAACAGCACCCGGCGCGTGGTGCGGTGCAGCAGACGGCAGCCGAGATGGTTCTCCAACGCCTGGATCTGCCGCGATACGCTACCTTTAGGAAGCCCCAGGGTGTCAGCCGCACGGGTGAAACTCTCCAGTTCGGCGACGCGAATGAACAGCTGCATTGCGTGAATTTTATCCATCGAAATGGCCCATTGTTGTTGCAGATGAGACAGTGAAGCGCAACTGGCGGTATTTATTGTTCTTTTACCACCTAATAAGCTTGTTCTCAACGAACATACCATCTGAAATGAGGTTCATATGTCCCAACGTATCGCATTAGTCACCGGCGGCAGCCGTGGTTTAGGTAGAAATGCAGTATTGAAACTGGCCGCTGCCGGAACGGATATTATTTTTACCTACAACAGCCAGCGTGATGCTGCGCTGCAGGTTGTCGCTGAAATTGAGAAAACAGGCGTGAAAGCGGTGGCATTGCAGCTAAATGTCAGCGATATCGCAAGCTTTAGCGCATTTGCTCAACAGGTCAAAGCACAGCTTCATCAGGTATGGGGGCGTGAGTCCTTTGACTATTTAGTGAACAATGCCGGGGTGGGGCTCTACGCGGCGTTCGCCGAGACCTCTGAAGCCCTGTTTGATGAGTTGATGAACATCCACTTTAAGGGACCCTTCTTCCTGACTCAGCAACTGCTGCCGCTGCTCGCTGACGGTGGGCGTATTCTCAACGTCTCCACCGGATTAGCACGCTTCGCCCTGCCGGGTTATGCCGCCTATGCATCGATGAAAGGGGCGATGGAAGTGCTGACTCGCTATCAGGCCAAAGAACTTGGGGCGCGCGGTATCTCCGTTAACAGCATTGCACCGGGGGCGATTGAAACCGACTTCGGCGGCGGACATCTGCGCGATAACGAAGAGCTTAACCGCTACGTGGCCTCGCAAACCGCGCTGGGCCGTACGGGATTACCGGACGATATCGGCGACGCGATTGCCGCATTGCTGAGCGATAACCTGCGTTGGATGAACGCGCAGCGCATTGAAGTCTCCGGTGGGATGTTCCTGTAACCGTGATGATGACACTCGTAAGGATGCGATGAACTCATTGTGCTGAAATAAGTCCGCGCTCGGACTTATTTCTTTTTTCATTTCCCATGATGGCTGAATTGTTTTATGTTTTGGTTAATTAATATTATTTAACCACGTTCTATTTTAATCCTTTTCTTAATTCACTTGTGATGAGTTATGTGAATACGTAATTGAGGAGTCGTGGTTGTAAGTATTCATAATTGTGATGTTTGCATTATTCGGTTTCTACGTAGAATGCCCCAGGCCAAACGGCGAGTTCTTATTTTGTGCCGCGAGGATTACTCTTTCGGCCATTAGAAGGCTATTTATTATTTAAGGGGAGTCCGTAATGCAGGTAATCATGTTTGACAGGCAGTCAATATTTATTCATGGAATGAAAATCATCTTACAGGAACATATTCCAGGAATTGATATTTCTGCCGTCAGTCAGGCCGATGACCTCTGGAGGCAACTGTTGCGCGACCCGGATGCGCTCTTGATCCTTGACGGTGAGATGGATCATGACTTTTGCCGGTGGGTACTGCAGGAAAAGTATCAGCAGTTTCCTGATTCGAAAGGCATCATTGTCGCCAACGAATATAACCGTGCGTGGCTACACGACATGATGACGTTTAACGTGCAGGCTATTATCTCGCGTAACGCCAGTATTGAAGCCTTTGTGAAGACTATCAAAAGCGTCATGTGCGGCTTGATATGCCTGCCGGGAGATTGGCGGATGGAGTATGAGCAGGAAAAAAGTGGAATGGATAACCTCAGTCATCGCCAGCGTGAGATATTAACGCTGTTGGCCAACGGTGAGTCCAATAAAGAGATTAGCCGGACGTTAAATATCAGCGCGGGTACCGTAAAAGCGCACCTGGAATCACTGTACAAGCGTTTGGACGTGAGGAATCGCACGCAGGCCGCCATGCTGCTCAATAGCCGGAATGCGTCAGCGCATATCTGTCTGGAATAAGGCCGACTCTGCCTGGCGCTGTACGGCCAGGCTGCTTTGAGGTTGTCCTTCATGCTGCCACAACGCCAGCGCTTTCTGAAATTGTTGGCAATTTACGCTGTGGACGATAGGCGATAACTGGAAGGCTTCCGGCCCCAGGCTGAAAGCCAGTGAGAGCAGGGCATCAAACTGACTTTGCGTGAGCGGCGCATCCACGCTGTGATGTAAGATCTGCTGGTAATAACTCACATCCTGTTCAAAGAGTATTTCTGCCCGCAGTTGTGTAATAGGTGTATCAAATGTCTCGTGGTCATGAATCAGATGGCCGTAACCAATTAACCATAATCCTTCCTCATCCCGATATTTTTCCAGCGACAGTCCCTGATAGCGTTTAATAAAATCCAAACCCTGCGGGCTTGGCGTAAGGGGATCAAGCGGCATTTTTTATCCTCAATCGACGGGAGAATGAGTGTAAAAGAATGCCCTGGATACGCCTATTGGCCGAATGTCGGTGACGTATCATACTCATGGCTAAGTAGGCCAAAAAGCCAGTCGTCGTGCCACTCTCCGGCCAGCTGATAGCTTTCGCGCAGCTCCCCTTCCAGCCTAAAACCGATTTTCTCCAGCGTCCTGCGCGAGGCCATATTGCCCGCGGTGACCGTCGCGGTCAGGCGGCGAATGCCTCCCTCTTTAAATGCATAGTCGCATACCGCACGCAGAGATTCCGTGGCGTAGCCTTTTCCCTGTGATTCAGGGGCGAACAAAAAACCGACCTCCGCGCAGTCGACTTCCCGATGAATATACCCGGTGACCCCCAAAGCGACGTTTTGTGTATCGCGCACGACCAGACAAAGCCAGTGCGATGCACCGGGAGACCAGGGGGGCAGGCGAGAATCAAATGTCTGTCGAATCTCATTTTCGCTTCGCTCATCGGCGACATAGCGCATCACCTGCGGGTTCTGTTGCAGCATGAGAAAAAATGGCCAGTCTGCTGGCGTAATTAAATGACAGGCTAAACGTTCGGTGGTGAGCGCGATCATAAATTCACCCTCTGAAGGTGGGGACAGGACTGTTAATTTGCCTGATTTGCTCTATGGTGTAACGACAAAAATAACAAAATAATAACATGTTAATCCTAAGGCTAAATTGCCTTGTTGTTGATTAAGGAAATTGAAGATGCCGACCTCATCGCATCAGATTGGCCAGCAATTTGAACATTGCCTGAACGTCATCCGTCAGGCGTCGATAGAGATTCTCACGTTACTGAAAATGCGCGTCACGGAAGGCAAAGATCCACGCTGGTTTCTTGAACAGCTCGATCAGGCACGGCTGAATCTGGGGGGATGGGGTGCGGTTGCCCAGCGTCTGAAGATTAACGACAGCCAGCTGAGTGAATTTATGCTCCAGCTGCGCCACCTTCAGCAGGGGACCGTGTCTTACGAACATGGGCTACTCGCGACAGAAAATCAGCTCATTGCCGCCGAACGTTTCGTGGTCACGCTCGAGCAGATAAAGCAGCAGCAACCGCTGCTCAAGTACGGTACCGGTTATGCCAGCGACGCCGATCAGCTCCAGGAACAGGCGGAGCGGCAGATCCGGACAATTCATCTGATGCTCTGCGGGCTGGTGACGCAGATCTGGCCGGATTCGCTGCATCTGCACCATCATCTTAAATCGCTGTTTGGTGCGCAGGAGGTGGCTCGTTGGCACTCGCGCAGCCCGTCCGGTGAGATTCTTAATGGCATGTCTTTTAGCGAGCTGGCGCTGCTGGTAGTGGATAAAAAGACCTTTTCCCGCCATTACTCATCGCTGTTTAACTCAGGGGCAGCGTTAACTTTTCTGGTCGAACAGCGTCTGACGCTACACGCTTTTCTTGATGATATTCGCCGAATGCGCAATAAGCTGCTGGCGCATCATCCGTTGACCGAGATTGAATGCCTGCTGCTTGAACACTACACGCAGCAAATTACCGCGCCGGTGCAGCGTGCCTACGAGCAGGGGCGTACACGGGTGAATCCAGCGAGCCTGATGGCGGCTGATGGGAGTGAAACCCAACATTATTGGCACGAGGCTGCCGAGTACACGCAGGCCTGGGGCGCGGATGCGCAGCCCATTGCCGACAGCATTGAGCGTGTTCATCACGAAACGCGCGAGCATTCCGATGCTCATGAGCGGATCATCACCGCCGTTTTGTGGGGGGCCGTGGGCGTTGTGGTTCTGGGCATTACGCTGGGGGGGATCAGCATTTTGGTCTCGCCGCCGGAGCCTTCACCTCCGGTCGAACAACGCTATGCCACGCATGTTATTGACGAGGCGGTAGGGCAGATGCCTTCTGCGCGCGAGATGCTTGCCAGGCGCGGCATTCTCTGGGACAGCAACGCATTTCGTTCGGCTATCGACCGAAATGATATTGAGGTGGCCGAACTCTTTTTGCGCGGCGGCATGAACTGGCAGCTGGCGTGGACAGACCTGGCGATGTCTTCCCAGCATGAGGCGGTGCTTAACCTGCTGCTGCGCTACCGCAATCAGATGGATGAAGCCAAACCCTGCCGACGTTTTATCAACACGTTGACCCACGAGCTGTCACGCGGCACGCGGCTTGACGCCGTGCGGAAATCCTATCTACAAACCTTTTGCACCACGCCTGCGGTTGTCACCCGACAGCGGTTGGCGTTAGAGAATGCGCAGAAGCGCAATGCAGCCACCGGAGATGCCCAAAGTAAGAAATGGCTGCAGATTCAAAAATCGGTCTACGAGGTGATTAAGTAACTCAGCTGCGCTACGTAAAATTTGCTGAGTACACCCCCGTACCTCATCGCCTCTCACGTAGCGCAATTCGGATTAAAGCAGACGGTAATGGGCGTCAGGTTTTATTTTCATTGGCACCATGCTCTCTTTCAGCATCTCCCGCAGATCGATCTCTATCGCGTTGCAGATGGCGTTTAACGGCAGATCGTTATCTTCCGTACCGAATGGATCTTCCAGTTCGGTGGCGATGGCATCCAGCGCCAGCAGGGCATAGGTAGTGAAAATTGAGAACAGCAGCGTTAGAAAGCCAAAGTCATGAATCAAGAGCAGCGGATAGACCGCGCAAAAAATACCGACGGTGCGGTGCAGCAGCAGCGAATAAGCATAGGGAATCGGCGTATTGCTGATGCGCTCACAGCCGCCCTGAATCGTGCTTATCTGATTCAGGTAGGTATTGAAGTTACGATAAACAAACTCATTTGGACGATGCTGGTAAAGCCACTGACCAATACTCTGCAGCAGGGCGTTACACGGCGTGGTCAGGTGCTGATAATCCAGCGCTCGGCACACCGGAACCGGCCCGTGGCGTAGCTTCGCTTTGAGCGTCTCGCAGTAGGTCACCATCAAATCCAGCACCACCTTTTTCTCCTGCTGAGTGGTTTGGGTGGTATTCACGATTTCCCGCATTAGTGAGCGGTTAACGATTAGCAGATCGCCCCACAGCTTGCGGGCCTCCCAAAAGCGCAGCCACGCGGTATTATTGCGAAAGCCTAGAAACACCGAGATGGAAATAGAAATACCGATGAAATAGAACGAACTCTCTTTGGCGATAATCCCGTGGAGATGTAATAGCGGCAGCGTAAAGAGATAGACAATATTGAGCAGGATAAAAAAGCACAGCTGCGGCGATATTTTTCTCATGATCGACCCGCGCCATGAGAACAGCTTTCTAAACCAGGTTTGCTCCGGCCTGACTATCATGTTTAAGCCTTATCCTGCGACAGCGCCAGGATGGTGTCGTAGATAATTTGAAGACGTTGCAGATAGTGGGCAAACACGCCCGCTTTGTCATTCACTGAGATGGCGTGGTCAAGTTGACCCTGCCCATCAATGCAAGCAGGGGGAAGGACAAGGCCGCTTAGCTCTTCAGACTCAATCTGGAAATCGATTTTGACTTCACCAAAGGCCTGCGAGCGGACGATATTGATATTCACACAGCCAAACAGATTGACGGTAAGTCGCCCTTTTTCGCTTGGCTGGATCTGGTGGTTGTAGAGGCGTTCAGTGGCGGTAATCTGGGTAATCAACTCCATGGAGTACGTGTTCCAGTATTTATCCATTTTGTTTTTATGATTGAAGATGAGGATGGATTTGTCTTCCAGGGAAATAGCACTGTTCATCATGGTTTACTTATCGATAAGGAGTCTGAAAATATCTGATGTAATGGAAGTAACGTGATATGGCGCTATTGGCATTGCATCTACCGGGAGCTTAAATGCCCGCGTATACAAAATACCATGGTTTATATAAAGGTGCGGCAACGACAGCGCGTAAATAATAAGGTAGATAGTCGCTGCCTATTATGGGTTATTTCGATAATCAATGATGAGTAAGTGATTAATATTAGCGTGGATATTCGAGAGCAAATGAATAGCGTGCTGTGGGGGAATATTAGCAGAACAGTCGGGGTATTTTATTGACTGCCCAAAGGTGTTCGAAAGCGCTGTGCCTATGCGACTGGCGACATATAGTGTCGGAACGGGCCCTTGGGCACGCCCCGACACGGTGTGTGGCTTAATGGCAATGGTGCAAATTAATCCAGCTTAATACGCGCGATGCTGTCCAGGCCTTTGGTTGAGTAATCTTTGTTGAAGTCCGTTTTGAGCGTGACGAATAGCGTTTTGCCATCATCAGACAGCAGCAGGCTATTCGGACGGCTGGTGAAATCCCAGCTCTGCTTCACGGCGTAGCTGGTGGCATCCAGACGCAGCACTTTCTTCGATTCACGCTGGCTGATGAAAATCTCATTACGTTTATCGTCGAACTTAATGGCTAACGCATCGCCGGCAATACGCTTAATCACCTTACCGGTGTGCTCATCAAACACCAGCGTGGTTTTGGCTTTGGAATCATCGGTAACAAACAGGCGGCCGGTTTTCGGGTCTTCCGCCATATTCAGCAGCAGGTACTCTTTACCATCACCCGGCGTCCAGCGCTGCTCAATCTTGTAGCTCTGTGGGTTAATCACCAGCACTTCGCCTGCGCCGTTAGTGGCGTAAATACGTTTTGTCAGCGGAGAGTAGATAATGCCGGTAACCCATTTACCTGCGTTATCAATACGCCCTTTCAGGGTCATGGTGTTGGCATCAACGATGGTGATGAAGCCAGGTTCCGCTACGCGGCCGATAAACAGCAGCCCATCGTGGAACAGCACTTCACGCGCGCCCGTTGGGTCACCGTCTTTGTCTTTTTTGCCATCTAACACCAAACGCTGCAGTACTTTGCCGCTTTTGGCATCGACTCTCGACACCGTGCCGTCCAGTGAGTTGGTGGTGTAGAACACTTTGCCATTGTCATCGACGGCCATACCGAAGTTTTTCAGATCGGTGTGGGTGGTGCCTTTCGTGGCAAGGGTCGCGGGGTCGAGACGATAAATCACGCCGCCGTTCACATCTTTAAAGCTCTGCGCGCTTGCTACAAACAGCGCGTTTTCGGCGGACAGGTAGGCCATCTCATACAGGCCATCGCCCAGTTCACGTTGAGTCACGGAGGATGCCGTCTTCAGCGCAGCGGCGCTTTCGGCAGGCTGCGCATTTTCAGCAGCAGCAGGCAGTGCGGTCAGGGTAAAAGCGGCAATAAGTGCGGCGGACAGGGCCGTTTTACGCGGGCTGAATAACGATACCATTCGAAACTCCATCTGTGGATAAGCGATTCCCGAGTGAGGCAAAGCCGCGGCGGGAGTATTTTAATAAGAATGAGAATAATAATTATTTATAAGTGTCGCGCAAACCCCCCAATTGCGTAGTACCGGGAGGTCACGCCTCTCTTGCACGCTCAGCGTGGCGTTATTCTGCCAACCTAAGCGTGCAAAATATCAGCAACATACTGATATAGAACACGTATATATTTACTTACATTTAACTGACAAAACCGCCTGTGATATTTAAAGCGAGTAATTATCATTAGCGTTCTCATTTGTTGCCGATATCGCTTCTTATGCAGGTCAATCGCTTACGGAAAAGCAGGTCATCTCCTGGCGCTGCGGGCGGAAGGGCTTCACTCACAACAACAAGATTTGATGGGAATACTTATGCATTTTTATGGCAGGGAAATTAGCGGAAAACCGCTGACGGTTTCACTCCTGGCGCTGGCGATACACGGCTTCATTCAGCAGGCACATGCGGAAGAAAAAAGTCAGGATATGGTGGTTTACGGCAGCACGGAAAGTGCTGCGGATGAACAGCAGGATTACGCGGTGAAAACCACTCGTGCGGGTACCAAAATGAATTTGGCGCCGCGTGATATCCCGCAATCTGTCAGCGTAGTTACACAGCAGCGTATGCAGGATCAAAACCTGCAAACGGTGGATCAGGTGCTCACCAACGCCACCGGTATTTCATCGCAGCAGATAGACTCCGAGCGTTCTTACTACTACTCGCGCGGTTTTGAGATTACTAACTTTTCCTATGACGATATTCCGACTTCAATAGGCGATGCGTGGAACTACGGTGACGCCGCCGAAGATACCGCGATCTACGACCGTATTGAGATAGTGCGCGGCGCCAATGGCCTGATGACCGGCGCGGGGGACCCCGGTGCCACGGTGAATATGGTGCGCAAACGCGCGGACAGTAAAACCGCAACCGGTAATATCAGCGCCAGCTATGGGAGCTGGAATACCCAGCGCTACGTGGCCGATGTGGCTACGCCGCTGAATTCCGATGGCAGCCTGCGCGGGCGCATTGTGACAGGCTACCAGGATCAGGACAGCTGGCTCGACCGCTACCATAAAACCAAGAAATTCCTCTACGGTGTGGTTGATGCCGACCTGACCGACCACACGACCGTATCGCTGGGCTGGGACTACCAAAAAACCAATACCGGTAACCCGACCTGGGGCGGTCTGCCAAGCCTCTACAGCAACGGCACGCGCACCCACTACGACCGTAGCACCAACTCGGCAGCCGACTGGACTCGCTACCAGGTTGAATCGCGTAAGGTGTTTGTCGACCTGACTCATGATTGGGATAACGGCTGGACTTACCGCTTTAACGGCACCCACGGCGAACAGACCTTCAACGACACGTTGCTGTACGTGATGGGGAATCCGGATGCGGAAACCGGTGACGGCGCAACCGGCTGGGGGAGTAAAGACAAAGGCAAACGCACCGTCGACTCTTTCGATACCTATGCCAGCGGGCCGTTCAAGCTGCTGGGGCGTCAGCATCAGCTGATGGCAGGGGCCAGCTACAGCCGCCAGCATAACGCCACAGAGAGCCAGGATGGGCCGATGGATGCCAGCCAGATTGGCATTTTCGACAACAACTGGAACGGCAGCGTCGCGCAGCCAACGTGGGGTGACTGGTATCAGAACGCCAATGATATTGTGCGGCAGAAATCGGCCTATACCGCGGCGCGCCTGTCGTTGGCTGATCCGTTATCGTTGATTATTGGCGCACGCTATACCCAGTACAGCACTGACGGCAGCAGCGGCGACATGCGTAAATACAACATCACGCCATACGGGGGCCTGGTTTACGATCTGACCGAAAGCCTGTCGGCCTACGCCAGCTACACTTCCATCTTCTCGCCGCAGACCAAACGTACTGCTAGCGGCACATGGTTATCGCCAATAACTGGCAAAAACTATGAAACTGGCCTGAAAGCGGACTGGATGGACGGACGACTGACCACTAACTTTGCGGTGTTCCGCATTGAGCAGGAGAATGTGGCTGAAGAAGTGAGCGGCGAGTTTGTGAATGGCGGTAGCGAGCAGGCGTACCGGGCAACCAGCGGAGCGGTGAGTAAAGGGGCCGAGTTTGAAGTCAACGGCGCGGTAACCGATAACCTGCAGCTGACCTTCAGCGCCACGCGCTATGTTGCCACGGACAACGATGGCCGCTACAACAGCTTTGCCCCACAGACGCACCTTAAACTGTTCACCCGCTACCGTGTGCCGGTGATGCCAGCGCTGACCCTTGGCGGCGGTGCCAACTGGCAAAACGGCGTCTACAAAGATGTGACCGGACCGGACGGCGAAACACAGCGTCTGCGCCAGGGCAGTTACCCGCTGGTGAGCCTGTTTGCGCAGTATCAGGTTACCAAACAGCTGGCGGTGCAGGCGAACGTCAACAACCTGTTTGACCGCGAATATTACTCCTACCTGGATGATTCGGCCGTCTACGGCGAGCCGCGCAATGTCTCGGTGAGCATGAACTATTCGTTCTAAAACTACGCCCCGGTTTTGCCGGGGCACGCCGCTAGCGAGGTTGTGCCACCTGGCGGCGGATCTCTTCCAGCACCGCATCGAGAATAAACTGCACGCGCCACGGCTGATATTCGCGTTTGCGGTAAATGGCCACCAGATCGAGCCACCACTCATATTGCTCGGCAAAGCAGGGGGCCAGGACGCCGGCTTGAATGTCGGCCTGTACGCTGTTTTTCGGCGCAAAGACAATGCCCAGACCGTTGCGTGCCAGCTCAAGGGCGGATTGATTATTGTCGCAAATGTAGTTGCCGGTGACGCGGAAATCGCGGACTTCTTCACTTCCCGCGAGGCTAAAGCGCCAGATGTTAGCGTTATCGACCAGCATGGAATCCTGCAGGATGCATGAATGGTGTTCCAGCTCTTCCGGTAAATGGATCGGGTGCTTGGCCAGATATGCGGTACTGGCAAAAGCGCTAACGGCATATTTAGTGATGAAGCTGGCAACCAGCGATTCATTCTTAGGCTGCACGCAGGAAATTAAAATGTCGCAATCATCGGGGAAATCAGAACCCTCGTAAAAAGATTTAGGTTCGAGGTTAAATGTTTTTAAATAGAGACTAATGTTTCCGATGTCTTTTATGGTATTGACAACGTTGCGTGCTAAATAAGCATTGATCATCGTCGGTGAGTAAATAGTGACGCGGCCATTTTTCTCATGCTTATAGTCATCAATGAAATTATTGAGCTGGTTTTCTTTTTCCAGGAGATCGTTTACGTAGGGCAGAAGCGATTCGCCAAAGCGCGTCAGTGAGAGATTTCGGGAGCTGCGTTCAAAAATTCTCAATCCAATTTTTGATTCAACATCAGAGAGATACTTGCTCACATTGGCCTGCGCCATGCCAAGAATAGCGGCCGCGTGGCTGATGTTTTCGCTGGCTGCAATGACCGCGATTATTTTTAATTCCTGCGGCTTAATCTGGAGTTTTTTCATCGTTTGGCTCTATATATAAAACAATATAGTGTTATATAAATATTGAGATTGCAGCAATATAAATACGAACATTATCATATTTGGTATTAGGGTATGATATTAGGTTGGAACAACAGGAATGTCAATTAAGCGTAATGCCACGCTGCTTCTGGCGCTGTCTTTTATCGGTAATGCCGCGGCAAATGAATTATCTCTCGGGGCGGCGGTAATATATAACGAGTCAGCCTATCGCGGATATAATAAAAATACACATGTAGTGCCTATCGGGAATTATGAAAGCGATTCATTTTATATTCGCCAAACCACACTGGGCTATGCGTTATTTAAAGATAAACGTGATGAAGTCAGCCTGACCGCATCGTGGATGCCGCTGACCTTTGATCCGTCCGATAACGATGATCGTGCGATGAAGTGGTTGGACAAACGTGACAGCACGGCGATGGCCGGCGCTGCATGGTATCACCATGAACGCTGGGGCAGCCTGAAACTGTCGGCTGCCGCGGATATTCTGGATAACAGTAACGGTTGGGTTGGCGAAATCTCCTATTTCCGCGTGCTGCCCGTTGGCAAATTATCGATAACTCCGGCGCTGGGCGTTTATTACTACGACGCGAGCTTTAACCGTTACTACTACGGTGTGTCCGGCGCGGAGTCCCAGCGCAGCGGTCTGGCCCACTGGTCGCCGGGTAGCAGCTGGATGCCGTACGTCGGATTAACGCTCAAATACCCGCTTACCCGCAATCTGGTGCTGCTGGCGAATGCTTCGTACAGCGTGCTGCCAGATGAAGTCAAAAACAGCCCAATGGTCGACCGGGATGACAGTTTTACCCTGCTGACCGGCGTGAGCTGGCGCTTCTGATGGTGCCTGCCGCCAGACTCTCGAGATAAAAAAAGCCAGACTGCTGTCTGGCTTTTTGTCTTTCCCGGTGCACTAACTTAACGCATGGTCACGAACTCTTCTGCCGCCGTTGGGTGAATTGCCACGGTGTTGTCGAAGTCTTTCTTGGTCGCGTCCATTTTCAGCGCCACGGCGAAGCCCTGCAGCATTTCATCCATCCCGAAGCCGATACCGTGAATGCCGACAATCTTCTCTTCCGGGCCGACGCAAACCAGTTTCATACGGCACGGCTGGCGGTGTGAGGTCACGGCGGTATACATGGCGGTGAAGGAGGATTTATACACCTTCACGGCATCATCACCGTACTGTTCACGCGCCTGCGGCTCGGTTAAACCGACGGTACCGATTGGCGGGTGGCTGAAGACTACGGTCGGAATATTGCTGTAGTCCAGGTGTTCATCCGGCTTGTTGTTAAACAGGCGTTCGGACAGACGGCGGCCTGCGGCTACCGCGACTGGCGTCAGTTCAACCGCGCCGGTGTTATCCCCCACCGCATAAATTCCGGACACGTTAGTGTTCTGGAACTTATCAACGACGATGTAGCCTTTGTCATTGGTTTTCACGCCCGTTGCCGCCAGATTGAAATCATCCGTTGCCGGTTCGCGGCCAATTGCCCAGATCAGGCAATCCACGGTCTGGCTGCGGCCATCTTCCAGCTCCAGAGTCATGCTGCCATCGGCATTCTTCACCACGGCTTTTGGAATGGCATTGGTGTGCAGCTGCGGGCCTTCAGCGTTCATCACTTCCACCAGCGTCTCGACGATCAGCGGATCAAAAGTACGCAGCGGTGCGTGTTTACGCACGAACAGATGAGTTTCCGCACCCAGGCCATTAATCACACCGGCCAGTTCAACGGCAATGTAGCCAGCCCCGACCACCGCAACGCGTTTTGGCAGCGCCGGCAGTTCGAAGAAACCGTTGGAGTCGATACCCAACTCGACGCCCGGAATATTCGGGTGGCTAGGACGGCCGCCGGTGGCGATCAGAATGTGATCGGCAGTGATCGTTTCACCGTTGACTTCAATGGTTTTTGCATCGACAAAGCGCGCAAAGCCTTTAATCACGTCGACCTTGTTCTTACCCAGTACGTTGTCGTAGGAGGTATGAATACGGTCGATATAAGCGGTACGGCTGGCGATCAGACGGTCCCAATCGAAGTTATTGATGGTGGCGTCAAAACCGTAATCCGGGCCATACAGGTGGATAGCTTCGCGAATTTGCGCGGCATGCCACATCACTTTCTTCGGTACGCAACCCACATTGACGCAGGTGCCGCCCAGGTCTTTGGCTTCAATCAATGCGCATTTCTGGCCATACATGGCTGCACGGTTGATTGAGGCGATACCGCCGCTGCCGCCGCCGATGGCGATGTAGTCGTAATGTTTGGTCATGGCCGCTCCTCAAACGTTCAATGTCGGACAGGTGAGCGTCATGCCCACCGTCAAAATACTCGCGATTGTATACCTGAAATTAATAGGTTCCACCGATGTCTGCGATTACTCCGGCACAATCCAGTTGACCAGCGTATGGCCGATGCCGGTCGGTACCAGCTTGCTGTGCAGCCACGGCAGAACGTTGTTCATCTGGGCTTCGAGCTTCCACGGCGGATTGATAACAATCATGCCTGACGCGGTCATGCCGCGCTGATCGCTGTCGGGGCGCACCGCCAGCTCGATCTGCAGGATTTTACGAATGCCGGTGGCTTCAAGGTCTTTGATCATGCGCTTGATCTGTGCGCGCAGTACCACGGGATACCACAGCGCGTAGGTGCCGGTAGCAAAACGCTTATAGCCTTCATGAATGCCCGCAACCACTGCCTGATAGTCGGTTTTAATTTCGTAAGGCGGATCGATGAGGATCAGGCCACGGCGAGAAACCGGCGGCAGCTTGGACTTCAACTGCTGGTAGCCATCGGCTTTTTCCACGCGCGCACGGTTGTCCTTCTGGAACTCAGAGCGCAGCAGCGGGTAATCGCTTGGGTGCAGCTCGGTCATCTGCAGGCTGTCCTGCTCGCGCAGCAGCTGGCGGGCAATCAGCGGTGAGCCAGGGTAGTAGCGCAGCTGGCCGCTACGGTTAAAGTGCTCCAGCACGGAAATATACGGCTTCAGCTCTTCTGGCAGATCGTCCTGCTGCCAGATACGAGAAATGCCTTCCAGGTATTCCCCGGTACGCTCGGCGTGTTCACCGCTCAGCTGATAGCGGCCTGCACCGGCGTGGGTGTCCAGATAAAGAAACGGTTTTTCTTTCTCTTTAAGTGATTCAATGATCAGACTCTGAACGGTATGTTTTAGGACGTCGGCGTGGTTGCCAGCGTGAAAGCTGTGGCGATAACTGAGCATGGATGCAGAGATTCCGGGAATTAAACAAGATAACCGACAGTTTACCGCAGATCTGCTCAGATTACTGCTGTACCGCGACGTCGTTTCCATTGTGGCATTTATGTTGCAAAACATGACGGTGTCATAAAAACGTCAAGCAGCAGGATTAGCGTCAACCGCAGGCAAGGTAATTGTTTGAATAAAAGGAAAAATAATGAAACTGCAAATCACGTTGTTGGCTTCGGCGCTGGTGCTTGCGCTGCCAGCATTGGCAAAAGACGTTTCCGTCTCTCAGGCGGCGGCCATCGCCAACGGCGTCACGCCGGCGGCGGAAAGCCAGGCATTTGATACGCTGGAAGGCCAGTCGCTTACCGCGCTGCGTGCGGCGCTAAAAGGTGATGCCGCGACCCTTACGCGTGACCAACTCGAGCACGCAAAGCAGAGTAAAACTCAGGCTGACAAAGCCTGGCTCAAAGCCAGCGGTTATGATTTCCAGGCTAAAGCCAATCAGCAGGCCGGAATCGAACTGCTCTCTTCTTTCAGCACGCTGCCGGAAGCGGTGGTGAAGCAGAACCTGGTGACGGTCACCGACATTAACCGTGATGCCAGTCAGAGCACACGTCATCAGGCGTTGGCCGATGCCGAAGGCATTAACTATCTCTATTTCCTTAGCGATGCGATGGGGCCGCGTCTGGGTAAAGCGTTTATCACGGCCTACGACAAAGGGGAATTGAGTAAAGCGGCGGCGTTAATCAAAGCTTCAGAAGTCAGTACGGGGGCGGCGAAAAAACACTTCAACAACCCGCGTCCGTTCCTGATTCAGGGGAATACCATTCACCTGGTGCCCGATGATGTGGTGGTGAAAGATAACCACCCTTACAGCGCGGATGCGGGTTCGTTCCCCAGCGGCCACACCAATACCGGCTATACCGATGCGCTGCTGATGGCGCAGATGATCCCGGAGCGTTTTGACGCGCTGGTGACTCGCGGTGCGCGCTACGGTTATTCGCGTATTGTCCTTGGCGTCCACTATCCGCTGGATGTCATGGGGTCCAGAATGGTGGCGGAGCGCAACGTCGCCCATTACCTGAACGATGCGAAATACCGTGTGCTGTTTAATGAAGCTCGCGATCAGCTGCGCACGGCGCTGGAAAAAGAGTGTGGTACGACGCTTGCCGAATGCGCCAAAACAACGGGCAAAGACGACCCTTACCGCGACCCGGCGATGCGGGAATTCTATCATTTCACGATGACCTATGACTTGCCACAGCATAAAGGCGAAAAGCAAACGCTGACGGTACCGGATGGGGCTGAAGTCTTGCTGGAGGCGGCACTGCCAAATCTTTCAGCGGCCCAGCGCCGTGCACTGATGGCGAAAACCGCGCTACCGGCGGGCTATCCGCTCTCCGGGACCACGGCCGATCAGCAGTTCTGGCAGCGCGTGAACCTGCCGGCGGCTTATCAGATGGCGAAGAAAACGCATTAATCTAGCGTAGATAGCTGAGCGAGGGCGGTACCGGCTGCGGTATCGCCTGTTTTAATCCCTGATACAGCGTATCGACAGTTGCTGCGTGAGGTGTCCCTTTCGGCCAGACCAGCCAGTAGCCGTCGCCCGTCGCCACCGCCTCGTTAAACGGCAGCGCCAGCAGCCCGCTTTCAATGGCTTCCAGGCTTAGCAGTAAATCCCCAACCGACACGCCGTGGCCGCCGATGGCCGCCAGATAGCCGTGCTCAAGGGTATCGAACACTTTACCGTGTGCGGTGTTGAGTGCGTCGTGCTGTTGCGTCCGCTTGAGCCAGCGCCGCCAGTCGCGGCGATCCGGTGAAGGGTGAATCAACTCACAGCTTGCAATGTCGCGCCGCACCTTATCGATGAGCGCTGGCGAGCAGATAGGCACCAGCCATTCCTCAAACAGCAAGCGGCTCTCGGTGTCCGGGCCAAAATGACCGTTGCCGAGCAAAATCGCGCAATCATAGGGCTCGCGCTTAAAGTCCACGGTATCGGTATCCATCCAGACGCTGGCCAGCTCAACCGGCGGCGTTGGACAGTTTTTTAGTGCAGACAAAAGCCAACGCAGCGTGAGCGTGGAGGGGGCTTTTAGGCGCAGCTCCTGACGGCGACGGGCAAATGTCTCGCAGGCGAGTTCCAGGCTGTGAAAACCTTCACCGAGCTGAGCGGCAAGAACGCGACCGGTAGCGGAAATCTCCACGCGCGGTCCGTGGCGGCTGAAAAGCTCGCAGTCAAACCACTGCTCCAGCGTGCGGATATGACGGCTGACGGCGCCGGGTGTGACATTGAGTAATTCAGCGGCTTTGCTGAACGACCCTAACCGGGCGGCGGCTTCAAAGGCTCGTAGGGCATACAGCGGTGGTAGAGGCATGATGTGTGTCTATTGTGAGTTTAACTCACATTGAAGCGCAGTTTTTTGCGTTTTTCAACGCGCGTGGTCCACTCAATAATAGCGGGCATTGCTCGCTCTGGCGTAAGGATTCTCTGGATGAATGTTTCCCTGCTGACGGCCTATACGCTGGCCGTTTTACTTCTGCTTGTGACCCCCGGCCCGGTGGTCGCGTTGATTACCGCAACGGCGGCGCGCGACGGCCGACGCCGGGCGTTCGCCACGCTGGTGGGCACCAATTCGGCATCACTGATGCTGATGCTGCTGGCGATGCTGATGCTGCTAGGCTTGGTAGCGCTATCGCCCCTTTACCTGTCATTGCTGGGCATTGCCGGTTCGCTGTATATCGGCTGGAGCGCGCTGGCTGGGTTGGTGAGTCAGGCTAAGCCTTGCGAGGCGGTGAACCATCGCGGTGGTGTCATCAGGGGCTTTCTGACCGGCATTGCCAACCCGAAAGATATTCTGTTTTTTGTCGCCTTCTTTCCGCAGTTTATCGCCGTCACCGATAACTTTGCTTTTAGCATGGCGACGCTTTCGCTGGTATGGACGGTTTTGGATGTGCTAGTGCTGTCGCTGTACATCCTGGCGGTGACGAAGTGGTTGCCTGGTCAGCATCACCGCCGCCTGGAGCGGCTTTCATCGCTGATTTTGCTGGCTATCGCGGCGGTTGGTCTCTTCTACAACGTGGGTGAAATGAGTACCCACTATCATTGAAATTCCCCCAACTATCCCCCATTCTAGATCTATCGCTAAAGCGCCGCTGAGCGCTTCATTTCTTTCTTAGACCAGGACTGCGCATATGACCAATCCATTACTGACCCCCTTCGAGCTGCCGCCGTTTTCCCAAATTCAGCCAGAGCACGTTGTTCCTGCCGTCACCAAGGCGCTGAACGACTGCCGTGAAAATGTGGAACGCGTCGTCGCGCAAGGGGCGCCGTATAGCTGGGAAAACCTCTGCCAGCCGCTGGCAGAAGTGGACGATGTGCTGGGGCGTATTTTCTCGCCGATTAGCCACCTGAACTCGGTCAAAAACAGCCCAGAGCTGCGTGAAGCCTATGAGCAGACGCTGCCACTGCTGTCTGAGTACAGCACCTGGGTTGGGCAGCACGAAGGGCTGTACAAAGCCTACCGCGATTTACGCGATGGCGATAACTACGCGACGCTGAGTGTGGCGCAGAAGAAGGCCGTGGATAACGCGCTGCGTGATTTTGAACTCTCCGGTATTGGTCTGCCGAAAGAAAAACAGCAGCGCTATGGCGAAATCGCCACCCGCTTGTCTGAACTGGGTAACCTCTATAGCAACAACGTGCTCGATGCGACCATGGGCTGGACCAAGCTGGTGACCGACGAGTCCGAGCTGGCTGGCATGCCGGAAAGCGCGCTGGCTGCGGCGAAAGCCCAGGCCGAAGCGAAAGAGCAGGAAGGTTTCCTGCTGACGCTGGATATCCCAAGTTATCTGCCAGTCATGACCTACTGTGACAATCAGGCACTGCGTGAAGAGCTGTACCGCGCCTACTCGACCCGTGCTTCTGACCAGGGGCCGAATGCCGGTAAATGGGACAACAGCCCGGTCATGGAAGAGATCCTCGCGCTGCGCCACGAGCTGGCACAGCTGCTGGGCTTTGAAAGCTACGCCTTTAAATCGCTGGCCACCAAAATGGCCGAGAACCCGCAGCAGGTGCTCGACTTCCTGACTGACTTAGCAAAACGCGCCCGTCCGCAAGGTGAAAAAGAGTTAGCCCAACTGCGCGCCTTTGCCAAAGCCGAATTTGGCGTCGATAATCTGCAGCCGTGGGATATTGCCTACTACAGCGAAAAACAGAAACAGCATCTGTACAGCATCAGCGATGAGCAGCTGCGCCCATACTTCCCGGAAAATAAAGCCGTTAACGGCCTGTTTGAAGTGGTGAAACGCATTTACGGCATCACCGCCAAAGAGCGTACCGACGTTGATGTTTGGAACCCGGAAGTGCGCTTCTTTGAATTGTACGATGACCACAACGAACTGCGTGGCAGTTTCTACCTTGACCTGTACGCTCGCGAACACAAACGCGGCGGGGCATGGATGGATGACTGCGTCGGGCAGATGCGCAAGCTGGATGGCACGCTGCAAAAACCGGTCGCCTACCTGACCTGTAACTTCAACCGTCCGGTCAGCGGCAAACCCGCGCTGTTCACCCACGATGAAGTGATCACCCTGTTCCACGAATTTGGCCACGGTCTGCACCATATGCTGACTCGTATTGAAACCGCTGGCGTGTCCGGGATTAGCGGGGTGCCGTGGGATGCCGTCGAGCTGCCAAGCCAGTTTATGGAAAACTGGTGCTGGGAGCCGGAAGCGCTGGCGTTTATCTCCGGTCATTATGAAACCGGCGAACCACTGCCAAAAGAACTGCTGGATAAAATGCTGGCGGCGAAGAACTACCAGGCCGCGCTGTTCATTCTGCGTCAGTTGGAGTTTGGCCTGTTCGATTTCCGTCTGCACGCCGAATTCAGCCCGCAGCAGGGGGCGAAAATTCTGGAGACGCTGGCCGAGATTAAAAAACAGGTTGCCGTGGTGCCAGGCCCAAGTTGGGGCCGCTTCCCGCACGCCTTCAGCCACATCTTTGCTGGTGGCTACGCGGCGGGGTACTACAGCTATCTGTGGGCTGACGTGCTCGCGGCGGATGCTTTCTCTCGCTTTGAAGAGGAAGGTATTTTCAACCGTGAAACCGGCCAGTCGTTCCTCGATAACATCCTGACCCGCGGGGGTTCTGAAGAGCCAATGGCGCTGTTCAAACGTTTCCGTGGCCGTGAACCTCAGCTCGACGCGATGCTGGCGCATTACGGAATTAAAGGCTGATTATTCGCGTGAAAATCTGCTTAATGGATGAAACGGGCGCCGGAGACGGCGCCTTATCTGTTCTTGCCGCCCGCTGGGGACTGGAACACGACGATGACAACCTGATGGCGCTGGTGATGACGCCAGAACATCTGGAACTGCGTAAACGTGATGAGCCGAAGCTTGGCGGCATCTTCGTTGATTTTGTCGGCGGTGCGATGGCGCATCGGCGTAAATTTGGCGGTGGTCGCGGTGAAGCGGTGGCGAAAGCCGTTGGCATCAAAGGTGACTATCTTCCGGATGTGGTGGATGCGACGGCGGGTCTTGGCCGTGATGCGTTTGTGCTGGCGTCGGTTGGCTGCCGCGTGCGGATGCTGGAGCGTAACCCGGTGGTTGCCGCGCTGCTCGACGATGGCCTGGCGCGCGGGTACGCGGACCCGGAAATCGGCGGTTGGTTGCAGGAGCGCCTGCAACTGATTCACGCTTCCAGCCTGACGGCGTTAACCGATATCACCCCGCGTCCGCAGGTGGTGTACCTCGACCCAATGTTCCCGCATAAGCAGAAAAGCGCGCTGGTGAAGAAAGAGATGCGCGTGTTTCAGTCGCTAGTGGGGCCGGATTTAGATGCTGATGGGCTGCTGGCACCTGCGCGTCAGTTAGCGACTAAACGCGTGGTCGTAAAGCGCCCGGATTACGCTCCGCCGCTGGCGGAGGTAGCCACGCCGAATGCGGTGGTGACCAAAGGGCATCGCTTTGATATTTATGCCGGGACGGCAGAGTAGTTTCCCCTAACCCTCTCCCCGACGGGGAGAGGGTACCGTTTGGTACGGTTTGCGGGTTGGAGTGCCTGAACCGGTGGTCTTTAATGCTTGAGAGCGGTGAAGTTCGTCGTACTCCCCCTCCCTGTGGGAGAGGGGCGGGGTGAGGGCAACCGCGAGCGCCATTGCCCCTTATTGCTTAAACAAACGGCGCGTACGGATCCGCCATATCAAACGCCGCCGTTCTTTCCGCTTTTGGTGGGTAAATCAACTCGCTGACGATCGACACCTTCAGCTTTTTGGCCTCTTCGCGAGTCAGTTTCACCTGCTGATCCCAGCCTTCAGAATACACCGCACCCCATGCCCCCAGATCCAGACAGGTGACGTACATCTCCTGACGATACGGCAGCGGTGCGACATCCAGCAGGCTAGCCGCCGCGTTATTGCCAGCAAATTTACCCAACAAGATAGCGTGTTGGCAGGTCATCAGCGCATGGTTGCCTTTGTCATCGGTCGCTGCGTAGGCCACGTCGCCGGTGGCGTAGATATCGTCATGGCCCAGCACCTGTAGATTATTGTCCACGTGCAGGCGGCCCTGACGGTCGCGCGGCGCGTCAATCTGCGATGTCAGGCTGCTCGCTTGAACGCCGACCGTCCAGATAACCGTTTGTGAGGTAATCACCTGTCCGTCTTTGAGCGTGACGCCGGAGGCATCAACGCTTTCAACTTCGGCATTCACCAGCCACTCGACGCCCAGTTCGGCAGAGGCTTCGATGATCACGTCGCGCAGCTCTTTGCTCCAGCGTCCTCCAGGTTGGGCACCACGTTCAACTACGACAACTCTGGTCTTAGCATCTTGCCCCAGAATTTCGCGCAGACGGCCCGGCAGCTCCAGCGCCATTTCAATGCCGGTAAAGCCACCACCGCAGACAACGACGGTATTGCGCGCGTCACTTTCCGGCTGTTGGGACAGATCCTTCAGGTGTTGCTCCAGCACGCTGGCACTTTCTAACTGGTCGAGATCGAAGGCGTGTTCCGCGGCACCCGCGACCATACCGCGATTGACGTTGCTGCCGCTGGCCAAAACCAGGCGGTCGTAACGGCGCAGACGAATCTCACCGTTTTCATCTTTCCAGCTCACTTCTTTGGAGGCGGGAAGAATTTGCTCAACGGTGCCACGCAGGAAGTTAACACCGGTTACGTCGAACAGTGGCTGCAGCGGAGCAACCAGAGTCTGGACGGCGCTTTCATAAAAACGTGGACGCACTCGCAGCTCGGGTTGTGGTGCAATCACCGTAATATCAATAGATTGATTGTTTAAGTCGGCCAGGCGCGCGGCGCTCAGGGCTGCCCACATACCGGCAAAGCCGGCGCCGACGATCAGAATTTGTTTACGCATTGGTTTTTTCTCACTGGTGACTACGATTTGTTGACTCGGATTTTATTGGTCGTAGTTAAGAATTGCAATGTGGATCCACATTTAATGACAAATTAGCTAACGGTTTTCTATTTATCTAATTGATATTCAATTGATTATATTTTTATGGTTTCTGGTTTCATGTCGAGCGTCTGGAATCTGTGAACCGAAAAAGATACAATTAACTCAGATTAATTTTGGCTGAGATAAGAGTATGGCATTCTACAGTTCTGGGGTTGAGTACGGCATTCATAGCCTGATGTGTATGGTGGACAGCAAAGGCGATGCTCGTGACATGAGCGTGCGTGAAATCGCCGAGCTGCAAAGCGTACCCTACGATTATCTAGCCAAAATATTCACCCGTCTCTCTAAGGCTGGGCTGGTGCGCAGTATCGAGGGCAAAGGCGGCGGCTTCCAGTTGGCGAAACCTGCCGAGCACATTACGGTGCTGGATGTGGCGAATGCCATTGATGGCGATAAGCGTATTTTTGAATGCCGTGAAATTCGCCAGCGCTTAGCCGTTTTTGATGAGCAGCCACCGGAGTGGGCCTGTGAAGGTATTTGCGGCGTGCGTTCGGTGATGGATATGGCGCAGCAGCGAATGGAAGAGGCGCTGGGTCAGCATACGATTCTCGATCTGGCGCGCAAAATGTACCGCAAAGCGCCGGATACTTTCGTGGTGGAAGTGCAGGAGTGGATCGCCGGGCGTAAGGGCGACAAATAAAAACGCCTGCAAAAGCAGGCGTTTCTCGATGCTCGACGGGACTTATTCTTCTTCGTCGTCGCGCAGCGGAACAATCAGCATATCGACGTGGACGGTGTTGATCAGCTGACGTGCAGACGACATCAGTTTGCTCCAGAAGTCCTGGTGGTGACCGCAAACAACCAGGTCCATATCGTATTTCTTAATGGCATCAACCAATACCTGACCCAGATCGCCGCTGCCGCTCAGGGTTTCGGTGATTGGATAGCCCGCGCCGGTAGACAGCTCGCTCAGCGCGTGGTGGGTTTCTTCAGAAATGCGTTTTTGCATATCGCCCAGGTTAACGTCAATAAGACCGGTGTACAGGTCTGAATAGTTCACATCAACGTGAATCAGAGAGACTTTAGCATTGTAAGGGCGAGCCATAGATACCGCTTTTTCGACCAGCACTTTGCTTTCTGGTGAAAGGTCGACGGCAATGAGAATGTGTTTGTAAGCCATGGTGTTACTCCTTCCATAAAGTTGTCGATGACTGTTGGACCAGACAGCCCATACGCTGTCCCTTGCCCGCGTCCTGCGTGCAACATGCGCGGGGTTTGCCATTAAAGACCTAATTGTAGTAGATATTTCTACCTTATCTTGGCCTTTAGGCGCCGTCAATCCATCCGGTTCGCCAATTAGTTAAACAAATTATTCCATTCTTCGTATTGATAACGATTAACCTTGTGGTAAAAAATTTAACTGATCTCCTACACTATTAAATGAGCCGATCGAATATTTAAACGTGATCGGTATCGCACTCTTTTACTGAGCCGTTGGTTGGATATGGGGAAGCGGTATGTTCCTGGAGATGTCTTTGGGAACTGGTCGCCGGGGAGGCGTTATGATCAGCACGATTGCGCTGTTTTGGGCCCTGTGTATCGTTTGTGTTGTGAATATGGCACGTTACTTTTCATCACTGCGTGCATTATTGGTTGTACTACGTGGTTGCGATCCCTTGCTCTATCAGTACGTTGATGGCGGTGGTTTCTTTACCTCCCACGGCCAGCCTGGCAAGCAGGTGCGCCTGGTTTGGTACATTTACGGACAGCGCTACCGCGATCATCATGACGACGAGTTTATCCGTCGCTGCGAGCGGGTGCGTCGGCAGTTCATTTTGACCAGCTCTCTCTGTGGACTGGTGTTGATTAGCTTGATTGGCCTGATGATTTGGCACTAAGCAAAAAAAAACGGGCCAGTTTCCTGACCCGTTTCTCTTTGTTTCTGATGCTTAGATAAGCTTCAGAGACAGCCAGTACAGTACACCAGACAGCAGAATAGACGCCGGTAAGGTGAAGACCCAGGCCATCAGGATGTTGGTCACGGTTTTTCTTTGCAGACCACCGCCGTCAACCACCATGGTACCCGCCACGGAGGACGACAGTACGTGGGTTGTTGAAACTGGCATCCCGGTATAGCTCGCCAGGCCGATGGAGACTGCAGAGGTCATCTGCGCCGCCATACCCTGCGCGTAGGTCATCCCTTTCTTACCGATTTTCTCACCGATAGTGGTTGCCACGCGACGCCAGCCGATCATCGTACCCACGCCTAATGCCAGCGCGACGGCCATGATAATCCACACTGGAGCGTACTCGATGGTGCTCAGCATGTCGGTTTTCAGCTTTTTCAGCAGACGCTGGTCATCGGCATTCACTTCCGGCATCTTCGCCACTTTATCGGTGGTATCGGAGATACAAAGCATAATGCGACGCAGCTGACCGCGCTGTTCAACGGAGAGCTTATCGTAGCTTTCGATGTTGGCCAGCATGGCTTTGGTGCGGTCGAGCGCATTGATGGTATTCGCCGGGTGACAGTGGAATTCCACTGCTGCCATCGCTTCCGGAGTCAATTTCTCAGCGCTGTCAGCCACTTTCTGCAGCAACTCAGGGCGCTGCTGGAAGAAGGTTTCAACGTTGTTGACGGCATCGCGGGTACGGGTAATTTCGTAACCGGAAGCATTCATATTGACGACGAAACCTGCCGGGGCGACGCCAATCAGTACCAGCATAACCAGACCAATGCCTTTCTGACCGTCGTTGGCGCCGTGGGAGAATGCCACGCCAATCGCCGAGAGGATCAGAGCAATACGGGTCCAGAATGGCGGTTTTTTCTTACCGTCTTTCTTTTCACGTTCAGCAGGAGTCAGGTGGATACGGGCGCGTTTTTTGGTACCGCTCCAGTAACGACGCAGCAGGAAAATCAGACCACCAGCGACGACCAGACCCACGATTGGCGAGATGATCAACGACGCGAAAATGTTAATCACTTTCGGGATGTTGAGAGCATCAACCACTGAAGTGCCGGTCATCAGCGCATTGGTTAAACCAATACCGATGATAGCGCCGATCAGCGTGTGGGAACTGGACGCAGGCAGACCGAAGTACCAGGTGCCGAGGTTCCAGATGATAGCAGCCAGCAACATGGAAAAGACCATGGCGAGGCCGTGCGCGGAGCCCATATTGAGCAGAAGATCCGTCGGCAACATATGCACAATCGCATAGGCTACACTCAGACCGCCCAACAGAACGCCGAGGAAGTTAAAGATTGCCGCCATAGCAACCGCAAGCTGCGAGCGCATGGCGCGGGTGTAAATAACGGTAGCAACCGCGTTAGCCGTATCATGGAAGCCGTTAATGGCTTCATAGAAAAGAACAAACACAAGTGCCAAAACTAACAACAGCCCGGTATGTAAATCCAGGCCAGCGAACAAATGTAACATAGGACGTTACGCCATTTTGAGGACATGAACGCGCGGCATTATCAGGGACTTTGGCAGCGCGGGCAAAGTGAAATCTCTATTTTTTTTGATAATTATCCGCCTCTTGTCAGCGAGTGCAAATAATTATTTCCATTGTATCAATCAGATAAGTCGGCTTTGTGGATATTTCACTGGTATGACATCCATGAAAAATTTACACTTCCCGACAATACCTATGTTGAGGATAGTGCGTGGAAAGGTTTGATGCCATTGTAGTGGGTGCCGGAGCGGCAGGAATGTTTTGTGCAGCCATGGCTGGGCAAGCAGGACGTCGCGTTCTGCTGCTGGATAACGGTAAAAAACCGGGACGTAAGATCCTGATGTCCGGAGGCGGACGCTGCAATTTCACTAACCTTTATGTCGAACCCGCGGCCTATCTCAGCCAAAACCCGCATTTTTGCAAATCAGCCCTCGCGCGTTATACCCAGTGGGACTTTATCGACATGGTCGGCAAGCATGGTATTGCCTGGCATGAAAAGACGCTGGGCCAGCTGTTTTGCGATGACTCTGCCGAGCATATTGTCGCGATGCTGGTCGCCGAGTGTGAGAAGGGCAACGTCACCACCCGCCTGCGCAGCGAAATTCTTAGCGTTACTCAGGATGACGCGGGCTATACCTTACAGCTCAATGGCGACGTGGTGGCGGCGGATAAGCTGGTTATCGCCAGCGGTGGCCTGTCGATGCCGGGTCTTGGCGCATCACCGTTCGGCTATAAAGTTGCGGAGCAGTTTGGTCTGAAGGTGCTGCCAACCCGCGCAGGGCTGGTGCCATTTACGCTGCATAAACCAATGCTGGAACAATTCCAGGTACTGTCTGGCGTCTCTGTACCATCGACCATCACCGCGCAGGACGGCACGCTATTTCGCGAAAGTCTGCTTTTCACTCACCGTGGTCTTTCTGGTCCGGCAGTGCTGCAAATTTCCAGCTATTGGCAAGCGGGTGAGTTTGTCAGTATTAATCTGCTGCCCGACGTTGACCTCGCTGACTTCCTCGATGTGCAGCGCGTGGAACATCCCAATCAAAGCCTGAAAAACACCTTGGCGATGCAACTACCAAAACGTTTGGTGGAGTGCTTACAGCAGCTGGGACAGATCCCGGATGTGACGCTCAAACAGCTTAACGTCCGTGAGCAGCAAACGCTGGTAGAGACGCTGACGAACTGGCGAGTTCAGCCTAACGGCACCGAAGGCTACCGCACGGCGGAAGTGACCCTTGGTGGTGTTGATACCAACGAACTTTCTTCACGCACCATGGAAGCGAAGAAAGCGCCGGGCCTGTACTTTATTGGTGAGGTGATGGACGTGACCGGCTGGCTGGGCGGCTATAACTTCCAGTGGGCGTGGTCAAGCGCCTGGGCCTGTGCGCAGGCGCTGGCTGATAACACTTGATCTGACCAAAAATAAGTTCAGCGCAAAACAAGAGAGCTTCGCCCTTCCTGAGACTCCGGATAAATTCATCCGGAGTGGTTTTATTTCATCGCTATATTCCCTTCGTCTGCGTTCCCACTTTGGCATAACCTGTGTGTCTTAAGGCCGGTGACACCATAGATTCTCACATCTGACATAGTCTCCTGTGTCCAATGTGCATGAAACGGGGAAGCGTTAATGTTTTGCTGATATCGGTTACCGCAATCCTCAGTTCGCTTGAGCCAGACAGCACAAAATCATTGTTAAAATGGCGTAAGCTAGCGATTTGAAACACCTTTCAGCTGTTCGTCCAGGACATTTCCCCATTTCGGCAAGTTGTTACTTTTTTATTTCGATATTTACAGAAATGGAAACAGTCGAATCTGTTTTTATGTCAGTCTATGTCCCGCTATGTATGGATTTTTCTGTTGATTATTCGTTTAAATTCAAGATAAACGATCGATAAGTCCAAATATGACTAAATCTCATACAATTTAACAAAACTACAAAAATAAAAGGTGTCATAGCCAACCAGGAATTTTCCAGAACAAAAATGAAAATAGGTTTTATTTTACATAACCTTTTGATAAGCAGACTGATATTTAAAAAAATGGGTTGTGATTTAAAGAATATTCCCGCATTAGCATTCTCACTGCTTTTCGTACGTAAATTGATCGACTCATGAAAATAGAAAGATAAAAATTATAGTGTAATTTGTTGCAACATGGTTTTGATCAAGTTAACCAATGATATGATTTATGACGCGTATTGATTCAGATCAATTTATGGCTTTTATAAAATTATATCTTTTTTTAATCAAAATCGTCTTATAAAAAGCTACGATTCGTTAAGGTATGAGGAACAAAAAAGCACGGATAGAAAAACAAATCATCGCGGATGTTTAACGGTCGCGAAATAATAATTGTAGAAAATTCCTATTATTGTGGATTGAAAAACTGACGTATATCATATTCACAGTAAATCGGCGGCATTAATTAACCTCTTATTATTAAGAGGCGGGTATACACATCCTTTATTTAGGTCGCCATGCGTGTTCGTTCAATTCAACCCAACAGGGAATTATTATGCGTAAATACACAACGGCTATTTCGGCTTTAGCTCTGGTTGTTTCATCTGCATTCGCGGCCTCTGCTTTCGCCGTGGATGGAACGATTACAATTAACGGAAAAATTACTGATACTACCTGCACCATTTCCGTTGACGGTGGCAGCAATGATGCGACAGTAACACTGCCAACCGTTTCTTCCAGCACCCTGACAGCAGCAGGCCAGACCGCTGGCGCGACGCCATTTAATATTTCTCTGAGCAGCTGTTCTGGCACTTCATTAAATACTGCGAGCACCTATTTTGAGCCTGGTGCTTATGTCGATAGCACAACCGGTCGTCTCAATATTGATAGTACTGCAGCAGACGCAGCAACTAACGTTCAGGTTGAACTGCTGAACGCAGATCGTAATGCCATCGTTGCGGGCGCTTCCGTAGCTAATGGTCAAAACGATGTACCGGTAGACATCAGTGGCGGTAACGGCACGCTCAACTACTTCGCACAGTACTACGCAACAGGCGCTTCCACCGCAGGTTCTGTCACGACCCAGGTTGATTACACCATGACCTACGAGTAATCCCTCCGGAGTAAAGGCTTTGGCCTTTACTCCGGTTTAAGATGAGGTATTCCGATGTTTAAAATTTTAATGCCCGCGTTAATGGCAGGCCTGCTTTCCTTTAACGCTTTTGCCGAAGTGGTGATTAATGGCACCCGAATTGTATTTAATGCCAAAGAGAAAGAATCCGCGGTTCAGTTAAAAAATAACGGAAAGAATCCTTATCTTTTGCAGCTCTGGATTGATGATGGCAACCCTAAATCTCGTCCCGGTGATGTGAAAGTACCATTTTTAATTACTCCACCTATTGTCCGTATCGATCCGGGTAAAGGCCAGGCCGTACGTATACTTTCCACGGCATCAGGATTACCGCAAGAAAGAGAATCTGTTTTCTGGTTTAACATGCTGGAAGTACCTCCGAAGCCTACGGCGAAAATAGATGCGGGCAGCAACCTGATTCAGTTGGCATTCCGTACGCGCATTAAATTGTTTTATCGCCCGGCTAATCTGCAACCCGAACCCTTACAGGCTTATAAAGATTTAAAATTTACACGTGATGGAAACAGTCTGACGGTCATAAATGACTCGCCTTACTTTATTACGCTAAATAAAGTTGAAATTCGCAAATCAAAAAATAGCGATATTCAGGCATCTGTCGATAAATTTCCACAGCGCATGGTTGAGCCGAAAGGGAAAATAACACTACCGCTGACGATAAAGAACACCGCCGGGATGAGCAGCGGAACGTTATTTTACAGCGTAATCAATGATTATGGCGGAGAGACGACCAATGAGCAGGAATTGCACGTTAGGTAATAAATATAATTATCCTTCTTCACCTTTAACACAGATTGCTCAACTGGTTATTTTTTCTCTCGCTTTATCTCAGAGCGCACGGGCTGACCAACAACATGATGTTGAATTTAATAGTGCTTTCTTACGCTCAGCAGTTGATGTTGGCGCTTATTCTCAGGGTAACCCGGTGGCGGCAGGTAGCCATACCGTCGATCTTTATATTAACGATAGATGGAAAGGTCGCTCAGCGGTGAATTTTGAGAATGCTCGTCCAGAAGACCGGGTAGCTGAACCCTGCTTTGATGCCACACTGATAGCCCAACTTGGCCTGGACAGTACACATCTTAGCCCTGAAGGATTAGCGCAGCTTAAAAGCGGATCGGGTTGCGTGCGCATTGCAAGCCTCGCGCCGGGGCTTTCGGCAAACTATGACGTAGCAACGCAGCAGCTTCAGGTGCAGGCACCGCAGATTTTTTTGCTGCGTAACGCGCGTGGTTACGTGAGCCCGGAGTTATGGGATAACGGCATTCCCGCTGCCACGTTGCAATACGACTACAACGCCTGGCACTCCGAAATGTCGAACTCAGATTCCCTCTCTACCCAGTATCTCGGCCTGCGTGGCGGCATTAACTGGGATGTTTGGCGCCTGCGCTATCGTGGCACTTTCAACTGGAATGAAGGCCAGGGCTGGCACTATGACAATACCAGCACCTACCTGGAACGGGCCATCGTACCGTTTCGCAGCAAAATGGTGCTAGGAGAATCCACGACAGATGGCCAGGTGTTCGATAGCGTGGGGTTTCGCGGCGTAATGCTGACCTCCGACGACCGTATGTATGAGGATTCTCAGCGCGGCTATGCACCCGTGGTTAATGGTATCGCCAACACCAACGCGCTGGTTCGCGTGAGCCAGCGCGGTGTTCGTATCTATGAAACTACCGTGCCACCCGGGCCATTCGTGATTAACGATCTTTATCCGACCGGTACCGGCGGCGATCTGCTAGTGACGATCAAAGAAGCCGATGGCAGCGAACGCAGCTTTACCGTCACCTACGCCTCCATTGCCGAACTATTACGTCCTGGCACGACGCGCTTCACCCTGATGGGTGGCCGTTATCACAACGCTACGATCGGTGAAAAACCGTATATAGCGATGGGGACACTGCGTCACGGCTTCACTAACCTGATAACCGGCTACACCGGCGTACTGGGAGGAGAAGACTATCAGTCCGTGGCGGGGGGGATTGCGCTGAACACGCCCATTGGGGCTATTTCATCAGATATCACCCACGCGCGTACCACGCTTCGCGATGATGTAAAAAAAGAAGGCCAGAGCCTGCGTTTTGCCTTTGCCAAAATACTGCCAGTCGTCGATACCAACGTCACACTTGCCAGCTACCGCTATTCCAGCTCGGGTTATTACGATATCGACGACGCTATGCTGCTGCGCAGCGGTCGGTGGGGCTACACGGATAGCTACACCAACAGCATTAATCGAAAAAACCGTATTCAGCTGAGCGCTAGCCAGACGATCTCTGAAACCCTCGGCAGTCTGAACATCAGTGCCAGCACGCAGGATTACTGGAATCGGAGCGGGCGTGATACGGAGTATCAGTTGGGTTACACCAACGCGTTCCGCAGGTTCAATCTCAATGTGAACGCCAGCCGCACCCGCGATTTGGTGAATGATAAGTGGGATAACAAAATTGCCATTGGTATCTCGCTACCGCTCGGTGATAGCGCTCAGTCGATGTACCTCAACTCTACCTACGTGCAGGAACGCGATCATCACGGTATTCAAAACTCAATTGCGGGTACCGCAGGCGATAACCGTCAGTACAACTACAGCGCTTTTGGCAACGTGGATCACTACGACACCAACGGTACCAAAACAACTGGCGGTGTTAGCGGCAACTGGACCGCCCCGTGGACCAGTGTCGGCGGCAGCTATTCTGCCGGGAACGGTTATCAACAATACGGCATGACCCTTTCAGGTGGGGCTGTCGCTTATGGAAATGGCGTCGTCCTGACGCCGGTGATGGGCGACACGATGGCGATTATTGAAGCCGATCACGCCAGTGGGGCGAAAATTACTAACAACACTAGCCTGAGCCTCGATCGCAGCGGTAAGGCCGCGGTGCCGTACCTTACGCCTTATCGCCAGAACACGATTGAGCTTGATCCTAAAGGGTTATCGAACGATGTGGCGCTGGATGTGACCAGTCAGAACAGTGTGCCGACCGCCGGGGCAGTGGTGTTGATGAAATATAAGACGGATATCGGTCATTCGGTACTGTTCACCGTCAGCCACGCCGGAGAAGAGCTGCCTTTCGGCGCGCCACTGGTCGATGAGAACAATGACACCGTCGGCTACATCGCCCAGGGCGGCCAGAGTTTTGCACGCGTGAAAAACGAACGCGGCACCCTACGCGTGCAGTGGGGGAAGAGCAATAGCCAACAGTGCGCTATTCACTATCAGTTGCCAGCACCTGCCGTCGGGGATGCCCTCCGCCAGCGCGACGTTGTATGCCAATAAAGGAACCAGACACATGAAATACTTCCTTCACGCTTTATTGCTGCTGGCGGTGGCTGGGCTCAGCCCTAACGCACTTGCCGATGGCACCTGGGTTAACTGCGAGCGCACCAATGGTTACTATCAGTACTTTAACTCCACCTCGATTCAGGTAGGGAAAGATGCGGCCGTCGGCGATCTACTTGGTACCTGGATCACTTCCTCCAACCCGACCGCCTGGACGTGTTCTCACGTTAGCAGCTATCAGAGCTACACCGTGCCGATGGCAGTACAGGGGTACCCGCCATATACCATCTGGGGCTCTACTCAAGTAGACGGGCAGACCTACAACGTTTACAACACCGTTGTAAAAGCCGGGCTCGGCTATGTTGCCCGCTGGCGCTATACGGTGAAAGGGCAGACCAGCGATTGGTATCCGCTGACCGTGGCGAACGGCGTGTACCAGACGCCATCCCAGTTGTTTAATGTCAGCTATGACAGTTCGGTCCCTAAATGGAACATCGGCGTCGACGTGCAGGTGCGTTTTGTGAAAACCTCCGCCTCGCTGACCGCAGGCAGTACATCGGTGTTTGACCCGATGTATATGCGCACTTACCAGACCTATGGCGGGAGTTCATTCGCAGGAAGCGGAACCTACATGATTGCCGATTTCCTCGCAGGTAATCTGAACGTGGTTACCACCGGAGGGACCTGCACCACATCTAATGTCAGCGTCACGCTGCCGCCGGTCAGTCGCAGTGAGTTCACAGGCGTAGGTTTTACCGCCGCACGCACCGACTTTGCCCTGAACTTCACCAAATGTCCGGCAGGCCTCGCTAGCATCAGTTATCTCTTCACGCCGACGAGTACCATCGTGAACAACAGTATCGGCGTTTTTAAGCTCGACAGCAGCGCGACCGCAAGTGGCGTCGGGCTGCAATTGTTAACCGATCAGGACATTCCCTTGAACTTCAACACTGCTTATCTGCTGAGTCAGTACGATCCGTCCGTCAATAATGCTAACTACACAGTGCCTTTGCGCGCAGGGCTCTATCAGACAGACAACAGCGTCTCTTCCGGTAGTGTCAGTGGGTCGGTTACTTTCACCTTGAGTTACAAATAGCCGAAAGGAGACCACTCGCCGATGTTAAAAAGGATCCTTCAGCATTTTGGGTATGCAATCTTCTTGTTTGGGTTGGCTTCTGGTTCACTCGTACAGGCCGCCACTTATGTGAATCAAACCAGGCTTATTATTGATGAGAATACGCGGGACGTGACTTTTTCAGTGATTAATGAAGGGACTAGCCCCACGTTAATGCAGCTCTGGAGCGATCGTGACAATCTGCTCGATAGGCCGGAAATCATTAAGATGCCGTTTGTTATCACGCCGCCAGTGTTCCGTTTGGAGGCAGGGAAATCACGGGCCGTCCGTATTCAGTGGACTGGAGACAGCAGTTCCCTTGCAAAAGAGAGTGAGTCCTTGTTTTGGCTAAATATTTTGGAAGTGCCCCCCAAAAGCGCTAATCCAACGGATGCGAACGTGCTACAGATGGCGTTTCGTACACGCATCAAGCTCTTATATCGCCCGTCGGCCATTGCCAAGGTCACTCTCCTGGAAGGAGTAAAACAACTGGAGACAGCGACCATCCCCTGTGCCGGAAAAACGTGCCTACGTCTGAAAAGCCGTTCGCCATTACACATCACATTACTGAACATCACGCTGAATAATGGAATGCAGATCAACGTGTTACCACATGACGGTATTATTGCCCCTTTTTCAACGCTGGATATTCCACTACCTGACCCGCAAAGGAGCGGGCAGCTACAGGCAGCCACATGGATTGATGATTACGGCGTGGCCAATCATTTCACAAAATAATCTGGGGGATATCGCGATGCTGGGATTTAACTCTGCTTCTTTACGTTATAAATTCATCTACTTAACTCGCAATATGTATCACGGGGTCGCCGTGCATTCGCTGTTTGCCGAATCGCTGCAAACATCATCGCTAAGTAAGGTTTGTGGTGAAGCTATTTCTTTTTATATGATTGATAAATATATAAATTTTATTCCATTTTCATTGCGCTTTGACACGTATTACCAGCAACATGATCAGCCGTTTTCTCAGGATATTATTCTGCCGGCCAAGCGGCTGGAAACGAAATGGATAACCTTTACTAACATTCTCTTTTTTGTCGATATGTTCGACCCTGAGCGCACCTCGTTTTTGTACCTTGGCCCGGATGATGAAATTGCGGAGATTAAAGCCAAAATTGACGTTTACCTGCGCCACTGCACTGCAGTTGTCTGCAATGACAAAAAAATGCAGAGCAGCGTCTTCACCTTCTCTTTGCGAGACCAGCAAATTGTTTTTCACATGCTGGCAGGCCGGACAATCAAAGAGATCGCCGGGATGCTGAACGTCAGTGATAAGTTGATTTATAAAGAACGAGACCAGCTCACCCGAAGGCTGGAGTCGCAGAAAGAACCGTTTTTGTATAAGCGGTTAGCGCAAAGAAGCAAAGCGCATCCGGTGACGACGTAAAAGTTTGAGGTAGTGATCCTCAGACTTTAATGCTTGGTTCTGGCTAGTTCGGCTTGACCATGACACTCAACAGGTTACAGAGACGACGAATACGCAGCATTGTTGAGAGCATCATTATTAACAGAAGTGCCGCAACAGTGTGAGAGTTGAGACTCTGACACGACGGTTATCGCTACGGGCGGCCTGTATTGTTATTCCACAAGAATAAACGTCTTATTTCTCCTGCTGGCTAAACAGCGCCAGCAGCATCTCGACCTGTTCGTCGAGCGGGGCCAAATCCTGTTTGACGATCAGATGCAGCGGCGTAGCGCGCCTGACGCCGTGGCTCAGCGGTAACTGTTTTAACGTTCCCTGCGCCAATTCCGCCGCAATTCTCTCCTCCGGCAGCCAGCCGTAACCTACCTGATACATCACTGCATCGATAGCAGCATCAATCGTGGAAAAGGTCCATGCATCGCGGCCAGCCTGGCGGTCACTGTCGCTTTCCGCAATACGGATCAGCGGCCACGGGCGCAGCAGTTCATCGTTGAGCGGGCCTGGTTGATTGAATAGAGGGTGATCGCGATGGGCCACGGCGACAAAATCAATATTCATCAGCCATTCACCACGTCCGGTGATGTCCTGACGGCGCGTCAGTACCATCACATCGGCTTCGGTCTGCGCGACATCATTACTGCTGGCGTTTTCCAGTACTTCCGTCAACCGTACCTGGGTTTGCGGATAGTGTTGCTGGAACTGACGCAGTATGGCGAACAGCCGCTGGCGAGGGAAAATACTGTCGACCACCAGGTCTAAACGGGTGCGCATCCCTTCACGCAGCGTGGCAGCACGGTTCTCGACCCGGCTAAAGGCTTTAAGCAGTGGCTTGACCTGGCTCAGTAGCAGCTCGCCCGCCGGGGTTAAGACCGCTCGTCTTCCTTCCGGTACTAACAGGGCTACCCCCAGCCGTTCTTGTAGCAACGCGAGGTTATAGCTCACCGACGATTGGCTGCGGTTGGTCTGTTCCGCGGCTTTGGCAAAGCTGCCTAGCTCTACCACTTTCTCCAGTAATACCCATTGTTCCAGCGTCGTCTTATGCATAATTGATTCAATAATTAGATGAATATCATTAAAACATAGCGTTATTCATTCGGTTTTTAAAGCAATAAGATCTCTGCATCGACACAAGGAGATTTCATTATGAGCAACTTTGATAAACATGATTTGAGCGGTTTTGTTGGCAAACATCTGGTCTATACCTATGACAACGGCTGGAACTATGAAATTTACGTCAAAAATGACAGCACTCTGGATTACCGCATTCACAGCGGCATCGTAGCGAATCGTTGGGTGAAAGATCAGCAGGCGTATATTGTCCGCGTGGGGGAAAGTATCTACAAAATCTCATGGACCGAGCCGACCGGTACAGACGTGAGCCTTATCGTCAACCTCGGCGACAAACTGTTCCACGGCACGATCTTCTTCCCGCGTTGGGTGATGAACAATCCAGAAAAAACGGTTTGCTTCCAGAATGACCACATTCCATTGATGAACGCCTATCGTGATGCGGGCCCAGCGTATCCAACGGAAGTGATTGATGAATTTGCGACCATTACCTTCGTGCGTGACTGCGGTGCCAATAACGATAGCGTTATTAACTGTGCAGCCAGTGAATTACCAAAAGATTTCCCTACTAATTTACGTTAATTGTTTAGTGCGGCCATATGCAGTATTTATTACACTAATATGCAACGAAGGTTAATTTACTCACTAAATAAAATCCTCGTTTAGGTCGCGTTGAATAATGTGATTTCGCGCTCAGTTAGCATGTAAGCTGGGCGCTTTGTTTTCATCATAAAAAGAGTGTAATCAATTGATAAACAATTAATTTTGTTTATTGAACATTTATTGTCTCGAACCCTCCTCCTTTCTTAATCTTATCCTAAGATAACACTGATACTTTTAACGCCATCGAATGTTGCTGGCTTAAATATCATGTCTATTCACTCCTGATTTTAACAAAACAACTATCGTTAGGTTTTATTCACTATTCAGGCGTGCTCATTTGAGTAACAGGGTAAGGAACATTCATGAGTGATTTTCTGCCGTTTTCTCGCCCCTCTATGGGCGAAGCGGAATTTGCGGCGCTTAAAGAGGTGCTGCAATCCGGTTGGATCACCACCGGGCCGAAGAACCAGGCGCTGGAAGAGGCGTTCTGTGCCTTAACGGGCAACCGCTTTGCTATTGCCGTCAGCTCTGCCACCGGTGGTATGCACGTGACGCTGATGGCGATGGGCATTGGTCCCGGCGATGAAGTGATTACCCCATCCCAAACCTGGGTTTCTACCCTCAATATGATCGTCTTGCTGGGGGCGACGCCGGTGATGATCGACGTTGATCCGGACAACCTGATGATCACCCCGGAGGCCGTTGAAGCGGCGATCACCCCGCGTACCAAAGCGATTATCCCGGTGCATTATGCCGGCGCGCCAGCGGATATCGATGGTATTCGCGCTGTGGCCGAACGCCACGGGATTCCGATGATTGAAGATGCCGCACACGCTGCCGGGACCTACTACAAAGATCGTCATGTCGGCTGGCAAGGGACGGCGATTTTTTCCTTCCATGCCATCAAAAATATGACCAGCGCCGAAGGCGGGTTGATTGTCACCGACGATGAGCAGCTGGCAAACCGCATTCGCAGCCTGAAGTTCCACGGCTTGGGCGTGGATGCCTATGACCGCCAGACGCACGGTCGCGCCCCGCAGGCGGAAGTTATCAGCCCGGGCTTCAAGTATAACCTCGCGGATATCAATGCCGCGCTGGCGCTGGTACAGCTGGGAAAACTCGGCCAGGCCAATCAGCGCCGCAGCGAAATCGCGACGCGCTACACCCATGAGCTGGCTGATACCCCGTTCCAACCGCTGGCCGTTCCGACATGGTCGCATCTGCATGCCTGGCATCTGTTCATCATCCGCGTTGATGAAGAGCGCTGCGGTATCAGCCGCGATGCGCTGATGGAAAAGCTAAAAGCCCAGGGTATTGGTACCGGGCTGCATTTCCGCGCGGCGCACACGCAAAAATATTACCGCGAGCGCTTCCCGGCGCTGTCGCTGCCGAATACCGAATGGAACAGCGCGCGTATCTGCTCGATCCCCTTGTTCCCGGATATGACCGATGACGACGCCACCCGCGTGATTACGGCGCTCCATCAGCTAGCAGGACGTTGAAATGTTTGAATACCCGAAAGTGAAAAAAGTCTCCGTAGTGATTCCGGTTTACAACGAGCAAGAGAGCCTGCCGGAGCTGATTCGCCGCACTGACGCAGCCTGTGCCCTGCTGGACTGCGAATATGAAATTCTGCTGGTTGATGACGGTAGCGTTGATGACTCGGCGCATATGCTAGTGGCCGCTGCCGAAGCGCCAGATAGCCATGTGGTCGCGGTGCTGCTCAACCGTAACTACGGCCAGCACTCGGCAATTATGGCGGGCTTCAGCCACGTAACCGGTGATTTGATTATCACCCTTGATGCCGACCTGCAAAACCCGCCGGAAGAAATTCCGCGTCTGGTAGAGAAGGCCAACGAAGGCTATGACGTGGTTGGCACCGTACGACAAAACCGTCAGGACAGTGTATTTCGTAAAACCGCCTCGAAGATGATTAACCGTCTGATTCAGCGGACCACCGGGAAAGCGATGGGTGACTACGGCTGCATGCTGCGCGCCTATCGCCGCCATATCATCGACGCGATGCTCAACTGCCATGAGCGCAGCACCTTTATCCCTATTCTGGCGAATACCTTCGCTCGCCGCGCCGTGGAAATCCCGGTACACCACGCCGAGCGCGAGTTTGGCGACTCCAAATACAGTTTTATGCGCCTGATTAACCTGATGTACGACCTGGTGACCTGTTTAACCACCACGCCGCTGCGTCTGCTCAGCGTGGTCGGCAGCATTATTGCCGCCCTCGGTTTTGCCTTCTCCATCCTGCTGGTGGTGCTGCGTTTGGTACTCGGTGCGGAATGGGCGGGCGACGGCGTATTCATGCTCTTTGCCATTCTGTTCATGTTCATCGGCGCCCAGTTCATCGGTATGGGGCTGCTCGGGGAATATATCGGCCGTATCTACAACGACGTACGTGCCCGTCCCCGTTACTTTATTCAACGTGTTGTACGCCAGGAAAGCCTGGTGTCTGAAGAGGAAAATCGTTAATGAAAGCTGTTGTATTTGCCTATCACGACATGGGTTGCACCGGTATTCAGGCATTGCTGGATGCCGGATACGACATCGAGGCGATCTTCACTCACCCGGATAACGCCGGTGAAAATAACTTCTTTGGCTCCGTTGCCCGTCTGGCGGCCGAGCAAGGGATTACCGTTTATGCCCCGGAAGACGTCAACCACCCGCTGTGGGTTGACCGCATTCGTGCGATGTCCCCGGAGGTCATTTTCTCCTTCTACTATCGCAATTTGCTGTGCGATGAAATCCTGAAGCTGGCACCGAAAGGTGCGTTCAACCTGCACGGTTCTCTGCTGCCGAAATACCGTGGTCGTGCGCCGCTGAACTGGGTGCTGGTTAACGGCGAGAATGAAACCGGTGTGACTTTGCATCGCATGACTTCCCGCGCTGATGCCGGTGATATCGTCGCGCAGCAGTCCGTCGCGATTGCTGATTCTGACGTCGCGCTGTCGCTGCATCGCAAACTGTGTTCCGCCTCCCAGATGTTGCTGGGCGATGCGCTGCCGAAGATCCGTAGCGGCCAGACGCAGGAAAGTGCACAGGATGATTCTCAGGCAACTTACGTGGGGCGTCGTACTCCGGAAGACGGCCGTCTGGAGTGGGAAAAACCGGCTCAAACGCTGCATAACCTGGTTCGTGCGGTGAGCGATCCGTGGCCGGGCGCGTTTGGTTTTGTGGGCACCAGCAAATTTATCGTCTGGAAATCCCGCGTGCGTACCGATCTACCGGCGGCAAAACCGGGCACCGTGCTTTCTGTTGCGCCGCTGGTTGTTGCCTGTGGCGAAGGGGCGCTGGAAATTGTGACCGGCCAGAGCGCCAACGGCGTCTATATGCAGGGTGCACAGCTGGCACCGGCGATGGGCCTGGTCGCCGGCGCGCTGCTCTCCAGCCGTCCATTTACCGCCGTGAAACGCCGCACCCGCGTACTGATCCTCGGGGTTAACGGCTTTATCGGTAACCACCTGACTGAGCGTCTGCTGCAGGATGACAACTACGAGATTTATGGCCTGGATATTGGCTCCGATGCCATCAGCCGTTTCCTCGATTGCCCGCGCTTCCACTTTGTGGAAGGGGATATCAGCATTCATTCCGAGTGGATCGAATATCACATTAAGAAATGCGACGTGGTCCTGCCGCTGGTCGCGATTGCCACGCCGATTGAGTACACCCGTAACCCGCTGCGAGTATTCGAGCTCGATTTCGAAGAGAACCTGAAGATTATTCGCGACTGCGTGAAGTACAACAAACGCATCATCTTCCCGTCCACTTCAGAAGTGTACGGCATGTGTACCGACGCGAACTTTGACGAAGACACCTCGAATCTGGTGGTGGGGCCAATCAACAAACAGCGCTGGATTTACTCGGTTTCCAAGCAGCTGCTGGACCGCGTGATTTGGGCCTACGGTGATAAAACCGGTCTCAAGTTTACCCTGTTCCGTCCGTTTAACTGGATGGGGCCGCGTCTTGATAACCTGAACGCTGCGCGTATTGGTAGCTCCCGCGCCATTACCCAGCTGATTCTGAATCTGGTTGAAGGCTCGCCGATTAAACTGATTGAAGGCGGTAAGCAGAAACGTTGCTTCACCGATATCAGCGATGGTATCGAAGCGCTGTTCCGCATCATTGAGAACAAAGATGGCCGCTGTGATGGGCAGATCATCAACATCGGTAATCCGGACAACGAAGCAAGCATCAAAGAGCTGGCGGAAATGCTGCTGGACTGCTTCGAGCGTCACCCACTGCGCGACCGCTTCCCGCCGTTTGCCGGTTTCCGCGAAGTGGAAAGCAGCGACTATTATGGTAAAGGTTATCAGGACGTTGAGCACCGTAAGCCGAGCATCCGCAACGCGAAACGCTGCCTCGACTGGCAGCCAACCGTTGAGATGCAGCAGACGGTCGAAGAGACGCTGGACTTCTTCCTGCGTACGGTGGAACTAACGGACGAAAAACCATCATGAGAAAAGTAGGTTTGCGCGTTGATGTGGATACCTTTCGCGGAACGCGCGAAGGGGTTCCACGGCTGATGGCGGTGCTCAAAAAGCACCGCGTCCAGGCCAGTTTTTTCTTCAGCGTCGGGCCGGATAACATGGGGCGCCATCTGTGGCGCCTGGTAAAACCGAAGTTCTTGTGGAAGATGCTGCGCTCGCGCGCGGCATCGCTGTATGGCTGGGATATTCTGCTGGCCGGTACTGCCTGGCCCGGTCGCCGCATTGGTGCGGCCAATGCGGAAATTATCCGCAGCGTCGCGCAAGCCCATGAAGTGGGGCTGCACGCTTGGGATCACCATCGCTGGCAACAGTGGAGTGGTGTCTGGAAAGAGCAGCCGCTGGTGGATGAAATCGGTCGCGGGCTGCACGAGCTGGAGGCCATACTTGGGCGTCCCGTTTCTTGTTCGGCTGTCGCTGGCTGGCGTGCCGACCAGCGGGTGGTGAAGGCTAAAGAGTCGTTTGATTTTCATTACAACAGCGACTGCCGCGGCACGCAGCCGTTTCGTCCACAGCTGAATAATGGTGAACTTGCCACGGTGCAAATCCCCGTCACGTTGCCGACCTGGGATGAAGCGGTAGGGACCGTGGTCAGTGCGGAGGGCTTCAACCGCTGGCTGCTGGAGAAAATCCGTCTCGATACTGGGACGCCGGTTTATACCATTCACGCTGAAGTGGAAGGGGGCGTTTGTGCTGAACAATTCGACCATCTGCTGACGCTGGCTGCGCAGCAGGAAATTCATTTTTGCCCATTAAGCCAGCTTCTGCCGGATGACTTTAGTCAGCTACCGGTTGGGAAAGTGGTGCGTGGAGAGATTGCTGGCCGTGAGGGCTGGCTTGGTTGCCAACAACTTTTGAGCCCCGATGTATGAAATCCCTTCGCTATGGAATTTCGTTAGCTGCATTGTTCGTGCTGTATTACCTGGTTCCGCTCAATTTCCGGCTGCTGTGGCAGCCGGATGAAACCCGTTATGCGGAAATAAGCCGTGAGATGCTGGCAACGGGTGACTGGGTGGTGCCTCATTTCCTGGGGTTACGCTATTTTGAGAAGCCGATTGCCGGTTATTGGATTAACAGCATCGGTCAGTGGTTGTTTGGTCACAACAACTTTGCCGTCCGTTTTGGCGTGGTGTTCTCCATCACCGTCTCCGCGCTGCTGGTGGCCTGGCTGGCGTGGAAAATCTGGCGCGACCGTAAAGTAGCGCTGCTCTCCGGCGTGATTTTTTTAACTGCGTTTTTGGTTTACGGTATTGGCACCTATGCGGTGCTCGATCCGATGATTACCCTGTGGATGACCATGGCGATGGCCAGCTTCTGGTTGGCGGCGTCAGCGACATCCACCGCTGAGCGATTCTGGGGATACGTGCTGCTGGGCATCGCCTGCGGTATGGGGGTGATGACCAAAGGTTTCCTCGCACTGGCGGTACCGGTGATTGGTGTTCTGCCGTGGGTTATTGCGCAAAAACGCTGGCGAGAAGTATTGATTTGGGGCTGGCTGTCGGTGTTGGTTTGTGTGCTGACCGTCTTGCCGTGGGGGCTTGCTATTGCCGAACGCGAAGGCGATTTCTGGCGCTATTTCTTCTGGGTGGAGCATATTCAACGCTTCGCCCAGAGCGACGCCCAACACAAAGCACCGTTCTGGTATTACATTCCGTTCCTGATTGCCGGAAGCTTACCGTGGCTGGCGTTACTGCCTGGTGCGCTCAAACGTGGCTGGCGTGAGCGCGAAGGCCAGGGGGGAGCGCTGTACCTGCTGGGCTGGGTTGTCATGCCGTTCCTGTTCTTCAGTATCGCCAAAGGCAAGCTGCCGACTTATATTCTGCCGTGCTTTGCGCCGCTGGCGATGCTGATGGCGCGCTATGCGGTAGAGGCGGCGAAAACGGGGGCTAAAGCACTGCGGATTAACGGCCTTATCAATATCGCCTTTGGTGTGGTGGGGCTGGTAGCAGTGATGGCTGTCTCGCCATGGGGCCCGATGAAGCATCCGGTATGGATGAAAATTGAGCTGTATAAATGTGTGCTAGCCGCGGTGGCCTTCTTTGTCTGGGCGCTGATGGGCTGGCTGTCAATCAAGCCGGGAACCCAGCGCTGGACGCTGGCTGCGCTCTGTCCGCTGGGGCTGGCGCTGCTGGTGGGATTTGCGATCCCTGACCGCGTGACCGACAGCAAGCAACCGCAGTTCCTGGTCGATATCGTGAACGAGTCGCTGACGCCAAGCCGCTATGTGCTGAGCAACAGCGTCGGCGTCGCAGCAGGGCTGGCGTGGGAGCTTAAACGCAGCGATGTCATGCTGTATGGTCAGCAGGGAGAGCTGAAATACGGGCTCTCGTACCCTGATGCTCAGGGCCGCTTTGTTGATAGTGATGAGTTCCCGCAGTGGCTGGCGGCACATCGTCAGGAAGGGCCAATCTCTTTGGTGCTGCTGCTGTCGCGTAATGTGAAGTTGGCGGATCTGCCGCTGCCGAAACCTGATGAGGTGTACATGATGGACCGCACCGTCTTTATTCAGTATCGCCCGAAATGATTGTTTGGGCCTGTCTGCTGCTCGCCAGCTTATTGAGCTGCGCTGGGCAGCTGTGTCAGAAACAGGCGACGCGCCCGGCCCCGCAAGGCCGGCGTGGCCGTCATCTGTTGACCTGGCTTGGCTTAGCGCTGGCGCTACTTGGGCTGGGAATGCTGCTGTGGCTGCTGGTATTACAGCAGATCCCGGTTAGCGTGGCCTACCCGATGTTGAGTCTCAACTTTGTGTGGGTGACGCTGGCGGCACGCACCATTTGGCGTGAACCGGTGAGCCGTCGCCACTGGGCCGGCGTGGTGTTGATTATTCTGGGCATCATGCTCTTGGGGAGCAGCGTCTGATGGGACTGTTGTGGGCATTAATGAGCGTGGCGTTGGTCAGCGCCGCGCAGCTGACGCTGCGTTCGGCGATGACTACGCTGCCATCGGCGGATGAGCCGTTGGCTCTGCTAATGCATTTGCTGCACTTAGGCGACGGTACTTTGGCTCTGTTTTTAGGGCTGTTAGGCTATGTGGCGTCGATGGCCTGCTGGTTCTTCGCGCTAAAACGCCTGCCGCTGGCCAAAGCTTATGCCTTGCTGAGCTTGAGCTACATGGTGGTGTGGCTGGCCGCCATTTGGCTACCCGGCTGGCATGAGCCTTTTTCGTGGCGTGGGCTGTTGGGCGTCGTCGTGATTGTGGCTGGGGTGATCACCATTTTCTGGCCCAACAAACCTTCCCGCGCCGTATAGCGCGGTCTCGACCCGGCGACAAAATATGCAATAATGCCCTTTTGGTTATGTTTAAACTCTAAATAATTCGAGTTGCGGGAAGGCGGCAAGTGAGGGAATCCCGATGAGCTTACTCAAGTCAGTGATTCGGGTGAGTGAGCGCAGCCAACGCACAGGCAACTTGAAGTATGACGAATATATAAGGGATTATTTATGCCAGCGGCCGACGCGGAGGTGCAGCTTAGCGGTTTGCGCCTCAATCTGCGTATTGTCTCCGTCGTTATCTTCAACTTCGCCAGCTACCTGACCATTGGCCTGCCGCTGGCGGTCCTGCCAGGCTATGTCCATGATGTCATGGGGTTTAGCGCCTTCTGGGCTGGGTTGGTGATTAGCCTACAGTATTTCGCCACGCTACTGAGCCGCCCGCACGCTGGGCGCTATGCCGACCAGCTCGGACCCAAAAAAATCGTTGTCTTTGGCCTGTGCGGCTGCTTTCTCAGCGGGCTGGGATATTTATTGGCCTCGTTTGGCAGCGACTGGCCGCTGATTAGTCTTGTGCTGCTGTGCGTGGGGCGCGTGATCCTTGGCATTGGCCAAAGTTTTGCTGGCACCGGCTCCACCCTCTGGGGCATTGGCGTGGTTGGCGCTCCCCACATTGGCCGGGTGATTTCGTGGAACGGCATTGTGACCTACGGGGCGATGGCGATGGGCGCACCGCTGGGCGTGCTTTGCTACAGCTATATCGGCCTGCAGGGGCTGGCGCTAGCGATAATGGCCGTGGCGGCGGTGGCCATTCTGGCGGCGCTGCCGCGTGATGAAGTAAAAGCGGCGAAGGGCAAACCGATGTCGTTTCGCGCCGTTCTGGGGCGGGTGTGGCCTTACGGCATGGCGCTAGCCCTGGCATCGGCTGGGTTTGGCGTTATCGCTACCTTTATCACTTTGTTTTACGATGCCAAAGGCTGGGACGGCGCGGCCTTTGCGTTGACGCTGTTTAGCTGCGCTTTTGTCGGTACCCGGTTGTTGTTCCCTAACGGTATCAACTGGCTGGGCGGCCTGAATGTGGCGATGATCTGTTTCGCCGTTGAGGTGGTCGGTTTGCTGCTGGTGGGCGTCGCGGCGACTCCGCTGATGGCCAAGGTCGGGACATTTTTGGCTGGAGCCGGTTTTTCGCTGGTCTTCCCGGCGCTGGGCGTGGTGGCCGTGAAGGCGGTACCGCAGCAGAATCAGGGCGCGGCGCTGGCTACTTATACGGTGTTTATGGATCTGTCGCTGGGGATCACCGGGCCGCTGGCTGGGCTGATGATGGCGTGGATGGGCGTGTCGACTATCTATATTGCAGCCGCGGGGCTGGTGACGCTGGCACTGCTGCTGGGATGGCAGCTAAAAAAACGGCCTCAGGCGTAATCACGCGAGAGGCCGTTAGGTCATCAGACGAACTTAGTTGATGACCAGCGTATTAATGATTTTTTCCGCGTCGGCCTGTGCTTGCTGCTGGTTATCCGCTGGCAGCGTGACCTGCAGCGTCAACAGTTTGCCATCGACTTTACCCAACACAACGGAAGAGTAGGCGGTCTGCCCTTTAGCCGAAATGATGCTATCGAGCTGCTGCAGGCTGTGGCCCTTCACGTCGATAGCTTTATTGGTGACAACCTGCAGCTGCGGATCGCGGTTGCGCTGCTGTTCTTCCAGGCGCTTGCTCAGCACGGCCAAATCTTCATTGGTGCCATCACCGACAATCACGATGACCGCTTTCTGGCCGGTCGCATCAGAATAAACGTGCATGTTGTTGCTTTGGGTACCGAGCTTCCCGCTCTGGTCGGTCATCCCGGCCGGTAGCGTGAAGCTGAGTTTACCGTCTAACAGGCTGATGGCCTGACCGGCGGCGTCACTTGCGGCAGCCGAACCCTGTGCTGGGGTGCTGGTATCGCTGTTGTCACAGGCAGCAAGACCCACAACCAGCAGGCCAATACCAACGTATTTCACCAATTTGCGCATTGACTTCTTCCTTTCGATAAACAGCCACTAACGGCTCATCCCGCTATCTTATCACAACCAATGTCATGAACTCTTAACCGGGCTGTGCTGCGGATAAATCAGATTTATCTGCCAGCTTTTTCATCAGCAGGTTCAACAACACGCCGTACATCGGCAAGAAGAACACGATGCTTATCAGCACCTTGAAGGTGTAGTCTACCAGCGCGATTTCCACCCAGTGGGCCGCCATAAAAGGATCGGTGCTGCGCCAGAAGGCAATGAAGAAGAACGCCAGTGTATCGCTGATATTACCGAACAGCGTTGAGGCAGTCGGCGCCAGCCACCAGTGTTTGCTTTGACGCAGGCGGTTGAAGACGTGGACGTCGAGAATCTGCCCTAATGCGTAGGCCATAAAGCTCGCGGCGGCGATACGGGCGACAAACAGGTTGAAGTGCGCCAGCGCGCCGAAGCCCTGCCATTCTCCCATATAAAACAGAGACGAAATGACGTAAGAGATCATCAGCGCCGGAATCATCACCGCAAAGACGATGCGCCGCGCCAGCGGTGCGCCAAAAATACGCACGGTAAGGTCGGTAGCCAGGAAAATAAACGGAAAGCTAAACGCACCCCAGGTGGTGTGAAATCCGAAAACGGACACTGGCAGCTGCACCAGATAGTTACTGGAGGTGATCACCAACAGGTGAAATAGCGATAGCCAAACCAGCGCATGACGGCGCTGTATGGAGGTAAAGGGAGTCATATTGTACCTTTTTAGTGGTTGGGGTGAGGGAACCCAATAAACTGCAAACCTATTGCAGGGGCGGAATGATACTGCTTTCCCGGTTCATTGCAATGGTTGTTTTTCACGCAATCGTTAACCTTGTTGCGTTGTGGGAGCGGCGGCGTAAACTAATGCCGTTTTTTTAAATGACGAGATGATAATGACCGATTTGTTCTCCAGCCCCGATCACACCTTAGATGCGCAGGGACTTCGTTGCCCGGAGCCGGTAATGATGGTGCGCAAAACCGTGCGTACGATGCCGGTGGGTGAAACGCTGCTGATTATTGCCGACGATCCCGCTACTACGCGTGATATTCCCGGTTTTTGCCGTTTTATGGAACATGAGCTGATTGCCGAGCAGACCGACTCGCTGCCGTATCAATATCTGCTGCGTAAAAGCCATTAATGCCGGACGACGGTTGTAGCTCTATTAATGAGCATGCTTATCATAACATATTGATTTTATTTGTTTGGTAAGCGCAGCCGTTGTTAGTTTCCTCTGCGGAATTGTTCGTACTGCTAATCTTGAGCTGCCTCTCAGTTTCAATGTCTATCCTGTAAAGCTGCTAGCCAATTTATTGATGTGAATCGCATAATTTCCCCTCGTTTCCCTTCCGGCACATCAAATAAAAATGAAAAAATCGATTCTTGCGCTTTTACTTTCTCTGGGTACCTCTGCGGCGATGGCTGAACCCGTCAATATCACCATCCTCGGCACCTCCGATCTTCATGGCACTTTTGTACCGTGGGACTACTCAACGGACACTGAAAACCTGGCGGGCAGCTTGAGCCAGATTGCCACCAAGGTGCGTCAGGTCCGCAATGAACAGCCTAACGTCATTCTGGTCGACGCAGGCGATACCATTCAGGGCAACTTTGTCGAGACCTTCAAGAACGACAAAACCAGCCCGATGATCCTGGGTTTTAACGCGCTGGACTATGACGTCTGGGTGATGGGTAACCACGAATTCGACTTCGGCCTGAAATCGTTGTCGACCTCGCTGAACCAGTTTAAAGGCACGGCGCTGGCCGGCAATATCCTGTGGGACAGCGGAAAACCGTACCTCCCGGCGTCTAAAATCATTGAACGCCAGGGCGTGAAGATTGGCATTATCGGTATGGATACGCCGATGACCGCCGAATTTGCCAAAGGCACCGACCGCGTGAAGGGGCTGAACTTTACTGACCCCGTTGATGCCGTGAAAAAGACCATTGCGCAAATTCAGGGCCAGGTGGACGCCATTGTGCTGGTGGCACATATGGGCATCGATAACGAGAACGAGAGGCCGGGAACCGGCGTGGGGGATATCGCGCGCGCGAACCCTGAACTGGCGGCTATTGTTGCCGGGCATATGCACGTAAAAGTCGACAAAGAGGTGATTAACGGCGTTATCGTCACCGAACCGGATAAGTATGGCCGTGCGCTGTCGCGTATCGACCTGCAGTTTGAGCAACACAATGGCAAATACGTACTGATTAACAAAGACAGCTATACGTATGCCATTAAAGGCATGGCGTCCGATAAGACGCTGGAAGAAGTCTATCAGCCGTATCACAAGATTCTGCGCGCTAACGCCAATCGCCCGATTGCTCAACTGAGTGGCCAGGATCTGGTGCCGCCGGATGCGGTGAAGGGCATTCCGCAGGTGCATATTCAGGACACCGGCATCAGCAAGCTGTATCAGGAAGCCAGTCGCCACTACGCGCCGAAGGCGCAGGTGATTGCGCTGCAGATTGATAACGACCGTCCCAAACTCAACGTTGGCACCATCACGGCGAAAGATATCGCTTTTAACTACCAGTATGCAGGCGGTGAAATTACCGTCTATCAGCTGACGGGCAAAGAGCTCAAGAAATACATGGAGTGGTCTGCCGGTTACTTCAATCAGTTGCATGACGGTGACGTGACCTACAGCTTTAATCCGCAGCGCCGAGCGTCCAAATACTCCACCAATGATTTCTTCGACGGGGTGACCTATAAAATCGACCTGCGCCAACCGGCTGGGCAGCGCATTCAGGACCTGAAAATGGTCGATGGTACGCCGGTGACGGACAACACGCCGATTCGCCTGGGGATGAACAGCTACCGCATGGGTCATCTGACGCAAAAAGGCGGCGTGCTGGAAGGCATGCAGTTCCCGGTGCTCTCGGACACGAAAGCGGAATATGGCGAAGAGGCCGGTACGATTCGAAATCTGACAATCCGTTATCTGAGCGAAGTGAAAAAGGGTCAATATCAGGGTGTGACGGAGCAGCGCTGGCAGCTGGTTGGCCTGCAAGGTTATGACCGTGAAAGTAAAATCGTCGACACGTTGCTCAATGAAGGCAAAATCAGCGTCCCGACCACTGACGATGGGCGCTACAGCAACGTGGCGTCATTCAATGTGAAAGAACTGCTGTTTAGTGACCCACAGGCGAAGCAGCAGAAAAAGGCGGCATTACAGGCGGAGCTGGCGGCGGCAAGTACGCCGGCGGCGAAGAAGTTCGTCAGCGATAAACTGGTGGTGCTTGAGGCGATAAATCAACCTGGATGATATCGATGCGGCGGGCGGTCAAAGTGACCGCCCGGAACTGTGTAGAGGTTGGGTAAGCGCTACGCTTACCCTGCCTCATTATCGGCTTGATAAACGCAGCGCCAGCATACTCTGCATTAAGCGGTAAACTTCCCTCGCAGCAGACGCAGGGCGTTGAGCGTTACCAGCACGGTGGCGCCGGTATCGGCCAGCACGGCCAGCCAAAGCCCGGTCATTCCCAGCAGGGTGGTGATGAGGAAAATCCCTTTCAACCCCAGCGCAATGGTGATGTTCTGCCGTACGTTGGCGTGGGTGGCGCGCGCCAGACGAATCATCTGTACCAGCCCGGTTAAACGGTTGTGGGTCAGCGCCGCATCGGCGGTTTCCAGCGCCACGTCGGTACCGCTGCCCATCGCAATGCCCATCGCCGCTGCTTTCATCGCCGGGGCGTCATTGATACCGTCGCCGACCATCGCCAGCGGCCCCTGAGCGTTAAGCGCGGTGACCTCTTTGACTTTATCGGCGGGCAACAGATTGGCGCGGTAGGCCATGCCAAGCTCGTCGGCAATTGCCGCCGCCGCACGTGGGTTATCACCGGTCAGAATCACCCCCTGAATGCCCAGTTCGCGTAGGCCATCCACGGCCTGACGCGCTTCCTGACGCACCGTATCGCGAAGCGCCAGAATCCCCAGCAGCATGTCATTACGCGTTACCAGCACAACTGTGTTGCCCTGACTTTCCAGTTGCTCAATGTTTGCCTGCTGTGCCTCCGCGGGGAATTTACCCGCTGCGCAGATAACGATACGTTGGCCGTCGACTTCCGCTTCAATTCCTGAGCCGACCAGCGCACGCTGAGCCAGCGCTTGCGGGATGGTGAGATTACGCTGCTGAGCTTCCCGCACTACCGCTTGGGCCAGTGGGTGAGTAGAACCCTGCTCGACGGCGGCGGCCATCGCCAGCAGTGCCGATTCATCAACATCCGTGGTAGGGATGACCGCCGTCACCTGCGGTTTGCCGAGCGTCAGGGTGCCGGTCTTATCAAAGGCCATCTGGGTGATACGGCCTAATTGTTCCAGCGCCGCACCGCCTTTAATCAGCGCTCCGTGGCGCGCTGCGGTGGCCAGACCCGATGTAATTGCCGCCGGTGTGGAGATCACCAGTGCACATGGACAGCCAATCAGCAGCAGGGTCAGCCCTTTGTAAATCCACTCTTCCCAAGAGGCGGAGAGCAGCAGCGGTGGCACCAGCGCAACCAGCAGCGCAACGGCCATTATCACCGGCGTGTAGATACGGCTGAAACGGTCGATAAAACGCTCTATCGGCGCACGGCGTTCTTCCGCTTCTTCGATCAGACGCAGGATACGGTCGATGGCGCTATCGCCGGGTTTGGAGATGACGCTGAGCTGCACCAGACGGTCGGCGCTGGTGGCGCCTGCTGGGACGCTTTCGCCCGTACTGCGTTCAACCGGGATCGACTCGCCGGTGAGGGCGCTTTCATCGAAGCTGGCGAATGGCGTAATAAGCTTGCCATCAGCGGGGAGACGACCACCGGCGGCCACTTCAATCACATCGCCGGGTTGCAAATCTTTCTGCGCCACGGTTTCACGTCGGCCGTCGCGCACCCGCACGGCGGTATCGGGCTTCAACGCCATCAGCGCGCTCACGCCCTGACGCGCGCGGTTGGCGGCCCAGCCTTCGAGTCGTTCGCCGATTAAAAATAGCAGCAGCACCATTGCCGCTTCCGCCGTCGCGCCGATAAACAGCGCGCCGATGGCCGCTACGCTCATCAGCGTTTCGATGGCAAACCAACTGCCGCTTTTAATGAGGCGCAGTGACTGGCGGGCGATAGGGAACAGCCCGACCAGGGTGGTGGCAATAAAGGCCAAATTGCCGAGCGGATGGTTAAACTGCTCAAGCCCCCAACTGATAGCCATCATGACGATAAGCGCAATCAGCGGCAGGTTTTCCCGCAAGCGGGAGGTTTTGGCTTCTGGTTCGGAGGCGTCTTCGCTGCGCAGCGTGTAGCCCGCGGCGCTGACCGCTTTTTCAATCTGCGCACGGACGTCATCGTCGGCATCGACCAGCAGTTTTTCGGTGGCAAACAGCACTTTGGCCTGCTTCACTCCGGCAACCTGGCGCGCGGCAGTTTCCACTTTGCGGGCGCAGGCGGCGCAGTCCATGCCGTTAACCACCCAGCTGTAGCGCGCATCCAACGGGCTTTCTACCGGCTCCGGGGCGGTGGCACATTGGCTGTCGCAGCAGCAATCGTCCTGCGTCTGTGGGGCAGGAGCCAGCTTGAATGAGGAGAACTGCGGGGCTTTTTTGTCATGCGTCTCTGGAGTCGACATCGTATCCTCCGGTTAATGATCGTTGTTTCATTAAGCGCAGCATACACTCTGGAGTCGACTCCAGAGTCAAGCAGGAAATTACAAATAAAGTGCGCGAACGATAAAGAAGTGTCCGGCAAAGTAGCAGGCGGCGTAAATGGCGGTATCCGCGCGGAAGCGACAACGATAGTGACTCACCAGCCAGATAATATTGCCAATCAGCAATAGCGCGGCGCCGAAGAACCCGGACATCGCGGTATCGGTTGGGCGCAGGAACCACAGTTCGCCCGCCACCCAGACCATAACCAGCGTCATGCCAACAAACGCCAGCACCGGCAGACGCATCTCTTCCAGCCTTGTCCAGATCGTGACTAGCAGCAGCGCGCCAATCACCAGTAATATCACCGGCAGCGGCCAGAAGAAGGTGAAGGTCAACTGACCGGCAAACCAGATGGTATAAAGCAGGTGCGAAAGGAAAAAGGCCCCCACCGCATAGAGCATGCGCTGTCGTGGCAGCAGCGTTAGCGCATCGCCGACCAGCGCGGCACACAGACCCGCCAGCACCAGATAGCTGATAGCGTTAAACATCGGTGCCTGCCACGCAAGAAACAGCAGTAAAATGAGCGTGATAGGTTTGAATGCCCAGCGCTGCCAGGTTGGGCCACGGTAGGCGGCGTCAACATAGAGCCACCCGGAAAAGAACACTGCGATAAACGACCAAAGCATATTAAGTCCCTGTATCTGTTATCTTAATAGGTACGGTATTTCCAGTCCTGAATGTCCAGTGTAGTAGTGGGGAATGCAGGATGACAATGACTGACTGCGCCGTTTACTATGATTTGCGTAAATTCTTAAGAGAATCTGAAATGAGCAAGATGCCCCTTTTTTTCGTCGTCGTGGTGGCGGTTATCGTCATCGCCGCCTCGTTTCGCTACGTTCAACAGCGCCGGGAAAAGATGGATAACGACGCCGCGCCGCTGCTGCAAAAGCGGGTGGTAGTGAGCAATAAAAGGGAAAAAGTACTGAATGACCGCCGCTCGCGTCAGCAGACGGTGGTTCCCGCAGGCAGTGAAATACGCTATGACGTCAGCTTTAAGCCTGAACAGGGCGGGCTGGAGGTGAGTTTTCGCGTAGAAGCTGAGCAGTATCATCAGCTTACCGTCGGGGATAAAGGAACGTTGAGCTATAAAGGCTCGCGATTTGTCGATTTTAAGGCGGAATAGGTCATGCTGGCCTGGTGCGCTCACCAGGCCGACAGGTTTATTTCTTCTTTTTCAGGCTGGCAGCCGTTTTCTTTTGCCACACCAACAGTTCAAACACGCCAAAGAGAAAAATGCGAACTTTCTCGCCAAACGTCATCTGCGGGCCATCTTTTGGCATCGTGGACTGCAGCAGTGCCATCTGCATACCGTGCATTAACACCATAAAAATCAGTGCGACGTTGACGAAAATATTCAGCGGGCGCGGGAACGGCTGAATGACATTCAGCACCAGAAATCCCCATACGCACAGCATTAACAAGCGACCCAGATTAATCAGCATCCTTTTCTCCCTGCACTTCACGATGATAGAGGCGGTAAGCAACCTGGCCGGCGATTTTTTCCCGGTGCAGACTCCAGCTGGCGGGCACCGGCGGCATACCGTTTTCCACTTCGCTTTCAACGTAGATGAGCGCGCTTTCCGCCAGCCAGCCGTGTGCTTCCAGCAGGTTTAACGTCTCTTCCAGCAGCCCTTTACGGAACGGTGGATCGACAAACACCACATCGTGCGGTGTTCCGCTCTGGTTAAGGTAGGTCAGGGTGTTGGTGTTCACCACTTTGCCGTGTTCGGCTTTGAGCGTGGCGAGATTTTTTTGCAGCTGCTGAGCAACGTGACGCTCCATCTCCAGCAGCGTCGTGCTGGCGGCATAACGGGAGAGTGCTTCCAGCCCTAACGCGCCGCTACCGGCGAAACAGTCCAGACAGCGGGCGTCTACCATTGACGGCGCTAGCCAGTTAAAAAGGGTTTCACGCACGCGGTCGGTGGTGGGTCTGAGACCTGGGCTGTCGGGGACAGGAAGTTTACGGCCGCGCCACTGCCCGCCAATAATGCGGATCTGGCCACTGCCGCCGGAGGTTGGTTTTTTCATTTGCTCACTCTGATCGCTCTTTCAGCCTGCTATTCTAGCGATCTGCTCTGCCGGGTGAAAGCGGTGAAGCCAGGGAAGTTAAGTGGTAGACTAAGCGACTAATTTCATCATTATTTCAGCCTTCGCGTCGATTGTGGCGAAGTGGCGCCATCAATTATCAGCGGGGAGTGTGGTTGCAAATGGCAAAAGAGAAAAAACGCGGGTTTTTTTCCTGGCTGGGCTTTGGTCAAAAAGAACAGGATCAGGTTGTTGAATCAGAAGAAAAAATTGAAGAACAGCCGGCACTAGAAACGCCAGCGGTTGATCCTGAGACGGTTGTTGAAACGCCAGCGGTTGAAGACGTTGCCGCCAAAGAGAATGCCGATGCGCATACGGTTGAAGAAAGTGAAGTTTTCGCCGCTGATGTGGTTGAGGTCACTGAGCAGGTAGCGGAAAGCGAAAAATCGCACGTGCGTGCTGAAGAAGCCGTTTCTGCGGTTGAAGAACCTCTGGTCGCCGAAGAGTCTGCTCCGGTGCAGGTGGAAGAACTGCCGGTGGTTGAGGACAACGCGCCAACTGTCGTCGCAGAAACGCCGAGCGTCGAAGAGCCTGTCCGGGTAGAAGACCTGCCGGTTGTCGAAGAAAATGCCCCTGCCGCGGTGGAAGAAACTCCGGTTGTTGAAGAGCTTGCTCCTGTATTAGTTGAAGAACTGCCGGTCGTTGAAGACAACGCTCCCGTAGCCGATGAAGAAACACCGGTTGTCGAAGAAACCGCACCTGTACGCGTCGAAGATCTGCCGGTTGTTGACGTGATTGCACCTGAAGTTGAAGCCGCTGCCGAAACCGTCGCGACCGAAGAAGCTGACGCTGAAGAGACTGAGCTGAGCGACGAAGAGCTGGAAGCGCTGGCGTTGGCTGCCGCTCCGCAGGACGAAGCGGCAGGTGAAGAAGCCGAAGAACAGCCGGTAGAGGAAGAACCTGCCGCACAGCAGGAACAGGAAAAACCGACCAAAGAAGGTTTCTTCGCCCGCCTGAAGCGTAGCCTGTTAAAAACCAAAGAAAACCTCGGTTCCGGATTTATCAGTCTGTTCCGTGGCAAGAAAATCGACGATGATCTGTTTGAAGAGCTGGAAGAGCAGCTGCTGATTGCCGACGTCGGCGTGGATACCACCCGTAAAATCATCGCCAGCCTGACCGAAACGGCCAGCCGTAAACAGCTTAAAGATGCGGAAGCGCTGTACGGCCTGCTGAAAGATGAAATGGGTGAAATCCTCGCAAAAGTGGATGAACCGCTTAATATTGAAGGCAAAACGCCGTTCGTTATTCTGATGGTTGGCGTCAACGGTGTGGGTAAAACCACCACCATCGGCAAGCTGGCGCGCCAGTTCGAGCAGCAGGGTAAAACGGTGATGCTGGCGGCGGGGGATACTTTCCGTGCGGCGGCAGTTGAGCAGCTCCAGGTGTGGGGTGAGCGCAACAATATTCCAGTAATTGCGCAGCATACCGGCGCAGATTCTGCCTCGGTCATTTTCGATGCCATTCAGGCAGCGAAAGCGCGTAACGTGGATGTGCTGATTGCCGATACCGCAGGGCGTCTGCAGAACAAGTCGCACCTGATGGAAGAACTGAAGAAAATTGTCCGCGTGATGAAGAAGCTGGATGTCGATGCGCCGCACGAAGTGATGCTGACGATTGACGCTAGCACCGGGCAAAATGCCATTAGCCAGGCCAAACTGTTCCATGAAGCGGTGGGCCTGACCGGCATCACGCTGACCAAACTCGACGGAACTGCCAAAGGCGGGGTGATATTCTCCGTGGCAGATCAGTTCGGCATTCCGATTCGTTATATCGGCGTCGGTGAACGTATTGAGGACTTACGTCCGTTTAAAGCGGGCGATTTTATAGAGGCACTTTTTGCCCGAGAGGATTAATCATGATTCGCTTTGAACACGTCAGCAAAGCCTATCTCGGCGGGAGACAAGCGCTGCAGGGGGTGACTTTTCACCTGCAGCCAGGCGAGATGGCATTCCTGACCGGCCATTCCGGCGCAGGTAAAAGTACCCTGCTGAAGCTTATCTGCGGGATCGAACGGCCAAGCGCCGGGAAAATTTTGTTCAGCGGCCATGATATCAGCCGCCTGCAAAACCGTGAGGTGCCGTTCTTGCGTCGCCAGATCGGCATGATTTTCCAGGATCACCATCTGCTGATGGACCGCACCGTGTTTGATAACGTGGCTATCCCGCTGATTATTGCGGGTGCAAGCTATGATGATATTCGCCGCCGCGTCTCTGCGGCGCTGGATAAAGTCGGCCTGCTCGATAAAGCGAAAAATCTCCCGATTCAGCTCTCCGGCGGTGAACAGCAGCGTGTGGGGATCGCCCGTGCGGTGGTCAACAAGCCTGCGGTACTGCTGGCGGATGAACCGACCGGTAACCTTGATGATGCGCTGTCGGAAGGCATTTTGCGTCTATTTGAAGAGTTTAACCGCGTTGGGGTGACGGTGCTGATGGCGACGCACGATATCAATCTCATCTCTCGTCGTTCATACCGCATGCTGACGCTGAGCGACGGTCACTTGCATGGAGGCTTGACGGGTGAATAAGCGTGATGCAATGAATCAAATCCGCCAGTTCGGCGGCCGTCTTGACCGTTTTCGCAAGTCGGTAACGGCTTCTGGCGATACGGGGCGTAATGCGCCGAAGCGCGGAAAACCCGCGCCAAAACCGAACTCGCGTAAAACCAACGTATTCAATGAGCAGGTGCGTTATGCCTGGCAGGGCGCGGTGCAGGACCTGAAAAGCAAGCCTATCGCTACCTTCCTGACGGTGATGGTTATCGCCATCTCTCTGACGCTGCCGAGCGTTTGCTACATGGTTTACAAGAACGTCAACACTGCGGCTTCACAGTACTATCCTTCTCCGCAGATCACGGTTTATCTGGAAAAAACGCTGGATGACGATGCGGCGGCGAAAGTGGTTGGGCAGCTACAGGCCGAGCAGGGCGTAGATAAAGTGAACTACCTCTCCCGCGATGAAGCCTTGGGCGAGTTCCGTAACTGGTCGGGCTTTGGCGGGGCGCTGGATATGCTCGAAGAGAACCCGCTGCCTGCCGTGGCTGTGGTTGTCCCGAAAATCGATTTCCAGACTACCGATGCGTTGAACACGTTACGTGACCGCGTGGCGCAGATTCAGGGCGTCAACGAAGTGCGTATGGATGACAGCTGGTTCTCCCGTCTGGCGTCCATTACCGGACTTGTGGGCCGCGTATCGGCGATGATTGGTGTGCTGATGGTTGCAGCGGTCTTCCTCGTCATTGGTAACAGCGTGCGTCTGAGTATCTTTGCCCGCCGTGACACCATTAACGTGCAGAAGCTGATTGGTGCAACGGATGGTTTTATCCTGCGTCCGTTCCTGTACGGTGGCGCGCTGCTGGGCTTCTCCGGTGCGTTCCTGTCGCTGATTCTGTCGGAGATTCTGGTGATGCGTCTGTCATCGGCGGTGACGGAAGTGGCGCGGGTATTTGGTACCCAGTTTGAGCTGAGTGGCTTGTCGTTTGACGAATGCCTGCTGCTACTCCTGCTGTGCTCGATGATTGGCTGGGTGGCCGCCTGGCTTGCCACGGTCCAACATTTACGCCACTTTACCCCCGATTAAAAAAGTTCTGTTATAATCATCCCCTGCGACGACCCACGTCCGCAGGGGATGCGTTTTAAACCCCATCTTTCTGCCCTCGCGCTTATCGCGTGTCACATTTTGTGCGTAATTTATTCACACAGTTGCATTGAACTTGTGGATAAACTCACGGTCTGATAAAAGAGCGGATGATATTCTCGTTGCTCATAGAGCCTGGCATGTTTGTTGCGTATATCGGCAAGCCTCCGCCAGTATGAAGTGAATTGAGAGGATTTGAATGACCAAAGAAATGCAAAATTTAGCGTTAGCCCCTGTCGGTAACCTGGAATCCTATATCCGGGCTGCGAACACATGGCCGATGTTGACGGCTGATGAAGAAAAGGCGCTTGCTGAACGGCTGCATTACCAGGGCGATCTGGAAGCAGCTAAAACGCTGATCCTGTCTCACCTGCGCTTTGTTGTTCATATTGCTCGTAATTACTCGGGCTATGGCCTGCCGCAGGCGGACCTGATTCAGGAAGGCAATATCGGCCTGATGAAAGCGGTGCGTCGTTTTAACCCAGAAGTGGGCGTCCGTCTGGTTTCCTTTGCCGTGCATTGGATCAAAGCGGAAATTCACGAATACGTGCTGCGTAACTGGCGTATCGTCAAAGTCGCGACCACCAAAGCACAGCGTAAGCTGTTCTTCAACCTGCGTAAAAACAAGCAGCGTCTGGGCTGGTTTAACCAGGATGAAGTTGAAATGGTGGCCCGTGAACTGGGCGTGTCCAGCAAAGACGTCCGCGAGATGGAATCTCGTATGGCGGCGCAGGACATGGCGTTTGATATGACTTCTGACGATGACTCAGAAAGCCATGCCGTTGCACCTGTGCTCTATCTGCAGGACAAATCGTCCAACTTTGCCGATGGCATCGAAGACGACAACTGGGAAGAGCAGGCAGCCAACAAGCTGACCGACGCGATGCAGGGTCTGGACGAACGTAGTCAGGACATTATTCGCGCCCGCTGGCTGGACGAAGACAACAAGTCTACGCTGCAAGAACTGGCCGACCGTTATGGCGTTTCCGCCGAGCGTGTTCGTCAGCTTGAAAAGAATGCGATGAAAAAACTGCGTGCGGCGATTGAAGCCTAATCACGCCGGTTAGTTCACCGCTCCGATAACCCCTGGATGCCCATCCGGGGGTTTTGTTTTTTTATCCTACCGTCATCACGCTTTCCTCTGTTTATTTCCGTTTTGCCGCTGGCGTTAATGCAGGCGATGGCAAAGACTGAATATGCGCTACGCATTTTTCCGTCTTTTAACGGCAGGGGGTTTACCGTGAGTAACGAGTCACTGAATCATCGGCGTTTACAGGCAACGCCACGCGGCGTTGGCGTGATGTGCGGTTTCTACGCAGAGCGCGCGGAGAACGCCACGCTGTGGGATATTGAGGGCAATGAGTATATCGATTTTGCCGCTGGGATTGCGGTGCTCAACACCGGCCACCGCCACCCGCAGGTGATTGCTGCCGTCGAGAACCAGCTCAAGGCATTCACCCACACTGCCTATCAAATCGTGCCCTATGAAAGCTACGTATCATTAGCAGAACGTATCAATGCTGCGGCACCGATCGCGGGGAATGCCAAAACCGCTTTCTTCAGCACCGGGGCTGAGGCGGTGGAAAACGCGGTGAAGATTGCCCGCGCCTACACCAAACGCCCAGGGCTTATCACCTTCGGCGGCGGCTTCCACGGCCGTACCTTTATGACCATGGCGCTCACCGGCAAAGTGGCACCGTATAAAATTGGCTTTGGCCCGTTCCCGGGCTCGGTCTATCACGGTATTTATCCGAACGCCGCCCACGGCGTCACCACCGAAATGGCGCTGAAAAGCCTGACCCATATCTTTAAAGCCGATATCGCACCCGATCAGGTGGCGGCGATTATTCTCGAGCCGGTGCAGGGTGAAGGTGGTTTTAACGTCGCACCCGCTGATTTTATGCAGGGTCTGCGCGCGCTGTGCGATACCCACGGGATTTTGCTGATCGCTGATGAAGTGCAGACCGGTTTTGCCCGCACCGGCAAGCTGTTCGCCATGGATTATCACAGCGTGAAACCTGACCTTATCACCATGGCTAAAAGCCTGGCCGGTGGCTTCCCCCTCTCCGGCGTTGTCGGACGCGCGGAGGTGATGGACGCACCAGCACCGGGCGGTTTAGGCGGCACCTACGCCGGTAACCCGCTAGCGATAGCCGCAGCGCATGCGGTGCTGGACGTTATTGAAGAAGAGGCGCTGTGCACGCGAGCGAACCATCTTGGCCAGCACTTGATCGAAGTGCTTAATAAAGCACGCGAAATCTGCCCGGCGATTGCCGATGTCCGCGGTTTAGGCTCGATGGTGGCGGTAGAGTTTATCGACCCGCAAAGTGGCGAGCCGTCGCCGGAGTTCACCAAACTCGTCCAGGAACGTGCGCTGGCGGAAGGCGTTCTGCTGTTGAGTTGCGGTGTGTACGGTAACGTGATTCGTTTCCTTTACCCACTCACCATTCCGGAGAAACAGTTCCAGCAGGCGCTGGAGGTGATTCGCCGGGCGCTGACGGAATAGTTATCTGCTGAACCTTGCCAGCCATTAAGCCACTCTGATGGGTGGCTTTTTTTTGTCATTTTTGCGTTACAAATCCGTCAAAATTATCGTTTCAATTCCATAAAAATGGGGTATGTTTTAGCAGAGTATGCTGCAAAAGCACAGGCAGTATCCCTTAATATTAATATCTTATACTTAGCTTGCGCTTCATATAAGAATAATGTGCTAAATAACAACATCACAACAAATGCAATAACCATAACAATGGGGAACCTCAGGATGAATATGAAGGGTAAAGCGTTACTGGCAGGATGTATTGCACTGGCATTCAGCAATATGGCATTAGCAGAAAATATTAAAGTTGCTGTCGTGGGTGCGATGTCCGGTCCGGTTGCGCAGTATGGCGATCAGGAGTTCAGCGGCGCAGAACAAGCGGTATCGGATATCAACGCTAAAGGCGGTATCAAAGGCAATAAACTGGAAATCGTTAAATATGACGATGCCTGTGACCCGAAACAAGCGGTCGCGGTCGCGAACAAAGTCGTCAACGATGGCATCAAGTACGTTATTGGCCACCTGTGTTCCTCTTCCACCCAGCCAGCGTCTGATATCTATGAAGATGAAGGCATTCTGATGATCACTCCTGCGGCGACCGCGCCGGAGCTGACCGCACGCGGCTATAAGCTGATTCTGCGTACTACCGGTCTGGACTCAGACCAGGGCCCAACGGCGGCGAAATACATCATCGATAAAGTGAAGCCGCAGCGCATCGCTATCGTGCATGACAAGCAGCAGTATGGTGAAGGCCTGGCGCGTTCTGTACAGGACGGTCTGAAGAAGGGCGGGGCTAACGTGGTCTTCTTCGACGGTATCACCGCCGGTGAGAAAGACTTCTCCACGCTGGTCGCACGCCTGAAGAAAGAAAATATCGACTTCGTTTACTTCGGCGGCTACCACCCGGAAATGGGGCAGATTTTGCGCCAGGCGCGTGCTGCGGGTCTGAAAACCCAGTTCATGGGCCCAGAAGGGGTTGCGAACGTGTCGCTGTCTAACATTGCTGGCGATTCTGCGGAAGGCCTGCTGGTGACCAAACCGAAGAACTACGATCAGGTTCCGGCGAACAAACCGATTGTGGATGCGATTAAAGCGAAGAAACAGGATCCAAGCGGCGCATTCGTATGGACCACCTACGCCGCGCTGCAGTCTCTGCAGGCTGGTTTGAACCACTCAGACGATCCGGCTGAGATCGCTAAATACTTGAAAGCCAGCACTGTCGATACCGTGATGGGGCCGCTGTCATGGGATGAGAAAGGCGATCTGAAGGGCTTCGAGTTCGGCATCTTCAACTGGCACGCTAACGGCACCGCAACCGACGCAAAATAAGATTCACCGCGTCGTGTGAGCACGTCAGACGCCCGGGTTACATACGAGTAGCTCGGGCGTCATTCGCTAGGCCGGGGTCTGTATTACCCTCTAATCCAGCTGTCATTCTGCATCGTAAAACCCAATGCTTTCGCAAACGCCGCCATTTCCTGGCTCTCCTCTGCGTGAGATTTGCTGAGCACCCAGCGGCTGACCTGCGGGTTGTTGTGCATGACTTCTTCAATCAGGTACTGGCCCACGCCGCGGCGGCGGGTGATTTCGCGTACGCAAAGATCGTCCAGCGTTCCCTGATCGCTGTTAAGCGTGACCCGCACCGCCGCAAGCAAACGCTCGTTGAAGCGGGCGGCGTAAAGATGGTGGGTGTCATCCAAAGCCAGGTCTGTCGCGGTTATGGCAGGCCAGATCTTACCGAGGCAGATACGATCCTGGTCGCTAAACGTGGTTAAACGAATGATGGTCAGTTTCATGGACGGTTTGCTCAAATCGGAAAAATTGTGGCCAGTTTACTCAATTTATCCTGCTGGAGGCTTTCTCTTTTTGCGGCGTCTAACAGGGGATTAGTTTTTCGATGTCTACGCAGGCAGTTTGAAACATTATAGATAGAAAAATAACCAGAATTTTAACCTGAAAACCAGCGTTTTATTCGGCCATATGTGTCGTTATTTTATGCTGAAATCGGACTTATTTTTGTTTATCTATGGCGAAAATCAGAATATTATCTTTTCTTAATAGACTGAAAAATAGAGAATTTAGTCTGTATTTGGTTAAAAAACTGCGCTAACTCATTAAAGATAATGGTAAAAGTAGCGTTGTATAATAAAAGTACAGAATGCTTTTTAACCGCATAATTACAAAATATATACACGCCACGACGTGTAAATACGACATCACGAATGGGGATCCCGAAGCATGAAAAGGAATACAAAAACAGTAATCGCAGGGATGGTCGCACTGGCTATGTCACACACGGCACTGGCGGCTGATATTAAAGTTGCGGTGGTAGGGGCCATGTCCGGCCCGGTCGCGCAGTGGGGCGACATGGAGTTCAACGGTGCGCGTCAGGCGATTAAAGATATCAACGCCAAAGGCGGCATCAAGGGCGACAAACTGGTCGGCGTTGAGTACGACGACGCCTGCGATCCAAAACAAGCGGTGGCGGTTGCCAACAAGATCGTCAATGACGGCATCAAATACGTGATTGGCCATCTTTGCTCTTCTTCCACTCAGCCCGCTTCTGACATCTATGAAGATGAAGGCATTCTGATGATCTCTCCGGGGGCGACCAACCCAGAGCTGACCCAGCGTGGCTATCAATACATCATGCGTACCGCAGGTCTCGACTCCTCCCAGGGGCCGACGGCGGCAAAATACATTCTGAATAACGTTAAACCGCAGCGTATTGCCATCATTCATGACAAACAGCAGTACGGTGAAGGTCTGGCACGCTCCGTTCAGCAGAGCCTGAAAGCGGCGAAGGCTAACGTGGTCTTCTTTGACGGTATCACCGCTGGTGAAAAAGATTTCTCCGCGCTGCTCGCCCGTCTGCAAAAAGAGAATATCGACTTCGTTTATTACGGTGGCTACTACCCGGAAATGGGCCAGATGCTGCGCCAGGCGCGCGCGGTCGGTCTTAAAACCCAGTTCATGGGGCCGGAAGGCGTCGGTAACGCTTCGTTGTCGAACATTGCCGGCGATGCGGGTGAAGGGATGCTGGTTACCATGCCAAAACGCTATGACCAGGATCCGGCAAACAGCGCTATCGTCGATGCCCTGAAAGCGCAGAAGAAAGATCCAAGCGGTCCGTACGTATGGATCACCTATGCCGCCGTACAGTCTCTGGCGACAGCCATGGAACGCACCGGCAGCGATGAGCCGCTGGCGCTGATTAAAGATTTAAAAGCTAACGGGGCAAAAACCGTGATTGGGCCGCTTTCCTGGGATGAAAAAGGCGATTTGAAAGGATTCGAGTTTGGCGTCTTCCAGTGGCATGCCGACGGCTCGTCCACGGTCGCGAAGTAACCTTCATTCCCCCCTGGCGGGCGTAGATCCGCAGGGGTAGCAAAAGGCTAATTTATGTCAGAGCAGGTTCTCTACTTTGTGCAGCAGATGTTTAACGGCGTTACGCTGGGAAGCACCTATGCACTGATCGCCATCGGTTACACCATGGTGTACGGAATTATCGGCATGATTAACTTCGCCCACGGCGAGGTCTACATGATCGGTAGTTATGTCTCCTTTATGATCATCGCCGCGCTGATGATGATGGGCATCGACACCAGCTGGCTGCTGGTGGCGGCTGGCTTCATCGGGGCGATTGTGATTGCCAGCGCCTACGGCTGGAGTATCGAACGGGTGGCCTATCGTCCGGTGCGTAACTCCAAGCGTCTGATTGCGCTGATCTCCGCTATCGGGATGTCCATCTTCCTGCAGAACTACGTCAGTCTGACCGAAGGCTCGCGCGATATCGCGCTGCCAAGCCTGTTCAACGGTCAGTGGATTGTCGGTAGCAGCGAAAACTTCTCCGCGTCTATTACCACCATGCAGTTGGTTATCTGGATTGTCACTTTTGTGGCGATGCTGGCGCTGACGCTGTTTATCCGTTACTCACGGATGGGCCGGGCCTGCCGAGCCTGTGCAGAAGACCTGAAAATGGCCAGCCTGCTCGGGATTAATACCGACCGCGTGATTGCGCTGACGTTTGTTATCGGCGCAGCGATGGCGGCGGTAGCGGGCGTGCTGTTGGGTCAGTTCTACGGTGTAATCAACCCGTACATCGGCTTTATGGCCGGGATGAAAGCCTTTACCGCAGCGGTGCTTGGCGGTATCGGCAGCATTCCAGGCGCGATGATTGGCGGGCTGATTCTTGGTATCGCAGAAGCGCTGTCGTCGGCGTATTTGAGTACAGAATACAAAGACGTGGTGTCGTTCGCGCTGCTGATCGTGGTGCTGCTGGTGATGCCAACCGGCATCCTGGGTCGCCCGGAGGTAGAGAAAGTATGAAACCGATGCAATTTGCGATGGCGCTGCTGTCGGCGGCGATGTTCTTTGTTTTGGCCGGCGTCTTTATGGGCGTGCAGTTGCAGCTTGACGGCACTAAGCTGGTGGTCGGCAGCGCGGCGGACATTCGCTGGCAGTGGATCTTTATTGGTACCGCCGTAGTGTTCTTCTTCCAGATGCTGCGTCCGCTGTTCCAGAAAGGGCTGAAAAGCGTCTCCGGGCCGAAGTTTATTCTGCCGGCAATTGATGGCTCGACCGTCAAACAAAAGCTGTTCCTGATTGCGCTGCTGGTGATTGCTGTAGCGTGGCCGTTTATGGTGTCACGCGGCACGGTGGATATCGCCACTCTGACCATGATTTACATCATCCTCGGTCTGGGGCTGAACGTGGTGGTCGGGCTGTCGGGCCTGCTGGTGTTGGGCTACGGTGGCTTCTACGCTATTGGCGCTTACACTTTCGCACTATTGAACCACTATTACGGCCTGGGCTTCTGGACCTGTCTGCCGCTGGCTGGCCTGGTATCCGCCGCTGCGGGCTTCCTGCTGGGCTTCCCGGTGCTGCGCCTGCGCGGTGACTATCTGGCGATTGTGACCTTAGGCTTTGGCGAAATCGTCCGTATTCTGCTGCTGAACAACACTGAAGTCACCGGCGGCCCGAACGGCATCAGCCAGATCCCGAAACCGACTTTCTTCGGCCTTGAGTTCAGCCGTAGCGCCCGTGAAGGCGGCTGGGATACGTTCAGCAACTTCTTTGGCGTCAAATATGACCCTTCCGACCGCGTCATTTTCCTCTATCTGGTGGCGCTGCTGCTGGTAGTGCTCTCCCTGTTCGTGATTAACCGCCTGCTGCGTATGCCGTTGGGGCGCGCGTGGGAAGCGCTGCGTGAAGATGAAATCGCCTGTCGCTCGCTGGGGTTAAGCCCAACGCGTATCAAGCTGACCGCCTTCACCATCAGCGCCGCGTTTGCGGGCTTTGCCGGTACGCTGTTTGCTGCGCGTCAGGGCTTCGTGAGCCCGGAATCGTTCACCTTTGCCGAGTCAGCCTTTGTGCTGGCGATTGTGGTGCTGGGCGGAATGGGCTCACAGTTTGCGGTGATCCTCGCGGCGATTCTGCTGGTGGTGTCGCGTGAACTGATGCGTGACTTCAATGAATACAGCATGTTGATGCTCGGTGGCCTGATGGTACTGATGATGATCTGGCGTCCACAAGGACTTCTGCCGATGACCCGTCCACAGTTGAAGATGAAAAGCGGGAAAGCGAAAGAAGGAGAGCAGGCATGAGTCAGCCATTATTATCCGTTAACGGTCTGATGATGCGTTTTGGCGGCCTGCTGGCGGTCAACAACGTCAATCTCGAGCTGCGTCCTCAGGAAATCGTCTCGCTTATCGGCCCGAACGGGGCCGGTAAAACCACCGTTTTTAACTGCCTGACGGGCTTCTACAAGCCGACCGGCGGTACCATCATGCTGCGCGATCAGCACCTCGAAGGGCTGCCGGGCCAGCAGATTGCCCGTATGGGTGTGGTGCGTACTTTCCAGCACGTGCGTCTGTTCCGCGAAATGACGGTGATTGAAAACCTGCTGGTAGCACAGCATCAGCAGCTGAAAACCGGCGTCTTCTCGGGTCTTTTGAAAACGCCATCGTTCCGCCGTGCGCAGAGCGAAGCGCTGGATCGCGCCGCCACCTGGCTTGAGCGTATTGGTCTGCTGGAGCACGCCAACCGTCAGGCCAGTAATCTGGCCTACGGCGATCAGCGTCGTCTGGAGATTGCGCGTTGCATGGTGACGCAGCCGGAAATCCTGATGCTGGATGAACCCGCAGCGGGCCTCAACCCAAAAGAGACCAAAGAACTCGATGAGCTGATTGCTGAGCTGCGTAATCATCACAACACCACTATCCTGCTGATTGAGCATGATATGAAGCTGGTGATGGGTATTTCTGACCGCATCTACGTGGTGAATCAGGGCACACCGCTGGCCAACGGGACACCGGAAGAAATCCGCAACAACCCGGACGTGATCCGCGCTTATCTGGGTGAGGCATAAAATGGATAAAGTGATGTTATCGTTTGATAGAGTTAGCGCCCACTACGGGAAGATTCAGGCGCTGCACGAGGTCAGTCTGCATATTAATCAGGGCGAGATCGTGACACTCATCGGTGCGAACGGCGCGGGAAAAACCACGCTGCTCGGTACGCTGTGCGGCGATCCGCGGGCGACCACAGGGCGGATTGTCTTTGATGATAAAGACATTACCGACTGGCAGACGGCGAAAATCATGCGTGAAGCGGTGGCGATTGTGCCGGAAGGGCGTCGCGTGTTCTCGCGCATGACCGTGGAAGAGAACCTGGCGATGGGCGGCTTCTTTGCCGAACGTGACCAGTTCCAGGAGCGCATCAAATGGGTGTATGACCTGTTTCCGCGTTTGCATGAACGTCGTATCCAGCGTGCGGGCACCATGTCCGGCGGTGAACAGCAGATGTTGGCCATCGGCCGTGCGCTGATGAGCCAGCCGCGTCTGCTGCTGTTGGATGAGCCCTCTCTTGGGCTGGCGCCGATCATCATCCAGCAGATCTTCGACACCATCGAGCAGCTGCGCGAGCAGGGCATGACCATCTTCCTCGTCGAGCAGAACGCCAATCAGGCGCTGAAGCTCGCCGACCGCGGCTACGTGCTCGAAAACGGTCACGTGGTGCTGGAAGATACCGGTGATGCGCTGCTGGCTAACGAAGCGGTACGTAGTGCCTATCTTGGTGGCTAAGCACTGCTGTTAGCGGCATAAATCCCTTACCCGGCCGACACCTTCCGTAGGCCGGGTAAGCCGTATTATCTTCCTGTTCATCCTCTCCTTTCTCCGTGAATGTTGGGCAGTACGCTTGCGTTCCGCTTCCGTAACTGTTTATTTCCTATACGTGTCTCAGCTCCCACTTTGCCTTCTTCGAAGCGTCACTGCCTTGCCATCCCTTTGTCGCCTTACTATCTTTTTTTTGTAATAAAAAAGTTATTTTTCTGTCATTCGAGCATGTCATGTTACCCCCGCGAACATAAAACGCGTGATATCGCGCATCCCGGCACAAAAAGAGAGATAACCGATGATATCGTTACGACATACAGCTTTAGGGTTGGCAATGAGCCTGGCGTTTGCAGGCCAGGCAATGGCAGTGACCACCATTCCATTTTGGCATTCTATGGAAGGTGAACTGGGGAAAGAGGTTGACTCTCTGGCGCAGCGCTTTAACGCCGCCAACCCGGATTACAAAATTCAGCCGATCTACAAAGGTAACTACGAGCAGAGCCTGAGCGCAGGTATTGCCGCGTTCCGTACCGGTAATGCGCCAGCCATTTTGCAGGTGTATGAAGTGGGTACCGCCACCATGATGGCCTCGAAGGCGATTAAGCCGGTCTATCAGGTGTTCAGCGATGCCGGTATCAAGTTCGACGAATCTCAGTTTGTGCCAACGGTTTCCGGTTACTACACCGATTCTAAAACCGGTCATCTGCTCTCTCAGCCGTTCAACAGCTCCACGCCGGTGCTGTACTACAACAAAGACGCCTTCAAAAAAGCCGGTCTTGATCCGAATCAGCCACCAAAAACCTGGCAGGATCTGGCGGCCTATACCGCGAAGCTGAAAGCGGCGGGGATGAAGTGCGGCTATGCCAGCGGCTGGCAGGGCTGGATTCAGATTGAAAACTTCAGCGCCTGGCATGGTCTGCCGGTAGCGACCAAAAACAACGGTTTCGACGGCACTGATGCGGTGCTGGAGTTCAACAAACCGGAGCAGGTGAAGCACATCGCACTGCTGGAAGAGTTGAATAAGAAGGGTGATTTTAGCTACTTCGGGCGTAAAGACGAATCCACCGAGAAGTTCTACAACGGTGATTGCGCCATTACCACTGCGTCGTCCGGCTCGCTGGCTGATATTCGCCAGTACGCCAAATTCAACTACGGCGTGGGCATGATGCCTTACGACGCTGACGTGAAGGGCGCGCCGCAGAACGCCATTATCGGCGGGGCAAGCCTGTGGGTGATGCAGGGTAAAGATAAAGATACCTACACCGGCGTGGCGAAGTTCCTCGAGTTCCTGGCTAAACCGGAAAACGCGGCCGAATGGCATCAGAAAACCGGCTATCTGCCGATTACCACCGCTGCGTATGACCTGACGCGTCAGCAGGGCTTCTACGATAAAAACCCTGGGGCGGATATCGCCACCCGTCAGATGCTTAACAAGCCGCCGTTGCCGTTCACCAAAGGGCTGCGTCTGGGCAATATGCCGCAGATTCGCACCATTGTTGATGAAGAGCTGGAAAGCGTATGGACCGGGAAGAAAACGCCTCAGCAGGCGCTGGATTCTGCGGTTGAGCGCGGTAATCAGCTGCTGCGCCGCTTTGAGAAATCGACGAAGTCTTAATCTTATCGCCTGACCCCTCACCCTAGCCCTCTCCCCATTGGGGAGAGGGGACTGTTCGGTGCTGTTTGGTAAGGATTGCCCGGTACGGCCTTTCTCCTGCCAATGCTGGAGAGGGGACTTTTCGGAGCCGTCTGGTCAATATCGCTCAGCTCGGCCTTTCTCCCTCGCCCCTTTGGGGAGAGGGCCGGGGTGAGGGGAAAACAACTCAGAGTTTAACTATGTCATCATCCCGTCCGGTGTTTAAATCGCGCTGGCTACCTTATGCGTTGGTCGCCCCGCAGTTGATTATCACCGTTATCTTCTTTATCTGGCCTGCGGGCGAAGCGCTGTGGTACTCGCTGCAAAGCGTCGATCCGTTCGGTCTCTCCAGCCAGTTTGTCGGCCTGGATAACTTCGTGGCGCTATTCCACGACGGCTATTACCTCGACTCGTTCTGGACGACGATGAAGTTCAGCGCGATGGTCACGGTGAGCGGTCTGCTGGTGTCGCTATTCTTTGCGGCGCTGGTCGATTACGTGGTGCGTGGCAGCCGCCTGTATCAAACGCTGATGCTGCTGCCCTACGCCGTCGCGCCCGCCGTTGCGGCCGTATTGTGGATATTCCTCTTTAACCCTGGGCGTGGGCTTATCACCCACTTCCTCGGCGAGTTCGGCTATGACTGGAACCACGCGCAGAACAGCGGCCAGGCGATGTTTCTGGTGGTGTTTGCGTCGGTCTGGAAGCAGATCAGCTACAACTTCCTGTTTTTCTTTGCCGCCCTTCAGTCCATTCCTCGTTCGCTGGTTGAAGCCGCCGCGATTGATGGCGCTGGCCCGATTCGCCGCTTCTTCAAGCTGGCGCTGCCGCTGATTGCGCCGGTGAGCTTCTTCCTGCTGGTGGTGAATCTGGTGTACGCCTTCTTCGATACCTTCCCGGTGATTGATGCTGCTACCGCCGGTGGACCCGTGCAGGCGACCACCACGCTTATCTACAAAATTTATCGGGAAGGCTTTGCCGGGCTCGACCTCTCGGCCTCTGCCGCCCAATCGGTGGTGCTGATGTTCCTCGTCATCATCCTGACCGTGGTGCAGTTCCGCTACGTGGAAAGAAAGGTGCGCTACCAATGATTGAGAACCGTCGCGGGCTGACGATATTCAGCCACACCATGTTGATCCTCGGGATTATCGTGATTCTGTTTCCGCTGTACGTCGCGTTTACGGCGGCGACGCTGGATAACAAAGCGGTGTTTGAAACGCCGATGACTCTGATTCCCGGCACCCATTTGCTGGAGAACATGAAGGCGATTTGGGTGAATGGTGTTGGCGCTAACAGTGCACCTTTCTGGCTGATGATGCTCAACAGTTTCATCATGGCCTTTGCCATCACGGTCGGCAAAATTGCGGTTTCCATGCTTTCGGCTTTTGCCATCGTTTGGTTCCGTTTCCCACTGCGTAACCTGTTCTTCTGGATGATTTTTATTACGCTGATGCTGCCGGTAGAAGTACGTATTTTTCCGACGGTGGAAGTGATCGCCAACCTGAAAATGCTCGACAGCTACGCGGGGCTAACGCTGCCGTTGATGGCTTCCGCCACGGCGACCTTCCTGTTCCGCCAGTTCTTTATGACGCTGCCGGACGAGCTGATTGAAGCGGCGCGTATTGATGGCGCTTCGCCGATGCGCTTCTTCCGCGACATTGTGTTGCCGCTGTCGAGAACCAATCTGGCGGCGCTGTTCGTTATCACCTTCATCTACGGCTGGAACCAGTATCTGTGGCCGCTGCTGATTATTACCGACGTGAATCTCGGCACCGCCGTGGCGGGCATTAAAGGGATGATCGCCACCGGTGAAGGCACCACACAATGGAATCAGGTTATGGCAGCGATGCTGCTGACGCTTATCCCTCCGGTTGTCATCGTTTTAGCCATGCAGCGCGCTTTCGTGCGTGGCCTGGTCGATAGTGAGAAATAAAAATGGCAGGTTTAAAACTACAGGCAGTAACCAAAAGCTGGGATGGCAAAACCCAGGTGATTCAACCGCTGACGCTGGATGTGGCCGACGGCGAGTTTATTGTGATGGTCGGCCCTTCGGGCTGCGGCAAATCGACGTTGCTGCGTATGGTGGCCGGGCTTGAGCGAGTCACCAGTGGTGATATCTGGATTGATCGTAAGCGCGTAACTGAAATGGAGCCAAAGGATCGCGGCATCGCGATGGTATTCCAGAACTACGCGCTCTATCCACATATGAGCGTGGAAGAGAACATGGCCTGGGGCCTGAAGATTCGCGGCATGGGGAAAGCGCACATTGCCGAAAAGGTGCAGGAGGCGGCGCGTATTCTGGAGCTGGATGGCCTGCTTAAACGGCGTCCGCGCGAGCTCTCCGGCGGCCAGCGCCAGCGCGTGGCGATGGGGCGTGCGATCGTGCGCGATCCGGCGGTATTCTTGTTCGATGAACCGCTGTCTAACCTCGACGCCAAGCTGCGCGTGCAGATGCGTCTTGAATTGCAGCACCTTCATCGCCGTCTCAAAACCACTTCGCTGTACGTTACTCATGATCAGGTCGAGGCGATGACGCTGGCTCAGCGGGTGATGGTGATGAACAAAGGCATCGCCGAGCAAATTGGGACGCCAGTAGAAGTGTACGAGAAGCCTGCCAGCCGCTTTGTGGCGAGCTTTATCGGCAGCCCGGCGATGAACCTGCTGGACGGACAAATGGATGAGACAGGAACGCGATTTGTACTGGCCAACGGCATGCAGCTGCCGCTACCGGGTGTGCGCCGTGAATTTGCTGGACGCCGTATGACGCTGGGTATCCGCCCGGAACATATTGCGTTAAGCTCGCAGGCGGAAAACGGCGTGCCGATGGTGGTCGATACGCTGGAAATTTTAGGTGCAGATAACCTGGCGCATGGACGCTTTGGCGAACAGAAAATGGTGGTTCGCTTACCGCACCAGCTGCGGCCAAATGCGGGCACAACATTGTGGCTGCATCTGCCGGACGAACATCTGCATCTCTTTGAAGGTGAAACAGGATTACGCGTATGAGCAACTGGCCTTATCCCCACATCGTCGCCCACCGTGGCGGCGGTAAGCTGGCACCGGAAAACACCCTCGCGGCGATTGATGTGGGCGCGCACTACGGTCATACCATGATCGAGTTTGACGCGAAGTTATCGAAAGACGGTGAGATTTTCTTGCTGCACGATGACAACCTCGAGCGCACCAGTAATGGCTGGGGCGTGGCGGGTGAGCTGAGCTGGCAAGATCTGCTGCGGGTAGATGCAGGCAGTTGGTTTAGCAGCAGCTTTAAGGGTGAACCGCTGCCGTTGCTGTCTCAGGTGGCGGAGCGCTGCCGCCAGCATGGCATGATGGCGAATATTGAGATTAAACCGACCACCGGCACGGGTCCGTTAACCGGCAAAGTGGTGGCGCTGGCCGCTCGAGAACTGTGGTCCGGTATGACCCCTCCGCTGCTGTCATCGTTTGAAATTGATGCATTAGAAGCCGCGCAGCAGGCGGTACCTGAACTGCCGCGTGGGCTGCTGCTCGATGAGTGGCGCGACGACTGGCGAGAGCTGACGACGCGTTTAGGATGCGTTTCTATTCACCTCAACCATCGTCTGCTCGACGAAGCACGGGTGGATGCGCTGCATGAGGCCGGCCTGAAGATTCTGGTCTATACCGTGAATAACCCCCAGCGCGCGGCTGAATTGCTGCGCTGGGGGGTGAATAGCATCTGTACCGATGCGATTGATGTGATTGGCCCGGACTTCCAGCCTTAATACTGTTTCAGCATGTCGCCGTTTCTTTTCGGAACGGGCTGGCTCGGCGGGTTCAGCATGCCAGGTTGCGTTTGCTGAACACGCTGCTGATTAGCATTCATCTGATTTTGCAGATGTTGCTGTTGTTGCTGCGTCTGCAATTTTAGCTGTTGATTCAACATACCCTTATTTTGCTGCTGCTGGTTCAGCATTCGCGACTGCATCCGCTGCTGGCTGGGGATCTCATACCCCGGCTGGTTTGGGTTATTGTCGATGTTTAAAGGTGCGGCAAGCGCCGTGAACGGCAACAGCGCCGCCAGAATCAGTAGTCGTTTCATCGCCTTTCCTCCTCGTAGGGGATTCTCTAAGTTTACTCCTTTCCCACCAGAACGAGGATTATTTCAGCATTATGAACCAGGCTTAATACGGGACGTCCCCGTACACTCTGGAGAATTATGCTAATGATAAAGCCGTCATTTTTATGCCGGGTAGCGCTTGCTGCTCTGCTGGCAGGAAGCTGTTACAGCGCCGCTGCTGCGCCGCCACCGCCGGTTTCTTATGGCGTTGAAGAAGATGTTTTCCATCCGGTTCGCGCGCAGCAGGGGATGGTGGCCTCGGTTGATGCGATGGCCACCAACGTGGGTGTCGAGATCCTTAAGCAAGGCGGCAACGCTGTGGATGCCGCGGTAGCTGTAGGCTATGCACTGGCGGTGACCCATCCGCAGGCGGGGAACCTTGGCGGCGGTGGCTTTATGATGCTGCGCACTAAGGACGGCAAAACCACGGCGATAGATTTTCGTGAAATGGCGCCCGAGCAGGCGTCGCGCGATATGTTCCTCGACTCGCAGGGTAACCCGGACAGTAAAAAGTCCCTCACCTCGCATCTTGCTTCCGGCACACCGGGGACCGTGGCCGGTTTTTCGCTGGCGCTGGAGAAGTACGGCACGATGCCGCTGAATAAAGTGGTTCAGCCCGCCATCAAGCTGGCACAGGACGGTTTTATCGTGAATAGCGCGCTGGCTGACGATCTCAAAACCTACGGCAGCGAAGTGTTGCCGAATCATGCCAACAGTAAAGCGATTTTCTGGAAAGACGGTGAACCGCTGAAGAAGGGTGACAAACTGGTGCAGGCGAATCTGGCAAAAAGCCTGACGCTCATCGCGGAAAACGGCCCGGATGTTTTTTATAAAGGCGCAATCGCCGACCAGATCGCCGAAGAGATGCACAACAACGGCGGCCTGATGAGTAAAGCTGACCTGGCCAACTACAAAGCGGTGGAACGTACGCCGATTAGCGGTGAATACCGTGGCTACGAAGTCTTCTCGATGCCGCCACCGTCCTCCGGCGGGATCCACATCGTACAAATCCTCAATATCCTCGCAAACTTCGACCTGCATAAATACGGCTTCGGCAGCGCCGATGCGATGCAGCTAATGGCGGAAGCGGAAAAGCACGCTTATGCCGACCGCTCGGAGTATCTCGGTGACCCTGACTTTGTGAAGGTGCCATGGCAGGCGCTGACCAACAAAGCCTACGCCAAATCCATTGCCGGGGAGATTGACCTCAACAAAGCTAAACCGTCCAGTGAGATTAAACCGGGCAAACTGGCACCGTACGAGAGTAATCAAACCACGCACTTCTCGGTAGTCGATAAAGACGGTAACGCGGTGGCGGTGACCTATACGCTGAACACCACTTTTGGCACCGGCATCGTGGCGGGGAATACCGGCATTTTGATGAACAACGAAATGGATGATTTCTCAGCCAAGCCTGGCGTGCCGAACGTTTACGGACTGGTGGGCGGAGATGCGAACGCCGTGGGGCCGAAAAAGCGTCCGCTGTCGTCGATGTCACCGACTATCGTAGTGAAAGACGGCAAAACCTGGCTGGTGACCGGTAGCCCAGGCGGCAGCCGGATTATCACTACGGTACTGCAAATGGTGGTAAATACCGTTGATTTTGGCATGAATGTGGCGGAAGCAACCAATGCGCCGCGTTTCCACCATCAATGGCTGCCGGATGAGCTGCGGGTCGAGAAAGGCTTTAGCCCGGATACGCTGAAGTTGCTGGAAGGGAAAGGGCAAAAAGTCGCGGTTAAAGAGGCGATGGGCAGTACCCAGAGTATTATGGTCGGGCCTGATGGCACGCTGTATGGCGCGTCCGACCCGCGTTCACCGGATGATTTGACGGCGGGGTACTAGTTTACCCTTCCTCAAGCCCTACTATGGAAATGAGAAGGGGAAGGCGTTTACTCTGCTTTCTGGTCATCGGAAGATGGGTATAAGAACGCGTTCTTAACCTACGACACTAAACGGTTCCCTCTCCCTTTCAGGGAGAGGGTTAGGGTGAGGGTCACCCCTTCATCCGTGCCATAAAGTAGGCATCCACATACTCACCGTTGCGTAGCCCATACTTGCGCCCGGTGCCTTCAATCTCAAAACCATGCTTCTGGTACACCGCAACCGCCGGGGCGTTATCGACAAACACCGTCAACTCAATACGCTCGACGCGCAGCCAGTTATCGCACATGTCTATCATGGTGCGGACCAGCGCACTGGCGACACCGCGATTTTGCCAGCGAGAATCGACGCAGATACCAAAATCGGCAACGTGGCTCCGGCGCGGGCGCTGGGCCACCTCAATGGCAAGGTGGCCTACCACCTGCTCATCAATGCAGGCGACCAGTTGTTTCGTGCCGGGCCGGTCGGCTAGCCGTTCGTGCCACATATGGCTGGAAGGATGAGGGACCTGTAGCGTGTTGTGATACACCTCCGGCTGGGCGTGGATTTGACGGATTGCGTCGTAATCTTGGGCTTCGGCATGGCGAATCACTATGTCACTCATTCTTCATTTCCTTTTGAGGTTAAAAGTCCCTTTTAACATCATTGATTTTTAAATGTGCGTCAATTGGCTTTTTTTGCAAAAAACGGTGGACAAGTGCGAATGAGAATGATTATTATTGTCCTGCATTCAGGGCGTCCTTGCGGAGCTTCTGAAAGCACGACATTGCTCACATTGCTTCCAGTATTACTTTAGCCAGCTTAATGCTGGCTTTTTTTTGTCTGTAGTTACGTTATGGTATTCAGCAATTATTTCAAAAGGACTGAATCATGACCCTACACTGCGCCTTCATTGGCTTTGGCAAAAGCACCACCCGCTATCATCTCCCGTACGTTTTACATCGCAAAGCCGACTGGCACGTAGCCCATATCTATCGCCGCAGCCCGAAGCCGGACGAGCAGCAGCCGCAGTACGCGCATATTCATTTCACCAGCGAGCTAAACGACATTCTGCACGATCCGCAGGTCAAGCTGGTGGTGGTCTGTACGCATGCTGACAGCCACTTTGAATATGCGAAGAAGGCGCTAGAAGCAGGGAAGAACGTGCTGGTCGAGAAGCCGTTCACGCCAACGGTTGCGGAAGCCAAAGCGCTTTTTGCGCTGGCGAAAAGCAAAGGTCTGACCGTATCGCCGTATCAGAACCGTCGTTTTGATGCCTGTTTCCTGACGGCAAAAAAAGCCATTGAGAGCGGTAAGCTGGGCGATATCGTGGAAGTAGAAAGCCACTTCGACTACTTCCGCCCTGAAGCGCCAACTCAGCCGGGGCGCCCACAGGACGGCGCATTTTATGGCCTTGGCGTGCATACTATGGACCAAATCATCTCGCTGTTTGGCCGCCCGGATCATGCCGCTTATGACATCCGTAGCCTGCGTAACCCGGCTAACCCTGACGATACCTTTGAAGCACAGCTGTTCTACGGCAACCTGAAGGCGATTGTGAAAACCAGTCACCTGGTGAAAATCGACTATCCGAAATTTATCGTTCACGGCACCAAAGGGTCGTTTGTGAAATACGGCATCGACCAGCAAGAGACCAGCCTGAAGGCGGGTATTATGCCGGGCGATGCGGGCTTTGCGGCGGATGAGTCCTTAGCGCATCTGGAATACGTTAACGAGGCGGGTGAAACGGTGAAAGAGACGTGGCGAGCTGAGCAGGGTGATTATGGCCGCGTGTATGACGCACTGTATCAAACGCTGGTTAACGGCGTGCCGAATTTCGTCAAGGAAACTGAGGCTCTCACCAATATGGAACTGCTGGAGCGGGCCTTCCAGCAGCCGTCTCCTGCCACCATAAGCCTCACCAAATAAGCTATTATGGCTCCTCTGATCTTGTTCATAATTTTTGAACAGAGGAGTCAATTTTCACCCACTATCATCCCAGGCTGTTTACGTCCAAACTTGTTTCATCGAAAACATGAGGGGGTAACAAATGATTTTCTTACGTAAAGCAAACGAACGTGGTCACGCAAATCATGGTTGGCTGGACTCCTGGCATACCTTCTCTTTTGCAGATTACTACGATCCGAATTTTATGGGCTTCTCCGCGCTGCGCGTCATTAACGATGACGTGATTGATGCCGGTCAGGGGTTCGGTACCCACCCGCATAAAGACATGGAAATTCTGACCTACGTTCTGGAAGGCGCCGTTGAGCACCAGGACAGCATGGGTAATAAAGAGCAGGTTCCGGCGGGCGAGTTCCAGATTATGAGTGCAGGTACCGGCGTGCGTCACTCCGAGTACAACCCGAGTGCGACCGACAAGCTGCACCTGTACCAGATCTGGATCATTCCAGAAAAAACCGGCATCACGCCGCGCTACGAACAGCGTCGCTTTGACGCTCAGCAGGGTAAACAGCTGGTGCTGTCGCCGGATGCGCGTGAAGGTTCGCTGAAAGTGTACCAGGACATGGAACTCTACCGCTGGGCACTGGCGAAAGATGAACAGTCTATTCATCAGATTGCCGCTGACCGCCGCGTGTGGATCCAGGTGGTAAAAGGTGAAGTGAGCATCAACGGCACCAAAGCGACAACCAGCGATGGGCTGGCCATTTGGGATGAGCAGGCGATTTCAATCCATGCGGATAGCGAAAGCGAAATTTTACTCTTCGATCTGCCGCCAGTTTGATCCGGCTTAAATAAATAACGTAACCTCCCCAATCTAGCGGGGAGGTTGCGCCATCTCCGTGGTAAACTTCAGCAATATTTCACCTTTGCTTGCCTCTGGACGATGAAAAAGAAAAGACCCGTACTTCAGGATGTTGCCGATCGCGTTGGCGTAACCAAAATGACGGTTAGCCGTTTTCTCCGTAATCCGGAACAGGTTTCCGTAGCATTGCGCGGTAAAATTGCGGCGGCTCTTGATGATTTGGGTTACATCCCCAATCGAGCTCCCGATATTCTCTCCAACTCTACCAGCCGGGCTATCGGCGTACTTTTACCTTCATTAACCAACCAGGTTTTCGCAGAAGTGCTGCGCGGCGTGGAAAGCGTCACCGATGCTTATGGTTACCAAACGATGCTGGCTCACTACGGCTATAAGCCCGAAATGGAGCAAGAGCGCCTCGAGTCGATGCTTTCCTGGAACATTGACGGCCTGATCCTCACCGAACGTACCCACACTCCCCGCACGCTGAAGATGATTGAAGTTGCTGGTATCCCCGTGGTCGAGTTGATGGATAGCCAATCGCCGTGTCTCGACATCGCCGTCGGCTTCGATAACTTTGAAGCGGCGCGCCAGATGACGGCCGCGATTATCGCGCGCGGTCACCGCCGTATTGCTTATTTAGGGGCGCGTCTTGATGAACGTACTATCATCAAGCAGAAAGGCTATGAGCAGGCGATGCTGGACGCCGGATTAACGCCTTACAGCGTGATGGTCGAGCAATCCTCGTCATATACCTCGGGAATTGAGCTGATGCGCCAGGCGCGTCGGGAATTTTCGCAGCTCGACGGTATCTTCTGTACCAACGATGACCTTGCGGTGGGCGCTGCATTTGAGTGCCAGCGTTTGGGGCTCAAAATTCCTGATGATATCGCCATCGCCGGTTTCCACGGCCACGACATCGGCCAGGTGATGGAACCGCGTCTCGCCAGCGTGCTGACGCCGCGTGAGCGCATGGGCCGCATCGGTGCAGAGCGACTGCTGGCGCGCATCCGTGGTGAAGCAGTTACGCCAAAAATGTTAGATTTAGGTTTCACTTTGTCACCGGGCGGTTCTATTTAGCCCTGACAAATTTGAACTAGATCACACATATTCACTTAGAATTCACTTCCGGCACGAATGGTTATTGCTTATCCACTTGCCGGGCAGGACAATGTTACCGATAACTGTTACCCGTAACAATTCCCCAAGTGCCCAACAGGAGGACGCCTTGAGCACGACTAACCACGATCACCACGTCTATGTACTGATGGGCGTATCCGGCAGCGGTAAATCTGCGGTTGCCAGCGAAGTCGCGCATCGCCTGAACGCTGCATTTCTGGACGGCGACTTCCTGCACCCACGCTGCAATATCGTCAAAATGTCCTCCGGCGAACCGCTGAACGACGACGATCGCAAACCATGGCTGCAGGCGCTGAACGACGCCGCATTCGCGATGCAACGTACTAATAAAGTCTCGCTGATTGTCTGCTCTGCGCTGAAAAAAGCGTACCGCGACATTCTGCGCGAAGGTAACCCAAATCTCTCTTTCATCTATATGAAAGGTGATTTTGAAGTGATTGAAAGCCGCCTGAAGGCGCGTAAAGGCCACTTCTTTAAAACGCAGATGCTGGTGACCCAATTCGAAACCCTGCAAGAGCCGGGCGCTGAAGAACGCGATGTGCTGGTGGTTGATATCGATCAGCCGCTGGAAGGCGTTATCGACAGCACGATTGAATTGATTAACAAAGGCCGTATCGCGTGACAACTTTAACGCTCGTTTTAACAGCAGTCGGTTCTGTTTTACTGCTGCTGTTTTTAGTCATGAAGGCACGTATGCACGCCTTCCTGGCTTTGATGGTGGTTTCTATTGGTGCAGGTCTGTTCTCCGGTATGCCGCTGACCAAAATCGCGGCCACTATGGAGAAAGGCATGGGCGGTACGCTGGGCTTCCTGGCGATTGTGGTCGCGCTCGGCGCGATGTTCGGCAAAATTCTGCATGAAACCGGTGCGGTCGATCAGATTGCCGTCAAAATGCTGAAATCCTTTGGCCACAACCGCGCACACTTCGCGATTGGCCTGGCCGGCCTTATCTGCGCGCTGCCGCTGTTCTTCGAAGTGGCTATCGTACTGCTGATTAGCGTTGCCTTCTCGATGGCGCGTCATACCGGTACCAACCTGGTAAAACTGGTGATTCCACTGTTTGCCGGTGTCGCTGCTGCCGCGGCGTTCCTGGTTCCAGGCCCTGCGCCGATGCTGCTGGCTTCCCAGATGCACGCGGACTTTGGCTGGATGATCCTGATTGGTCTGTGCGCAGCGATCCCGGGCATGTTGATTGCCGGTCCGCTGTGGGGCAACTTCATCAGCCGTTACGTTGAGCTGAACATTCCTGAAGACGTCACCGAGCCGCACCTGGGCGAGGGCAAGATGCCGTCCTTCGGCTTTAGCCTCGCGCTGATTCTGCTGCCGCTGGTACTGGTGGGTCTGAAAACCGTTGCTGCGCGCTTTGTACCGGAAGGTTCTGAAGTTTATCAGTGGTTTGAATTTATCGGTCACCCGTTCACGGCGATTCTGGTTGCCTGTCTGGTTGCTATCTATGGCCTGGCGTTCCGTCAGGGCATGGCGAAAGATAAAGTGATGGAAATCTGCGGTCACGCGCTGCAGCCTGCGGGTATCATCCTGCTGGTTATCGGTGCCGGTGGTGTGTTCAAACAGGTGCTGGTGGATTCCGGCGTTGGCCCGGCGTTGGGCGAAGCGTTAACCGGGATGGGTCTGCCTATCGCACTGACCTGCTTCATCCTGGCTGCTGCGGTGCGTATTATTCAGGGTTCCGCGACGGTTGCCTGTCTGACTGCGGTTGGCCTGGTGATGCCTGTCATTGAACAGCTGCATTACAACGGCGCACAGCTGGCGGCACTGTCTATCTGTATCGGCGGCGGTTCTATCGTGGTGAGCCACGTGAACGACGCCGGCTTCTGGCTGTTCGGTAAATTTACCGGTGCCACTGAAGCACAGACGCTGAAAACCTGGACCATGATGGAAACCATTCTGGGTACCGTGGGGGCGATTGTTGGTATGGTGGCGTTTACGCTGCTTAGCTAATCATCGCTCTCAACCCGGCGCACGATGTGCAGCCGGGTTAGTTGAATCTTCGCCCGGGCTCACGTCAGTGTCGCTCGGGCGAATTGTTTATACGCGACTTATCCTTTCATCCACGCCCGAATACCGTCCAGGAACATCTGGGTGGCCATCATCACCAGAATCAACCCCATCAGACGTTCTAAAGCGTTGACGCCTTTCTCGCCCAGCAGGCGCAGGAATAGCGACGACTGCAGCAGAATGACGACCGTACCGCCCCAGGCAATCAGCAGCGCAATGACCAGATGCGACAGGTTATTAGGATACTGGTGCGAAAGCAGCATCAGCGTTGCCAGCAGCGATGGACCCGCCACCAGAGGAATCGCCAGCGGTACAATAAACGGCTCTTCGCCCGCCGGTAAACCGTTGCTACCACCCTCTGCGCTAGGGAAAATCATCTTGATGGCAATCAGGAACAAAATAATCCCACCAGAGATAGAAACCGTCTCGGCACTCAGGTTCAGGAAGGCGAGAATTTTCTCACCGGCGAACAAGAAAATAAGCATTATCAGCAGTGCGATTAAAAGCTCACGTATCATGATCGCCTTGCGGCGCTTGGGTTCCGTGTGTTTTAGCACCGACATAAAAATGGGTAGGTTTCCCAATGGATCCATAATCAGGATCAATAAAACAGCGGCGGAAAAGATTTCACTCATCACTCAAATTCCCTGATAATCGTTAAGGACTTTCTGCTCTACGCATCACCCTTGCCATGGATTCTGACGAGGGGAAATGTGGCCCCCAAAGGCGGGGGAATAAGTTGCATTTCTGATTGCTTCGCAATCATTGATTAATTTCACTTGCGACTTTAGCTGCTTTTTGTAATGTGATGGGATGGCCAGTGGGACTGGCAAGCATAAACAGCACACATATCTGCAGGAAAATACGCTATGAAAAATGTTGGTTTTATCGGCTGGCGCGGGATGGTCGGCTCTGTACTCATGCAACGCATGGTGGAAGAGCGCGATTTTGACGCCATTCGCCCGGTCTTCTTCTCTACCTCTCAGCTTGGTCAAGCTGCACCCACCTTTGGTGGCAGCACTGGAGGTACGCTTCAGGATGCTTTCGATCTTGAAGCGCTGAAGGCGCTCGACATTATTGTCACCTGTCAGGGCGGAGATTATACCAACGAAATCTATCCGAAGCTTCGTGAAAGCGGCTGGCAGGGCTACTGGATTGATGCGGCCTCTTCGCTGCGCATGAAAGACGACGCCATTATCATTCTCGACCCGGTCAACCAGCAGGTGATCACCGATGGTCTGAACAATGGCGTGAAAACCTTTGTCGGCGGCAACTGTACCGTCAGCCTGATGCTGATGTCGCTGGGCGGCCTGTTTGCCAATGACCTGGTGGAGTGGGCCTCTGTGGCAACCTATCAGGCAGCTTCCGGCGGCGGTGCGCGCCATATGCGTGAACTGCTGACCCAGATGGGCCAACTGCATCACCACGTCGCCAGCGAGCTGGCAGACCCGGCTTCCGCCATCCTCGAGATTGAACGTAAAGTCACTACCCTGACCCGTAGCGGCGATCTGGCGGTAGATAACTTTGGCGTTCCGCTGGCGGGCAGCCTGATTCCGTGGATCGACAAACAGCTCGACAACGGCCAGAGCCGCGAAGAGTGGAAAGGCCAGGCTGAAACCAACAAGATTCTCGCGACCTCTTCCGTCATCCCGGTTGATGGCCTGTGCGTGCGCGTCGGCGCGCTGCGTTGCCACAGCCAGGCATTCACGCTGAAATTGAAAAAAGATATTTCCATAAGTTCTGTAGAGGAATTACTGGCCGCGCACAACCCGTGGGCGAAAGTGATTCCAAACGATCGTGAAATCACCATGCGTGAATTAACACCAGCGGCTGTCACCGGCACGCTGACCACGCCGGTTGGGCGTCTGCGTAAGCTGAACATGGGGCCTGAGTATCTCTCCGCGTTCACCGTGGGTGACCAGCTCTTGTGGGGCGCAGCTGAGCCGTTGCGCCGCATGCTGCGCCAGCTGGCGTAAACATTTGTTCATTGATGAGGGGTGGCTAAACACCCCTTTTTTTTGCGTAATACAAGGAGTAAACGCAGAGATGTTTAATTTTCTATCAGGAGTCAGGTAAAGCGTTGGCTATGCTTTAATCAAGGTCTATCACCTTGACTGAAGGTTGAATGGAGCCGAGAAAGCACTCTTTTTCTGTGCTGCACCGTTCGGGTCACAAATGTCGTCATTTACATTGGATTGAGGCGACACAAAAACAAAGGATGATGAAACATGTCCGATCGTATTGATAGAGACGTGATTAACGCGCTAATTGCAGGCCATTTTGCGGATCCTTTTTCCGTATTAGGGATGCACCGAACGGAATCGGGACTGGAAGTCCGGGCATTGCTGCCTGACGCGACCGATGTATGGGTTATTGAACCGAAAACCGGACGTAAAGTTGGCAAACTGGAGTGCGTTGACGCACGCGGTTTCTTTTGCGGTATTCTGCCGCGCCGTAAAAATTTCTTCCGTTATCAACTGGCTGTCGTTTGGCATGGCCAGCAGAACCTGATTGACGATCCGTACAGCTTTGGCCCATTGCTCCAGGAAATGGACGCATGGCTGCTGTCTGAAGGTACCCATTTACGCCCGTATGAAACGCTCGGCGCGCACGCGGATACCATGGACGGCGTGACCGGGACGCGCTTTGCCGTCTGGGCGCCTAACGCGCGTCGCGTCTCCGTGGTCGGCCAGTTCAACTACTGGGACGGTCGCCGCCATCCGATGCGCTTGCGTCGTGAAACGGGGATCTGGGAGCTGTTTATTCCCGGTGCGCACAACGGGCAGCTGTATAAATTCGAGATGATCGACGCCAATGGTGCGCTGCGGGTGAAAGCTGACCCGTATGCCTTTGAGGCGCAGATGCGTCCGGACACCGCCTCGCTGATTTGTGGTTTGCCACCGAAAGTTGAGCAAAGCGAAGCGCGGAAAAAAGCCAACCAGCTTGATGCGCCAATCTCTATCTACGAAGTACACATGGGCTCCTGGCGTCGCCATACCGACAACAACTTCTGGCTGAGCTATCGCGAGCTGGCGGATGAACTGGTGCCGTACGCCAAATGGATGGGCTTTACCCATCTGGAACTGCTGCCCGTCAACGAACACCCGTTCGACGGGAGCTGGGGCTATCAGCCTACCGGTCTGTATGCGCCAACCCGCCGTTTCGGCACCCGCGAAGATTTCCGTTATTTCATCAATGCTGCGCATGCTGCGGGCTTGAGCGTCATTCTTGACTGGGTGCCGGGCCACTTCCCGTCGGATGATTTTGCACTGGCGGAATTTGACGGTACCAACCTGTACGAGCACAGCGATCCGCGCGAAGGCTACCATCAGGACTGGAATACCCTGATCTACAACTACGGCCGCCGTGAAGTGAGCAACTTCCTGGTCGGCAACGCCCTGTACTGGGTGGAACGCTTCGGTATTGACGCACTGCGCGTGGATGCAGTGGCATCCATGATTTACCGCGACTACTCTCGTAAAGAGGGAGAGTGGGTCCCGAATGAATTCGGCGGTCGTGAAAACCTCGAGGCTATCGAATTCCTGCGTAGCACCAACCGCGTGCTGGGCGAACAGGTCCCCGGTGCGGTGACGATGGCGGAAGAGTCGACCGACTTTGCTGGCGTGTCCCGCCCATCGGATATGGGGGGGCTGGGTTTTTGGTTTAAATGGAACCTGGGCTGGATGCACGACACCCTGGACTACATGAAACTCGACCCGGTTCACCGCCAGTATCATCACGACAAAATGACCTTCGGCATGCTCTACAACTACACGGAGAATTTCGTGTTGCCGCTGTCGCATGACGAAGTGGTCCACGGTAAGAAATCGATTCTGGACCGCATGCCGGGCGATGCGTGGCAAAAGTTTGCCAACCTGCGCGCCTACTACGGCTGGATGTTTGCCTTCCCGGGCAAAAAGCTGCTGTTTATGGGCGATGAGTTTGCCCAGGGACGTGAATGGAATTTTGACGGCAGCCTTGACTGGCATCTGCTCGAGGGCGGCGATAACTGGCATAACGGGGTACAGCGTCTGGTGCGCGACCTCAACCTTACCTATCGCCACCATAAAGCGATGCACGAGCTGGACTTTGACCCATACGGCTTTGAATGGCTGGTGGTCGACGATCATGCGCGTTCGGTATTTGCGTTTGTCCGTCGCGACAGAGATGGCAATGAAATCATTGTGGTCAGCAACTTTACGCCGGTTCCGCGTCATGATTATCGCTTTGGCATCAATCAGCCGGGCCGCTGGCGTGAAGTGCTCAACACCGACTCCGGTCACTATCACGGTAGTAACGCGGGCAACGGTGGCGAAGTGCGTAGCGACATGATTGAAAGCCACGGTCGTGCGCAGTCGCTGAGTCTGACGCTGCCGCCGCTGTCGACTATTTGGCTGGTGCGAGAAGGGGATTGAAAATGAGCCAGCTCGCAGCAGGGAAACCCGCGCCGCTGGGCGCCAGCTTCGATGGCGAGGGCGTGAACTTCACGCTCTTTTCTGCGCATGCGCAGCGGGTCGAACTCTGCGTGTTTGACGCGCAGGGTAACGAGTCACGCTATGACTTACCCGCACGCAGCGGCGATATCTGGCACGGCTATTTGCCGCAGGCGCGCCCCGGTTTGCGGTATGGCTACCGAGTGCATGGCCCGTGGGATCCGCGGCAGGGCTACCGCTTTAACCCGGCAAAGCTGCTGCTCGATCCGTGCTGTTTCCGGGCTGAAGGCGATCCGAACGACGATCCGCGCTTTCATGGTGGCTTCGATGTGCCGGACAGACGTGATACTGCATCGATTGCACCGAAATCGGTGGTTGTTGATCTGACCTATGACTGGCAGGACGATGCGGCACCGCGCACGCCGTGGGGTAATACCGTTATCTACGAAGCGCACGTGAAAGGGCTGACCTATCGCCATCCAGGATTGCCGGAAGAGATTCGCGGTACCTATAAGGCGCTGAGCCATCCGCTGATGATTGCGTATTTCAAGCGCTTGGGGATCAGCGCGCTGGAGCTGCTGCCGGTGGCGCATTTTGCCAACGAGCCGCGCCTGCAGGAGATGTTCCTGAAAAATTACTGGGGCTACAACCCGCTGGCGATGTTTGCGCTGGCGCCGCGTTACGCCTGTGAGCCTGAACGAGCGCTGGATGAGTTTCGCGATGCGGTGAAAGCACTGCATAAAGCCGGTATCGAGGTGATTCTTGATGTGGTGCTAAACCACAGCGCCGAGCTGGATCTCAACTATCAGACCTTCTCGCTGCGAGGGATCGATAACCGTAGCTATTATTGGTTAAGAGACGATGGCGATTACCACAACTGGACCGGCTGCGGTAATACCCTGAACTTGAATCACCCTGGCGTGGTGGAATATGCCCGCCAGTGCCTGCGTTTTTGGGTCGACGTATGCCATGTGGATGGCTTTCGCTTTGATTTAGCTTCGGTGATGGGGCGCACGCCGGGATACCGTCAGGATGCGCCGCTGTTTAACGCCATTCATGAAGACCCGGTGCTCTCGCAGGTGAAGCTGATTGCGGAACCGTGGGATATCGGTGATGGCGGCTATCAGGTGGGGAATTTCCCGCCGCCGTTTAGCGAGTGGAACGACCATTTTCGCGATGCAATACGCCGATTCTGGCTTGAAGGTTCGCTATCGCTGGGTGAATTTGCCCAGCGTTTCGCTGCCTCAAGCGATGTTTTTCAGCATCAGGAGCGTCGCCCCAGCGCCGCCATCAACCTGGTCACTGCGCACGATGGCTTCACGCTGCGCGATTGTGTCAGCTTTAACGACAAGCACAATGAGGCAAACGGGGAAGAAAACCGCGACGGAACGAGCAATAACCATAGCAATAATCATGGTATAGAAGGATTAGATGCGGATCCTGAGGTGATGGCGCGTCGCCTGGCAAGCGTTCAGGCGCTGTTGACCACGATGCTGCTGTCGCAGGGAACCCCAATGCTGCTGGCCGGTGATGAACACGGCCACAGCCAGCAGGGGAATAACAATGCCTACTGCCAGGACAACGCGTTGACCTGGCTTGATTGGGAAAATGCCGACGATGCGCTGACGGAGTTTACCGCAGCCCTTATTCACCTGCGTCAGCAGATCCCGGCCTTAACCCGCGATGAGTGGTGGCAGGAGGGCGACGGCAACGTGCAGTGGCTCAATCGGGATGGACAGCCGCTCAGTGCAGATGAGTGGCAGCACGGCACGCATCAGATGCAGATCCTGCTTTCCGACTGCTGGCTTATTACGATAAATGCAACACAAGACGTGGCAAGTCTAACGTTACCTATGGGGGAATGGCGTGCCGTTCCTCCCTTCGCCGGGGATGCTAACCCGGCGATCATGGATGTCTGGCATGGGCCCGCGCACGGAGTGTGCGTATTTCAAAGGTCATAGTCTCTGAATTACCCGGAACCCGGCGGCGACGCCAGGAAACCTCATTACCCGGAAGGACGAGCAACAAAAGGAGTTAATCATGGTTAGGCTAGAAAAAAACGATCCCTTAATGCTGGCTCGCCAGTTGCCTATCAAATCCGTCGCCCTGATTCTGGCCGGTGGACGCGGTACGCGACTGAAGGATCTCACTAATAAACGGGCAAAACCGGCAGTCCATTTCGGCGGCAAATTCCGCATTATCGACTTTGCGCTATCAAACTGTCTGAACTCCGGGATCCGCCGTATCGGCGTTATTACGCAATATCAATCGCATACGCTGGTACAGCACATCCAGCGCGGATGGTCATTGTTCAGCGAAGAGATGAATGAATTCGTCGATCTGCTGCCGGCTCAGCAGCGTATGCACGGTGAAAACTGGTATCGCGGCACCGCCGACGCCGTCACGCAGAACCTCGACATTATTCGCCGCTATAAAGCCGAGTACGTGGTTATCCTCGCCGGCGACCATATCTACAAGCAAGATTACTCGCGCATGCTTATCGACCATGTCGAAAAAGGCGCGCGCTGCACCGTGGCGTGCATTCCTGTGCCCATTGAAGAGGCACCGGCGTTTGGCGTCATGGCGGTCGATGAGAACGAAAGGATCATCGACTTCGTGGAAAAACCAGCCAACCCACCGGCAATGCCGGGCGACCCGACCAAATCGCTCGCCAGCATGGGTATCTATGTCTTTGATGCCGATTACCTTTATGAGCTGCTGGAACAAGATGACAGCGATGAAAACTCCAGCCACGATTTCGGCAAAGATTTAATTCCTAAGATAACCAAAGCTGGCGCGGCTTATGCACATCCATTCCCGCTGTCCTGCGTACAGTCCGACCCGCATGCGGAACCTTACTGGCGTGACGTGGGGACACTGGAAGCCTACTGGAAAGCGAACCTCGATCTGGCGTCCGTGACCCCTGAGCTGGATATGTACGACCAGCACTGGCCTATCCGCACGCATATGGAGTCGCTGCCTCCGGCGAAGTTTGTTCAGGACCGCTCCGGTAGTCACGGGATGACCCTTAACTCGCTGGTGTCCGGCGGCTGTATTATTTCAGGCTCGGTGGTGGTGCAGTCGGTGCTGTTCCCCCACGTGCGCGTGAATTCATTCTGTAACATTGATTCGGCAGTCTTATTGCCAGACGTCTGGGTTGGACGTTCCTCGCGCCTGCGCCGCTGTGTTATCGACAGGGCCTGCGTGATCCCGGAAGGTATGGTGATCGGTGAAGATGCGGAAGAAGATGCGCGTCGATTCCACCGTTCAGAAGAAGGGATCGTGCTGGTCACGCGCGAGATGCTGCGGCAGTTGGGGTACAAACAGGAGCGATGATGCAGGTTTTACACGTTTGTTCTGAGATGTTCCCGTTACTTAAAACGGGTGGCCTTGCGGATGTGATTGGCGCACTGCCCGCAGCACAAATTGCCGAAGGCACCGATGCACGCGTACTGCTACCGGCGTTCCCCGATATTCGTCGCGGGATCCCGGATGCCAAAGTGGTGGCTCGTCGCGACACCTTCGCCGGGCGCATGACGCTACTGTTTGGCCATTACAACGGGGTCGGCATTTATCTGATTGATGCGCCGCATCTCTACGATCGCCCAGGGAGTCCGTATCACGATACCAACCTGAACGCTTATCCCGATAACGTGAAGCGTTTTGCGCTGCTGGGATGGGTAGGCAGTGAAATGGCCTGTGGGCTAGATCCCTTCTGGCGCCCGGACGTGGTGCATGCCCATGACTGGCATGCGGGTCTGGCACCGGCGTACCTGGCGGCCCGTGGCCGCCCGGCGAAGTCGGTCTTTACCGTGCACAACCTGGCGTACCAGGGGCTGTTTTATGGTCACCATATGGATGAAATCCAGCTGCCGGGCGAATTCTTTAACATGCACGGGCTGGAGTTCCATGGGCAAATTTCGTTCCTGAAAGCCGGGCTGTACTACGCCGACCATATCACGGCGGTGAGTCCAACCTATGCGCGGGAAATTACCGAACCGCAGTTTGCCTACGGGATGGAAGGGCTGCTGCGTCAGCGCCATCGGGAAGGTCGTCTGTCGGGGATCTTAAACGGCGTGGATGAAAACGTCTGGAGCCCGGAAAAGGATCTGCTGCTGCCCGCCAGCTACAGCCGCGATACGCTGGAGAAAAAGGCGGAGAACAAACGCCAGCTGCAGGTGGCGATGGGGCTGAAGGTGAGCGACACCGCGCCGCTGTTTGCCGTGGTCAGCCGTCTGACTAGCCAGAAAGGTCTCGATCTGGTGCTGGAGGCGCTGCCTGGGCTGCTTGAGCAGGGCGGCCAACTGGCGCTGTTAGGAGCCGGCGATCCGGTTCTGCAGCAAGGATTCCTCGCCGCCGCTGCCGAACATCCGGGGCAGGTGGGCGTACAAATTGGCTATCACGAAGCGTTCTCGCACCGCATTATTGGCGGCGCTGACGTTATCCTGGTGCCGAGCCGCTTTGAGCCTTGTGGCTTAACGCAGCTGTATGGCTTGAAATACGGTACGTTGCCGCTGGTTCGCCGTACCGGTGGCCTGGCAGATACCGTTGCGGATAGTTCGCTGGAAAACCTCGCCGACGGCATTGCCAGCGGTTTCGTTTTCGAAGACAGCAACGCCTGGTCGCTGCTGCGAGCCATTCGCCGTGCTTTCGTATTATGGTCTCGTCCTTCGCTCTGGCGCTACGTTCAGCGCCAGGCGATGAACATGGATTTTAGCTGGCAGGTTGCTGCGCACTCATATCGTGAGCTTTATCAACGCCTGATCTAACTACGGGGATCTTAGTTATGAATGCACCTTTTTCGTATGCATCACCGACCCTCAGCGTTGAGGCACTGAAGCATTCTATTGCCTATAAGCTGATGTTTATTATTGGGAAAGACCCGGCTATCGCCAACAAACACGAATGGCTGAACGCCACGCTGTTTGCCGTACGCGACCGCCTGGTTGAGCGCTGGTTGCGCTCTAACCGCGCTCAGCTTTCCCAGGAAACGCGACAGGTGTACTACCTGTCGATGGAATTTTTGATTGGCCGCACGCTTTCCAACGCGCTGTTATCTTTAGGGTTATATGAAGATGTCAAAAACGCACTGGAAGAGATGGGGTTAGACCTTGAAGAGCTGATTGACGAAGAGAATGACCCGGGGCTGGGTAACGGGGGCTTAGGGCGCTTAGCGGCCTGTTTCCTCGACTCACTGGCGACGTTGGCGTTGCCGGGGCGTGGCTACGGCATCCGCTATGACTACGGCATGTTCAAGCAGAACATCGTCGATGGTCGGCAAAAAGAGTCGCCGGACTACTGGCTGGAATACGGTAATCCGTGGGAGTTCCCGCGCCACAACACGCGCTACAAAGTACGCTTCGGCGGCCGCGTGCAGATGGAAGGCAAAACCAGCCGCTGGCTGGAGACGGAAGAGATCCTCGCCGTCGCTTACGATCAGATTATCCCGGGCTATGATACTGACGCCACCAACACGCTGCGTTTGTGGAACGCGCAGGCCAGTAGTGAAATCAACCTCGGTAAATTTAACCAGGGTGACTACTTCGCCGCGGTAGAAGACAAAAACCACTCGGAAAACGTGTCGCGCGTGCTCTACCCGGACGACTCGACCTACTCCGGGCGTGAACTGCGTCTGCGCCAGGAGTACTTCCTGGTGTCGGCCACGGTGCAAGATATTTTAAGCCGCCACTACATGTTGCATAAAACCTATGCCAACCTGGCGGATAAAATAGCTATTCACCTGAATGACACCCACCCGGTGCTGTCGATTCCAGAGCTGATGCGCCTGCTGATTGATGAGCATAAGTTCAGCTGGGATGAGGCGTTCACGGTGGCCTGCCAGGTCTTTTCCTACACCAACCATACGCTGATGAGTGAGGCGCTGGAAACCTGGCCGGTCGATATGCTGGGTAAAATTCTGCCGCGTCACTTGCAGATTATCTTCGAGATTAATGACTACTTCCTGAAGACACTTCAGGAGCAGTATCCAAACGATACCGGCTTACTGAGCCGCACGTCTATCATTGATGAGTCGAACGGCCGTCGCGTACGTATGGCATGGCTGGCGGTGGTGGTGAGCAAGAAGGTCAACGGTGTTTCCGAGCTGCACTCCAATTTGATGGTGCAGTCGCTATTTGCCGACTTTGCCGCCATCTTCCCGATGCGCTTTACCAACGTGACAAACGGTGTGACCCCGCGTCGCTGGCTGGCGTTAGCCAACCCAGCGCTCTCCAGTGTGCTGGATGAGAATATCGGCCAGACCTGGCGTTCGGATCTGAGCCAGCTCAGCGAGCTGGAGCAGCATATTGATTATCCGAAGGTTAACCAGGCAGTGCATCATGCCAAGCTGGAAAACAAAAAACGACTCGCGTCTTTCATTGCCCAGAACCTGAATGTGGTGGTGAACCCAACGGCGCTGTTTGATGTGCAGATTAAGCGTATCCACGAGTACAAACGTCAGCTGATGAATGTGCTGCACGTGATTGCCCGCTATAACCGCATCAAGGCCGATCCGAGCGCGGACTGGGTACCAAGGGTCAATATCTTCGCCGGGAAAGCCGCGTCGGCCTACTACATGGCGAAGCATATTATTCACCTGATCAACGACGTGGCGGATGTGATCAACAACGATCCGCAGATTGGCGACAAGCTCAAAGTGGTGTTTATCCCGAACTACAGCGTGAGCCTGGCGCAGATGATCATTCCGGCGGCGGATCTGTCTGAGCAGATCTCGCTGGCGGGGACTGAAGCTTCTGGGACCAGTAACATGAAGTTTGCGCTCAACGGTGCGTTAACGATTGGCACGCTGGACGGTGCTAACGTCGAGATGCAGGAGCACGTTGGGGCGGATAACTTCTTTATCTTCGGCAACACCGCTGAGGAAGTGGAAGCACTGCGCAGTAAAGGCTACAGCCCGCGAGATTACTACGAGCAGGATGCCGAGTTACGCCAGGTGCTGACGCAAATCGCGACCGGCGTGTTTAGCCCGGGTGAGCTGGGACGCTACCGTGACCTGGTGGATTCGCTGATTAACTTTGGCGACCACTATCAAGTACTGGCAGACTTCCGCAGCTACGTGGATTGCCAGGATAAGGTTGATGAACTGTACCGTGAACCGGAGGAGTGGACCACCAAAGCGATGCATAATATCGCCAACATGGGCTACTTCTCTTCCGACCGTACCATTCAGGAGTATGCCGAGAATATCTGGCATATCGAGCCGGTGAAGCTGTAAAGAGAAACGGGGCCATTCGGCCCCGTTTTTATCATCAGGTGACATCAACATCATTAAGACGCCAGCGACAGCTCAGGCTTTCCCAGCGTTTTCACCAGCCATTCGCTAATCCGTGACTGCTGTTCGGCGTTAAGCCACATGCCCTGCTTGGTACGACGCCAGATGGCATCATCCAGACGGCGCACCCACTCGTGCTGCACCAGGTAGCGTAGTTCTGCTTCATAAAACTCATGGCCAAAATCTTCACCCAGCCCGCTGATATCGCGCGCATCGCCGATAATCAACTCGCTGTTGCTGCCGTAGGTGCGGGCGTAGTGACGCGCCAGCGACTCGGTAATAAACGGATAGCGACGGCGTAGCTTCGCGGCGTAGTCATCACGATCGCCACTGATTTCACCGCCGGGCAGAACCGCGCCTTTGGTCCACGCCGGGCCGATACCGTTATAGTACGGTGTCAGTTTCTCGAGCGCGTGCTCAGCCAGCTTACGATAGGTGGTGAGCTTGCCACCGAAGACCGACAGCAGCGGTGCCTTGCCGTGGTCATCATGAATGTCCAGGGTGTAGTCGCGGGTAATAGCCTGCGGCGAATCGGACTCGTCATCACACAACGGACGCACGCCGGAGTATGTCCAGACGATATCTTCGCGGGCGAGCTGTTTTTTGAAGTGCCCGTTATAGACCTTCAGCAGGTAGTTAATTTCGCTTTCATCGATCTCAACGTTTTTCGGATCGCCCTGATACTCGACGTCGGTGGTGCCGATGATAGAAAACTCGTCCATCCACGGGATCACGAACACGATACGTTTGTCTTCGTTTTGCAGGATATAGGCCTGCTTCTGCGTGTGTACGCGCGGTACCACGATATGGCTGCCTTTGATGAGACGGATACCGTACGGTGACGGCAGCTGCATGCCATCATCAAAGAACTGTTTCACCCATGGGCCGGTGGCGTTGACCAGACCGCGAGCCTGCCAGCGGAAGCGTTCTCCGCTGTCGATATCTTCCGCTTCTACAATCCACAGGCCGTTTTCGCGTTTGGCGGAGATGGCGCGAGTACGAGTGCGGACTTCACCACCTTTCTGCACCACCATTTGCGCATTGGCTAACACCAGGCGGGCGTCATCGACCCAGCAGTCGGAATATTCGAAACCGCGCACGATTTCCGGCTTCAGGACTGATTCTGCGCCAAAACGCACACCGGTCGAGGCGGGCAGGCTGGTGCGTTTACCCAAGTGATCGTACATAAACAGGCCGGTACGGATCATCCACGCCGGACGCAGGTGCGGGCGGTGAGGCAATCGGAAACGCAGCGGAATGGCGATATGGGGAGCCATTTTTAACAACACTTCACGCTCGGCCAGCGCTTCGCTGACCAGACGGAATTCATAGTGCTCAAGGTAGCGCAGACCGCCGTGGATAAGCTTTGAGCTGGCGCTGGATGTGGCGCACGCCAGATCTCTGGCTTCCAGCATCAGCACGGATAAACCACGGCCAGCCGCGTCAGCCGCAATGCCTGCGCCGTTGATGCCGCCACCTATCACAATCAGATCTTTGGTTTCCATTATTGCTACCTCAAGGACTTTCGTTATAGCTCATCAATGTTCGTTATCGCTCATAATAGCAAGTAAACGCGCTTTTGGTAACATAGAAAAAACATTTTAGAGTGATGTGCATAACATATTGGCGTTTACGTGGCGTGACGACGTACACTTGGCGGTAAAATGTCGTCAGCAAGACACCTGCCATAATGATAAGAGAGCACCATGGATCAGTTTGAATGTATTAACGTAGAACAGGCGCACCAGAAGCTGCAGCAAAACGCCGCGGTGCTGGTGGATATTCGTGACCCGCAGAGCTATGCCGTTGGCCATACACCGGGGGCGTTTCATCTGACGAACGATACGCTGGGCGCGTTTATGCGCGATAACGACTTTGAAACACCGGTTATGGTGATGTGCTATCACGGCAACAGCAGTAAAGGTGCGGCCCAGTATCTGCTTCAGCAGGGCTACGATCAGGTTTACAGCGTGGATGGCGGCTTTGATGCCTGGCATCGCCACTTCCCGACAGAGGTTGAACACACGGTATTTTAACCGCCGTGGGTTTACCGTAGCGATTTTAGCCCCAATACCGCCTGTTAATAGGCGGTGATAGTGTCGCGTTGCAACCTATCCGTCAGGGTTTGGGTATATACTGTCCTCTTTTGTGTGGAATAGAAGCGACCTGCTGTATGTTGATGATCACCTCTTTTACCAACCCTCGCGTGGCCCAGGCCTTTGTGGACTATATGGCAACGCAGGGCGTTATTCTGACTATCCAGCAGCATGAGCGTAGCGATGTCTGGCTTTCCGACGCCTCACAGGAGGCTCGCGTTCGCGCGGAGCTGGAGCAATTTCTCGCCAACCCTGCCGACCCGCGTTATCTGGCAGCGAGCTGGCAGTCGGGGCAAACCAATAGCGGCCTGCACTACCGCCGTTTCCCCTTCCTGGCGACCCTGAAAGCCGGCGCGGGCCCGGTGACGATGAGCATCATGACGGCCTGTATCCTGGTGTTTATTCTGATGAGCGTGGTGGGCGATCAGCCCGTCATGTTAATGCTGGCCTGGCCGTACGATGATTCGCTGAAATTTGAAGCCTGGCGCTACTTTACTCACGCTTTAATGCATTTCTCCTTCATTCATATCCTCTTCAACCTGCTATGGTGGTGGTACCTCGGCGGTGCCATCGAAAAGCGCATCGGCAGCGGTAAGCTGGTGGTGATTACGCTTATCAGCGCGTTGCTGAGTGGCTTTATGCAGCACCAGTTCAGTGGCCCATGGTTTGGCGGTTTGTCCGGCGTGGTGTACGCGCTGATGGGTTATGCCTGGCTGCGCGGCGAGCGCGACCCGCAAAGCGGTATTTTCCTGCCGCGCGGGCTGATGATGTTCTCGCTGATTTGGCTTGTGGCCGGATGGTTTAATGTATTTGGGATGTCGATTGCGAACGGCGCGCACATCACCGGGCTGGTGATTGGGCTGGCAATGGCCTTCGTCGATACGCAGAATGTGCGAAAACGAGCATAATTTTCCAGGGATTCATCATGAAACAAACACAACGTCATGACGCGATAATCGAGCTGGTAAAACTACAGGGTTACGTCAGCACGGAAGAGCTGGTGGAACACTTCTCCGTGAGTCCGCAGACGATTCGCCGCGATCTGAACGACCTTGCCGATCAGAAAAAAATTCTGCGCCACCACGGCGGTGCGGCGCTACCATCGAGCTCGGTGAATACGCCGTGGCACGACCGTAAAGCGACGCAGACGGCTGAAAAAGAGCGGATTGCCCACAAGGTTGCCAGCCAGATCCCCAACGGCTCTGCGTTGTTTATCGATATCGGCACGACGCCGGAAGCAGTAGCGCATGCGCTGTTAAATCATAGCGATCTGCGTATTGTGACCAACAATCTTAACGTCGCGAACACGCTGATGGTGAAAGAGGATTTTCGCATTATTCTGGCGGGCGGTGAGCTGCGCAGCCGGGATGGCGGCATCATAGGTGAGGCGACGCTGGACTTCATCTCTCAGTTCCGTCTCGACTACGGCATTCTGGGGATCAGCGGTATCGACAGCGACGGTTCGCTGCTGGAGTTTGATTATCATGAGGTGCGTACCAAGCGCGCAATCATCGACAATTCCCGCCACGTGATTCTGGTTGTCGACCATTCGAAGTTTGGCCGTAATGCGATGGTCAATATGGGCAGTATCAGCATGGTAGACGCGGTGTATACCGACGTTTTACCGCCGCCGGGCGTGATGCAGGTGATTGCCGAAAATGAGGTACAGCTCGAGCTGTGCTAAAAGAAAGGGCGCTGATGAAGCGCCCTTTTTGTTGCCGTTTTCAAACCGCTTTCAATGGAGGCATCGTTCGTGTTAAGACATCTGCTGCTGGAATTTTCCTTCGCTGAGATCGGAGACGATAGCGTTCATGCGATCTTCGGTCAGGCGATAGTAGCGGATAGAGACGGCAGTAATCAGGTAGAAGATAGCCGGCAGTACGGTAAACAGAATGAGCACGCCACGAATCGCTTCCGCTGATTGCTGCTCGACGCCCGCTTGGTAGCCGTAGAAGGCCAGCCCCCAGCCGGTCAGTGCGCCGCCGATAGCGACACCCAGTTTGATAATGAAAATGTTGGCCGCTACGTTCATCCCGGTAATACGGCGCTGGGTTTTCCACTCACCATAGTTATTGGCATCGGTAATCATCGACCACTGCAGCGGGGCGTTAATCCCTTGCAGAATATTCAGGATAATGTGAACGATAAATGCAGGGATCCAATAATCGGCAGGCAGTACGAGGAAGGCTAATCCAAATAATGCGCTGAGGATATTCACCCATACCGAGGCGCGAATTTTACACATCCAGGACCCGACTTGTTTAGCCATCAGGCTACCCACTACGGCAGCCACGGTGGTCGCCAGCATAAACAGCGAAATAATACTGCTGCCCTGATTCAGAATATATTGTACGAAATAAACCAGCAGGCTACCGCGTACCACAACGCCGCAGAGCATAGCCAGGTTATATATCGACAGTACGCGCCACTGATCGTTTTTCATCAAAATACGCACGTCGCGTAAAATGTTCAGGTTCTCTTCTTTGACCGGCGTAATACGCTCACGAGTCGTCATAAAGCAGATCAGGAACATAATACAGCCGATGGCCCCGAAGATGCCCATTGCCCACTGCATACCGGTGGCTCTGTCGCCTGGCGCAATAAGGTCGGCAAGCGGCAGGATAAGCGCGGTACCCATGGCGCCACCGATTGGCGCAACGGCAAAGCGCCATGACTGTAGCGACAGGTTTTCTTTCGGGTCGGCAGTAATCGCCGCACCCAATGAGCAGTAAGGGATATTAATTGCCGTATACATAAGAGTCATAAATATATATGCGACAACGGCATAGGCAATTTTCCCGGTTTGTTCGAAGTTAGGCGTGGAATATACCAGCACGCAGCTTACGGCAAAGGGAACACAAATGATTAATAGCCAGGGACGGAAACGCCCCCAGCGGCTTTTCGTCTGATCGGCAATAGCCCCCATAATCGGGTCAGTAATCGCGTCTAAAACCCTGACGACTAAAAATAATGTCCCCATTACTGCCGGGGGTAAGCCATAAATGTTCGTATAAAAATAAGCAAGAATGGCAACTGAAGAATCAAAAACAATATGGCTTGCGGCATCGCCCAAACCAAATCCAAACTTCTCTTTATTACTGATTTTTCCGGTTAATGCCGACATAGAGTCACCTGTTTATTATTACGTGCCAACATACGACATCATTTATAAAAGGTGACGTTGAACCTGAGTATTCTAATTTTTCACTTTGTAGTTATGTTAATTCTCTATTGTGACACAGCTATCTCTTTGTCATTCAGCGAGTAGGGCATTAAGGCAGCTTGAGGCGAGAGAGAGGCGCTTATCAGGCCAGTATCAGCCTGATAAGCGGTCGGCGTTTAGACCCCGTAACCCATCATCTTCAGCAGATTTTGTGCATGCAGCACCGCGTCCTGACGATGCGCGACGCCGAGTTTTTGATACAAGTTACGGATATGGGTTTTGATAGTCGTGGCGGCGACGTCGAGCTCTCCGGCAATCTGTTCGTTGCTATAGCCAGAATAGATAAGCCCCAGAACCTGCCACTCACGCTGGGTGAGAGGGCTGGTGCGGATAAGCTCCGGCACTTCCGGATGGTTAAGCAGGCGCTCAACGAAACTTTCGTCAAAGTGAGCAAACTTATGGCGGTGGTGCTGGTTAATCTCGCGCAGAATACGCTGAGCGCGGTGCTGGTCCAGCTCCGGCAGTGTATTGAGCTGGATAAGCTGACGCAGCTGCTGCGCCATTGCTTCACCTTCAATGACGAAATGGCTGATAAACCCGGTACGGTTGGCCAGTTGCAGCGCCTCCAGCAGTACGCGCTGGGCTTCATTCTTGTTACCAGACTGCCAGTGCAGCTGGTTAAGCAACAGCAGGTTGCGGTTGAGATCGCTCATCAGGCGCAATGAACGGGCGTTTTCGTTCAGTTCCTCAAGCACCATCTCCGCGGAATCGAACTCACCCAGTAAAATCTGGACTCGGGCGATATTGCGCCACTGGCCCTGCAGGAAGTGGTTGTTCGCAAACTCGGGTTTTGGCGTATGGCGCAGCCAGTTGGCGGCGGATTTTTTATCGCCAACCATCTGCCAGTAAATTACCCGGACTTTATCGGCGTTGGAGACCCAGTCGCTATGATAAGCGCCGTTGCCCAGCAGATTCTCAAGGCGGTTGAGGTGATTGCGGGCGTTGTCCAAATCGCCACGCGCCAGTGAGCACTGAACCTGCAGGGTCAAACACTGCAGCTGTTGCTGTGGCTGGAAGCCGCTGAGCACTTCAATACCGGTACGGGCAGCGGCTTCTGCTTCATCGAGACGCGCCCATGCCCACAGCAGCTGTGAACGAATGCGCAGCAGGAATTCATGCATCGGCAGCTGTTCAAGATGCTGCTCGCGGATAAGCTGGAAACCTTTCTCCTGACACTCCCAGGCGGCCTGCAGGAAGCCCTGGGCAAACAGAATCTCGCTTTGCTGGATAAGGCTCCACAGCGCGTAGTGCCAAATATCATGACGACGCGCCATCTGTTCCGTTTGCTGCATGACGGCGATGGATTGGCTCAATAACCCTTTGCAGTGCAGCACTTCGCCGTGCACCGACGTGGCGACGATTCGGCTATAAAAATTGGCCAGCGGCAGCTCTTCCAGCGCGACGGTGGAAAGGCGCTCCGCCTCATCCTGATCGCCGTCATTAATAGCCACCTGGGCGCGAAGAGCGTTGAAATCACCGTGCAGCGACGCGTCCATTTCAGACGTCATTTCCTGCTCGGCGCGGGCCAGAAGGGTATTCACTTCGCTATAGCGATGCTGGCTTTGCATCAGCCAGGCCTGGAGAAGCACCAGACGTGGATTCTCAAGCAGACTTTCCCATGGCAGCGCGGAGAGCGACTCTTCAAGCAGCGCCAGTTCGCTATGGTGGAATAAGCCCCAGGCGTGATTCAGCAAGATATCACGTAGCATTGTCGGGTCACCCGCGGCCAGCGCGTGGTGAATAGCTTCGCTTGGGAAGCCCTGCGCCATCCAGCTTTCTGCAGCAGCGCGGTGAATTTCTGGTAGTTCGGCCGCCAGTTCCCACTGACAGCGCTGACGCAGGAAGCTGCAAAACAGCGGATGGTAGTTAAACCATTCACCGGAATTATCCATGCGCTGCAGGAACAATCCCTGACGTTCAATCTCTTCGAGACGCATCTGGCCGTTTTCTTCGCCGGTGACGCGGGCGATCAGCGAGTCGTTCATTGAGCGCAGCAGCGAGCTTTTTAACAGGAAATTACGCGTGTCTCGATCGACGTTATCGAGAACTTCATCCACCAGATAATCGGAGAGATGGCTGGCGTTAATGCCCGCCAGGCGACGTGCCGAGTGCTGAGTGGCGTTATTACGCTGACGGGCGGAGAGTGCAATCAGCTGCAGCGCGGTGGCCCAGCCGGCGACGTCATCGCACAGACGGCTGCTTTCCGCCACTTCAATTGGTGAGGCTAAGCGGCAGTCGAAAAATTGCTTGGTTTCAGCATGTGTGAAGGAGAGCTGTTGGCTGCCCACTTCCAGCAGTTGGTCGCGTACGCGCAGGTTGGCTATTCCCAACTGCGGCAGGTTACGCGACAGAACCACCAGCGTGAGATTTTCCGGCTGATGGCGCAGGAAAAAGCGCATGGCATCGTGGATCACTGGGTTGGTGATCAGATGGTAGTCATCAATGACCAAATAGAGCGGGCGCTGCCATTCGCTAAGCTCGATGAAGAGCTGAGAGAAAAGGGAGCTCAGGCTGGCGTACTGGCGCTTTTGCACCATGTTTTCGCTAGCGTCGCAATGGCCGCCTGTCGCTTGCTGGACCGCGGCGATCAGATAGCTGGCGAAACGCTCCTGCTGGTTGTCGCCCTCATCAAGGGAGTACCAACCAAGGTCGCTCATCCCTGCCGCCCATTGTGAAACGAGCGTAGTCTTTCCATAGCCAGCCGGACTGGTTATCAGCGCCAGACGATAATTGTTCGCGCCTGAAAGTTTCGCCAATAGCCGTTCGCGAACCACTGTGTGTTCGAGACGGACAGGTCGACTAAGTTTTGACGGAATCAACATAGCTAATCACTTCACTGTGAGGATTGGAAAAAAAGATTTTTTTTGCGCTTCGTAATTAATCCATACAAAGGTCGGTCAAATAGCTATGTATTGCAAGTTATGTCCCATTTTGATGCTTGCGAATTTGCTATATGTCACAATTTTTTATATTTAATGCCAACTTCGTATTATGGCTTGCAAGGTGCGAAAATACTGAGTTTTGTAAGTATTTGTTGTTCCATATGAAATAGATTTCAGGCAATGCCCAGAATAAAAGTCGTTTAGCTATGTTTCATTCCAGGTAAATTTCCGTAGAAACAATACGTATTAAATTGTTGCTTATTTTCGGTAGTAAATAGTTTCCTTATTTGCATATTCATTACAAAACGTCATTTCATTTTATGCGCTGACGCGAAGATCTCCAGGTCCTCATCCCCGACAATAACGGGGGACTGATGGGCCGTTAAGCTGATTGAAAAACGTGCGATTTTGCCGTTGGCGGCTAACGTTATAGTGGCGGCGATCACACTTTTCGCTCATCCCTGCGACTCCTCCCTGGCTAATACCGGACAGGAGGAGGAAGTCGTGCAATCAGCCTGGCACACTAGCGCTAATGTTTATGTAAAAAGGATTCTAATTCGCTATGTCACAGCCTACTTTTAATCACGATTCATTCCAGGCTGCCCTGACGCGTCAGTGGCAGCGTTTTGGCCTACAGGCCGCTTCCGAAATGACATCTCACCAGTGGTGGCAGGCAGTGAGCGGCGCGCTGGCGGAACAGCTTTCCGCGCAGCCGGTAGCGAAGCCGGCAAAAAACCAACGTCATGTGAACTATATCTCGATGGAGTTCCTGATTGGTCGCCTAACCGGTAACAACCTGCTTAACCTCGGCTGGTACGAAGGCGTGAGTGAGGCGCTGAAAGGCTACAACATCAACCTGACTGACCTGCTGGAAGAAGAGACTGACCCTGCGCTGGGCAACGGCGGTTTGGGACGTCTGGCTGCGTGTTTCCTGGACTCCATGGCGACCGTTGGCCAGTCGGCAACCGGTTATGGTCTGAACTACCAGTACGGTTTGTTCCGCCAGTCCTTTGATGATGGCCACCAGATGGAAGCGCCGGACGACTGGAAACGCGGTAGCTACCCGTGGTTCCGCCACAACGCCGCGCTGGATGTGCTGGTGGGTATCGGCGGCAAAGTGGTGAAAGGCGAATGGCAGCCTGCCTTTACCATTACCGGGGAAGCCTGGGATCTGCCGGTGCTGGGTTACCGTAACGGCGTAGCGCAGCCGCTGCGTCTGTGGCAGGCGACCCACGCGCATCCATTCAATCTGACCAAATTCAATGACGGTGATTTCCTGCGGGCAGAACAGCAGGGCATCGACGCCGAAAAATTGACCAAAGTCCTCTACCCGAACGATAACCATACCGCGGGTAAAAAACTGCGTCTGATGCAGCAGTACTTCCAGTGTGCGTGCTCGGTGGCAGATATTCTGCGCCGTCATCATCTGGCGGGCCGTAAGCTGCACGAGCTGGCCGATTTCGAAGTGATTCAGCTTAACGACACCCACCCAACCATCGCCATTCCAGAGCTTCTGCGCGTTCTGATTGATGAGCACCAGCTGAGCTGGGACGACGCCTGGGCTATCACCAGCAAAACCTTCGCCTACACCAACCACACGTTGATGCCGGAAGCGCTGGAGTGCTGGGATGAGAAACTGATTAAAGCGCTGCTGCCGCGTCACATGCAGATTATTAATGAAATCAACAAACGCTTCAAAGTGCTGGTCGACAAAACCTGGCCGGGCGATGACGCGGTATGGGCGAAACTGGCCGTGGTGCATAACAAGCAGGTACGCATGGCAAACATGTGCGTTGTCAGCGGCTTTGCGGTTAACGGTGTGGCTGCGCTGCACTCGGATTTGGTGGTGAAGGATCTGTTCCCGGAATATCACCAGCTGTGGCCGAATAAATTCCATAACGTGACCAACGGCATCACGCCGCGTCGCTGGATCAAACAATGCAACCCAGCGCTGGCGGCGCTGCTGGATAAATCGCTGAAGAAAGAGTGGGCCAACGATCTTGACCAACTGATCAACCTGGAAAAATACGCAGACGACGCTAAATTCCGGGAGCAGTACCGCGAGATCAAGCTGGCGAACAAACAGCGTTTGGTGAAGTTTATCAAAGCGCGTACCGGTATTGAGATCACCACTAATGCGATTTTTGATATTCAAATCAAACGTCTGCACGAGTACAAGCGTCAGCACCTGAACCTGCTGCACATTCTGGCACTGTACAAAGAAATTCGTGAAAACCCGCAGGCTGACCGCGTACCACGCGTGTTCCTGTTTGGCGCGAAAGCGGCACCGGGCTACTACCTGGCGAAGAACATCATTCTGGCAATCAACAAGGTTGCTGAAGCGGTGAACAACGATCCGAAAGTGGGCGATAAGCTGAAAGTGGTGTTCCTGCCGGATTACTGTGTGTCGGCGGCTGAAATGTTGATCCCGGCGGCAGACGTTTCCGAACAGATCTCCACGGCCGGTAAAGAAGCCTCCGGTACCGGCAACATGAAGCTGGCGCTGAACGGCGCGCTGACCGTCGGTACGCTGGATGGCGCGAACGTCGAAATCGCAGAGCAGGTGGGTGATGAAAACATCTTTATCTTCGGCCACACCGTCGAACAGGTGAAAGCGCTGAAGGCCAAAGGCTACGATCCGCTGAAATGGCGTAAAGCCGACAAGCAGCTGGATGCGGTGTTAAAAGAGCTGGAAAGCGGTAAATACAGCAACGGCGACAAGCATGCGTTTGACCAGATGCTGCACAGCATTGGCAAGCAGGGCGGTGACCCGTATCTGGTGCTGGCTGACTTTGCCGCTTATGTGGAAGCGCAGAAGCAGGTTGATGTGCTGTACCGCGATCAGGAAGCCTGGACCCGTGCCGCTATCCTGAATACCGCGCGCTGCGGCATGTTCAGTTCCGATCGCTCTATCCGCGATTATCAAAAACGTATTTGGCAGGCAAAACGCTAAGGACAGGCAATGGAAAGCAAACGCCTTGATAATGCCGCGCTGGCGGCGGGGATTAGCCCAAACTACATCAATGCCCACGGAAAGCCGCAGTCTATCGATGCCGACACCAAACGGCGTTTGCTTGACGCGATGCACCGCGATGCCGCCGAAACAGCGGCAACGCCGATGCCGAACGTGATGGTCTGGACGTACGGTAAGAAAATGGCGCTGCCGGTGGAGGGGAAAGGTGAATTTAGCTGGATCCTCACTACCGAAGAGGGCAAGCAGTACCAGGGGCAAGTGGCTGGGGGGAAAAACCTCAGCCTGCCGACCCGCTTGTCGGAAGGGTATCACTCACTGACGCTGACGCAGAGCGACGAACGCTGGCACTGCCGGGTGATCGTCGCGCCAGAGCGTTGCTATGAACCGCAGCCGCTCAAAGAGGCCAAAAAGCTATGGGGTGCCTGTGTGCAGCTTTACACCTTGCGCTCAGAGAATAACTGGGGGATTGGTGATTTTGGTGACCTGAAGGCGATGCTGCCGGAAGTCGCCAAACGTGGTGGCGCGTTCATCGGCCTCAACCCGATTCATGCGCTCTATCCGGCGAATCCGGAAAGTGCGAGCCCATACAGCCCTTCATCGCGCCGTTGGATGAACGTTATCTATATTGATGTCAATGCGGTGGAAGACTTCGCCAAAAGCGAAGAGGCGCAGGCTTGGTGGAAACTGCCGGCGACGCAGCAGAAGCTGAAAGCCGCACGTGAGGTGGCACAGGTGGATTACACCGCGGTCACCGAATTGAAAATGACCGCGCTGCGTATGGCGTGGAAGCGCTTTGCCAAACGCAATGATGAGCAGATGGCGACCTTCCGCTACTTCGTTGATAAAGAAGGTGAGAGCCTGTATTGGCAGGCGGCATTTGATGCGCTGCACGCTCATCAGGTGAAAGAAGATCCGATGCGCTGGGGCTGGCCGGTTTGGCCGGAAGCCTATCGCACCACCGATAGCCCGGAAGTCCATGCGTTCTGTAAAAAGCATGCCGACGAGGTGGATTTCTACCTGTGGTTGCAATGGCTGGCGTATATCCAGTTTGCCGACTGCTGGCAGACCAGCCAGCGTGACGAGATGCCGATTGGCCTCTATCGCGACCTGGCAGTGGGCGTGGCCGAAGGTGGCGCGGAAACCTGGTGTGATCGCGAGCTGTACTGTTTAAAGGCATCCGTTGGCGCACCGCCGGATATCCTCGGGCCGCTGGGGCAAAACTGGGGGCTGCCGCCGATGGATCCGCATATCATTGCGGCCCGCGCCTATGAGCCCTTTATCGAACTGCTGCGTGCCAATATGAAGAACTGCGGCGCGCTGCGTATCGACCACGTCATGTCGGTACTGCGTCTGTGGTGGATCCCGTACGGTGAAACCGCCGACCACGGTGCCTACGTGCAGTATCCTGTGGATGCGCTGTTGTCGATTCTGGCGCTGGAAAGTAAGCGTCACAACTGCATGGTGATTGGTGAAGATTTAGGGACAGTGCCGGTTGAGATCGTCAGTAAGTTGCGTAAGAGCGGTGTTTATTCCTACAAAGTTCTCTACTTTGAGAATGATCATGAGAAGACCTTCCGTTCACCAAAAGCGTATCCGGAACAGTCGATGGCCGTGGCCACCACTCATGACCTGCCAACGCTGCGCGGCTATTGGGAAAGCGGTGATTTGACGCTGGGTAATGAGCTGGGTCTGTACCCCGATGCTGATGTGCTGCGCGGGCTGTATCAGGATCGTGAGCTGGCCAAGCAAGGGCTGATGGATGCGCTGCACAAGTACGGCACGCTGCCGAAACGTGCGGGTCACAAAGCGTCACTGATGTCGATGACCGCCACTTTAAGCCGCGGTATGCAGCGTTATATCGCTGATAGCAATAGCGCGCTGTTGGGGCTTCAGCCGGAAGACTGGCTGCAGATGTCCTCGCCGGTGAATATCCCTGGCACCAGTACCGAGTATCCGAACTGGCGACGTAAGCTCTCCACTTCTCTGGAAGCGATGTTTGCTGATGATGATGTGAACAAGCTGATTAAAGATTTGGACAAGCGCCGGAAAGCGGCGAGCAAGAAGAAGTAAAAACAAAAACGCCGGGGCAAACCCCGGCGTTTTTATATCGGTAATGCGTGGTGTTAAACCACCATCCCCAGCAGCAGACAGCCTACCAGACCACACACCGAGATAATGGTTTCCAGCATAGACCAGGACTTAATGGTCTCGCCGATAGTCAGGTTGAAGTACTCTTTAAACAGCCAGAAGCCCGGATCGTTGACGTGGGAGAAGATAACGGAACCGGAACCTACCGCGATAACCATCAGCTCTGGGCTGACGCCCGTGGTGGCAATCAGTGGCGCTGCAATACCGCCTGCGGTAATCGCCGCAACGGTGGCTGAACCCAGCGCAATACGCAGAACCGCAGCGATAGACCAGGCCATAAACAGCGGAGATACGTTGGATTCGTGCATGATAGAGGCAATGTATTTATCCACGCCGCTGTCGACCAGAACCTGTTTGAACGCACCGCCACCGCCGATGATCAGCAGCATCATGGCGATAATTTTGATGGAGGAGATCAGCGTGTCGTTGATTTCATCCATAGAACGGCCGCGGTTCAGGCCGAAGGTGAAGATAGCAATCAGTACCGCAATCAGCGTCGCCATTACCGGGTCACCGAAGAACTCGGCGGCAGGCAGCAGGGCGTGACCTTTCGGCAGCACCATTTCAGCGACAGCACGCAGTGCCATCAGGATAACCGGAACCAGAGAAGTCCAAACGCTAACGCCGAAGGATGGCATTTCTGCGTCGGTGAAGGTTTTCGGGTTGTGCAGACCTTCCGGAATTGGCTTGTCGATGCCTTTCAGGCAGCGAGCATAAACCGGGCCCGCCAGAATAACGGTTGGGATGGCCAGCAGCGTACCGTACAGCAGGGTTTTACCCATATCCGCGTGGAAGATGGTGGCGATAGCCGTTGGGCCTGGATGTGGTGGCAGGAAGCCGTGGGTGACGGACAGCGCCGCAGCCATCGGTACACCGACATACAGCAGAGGAATACGCGCGGAGGCAGCGATGGTGAAGACCAACGGCAGCAGCAACACGAAGCCCACTTCATAGAACAGTGCGAAGCCTACGGTGAAACCGGTCAGTACGACGGCCCACTGAATGTGCTTACGACCAAATTTATCGATAAGGGTGGTTGCGATACGCTGTGCACCACCGCAGTCGGCCAGCATCTTACCGAGCATGGCGCCGAAGCCCATAATCAGCGCCAGTCCACCGAGGGTACCGCCTACGCCATTTTTAATGGAGACGATCACTTTGTCCAGGGGCATGCCCTGCATCAATCCGACGGCCAGAGCCACCAGAACCAGTGCGATGAATCCGTTCATTTTGAAGCGGATCATCAACAGTAATAAGAGGATAACCCCGATTGCTACGATGATTAATGGCATAATTTTTCCAGCCTTTAATTTGTTATGGGTAACGTCATTGTTGCTACGACAACTTCCAATTGTCCCTACAGAGGGAATAGGTACTGACTACTTCACGCCACCGTAATGTTGTATGACTCAGACAGAGAATAGCTGGCTATTATTTAACACGATGGCGTATGGCGGGATGATACGGGTAACATGCTGTGTTTGAGAATATGTCAGGCGGTGGAAATGTGAAATATGCGACTCCAGTCAAACTATTAGCTGGATTTTTGCAGCGTTGCGGATCGAAAAATGAGAGGAATGTTGCGCGGTAACATGAGAAATGAAGGTGTTGTGCCCGTTCAGGCGAAGCGTCTGTGAGGGAATTGGCGCTAACCCGGGGTCGGCTTAGTGCCTTGCCCGGGTCGTGGGAGAATCACTCGTAGTATTAGTAGTAAGAGTGTTCGCCGCGCTGGTGTTCGGTGAGATCGCGTACACCTTTGAGCTCGGGGAACTCAACCAGCAGCTGCTTCTCGATGCCTTCTTTCAGGGTCACATCCACCATCGAACAGCCGTTACAACCGCCGCCAAACTGCAGAATAGCTAAGCCGTCTTCGGTGATTTCCATCAGCGTAACGCGGCCACCGTGGCCTGCCAGCTGTGGGTTAATCTGTGATTGCAGCATGTACTCAACGCGCTCCATCAGCGGCGCATCGTCGGACACTTTACGCATTTTAGCGTTAGGTGCTTTCAGCGTCAGCTGAGAACCCAACTGGTCGGTGACGAAATCAATTTCCGCATCTTCCAGATACGGAGCGCTCAGTTCATCGACATAAGCGGTGAGCTGTTCAAATTTCAGTGCTGTATCACTTGCTTCCACCGCATCCGGCGGGCAATAAGAAACGCCGCATTCTGCGTTAGGCGTACCAGGGTTGATCACGAATACACGGATCTGGGTCCCTTCTTCCTGATTTTGCAGAAGTTTGGCAAAGTGCGCTTGCGCAGTATCGGAAATACGGATCATAGCTTTGACCTAATAGTTGACTACTTTAGTTGGTTATAATACGCCCATCGCTGGGGGTCTACAAGGTGCGACACAGACACCATACCTGAACGCTCGCCGCGCCATTTCGCAAAAGCAGGCGGGAAATCTCGGCTGCAGTACTGCCCGTCGTGACAACATCATCCACAATAACCATATGGCGACCCTGCACGGGTAATTCAAGCCGAAACGCGTTTTTCAGGTTGTGCGAACGTCGTCGTGCGCTGAGCTGATGTTGAGTGGCGGTGGGGCGAATGCGGGCAAGCGTCCGGGGATGATATTCGCAAGGCAGCCATGTGCTGAGCGCTTTGCACAGCAGATCACTTTGGTTAAAGCCGCGTCGCCAGTGACGTCGCTGCCATAGCGGTACACTAATAAGCTGTTGGGGTGGAGGAAGCCCTGACTGCTGGCGAACGGCTAAAAGCAGCAGGCGTGCGAGTGTGGCAGCCAGCTCGGCTTTACCGTTAAACTTGAAGCGATGAACCATCTCACTGAGCGGCGGCTGATAGCCATTCACCGCCACTAACCGTTGCCACGGCGGCGGTTTTTGCAGGCAGCGCCCGCATGGCGTATTGGTGCTAGCAGACGGCAATCCGCACTGCGGGCAACCGCACATCTTGCTAAATAACGTTTTGCTACAGCGCGAGCAAACGCCCCATGCGGGCAGCGCAAGAGGCATTTGGCATAGCCAGCACAAGCCGTGGACTGTTAGCATAATCCCCCCTTAGAGCGAAGAAATGAGAACAATAGCTGATGAACGACATCTGGTGGCAAACCACGGGCGAAGGAAATTGTCATCTTGTGCTGCTGCACGGATGGGGACTGAACGCACAGGTTTGGGATTGCATTACGCCGGAATTAGGCGCGCATTTTACATTGCATTTGGTCGATCTGCCGGGCTATGGCCGGAGCGTAGGCTTTGGCGCTTTATCGCTGGAAGAGATAGCCGAAAAAGTACTGGAGAAAGCACCAGAGCAAGCCGTTTGGCTTGGCTGGAGTCTGGGGGGGCTGGTCGCCAGCCAAATCGCATTGCGTCACCCTGAACGCGTACAGGCGTTGGTAACCGTGGCGTCATCGCCATGCTTTGCCGCACAGGATGAATGGCCGGGGATTAAACCCGAGGTATTGAGTGGCTTCCAGCAGCAGCTCACTGATGATTTCCAGCGTACCGTGGAACGTTTTTTGGCACTGCAGACCATGGGGACCGAAAGCGCGCGACAGGATGCCAGAGCGTTGAAGAAGACGGTGCTGTCACTGCCTATGCCTTCATCGGAAGTCCTTAACGGTGGGCTGGAGATTTTGAAAACCGCCGATATGCGTCAGGCGCTGGTGCGGCTCAATATGCCATTCCTGCGTATGTACGGGCGGTTGGATGGGCTGGTTCCGCGTAAAATCGTGCCGCTTCTCGACACGCTATGGCCGGGCAGTGAATCCGTAATTTTTGATAAGGCCGCGCACGCGCCGTTTATCTCTCATCCTCAGGTATTTTGCGAACCGCTGGTGGCATTGAAAAAGCAATTAACGAATTAATTCCTGTAGTAAGTGGTAAAACAGATATTCATAGCAATACTTAAGCTGCTGCAGCAGGTGATTATTTCATCCGAACGCTGTAGCGCAAATACAACCCTTATGGAGAGTAGAGGCTATGAAACTTATTACAGGTATTGTTGCATCTCTGGTGATTGGCTCCCTGTCGTTTGGTGCGTTTGCTGCTAAAGAGATCCAGAAAGATGATGTCGCCAAGATGAATTTGACCAAAATTGGCAACATCACCACGTCAAGAACCACGTCACCAATGGACGCCAAACGCGATCTTTCGAAAAAGGCGGATGAGATGGGCGGGAAGTACTATGTGATCATTGCGGGCGAGAAAAACGAAAAAACCGTCCATGGTAATGCGGACGTTTATAAGTAGCTTCTAATCCTCTGTTCCCGGCGTCAATTTAACGCCGGGAATAGGGTATCAGCGCAGTGCCCACCATTCACGTAAGCAGGCTTTCCCTTCCGGACAGCTTTTACAGCTGCCGGAGAGGCAGCCATCAGGATCTTCGCTAATCTTCACGACTTTCCCCATGGCTTCCAGGCGGCCCAGCATGGCATCGACCAGCGCCTGTGGCGTATGCAGTTGGGCGCTGAGCTGTGCGGCTTCCATGCGTCCTTGCAGTGCCAACATATCGCGTACTTCGATCAATGATGCCATGTCGACTCCTAGTGACAATCGCCCGCTGGGCTAGAGCAGCATGACGTTGGCGTTTTGCGCGTGGCCAGCAGCGAAACGTCCACGCGGCTACGAGCACGACGCAACAGGCCCAGCAGTACCACGTTGAACAGAATCACCGCCAGAATGCACACCAGGCTGTAGCGTGGATGCTGGCTAAAGCTGACGGTCTGGTAGTACAGCGTCGAGAGCGAGTAGGCGATATTCAGCCCCCACAGAATGGAGAAGGTCATCCAGCCGCGGCTCGATTCACGAGCAACTGCGCCCATTACCGAGATGCATGGGATATAGAGCAGCACGAAAATCAGGTAGCTGTAGGCTGCCGCCGCGCTGCCGAATTTGGTGCTCATCACGCCCATGGCGCCGGTTTCCATTTCGCCATCGCCTTTGCTGGCTTCAATGGGGTTTGCCAGTACGCTCAGGCTGAAGGTGTCTTTCAGGCCCTGCCAGGTTTCATCCGCAGCCGCCAGCAGTTCATCACCGAGGTGGAATTCCTGCGGGTTAAACTCTTCGTTCTGAATGTTTTCAGCGGTGTAAAGGGTGTTCAGCGTACCGACAACCACTTCTTTCGCCATCGCGCCGGTAAACAGCCCGACAGTCGCCTGCCAGTTATCCTCGTGCACGCCAATCGGTTTAAATACCGGCGTGATAGCTCGGCTCACCGAAGCCAGCGCGGAGTCATTGATGTTATCGACAATTTTGCCGCTGAAGGAGAAGCTGTTCAGCGCGCTGAGGAAGATGCTGACGATAACGATAACTTTACCGGCACGCAGTACGAAGCCTTTCAAGCGCTGCCAGGTCTGGATAATCAGGCTTTTCACGTGCGGAACGTGGTACACCGGAAGCTCCATGACGAACGGTGATGCTTCGCCGCGCATGATGGTGTACTTGAGCATCAGGCCGGTCAGGATGGCGATGGCAATACCGAGCACATACAGTGAGAAGACCACCAGTGCACCGCCTTGACCAAAGAAGGCAGCGGCGAAGACGGCGAAAATCGCCAGTCGTGCGCCACAGGACATAAATGGTGCCATCATGATGGTCATCAGACGTTCGCGCGGTGCATCGAGTGTACGAGCCCCCATCACCGACGGTACGTTACAGCCGAAGCCAACGATCAGTGGCACGAAGGATTTCCCCGGCAGACCTAACGACTGCATCAGACGGTCCATCACGAATGCGGCGCGAGCCATGTAGCCTGAATCCTCAAGGAAGGAGAGGAACAGATACATCATGCCGATTTGCGGGACTAATGGTAGCACGGTGTTGATACCGCCGCCGATGCCCTGCGCCAGGAATACGGTGAGCCAATCAGGGAAGTGTAGGGTGTAGCCAATCCACTGAATGCCATGAATGAAGATAGCGACTGAACCACCGTCAAAGATAGGTTGCAGCGCGCCGCCGATGTTGATTGCCAACAAGAACATCAGATACATGACGAACAGGAAAATCGGTAAACCCAGAATCCGGTTGAGGATGATTTTGTCGACCGCCGTGGTGAAACGGCTTGGTTCAGCGGTTAGGGTGTTGCTGACGGCGTCGCAGATAGCGGCGATGCTTTGATAGCGCGCATCGGCGATATACAGCGCGGGGTCATCCATCTCTTCGCTCAGGTGAGCGAGTGAAACATCCAGCTTGTGCGCGGCGTCGCCGGCGTAGGCTCGGCTGTAAATATCGCCTTCCAGCATCTGCATCCCCAGCCATTGACGCTGGCGTTCTGGGATATCTTCCGCCATCTCACGGGCCAGATTATCGGCCTCGCGCAGCAGTGGCTGCGGATAGTGTACCAACTCCAGAGGCTCATTCGCCTGGTGACGATCGATGGCCATTTTCAGTGCTTCGATACCGCGACCGCGCGTGGAAACCAACGGTACTACCGGGCAGCCCAGGCGGGCGGCGAGAGCATCAACGTCAATGCGGATTTTTTGCTTCTCGGCAATATCGAGCATGTTCAGCGCGACAACGCAGGGAATGCCCAGCTCCAGCAGCTGTAGCGTCAGATAAAGGTTACGCTCAAGGTTGGAAGCGTCGACGACATTAATCAGCAGGTCGGCATCACCGCTGAGAATGTAGTGGCAGGCAATTTGCTCATCCAACGAGGTTTGCGACGAGATAGTGGTGAGCGAGTAAGTGCCCGGTAGGTCGACCAGGGTGACCTGATGGTCGATGGTCGAGAATGCCCCTTCTTTACGTTCAACCGTGACTCCGGCCCAGTTACCTACGCGCTGGCGCGCACCGGTTAACTGATTGAATAAGGTCGTCTTGCCGGAATTAGGATTGCCAATTAAACCAATGGTTAATTTTTTCATATTTCAGACTCTTAGTACCAGGCTGGAGTTATTGTGCAACGGCTTCTAATTCAATTAGCGCGAGATCTTTTTTACGCAGCACCAGGCTAACGCGACGGGTTTCAATATGAATAGGATCGCCAAGCGGCGCCACGCGAACCACATTAAATGATGAACCCGGTAGCATCCCCAGAGACAGTAGTTTCTGACGATAAGCGGGGCTAATTTCGCGGGAGAAACCGACAATCTTCCACGCAGTATCAGGTGTAAATTGCATATAACCTACTTGTGTATCAGCTAGCTGAACAGAGGAGATACCGCCGTACGCTGCGGACTGCAGCTGGGATATCGTCAACAGATGAAGAATAAAGACTGACTGGAAATAATGATAATGAGAATGGTTTTTATCATCAATACATAACATGCGATTGAAAGCTATTTCGACGGAAATTTGCACTTTTATTGATATGACTCAAGCAACGCATTGTAGCGGTAAATGAATTTAATATTATTAATCTCACTTAATGTTTAATTAAGGTTTCATTGGTTAATAAAATTAAAACGGCTGAAGCTTATTATTACAAGTGAAGGAAAATATAACGAGGGATAGAGAGGACGCCATTATTGTGCTCAACAATGACTGTTGTTGAATGCCAGCGTGAACGTTTTTTTGGCGTCTGCGAGGAATGTCGCCCGGCGTTGCTGCGCTCGGCCGGGCGTTATGATTAGCGTTTTTTACCCATTGCGGCTGCCAGCGCATCCATCATGGCGCTGTTACCCGCAGGTTGAGCATCACGCCCGCGCGGTTTAGCGGCTTTCGCCGCTGGGCGATTGTTGCCCTGGCTGCGATCGTTGCCCGCGCCACGACGGGCGTTGGTTTCCCCCGGCTGCTCGTCCAGACGCATGGTCAAGGCGATACGCTTACGCTGCAGATCCACTTCCAGCACTTTCACCTTCACAATGTCGCCCGCTTTCACCACGGTGTGCGGATCTTCGACGAACTTGTCGGCCAGTGAAGAGATATGGACCAGACCGTCCTGATGCACGCCGATATCGACGAACGCGCCGAAGTTGGTGACGTTAGTCACCGCACCTTCCAGCACCATGCCCGGCAGCAGGTCATTCATGGTTTCCACGCCATCGGCGAACTTTGCAGTTTTAAACTCAGGACGCGGATCGCGGCCCGGTTTTTCCAGCTCTTTGATGATGTCGGTGACGGTCGGCAGACCAAAACGCTCGTCGGTGAAATCAACTGCTTTGACGTTACGTAGCTCGCTGCTATTACCCATCAAGTCCTTCAGTGCCTGATGCGTCGCCGCCAGAATGCGTTCGACCACCGGATAGGCTTCTGGGTGAACGGTGGAAGCATCCAGCGGGTTATCGCCGTGGTTGATACGCAGGAAGCCCGCGCACTGTTCAAACGCTTTTGGCCCCAGACGGCTCACTTTCAGCAGCTGTTGGCGGTTCTGGAACTGACCGTTCTCATCACGCCAGGTGACGATATTCTGCGCCATCATTCGCGTCAGGCCCGCGACGCGGGTCAGCAGTGGAACGGAAGCGGTATTCAGATCAACGCCAACGGCGTTTACGCAGTCTTCCACCACCGCATCCAGCTTACGCGCCAACTGAGTCTGGCTAACGTCGTGCTGATACTGGCCCACGCCGATGGATTTCGGATCGATTTTCACCAGCTCGGCGAGCGGATCCTGCAAGCGACGGGCGATAGATACCGCACCACGGATGGACACGTCGAGATCCGGGAATTCTTGTGCCGCCAGCTCGGAGGCGGAATAAACCGATGCCCCTGCTTCGCTGACAATCACTTTCTGTGCCGTGACTTTCGGGAACTGCTGCTGTACGTCGAGGAAGAAGCGTTCGGTTTCGCGAGAGGCGGTACCGTTGCCAATCGCCACCAGTTCAACATTATGCTTTTCACACAGCGCGGCAACGGTAACGGCGGCTTTTGCAGCCTGGCCGGTGTGCGGATAAATGGTGTCGGTGGCAACCAGTTTGCCGGTGCCATCTACGACGGCAACCTTAACGCCGGTACGCAGACCGGGATCGAGTCCCATGGTGGCGCGCAGGCCAGCCGGTGCAGCCATCAGCAGGTCGTGCAGGTTGCGAGCGAACACGTTGATCGCTTCGTCTTCTGCGCGCTCGCGCACGGTGCCCATCAGCTCGGTTTCGAGGTGCATCAGTACCTTGATGCGCCACGTCCAGCTAATCACTGCTTTACGCCAGCTGTCTGCTGGAGCGTTGTTTAAACGCAGCCCGAGGTGATCGATGATGATCTGCTCGCAGTAGCTCTCTTTTGGCGGCTCGTCGAACTGCGGGTCAGCATTGAGGGACAGCTGTAGCACGCCTTCGTTACGCCCGCGGAACATGGCCAGCGCGCGGTGGGAAGGGGTGGTAGAAATCGGTTCGTGGTGGTCGAAGTAGTCGCGGAATTTAGCGCCTTCTTCTTCCTTACCGCTGACCACGGTGGCGACCAGATGGGCGTTTTTCCACAGGTAGTCACGTACTTTTGCCAGCAGGGCGGCATCCTCGGCAAAGCGCTCCATCAGGATGTAGCGGGCGCCATCAAGCGCGGCTTTGCTATCAGCTATGCCTTTGTCGGCATCAATATATTTGGCGGCTTCTGTCTCCGGATCGTGAGACGGATCGGTCCACAGCAGATCGGCCAGCGGCTCGAGGCCTGCTTCAATGGCAATCTGTCCACGCGTACGACGTTTTTGTTTGTAAGGCAGATAGAGATCTTCGAGCTCGGTTTTGTTCAGCGTGCCGTTGATCGCTTTTTCCAGCGCATCGGTCAATTTGCCCTGCTCGGAAATGGATTTCAGGATGGTCTGACGACGGTCTTCCAGCTCACGCAAATACCCCAGTCGGGTTTCCAGATTACGCAGTTGCGTATCATCCAGACCGCCTGTGACTTCCTTACGATAACGTGCGATAAACGGCACGGTGTTCCCTTCATCAAGCAGGCGAACGGCGGATTCCACCTGTTCTGCTCTGGCCTGAAGTTCACCCGCAATAATGCGGCAGAGCGAATCATTCAACATGGCTTGGTTTCACTGTTAGGTCATAAAATCAGGGGACAGTTATACGGATTGACTGGCAAAAATGCCAGTCATCAGCGGGGGCTTCGGAATGTTCCGGCTCATTTAACGTATTCAATCTCGTTGACGTACCAGCTGGCCTCACCGGCAGGCGTATTAACCACCGCCAGGTCGCCCACCTCTTTTTTCAGCAAAGCGCGGGCCATCGGGGAGTCGATAGAGATATAGTCGTTGCGGCCAAAGATTTCATCATAGCCAACGATGCGAAAACGCTTGGTCACGCCGTCATCGTTTTCGATTTCAACCCACGCGCCGAAGAAGACTTTGCCTTCTTGCTGCGGTGAATAATCGACAATCTTCAGATGCTCGAGGCATTTCGTTAAATAACGTACGCGGCGATCGATTTCTCTTAGCCGCTTTTTATTATATTGGTAGTCAGCATTTTCACTGCGATCGCCAAGGCTTGCGGCCCAGGTCACTTTTTTGGTGACTTCCGGGCGCTCTTCGCGCCAGAGATAATCCATCTCTTTTTTGAGCTTTTCGTACCCTTCTCGGGTGATCAACGGTGTTTTCATGATTCAGTGCTTACCTGGCCGCCGGGTCATCATTACGCACAATACGTAGTACGCCAGCATACCGACAGAATAAATAATGTGTACTAAGATCCATTGTATACTTAACTCGCTGTTAAATATGCTTTGTAACAATTTAGCCTGGAATATATACCAGATTTAGCTGGTCGTTAGAGCAGGCTTTTTTGAGAATACGTACTGAATAATTGTTGCGAACCTTTGGGAGTAAAAACAATGCAAGAGAATTATAAGATTCTGGTTGTGGATGACGATATGCGCCTGCGTGCGCTGCTGGAACGTTATCTAACCGAGCAGGGTTTCCAGGTTCGAAGCGTCGCTAACGCCGAACAGATGGACAGATTGCTGACTCGCGAATCTTTCCATCTGATGGTGCTCGATTTAATGCTGCCTGGCGAAGATGGCCTGTCTATTTGTCGCCGCCTGCGTAGCCAGAGCAACCCGATGCCGATAATCATGGTAACGGCAAAAGGGGAAGAAGTTGACCGTATCGTCGGGCTGGAAATTGGTGCCGATGATTATATTCCAAAACCGTTCAACCCGCGTGAACTGCTGGCCCGTATTCGTGCGGTGCTGCGTCGTCAGGCCAATGAACTGCCGGGCGCACCTTCGCAGGAAGAAGCGGTGATTGCCTTTGGTAAATTCAAATTGAACCTCGGCACCCGCGAAATGTTCCGTGAAGATGAGCCTATGCCGTTGACCAGCGGTGAGTTTGCGGTGCTGAAAGCGCTGGTGAGCCATCCGCGTGAGCCGCTGTCCCGCGATAAGCTGATGAACCTTGCTCGCGGTCGTGAATACTCGGCAATGGAACGTTCTATCGATGTGCAGATTTCGCGTCTGCGCCGGATGGTAGAAGAAGATCCAGCCCATCCACGTTACATTCAGACCGTATGGGGTCTGGGCTACGTTTTTGTTCCGGACGGTTCTAAAGCATGAGGCGATTGCGCTTCTCGCCACGAAGTTCGTTTGCCCGCACGTTGTTGCTGATTGTCACCCTGCTGTTTGTCAGCCTGGTGACAACCTATCTGGTGGTGTTGAACTTCGCGATTTTGCCAAGCCTGCAGCAGTTTAATAAGGTCTTAGCCTACGAAGTCCGTATGCTGATGACCGATAAACTGCAGCTGGAAGACGGGACGCAGCTTGTCGTGCCGCCGGCATTTCGCCGCGAGATTTATCGTGAGCTTGGTATCTCACTCTATTCCGATGAAGCTGCAGAGGAAGCGGGGCTTCGTTGGGCGCAGCACTATGAATTCTTAAGCCAACAGATGGCCCAGCAGCTCGGTGGGCCAACTGAAGTTCGCGTTGAAGTGAACAAAAGCTCCCCGGTGGTTTGGTTGAAAACCTGGCTGTCGCCCAATATTTGGGTGCGGGTGCCGCTGACCGAAATTCATCAGGGAGACTTCTCTCCGCTCTTCCGCTATACCCTCGCTATCATGCTGCTGGCCATAGGCGGCGCATGGCTGTTTATCCGTATCCAGAACCGACCCCTGGTCGATCTGGAGCATGCGGCGCTGCAGGTGGGTAAAGGGATTATTCCGCCGCCGCTGCGCGAATACGGTGCGTCTGAAGTACGTTCGGTGACTCGGGCCTTTAACCATATGGCCGCGGGGGTGAAGCAGCTGTCTGACGACCGTACGCTGCTGATGGCCGGCGTCAGCCATGATTTACGTACACCGCTAACGCGTATTCGTCTCGCCACCGAAATGATGGGTGAGCAGGATGGCTATCTGGCGGAGTCGATCAACAAAGACATCGAAGAGTGCAACGCCATCATTGAGCAGTTCATCGACTATCTGCGTACCGGTCAGGAAATGCCGCTGGAGTTTATCGATCTCAACGCCGTGCTCGGCGAGGTGATTGCGGCAGAGAGTGGCTATGAGCGCGAGATTGATACCGATCTTCTGGCTGATGAGATCCCGGTTCGCGTGCATCCGCTGTCTATCAAGCGTGCATTGGCCAATATGGTGGTGAACGCCGCGCGCTACGGTAACGGCTGGATTAAAGTCAGCAGCGGCCGTGAAGCGCATCGTGCCTGGTTCCAGGTGGAAGACAACGGCCCTGGGATCAAGCCTGAGCAGCGTAAGCATCTGTTCCAGCCGTTTGTGCGCGGCGATAGCGCGCGCACGATTAGCGGGACCGGGCTGGGGCTGGCGATTGTTCAGCGTATTATCGATAACCATAACGGGCTGCTGGAGCTGGATACCAGCGAACGGGGCGGGTTGTTGATTCGCGCCTGGCTACCGATACCGCCAAGCCGCGTGCCGGGGCCAACAAAAGAGAGTTAAAAAAAAACCGCTGGGGATAACCCGGCGGTTTTTATTTTTACAGATGTTTGGCTAGCCGATTACAGCTTAGGCCCTGCGCTGACCAGCGCGGCACCTGCAGGCGTATCGGTGTACTTCTCAAAGTTTTCCGTAAACAGTTTCGCCAGCTTCTCCGCTTTTTCCTGCCACTGCTCCGGCGAGCCGTAGGTGCTACGTGGATCGAGGATATTGCTATCAACGCCTGGCAGCTCGGTTGGGATTTGCAGGTTGAACATCGGCAGCGTGAAGGTTTCTGCATTATCCAGAGAACCGTCGAGGATGGCGTCGATGATGGCGCGGGTATTCTTAATCGAAATACGTTTGCCAGTACCGTTCCAACCGGTATTAACCAGATACGCCTGAGCACCAGCGGCCTGCATGCGTTTCACCAGTACTTCCGCATACTGAGTTGGATGCAGTGACAGGAACGCTGCGCCAAAGCAGGCGGAGAAGGTCGGGGTTGGTTCGGTAACGCCGCGCTCGGTGCCTGCCAGTTTGGCGGTAAAGCCGGACAGGAAGTGGTACTGCGTCTGGTCAGCGGTGAGGCGCGATACTGGAGGCAGAACGCCAAACGCATCGGCGGTCAGGAAGATAACCTTAGTGGCATGACCCGCTTTCGACACTGGCTTAACGATATTGTCGATGTGATAAATAGGATAGGAGACACGGGTGTTTTCGGTTTTGGAACCGTCGTCGAAATCAATCGTCCCATCGGCGCGTACGACCACGTTTTCCAGCAGCGCATCGCGACGAATCGCGTGATAGATATCAGGCTCGGCGGCTTCGGACAGTTTGATAGTCTTCGCGTAGCAACCGCCTTCGAAGTTAAACACGCCGTCATCATCCCAGCCGTGCTCATCATCGCCAATCAGGCGGCGTTTCGGGTCGGTAGAAAGGGTCGTTTTACCCGTACCAGACAGACCAAAGAAGACTGCGACATCGCCTTTCTCACCGACGTTAGCGGAGCAGTGCATAGAAGCGATACCCTGCAGCGGCAGCAGGTAGTTCATGATTGAGAACATCCCTTTTTTCATTTCGCCGCCGTACCAGGTTCCGCCGATAAGCTGGATACGTTCTGTCAGGTTGAACGCGACAAAGTTTTCTGAATTGAGACCTTGTTCTTTCCACTGCGGGTTGGTGCATTTCGCGCCGTTCATCACGATAAAGTCTGGTTCGAAGGTTTTCAGCTCTTCATCGGTTGGGCGAATGAACATGTTCTTGACGAAGTGTGCCTGCCAGGCGACTTCAGTGATAAAACGGACGGACAGACGGGTGTCCTCGTTGGCGCCACAGAAAGCATCAATGATGAACAGGCGTTTGCCAGAAAGCTCTTTAGAGACCAGGCCTTTAAGATGTTGCCAGATTTCAGGTGACAGAGGTTTGTTGTCATTTTTCCCGTTACCCTTATCAGACCACCATACCGTGTCGCGAGTTGTATCATCGCGAACTATATATTTGTCCTTTGGGGAGCGGCCGGTAAAGATTCCGGTGTCGACAGAAATTGCACCCAGGCTCGTCAGTACACCACGCTCATAACCTTCCAGGTTAGGATCGAGTTCTTCTTGATACAATGTATCGTAGTCGGGGTTGTAGACGATATCCTGTGCGTCGTTGATACCATAAGCCTTGAGGTCCTGCGGGGTTATACCGTTGCGCATTTCACTGCTCCTTAGCCAATATGTACTACTATAAATTCTATGGGTATTTTAGGGGTGTTGACCGCGACCAGGCTCATAGATTTACGTATCCCGACAAACGTCTTACTTACGAAAACATTGTGACTCCTGTCACGAAGCGACTGGGATTATGACAGGAAAAGCCGCATATTTGGCACGAATGTTCTCAAATGGTTACAAAATGGTTTAATTGACGGCATAAATGTGAAATTAATCGCATTTATGAAAGAAAATTACGTAATGCTTTCATGCAAAAAATCGATTCACCTCGCTGAGCAAAATTTGTTTTTTTGACGCCATTGACCAGTCAAAATGGCCTTATTGTCTACTTCAGGAACGGGATTATCGATATGGATGCTGTGACTCCTCTTTCACCCGCAACGCGCTGGGGGATGGTGCTAACGGGCGTAATACAAGGTTTCTTGTGCTACCTGCTCACGATATACCTGATCCCGAAAGAGAGCGGTTGGATGTATTACGGCCTGCCGGGAAGTTTGGCATTATCCTCTGTGCTGCTGTTTACCGTGGTCTCCTTCCGGCAGAGAGCCCTTTGGGGCTGGCTGGCGCTGATTTTGCTGGTGGTGTTGGGCATGGGCGGCTGGCTGAAGAGTAACCTGGGTGATGAGGATATCTGGCGCCAGTACGGGGCGATGTGGAACTACGGCTGGTGCTTACTGCTGATGGCTCTGCTGGCGATGCCTTGGCTGCAATATCAGCTTCAGCCAAAAACAGGTTTGTCCCGCCATGAACATTTCTATAACCAGCAGTGGCAAAATACGCTAACCCTGTTGTTGGTTGCCGTGGCAAACGGTCTGGTGTGGCTGGTATTACTGCTGTGGAGCGGGTTGTTTGAGCTGGCTAACATTACTTTCTTCTCAACACTCTTCTTTGAAACCGAATGGTTTGTCTATTTGGTCATCGGTCTGGTTACTGCGCTAACGGTGATCCTTGCGCGCCAGCAAACGCGACTGATCACCGCTATCCATAAACTGCTGGCGCTTATCGCCACTGGTTTGCTGCCGTTGGTTTCGCTGTTGGCGCTGTTGTTCCTGTTTACGCTGCCGTTTAGCGGGTTGGCGGTGATTTCCCAGCGTGTTTCCGCCGCAGGCCTGTTATCAGCCCTCGCGCTGATTCAATTGCTGCTCACGGCAATGGTATGGGAGCCGCAGAAAGCTCGACTTCCATATCCACAAACGCTGCGCTACCTCATTCTGGCGGCAATACTTCTGTCACCGGTCTATGCGCTGATTGCGGGCTGGGCGCTGTGGTTACGCATCGGACAATACGGTTGGACCACTGATCGCCTGTACGGGGTGCTGGTCGTCGTCATATTGCTGGTATGGTCATTAGGTTATCTGGCGAGCTTGCTACGTCAGCGTGATAATCCTGCCGCGCAGATGGGTAAGACACATTTAGGCGTGTCGCTGTTAGGTCTGATGCTGTTGGTCTTACTCTATACCCCAATCCTTGATAGCTGGCGCATCAGTGTGAATAGCCATATGTCGCGCTACCACAGTGGCAAAATCAATGCCGATCAAATCAGCCTCTATATGCTGTCGCACAGCGGTAAACCTGGCCATCAGGCGCTGCTGGAACTGCAAAAAGACCCTGAATTTATCCGTGATGCCAAGCGTCAGCGCCAGCTCATTCGGCTGCTCAATGGCGATCGCAGCCTAACGGAAGCCCTGACGGCTGCAACGCTCGCAAAAAATGTCCGGGTTGTGAAAGGTAGCCCATCACCAGATGAGGCACTATGGAAAGCCGTGATTGAGCGACGCTATCTGGTCGAGTCATGCAATGACACCGACAGCTGCGTACTGGTGAGCCAGGATCTCAACGATGATGGCAAACCTGAGTGGGTGCTGTACGCCTTTGGCGATCGTATGGTGCTGGTTTTTGGCCACGAGGAGAAAGGCTGGGCATTTAAGGCCAGCGCGACGTTACCGGCAGGCGTGAATAAAGCGACGCTTCTTGATGCGGTGGATACGGGTAAAGTGGGTGCAAAACCGAAAGCCTGGCAGGACATCACTTTGGGAGATGAGACGGTGACGCTGGACTATCGGCGCTAATGACAAATGAAAAAGGCGCCACTGGCGCCTTTTTTATATCGGTCATCACGCTTATCGGTGCGAATTAATGGACCTGCGGATCTGCCGGAGAGGCGTTGTGACGAATCTCGGCAATGTTCATGGCGTTGAATACATAGTGGCTACCGCAGTAGTCGCAATGCATATCAATTTCGCCTTCTTCCGCCAGAATGCTGTTAATTTCATCATCCGGCAGCGTTCGCAGTGCGTCGGCACAGCGTTCACGTGAACAAGTACACTTAAATTCGACGCTCTGTGGATCGTACAGCGTGACTTCTTCTTCGTGGTACAAGCGCCACAGCACGTCGTTAGCCGGCAGCGTAAACAGCTCTTCGGCTTTGATAGTGTCGGTCAGTGCCGCCAGGTGTTCAAAATCTTCCGGCTGCGCGTTCTGCGCTGGCATCACCTGCAGCAGCATACCACCCGCTGCGGGTTTGCCTTCAGATTCACCGGTACGAATGATAAGACGCGTTGGCAGCTGTTCGGAACGCTGGAAGTAGTCTTCCAGGCATGCCGCCAACGTATCGCCTTCCAGACCCACCACGCCCTGATAACGCTCACCTTCCGCAGGGGAAATGGTGATGACCAGGTAGCCGTTACCAATCAGCGTTTTCAGATCAGCATCCGCTGGAATATCGCCCTGCACGCGCGCAACGCCGCGCAGCTGCTGGTGATTGTTGCCATTGATCACTGCCAGCGTCATCGGGCCATCGCCCTGCAGCTGAACGGTAATATCGCCTTCAAATTTTAGCGTCGCGGTCAGCAGGCTGGTGGCAACCAGCAGCTCAGACAGCACGTTTTTGACCGGCTGCGGATAGTTGTGTCCTGCCAGGATCTGTTCGAGCGTTTCGGATACGGTGACCAGTTCGCCACGCACGGCATAGTTTTCAAACAGATAGCGATGTAATTGATCGTGTTGAGTCATAATTTTCTCTCTTGGGGTGGCAGTTATTCACTGTCGCCGTATTTAAATCTCATCAGGTCGCGCCGTTCTTTTTTATCCGGTCGTCTGTCCGGATGCGGCATCGTCAGCGCATTGAGCTTGCGCGCGAGCGCGACTTTTTCACGCTTCTCGATACTTTCCGCCGTCTCTTCATACAGTGCGACGGCTTCTGTTGCCGGCCGCCGCTGTTCCGTGATGGCTTTTATTACCACGGTGCGTTCATCATTTCCTTGACGAAGCGTGAGCTGTGCATTGAGTTCGACCACTTTGCTGGGCTTGCTGCGCTGCCCGTTATAGTGGACTTTACCGCCTTCAATCATCTCTCGTGCAATGGCGCGGGTTTTATAAAAACGCGCGGCCCACAGCCATTTATCCAGCCTGATGCCTTCGGTGGATTTTTCTTTCACGGTCACTCCTTCACGTTAAGTGAGGGGATCAAACGACGGTAATCGTTAAGCGCGGGATGACGCAGGTAGTGCTTTTCCGCCAGACCCGAGTCGGGATTGGTGACGCCGAGGCAATAGCGGATCCCAAAGTGGGCGGCAGCGTCCAGAATCGGCTCGCTATCGTCGATAAACAACGTTCGTCCGGCTTCCAGACCCGTGTGCTCCGTGACTGCCTGCCATAACCGCTGATCCTCTTTCGGATAACCAAATGTATGGGTGGAAAGTAATAAATCAAGGTGTGAGCCCAACCCGGTGTGCTCAAGTTTCACCGCCAGATTATGCGGGTGAGCATTGGTCAACAGGATACGCCGCTTACCGCTGGCCTTGAGGGCATCAAGGAAAGGGACGGTATCGTCGCGAAGCGTAGCGCGTGGCCCCTGCTGGCTGGTCATCGCACAAATATCCAAATCCAGGCGTTCACTCCAGTAGTCCAGGCAGTACCAGTTTAGCGTATGTTGCACCGCATGGTACTCCTGGCGGATAGCTTCCTGAGCCGCCTGGGGGCTGATACCCAGCTTAGCGCCATAGGTTTCTGGTACTAACTTCTGCCAAAAATAGTTATCGAAGGCGAGATCAAGCAGGGTGCCATCCATGTCCAGAAGAACGGTATCCACCTCTTGCCAGGCGATATCAAAATGCATGGTGTGTCTCCAGACGGAAGAAATGCGCGACAGATTAGCACAACCTGTCGCGCATTGTGATGGGGCTTAATTCGTCGGGTAGTCCGACTTAAAGCTTTCCGGCGCGGGGATCAGGACGGGATTGATGCAGTTTTCATAGTATTTCTGAATGTCTGCCAGCCGCTCGCGATGGCGCTGGTAGCGGCGCAGAGCCTGTATGCCGTTGTATATCGCGCAGACAATCATGGTCAGCATCAACAGGGTCGTTTCGATGTAATGCCACAGACCGCTGCTGTCCGGCATCCGGTGCAGGTTGACGTGCAGCGTGCCGTTGGCGTCGGTAAAGACATTGGTGACAATCCCTTCGGCGCGGAATGGCGTATGCATTAGCATCCCGGCCAGCCGCTGGAATTCATCCCACTGCTCACGTGCAGGGTAGTCATACAGGCTGGTGGTGGGATACGGCTGGCTGACGAAATCACTGCCTTCATCGCTGGTTATCAGGAAACCGCCGGGTGCAGGGCTGTTAAGCGACTGCGCCGCACGAGCCGTTTCGCGCTGAATAAACGGTGCGGTGGAGGTATCGACCAAATTGTCCAGAGACTCGGCGCTCACCGGACGCAGCAGAACGTTGACGCCGTCGAGCTTGCCGGAGTTGGCGCGTTTGACCAGTGCATCCCAGTCGCGGGTGTTGCCGAGGTTGACCAGCGCATTCTTCAGGCGCACACAGTCGTCGGTAGCGGCACACAGGTCTTTGGTTTTTAATACGATATCGGCGAAGTCATCCAGCAGCACCATCCCGGATTTTTGGATGGCGGAGCGCAGCGCTGGGCTGACGCGGGAGTCATCGTCTGGTGTTGGGTGTAGCTGTCGGCTGACGGCCTGAACCAGCGCGGTGGCTTTATTAACGGTTTCGGATTCCGGTAGCGGCAGGCGAGGCGCGTCATTCCAGATGATCTGCGAGCAGTCAAACGGCATGAACGGCGAGTTATCTTGCGCAGTCCAGGTGCCCGGTGAATGGATATTACACATCCCGATACCGCGGATGTGCAGCGTATCACCGACGCGAATTCCTGCCTGCGCCAGCTGGCGGACGTCACTGGCTTCAATGGTTTGTGCACCTTTGAGCCAGGAAAGGGTAAATTTGAACGGCATGTTCAGCGGTACACTGAGCCACAACATGATGACTACCAGCAGCGCTCCGCCGCCAATCACCAGGCTACGAAGCCAGTGCTGAAGCGGGAAGTTTTTGACTTCATCGTGCAAAGAGAGAAAACGTCCCTGACGCACAACGTGCCTATCCAGGTAGATATCAATATCGGTTTTTTGCCCTAAATCCTGAGCGACAAAAGCCTGCCAGTGGCGCGGGTAGATGAGGTCGATAATGCCAAGGGAGATATTGTTGATCTGTTCTTGATCGTTTTCGCCAAACAGTCCCCAACGCTTTGGCGTACCGCGCAGGCAGTGGATCTCGCGCAGCGACGATTTTGTAGGCGGCGCAAAAAGCCCCCATAGCCCGCCGCATAATAGCAGCACAGCGCTGCATAATATCCATGGGCTAAACACCGCGGGTGAAATCAAACTACAGTAGAACAGCAGGAATGCGGCGACAATCAGCAGTGCTTCTCGCAGACCGTCAGGGCGGCTGAGCGCGTGCTCTTCGTGTGTCTCCTGACGGATATTCAACAGCTCAATCTGCTCGCTTTCTTCACCGCGAATAGATGCCTGAGTGGATGAGGTGGACTCGATAACGAACTGTTTGTTGCCCTGAGAATAGCCTTTGAGGGAGTGACCGTTGAGCGCAATGACCAGCGGCATATCGTCGGTCACGATAAGCTCAATGCTGTTTTCATCGGTAATGTGCTGCTCCCAGAACGGCGGCAGGTGCACTTCTACAGAATCGAGGAAGTAGCGCCACTTATTAGGATCGTCAGTGGTGATGCCGTAGCGGGTGATCGCTCGGGTCAGTTGAAATACGGTGTGGCTTTGAGCGCTGAGCGCCAGCGCAGCAGGTGCGATGGTGGCGCCAGAGGCTGGAACCTGTCTGTCGCGGTTGAGATCGCCGAGGTAGTTTTCCACGCCCAGACGTTCATCGTCGGTCAGCTTACGCGTCGTCGCACCGGGGAACAGGTGCAACCACGGGAGCTGAAGACGTTTTGTCCTTTTACGGAAGAGCCAACCGACCAGCACGGCGCAGATCAGTATCGCTACGGTAAAGATCATCAGTGTGCCCATGCTTTTCCCATCATACTTATTTTAGAGGTCTCTTTAGTTGCCTGCTTTTTGTATAAACCATTGGCACGTTATGCAGAGGTCATTAATTCTGAGCCCATAGACTCATGTAACATATAAGCATAACAAACCAGTCGCATGTCGAGTATCAGTAAATTCCCAATTGTAATTCAACCTCTTGACATTTATCCGGAAATGAGAGATGAAAAGCAAAAGGTTGCAACAATGTAAATAAAGCGCTTTATGCATTGCTGGAAGCGCATACCTATCGCACAATGATAAAAGTGACTACAGCAAAGACCCCAGCCAATGAGCAAATCATTACAGAAACCCACCATTCTCCATGTTGAAACCGTCGCGCAGTCTCGTCTTTTTAATGTAGAAAGCGTCGATTTAGAGTTCAGCAATGGCGTACGTCGCGTTTATGAACGTATGAAACCGTCCTCGCGCGAAGCGGTGATGATCCTGCCGATTGTTGACGATCATGTCATCCTGATTCGTGAATATGCGGTGGGTACTGAATCTTACGAGCTTGGCTTCTCTAAAGGGCTTATCGATCCCGGTGAAACGGTGATGGAAGCAGCAAACCGTGAGCTGAAAGAAGAGGTGGGGTTTGGTGCGCATCAGATGGTATTTCTCAAAAAATTGAGCATGGCGCCGTCCTACTTCTCCAGCAAAATGAATATCGTGGTCGCGGAAAACCTCTACCCGGAATCACTGCCTGGTGATGAACCGGAGCCTTTGCCGCAGGTGCGCTGGCCGCTATCTAATCTGATGGCACTGCTGGATGAGCCTGACTTCAGCGAGGCGCGTAACGTCAGCGCACTGTTTCTGCTGCGCGAGTGGCTGCAGGCACAGGGCCGTCTGTAAGCTTCTTTCGGCAATAAAAAAGGCGCCAAGGGCGCCTTTTTTGTCACTCGAACAACCGAAGTTGCCGCATGACGCGGCGGCTTCAGTCTGGATTAGAACAGCTCGTGGGTTTCCCCATTATCAATCAATTCGGTACCGACTTCGTGTACCGCCTGTTGGGTTGGCTGCGTTCCGTCAATAAAGTACTCCTGACGGCTACTGCCCCCGTTGGCTAACTGCCCGGTGCTACGGTCGATATTGACCGTCACGATACCCGGCGGCGGTGTCAGCGGCTGCTCGGGAACGCCTGTCAGAACATCTTTCATAAAGGCATCCCAAGCCGGTTGCGCGCTCTTGGCGCCGCCTTCATAGCCTGAGATCTGATCTTTAATTGCTCCGGAAGCGGTCGTCCGTCCCAGATCGCGGCGGTGATCGTCAAAGCCAATCCATACCGATGTCACGACTCCCGGACCGTAGCCGGAGAACCAGGCATCTTTTGAACTGTTGGTGGTGCCGGTTTTGCCGCCGATATCCTGACGCTTCAGATCACGGCCAGCGCGCCAGCCGGTGCCTTGCCAACCTGGCTCACCAAAGATATTGGTATTCAGTGCGCTCTTAATCAGGAATGACAGCGGTGTGTTGATGACATGCGGCGCGTATTCCTGAGCGCTAGCCTGTGCGACCAACTGCTGGTTAGCTTGTTCCAGTGCAGGCATTGGCACCGCTGAATTCTGTGGCTCCTGCGAAACAGCCACATCTTCAACATCGTTGTTTTCCAGCACGTTGGATTTCGGCGTATCACCGTAAATCACCGGCAGATTACACTCGGCGCAGGCGATCTTTGGCTTCGCTTCAAACAGCACGCCGCCCTGATCGTTTTCAATTTTGCTGATGTAGTACGGATCAACCAGGAAACCGCCGTTTGCCATGACTGCGTAGCCGCGAGCCACCTGCAGCGGGGTAAACGATGCAGAACCCAGCGCCAGCGATTCGGTATGGACGATATTGTTGGCTGGGAAGCCGAAGCGCTGCAGATATTCTGCGGCGTAGTCAACGCCCATGGCGCGCATGGCGCGAACCATCACCACGTTCTTGGATTGTCCCAGACCCTGACGCAGGCGAATTGGACCGGCATACTGCGGCGGGGAGTTCTTCGGCTGCCAGTCGGAACCGGCACCGGCATCCCAACGGGAGATCGGGACATCGTTCAGCATGCTGGCGAGGGTTAATCCCTTGTCCATGGCGGCTGTGTAGAGGAACGGTTTGATATTCGAACCGACCTGGCGCAGTGCCTGCGTGGCACGGTTAAACTTGCTTTGGTTGAAGTCAAAGCCACCGACCAACGCAATGATGGCGCCATTCTGTGGGTTTATCGATACCAGCGCAGAGTTGACGTCAGGAACTTGTCCTAACCACCAGCTATCTCCATTTTGACGGACCCAAATCTGTTGGCCTGCCTGAACCACATCGGTGACCTTGCGTGGCGTCGGCCCCTGCGCGGTATCGGAACGGTAAGGGCGCGCCCAGCGCATGCCTTCCATGGTCAGCGATACCGATGTCCCATTCGCCAATACTGCGGTGGCTTCCTGTGGATTAGCCGCTGTGACAACGGCTGGCAACATTGGGCCATAGGACGGTAGCGGTCTGAGCGATGCGCGGATTTTCGCGCTATCCCATGCTGGTTCACCTGCTTTCCACAGGACGTTAGATGGGCCGCGGTAGCCGTGGCGCATGTCGTAATCCATCACGTTATTACGCAGAGCTTGTTGGGCCGCCTGCTGGTTTTTACGGGTGATGGTGGTGTAAACGCGATAGCCGTCTTCATAAGCCTGCTCGCCGTACTGCTTGACCATATCCTGACGCACCATTTCGGTGAGATACGGTGAGGAGAAGGCGATTTCCGGCGCGTGATAGTTGGCATCAATCGCCTCGCTGCGCGCCTGATCGTACTGCTGTTGGCTGATATAGCCTTCGCTCAGCATACGTGACAGCACCACGTTACGACGCGCGGTGGCGCGGTCTAAGGAGTACAGCGGGTTAAAGGTTGACGGTGCCTTTGGCAGACCAGCAATCACCGCCATTTCGCTCAGGGAGAGCTGGTCCGCAGGTTTACCAAAGTACACCTGCGATGCCGCACCCACGCCGTAAGCGCGATAGCCGAGGTAAATCTTGTTCAGATACAGCTCAAGGATTTCGTCTTTACTCAGCATTTGCTCGATGCGGATCGCAAGGAACGCTTCCTTTATTTTACGCATCAGCGTTTTTTCAGGGCTGAGGAAGAAGTTACGCGCAAGCTGCTGGGTAATGGTACTGGCGCCTTGCGAGGCATGACCATTGACCAACGCCACGCTTGCCGCACGGAAGATGCCGATCGGATCGATGCCATGATGCTCATAGAAGCGGCTATCTTCAGTAGCAATAAACGCTTTCACCATCACCGGAGGGATTTGGTCGAGGGTCATTGGAATACGGCGCTTCTCGCCATATTGCGCGATCAGTTCACCGTCCGCGCTATAGACCTGCATGGGTACCTGCAGGCGCACGTCTTTGAGCGTCGCCACGTCGGGCAACTGCGGCTCAATATATTTGTAGAGGCCGTAGATCGAGCCTGCTCCCAGCAGAATGCAACAGACTGCAAGGATGAATAAATACTTTACGAACTTCACCGGAGATTTCCCATTGAGTGTCATTTGGGCAGTTTATAAACAAACGCGCGGTAGTATAAAGGCAAGCCAGAATCATTGATATAGCCGTCATTATGATGGTGGCGTAAGGATAATCGTGAAATGGCTTTCAAATGTTGGCAACTCGGTCTTCACCTTCAGCAAGATAATGTCGTTATCGTTGCTCTTCAGCATAGTCGATGCGGATGGTCGCTGAAGCGCTGGTGGCAACTCCCTTTGCCCCCCACCACCACCCCACAGCAGGCGGACGAAGCATTGCTCGCGGTGCTTTCTGTTTGGCGGCGTGAGTTGCCCTGGCAGCATGCGCTTAGCATCGCCTTTCCCGCCCGGCGAACGTTGCAAAAAAGCCTGCCGCGGGCGGCGTTAACGCTACGTGAAAATGAGCAATCTGCGTGGATAGCCAGCGCAATGTCGCAGCAACTGGAGATGCCCTCTACCTCGCTGTGTTTTGACTACCATCTGGCAGATGAACAGGGGAACTGGAACGTGACTGCCGCTCAGCAGCAGGACGTTTCTCGCCTTCAGCGACTGGCGCAAACACTGCGTTTAAAGATAGCGGCGATTACCCCGGATGCCTGTGCGCTAAAAACCTTTCTGCCTCAACTGGAAGCCAGCGATGCAGTGTTGGTCTGGTGCGACCGTACACAGTGGCTCTGGGCCAGCCGTGAGGGATGGGGATATGAGGAACTGGATGAGGCGGACATATCGGTTTTGTCGCTGAGTGCGAAGCTGGGCGTTGAACCACATCGCATCGTGCGCTGTATGGCCTCATCTTCCGAATTTCAGGGTTTTGATCCCTGGGATGCTGTCGCGCAAAAGCACCCCCCCTACCCACTAGCGGTGATGAGTTTGCGATAGCCATTGCCTTAGCGATGAGCGTGCCATGGCGATGAATCAAACCGTCAATTTTTTGCCCTGGCGGCGCATCCAATTTTACCGCGACCTGAGGTGCTGGGGGCTGCGGGTGTGCGGTAGCTGGTTGGTGTGCGGTGGTATGGCGTTTTATGCATCGCTTTACTGGCAGATAGACCAAAAGGTTAGCGAGCATCACGTCCTGGCTGAGCAACAGATCCGCCAGCAGATGCTGCTGCGGGAACAGCAGCTTAAATCAGATGCGCAGGAAAGAGCGCTTGATCAAAAGCGCCTGGCGATGAGGGAAGTGACTCGGGCCTGGTCGCAACGGTTATCCGCTCTCGCAGATAACCTTCCGCCGCAGTCCTGGCTGAATGAGTTGACCTATCGTCGTGGGGTGCTGTCACTATCCGGTGTTCTGACGCAGTTCTCCGCGCTGTCGGCGGTGGAGCAGGTACTTCAGAGCATACCGGGATTTTTGCCCGGTAAAGCAGGCAATATCCAGCGCAGCAGCGACGGTTATTGGCAGTTTCAATATCAGCTCGCGGAGGAGATGAGGCATGTCGTTCCCTAAAGAATGGCTACGGTGGTCATCGGCGATGATGATGAGAGGCGGCGGATGCGTCGCCATTTTACTCGGCGCATATGCTGCGTATGACGTCGGGTATCAAGCCTATGCTCGTGCGCATAAAAGCGAGGTGACATGGCAGACTGCGCAGGGTTACAACGCAAAAAGCTGGCGTCGAATAATGCCAATGAAAACCCTAGAACTGCATGAAAAAGCAGAGGTCGGTAAGCAGTTAATCGTGTTTTCGCCGGTTGATTTTCAGCTCAAGGGCGCACGGCTGGTGAGTTGGATACCTTCAGCATCTGGGGGTGATATGTCATTGGAGACGCCGTGGCAGCAAGTACCGGCTACCTTCTCAAGACTGGCCGAGCGAGGTATGCAGGTTATCGCTTTCTCCCTCAGTGCCGAAAACGGCGTATTGCGTTTAGGCCTCCAACTGAGACGCGATGATGCGCCATAACCCACGGCTGCTTTTATACCTCATCATCCCGCTGATTTGTGCAATGCGAGATCCGTTTGAACCCGTCACAGATTCATGCCAGACGGCGCAGCTTTCTCTTTGGCGCTACCGGGGCATGGTGCAATCCGGGGAGCGGTGGATTGGCATAATGCAAAATGGTGAAGGCAAATGGCACCGTGTTGAGCAAGGAAAACGCCTCAGCACTGGCTGGATGGTTAATGAAGTCGCTCATGACCATCTAACGATCGACGCGGGGGCGGGTTGTGAACCACGACGCTGGCAATGGAAAAGAGAAGGAACGCAAAATGTTAACAAGGACAAGTCTGCTGATGCTGGTGATCGTGCCACTACTGAGTCTGGCAAAAAACGTTACGCTGGTGGTTGATGAGATACCTGTCGCCCAGGTGCTGCAAAGTCTGGCTGATTTGGAACATAAAAACCTGGTGATTGCGCCCGATGTCCAGGGCGTGGTGTCACTCCAGCTGCATAATCTGGCGTGGAAGCAGGCTCTGCATACGGTGATGACTAATGCCGGGCTGGTATCAAACGAGGAAAATGGTGTTCTCCACGTGCACTCAAAAGGCTGGCGCGAGGAGATGCGCACGCGGGCCGAGGCAGAAAAAGAGCGGCAGCAGCAGACTTTGCCGCTCGCCAACAGCAATATTTCGCTGAGCTATGCTGATGCAGATGAATTGGCAAAGTCGGGTTCTAAACTTTTAAGCAAGCGGGGAACGTTGACGGTGGATAAGCGTACTAATCGACTGCTGGTGCGCGACGATCGTGACCATCTCACCGGCTTTACAGCATGGGCTCATGAGATGGATATTCCCATCGGCCAGGTGGAGCTGGCGGCACATATTGTCACCATCAACGAGACCAGCCTGCGGGAACTGGGCGTGAAGTGGAACCTGGCCGATGCTGACGGTAAGACCGGTGTCGGCAAAATCACGACCTTAAACAGCGATCTCTCGGTTGCCAATGCGACCACGCATGCGGGTTTCAATATTGGCCGTATCAATGGCCGCCTGCTGGAGCTTGAGCTTTCAGCGTTGGAGCAAAAACAGAAGGTCAATATTATCGCCAGCCCTCGGCTGTTGGCGTCGCATCTACAGCCGGCCAGCATCAAACAGGGGAGTGAAATACCCTATCAGGTATCGAGCGGCGAAAGCGGCGCGACCTCGGTGGAGTTCAAGGAAGCCGTGTTGGGCATGGAGGTGACGCCGGCGATTTTGCAAAACGACCGCGTACGGTTGAAGCTGAGGATTAGCGAAAATATGCCAGGGCAGGTACTGCAACAAGCCGATGGTGAAATTATGACTATCGACAAGCAGGAGATAGAAACGCAGGTTGAGGTGCGTAGCGGTGAGACACTAGCGCTGGGCGGTGTCTTTTCGCAAAAGAATAAAAATGCCCGTGATAGCATTCCATTACTTGGAGATATTCCCTTGATTGGCCATCTTTTTCGTCACGACGGTAAGGATAATGAACGGCGTGAACTGGTGGTGTTCATTACGCCACGTATTATTTCTGCACAATAGCAGTCAGTAAACGGGACTATTTAGGGGGAAGGTCATCCCCGAGTTTGACGTGGGACCAGATTTAGCATACAAGGAGTACCGATTTGAGTGTCACTGATGCTATCTCGTCTCATGCAGTCTGCTGATTTAATCAGTTGCCAAACCAGTCGTAGTATTGAGATAATTTTCAGTCTGACTCTCGCTCTATTGCATAAGAGGTTTCAGTTCATGTCCTGCGACGCGCGATCGACTGCGGCGCGGATTTATCATTAACGAATAGTCTTAGTAGTACCAAAAAAATGGCAGAGAAACGCAATATCTTTCTGGTTGGGCCCATGGGTGCCGGCAAAAGCACTATTGGGCGCCAGCTGGCTCAACAGCTCAATATGGAATTTTACGATTCTGATCAAGAGATTGAGAAACGAACAGGCGCTGACGTGGGCTGGGTCTTCGATGTCGAAGGCGAAGAAGGTTTCCGTGACCGCGAAGAAAAAATCATCAATGAGTTAACGGAAAAGCAGGGCATCGTTCTGGCAACAGGCGGCGGCTCTGTAAAATCACGTGAAACGCGCAATCGTCTCTCCGCTCGTGGTGTCGTCGTTTATCTGGAAACGACCATTGAAAAACAGCTAGCGCGAACTCAGCGTGATAAAAAACGCCCGCTGCTGCAAGTTGAAACACCACCACGTGAGGTGCTCGAAGCGCTGGCTGATGAACGTAATCCGCTGTATGAAGAGATTGCTGACGTCACCATCCGCACTGACGATCAGAGCGCAAAAGTTGTCGCCAACCAGATTATCCATATGCTGGAAAGCAACTAATACTGGCCCGCAAGGTAGAACGCCAGCGAATATAAGTCATTAAGGTGGACGTCGCGTTATGGAGAGGCTTACAGTAACTCTCGGGGAACGTAGTTACCCGATAACCATCGCGGCTGGTTTGTTTAACGATCCAGCTTCCTTCTTACCGCTCAAGTCTGGCGATCAGGTCATGCTGGTCACCAACGAAACGCTGGCACCCCTCTACCTGGACCAGGTCCGTTCTGCGCTCGAGCAGATTGGCGTGAAAGTTGATAGCGTCATTCTGCCGGACGGCGAACAGTATAAAAGCCTGTCGGTAATGGACACCGTCTTTAGCGCACTTTTGCAAAAACCGCATGGTCGTGACACCACCCTCGTCGCATTAGGTGGCGGTGTTATTGGCGACTTAACCGGTTTTGCGGCGGCAAGCTATCAGCGCGGCGTGCGCTTTATCCAGGTTCCTACCACCTTGCTGTCGCAGGTGGACTCTTCGGTTGGCGGCAAAACCGCGGTCAACCACCCCCTTGGCAAGAATATGATCGGTGCATTCTGGCAACCCGCCTCCGTCGTGGTTGACCTCGATTGCCTGAAAACGTTGCCTAAACGTGAGTTGTCATCCGGACTTGCTGAAGTCATTAAATACGGCATCATTCTTGACGCGCCGTTCTTCGACTGGCTGGAAGAGAATATCGATGCGCTCATGGCGCTCGATGAAAAAGCGATGGCGTACTGTATTCGCCGTTGTTGTGAGCTGAAAGCCGATGTTGTCGCTGCCGACGAGCGCGAAACAGGGTTACGTGCTTTACTCAATCTTGGACATACGTTCGGTCACGCTATCGAAGCTGAAATGGGCTACGGTAATTGGCTGCACGGTGAAGCGGTTGCTGCCGGGATGGTCATGGCGGCACATGCATCCGAACGTCTGGGGCAATTTTCTGCTGAAGACACGCAGCGCATCATTACTCTGCTTAAGCGTGCGGGTCTACCCATTGCAGGGCCTCAGGAAATGTCGGCAGAAGCGTATCTGCCTCATATGATGCGAGATAAAAAAGTCCTGGCGGGGAAAATGCGGTTAGTGTTGCCGCTGGCCATCGGGAAAAGTGAGGTGCGCAGTGGCGTATCCCACGATGTGGTTCTTGGCGCCATTGCTGATACTCAGCGGGCGCAAATATAAGAAAGGTCTAGCCGCGTTTGTGCGGTGTTTTAACTTCAGGTGATGTGCAAAAGTCGTAGCATAAGCCTTTTAGTGGGGTGTTAAATGGATGAATTTAAACCAGAAGACGAGCTGAAACCCGATCCCAGCGATCGTCGTACTGGTCGCTCTCGTCAGTCTTCCGATCGTGACAGCGAGCCACAGATCAATTTTGATGATGTGGAGCTCGAGGCCGACGAGCGCCGTCCGTCCCGTAGCCGCAAAGCACGTGAAGAAGCTGAGCCGGAAGATGAATACTATGAATCCGATGATGAAGATGCTGACGGCGTAGAAGAAGCCGTAGAGCGTCGTCCACGGAAACGTAAAGATGCTGCTCCGCGTAAACCAGCCTCCCGTCAGTACATTATGATGGGTCTGGGGATCGTGGTGCTGCTGGTGCTGATTGTCGGCATCGGTTCGGCATTGAAAGCGCCGTCATCGTCCAGCGATCAAAACGCCTCAACCGAAAAGAGCATTTCTCTTTCCGGTGATAACACCGATCAAACTGCCAATACTCAGCCTGCCCAGGGGGCTAACCCGCAGCAGGATGTGTCTCTGCCGCCAATTTCCTCTACCCCGACTCAGGGCCAGGAAACTGCCGCGCCAGATGGTCAACAGCGTGTCGAAGTTCAGGGTGACCTGAACAATGCGCTGACTCAACAGCAGGGCCAAATTGATAACGCCGTAGTGAACTCCACGCTGCCAACTGAACCTGCAACCGTTGCGCCAATTCGTAATGGTGCGCGTCCAGCGGTTACTGCTCCGGAAACCCCTCGCCAGACAACGGCAGCAACGCCGCGTCCTGAACGTAAACATGCGGTCATCGAAGCGAAACCTCAGCCAGTGGCTACGGCGAAAACGACCACCACGCCTGCACAGAGCAAGCCTGTTACTGAAGCTAAGCCGGTGACTACCGCGCCTAAAGCAGCGGCAACAACGACCGCGCCGACGAAAGCGCCAGCAACGACGGCTGAAGCTGCTAAACCAGCAGCGACTACCGCACCTGCGGCAACCGCAACGACAACGGCTACCACGGCGGCACCTGCTGCTGCGGCTGCAACCGGGAAGTCTGCCGGTGACGTCAATTCGCTGAAAAGCGCTTCGGGTTCCCATTACACCCTGCAGCTCAGCTCCTCTTCCAACTACGACAACCTGAACGGTTGGGCGAAGAAAGAGAATCTGAAAAACTACGTGGTGTATGAAACCTCCCGTAACGGTCAGCCATGGTATGTGCTGGTGAGCGGTATCTATGCGTCGAAAGATGATGCAAAAAAAGCCGTCACTACGCTGCCAGCTGACGTTCAGGCGAAGAACCCGTGGGCGAAGCCGCTGCGTCAGGTTCAGACTGACCTGAAGTAAGCGTCGTTTCTATGTCGACACCGTTCCTTTGGGCAGTTGAGTTACCGCCCGAAGGAACGTAGAAGCGCAGGATGCTGTCGGAGCCTTTCTCCACAGCCGGAGAAAGTGTAATTAGTCAGGCCGCATGAAAAAAAATCGCGCTTTTCTTAAATGGGCGGGGGGCAAGTACCCCCTACTCGACGATATAAGACATCATTTGCCGGCTGGCGATTGTCTGGTTGAACCCTTCGTTGGTGCAGGATCGGTATTCTTGAATACCGATTTTTCGCGTTATATTCTGGCTGATATCAACAGCGACCTTATCGAGCTCTACAAAATCGTTAAAACGCGCGCCGACGAGTACGTTGAACAGGCGCAGGCTCTATTTGTGCCTGAAACTAATAACGCTGAGTGTTACTACCAGCTGCGCGAAGAGTTTAACCGTAGCACCGACCTTTTCCGTCGCGCGGTGCTGTTTTTATACCTCAACCGTCACGGCTACAACGGTCTTTGTCGTTATAACCTGCGCGGTGAGTTTAACGTCCCGTTTGGGCGTTATAAAAAACCTTACTTCCCGGAAGCTGAGCTACGCCACTTCGCTGAGAAAGCGCAGAACGCGGAGTTTTATTGCGAATCTTATGAAGAGTGCATGAAGCGAGCTGGGAAAAATGCGGTGGTCTACTGCGATCCGCCGTACGCGCCGCTGTCGGCAACGGCGAATTTTACTGCCTACCACACCAACAGTTTCAGCCTTGAGCAGCAAGAAATTCTGGCGAAGAAGGCTGAAGAACTGATGGCGAAGCGGATCCCTGTGTTGATTTCAAATCACCGGACGCCGCTGACGCTCGACTGGTACAAAAACGCGACGGATACCCATACCGTCAAAGTTCGACGCAGCATCAGCCGCAACGGCGGCACGCGTAAAAAGGTGGAGGAGCTGCTCGCGCTCTATCGGCCACCTGGCAAAAAACAACGTTAATAGCCTAATGGGATAGGCTTTGAGGAGATGCGGATGAAACAGTACCTTATTGCCCCTTCAATTTTGTCGGCTGACTTTGCCCGTCTGGGGGAGGATACCGCCCGTGTGCTGGCCGCCGGAGCGGACGTGGTTCATTTCGATGTTATGGATAACCATTACGTACCGAACCTGACCATCGGCCCGATGGTGCTAAAATCGCTGCGTGATTATGGCATTACCGCACCTATTGACGTGCATCTGATGGTGAAGCCCGTTGACCGCCTGGTCCCGGACTTTGCGGCAGCAGGTGCCAGTATCATTACTTTCCATCCTGAAGCCTCTGAACATATTGACCGTACCCTGCAGCTTATCAAAGAGAGCGGTTGTAAAGCGGGTCTGGTGTTTAACCCAGCAACCCCGCTGAGCTACCTCGACTACGTGATGGATAAGCTGGACGTCATTTTGTTGATGTCGGTGAACCCGGGCTTTGGTGGTCAATCCTTTATACCTCACACGCTGGATAAACTGCGCGAAGTGCGCCGCCGCATTGATGAATCCGGCTACGACATTCGCCTGGAAGTCGATGGCGGCGTGAAAGTGAACAACATTAGCGAAATCGCTGCGGCCGGTGCGGACATGTTTGTCGCCGGATCCGCCATTTTTGGTCACCCAGACTACAAAAAAGTGATTGATGAAATGCGCAGTGAACTAGCAAAGGTAAGTCATGGATAAATTACAGACTATTCGCGGCGTCGCGTTTGATCTCGACGGTACGCTGGTAGACAGCGCGCCGGGTTTGACCGCTGCGGTAGATAGCGCGCTGTATGCGCTTGAACTGCCGGTTGCCGGCGAAGAACGCGTTATCACCTGGATTGGCAACGGTGCGGACGTATTGATGGAGCGGGCGCTCAACTGGGCCCGTCAGGAACGTGCTACCTTGCGTGCCTCGCAGGGTAAGCCTTCTGTGGATAGCCACGATATTCCACAGGATGAGCAGCTTCACGTGCTGCGCCGCCTGTTTGACCGTTACTACGCCGAGTTTGCTGAAGAAGGGAGCTTCCTGTTCCCGCACGTGGAGCAAACACTGGCGGCACTGCATAACAGCGGCTTACCGCTGGCGCTGGTGACCAACAAACCGACACCTTTCGTTGCCCCCATTCTTGAGACATTGGGTATCGCCCGTTACTTCACGGTAGTGATTGGTGGTGACGACGTACAGAACAAGAAGCCGCATCCAGAGCCGCTGCTGAAAGTCGCAGAGAAGTTGGAATTAGCCCCGGAAGCGCTGCTGTTTGTTGGTGATTCGCGAAATGATATCCAGGCTGCCAAAGCAGCGGGCTGTCCGTCCGTCGGCCTGACCTACGGCTATAACTACGGCGAAACCATCGCGCTGAGCGAGCCGGACGTCGTCTTCGACCATTTTAATGAACTCCTGCCCGCTCTCGGGCTGCCTAAATTAGACCTTCAGGAACCAGAACATGACTAAGCCCATCGTATTTAGCGGCGCACAGCCGTCAGGTGAACTGACCATCGGTAACTACATGGGTGCGCTGCGTCAGTGGGTTAACATGCAGGATGATTACCACTGCATCTACTGCATCGTTGATCAGCACGCTATCACCGTTCGCCAGGATCCTCAGGCGCTGCGTAAAGCCACTCTCGACACGCTGGCGCTGTACCTGGCTTGCGGTATTGACCCAGAAAAGAGCACCATCTTTGTTCAGTCTCACGTGCCAGAGCACGCGCAGCTGGGCTGGGCGCTGAACTGCTACACCTACTTCGGTGAACTGAGCCGTATGACCCAGTTCAAAGATAAATCCGCGCGCTACGCAGAAAACATTAACGCCGGTCTGTTTGACTATCCGGTGCTGATGGCTGCAGATATCCTGCTGTATCAGACCAATCAGGTGCCGGTTGGCGAAGACCAGAAACAGCACCTGGAGCTGAGCCGCGATATCGCCCAGCGTTTCAACGCGATTTACGGCGATGTGTTCAAAGTGCCAGAGCCGTTTATTCCTAAATCCGGTGCGCGCGTGATGTCGCTGCTGGAGCCGACGAAGAAGATGTCTAAGTCGGATGACAACCGCAATAACGTGATTGGTCTGCTGGAAGATCCGAAGTCTGTGGTCAAGAAGATCAAACGTGCTATGACCGATGGCGATGAGCCACCGGTCGTGCGTTACGACGTGCAAAACAAAGCGGGCGTTTCCAACCTGCTGGATATTCTCTCCGGCGTAACCGGCCAGAGTATTGCTGAGCTTGAACAGCACTTCGAAGGGAAAATGTACGGTCACCTGAAAGGGGAAGTGGCCGAAGCCGTCTCCGGTATGCTGACCGAGCTTCAGGAGCGCTATAACCGCTTCCGTAACGACGAAGCTTTCCTGCAACAGGTGATGAAGGACGGGGCGGATAAAGCCAGCGCACGTGCGGCGCAGACGCTGAAAGCGGTATATGAAGCGATTGGCTTTGTAGCCAAGCCGTAAGCGGATTATCTCATCTGATCTTGCGATGCGGGGTATGCATTGTTGGCCAGATGAGACGCGAATAAAAAAACCGGGATAATCCCGGTTTTTTTGTCGTTAGTGGTTTGAGAACCAGTTAAGCTTTTCACGAAGCCCCACCACGCGGCCGACGATAATCAGCGCCGGGCTTGCCATCTGCTGTGCCATCTCGCCGAGCTGCGTCAGCTGCCCGTCAATCACCCGCTGGGTAATCGCGGTTCCATTCTCAACGATAGCCACTGGCATATCGGCCTGCATACCATGCTCAATGAGCTTTTGCTGGATGGTGGCCGCCTGATTCAGACCCATGTAGAACACCAGCGTCTGCTTTTCTGCGGCCAGGTTTTCCCAATCCAGCTCACCGCCGGTTTTCAGGTGTCCGGTAACCAGGCGTACGCTTTGCGCGTAGTCACGGTGGGTTAACGGAATACCTGAGTAGGCAGAGCAGCCTGAAGCGGCGGTAATACCCGGTACGACAGAGAAGGGAATGCCTGCTTCACAAAGCGTTTCCAACTCTTCGCCGCCGCGGCCAAAGATGAAGGGGTCACCGCCTTTTAGACGCACGACGCGTTTACCTTGTTGCGCTTCGCGCAGCAAAATCTGATTGATTTCATCTTGTGGCACGCAGTGATAGCCGGCGCGTTTACCCACAAAGATGCGGTCCGCATCGCGGCGCACGAGATCCATAATATCGTCAGAAACCAGACGGTCGTAAACCACCACATCTGCCTGCTGGATTTGCTGCAGCCCTTTGAGCGTCAGCAGACCTGCATCGCCTGGACCCGCGCCGACCAGTACCACTTCACCACGATGGTCCAGCGGCGTATTAAGCAGATGCTCGGTCGTTTCCTCGACGGCCTGTGTATCCTGATTCGCCAGCGACTGCGCCAGGCGATCGTTCATAAACAGCTTTTCCCAGAAACGGCGGCGTTCACCCATGGTGGCAAACTGCTGTTTCACGCGAGCACGCAGTTTTCCTGCGTACAGCGCAACCTGGCCCAGATGCTGCGGCAGAACGGCTTCCAGTTTTTCGCGTAGCAGACGCGCCAGCACGGGAGAGGTCCCGCCGGAGGAGACCGCAACCATCAGCGGCGAACGGTCGATAATCGAAGGCATGATGAAGCTGGCGGCTTTCGGCGCATCCACCACGTTACAGAAGATGCGGCGATCTTCTGCTTCATCGCTCACCCGTTGATTGACGGCATCATCATCGGTTGCAGCAATCGCCAACCAGCAGTTATCCAACAGCACCGGTTGAAAGTCACCGATCATCAGCGTGAGCATTCCCGCTTCGGCCCAGACGTGAAACTGCGGGACGAAATCCCGGGCATTTACCGTCAGACGCGCACCGGCGTCGAGCAGCAGGCGTGCTTTACGTTCAGCAACATCACCGCCGCCGACCAGCAAGCAGTCGCGATTGCGCAGTTGGCAAAAGATGGGTAAGTGATCCACGGGACAACCTCACGGAATTAGCAAAGGAAATACACGAGATGAATAATGCGGGTAAGGATAACAGCAGACATCGTATGGGATACACGATTTTTCCTGCTGTTACCCCTTTAAGGTCATAAGTTTTAGCTATTACTTATGCCTAAACGTTCAGGCCTTAAGCTGCACCTGGCCGTCTTTAACGCGGGCTTCATAATGGGTGACGGAGTGGCTTTCGTCTTCCATGCACAGGCCATCACGCAGGCGGAAACGCTGCTTTTTCAACGGACTGGCAACCCACAGTTCGCCCTGATGTTCGGCAATCAGGCCGCGAGAAAGCACGCTCGACTCGAAGAACGGGTCGATGTTGCTGATAGCGAAAACCTGGTCGTCGGCATAAGGACGGAACACGGCGACCTGCTTGTCGCCCAACAGTGCACAAACGCCCGTTGCTGGCAGGATGGCGTCAATCTTGCAGATATTTACCCACTGGCTCATGCGTTTTCCTCCACCAGAGTGACCGGGATGCGTTCATATGGCGTAGCCGGACGATGCTGTGCACGTTCGGCAACCACCTGCACGTTCGGGTCACGCTGTTCGCTGTTGATAAAGTGTTTGAAACGAACCTGCGCGGCCGGATCGTTCACCGTTTCAGTCCATTCACAGGCAAACTCGGCGCGCAGGCGAGCGATCTCTTCTTCCAGATGCTGGTTGAGGCCCAGTTTGTCATCGATGATCACGGCACGCAGGTAGTCGATCCCGCCTTCCATGTTATCCAGCCACGGTGCGGTACGCGTCAGTTTGTCGGCGGTGCGGATGTAGAACATCATGAAGCGGTCGAGGTATTTGACCAGCGTATCGCGGTCGAGGTCGGCCGCCAGCAGATCCGCGTGACGCGGTTTCATGCCGCCGTTACCGCAGACATACAGGTTCCAGCCTTTTTCGGTAGCGATAATACCTACGTCTTTACCCTGAGCTTCGGCACATTCACGGGTACAGCCCGAGACGCCAAACTTCATCTTATGCGGCGTACGGATGCCCTTGTAGCGGTTTTCCAGCTCGACGCCGAATCCTACGCTGTCGCCCACGCCGTAACGGCACCAGGTACTGCCTACGCAGGTTTTGGCCATACGCAGCGCTTTGGCGTAGGCATGACCGGTTTCGAAGCCCGCTTCAATCAGCTGACGCCAGATTTCTGGCAGGTCATCTTTCTGCGCACCGAACAGGCCGATACGCTGGGAACCGGTGATTTTGGTGTACAGGTTAAACTCGCGCGCGATACGACCGACAGCCACCAGCCCTTCCGGTGTGATTTCACCGCCTGCGGAACGCGGGATAACGGAGTAGGTGCCATCTTTCTGGATGTTAGCCAGGAAGTTGTCGTTGGTATCCTGGAGCGGTGTGTGCTGCGGCTTCAGGATGAATTCATTCCAGCAGGAAGCCAGCAGGGAACCGACGGTTGGTTTACAGACTTCACAGCCGTAACCTTTGCCGTATTTCGCCAGCAGCTCATCAAAGGTCTTGATACCTTCGACGCGAATCAGGTGATACAGCTCCTGACGGGTAAAGGCGAAGTGTTCACAGAGACTGTGGTTAACTTCGATACCCTGTTTTGCCAGTTCAGCGTTCAGCACCTGAGTCACCAGCGGGATACAGCCACCGCAGCCGGTACCGGCTTTGGTTTCGGCTTTCAGCGCCGCGACGGTGTGGCAACCTTTGTTGATTGCCGCAATCAGCGCGCCCTTGGTCACGTCGAAGCAGGAGCAGATTTGTGCGCTGTCTGGTAGTTTGTCGACGCCGATAGACGGCTTACCGCCGCTAGCGTGCGCAGGCAGAATCAGCGAGTCTGGGTTTTCCGGCAGTTCAATCGCGTTCAGCGCCAGCTGCAGCAGGTTACCGTAGTCGCTGGTGTCGCCTACCAGTACGGCGCCGAGCAGCGTTTTGTTGTCTGGACTTACGATCAGGCGTTTGTAGACCTCTTTGTTTTCATCGAGGTAAACATAGCTGCGTGCGCCCGGCGTACGACCGTGAGCGTCGCCAATACCACCGACGTCAACGCCCAGCAGTTTCAGCTTGGCACTCATATCCGCGCCCTGGAAGCTGTTTTCGCTGCCGAGAATATGGTCAACGGCGACCTGTGCCATTTTGTAGCCCGGCGCAACCAGACCGTAAACGCGGTTTTTCCAGCTGGCGCATTCGCCGATGGCGTAGATATCCGGGTCAGAAGTCTGGCAGCTGTCGTTAATCATGATGCCGCCGCGCTGGGCGACCTCAAGACCGCACTGTGTAGCCAGTTTGTCGCGTGGGCGGATACCGGTGGAGAAGACGATAAAGTCGACTTCCAGCTGGCTGCCGTCGGCAAAGCGCATGGTTTTACGCGCGTTATCGCCTTCCTGCACGATCTCTTTGGTGTTCTTGTTGGTGTGAACCTTCACGCCCATGCTTTCGATTTTGCGCTTCAGCTGTTCGCCGCCCATCTGATCGAGCTGTTCGGCCATCAGCATTGGGGCAAACTCGATAACGTGGGTTTCGACGCCAAGGTTTTTCAGTGCTCCGGCCGCTTCAAGGCCGAGCAAACCGCCACCGACCACCGCGCCGCGTTTGCTACGGCGCGCGCAGTTCTCAATGGCGTTGAGATCTTCAATCGTACGATAGACGAAGCAATCTTGAGTTTCAGAGCCTTTAATTGGCGGGATCCATGGATAAGAACCGGTCGCCATGATCAGCTTGTCATAAAAGACGGTACGGCCTGCGCTGGAGTGAATCACCTTCTCTTTACGGTTAATGGTGATAGCGCGTTCGCCGACCAGAACCTTCACACCGTGCTTCTCATAGAAGCCTTCGCGTACCAGCGACAGCTCTTCTGCCGTGTGGTGAGAGAAGTAAGAGGAGAGGTGTACGCGGTCGTAGGCGATGCGGGGTTCTTCACAGAAGACGGTAATATCGAACTGGCTGGCGTCGGCTTTATCGAGAATATCCTCAATAAAACGGTGGCCGACCATGCCATTACCGATAATTGCGAGTCTGACTTTGCTCATTTTTGCCTCGATTTCTATTCTAATACTGCCTACCTTAACGATTCAGCTATTGCGATTATTGATTCAAATCAATTTAGCCTTTGGCTACCCCTTAATGAGTAGGGTGATGATTTTTAAGTGGTTTTGTAAGTTGCGGAAAATACACAACTTTATCGTGTGATTGTTTTTTGTACGAAATGAGCAAATAAACGGCGGGGAAGAAGGACGAGGCGAAGAGGAAAGAATAACGCCCCTTTTCGGCTGAAAAGGGGCGAGGCGGCTTAGTGAGAAGCGGTCGTCGCGTGCTGGCGATGACGGCTCACAAAGCCAAGGATAAGACACATCACGAAGACAACGGCATACAGTGCGTTAGCCGTCGTCAGCGCTGCCAGAGGGCCACTGCTGGCAACAATCGGGCCGGTCACAACGAAGGTCAGCATGGTGCCGATAGTGCCGCAGGTCAGAACAAAGTTAACCAGTTTTGGGGAGGCGACTTTGGTCTGCAATGAACCCAGCGTAATGATGGAGGTGTAGATAGCGCTGGAGAAGAAGCCCAGCGTCAGAATAAACCAGGCCAGATGCTGCGGTTCACCGTGGTTGAACAGATACATCATGACGGTCGCAATACCTGCCAGCACGGTCAGGATGCGCTGCAGGTCGAAGAAACGCAGAATGAAGCTAAAGGCCCACATACCGAACATGTAAGACATCCAGAAATCGCTCACCAGCTTACCCGCGTCGTTCAGGCTCATGCCCAGACCTTTGGCGTATTCCGGTACCCAGGAGATGAAGCCCAGCTGACCGAGGATGTAGCACAGCGCGGCGATGGACAGGAATAGCACGCCGATGCCCCATTTTTCTTTCGCCACCGGCTGGTCTTCCTGCTGCGCCTTTTTACCCAGAACAGGGAAGTCACAGCCGAAGGTCAGAATAAAGATCGCCACGTAAACCAGACCAATGCAGGCATAAACCCAGTACCACTCGATGCTGCGCGCGAGGAGAACAGCGGCAACCATCGGGAAGATCATCCCGGCCATGCTAAAGAAGGAGTCGGTAAACAGCAGGCGTGCACCGCGCTGACGCCCTTCATACATGTGGGTGATAAGGAACGTACCGATGGACATGGTAATCCCGCTGACCAGACCCAGAACGAACATGGCGGCAGAGAACAGCGCCAGGCTGTGAGTGGCCATCAGACCCGCAACGGCCAGGACCATCAGCACAAAGCCAAAACGGAGCTGCGTTTTCAGCGGCACGATTTCCATCAGCCAGGCATTGAGGAAGATGGAGATCAGGATCCCTGCGTTCAGGAAGGTGAAGGTGTTACTCATGCTGGAAACGGGCAGATTAAAGTAATCGGCAATATTTCCCATCACCATCCCGGTGACGATCACCAACGCACCGGTGAGGGCGTAGGAGAAGAAGCTAATCCATGTGAGCTTGATACGGTTGCTGTTAGTCATGACTGGCCTGTGAATAGTTGTGTAAAACGCATTGACTCTGCGCTGAGCGTGCAGATTTTATTCACTGTAGTGATGTATTCATAGTTTTATTACGCAAACGTTGGCGCATTACACATTCCAATGTGATCAAGATCACAAAATTGGATTCATCATTTCTTACCCTGATCATTATGAGCGTTACATCCACGTAAACTTTAGTAAAGCACTGGCCTGTGGGGCTAAGCCTCTTTAGAATCAAGCCACTTGCTTTCACTACTGCACTCGTTAAAGGAATTCTCATGCTCAAATCAACTCTGGCGGCCGTGGCGGCTGTTTTTGCTCTTTCCTCTATGGCGCCTGCGGCGCTCGCGGCGACCAATAATCCGCACGTGCTGCTGACCACTTCAGCCGGCAACATCGAGCTGCAGCTGGATAGCCAGAAAGCGCCAGTTTCGGTTGATAACTTCCTGAAATACGTCAACAGCGGTTTCTACAACAACACCACCTTCCACCGCGTGATCCCGGGCTTTATGGTTCAGGGCGGCGGCTTTAACGAGCAGATGCAGCAGAAGCAGCCAAATCCACCGATTAAAAACGAAGCTGACAACGGTCTGCGCAACACCCGCGGCACTATCGCTATGGCACGTACTGCTGATAAAGATAGCGCAACCAGCCAGTTCTTCATCAACGTAGCGGATAACGCCTTCCTGGATCACGGCCAGCGTGACTTTGGCTATGCCGTATTCGGTAAGGTGGTGAAAGGCATGGACGTGGCGGATAAGATTTCCCAGGTCGCGAGCCACAACGTTGGGCCGTACCAGAACGTGCCAACTAAACCTATCGTCATCTTGTCGGCAAAAGTTCTGCCGTAAATGCGACGGGGCGGCATCGGCATGAGGCTGCCGCCCGTATCGCTAAAGCAGTAAGCACCCGTTAGAATGGCGGCAGATATACTCGTCATACTTCAAGTTGCATGTACGTTGGCTGCGCTCGTTCACCCGAATCACTGACTTGAGTAAGCTCATCGGGATTCCCTCACTTGCCGCCTTCCCGCAACTCGAATTATTTAGAGCATAAACGACCGGAGCCGCCATGATCCTGCTGATTGATAACTACGATTCTTTTACCTGGAACCTCTACCAATACTTCTGTGAACTCGGGGCCAGCGTGACGGTTAAGCGTAACGACGACATCACCCTTGATGACATCGCTCAGCTCGCGCCGGACAAAATCGTTATTTCCCCAGGTCCTTGCACGCCGGATGACGCCGGTATCTCCCTCGATGTGATTCGCCACTATGCGGGTAAAGTACCGCTGCTCGGCGTCTGCTTAGGTCACCAGGCTATCGCTCAGGCATTTGGCGCGCGTATTGTACGTGCGGAAAAAGTGATGCATGGCAAAACCTCACCGATTATCCATCAGCAGCAGGGCGTGTTTCGCGGTTTGAATAATCCGCTGACCGTCACTCGCTATCATTCTTTGTTAATTGATCCGGCTACCCTCGCCGATTGCTTTGACGTCACCGCACGCAGCGAAGCGGGCGAAATCATGGGGATCCGTCATCGAGAGTGGGATCTGGAAGGGGTGCAATTCCACCCAGAGAGCATCCTCAGCGAACAGGGACATGAACTGCTGGCCAACTTTCTCAACCGATAGTAGTTGCTATGATGTGATTTTTTATGCATATTTTGTGGATATAATTTCACAATCATTGCTGCATCGTTTGAAGAAGGGCATGACATGATAACCAAACAACCTGCAATCACTCGCGCGACCTTCGATCAGGTCATTTTGCCAATCTATGCACCGGCGGAATTTATTCCGGTGAAGGGCAAAGGCAGCCGCGTGTGGGATCAGCAAGGCAGAGAGTACGTCGATTTTGCGGGCGGTATTGCGGTGACGGCGCTGGGTCACTGTCATCCGGCGCTGGTTGAGGCGCTGAAAAGCCAGGGCGAAACGCTGTGGCACACCAGTAACGTGTTTACCAACGAGCCTGCGCTGCGTTTGGGGCAAAAGCTGGTGGATGCTACTTTTGCCGAGCGCGTGGTGTTTATGAACTCTGGCACCGAAGCGAACGAAACCGCGTTTAAGCTGGCGCGCTACTATGCTTCAACTCGTCATAGCCCGTATAAAACCAAGATCATCGCCTTCCACAACGCTTTCCATGGACGCTCGCTGTTTACCGTCTCTGTGGGTGGCCAGCCGAAATATTCTGATGGTTTTGGTCCAAAACCGGCCGACATTATCCACGTTCCGTTTAACGATCTGCATGCAGTCGAAGCGGTGATGGACGATCACACCTGCGCCATCGTAGTGGAGCCCATTCAGGGCGAAGGCGGTGTGCTGGCAGCGACGCCTGAATTTCTTCAAGGCCTGCGCGCGCTGTGCGATAAGCATCAGGCGCTGCTGGTGTTTGATGAAGTGCAAAGCGGCATGGGCCGTACCGGTTCTCTGTTTGCCTATATGCACTACGGCGTAACGCCAGACATTCTGACCAGCGCGAAAGCGCTTGGCGGTGGTTTCCCGGTGAGTGCGATGCTCACGACTGAAGAGATTGCCAGCGCGTTCCATGTTGGTTCGCATGGCTCAACCTACGGCGGTAATCCGCTGGCCTGCGCCGTCGCTGGTGCAGCCTTCGACATTATTAACACTCCGGAAGTGCTGAATGGGGTGAATGCGAAACGTGAACGCTTTGTGCAGCACCTGCAGCAGATTAACGCGAAGTACGATGTCTTCAGCGATGTACGTGGTATGGGCCTGTTGATCGGCGCAGAATTGAATGCGAAGTACAAAGGTCGGGCGCGTGATTTCCTCAACGCGGCGGCAGATGTCGGTGTGATGGTGCTGAACGCCGGACCAGACGTGATGCGTTTTGCGCCGTCGCTGGTGGTGGAAGAGGTCGATATTGACGAAGGTATGCAGCGTTTCGCCCAAGCCGTGGCGAAGATCGTTAGCTAGCCCGTCGTTTTAACCAGCCGCCGTGCCGTGGGCGCTGTCGCCAGGCCACCGACGAGATGGTGTGCATGGTGTTCAGATGCCCCAGAATACGCTGAAGATGCTGTTCCATGGTGCTTAACGGCCCGTGGGACAGCGCATCCGGCGCTTCCATGATATTAACCTCGCCGCTGCTTCCCGCCTCATCGTACTCCAGCCGTTGCTGACAGCGCTGCAGCGCAATTTCACATGACTCCAGATACTGTTGCGCCAGATTGGGCGTCAACATCTCATGTTCGCGCGCCAGCGTGGTCATGGCGTTGATATGCTCGACGATAAACTGGCTGTGGGTGACCCATAGCTTCATGTCTTCCAGATAGCGTGAGTTAAAGCCCGGCTCCTGCATCGCTTGGTTGAGCGTGTTAAACAGCGTGTTGTGTGCCTGGTTGACGCGCATACGCAGATACGCAAGCTTTGGCGCCTGCGGGTCGGGGCTTAAGATAAGACGGATAGCTTCCTGATCGGCCTCCAGCGCGGCCTGGGCGTTTTGCCGCAGCTGGCCGCTTTGCCACTGTGGCCACAGCCAGAGCATGCCGCCGAAAGCAATCAGGCAGCCGATGATGGTGTCGATAAAGCGGGCAACAATAAATTGCTCACCGTTGAGCGTCAGAATTTGCAGGGTATATACCGCGGTGACGGTGAAACCAACCGTCGCCCAGCCGTAGCTGCGGCGGATGATCAAGTAGCTGCCGAGAGTAATGATCAGCATCCCGGAGAGCGCCAGCCCCTGCGGCGCATGGAAGTGTAGGGCGAAGGCAGCGATGACGAGGCCTGCCAGCGTTCCCGCCGCTCGATGAAAAATACGCACGCGGGTTGCTCCATAGCCGTTTTGCGTCACCAGCAGTACCGTCATCAGGATCCAGTACGGTTTGGGTAAATGCAGCGCCGTACCCATCAAGCTGGCAATGCTCAGCATCACGCTCAGCCGTGCGGCGTTACGCAGGGCTGGGGATTTCAGCGACAGATAGCTTTTCAGCGCTGGGAACAGCGGCAGGCGACGCTCTTTGTCAGCCATCAGGTTGCGCGGATACAGTGGACGCTGGCCGCGGAGCACTTTGGCAATGCGGCTGAAGTGCCAGGCGCAGAACTGACCGACAGGATTATCCGGATGCTGGTGGGCGATTTTTTCCAGCGCCCCAATTTGCTTTTCCATGGTGAAGCGGCTGGGATAGCGATGATAGAGAATATCGTCGGCCAGCACGCGCAGACGGGCTGCGACGGTTTGTGCATTCCAGCGGATCACCGCTTCGGCATGACTGCGCTCTACCAGCTTTTGCACTTCTTCCGGCTGGTGCAGGCTGACGGAGATGTGCTCTTGTAAATCCAACCCAATCTGGAACGCGCGCAGCAGGCGTTTGTAATCGTTGTGCTGATTGGCTGCCAGCATATGCAGCTGCTGATAGCACTGGGAGATTAAATCCACCACCTTCTGCTGGCGATTCAACAGCGGAGGCAGGGCGGTGCTGGGATCAGTGTGTTGAGTCAGCAGGCTGTATTTGGCCTCGCAATAGTCGGCGAGCTGACGATAGAGCAGGCTCAACGATTCGCGCAGCGGCTGCTCTCGCCACATCCAGAACCACCACCAGTTGAATAAACCGTACCACAGCGTCCCCAGCGCATAGAGCAGCAGCGGCTGCCAGATAGGCATATTGCCAGCAAGGCTGAGGGTGAAAATGGAGGCGATAAGCGAGGCCGGAAGCAGCCGCCCATGTAGGGCGCTGATCTCTGCCGTGACGCCGAGAATGAGTGCCAGCCCCGTGAGTATTAGCGGCAATGGGATTTCGTGTTCAAGCAGAAGCTGGACGGCAAGACTACAGCCGGCAAACAGGCAGCCGCCGATGGTCAGACGTTTGAAGAAACGCTTATGCGGGGTATCAAGACCGGCAATATTGCAGCAGGCGGGAACCAGTGAAAACAGGAGACCTTGCTGAAGATGGCCGAACATCAGGCCGATGGCGACCGGCAAACATAACACCAGCGTTTGCCGCAGTGCATAGTTGACTTCCGGATGGTAAATCAGCCTGCGCCACATAGGGGAACAAATAAAAACGGCATATTGTTATGCACAATATGCCGTTTAGGCTGGATCAGCGGGTACCGTAAACGACAATCGTTTTGCCGTGCGCGGAGATCAGGTTTTGATCTTCCAGCATTTTCAGAATACGGCCCACGGTTTCGCGGGAACAACCGACGATCTGACCGATTTCCTGACGGGTGATTTTGATCTGCATACCGTCTGGGTGGGTCATGGCATCCGGCTGTTTCGCCAGGTTCAGCAGGGTCTGGGCGATACGTCCGGTCACGTCCAGGAATGCCAGGTTGCCAACTTTTTCAGAGGTGATTTGCAGACGACGCGCCATTTGCGAAGAGAGACGCATCAGGATGTCTGGGTTAACCTGAATCAGCTGACGGAATTTTTTATAAGAGATTTCAGCAACTTCACAAGCGGTTTTTGCTCGTACCCATGCGCTGCGTTCCTGGCCTTCTTCAAACAGGCCTAACTCGCCGATAAAATCGCCCTGGTTGAGGTAAGAGAGGATCATCTCTTTACCTTCTTCATCCTTGATGAGTACTGCCACTGAGCCTTTCACGATGTAATACAGCGTCTCTGCCTTTTCACCCTGGTGAATCAGCGTGCTCTTCGATGGGTACTTATGAATATGGCAATGAGACAAGAACCATTCGAGAGTCGGGTCTGTTTGCGGTTTGCCAAGCACCATGCGCGGTTATCCTCTGTTATAAGCTCTTTCCAGCGGCAAAACCTTGCAGCCACTGGTTGCAATAGTATCCTTCCCGTTACCTGGGAAGTCGGCTGTCGAATCGTGCCGCAGCCTGTAATGTGATGTCCTCTGCATACATGCAGTACGTTTATGTATTACCGTAGCATCCTGACTGTTTTAGCATAGCTTTAGCCGCGTGTCTCCTGGTGTCTCGCTTCAGCATGACGCCGATCGCCTTCCGTTGCGAGATTTGTTATGTGCGCGTAATCTGAGAAGAAAATTGCAACCTGGGAGTTAAATATTATGCAAGCACGTGTGAAATGGGTTGAAGGCTTAACCTTCCTTGGTGAGTCCGCTTCAGGACATCAGATTTTGATGGACGGCAACTCTGGCGATAAAGCGCCAAGTCCTATGGAAGTCGTGCTCATGGCTGCGGGGGGATGTAGTGCGATTGACGTGGTATCTATCCTGCAAAAAGGCCGCTACAACGTGACCGACTGCGAAGTGAAACTGACTTCTGAACGTCGTGAAGAGGCGCCGCGCCTGTTTACCCATATTAACCTGCACTTTATCGTGACCGGTAAAGAGCTCAAAGATGCGGCGGTATCGCGTGCGGTTGACCTTTCTGCTGAGAAATACTGCTCCGTGGCACTGATGCTGGAGAAAGCGGTCAATATCACCCATTCATACGAAGTGATTGAGGGGTAATCCCCTCAACGTTAGCTTCGGCCTTCCATCAGACGCTGCACCAGCGGCGTCATGATAAGCTCCATCGCCAGCCCCATCTTGCCGCCCGGCACGACCAGCGTGTTCATATGCGAAATAAACGATCCCTGCAGCATGGCTAGCAGCCACGGGTAGTCGATCCCTTCCAGATTACGGAAATGAATCACCACAAAGCTTTCATCAAGTGATGGGATGCTTTTGGCTGCGAACGGGTTTGAGGTATCGACGGTGGGCACGCGCTGGAAGTTGATATGAGTACGGGAGAACTGCGGCGTGATGAAGTTAATGTAATCTTCCATGGAACGTACGACAGAATCCATCACTGCTTCGCGCGAATGCCCGCGTTCGCCGGTGTCACGGATCATCTTCTGGATCCATTCGAGGTTAACGATAGGCACCACGCCAACCAGCAGATCGACGTGACGTGCGACGTCGTGCTGCGGTGTGACGACGCCGCCATGTAGCCCTTCGTAGAACAAAACATCAGTCGGTTCTGGCAGCGGCTGCCAGGGCGTAAATGTTCCCGGTACCTGATTCCACGGCACCGCTTCATCGTAAGTGTGCAGATACTTGCGCGATTGCCCTTTACCGTTCACGCCGTAGTCGCGGAAGGTTTGTTCCAGCAGACCAAAGTCGTTGGCATCCGGGCCGAAGTAGCTGATATGACGGCCCAGATCGCGGGCCTTACGAATCGCCATATCCATTTCTGGGCGGGTATAGCGATGGAAGCTGTCGCCTTCCACTTCGGCGGCTCGCAGATTGAGCTGGCCGAAAATTTTACGGAACGCGAGGCTGGTGGTAGTGGTTCCCGCTCCGCTGGAGCCGGTGACGGCAATAACTGGATGTTTGGCAGACATGCGAATAACTCCCTGAACAGGCTACCGGAAGCGGGGTGGGCTTCCGGTAAGTATAGTTAACCGCGAAATTGGTTACGGGGCATGATGTTGACGGTCTCGTGAAGCTCGGACCAAACCAGCACCGCTTCGCCTGTTTGTAGCTGCTGTTTTACGTCGGCGACCTTTTGCGCAAGTGAACGTTCATATTCACCATAATCAGTGCCTTCGCGCAAGACAAAGCTTTCAATCAGTCTATCCAGCGTTTCAGGGTCGAGGTCCTGCCAGGGAATGATCATCCTTTTGCTCCAAGCCAGGTCATCAGCCAGCTGGGAATGCGTTTTTCCAGCCACATTTCCGGATGACGAAGGGTGCCGCCGATAAAGCCGACGTGACCGCCGTGCTCGGTTAACTGGTACTCGACGTTATCCGGCAGCTCTTCCTGAGCCGGAATGGAGTGATGATCCATAAAGGGATCGTCCTTCGAGTGGATGATAAGCGTCGGCTTGGTAATTTTGCTGAGCGTTGGCATCGCGCTGCACTGGCGGTAGTAGTCGATAGCATCGGCAAAACCGTGGATCTTCGAGGTGATAGAATCATCAAACTCGCGGATCCGGCGCATGCTTTTCAACTGACGCAAGTCGACCGGCAGCGAACCGGGATAGGCCTTCAGTTTACGCGATGCGTTGCCTTTGAGCAGATTCAGCAGGTAGCGCTGGTAAACGCGTGAGAAGCCTTTATCCATGTGGTAGCTACATGCTTCGAGCATAAATGGCGCGGAGACAATCACTGCCGCATCAATCGGGACTTCATCACCTTCTTTTGCCAGCAGACAGGCCAGCATATTGCCGCCCAGCGAGTAGCCGACAGCCGCGGTTGGCGCGGGGCCGAATTCACGAGCCAGCCAGTGCAAGAACCAGCTGCCGTCTTCTGTTTCACCGGAATGATAAATTCGGTTCAGGCGGTTTGGCTCACCGCTACAGCCACGGAAATGCATCACTACGCCCAGCCAGCCCTGCTGTTTGGCGGCGTTAATCAGGCCGTGAGCGTAAGGGCTGTACAGGCTACCTTCGAGACCATGAAACACCACCAGTCGCGGTTTGTGACGTGCGCCCTCGGGATCTTCACTCCACGCTAAATCGACAAAATCACCGTCCGGCAGTTCAAGGCGCTGCCAGCATGGTGTGAATTGCAGCTTGCGGCGGATAAGACGTGGCAGCATCGTCTGGAGATGACGATTGCTGACGCCGCGCATTGGCACGAAGTCCGCGCTGCTTGAGGTGTCGATATTGAGGTCGTGGTGGGTTGTTTCAGTCATAACTCGGCGATGTCTACTTAAAATCTGGCGCCTACTATACCGCCACTTTGCCATCGTGTTTATGAAAATGAGGCACCAGTAGCCTTTTTTGCCCCTGCGTAATCTGATCCTAATCACAAATTGTTACTTCAATTATTACTCTCAAGCTAATGATTCACGCCTACGCTTAATTGATGACTTTCTCACCAGGGTGCACACTCTTTCCAGTGTTAAGCAATCAAAATGATTAGCTGAATCAGGAGGTTAATAATGTTATCTGGGCAAACACCAGCACGCGTCTGGAACACACGTCGCACTGAAAAACAGCGACGTCTGGCTTCCATTCCGGTGCAGGGCAAGGTTCTGCCGACCGCAGACCTGACCGCGATGCTGGAAAAACTGATCGCGCCGGGTGACCGCGTGGTATTAGAAGGGAATAACCAAAAGCAGGCAGATTTCCTGTCTCGTATGCTGGCTGAGGTTAACCCACAGATTGTGCATGACCTGCACATGATTATGCCAAGCGTCGGGCGTAGCGAACATCTGGATATCTTTGAAAAAGGTATCGCTCGCAAGCTGGATTTCTCATTCTCTGGTACCCAGAGCCTGCGTATTTCGCAGCTGCTGGAAGATGGTCTGCTGGAAATCGGCGCCATTCACACCTATATCGAGCTTTACTCCCGTCTATATGTCGATCTCTCGCCAAACGTGGCGCTGATTGCCGGCTTTAAAGCTGACCGTAAAGGCAACCTCTATACCGGCGCAAGTACCGAAGATACTCCGGCGCTGGTGGAAGCCGCCGCATTCCATGACGGTATCGTCATCGCCCAGGTTAATGAACTGGTGGACGATGAATGCGATCTGCCGCGCGTCGATATCCCGGGTTCGTGGATTGACTACGTGGTTGTGGCCGACAAACCGTTCTTTATCGAACCGCTGTTTACCCGCGACCCGCGCCTGATCAAACAGGAGCATATCCTGATGGCGATGATGGCCATTAAAGGGATCTACGCGGAACACCAGGTACAGTCGCTCAACCACGGTATCGGTTTTAACACCGCAGCGATTGAACTGCTGCTGCCAACCTACGGCGAACAGCTTGGTCTGAAAGGCAAAATCTGTAAACACTGGACCCTGAACCCGCATCCAACGCTGATTCCGGCGATTGAAAGCGGCTGGGTGGAAAGCGTGCACTGCTTCGGCGGTGAGCTGGGGATGGAAGAGTATATCCGTGCCCGTCCAGACATCTTCTTTACCGGTGCCGATGGTTCCATGCGTTCTAACCGTGCGTTCTGCCAGCTGGCAGGCCAGTACGCGGTGGATATGTTCATTGGTTCCACCTTGCAGGTCGATGGCTATGCCAACTCCTCAACGGTAACCCGTGGTCGTCTTTCTGGTTTCGGCGGCGCGCCAAACATGGGGCACGACCCGCATGGTCGTCGTCATGCAACACCTGCCTGGCTGAACATGATTACCGAGCCTGACCCTATGCAGCGCGGTAAAAAACTCGTTGTACAGATGGTCGAAACCTTCCAGGCCGGCGTGAAACCAACATTCGTCGAAAAACTCGATGCCGTTGAAGTGGCCAAAAGCTCCGGTATGCCATTAGCTCCCGTCATGATCTATGGCGACGACGTGACCCACGTGCTGACCGAAGAGGGGATTGCGTACCTCTATCGTGCGGAAAGCCTGGAAGAACGCCGTGCGATGGTCGCTGCGGTTGCCGGGATTACCGACATTGGTCTGGGCGTTGACGCTAAACGTGTCGCCGCGCTGCGCCAGAGCGGCAAGGTTGTTTATCCAGAAGATATGGGCATTCGTCGTACCGACGCCACCCGTTCTCTGCTGGCGGCCGGTAGCGTGTCTGACCTGGTTGAATGGTCCGGCGGTCTTTACAACCCACCTGCGAAATTCCGGAGCTGGTAATGAAACTTCTGCCCCAGATTCATGTTGAAGGCGGTGCCGAATGGCTGGCGCGAACCGCCACGCAATGTCTGATTGACGAAGCACGATTAAGCCCAAAACCGGGTCTGGTGGACAGTCGGGGGAACGGCGCGCACCACGATCTTACTCTGGCGCTCATGGAGCGCTCGGCGCACAGCCTGACCTCCACGTTTCAGGCGCTGGCGCAGCAAAGCTGGCAACGTCCAGCGGACATTGCGCTCAGACAAACCGTAGGGCGACTCGGCCGTGAAGGCGAGAAACAGATGATGGCCGCCACTGACGGCGTGAATACCCACCGCGGTGCTATTTGGGCGTTGGGGCTGTTGGTTAGCGCCGTCGCGATGCACGGCGGCACGGGCAGCGCGCAGCAGGTTGCGGCCACCGCCGCAGAACTGGCGAAGCTGCCGGATGCCGCGGCACCCAAGGTTTTCAGCAAAGGGCTCCGCGCCACCCACCGTTATCAGGTGCCGGGCGCGCGCGAAGAGGCGCAGCAGGCGTTTCCACACGTGATGCAGCGTGCGCTGCCACAGTTGCGATTAAGCCGGTTGAACGGCAGCAGCGAAACGCAGGCGAGGCTCGACGCGCTGATGGCAATCATGACCTCGCTGACAGATACCTGTGTGCTGTCCCGCGCAGGGCTGGAAGGGCTTGATGCCATGCAGGATGGCGCTCGCGCAGTGCTTCGCGCAGGCGGTAGCGCCCATCCGGCGGGTCAGGCGGCGCTGGCGGCGCTCGATAGCCAAATGCTGGCGTTGAACGCTTCGCCGGGCGGCGCTGCGGATTTGCTTGCCGCCACCCTGTTTCTCGATCGCATCGAATCGCCTTATTTAAAGCATTAAGAGGATGTTATGGAACACATTACGTTAACCGTACCGGCCAGCCGCACCTTAAGCGGTAAAGCGCTGGCAGGCGTTGTGGGCTCCGGGGATATGGAGGTGTTATTCACCGCCGACCAGGGCCAGACGTTAACCATTGATATCACCACTTCCGTCGATAACAGCCGTAGCCGCTGGGAAGCGCTGCTTAACCGTCTACAAACGGTCAGCAGCCTGCCGGCCGGGAAACTGACGATTCACGATTTCGGCGCAACGCCCGGCGTGGCACGCATTCGTATCGAACAGGTTTTTGAAGAGGTGAGCTATGCGTGATGACCGCAGTTTTATCGAATTAAAAGCGCGCCAGCGCGCGCATGCGCTGCTTGATGAAGGCAGCTACCGTGAACTGCTCGACCCGTTTGAAGGCGTGATGTCGCCTTGGCTGGGCGCGCAGGGCATCGTACCGCAGGCCGATGACGGCATGGTGGTTGCCAAAGGCACCATCAACGGTAAACCAGCCGTTGTTGTGGCTATTGAAGGCGCATTCCAGGGCGGCAGCATGGGCGAAGTGTCCGGTGCCAAAATGGCGGCGGCGCTGGAACTGGCGGCAGAAGATAACCGCAACGGTATTCCAACTCAGGCCGTTCTGAGCCTGGAAACTGGTGGCGTGCGTTTGCAAGAGGCCAACCTCGGTCTGGCGGCGATCGCGGATATTCACGCAGCGATTGTTGATTTGCGTCGTTACACCCCGGTGGTCGGCATCGTTGCCGGTACCGTCGGTTGCTTCGGCGGGATGTCTATCGCAGCGGCGCTGTGTAGCTATCTGATTGTTACCCGTGAAGCGCGCCTGGGGCTCAATGGCCCGCAGGTTATCGAACAGGAAGCCGGGATTGAAGAGTATGACTCCCGCGACCGTCCGTTTATCTGGAGCATGACCGGCGGCGAAATTCGCTACCAAAGCGGTCTGGTAGAAGCGCTGGTGGGCGACGGTGTCAATGCGGTGAAAGCCGCGATGAACGATGCGCTGGCGAAAGGTGTACCGGCTAAACACCGCACCGACAACTATGACTGGTATCTCGACCGTTTAAGCCATTTCGATACGCGTAAACAAGCGGATACCGAACAGATTCACGCGCTTTTCGCCCGGGAGGTGAAATGATGAGTAACTCAATAAGCCGTGGCGAATTATGGCTCGAAACCCTCGCTCCAAACGTTAAACGTCTGTCAGGGCTGTGCCCATCCGTACAGGCCGTTGACGGTGAACTCAATGGTGAAGCGGTGCGCTTTATTGCCGTCGTTCCCGATGCCAACAACCATTTCCCACGCGCCGCTAAAGGTGAAGTGGGCCTGCTGGAAGGTTGGACGCTGGCAAAAGTGGTGAGCGAAACCATTGCAGCTGACGCAGACAAAGCGGTTAAACGTCCGATTGTGGCGGTGATTGATGTGCCAAGCCAGGCGTACGGTCGTCGTGAAGAAGGTTTTGGTATTCACCAGGCGCTGGCCGGTGCTGCAGCGGCTTACGCCAATGCGCGACTGGCAGGTCACCCGGTAATCGGCCTGATTGTGGGTAAAGCGATGTCCGGTGCATTTCTGGCACACGGCTATCAGGCTAACCGTCTGATTGCGTTTAACGACAAAGGCGTGCTGATCCACGCGATGGGGAAAGAGTCTGCGGCCCGCATCACGCTGCGTACCGTCGACGCGCTGGAGAAACTGGCGGCCACCATTCCTCCGATGGCGTATGACATCAGTAACTACGCCACTTTGGGGCTGTTGGAAAATCTGCTGGATATCAGCAACCCGGATGCCCCGTCTGCCAACGATCTGACGCAGGTGAAAACCACGCTGCAACAGGCCATCAAAGACGCTCGTCAGGACCCAACGCTGAAAAGTCGTTTGGGTGCCGACAATCGCCGCAGTTCCGCTCTCGTACGTGAACGTATGCGAGCAAGCTGGTAAGTAAAAAGAGACCTGCCAGATGTACGACCCCGCGGGCGTGATTATGCGCCCGCGAGGCAGTCTACATCCTGAAAATAATAATCATCGCGTCAGTGCTAAAGCACAAAGTCATTCAGACGGCATCAAGGCGGCAACTCAGCGAATCCTTAGGCGCTTACTCAAGTAAGTGACCGAGGTAAGCGAAGGCAGCCAACGCAGAGGCAGGCTGAATGGCGAAGTGGTTTTCTTTTTTGAATTACAGGTGAAATATGACTTACGTAATTGTTCATGCTCTTGCTCCGATTTTCGTCATCATGCTGCTGGGATTCTGGGCCGGTAAGGCCAAAATGGTGGACAACAAAAATGTCTCCCTGCTCAACATCTTCGTGATGGACTTTGCTTTACCCGCTGCGCTATTCAGCGCGACGGTACAAACGCCATGGGCCGGTATTGTTGCTCAGTCACCGCTGATTCTGGTGCTGACGCTGGCGATGTGGATTACCTACGCTGCCATCTACTTTATGGCGACCAAACTGTTCAATAAATCCCCGCAGGATGCGGCCGTGTTGACGCTGACCGTCGCGCTGCCAAACTATGCGGCGCTGGGTCTGCCGATTCTGGGCAGTGTGCTCGGTGAAGCGTCTTCAACCTCACTGTCTGTTGCTGTGTCGATTGCCTGCGGCTCCGTGTTGATGACGCCGTTCTGCTTGCTGATCCTCGAACGTGAAAAAGCACGTGCCGACGGTGGTAACACCGGTTCTACCCTTTCCATGCTGCCGGTACTGATGTGGCGTTCCATTAAGAAACCGATCGTCATGGGTCCGCTGCTGGGGGTTATCCTCTCCGCGATTGGTATCAAAATGCCGGAGCTGGTGTTGGCGGCGATTAAACCGTTGGGGCTGTCCGCCACTGCGGCTGCGCTGTTCCTGACCGGGGTAATTCTCTCTGCGCGTAAACTGCAGATCAACACCGTGGTAATCACCTCCACCATCGCCAAGCTGCTGATTCAACCAGCGATTGCCTGGGGCATCGTATTGATTCTCGGCCTGCACGGTTCGGTCGCGATTACCGCCATTTTGATGATTGCACTGTCTGCCGGTTTCTTCGGTGTGGTATTCGGTAACCGCTTTGGCGTGCAGTCGCCGGATGCAGAAGCCGTGCTGCTGTTGAGCTCAGTCCTGTGTATCCTGTCGTTGCCGCTGTTTATCTCGCTGACTTCAGGAATCTAAATCATGACCGCAACATTACGCCCACACGACTTAATCTGGCTTAACGCGCGCGATGCGCTGGAAGGGACCACCGAGTCCTGGGTCGATGATGTCTGGCATACCGGTCTGCCGGTAGTGGTGCGGCGTGATGTTGATGAAGCCGGACGCATTCCCGTTGGTGTACGTGGAATGAAGCGCGACCAGCGGGCGGCAGGTTGGGCGAAAGCCGATGCTGTCACCCGTGTCTGTTCGCCAGAATCGTTGGTTGACCCGCAGGTCCTGCTACGCTCACCGTTTATCTCGCAGCCACCGGTTCAGGTGGCTTTATTGTTGTCACAGCAGCAGTGGCCGTGGCGTTGGGGGATTACCGGTAGCACCGGCTATGCGCTGGCCACCGGGATCCCGGTGATTCATGCCAGCAGCGATTTAGATCTCACTATCCGTGCGCCGCAGGCATTCGATCGTCGGATGCTGGAGAAATGGCAACAGCAGCTGACGGATGGGCTATGCCGCGCCGATACGCAGGTCGAAACGCCAAACGGCGCGTTTGCTCTTAATGAGTGGTTGCGCGATGGCCGGGCACTGTTAAAAACGCCACGAGGACCGCTGCTGGTGAGCGACCCGTGGAGCAGGGAGGATTAAATGAAAATTCTGTTTACCTTTCCGGGGCAGGGAACGCAGCATCCCGATATGCTGCGTCATCTTCCCGGCACTGAGTTGGCGCAGGCACGGGACGTGTTGGGCGCTGAAGCCGATACGCTGGATACGCCAGAAGCGCTGAAACACACTCGGGCGGTGCAGTTGGCGCTGTTGATTGCTGGGGTTGCCTGGGCTCGGGAGTTAGAGCGTCGCGGCGTAGCGCCGGATATTGTCAGTGGCCTATCGATTGGCGCTTATCCGGCGGCGGTGGTTGCCGGTGCGCTCGACTTTACCGATGCGTTAAAGCTGGTAGCACTGCGCGGTGATTTAATGGAGCAGGCGTACCCGCAGGGCTACGGGCTGACGGCGATAATGGGGCTGACGCTGAATCAGGTGGAGGCGCTGGTTGAAGGTAGCGGGACCTATATTGCCAATCTGAATGCGGAAACGCAGATTGTAATTGCCGGGAGCGATGAGGCCATGGCCGCAGTGGCGAAGCGCGCGCTGGATAAAGGGGCGAACAAAGCTCACCGTCTGGCGGTCAGCGTCCCGTCGCACTGCGCGCTGCTGGCGCAACCGGCACAGACGCTGTGCGAGGCATTCAGTCATGTCACGCTTTCTCGTCCACGCCATGCTTACCTGAGCGGCAGTACCGGGCGTGTGTTGTGGCAGCCGGAACGCATTGCTGACGACCTGGCCATGAATATGGCGCGCACGGTTCGCTGGCAGGAGGCGGTCGTTTCTGCCAATGAGCGTGAAGCCAGGCTGGCGATTGAGATGCCGCCCGGTGGCGTACTCACCTGCCTGACGCGCCAGGCCGCATGGGACGGAGAATCTATTGCGCTGGAGCGCAGCGGGATAGATGTTGCCGTGCATCTGGCAAAACGGCTGAGAGGTTGAACTGTGTGCCCGCTGGCGCAGCGTTTAGCGGGCTGACGAGGGGCGGCGGTTTAGGTGCCGTCCTGCAAACTGCGGGCGTACATACGGCCTTCGGCAGCCAGCGCCAACAGACTTGGGTCGCGCTCGCGATTGCGGGCGAAGACAATCGCAATCAGCTGCCGCATTTGATACGGGTCCGCCAGTTTTTGCAGATGCACCGTATTTTCATACATCTTCTTCATTCGCCCTGGCATCAGGGTTAATCCCACTCCCGCCTGTACCAGACTCAGCATCGAAAAGATGTCGTTTACCCGGGTGACGATTTCCGGCTCAAACCCGGCAATATGAAACGCTTCCTGGAAGCCAGCGTAGGTGGCAAAGCCTTCCGCCAGCGAAACAAATTTCTCATTGCGGTAATCGCGAAGATCGGCGGTTTTATTGATATCCAGCGCCGCGCTGGTGGGGGCGGCGAGGTAAATATCGTCGTGGAACAGTGGCAGTACTTCCAGGCTGTTGCGATCGATTTCACTTTCCGAAATGGAGATAAGGATCGCATCCAGCGTACCGTTCTCCAGCATATTCAGCAGGGCTTCGTTTGAGCCCATGGTCAGATCCATTTCCAGATCCGGGCGACGCAGCTTCATGCCCATGATCAGGTGCGGGACGGTTTCCAGCGTGAGAGAGTAGAGCGTGCCAACGCGTAAACGCCCCTGGCCGACGCCGGCGGTTTTACGCGCCTCTTCTAGCCCGCGCTCCATCATCTGCGTGACTTCCTGGCAGTACTCCAGCAGCGTCCATGCCGCCGGTTGGGCAATAAGGTTACGCCCTTTGTGCACGAACAGTGGACAACGAACGTTCTCTTCCAACGTATGCAGCGCCCGATGGACGCTCACGCCGCTGATATCCAGCGCTTCCGCAGTTCGCGCAATGTTGCCCTTCTCCATAAAGGTCATGAAGATGGTTAGCTTGCGGAAAGTAATATCATCGGTGATAGAGAGGTTCATCGTCCGGCCCCGCGGGTTAGTCGTTCTGCATCATCTGCTCAAGCTGTTCCTGCGCATCCAGCCACGCCATTTCGCACTCTTCCAGCCCGGATTTGGCGCTGGCCTGCTGTTGCAGACACTCGGTCATCTCCGCCTTACGGCCAGGTTCGTACAGACTGCTGTCGCCGAGCTTCTCTTCCGCCTGTGCCAACTGAGCGTTGAGTTTCTCCATCTCTTTTTCCAGACGGGTAATCTCTTTACGCAGCGGCTGCGTCAGGGTACGGAGTTCAGCTTCACGGCGCTTTTGATCTTTGCGGGATTGAGCGCTGTTGGCGTTCTCTTTCGCCGGCTCATCGCTCTGGTTTTCCTGCTTTTGCACGTCACTCAGCCATTGCTGATAATCTTCGAGGTCGCCGTCGAACGGTTCGACTTTTTTATCGTGCACCAGATAGAGATCGTCGGTGGTAGAGCGGATCAGGTGACGATCGTGCGAAACCACGACCAGCGCGCCTTCAAAGTCGATCAACGCTTCGGTTAACGCCTGGCGCATATCGAGATCAAGGTGGTTAGTTGGTTCATCGAGCAGCAGCAAGTTCGGACGCTGCCAGACGATGAGCGCCAGCACCAGACGTGCTTTTTCACCGCCGGAGAAGCGGGCGGTCTGTTCCGTCACTTTATCGCCCTGGAAGCCAAAGCCGCCGAGGTAGTCGCGAAGCTGCTGTTCTAGCACCTGAGGCGCCATGCGCGCAAGGTGCTGAATAGGGGATTCATCCGCGCGTAAGAATTCCAGCTGATGCTGGGCAAAGTAGCCAAGCTTGATACCTTTCGCGAGGCCGATTTCACCATGCAGCGGCGCCAGTTCACCGGCCAGCAGCTTAATGAGCGTCGATTTACCCGCGCCGTTACGGCCCAGGAGACCGATACGCGAACCCGGCACCAGGTTTAGCTTGATGGATTCGAGGATGGTGTGGTCACCATAGCCGGCGCTGACCTTTTCCATCTTCAGCAGCGGGTTTGGCAGGCTTTCCGGCGTGCGGAAGCTGAAGCGGAATGGGTTGTCCACGTGTGCCGGGGCAATTAGCTCCATACGCTCGAGCATCTTGATACGGCTCTGTGCCTGTTTGGCTTTGGTCGCCTGGGCACGGAAACGGTCAATATAGCTTTGCAGATGCGCGACGCGCTCCTGCTGGCTTTCATACAGCGCCTGCTGTTGGGCCAGACGCGTGGCGCGCTGACGCTCGAACGAGCTGTAGTTACCGGTGTATTCGAACATGGTTTGCTGTTCGATATGAATAATTTTATCCACCACCGGATCGAGGAAGTCGCGGTCGTGGGAAATCAGAATCAGCGTGCCCTGATAGCTTTTGAGCCATCTTTCCAGCCAGATCACCGCATCGAGATCGAGGTGGTTAGTCGGTTCATCAAGCAGCAGCAGGTCAGAACGGCAAATCAGCGCCTGTGCGAGGTTTAGACGCATACGCCAACCGCCGGAGAAGTCGCTGACCGGGCGCTCAAGCTGCTCGTTGCTAAAGCCCAGACCGTGTAGCAGGCTGGAGGCGCGAGAGCGGATCGTCCACGCATCAATCGCGTCCAGTTTTCCGTGTACGGTGGCGATAGCGTGCCCGTCGTTACGTTCATTAGCATCGTTCAACTGGGCTTCTAACTGACGGAACTCGCGATCGCCGTCGATCACGTAGTCCAGCGCCGGTTCGGCAAGCGCTGGCGTTTCCTGGTTTACCCACGCCAACTGCCAGTTACCGGGATAGGTAAAGTTGCCGCCATCGGCGCTAATCTCGTTTTTCAGCAGAGCGAGCAGCGTGGATTTACCGCAGCCATTTTTCCCCACCAGGCCGATTTTCTGCCCAGGGTTGATAGTGGCCGTTGCGTTATCCAGCAGGACACGCACGCCACGACGAATTTGTAACGAGGAGAAAACAATCATAAGGCGCCGTATGTTCTGACTATGTTAAATTGTCATTGTGATAATGTAATGTGAGCAATGTGCCGCACCGAGGCGCAATGGTAGCCTAAAACGTCTTGAATAGACAAAAGACAAAACCGGGAGAGGAATGATGTCTCAGACAGCGAAGGTGTTGCTGCTGTATGCCCATCCGGAATCTCAGGATTCGGTGGCCAACCGGGTTTTGCTTAAACCGGCTCAGCAGCTAAAAAACGTAACGGTGCACGATCTCTATGCGCACTATCCAGATTTCTTTATTGATATCCCCCGGGAACAACAATTGCTACGTGAGCATGACATTATCGTGTTCCAGCATCCGCTCTATACCTATAGCTGTCCGTCATTACTGAAAGAGTGGCTCGACCGTGTGCTTAGCCGCGGTTTTGCGAGCGGAGTGGGGGGGAACGAACTGGCGGGAAAGTATTGGCGTAACGTGATTACGACCGGTGAGCCGGAAAGTGCCTATCGCCACGATGGCCTCAATCGCTATCCGATGAGCGATATTTTGCGTCCGTTCGAACTGACCGCTGCGATGTGCCATATGCACTGGATGAGCCCGATTATCGTCTACTGGGCGCGCCGTCAGCCGCCGGATGAGTTGGCGAGCCATGCGAAAGCCTACGCCGACTGGCTGGCTGCGCCGATTACGGCAGGAGGACGATGATGGAAGGTTCCGATTTATTACTGGCCGGCGTGCTGTTTCTCTTCGCCGCGGTTGCCGCGGTGCCGTTAGCGGCAAGGCTGGGCATTGGTGCCGTTTTAGGCTATTTGCTGGCGGGGATCGCCATCGGCCCATGGGGTCTTGGATTTATCAGTGACGTCGATGAAATTCTCCATTTCTCCGAGCTCGGCGTGGTGTTTCTGATGTTTATCATTGGGCTCGAGCTGAATCCGTCGAAACTGTGGCAACTGCGGCGGCCGATCTTCGGTATTGGCGCGGCGCAGGTGATTTTTAGCGCGGCGATCCTCGGTGGGCTGCTGATACTCACCGACTTCTCCTGGCATGCGGCGGTGATTGGCGGTATAGGTCTGGCGATGTCCTCTACGGCAATGGCGCTACAGCTGATGCGCGAAAAGGGCATGAATCGCAGTGAGTCTGGTCAGCTTGGTTTCTCAGTACTGTTGTTCCAGGACTTAGCGGTGATCCCGGCGCTGGCGCTGGTGCCTCTGCTGGCGGGCGCGGGAGATGACCATTTCGATTGGCAAACCGTGGGCTTAAAAGTGCTGGCCTTTGCCGGGATGCTGATTGGCGGGCGTTATTTGCTGCGTCCGGTGTTTCGTTTTATTGCCAGCTCCGGCGTGCGCGAGGTGTTTACCGCCGCCACGCTACTGCTGGTGCTCGGCTCAGCGCTGTTTATGGATGCGCTGGGGCTTTCGATGGCGCTGGGTACCTTTATCGCTGGCGTGCTGCTGGCGGAGAGTGAATACCGACATGAGCTTGAGATCGCCATCGATCCGTTCAAAGGATTACTGCTCGGCCTGTTCTTTATCTCAGTCGGGATGTCGCTCAACTTAGGTGTGCTCTACAGCCATCTGCTGTTAGTCGTTGTGGGTGTCGCGGTGCTGGTGGCGGTGAAAACGCTGGTGCTCTATCTGCTGGCCCATCTGCACGGTTTACGCAGCTCGGAGCGAATGCAGTTTGCTGGCGTGTTGAGCCAGGGCGGGGAGTTTGCATTTGTGCTGTTCTCAGCGGCCTCTTCCTTCAAAGTGTTCAAAGGTGACCAGATGTCGCTGCTGTTGGTGACCGTCACCCTATCGATGATGACTACACCGCTGTTGATGAAACTGGTGGATCTGGTGTTGTCTCGGCGCTTTAACGGCCCGGAAGAAGAAGATGAAGCCCCATGGGTGGATGATGACAAACCGCAGGTTATTGTGGTGGGCTTTGGCCGTTTTGGTCAGGTGATTGGCCGTCTGCTGATGGCCAATAAACTGCGTATTACCGTGCTGGAGCGTGATATCAGCGCGGTGAATCTAATGCGTAAATATGGCTATAAGGTCTATTACGGCGATGCCACTCAGGTCGAACTGTTACGGTCGGCTGGCGCTGAGCAGGCGCAGTCCATTGTCATCACCTGTAATGAACCGGAAGACACGATGAAGCTGGTGGATATCTGTCAGCAGCACTTTCCGCATCTGCACATTATGGCCCGTGCGCGGGGACGTGTTGAGGCGCACGAACTGCTGCTGGCGGGCGTGGTACAGTTTTCCCGTGAGACCTTTTCGAGTGCACTGGAGCTGGGGCGTAAAGCGCTTATCTCCACCGGCATGCATCCTCATCAGGCCCAGCGTGCGCAGCTGCACTTTAAGCGGCTGGATATGCGCATGCTGCGCGAGCTGATGCCGGTGCACAGCGATACCCAACAAATTTCGCGCGTGCGTGAAGCGCGGCGCGAGCTGGAAGAGATCTTCCAGCGAGAGATGCAACAAGAGCGGCGGCAGCTGGATGGCTGGGACGAATTTGAATAGAAGGTGAAGTATGGCGATACGTAAACGTTTTATCGCGGGGGCGAAATGCCCGTCGTGTCAGGCGCAGGATTCGATGGCGATGTGGCGCGAAAATAATATCGATGTGGTTGAGTGCGTTAAGTGCGGACACCAGATGCGGGAAGTGGATAAAGAAGCGCGCGAACATGTGCGCAAAGAAGAGCAAGTTATCGGAATTTTTCATCCAGAGTAGCGTTCCGTGCTGTCTTTTTTTAAGCTTATGGGTACACGGGTGCAGAATTCCGCTACAATCTGCGCCACTAAATATTCCCATGCTCAGGAGATATCATGAAAGTAGCAAAAGACCTGGTGGTCAGCCTGGCCTATCAGGTACGTACAGAAGACGGTGTATTGGTTGATGAGTCTCCGGTAAGTGCACCGCTGGACTACCTGCATGGTCACGGTTCCCTGATCTCCGGCCTGGAAAATGCGCTGGAAGGTCACGAAGTTGGTGATAAATTTGACGTTGCTGTAGGCGCAAACGACGCTTACGGTCAGTACGACGAAAACCTGGTTCAGCGCGTTCCTAAAGACGTTTTCATGGGCGTTGATGAACTGCAGGTTGGCATGCGCTTCCTGGCTGAAACTGACCAGGGACCAGTTCCTGTTGAAATCACTGAAGTGGAAGACGAACACGTTGTGGTTGATGGTAACCACATGCTGGCTGGTCAGAACCTGAAGTTCAACGTTGAAGTTGTCGCTATCCGCGAAGCAACCGAAGAAGAACTGGCTCATGGCCACGTTCACGGTGCAAACGGCCACGACCATGACCACGATCACGACCACGAAGGTTGCTGCGGTGGCCACGGTCACGACCATGGCCATGAACACGGTAAAGGCGGTTGCGGTAACGGCGGTTGCGGTTGCCACTAATCGGTCTGCTTGCCTGATGGCGTAATGCTGATCAGGCCTGCCGATGTGCAACCTTTTATCGGCTGGATATCTTTCCGGCACAAAAAAAGCGGGTTTCCCCGCTTTTTTTTCGTCTCAATAGTGAGGCGGTGGCGTCTCTTCAGACTGGGACGCAATGTTTGATGGCTGGCTTGCCTTCAGTTTGTCCGTCAGCAGACGCAGGTGTTCGCGCAGTTTCGCCATCTCAAGTTCATGGGCGGTGACCGTTTGGTTGAGGTCATCAATGGTTACCTCCTGGAAGGCCAGTCGGCTTTCAAGCTCAGCCAAACGCACTTCGATAGTTGTTTCCTGCATGATGTCTCTCTCTACTGTTATCGCCAAAAGCGTTTCTGACGCGCGGATTCTACGCAACTTTTTTCAGCCGCGCAGCACTCCTGTGCGTGAGCGGAAACTAATTTAAACAAAAAGAGTCTGAAAAGGGTCGATATAAGAAGCGTTCATATGTAGATTTCCTCTACAACGTTCTATAGTACGCTTCTCATTTAGTTAACATTGGGGCGAGAGGCCCCGGCCCTGGAGAGATGGATGAAATCACTGTTTAAAGTAACGCTTCTGGCAACCACAATGGCCGTTGCACTGAATGCGCCCCTGACTTTTGCTGCTGATACCGCGGCGAAAGCGGCACCCGCTGCGCAAAGCAAAGCTGCATTCAAAAATGACGACCAGAAATCTGCCTATGCACTGGGCGCTTCGCTGGGTCGTTACATGGAAAATTCTCTGAAAGAACAGGAAAAACTGGGCATCAAACTGGATAAAGACCAGCTGATCGCTGGTGTTCAGGACGCTTTTGCAGATAAGAGCAAACTGTCCGATCAGGAAATTGAACAAACCCTGCAGGCATTTGAAACTCGCGTGAAAGCTTCCGCTCAGGCGAAGATGGAAAAAGACGCTGCTGAAAGCGAAGCGAAAGGTAAAGCCTTCCGTGAGAAGTTCGCCAAAGAAAAAGGCGTGAAAACCTCTAAAACTGGCCTGATGTACAAGGTTGAGAAAGAAGGTACCGGCGATGCGCCGAAAGACAGCGACACCGTTGTGGTTAACTACAAGGGTACCCTGACCGATGGTAAAGAGTTCGATAACTCTTACACCCGCGGTGAGCCTCTCTCCTTCCGTCTGGATGGTGTGATCCCTGGCTGGACTGAAGGCCTGAAAAACATTAAGAAAGGCGGTAAAATCCAGCTGGTTATCCCACCAGATCTGGCATACGGTAAAACCGGCGTTCCGGGTATCCCAGCCAACTCCACGCTGGTATTTGATGTTGAACTGTTAGACATCAAACCGGCTCCGAAAGCGGATGCGCAGCCAGAAGCTGCACCGGCTGATAAAGCCGCTGATGCTGCTAAAAAATAAGAGCATGAAAGCCGCCGCCCATTGGGCGGCGGCTTTTTATTATCTGCAGGATATAATTAATGCTGGAAAGCGCCTTATGCGCTGTATTACTTTAGATGCCCCTAATAGTGATGAGCCTGCCCTGACAACATAACGACAGGCTCCTGAAAAGGAGTGCTTTTTTTCATGTCCAGGTCGCTTTTAACCAACGAAACCAGTGAACTCGATTTACTGGATCAACGTCCTTTCGATCAAACTGACTTCGATATCCTTAAATCCTACGAAGCGGTGGTGGACGGGTTGGCGATGCTCATTGGTTCCCACTGTGAAATCGTGTTGCACTCACTGCAGGATCTCAAGTGCTCGGCAATACGCATTGCTAACGGCGAACATACCGGCCGAAAAATCGGTTCTCCTATTACCGATCTTGCGCTGCGTATGCTGCATGATATGACCGGGGCGGATAGCAGCGTTTCCAAATGCTATTTTACTCGCGCCAAAAGCGGCGTACTGATGAAGTCCGTTACCATTGCCATTCGTAATCGCGAACACCGTGTTATCGGGTTGCTATGCATCAACATGAACCTTGATGTGCCGTTCTCGCAGATTATGAATACCTTTATTCCGCCAGAAACACCGGAAGTGGGCTCTGCGGTTAACTTTGCGTCCTCTGTTGAGGATCTCGTGACCCAGACGCTGGAATTCACCATCGAAGAAGTAAATGCCGATCGCAACGTTTCTAATAACGCCAAAAACCGTCAGATCGTGCTTAACCTTTACGAGAAAGGGATCTTTGACATCAAAGACGCCATCAACCAGGTTGCCGACCGCCTGAATATCTCCAAACATACGGTCTATCTCTACATTCGCCAGTTCAAGAGCGGCGATTTTGTGGGACAAGACAAGTAATGCGTTTTGCCCTGATGGTGACGGGGCCAGCTTATGGTACCCAGCAGGCGAGCAGCGCGCTGCAGTTTGCTAAGGCTGTGCTTGCAGAAGGTCACGAAATCACGTGTGTCTTTTTCTATCGGGAAGGGGTGTACAACGCCAATCAGCTGACTTCACCCGCCAGCGATGAGTTCGATCTTGTCCGCGCATGGCAGTCGCTGCATGAGGCGCACGGTGTAGCGCTGCACATCTGCGTCGCTGCTGCGCTACGTCGCGGTGTCACCGACGAGAAAGAAGCGAGTCAACTGAAGCTGCCTGGTTTTAACCTACAGCCGGGCTTTTCTCTTAGCGGTTTGGGGGCGCTGGCCGAAGCGGTGCTGACCTGTGACCGGATGGTGCAATTCTGATGAAGCGTGTTGCCTTTGTTTTTTCCTCCGCGCCACATGGCAGTGCCTCAGGCCGGGAAGGGTTGGACGCGCTGCTAGCGACCTCAGCACTGAGTGATGATCTCGGCGTCTTTTTTATCGGCGACGGCGTGTTTCAGCCGTTGAGTCAACAGAAGCCCGACGTAATTCTGGCGCGCGATTATATCGCCACCTTCAAGCTCCTGGCGCTCTATGACATTGAGAACTGCTGGATCTGTGCCGCCTCGATGCGTGAGCGTGGTCTCAGCGCGCAGGCGTCCTTCGTCACAGACGTTGAAGCGCTTGAACCAGATGCGATACGCCAGAAGCTGAATGAATACGACGTGATTTTGCGTTTTTGAGGCCCCTATGCTGCATACGCTAAGTACCTCTCCGTGGCATGCCGATATAACGGGTATGCTGCGTTTGATAAACGAGGGTGATGATTTACTGTTGATGGCCGATGGCGTGCTGGCTGCAGTGGAAAACAGCCACTTCATTGAAATTCTTCGTGCCGCCCCCATATCCCTCTACGTGTTGAAAGAGGATACGCAGGCGCGCGGTCTTTGTGCTCAAATTTCGAGCGATGCTATCATGGTCAGCTATACTGACTTCGTCAGGCTTACGGTAAAACACCCGGCGCAAATCGCCTGGTGACATTGGACCGTTGTATATTTCTTGACACCCTATCGGCATAGCCCTAAAATTTCGCGTCCTCATATTGCATGAGGCGATTTATTACGTGTTTACGAAGCGAAAGCTACAACCAGGAGCTATTTAATGGCAACAGTTAACCAGCTGGTACGCAAACCACGTGCACGCAAAGTTGTGAAAAGCAACGTGCCTGCGCTGGAAGCCTGCCCGCAGAAACGTGGCGTATGTACTCGTGTATATACCACCACTCCTAAAAAACCAAACTCCGCACTGCGTAAAGTATGCCGTGTGCGTTTGACCAACGGTTTTGAAGTGACTTCCTACATCGGTGGTGAAGGTCACAACCTGCAGGAGCACTCCGTGATCCTGATCCGTGGCGGTCGTGTAAAAGACCTCCCGGGTGTTCGTTACCACACCGTTCGTGGTGCGCTTGACTGCTCCGGCGTTAAAGACCGTAAGCAATCACGTTCCAAGTATGGCGTGAAACGTCCTAAGGCTTAATGGTTCTCCGTTAAGTAAGGCCAAACGTTTTATATTAATGTCAAACTAAACTCTTAGAGTTTTGGACAATCCTGAATTAACAACGGAGTATTCCCATGCCACGTCGTCGCGTCATTGGTCAGCGTAAAATCCTGCCGGATCCTAAGTTCGGATCAGAGCTGCTGGCTAAATTTGTAAATATCCTGATGGTAGATGGTAAAAAATCTACCGCAGAAACCATCGTATACAGCGCGCTGGAGACCCTGGCTCAGCGTTCTGGTAAAGATGGCCTGGAAGCTTTTGAAGTAGCCCTCGAAAACGTGCGTCCGACTGTCGAAGTTAAGTCTCGCCGCGTTGGTGGTTCTACTTATCAGGTTCCAGTTGAAGTCCGTCCGGTTCGTCGTAATGCCCTGGCAATGCGTTGGATCGTTGAAGCTGCTCGTAAACGCGGTGATAAATCCATGGCTCTGCGCCTGGCGAACGAACTTTCTGATGCTGCAGACAACAAAGGTACTGCAGTTAAGAAACGTGAAGACGTTCACCGTATGGCAGATGCCAACAAGGCGTTCGCACACTACCGTTGGTAATCCCTTCGGAGTATTAGTCACCAGGCGGGCGCTTCAGAGAAGCTGCCCGCTTTGGGTTACTTAACTGAACGCCTAAAAAGATAAACGAGGAATCAAATGGCTCGTACAACACCCATCGCACGCTACCGTAACATCGGTATCAGTGCGCACATCGACGCCGGTAAAACCACTACTACCGAACGTATTCTGTTCTACACCGGTGTAAACCACAAAATCGGTGAAGTTCATGACGGCGCAGCTACCATGGACTGGATGGAGCAGGAGCAGGAACGTGGTATCACCATCACTTCCGCTGCGACTACTGCATTCTGGTCTGGTATGGCTAAGCAGTATGAGCCGCACCGTGTAAACATCATCGACACCCCGGGGCACGTTGACTTCACTATCGAAGTAGAACGTTCCATGCGTGTTCTTGATGGTGCGGTAATGGTTTACTGCGCAGTTGGTGGTGTTCAGCCACAGTCTGAAACCGTATGGCGTCAGGCAAACAAATATAAAGTTCCACGCATTGCGTTCGTTAACAAAATGGACCGCATGGGTGCAAACTTCCTGAAAGTTGTTGGTCAGATCAAATCCCGTCTGGGCGCGAACCCTGTTCCGCTGCAGCTGGCGATTGGTGCTGAAGAAGGTTTCACCGGTGTTGTTGACCTGGTGAAAATGAAAGCCATCAACTGGAACGAAGAAGATGCAGGCGTAACCTTCACTTATGAAGATATTCCAGCAGACATGCAGGATCTGGCTGACGAATGGCACCAGAACCTGATCGAGTCCGCTGCTGAAGCTTCAGAAGAGCTGATGGAGAAATACCTGGGTGGTGAAGAACTGACTGAAGAAGAGATCAAAAAAGCTCTGCGTCAGCGTGTTCTGAACAACGAAATCATCCTGGTAACCTGTGGTTCTGCGTTCAAGAACAAAGGTGTTCAGGCGATGCTGGATGCGGTAATTGATTACCTGCCATCCCCAATCGACGTACCTGCGATCAACGGTATGCTGGACGACGGTAAAGACACTCCGGCTGAGCGTCATGCAAGTGACGAAGAGCCGTTTGCTGCACTGGCGTTCAAAATCGCAACCGACCCATTTGTGGGTAACTTGACCTTCTTCCGTGTGTATTCCGGTGTGGTTAACTCTGGCGATACCGTATACAACCCGGTTAAATCTGCTCGTGAGCGTTTTGGCCGTATCGTTCAGATGCACGCTAACAAACGTGAAGAGATCAAAGAAGTTCGCGCGGGCGACATCGCTGCTGCTATCGGTCTGAAAGACGTGACTACGGGTGATACCATCTGTGATCCGGATAACGTCATCATTCTGGAGCGTATGGAATTCCCAGAGCCGGTAATTTCCATCGCCGTAGAACCGAAAACCAAAGCTGACCAGGAAAAAATGGGTCTGGCTCTGGGTCGTCTGGCTAAAGAAGATCCATCTTTCCGCGTATGGACTGATGAAGAATCTAACCAGACCATCATCGCTGGTATGGGTGAGCTGCACCTCGACATCATCGTTGACCGCATGAAGCGTGAATTCAACGTTGAAGCGAACGTCGGTAAACCTCAGGTTGCTTACCGCGAAGCGATTCGCGCGAAAGTTACCGATATCGAAGGTAAACACGCTAAGCAGTCTGGTGGTCGTGGTCAGTATGGTCATGTTGTTATCGACATGTACCCACTGGAGCCGGGTGTAAACCCGAAAGGCTACGAATTTATCAACGACATCAAAGGTGGTGTAATTCCTGGTGAATACATCCCTGCTGTTGATAAAGGCATCCAGGAACAGCTGAAATCCGGCCCACTGGCGGGTTACCCGGTTGTTGATCTGGGCGTGCGTCTGCACTTCGGTTCTTACCATGACGTTGACTCCTCCGAGCTGGCGTTTAAACTGGCCGCTTCTATCGCCTTCAAAGATGGCTTTAAGAAAGCGAAACCAGTTCTGCTTGAACCAATCATGAAGGTTGAAGTAGAGACTCCGGAAGAGAACACCGGTGACGTAATCGGTGACTTGAGCCGCCGTCGTGGTATGCTTAAAGGTCAGGAATCCAACGCTACTGGCGTTGTGATCCACGCTGAAGTTCCGCTGTCCGAAATGTTCGGTTATGCAACTCAGCTGCGTTCACTGACCAAAGGCCGTGCTTCTTACTCTATGGAGTTCCTGAAGTACGACGATGCGCCGAACAACGTTGCTCAGGCAGTTATTGAAGCCCGTGGTAAATAAGCCACAGGATTAAAACCTAAGTCCCGTGCTCTCTCCGAAGGAGAGAGCACTATAGTAAGGAATATAGCCGTGTCTAAAGAAAAATTTGAACGTACAAAACCGCACGTTAACGTCGGCACCATCGGCCACGTTGACCACGGTAAAACTACCC
>NZ_LGHZ01000010.1 GCF_001266615.1 Kluyvera genomosp. 1 | reverse complement strand
GGTGGTACTGGTGGTGGCAGCACTGCGAGCAACGCCGGTAACAACATTCTTGGCGACGCCGGAACGGCGGTCTCAGGCGTAGGTGATACGCTGGGCGGTCTTGGCAGCCAGTTGGCGACCAGCACCGGCAACAATCCGGTGACTTCAACGATTTCAACCACCGTGAGCGGCGTCGGTAACGCTGTCGACACGCTGGGGACAGGTGTCACCAATGGTGTTGGCAATTCGTCTAATGCGAACGGTGTCGGGACAACCCTACAGGGGACAACCAGTACCGTCACCGTGTTGGGGAATACCGTGTCCACCGTGGGTAATAACCTCTCGACCAGCACATCGGGTACTCCTGTCGGCGGGGTTACCGGTGTGGTCGGCAACGTCGTCAATAGTGCAGGTCAAATTGTCAGCGGCACCGGTAACGGCTTGACCAGCACGCTGCAGAGCCCAGGAGTGACAGCGGCAACGACGGGCGTCACATCTGTCGTCAATAACACGCTGGGCGGCGTACAGGGCGTGACGCAAGGCGTCGGTACAACTACGGGTCTTGGTACGCCAGTTAACGGCTTGCTGACCCAGGTAGGCACTACCGTCAGCGGCGTCGGTAACCAGGTCGGCACCTCCTCTCCAGCGCTGAGTGGCGTCGGTCAGGTGGTCTCCAGCGTCGGCAACGTTGTCACCGATGCAGGTGGGCTGGTTAAACCTACCGGTACACAAACAGGCAGCGGCGGCTTGCTGGCGAACAACTCTCTTGGCTCAACGCTGAATAGCACCGTCAGCTCGCTGACCGGCAGCCTTAACGTCAGTACCTCAGCAAGTGCCAGCGCTAATGCCAGTGCTAGCACGAGTACTACCGGCAGCAGCACCACGACCACAAACCCTCTCGGTGGCGTCACGGGTTTGCTCGGTGGGTTAACCGGTAAAAAATAAGCTATATATTTATTAATGCCTTCCGTGCCCCCGCAATGGGGGCACGTTTTTCAGCAGAATAACAATAATCATCCTTGAACAATAAAATACACAAGGAATGCGTCATGAAAACTACCCTGGTTTATGCGCTATCGGGGGTCGCTCTGCTTAATATGGCCAGAGCCGACACATTACCCGCGTTAATTGACCCAAATAACCCAGCCAAAGCGGAGCATAATAGTACTCCGCAGGCCCCCCCTGCCACCGCGCCAAGTTTAACTGTCAGCGTTCCCCAAAATAAATTAACCCCCGACACGCTGATTAAAGTCGATCATATTCAATTTATTGGTGGCACAGTTTATCCATTAAAAGAATTATTACAGCCTTTTGCCCCCTATGCACATAAACAGGTCCCTTTAAAAACCATTACGGGAATTGTAAACGATATTACCTTGCGTTATCGGGCCGATGGTTACCCGCTTTCTTATGCCTGGCTACCGGATAACAATTTTGCAGGCGGCACGATCAAGATAGTCCTGGTCGAAGGTTACGTGGCCCACAGCGATATTAAGAGTAACAATCCCAATATTGCAGAGCGCCTAAAGCGGCTAGCCGCCAAAATCATGGCGGAAAAACCGCTTACCCAGGCCACTTTTGACCGCTATACCCAGCTGATGACGCGCACCCCCGGCACCACCGTCGACGCGAATGCCCAACTGCCGCAGAATATTTACGGTGCCGCGGCCATGCAGGCCGTCAGTAATCAACCGCATATCTGGGACATTTCATCAACACTCGACACCCGCCGAAATCAGAACTTAGCTTTCGTCAACGGTTCGCTCAGCAACCTGACCAGCTATGGTGATCAATTAGGTGTCGCGACGCTGATTCCGCTGGATAGCTCGACGCGAAAATCTTATCTCGGGTTGAACTACCAACAGTTTCTCAGCGACGAGGGACTGATGATGCAGCTTAAAGGTAGCTTTTATCGTGATGATCCTCGTGACTACTCGCGCCTACTGAATTTTACCAACGGCTATCTCGACTCCCGGCAGGAAACAACCCAATACAACGGTGGTGCGACCTTTAGTTACCCCATTATCCTTACCGGCAAACAGCAACTCAGCGTTAACGGTGGGATGGATTACACCGATCGCCGCAACGATAACAACATACGCGTTATCGTAAACGATGAAACACTCGGCACAGTGACACAAAAAACGCACGTACGTTACCCGGCGCTGGAATTTGGCATGAGCGGCTTTCAGGCGTTTGAGCGCGCCAGTATCAACGGTAAGCTGACACTGCGTCAGGGGGTGAATGCCGGATCGCTGGCCGACGCCGCGCCAATTCAAGGCAACGACCTGTCGTTTACGCTGTGGAAAAGCAATATCGACGCGGCCTGGATGGTGACGGATACCTGGCGTCTGTCGACGTCAATGGAGGGTGATTGGTCTGACAACGATCTGCCGGAACCCGAACGCGTAAGCTTTGGTGCTCAGCGCTTTGGTCGCGGTTATCAGGACGGCGAGGCCAGTGGCGATTATGGCTACGGTGGGCAGGTTGAACTGCGCTATCTTCACCAACGTAAAGAGAGCACCTGGGTTGCGACCGTTCAGCCCTACATACTGGCTGATACCGCACAGACCTGGTTTAACTCACCCGGATTGCCACATCAACGGCTCGCCTCCGTCGCTACCGGTATTATGTTTGGCGATAACAAGCACTACAGCCTGACGGTCGAAGCCGCGCGACCGGTCGGCGATCTACCAACCGATACCCACAAACGCGACTGGCGATATAGCCTGACCTTAAGCTGGAACTTCAACAATCTACATTAATTTCGGCACGGCAGTTTGCCCAACATCAACGCAGGCCAACGCCTGAGTTGGGCAAGCCGCTACGCAGGCCGGTCCTTCCTCACGATGGCGACATAAATCACATTTGATAGCCTGCGGCCGTGACTGTTGGATAGTCACGGTCATCGCGCCAAATGGGCATGCCAGCATGCAGCTCTTACATCCGATACAGCGCGACTGCTCAACCCGAACGTCGCCCGCTTCCCGGGTAATTGCACCGGTTGGGCAGACGTTGCTACACGGTGCATCTTCACAGTGATGGCAGGTGACCGCGGTCGAAAAGATATTGCCCTTCACCACGCGAATACGCGGAACGAATGCGTCCCGCGATACGCTCGCGCACGCCTGCTGTGCCTGATGGGCCACCACGCAGGCCACTTCACAGGTCCGGCAACCAATACACTTCAGGGAATCAGCGACAATAAACGGGTTCATTCTCCACTCCGCTGTGGGGGATAAACGCTAAGAGTGCCAGAGCTCGCCATGACCCTGCTTTGATCCGACGGGGGTCCGGCACGTTTTTTGTTCATTGCCACAAACCATTCAGGCATTTGCCTCAGGCCGAATTGATGTGCTCCTTACAATACCGCCGCTTCCACGCGGCGGGCGTCAGTCCGGTATGTTTACGGAAGATCTGACGGAAATACCCCACATCAGCGAACCCGCACTGCTCCGCCACCTCCTTGAGCGAACGCGCATGGTGACTCAAGAGTTTTTCCGCTGCCCGCACCCGCTGGCGATGAATGGCTTCCGTTAACGTCAGATGGAACACCCGCCGGTAAACTCTCCCCAGATAGTCGGCATTGCAATGCAGCTCTTTCGCCAGCATCGAAGTCGAGAGCGGTAAATGGTAGCGAGTTCGAATCAGCTGTTGGGCACGCCACGCCAAGGCCGCGCCGCCTTCATCCTTCGTCTCCTCAGTTTGTGCCGATAAAGAAATATGCTGCAAAATCAGCAACAAAATAAACTCGAGTGAAGCATTACGCTGAATTTTTTCCTGCTCGTTGAGGAACTGCCGAAATAGAGCCACTAAATACTGCGGGTCATGCAACGTGGTCTGCTGGGGAATCGCAAGCTGGGTTAATAGCGGATGCGGCGTCGTCGGCGCGGTCACTTCAAAATGCAGCCAATAGAATTTGAGGTCTGTCGGGAAATCCTCAACGCCAACATGTCGACGCCCCGGCCACAGCAGCAAGCTATCACCAGCACAAACATGAAAAATACGCTCCTCTTCCTGGATCGTTAATGTCCCCTTTTCGACAAAAATAATCTCCCAAGAGCGCAACCGGCGTGCAGGGTGGCGGCCAACACCTCGGGATATAAATAAACCGCCGTTTTGAACCTTAATCGGAAGCGCTATGGATAGATTGAGCATAAATATTAAAAATCCCGCTTATTCATGAAACAAAAATACATCTTCCATTTGATTATTAACGATAAATAGATTTACACCCGATCGCCTTCACACTTTTATTATGAAGTCGGAATTACCCTCTTTTTATACTTCTTTATGACCTTGTTGGTCATCCTTTTCCAGGCAAAATTAAACAGGTCATGACATTACAAAAATAACCCTACTGAAAAGAGCCATCTCCACATTGCGAGGAGCACCCCATGACCGCTACACCCATAACCACCAGCGAGATTGTGCCGGGTTCACTGGACGATAAACTGTCGATTCGGGAAAAAATCGGCTACGGTCTCGGTGATGCAGGCGGTACCGTTATTACCTGCCTCATCATGAATTTTCTGACTTTTTTCTATACCGATGTCTTCGGCCTCACGCCGGCACTGGTCGGTACCCTATTCCTGGTACTGCGCGTATTCGACGCCATTTCCGACCCCATCATGGGCGTACTTGCCGACCGTACCCAGAGCCGCTGGGGACGCTTCCGCCCCTGGCAACTGTGGATTGCTGTCCCCATTGCCATTATTGGCGTGCTGACCTTTACTGTCCCGGACGCCAGCATGGGGGTCAAAATCGCCTGGGCCTTTGGAACGTATTTACTGCTGTCGGTGAGCTATACCGCTATCAACGTTCCCTACTGCGCGCTCATCAACACCATGACCACGCGCCACAGCGAAGTCATCTCCTGCCAGGCCTGGCGTTTCGTGCTGTGCGGCGTAGCGGGTTTTCTGGTCTCCGTTGGCCTGCCCTGGCTGGTTAAAGCGCTCGGCCAGGGCAATACCGCACAGGGTTATCAATACGGCGTCGGCGTGCTCTGTGCGATTGCTGCGGTCATGTTCCTGTGCTGTTTCTTCTGGGTTCGCGAGCGTGTGTCTTTGGATATGATGGGGAAATTTACCCTTCGTGAGCACATTGCCGGGCTGCGTAAAAATGACCAGCTGTTGCTCATGCTGGTGATGTCATTCCTGCTGATCAACGTCTTTAATATTCGCGGCGGCGGCTACATGTACTTCATCACCTACGTGCTGGGCGGCTCCACTGGTTACACCTCGCTATTCTTCACGATGGTGACCTTTGCCTCCATTTTTGGGTCGGTGATCATCAACCTGCTCTCTCGCCGCTTTGATACCGTCAAACTTTACTACTACACCAACCTGATACTGGCTGCACTCGCCGTGGGTATGTGGTTCTTACCTACCGGGCCGGCGTATCAGACGCTCTGGCTGGTCATCATTCTCGGCAACGGCATTATTCTCGGCTTTACGCTGCCGCTACACTTCTCATTGATGGCCTTCTCTGATGACTACGGCGAGTGGAAAACCGGCGTTCGCTCATCCGGCATGAACTTCGCCTTTAACCTGTTTTTCATCAAGCTCGCCTGGGCCTCAAGCGCCGGCATTATCAGCCTGGTCTTTATTTATGTGGCCTATCAGCCGGGCGCAGGAAATCAAACCGCCGCATCGCTGGCCGGGATCACCACCATGGAAACCCTGCTGCCCGCCCTCTTCCACCTGCTGCTAGCGTTCTCGATCCGCGCCTGCCGGCTCAATAATCCTATGATGGCGCGTATCGCTACCGACCTTCGCGCCCGTCACGTTCAGTCTTGAGGAGTTTGTCATGTCCGTTATGGAAGTCAGTCTGCATACGTTAAAAGTGAACGACCCGTTTTTCGCCCAGTATCAACAGCTGGTTCGCGATGTGGTGATCCCCTATCAGTGGGATGCACTCAATGATCGTATTGACGACGCTGAACCGAGCCACGCGATTGAAAACTTCCGCATCGCCGCAGGTCTGCAAAGCGGTGAGTTTTACGGGATGGTATTTCAGGACAGCGACGTGGCGAAATGGCTGGAAGCAGTTGCCTGGTCGCTGTGCCAGAAGCCGGATGCCGAGTTAGAGAAAACGGCCGACGAAGTGATTGAACTGGTGGCCGCCGCCCAGTGTGACGATGGCTATCTCAATACCTATTTTACGGTCAAGGCCCCACAGGATCGCTGGACCAATCTGGCCGAATGCCACGAACTCTACTGCGCAGGCCATATGATTGAAGCCGGTGTCGCCTTCTTCCAGGCGACCGGAAAGCGGCGTTTGCTGGAGGTCGTCTGCCGCCTGTCCGACCACATCTATCAGGTCTTCGGCACCGGCGAGAACCAGATCCACGGTTATCCGGGTCACCCGGAGATTGAGCTGGCGTTGATGCGCCTATACGAAGTCACGCAGGAACCCCGCTACCTGGCGCTGGTAAACTACTTTGTTGAAGAGCGCGGTAAACAGCCACACTTCTACGACCATGAGTATGAAAAGCGCGGTAAAACCTCCCACTGGAACACCTACGGCACCGCGTGGATGGTGAAGGATAAGCCCTACAGCCAGGCGCACCAGCCAATTGCCGAGCAGCAAACTGCTATCGGCCACGCGGTACGGTTTGTCTACCTGATGACCGGCGTGGCGCACCTCGCCCGTTTGAGCAACGATGAAAACAAACGCCAGGACTGTCTACGGCTGTGGAATAACATGGCCCAGCGTCAGCTCTACATTACCGGCGGCATTGGTTCTCAGAGTAGTGGTGAAGCTTTTAGCAGCGACTATGACCTGCCGAACGACACGGTCTATGCCGAAAGCTGCGCATCGATTGGTCTGATGATGTTTGCCCGCCGGATGCTGGAAATGGAAGGCGACAGCCAGTACGCCGACGTGATGGAGCGCGCGCTATATAACACCGTGCTCGGCGGTATGGCGCTGGATGGTAAGCACTTCTTCTATGTGAACCCGCTGGAAGTTCACCCCAAAACGCTGAAGTTTAATCACATCTACGATCACGTGAAGCCGGTCCGCCAGCGCTGGTTTGGCTGCGCCTGCTGCCCGCCGAACATCGCGCGCGTACTAACTTCGATTGGCCACTACATCTACACCCAGCGTGATGACGCGCTGTTTATTAATCTCTATATCGGCAACAGCACTGAAGTACCGGTAGGCGAACAGACGCTGCGACTGCGCATCAGCGGCAACTATCCGTGGCGGGATCAGGTCAAGATCGTGATTGATTCCCCGGATCCGATTAACCACACGCTGGCGCTGCGTCTGCCGGATTGGTGTACGCATCCACATGTTGCGCTAAATGGCCGCGATGTCGCGGGGACAGTGAAGAAAGGGTATCTGCATATCAATCGAACCTGGCTTGAGGGTGATACCTTAACCCTCACGTTGCCGATGCCCGTGCGCCGGGTTTATGGTAACCCGCTGGTTCGCCACGTCGCCGGGAAAGTGGCGATTCAGCGTGGGCCGTTGGTTTACTGTCTGGAGCAGGCTGACAACGGCGAAGAACTGCATAATCTGTGGCTGCCGGAAAACGCTCAGTTCTCTGAACGCGAAGGCAAAGGTATTTTTGCCCACAAAGTGCTGCTACAGGCGCAGGGCGTTAAGCGCACTGCCAGCCACCCGGAGCGGCAATCACTGTGGCATTACGACACCGCCCCCACGACGTCACAAGAACAGACCCTGACTTTTATCCCTTGGTTTAGCTGGGCCAATCGTGGGGAGGGAGAGATGCGCATTTGGGTAAATGAAGGGAAATAATCCCCTACGAAGCCCGGTAGGATCCTCTTGCCGGGCCAAAAAGATTCCTCCATGATGCAGAGAGAAAGTTAACCATCGCCATTGAGGAATCAGTATGAGCAAGGATGTCCAGCCAGCCTTCAGTATCAAACGCGTCAAAGCCTCCGTCATCTACCGCCTGATGCTCATCGGCCTTGCGGTGCCTATGCTGATTTTTAGCCTGTTTTGCGGCGTGATGGGGATTTTTGGCTACGATATGGTGAAGTGGAACAATGAGTCTATCCACGGCATTCTTGCTCTGCCAGTAGCGCTGTTTAGCGGCCTGATGGTCACGGTATTCTTTACGGCATTTTTGGGCTCGATCATCTGCCTCGGCCTGTGGATTTACAGCCGCTTCCGACCGCTGCAGGTCAAAACATTTGATTAAACAGCAGGCCCGATCAACAGCACGTGACCGGGCCCGTACTTCACTTAGAACAATCCCAACGGTTTATCCGAATAGCTCACCAGCAGGCATTTCGTCTGTTGGTAATGTTCCAGCATCATTTTGTGGGTTTCGCGACCGATACCGGACTGTTTATAGCCGCCAAAGGCCGCATGCGCAGGGTAGGCATGATAGCAGTTGGTCCACACGCGCCCAGCCTGAATCCCGCGCCCTACTTTGTACGCCAGATTACCGTTACGACTCCAGACGCCTGCTCCCAGGCCATATTGTGTGTCGTTCGCCAGAGCCAATGCCTCTTCCACGGTTTTGAAGGTCGTCACCGCCAGCACCGGGCCAAAAATCTCCTCCTGAAAGACGCGCATATTGTTTTTACCAAACAAGATCGTTGGCTCAAGGTAATAGCCCTCTTTCAGTTCGCCTTCCAGATGCTTGCGCCGCCCACCGGTCAACACATCCGCGCCTTCTTTTTTACCAATATCAATGTAGTTGAGGATGGTTTCCATCTGCCCCTGCGATACCTGCGCGCCCATCTGCGTCACCGCATCCAGCGGGTTTCCGCTACGGATTCGCTCGACCCGGCGAATGGCTCGCTCCATAAACCGGTCGTAGATCGATTCATGCACCAGCGCACGGCTTGGACAAGTACAGACTTCACCCTGGTTAAACGCAAACAGAGCAAAACCCTCCAGCGCTTTATCAAAGAAGGTATCTTCCTCATCCATCACATCGGCGAAGAAAATATTTGGCGATTTTCCGCCCAGCTCCAGAGTCACCGGAATGATGTTTTGGGTAGCGTATTGCATGATTTGCTGGCCGACTTCCGTCGATCCGGTAAACGCAACTTTGGCGATACGTTTTGAGGTCGCCAGATATTCGCCGATTTCTCCACCCGCGCCGTTCACCACGTTCACCACGCCCGGCGGCAGCAAATCACCAATAATCTCCATCAGCAGCAGAACGGACAGCGGCGTTAACCGCGCGGGTTTAAGCACGATACAGTTACCTGCCGCCAGCGCGGGCGCCATTTTCCAGCTCGCCATCAGTAGCGGGAAGTTCCACGGAATAATCTGCGCCACCACGCCCAGCGGTTCATGGAAGTGATAAGCCACGGTGTCCTTGTCGACTTCACTAATGCCGCCCTCCTGCGCGCGGATACAGGATGCAAAATAGCGGAAGTGGTCGATGGCCAGCGGCACATCAGCGCCGTTGGTTTCCCGAATCGGTTTACCGTTATCCCAGGTTTCAGCCGTGGCTAAAAGCGCCAGGTTTTGCTCCATGCGGTCGGCGATTTTCAACAGAACCGCAGCGCGATCCTGTACAGAGGTCTGCGCCCATTTGTCTTTTGCGCGGTGTGCAGCATCCAGCGCCAGGTCGATATCTCGCGTCCCTGACGAGGCCACTTCGCATAAAAGCTGGCCGGTAACGGGGGTGAGGTTTTTATAGTATTCGCCATCAACCGGAGCCACCCAATCTCCGCCGATAAAGTTGTCGTAGCGCGCTTTTAATTTAAAGGGGAAACCATATTCACCGGGCTGGATACGTGATGAAGGGGGGTTATTGGTCATGACCATCTCCTTGCTGTGGGAATACTACAAAGGTAGACTGGCCTGGCGAAATATTCGCCAATGGGTTACAGCTTTACGACTGCGGTCACGTTATCCGCGGCCCCTTTCAAGGAGTCAGTATGGAACATGAAATTCCCGGCGTTGAGGTGCTGTTTGTCGCCGGCTTTGGCCCTATCACACGCAACACCGAGATCAGCACGGCGTTTTACCAGACCGCGTTAGGTCTCCCGCTCAAAGCAATGGAAGGGAACGAGGAGTACCTTCTGACCGATGTCGACCAACTCAAGGGCGTGAAACATTTTGCGCTTTGGCCGCTGTCACAGGCCGCAACGTCGTGCTTTGGTCAGGAACTGTGGCCTGCAGATCTGCCAATCCCTCAAGCATGGATTGAGTTTGAAGTTCGAGATATTGAAGCCGCCACCCAAGTACTGCTGACTCAGGGTTATACATTGTTAATCGCTAACCGTGTGGAACCGTGGGGACAATCGGTGACGCGATTGTTGAGCCCTGAAGGTTTACTGACGGGGGTGACGATTACCCCGTGGCTACGTGCAGGATTTGAGAACAAGGCGTGATGGAAACACCATCTAATACGGCCTACAAAATCACCGGATTTGTAGGCCGTTTCGTTCTTCGCGGTTAATTACATTGCCGCGCGGAAAATCGCCATGATTTCGTCATGCGTGGCCTGAATCGGGTTGGTAAAGCCACAGGCATCTTTCAGCGCATTGGTCGCCAGAATGGAGATATCCTCTTCCTTCACGTTCAGATCGCGCAGACCTGCCGGAATGTTCACCTGACGCGCCAGTTTACGAATGGCATCGATACAGGCTTGAGCGCCCTGCTCGTTGCTCATTGCACTCACATCAATGCCCATCGCCTGGCCGCAGTCACGCAGACGCGCGGCTGCCACTTTGCTGTTGAACACCTGTACGTGCGGTAGCAGAACCGCATTGCATACGCCGTGCGGCAGATCGTAGAAACCGCCCAACTGGTGCGCCATCGCATGGACATAACCCAGCGATGCGTTGTTGAACGCCATTCCCGCCAGGAACTGCGCATAGGCCATCGCTTCACGCGCTTCGCTGTTGCTGCCATTTTCCACCGCTGTTGGCAGATTTTCGACAATCATCGTGACCGCTTTCAGCGCACAGGCATCGGTAATCGGAGTCGCCGCAGTGGACACATAGGCTTCAATGGCGTGGGTCAATGCATCCATACCGGTCGCTGCGGTCAGCCCTTTCGGCATCCCTTCCATCAGGGAGGAGTCGTTGACGGACAGAACAGGCGTTACGTGCTTATCAACAATCGCCATTTTGATATGACGCGTCACGTCGGTGATGATGCAAAAACGGGTCATCTCGGATGCCGTACCCGCCGTGGTGTTAATGGCAATCATCGGCAGCTGCGGTTTTGCAGAGCGGTCAACGCCTTCGTAATCGCGGATATCACCACCGTTAGCAGCAACCAGCGCGATACCTTTTGCGCAGTCGTGCGGAGAACCGCCACCCAGTGAAATCACACAGTCACAATCATGGGCACGAAGCAGCTTCAGACCGTCCTCAACGTTGACCGTGGTTGGGTTCGGATGCGTTCCATCAAAAACGACGCTCTGAATGTCATATTCCTGAAGGCGTTTTTGAATATCGCCCACAACGCCCAGCTTATTTAGCACTGCGTCGGTCACAATTAAGGCTCGGCGATAGCCATATTCCTTCATTGTATTCATTGCGTCTTTTAATGCGCCATTACCGATAACGTTCACTGATGGAATGAAGAAAGTGGATGCAGCCATGATAGTTCCTTTATTTAATAAGCAGGCCACGAGGGTAGAGGAATAGAGAATGTGAAAATATGATCACGATTGCATTTTCGGCCTTCGATAAAATAAAAAGCACGCTAGGTTAACATTCCTAACGTGCTGATTATTAATTAATATATTTTTGTATTTAGATTGATATATTTCTTACATTAATTGTTAATTTTTATTATCCGGGAAGAGTAATGCATCGCGCAATAAATGATCATTTCCACGGCGACGCGTGAAACCAATGCGGTTAAAATACTCCAGGATCTGAATGGCTAATTTACGACCCACATTCAGTTTGTCACGGAAATCGGCCGCGCAGGTCGATCCCTTTTCCAGATCGAGTTCGCGAATCATGCTAGCAAACGCCACAATACGATCATTACGATAATAACGATCTTTCACTATGGCCGTAATTATCCCCTGCTGCGCCGCCAGTCGCAGCACAACGCGCATCGTATTCTCATCCGTCCCGGTTTGCGTCGCCAGGTCTCGAACCCACCACGGCTCATCGCCAAACAGCGGTTCGGCCTTCAGCCAGATAGCCCGTTGCTCATCGGTAAAACCGACTTTGTGATCCGGCAGATGCAACCAGCCGTGGTGGCTGGCAATGGTGCCGCTTTCACGCATCCGCTCAATCAGCGTCAGTACCAGCGCTTCCTCTTCCATCGGCAGCGCAATACGGCGTAGACGCTCACGTCCAGGGCCGGGTTCGTCTTTATGCTGTTCGTGATAAACCGCCAGCGCGTCCAATAGCTTGCGCTGCCATCGTGCCGCCAACGGCGCATCCAGCAAGCTGTCACCGGCGAGGATAAAACCAGGCTGCGCAATCAACTGCTGCAGCCCCAGAGGACTCAGCTGGCGCGCCCAGCCAAACTCACCGAGCTTCACTGCATCACGGGAAAGATGCACTGCGAGCGCCTGAACATCATCTTTCGCAAGAGCCAGCGCGGCAATCCACGCCAGGTACTCCGGCTTGCGTTTACCTCGACGCGGTGAATTCAGCGTCACCACCCGAGCGCCCGCCAGCGTCACTTTGGCCGAGATATCGCGCAACACCAGACGATCGTTATCCGCCAGCCACAGCGGCGTATCAAGCACCAGCTCCGCCAGATTATTCTCCAGCAGCGAGACTCGCCCGGTGATATGGCTCGCCGCATGGTGGATATGCAGCGGCTGCCATTGGCTCAGCGGAATATGGCTTTGCAGCTCGACAATCACCCGCTCGGACGGCGCAGGAGGCTCTTCCGAGAGCAGCCAATCGCCTCGGCTCAGGTCATCTTTTTCCGCCGCGCCGACAATATTGAGCGCAATGCGCTGTCCGCCGTGCGCCTGCTCGACCGGCTGGTTTTGTGCATGCAGACCGCGCACGCGCATCGGCACGCCCTTGCCGGTCAGCCATAGCGTATCGCCTACACGAACATCGCCCGACAACGCCGTACCGGTCACGACTAAACCCGCCCCTTTGACGGTAAACGCACGGTCAATCGCCAGGCGGAAACGCTGATGCGTCTGGTGCTCGCGAGCGGAAAGCTGACGCAGATGGTCGCGCAGTGCTTCAATACCGATATTTTCGGTCGCCGCCGTGTCAAACAAGGTAACGCCTTCGAAGCCATACTCACGCAGAACGTCGGTTATCTCACGGCGAACCTCAGTAATGCGTTCAGCATCCACACGATCGGTTTTAGTGAGCGCCACGGTGAGAGTTGGGTTTCCGGTCAGCTGCAGGATTGCCAGATGCTCGCGGGTTTGCGCCATCACACCATCGTCACATGCCACCACCAGCAGGGCATGATCGATGCCGCCAACCCCCGCCAGCATGTTTGAGAGAAATTTTTCATGCCCAGGCACATCGATAAAACCCAGCACGCGCCCGTCTTCCTGCGGCCAGTATGCATAGCCTAAATCGATGGTCATGCCGCGAGATTTCTCTTCCGGCAGACGATCGGCATTGATTCCGGTAATCGCCTGCAGCAGGGTGGTTTTGCCGTGGTCAACGTGCCCGGCGGTGGCAATAATCATTTCAACAACATCTCCAGAAAACGAGGTTCATCTTCGAGGCAGCGTAAATCCAGCCACAGACGACCGTCATAAATTCGCCCGATAACCGGGATAGGCAAGCTGCGCCAGCGGGTAGACAGCGCTTCCAGTTGGCTGCCCCGACCGTCATGAGGCGTCAGCGCGATTGCCGCGCTGGGCAGACTTTCTGACGGTAACGAACCGCTGCCAATTTGCGACGCGCACGGCATCACCTGCACGGAAAATTCATCGCCATAACGTGCAGCCAGCGGTTCACGTAAGCGTTCGGCCTGCAGTTGGATCTCTTGTGCACTGCGGCTCAACAGACGCAGCGTCGGCAGTTCAGCCGCCAACTTTTCAGGATGCAGATACAGCCGTAAGGTGGCTTCCAGCGCGGCAAGGGTCATTTTATCCGCTCTCAGCGCACGCTTGAGCGGATGCTGCTGTAGCTGGGCAATTAACGCTTTTTTCCCGACAATAATACCGGCCTGCGGCCCACCCAGCAGTTTATCGCCAGAGAAGCTGACCAGGCTTACGCCCGCAGCAATCATCTCCTGCGGCATCGGTTCTTTTGGTAGGCCGTAGCGGCTGAGATCGATAAGCGAACCACTGCCGAGATCGGCCACGACGGGCACATCCAGCTCACGGCCTATTTCCGCAAGTTCGGCTTCGTCCACCGATTTGGTAAAGCCTTCGATGCTGTAATTGCTGGTGTGCACTTTCATCAACAGGCCCGTATTTTCATTCACCGCCTGGCGATAATCTTTGGCATGTGTGCGGTTGGTCGTGCCGACTTCGTGCAGCACGCAGCCCGCCTGACGCATCACGTCGGGGATGCGAAACGCACCGCCAATCTCCACCAGCTCACCGCGAGAAACCACCACCTCTTTGCCCGCCGCCGTCGCCGCCAGCATCAACAGCACCGCTGCGGCATTGTTATTCACAATACAGGCATCTTCCGCACCGGTTAATCGGCACAGTAAATCCGCCAATGGCCGATCGCGATGACCACGCCCCGCACCATCCAAATCGTATTCCAGCGTCACCGGGTCGCGCATGGCCTGCGTAACCGCCTCAATCGCCGAATGCGACTGCTGTGCACGCCCTAAATTGGTGTGCAACACGGTTCCCGTCAGGTTAATCACCGGACGCAGCGCGCTCTGGGCATCATGGCGTAAACGGCGAGCCGTCTCCTGCGCCCAATCCCCGCACCATGCGGGCAGCGTTTGCTGCTCGCGGATGCTCAGGCGTGCCTCATCCTGCATCTGGCGAAGTAATTCCACCACCTGTGAATGACCATGAGCATCAAGTAAACGGGCGAACGCAGGATCGCGAAGTAAGCGGTCGGTGGCAGGAAGCTGGCTGTAGAGCGAACGGTTTTCGGTAGTCATGGATTGGCCTGACGGTTAAATGTTACCCCTCCCGACCGAGAGGGAGGGAGTCATAGAAAGGATTGTACAATGTACAACGGCTTAGCGTTATAGCGTTCAATCAAGCCTTTGGCGGTTCGGTGCGCGCAAAGCTCTCACGCAGGAAGAGCGTTTCCGCTAGTTTGACCAGGTTTGGGCGATCCACACACCAGCCAGGGGCAATACGGCGAAAGTTGAGATAGCCAATTGCGCAGGCAATGGCAATGGTCGCGAGATTAAGGGTGTCGGTTTTCAACGTACCGTCGGTGAGATAGCCTTCCAGCGCATCGAGGCCGCGGCTAATTTTTTGTCGCTGACGAAGCACTTCCGCTTCCGATTGCTGCGCCGCTGGGCGCGCCAATTCGCGGACAGAAGTCAGACCCGCATCCATAATGCCATCGGCCAGGGCTTCAAGCTGACGGACTTTCAGCGCCACCAACGGGTCACGCGGTACCATATCAGGAGCGATGCCAAGCTGCTCGATATACTGGGCAATAATAGGAGAATCAAACCAGCATTCGCCGTCATCGGTCACCAGCGCAGGCACTTTTCCCAGCGGGTTAAACTGCGCGACGCCGTTTTCTGCCTGGTAGGGTTGTTCGTTCACAAATTCAAAAGCAATCCCTTTTTCCAACAACAGAACCGAGATTTTGCGTACAAAAGGGCTGGTGTAGCTACCGACCAGTTTCATCATTCTCTCCTTCGCGCCAACAAAGAGATCAGTATGGCTCAGGCCGCCGCATTCGCCCTCTGGTTTTTACCGGGCTAGTGATCCAGATAGAGATAATGCATCCAACTGGTCATGCGCAGCAGCACCTTACGCATTACCGAAACGTGGGCGAAATGGTCAGAGTAAACCGCCACCTGAGCGTAAATACCATCTGGGAGCGCATCGACATCGGCATTCGGGTCCAAATCAATCAGCGCCAGTACACCGTCCGTTCCCGGTATCACCGTTAACGACTGCAGCGCTCCCTGCGCTTGATAGGAACCTCCCGGCACCACCGGCAGAATGCTCGACAACTTGCCGTGAAAAACCTGTCCAGGAAGGGCATTAAACACCACCTCCGCATCATCTCCTGCTTCAAGGCGCAGCAGCGAATTTTGCCGGAATTGAGCGACAATTTGCCGTTTCTGCTCGGGGATAAAGACCATCACTGGACGCAGCGGTAGCGCGGCGGCATAGGTACCAGGCCGGATAAGTACCTGGGTGACATAACCATTACTGGGCGCGCGGATGATGGTTTGATCGAGGTTATATTTCGCCTCCGCAAGCTGTGCCCGCAGGCTGACAATCTGGGACTGTTCGCCGTTGACCATGCTATCTAGCTGGCTTTGTATCTGCGCCTGTTCCGCCACAGAGCCTTTGACCATCGCATCCTGCGCCAGATAGTTTTGCCGAGCATTATCAATATCGCTTTCGGAGAACGGATTCACCCGAGCCTGGCTGCCTTTCAGGTAGCGCTGGTAATCTTTGTACAGGCGATCGCGCTCCGCTGACACACGGGTGGTGTTGGCCTGCGCTTCAGATAATTGACCTTTCAACGTCTGCACATTGTGCGTGGCCGTCACCAGGTCAGCCTGTAGTCTATCAACCCGAGCCTGATACCGCGTGGGTTCAATTTTAAATAACACCTCACCTTTATTAATCAGCTGGTTATTTTTATCCGTGACTTCGCTGACAATGCCGGTGACCTGCGGCGTAATGGGAATTGAGATAACCGCTTTTTGCGCGGTATAGGTATATGGGTGGTTATAATTCATTAATAAAATAAGCCCGCTAACCAAAAATATACCGCCTAATGCCGCCGTGGCTAGCGTCCATTGGTTAACCGGAATACGGAATATTTTAAATACCGCCCACGCGAGCGCGACATAGGTCAAAACAATCAGCAGATCCATGATGATTACTCCGGCGCGTTCGTATCAGTTGAGGGACGAATTTCGGCAATCTTTTGCTCCAGTTCAGCGACCCGGCGGGAAAGTTGCGCCAGCGTCTCCTCTTTTGCAACTCCGGCTGCAGGCTCCGGCGACGGTATATGCGACTGCATTCCCCAACCTCGTTCCGGCTGATAGAGCGTGGCCCAAATCCATAGAAACGGCCAAATGACGTGCAGCGTAAATAGACTTACCCATCCGGCGGTATGAATCGCATCCGCGTGTGGATGATTACGCTTTTTCGCAATCGTATAGGGAATATCGTGAATCATGATGATTCCGTAAAACAGAACCAGAAAGACGAAGATCAGCACACCTAACGCAAAATAGTTTAGAAACATACTTGCCTCAGAATTACGCTAATAAGAGTGATAAAGCCGGGAGGCAGCCACACGTTATTCAGGCTGATATTAGTGAAGATAATGTGCGTTGGTCATTTCCGCCATCATACCAAAGAGGAATGTTCATTTTTGGAGGCGGCAGCAACTAGAGCTGGCAATGCAGGGATGCATTACCAGCAGATGACGCTTTTTATCGCGTTATTTGTGGTGGCTTTCAACAGGGCGGTATAGGTTTCGATAGTAATCCAGTCTGGCCAGAAACATGTCCGCCTTATCCTCAGGAATTTCTGTAGGAACCTGGTCGGAACACGGCCTTTTGCGTAGATACTCCATAAAAGCCTGGCTGGAAGCCATGAAATCTACCGCTTTATCGATGATTTGCGGGACGTTCTCACCCATTTTGCTCATTACGCGCCCTCCCTTTTATAAGACCTTTCTATAAGAATGGATAATCTCGCCAAAAGGGGTTGAGGAAAATGTGCGAATTTACATCAGTAATTTTCAAAAAAGCGATCAAGTTAACTATTTTATGAAATCGCAATGTTATTCAATATGTTATATATTTAGATTGCTTACTATACCGCAAAGAAACCACCTCGATTTGTATAATTAACTACCAGAAATGAGCGACAACGCGCATACTAGGGGTTATTACGTCTATTTTATTAACAGATATCAGCAACATGAAAGAAATCGAAAAGAACGAAATCAAACGCCTGAGCGACCTGCTTGACGCTATCCGCCACCAGCAGGCAGCACTGTCCCTGGTCGACAGCGCGGAGAAATATGCCGAGCTGGAAAGCGAAAAAGAAAAGCTCGAAACCGAAATTGCTCGCCTGCGTGAAGTGCATACGCAAAAGCTGAGCAAAGAAGCGCAAAAGCTGGCAAAAATGCCATTCAACCGCGCCATCACCAAAAAAGAACAAGCCAACATGGGCGCACTGAAAAAAAGCGTTCGTGGCCTGGTTGTTGTGCACCCCATGACTGCCCTCGGTCGTGAAATGGGTCTGCAGGTGATGACAGGGTTCGCAAAAAGCGAGTTCTGATTCTACCGCCCCTGACCTTCTCCCACCCGGGAGAAGGTACATTTTTCCCTTTCCCTGCCCCTTCAAATTGGCCCAACCAATTTAACAATCAAATCGCTATTGGTTCACAATTCCATCATTAAAGCTCACATTTCCATTGCTAATACATAACATCTGATTAACCATTCGTTGTCATTACCCCTACACAACCCAATTGGCAGGGCCAATTTTACACAAACTGTGACGCAGAGATGAGCTGAGACTCACCGCGGATCGGCGCGTAAGGCCCCCTGGAGACCTGCATGAGCCTCTGGCAACAAAACTACGATCCGGCTGGGAATATCTGGCTATCGAGCCTAATCGCATCACTCCCGATCCTGTTCTTCTTCTTCGCACTGATTAAGCTCAAGCTGAAAGGCTATGTTGCCGCCAGCTGGACGGTCGGCATTGCGCTGGCTGTCGCCCTGCTGTTCTACAAAATGCCGGTCGATCGCGCGCTAGCCTCGGTGGTTTACGGCTTCTTCTACGGCCTGTGGCCTATCGCCTGGATTATTATTGCCGCCGTTTTCGTCTACAAAATTTCGGTGAAAACCGGGCAGTTCGACATTATCCGCTCGTCAATTCTCTCCATTACCCCCGACCAGCGCCTGCAGATGTTGATCGTCGGTTTCTCCTTCGGGGCATTCCTCGAAGGGGCGGCCGGATTCGGCGCACCGGTTGCGATTACCGCCGCGCTGCTGGTGGGTCTCGGCTTTAACCCGCTGTACGCGGCAGGGCTGTGTCTGATCGTTAACACAGCGCCAGTGGCCTTTGGCGCAATGGGGATTCCGATTCTGGTTGCCGGTCAGGTGACCGGGCTGGATAGCTTTGAAATCGGCCAGATGGTGGGCCGTCAGCTACCGTTCCTGACCATTATCGTCCTGTTCTGGATCATGGCGATTATGGATGGCTGGCGTGGCATTAAAGAGACCTGGCCTGCGGTGATGGTGGCAGGTGGTTCATTCGCTATCGCGCAGTATCTTAGCTCCAACTTCCTCGGTCCAGAGCTTCCAGACATCATTTCATCCCTGGTATCGCTGGTTTGTCTGACGCTGTTCCTTAAACGCTGGCAGCCGGTGCGTATTTTCCGCTTCGGTGATATAGGCGCATCACAGGTTGATATGGACCTGTCGCGGACCCACTACAGCGCGGGGCAGATTATTCGCGCCTGGTCACCGTTCCTGTTCCTGACCGCGACCGTGACGTTGTGGAGCATTCCACCGTTCAAAGCGCTGTTCGCCCCAGGTGGCGCGCTTTACGAACTGGTGATTAATATTCCGGTTCCGTACCTCGACAAGCTGGTCGCGCGCATGCCGCCGGTGGTCAACCAGGCCACGGCCTACGCGGCGGTCTATAAGTTTGACTGGCTCTCCGCGACCGGTACCGCCATCCTGTTTGCCGCGCTGCTGTCGATCGTCTGGCTGCGTATGAAACCGAAAGATGCCATCAACACCTTCGGTTCAACGCTCAAAGAACTGGCGCTGCCGATTTACTCTATCGGTATGGTTCTGGCGTTCGCTTTTATCTCTAACTACTCAGGGCTGTCCTCTACGCTAGCCCTGGCGCTGGCACATACCGGCCATGCATTTACCTTTTTCTCGCCGTTCCTTGGCTGGCTTGGCGTGTTCCTGACCGGCTCGGATACCTCTTCCAATGCCTTGTTCGCCGCGCTGCAAGCGACCGCCGCACAGCAGATTGGCGTCTCGGACGTGCTGCTGGTTGCCGCGAACACTACCGGCGGCGTGACCGGGAAAATGATTTCGCCACAGTCCATTGCTATCGCTTGTGCGGCGGTGGGTCTGGTGGGTAAAGAGTCCGATCTGTTCCGCTTCACCGTGAAGCACAGCCTGATATTCACCTGCATGGTGGGCGTGATTACAACGCTGCAGGCTTATGTCTTAACGTGGATGATTCCGTGATAACACTGCCCAAACGTCTGTCAGACGATGTCGCCTGCCGCGTGCGGGCGCTGATTGAAGAACAACAGCTGGAAGCGGGCATGCGTTTGCCTGCCGAAAGAAAGCTGGCAAGCCAGCTCGGCGTCTCGCGCAATTCACTGCGCGAAGCGCTGGCAAAGCTGGTGAGTGAGGGATTGCTGCTAAGCCGTCGTGGCGGTGGCACCTTCGTTCGCTGGCAGCATGAAGGCTGGTCTGAACAGAACATTGTTCAGCCGCTGAGAACCCTGCTAGCCGACGATCCGGACTACAGCTTCGACATTCTTGAAGCGCGTCATGCCATCGAAGGCAGCACCGCGTGGTACGCCGCCATGCGCGCAACCGACGCTGATAAAGAAAAAATCCGCCTCTGTTTTGAAGCCACCCAAAGTGACGACCCGGATCTCGCTTCACAGGCCGACGTCCGCTTCCATCTAGCGATTGCCGAGGCGTCACACAACGTGGTGCTGCTGCAAACCATGCGCGGCTTTTTCGATCTGCTGCAATCCTCGGTGATCCAAAGCCGCGAGCGCATGTATCTGGTGCCACCGGTCTTTGCGAAGCTTACCGAGCAGCATCTGGCAATCCTTAATGCCATTACTGCCGGGGATGCCGAAGGGGCGCGTCAGGCGATGATGGCGCATCTTGGGTTTGTCCACACCACGATTAAACGTTTTGATGAAGACCTGGCCCGCCAGGCGCGGATTACCCGCCTGCCCGACGACCACACTGATATTTCCAGGGAGAAAAAAGCATGATTATTTCCGCCGCGAGTGACTACCGCGCCGCCGCCCAGCGCATCCTGCCACCGTTCCTGTTCCACTATATTGACGGTGGCGCGTACGCGGAGCATACCCTGCGTCGTAACGTGGAAGATTTATCTGACGTGGCGCTGCGCCAGCGGGTGCTAAAAAATATGTCCGATCTGAGCCTGGAAACCACGCTGTTTAAAGAGCAGCTTTCCATGCCGGTGGCGCTAGCGCCTGTCGGTCTGTGCGGTATGTACGCCCGTCGCGGCGAAGTACAGGCAGCAGCAGCAGCAGACGCCAAAGGCATTCCTTTTACGCTCTCAACCGTATCGGTGTGCCCAATCGAAGAAGTGGCGCCGACTATCAAGCGCCCAATGTGGTTTCAGCTGTACGTGTTGCGCGATCGTGGCTTTATGCGTAATGCGCTAGAACGCGCTAAGGCTGCCGGTTGTTCCACACTGGTGTTCACCGTCGATATGCCTACGCCGGGCGCACGCTACCGCGATGCCCACTCGGGGATGAGCGGCCCGAACGCCGCTATGCGCCGCTACTGGCAGGCGGCGACTCATCCGCAGTGGGCATGGGACGTCGGTCTGAACGGCCGTCCACACGATTTAGGCAATATCTCCACTTATTTGGGTAAACCAACCGGGCTGGAAGACTACATCGGCTGGCTAGCGAATAACTTCGATCCCTCTATCTCCTGGAAAGACCTCGAGTGGATCCGCGAATTCTGGGACGGCCCAATGGTGATCAAAGGGATCCTCGACCCGGAAGATGCCCGCGACGCGGTTCGCTTTGGTGCAGATGGCATCGTCGTTTCCAACCACGGAGGCCGACAGCTAGATGGCGTGCTCTCTTCCGCGCGCGCGCTGCCAGCAATTGCCGATGCAGTGAAAGGGGATATCACCATTCTCGCTGACAGCGGAATCCGCAACGGTCTGGATGTGGTACGCATGATTGCACTGGGCGCGGATAGCGTGCTGCTGGGCCGCGCTTACCTGTATGCGCTGGCGACCCACGGCCAGGCCGGGGTAGCGAATCTGTTGAATCTCGTCGAGAAAGAGATGAAGGTCGCCATGACGCTAACCGGAGCGAAATCGATTAAAGAGATTAGCCGCGATTCACTGGTGCAAAACGCCGAAGTGGCGCAGGTGTTTAATGCTATTAAGCGCGGTGATGCGGCATAGCCGTATTTCCCCTCACCCTAACCCTCTCCCCATAGGGGAGAGGGTACCGTTCGGCAGCGCTTGAAAGTTTGTACTCCGAAGTGGCTGGCTGCCTGAATAGCATCGCTCTTCACCAGCAAATCCCCCCCTTCTCCGCTAAGTGGCCGGGAAACAACATAGCTTTGCACTTAGCCAGTAAACCTGCGCTTCCCCCTCTCCCTGTTAGGGAGAAGGCCGGGGTGAGGGTTAACCTAAATTCTGCTATCCTGCCCGCGAAATCCAAGGGGGCAGTATGCTTAACATCGTTTTATTCGAACCAGAAATCCCACCTAATACCGGGAACATCATCCGTCTGTGCGCCAATACCGGCTTTAGCCTGCATATTATCGAGCCAATGGGCTTTGCCTGGGACGATAAGCGCTTACGCCGCGCGGGTCTGGATTACCATGAGTTCACCGCCGTGCAGCGTCATGCGGATTACGCGGCATTTGTCGAAAGCGCAAAACCACAGCGTTTATTTGCCCTGACCACCAAAGGCACGCCGGCACACAGCGCAGTGAGCTACCAGGACGGCGACTTTTTGATGTTTGGCCCGGAAACGCGTGGACTGCCCGCCACAATTTTGGACGCGCTGCCGCCGGAGCAAAAAATTCGTATTCCTATGATGCCGGACAGCCGCAGTATGAACCTGTCGAACGCAGTGTCAGTGGTGGTGTATGAAGCATGGCGCCAGCTGGGATATCCCGGCGCAATCTTACGTAGCTGATCGAAGGGTGAGCCGGATAGCGTTTGTAGATCACCATCCGGCCGAATCTTACGGATTAAATCCCGTCGCCGTACTCAAACCCGTGGTTGATGCCGTTGAAGTGCTGGTCCATATCCATCGCGGGTTTATCGGACTCCGGCTTGCCGACGATACGCGCCGGTACGCCTGCCGCTGTCGTATGCGGCGGTACGGGCTGCAGAACAACCGAACCCGCGCCGATTTTTGCGCCGCGCCCCACTTCGATATTGCCGAGAATTTTCGCCCCGGCACCAATCATCACGCCCTCGCGAATTTTCGGGTGGCGATCGCCGCTGGTTTTACCGGTACCGCCCAGGGTCACGGACTGTAGAATCGACACATCGTCTTCAATCACCGCGGTCTCACCTACGACGATGCCGGTCGCATGGTCGAGCATGATGCCGCGGCCGATTTTCGCCGCCGGGTGAATATCCACCTGGAAAGAGACCGACACCTGATTTTGCAGGAAAATCGCCAGCGCACGGCGCCCCTGTCCCCACAGCCAATGGCCGATACGGTAGGCCTGTAACGCATGGAAGCCTTTCAGGTACAGTAAAGGGGTCGAATACTTGTCGACCGCCGGGTCACGGGTGCGTACCGCCTGAATATCGCAGGCCGCAGAGGCAATCATTTCCGGGTCAGCGGCGTAGGCTTCTTCAACCACTTCACGAATGGCGATGGCGGGCATAATGGAGGAGGCCAGCTTGTTGGCCAGCATGTAGCTTAATGCACTGCCCAGATTTTCATGCTTGAGTAGCGTCGCGTGATAGAAACTGGCGAGCATAGGCTCGCAGTCCGCCAAAGCTCGGGCTTCGGCTTTAATATTGTTCCAGACAATTTCCAGTTCTTCACACGACATTGCATACTCCAGACGTATTGGAACGATCGGCCAGTCTCTGCTCGCCGGATCGTTGCGATGACAAAGGTTTCCTGCGTTTAGTTGCCGCTATGCTCATCCTTGCGTGCACGACCTAATAAGGTCAATGCTGCCTCGCGCGCACTTTTTCCGCAATATAATACCTGATAAATTTCCTCGGTTATTGGCATTTCGACACCTACACGGTGCGCCAACTCGCGAACTTCTTTGGTATTACGGTAACCTTCAACCACCTGACCAATTTTGTCCTGCGCTTCTTGCACCTGCGCACCTTGCCCCAGCGCCATACCGAAACGACGGTTACGCGACTGGTTGTCGGTACAGGTCAGCACTAAGTCACCCAGCCCCGCCATGCCCATAAAGGTCACCGGATCGGCACCCAGCGCCACGCCAAGACGCGACATTTCGGTCAACCCACGGGTGATAAGCGCCGTACGCGCGTTCGCACCAAAACCAATGCCATCGGAGATACCGGCACCAATCGCAATCACGTTCTTCACTGCGCCGCCCAGCTGGACGCCGATGAAGTCCGGATTACTGTAGACGCGGAAGCTCTTGCCGCAGTGTAGTAACTGCTGGAGATCGTCAGCAAAGACCGGGTCGGTCGCCGCCAGCGAAATGGCCGTCGGTAAACCCGCCGCCAACTCTTTGGCAAACGTTGGCCCTGAAATGACAGCCAGCGGGATGTCATCGCCCAACGCTTCGCGCGCGACTTCCTGCAGCAGGCGGCCGGTTTCAGCCTCCAGCCCTTTCGTTGCCCACACCACTCGCGCATCTGGGCGCAGCAGGGGTTTCATCTGGCGCAGAACATCGCCGAAGACGTGGCTTGGCACCACCACCAGAATATCGCGACTGGCGGCCAGTGCGGTCGCAAGGTCGCTTTCCAGATGCAGTGTGTCAGGGAATGGAACATCAGGGAGAAATGCCGCGTTGCAGCGATCGTGCTGGAGCGTCGCGACATGTTTAGGATCGTGGCCCCAGAGTACAACTGGATGGCCATTTCTTGCCACGGTGATGGCAAGAGCGGTGCCGTAAGAGCCGGCACCGATCACAGTCATTGAAGCATTAAGTGCGTTCATCAGGCATCCTGATGTTGTTCTGCACCTTCGCCAGCCTGCTGCTGCAGATAGTTCATGAACAGGGCATCAAAGTTAACCGGCGCAAGGTTCAGCTGTGGGAAAGTCCCACGGGAAACCAGGCTGGTGATGCATTCACGCGCATACGGGAACAGGATGTTCGGGCAGTATGCACCCAGGCAATGGGCCATCTGAGTCCCTTCGATACCTTCAATGGAGAAGATACCCGCCTGCTGAGTTTCGCACAGGAACGCAGTTTCTTCGCCCAGAGTCGCCGTTACGGTGACACGCAGCACCACTTCATACACGCCTTCAGCCAGCTGGTTGGATGCGGTATCAAGATCAAGTTTAACCTCTGGTTGCCAATCTTTCTGGAAAACCTGTGGCGCATTTGGCGCTTCGAAAGAAACGTCTTTGGTGTAGATGCGTTGGATCTGGAAAGCCATTTCTGCGTTGTTTTGTTCTGACATGTGTAAAAACCCTTTCGTGTTGTCCTTAAAATAGGCGGTATGCCTCACGCCCGCAAAGGGCAGGCGCGAGCGCTTAGTAAAGCATTAGCGCAGCAGGGGATCGAGTCCACCACGTGCGTCAAGCGCATACAAGTCGTCACAGCCGCCAATGTGCTGTGCATCAATAAAAATCTGCGGAACCGTTGTACGGCCACTGCGCTGAATCATCTCTTCGCGTTTTTCTGCGTTACCGTCGATTGGCAGTTCTTCAAAAGAAACGCCTTTCTCAGACAGCAGCGCTTTTGCACGGTGGCAATAAGGGCATGTCGCTTTGGTATAGATTTCAATCTTCGCCATTACAGCTCTCCTGACTTTACCCAATAAGTGAGCAGGGATTACTTACCGCGAACCAGAGGCAGGTTTTCACCGCTCCAGCCTGCAATGCCTTCTTTCAGTACGAAGACTTTCTCAAAGCCAGCTTTCAACAGCAAGGTCGCTGACTCGGTTGCCTGCATACCGGAACCGTCGGTCACAATCACCGGCTTGTCTTTGTGTTTGTCCAGCTCGCCAACGTTGTTAGCTTTGATCTCAGCCGGCAGCAGGTTCAGAGAACCGGCGATATGGCCTTTACGGAAATCATCGCGCTGGCGCAGATCGACAACGATCGCGTCTTCTTTGTTAATCAAACGCGTCACTTCACCGCGGTTGATGACTTTAACTTTGGACATCAGCCCTTTAAAGGTGGTGAACAGCACGGCCGCCAGCAGCGCGATCCACGCGATGCTCAGGACAGGGTGACGACCAACAAATTGCATAATCTCTTGCATGGGGGGTAACAGCTCCCGACGTGTAATGTTTAAAAACCAGGGAAGGAGTATACCTGCGGCGTGGCGCAAATACAGCCAGCGCGCGTGATGTAATGCGTTTTCTGCGGAGTGCTGCCGAAAAAAAGAGAGCGAATGTGTGCTTTTCGCCCATTATCCCCCCGCTTTCTTTGATCTCTCATTGTTATTTTATCGATTCAGCTGTAGTAAAATTACGCAAATTTTCTGTCTTTAGAGCATGAGGTTGTCGCAATGTCGGTTTCTAAAAAACCTATGGTACTGGTAATCCTGGATGGCTACGGCTACCGCGAAGAGCAGCAGGATAACGCTATTTTTACGGCTAAAACTCCGGTCATGGATGCCCTGTGGGCAAAACGTCCGCACACCCTGATCCACGCCTCTGGCCTGGAAGTCGGCCTGCCAGATGGTCAGATGGGTAACTCCGAAGTCGGTCACGTTAACCTGGGCGCGGGTCGCATCGTCTATCAGGACCTGACCCGTCTCGACGTTGAAATCAAAGATCGCGCATTCTTCGCAAACCCAGTGCTATCCGGTGCGGTAGATACAGCCGTTGCCGCAGGCAAAGCCGTGCACATCATGGGCCTGTTGTCTGCCGGTGGCGTTCATAGCCACGAAGATCACATCATGGCGATGGTAGAACTGGCCGCCGAACGTGGCGCAGAAAAAATCTACCTGCACGCTTTCCTCGATGGTCGAGACACTCCACCACGCAGCGCTAATGGCTCCCTGCAGAAATTCGAAGACAAATTTGCCGCACTGGGCAAAGGTCGCGTCGCGTCCATCATTGGCCGTTACTATGCAATGGACCGTGACAACCGTTGGGATCGCGTTGAACAAGCGTACAACCTGCTGGTTGAAGCGAAAGGTGAGTTCCAGGCCGATACCGCCGTTGCCGGACTGGAAGCCGCTTACGCACGCGACGAGAACGATGAATTCGTAAAAGCGACCGTTATCCGTGCCGCAGGCCAGGCCGATGCGGCGATGGAAGACGGCGACGCGCTGATCTTCATGAACTTCCGTGCTGACCGCGCGCGCGAAATCACCCGTGCCTTCGTCAATGCTGACTTCGACGGCTTTGCGCGTCGTAAACAAGTGAAGCTGGGCGATTTCATCATGCTGACCGAATACGCGGCAGACATCAAAGCACCGTGCGCTTACCCACCAGCTTCGCTGGAAAACACCTTCGGTGAGTGGATGGCGAAGCACGATAAAACTCAGCTGCGCATCTCTGAAACTGAAAAATACGCACACGTCACCTTCTTCTTTAACGGCGGCGTAGAAGAGCCATTCAAAGGTGAAGATCGCATTCTGATCAACTCGCCGAAAGTGGCCACCTATGACCTGCAGCCGGAGATGAGCTCCGCTGAGCTGACCGAGAAGCTGGTTGCGGCTATCGAAAGTGGCAAATACGACACCATTATCTGTAACTACCCGAACGGCGATATGGTTGGTCATACCGGCGTGATGGAAGCGGCAGTCAAAGCGGTTGAAGCACTGGATCATTGCCTGAGCGAAGTGACCCAGGCAATCGAAAAAGTCGGTGGCCAGATGCTGGTTACCGCTGACCACGGCAATGCTGAACAGATGCGTGACCCGGCGACTGGCCAAGCGCACACCGCACACACCAGCCTGCCGGTTCCGCTGATCTACGTTGGCAATAAAACCGTGAAAGCGGTGGAAGGCGGTAAGCTTTCCGATCTCGCGCCAACCATGCTGTCGCTGATGGGGATGGAAATCCCGCAACAGATGACTGGTAAGCCGCTGTTCATCGTGGAATAATCTCTCCCCATGAGGGGAAAGGCGATTTATTCCATTAAATGGGCCGGAGCAACGCTTCGGTCCTCGTTCTACGCCAGCGCACTCAGCGCTGGCGTATTGCTGTGCGCCGCACCCGCCCACGCGGATGACCGCTCGCAGCTGCAATCTATTCAGGCCGATATCGCCGCCAAAGAGCGCGCGGTACGCCAACAGCAACAACAGCGTTCTACTCTCCTCGCCCAGCTTAAAGCGCAGGAACAGGCTATTGCCGCCGCCGCGCGTCAGCTCCGTGAAACGCAAAACTCGTTAGCTCAGCTCAACGCACAAATTGCGGAAATGAACGCCTCTATCGCCAAGCTGGAAAAGCAGCGGCAGATGCAGGAACGTAATCTGGCCGCCCAGCTCGACGCCGCATTTCGCCAGGGCGAACATACCGGCATTCAGCTGATCCTCAGCGGTGAGGAAAGTCAGCGTGGACAGCGCCTACAGGCCTATTTTGGTTATTTGAACCAGGCCCGTCAGGAGACGATCTCTGAGCTCAAAGAAACACGTGAACAGGTTGCCGCGCAAAAAACTGAGCTCGAAGAAAAGCAGAGCCAGCAGCAAACTCTGCTGTATGAACAGCGCGCACAGCAAACCAAGCTGGAGCAGGCACGTAACGAACGTCAGAAGACCATTTCCGGACTTGAATCCTCTATTCAGCAGGGCCAGCAGCAGCTAGGCGAACTGCGCGCCAACGAATCTCGTCTGCGTAACAGCATTGCGCGGGCGGAAGCGGCGGCGAAAGCCCGCGCCGAACGCGAAGCCAAAGAGGCTGAAGCGGTACGTAATCGCCAGCAGGAAGCCACCCGCAAAGGCACTACCTATAAACCATCCGAAAGCGAACGTTCTTTGATGTCACGTACCGGTGGCCTTGGTGCACCGCGTGGCCAGGCATACTGGCCAGTGCGCGGCACCACGCTGCATCGTTATGGCGAACAGCTACAAGGTGAACTACGTTGGAAGGGTATGGTGATTAGCGCTTCGGAAGGCACCGAGGTCAAAGCCATCGCCGACGGTCGCGTCATCCTTGCCGACTGGCTGCAGGGCTACGGTCTGGTAGTCGTTGTTGAGCACGGTAAAGGCGATATGAGCCTATATGGTTACAACCAGAGCGCACTGGTAAGCGTGGGTACGCAGGTGCGTGCCGGTCAGCCAATCGCTCTGGTGGGCAACAGTGGCGGCCAGGGCCGGCCTTCACTCTATTTCGAAATTCGCCGCCAGGGTCAGGCGGTCAATCCACTACCGTGGTTGGGAAGATAAGTTTTGCTTCAATTTCGCCAGTTAGTTCTTCTTAGTTCACTGGCATTAGCTGCACCAGGCTATGCCGGTAAACTCGCTATTGTTATCGATGATTTTGGCTATCGCCCACACCAGGAAAACCAGGTGTTGGCCATGCCGTCCGCTATTTCCGTCGCCGTTTTACCCAATGCGCCGCATGCCCGCGAAATGGCGACAAAAGCCCACAACAGTGGACACGAAGTGCTTATCCACCTGCCAATGGCGCCGCTAAGCAAGCAGCCGCTGGAAAAAGACACGCTGCGTCCAGATATGAGCAGCGATGAGATTGAGCGTATTATTCGCGAAGCCGTGGATAAAGTGCCCTTTGCCGTGGGTCTCAATAACCACATGGGCAGCGCAATGACTTCCAGCCTGTTTGGCATGCAAAAAGTGATGCAGGCGCTGGGCCGCTACAATCTCTATTTTCTCGACAGCATGACGATTGGCAATAGCCAGGCCATGCGCGCGGCGAACGGTACCGCCGTGAAGGTGATTAAGCGTCGGGTGTTCCTTGATGACACACAGAATGAGGCTGATATCCGCGTCCAGTTTAACCGAGCCATTGACCTGGCGCGGCGTAACGGTTCGGCGATTGCCATTGGTCACCCGCATCCAACAACCGTACGCGTACTACAGCAGATGGTGTATAACCTGCCGTCCGATATCACCCTGGTACGTCCGAGCAGCCTGCTTAACGAACCTCAGGTCGATACCTCGAGACCAAATAGCGGCGTCCCTCCACAAGTCCAGCCAACTGCACCGCGCAATCCGTTCCGCGGCGTTAAGCTTTGCAAGCCGAAGAAACCGCTGGAGCCCGTTTACGCCAACCGTTTCTTCAATGTGCTAAGCGAGAGCATCACCCACAGCACACTAGTGCAGTATATGCAGTTGCAGTGGCAGGGGTGGCAGTAGCTAGTCTTTCAGCCCCAACGTGAGGTGGGCCAGACGACGCGGGGTAAGTGATTTATCACGCATCTTGTTAAAGCGAATGGCCCACAGCATCACCTGATACGCCAGCTTCACACTACAAATGTTGCTCACCATTCGCTTAAACATACCGGAAACCTCAGCTTCCGCCACCATGCGCTCACGGATCTTCTGGTCCGGTTCTTTACGAATGCAGTGGCACACGCGCATCGCCTCGTAAATAACCTGCTGTTTAAACTCAGGATAAATCGGAATACGCCCAGCGTAGTCGTGATTCATCTTGTCGAGCAGACGAGTAATTTTGATGTAATGGCGCTGATAGGCGAGGTTTTTGAGCCCGGTACGCGGCAGACGGCTCACTGATGCACCGTGCAGGAAGTATTTGTACAGAGGCACTTCGGTGTAACGCGCGCGTTTGGCGTTAAACATAAACTCGGTCGACCAGATAATATCCTGGTGATGCAGGCCGGGAACAAAGCTCAGCCCCGCATCAACGATGGTTTGATGTCGATAGACGCCCATCCACACCACGTGACGCCAGCGGCGGCTAGCCAATCCCTTGCGCAGCCATTCTGGCCCGGTCATCACTCCCGTTGAGCGAATACGCTCTGGTGGAATCGATGCCCAGGTTTTACCGGTTTCCGCAATGCACCAATCGGCGTTACATTGCGCGACATCCAGATTGTCGGTCAGCGCCATGTTCATTAGCGTTTCGTACATTTCCGGATAAGCAATGTCATCGCCGTCGACATAGGCAATGAACTCCCCCTTCGCGATCTTCATCCCGGTATTTCGCGCCGCAGAAACACCCGCATTGCGCTGATGCAGCAAGTGGACATGCGGATAGCGATCCACGTACGCCTGGGCAAGCTCTGCCGAATTATCCGTCGAACCATCGTTAACGATGATGATTTCGATATTCTTCCAGGTTTGCGCGATCAACGAATCCATACAGGCAATAAACGGTTCGCCCGTATTGTAAAGCGGCATAATGACGCTCAGGAGACCGGGAGTGTAGGTCATATAAAATCCTGCCAAACAGTATAATTAACGGCAATATTTAACATATTGAAGGGTAAAGGTCAGCGAAAGTTCGTGCTGTCTTTTACGCGGAAGGGCAAAAAAATCCCCGGACATTTAACGCTATTAAACATCCGGGGACAACTGGCACTTACCAGTAGGCTCGAGCGGTTAATCCCAGCTCAGCACCACTTTGCCGGACTGGCCGGAACGCATGGCATCAAAGCCCTTCTGGAAATCGTCAATGCTGAAGCGATGGGTGATGATAGGTGACAGATCCAGACCAGACTGAATCAGTGCCGCCATCTTGTACCAGGTTTCGAACATTTCACGGCCGTAGATACCTTTAATAAACAAACCCTTAAAGATAACTTTGGTCCAGTCGATGGACATGTCTGATGGTGGAATACCCAGCATCGCAATGCGCCCACCGTGGTTCATGGTGTCGAGCATGGTACGGAACGCTGGCGGCGCACCGGACATTTCCAGACCCACGTCGAAACCTTCAGTCATGCCCAGTTCAGCCATGACGTCATTGAGGTTTTCTTTCGATACGTTAACAGCACGAGTCACGCCCATTTTGCGTGCCAAATCCAAACGGTATTCGTTCACATCCGTGATCACTACGTTACGCGCGCCTACGTGTTTAGCCACCGCAGCCGCCATCACGCCAATTGGGCCTGCCCCAGACACCAGCACATCTTCACCGACGAGGTCGAAGGAGAGCGCAGTGTGTACGGCGTTGCCAAACGGGTCAAAGATAGACGCCAGATCGTCAGAAATATTGTCTGGGATTTTGAACGCGTTAAAGGCCGGGATCACCAGATATTCAGCAAAGCAGCCCTGGCGATTTACGCCGACACCAATGGTGTTCCGGCACAGGTGGGTACGACCACCGCGGCAGTTACGGCAGTGCCCGCAGGTGATGTGCCCTTCGCCAGAAACGCGATCGCCCAGCTTAAAGCCACGGACTTCCTGGCCGATACCCACGATTTCACCGACATATTCATGCCCCACTACCATCGGGACCGGAATGGTTTTCTGCGACCATTCATCCCAGTTGTAGATATGCACGTCGGTGCCGCAAATCGCGGTTTTGCGAATCTTAATCAGCAGGTCGTTATGACCCAGTTCCGGTTCCGGAACATCGGTCATCCAGATGCCTTCTTCGGCTTTCAGTTTAGATAACGCTTTCATCTCACACCCTTAGGCAATGACGCCCAGTTGTTTACCGATGCGGGTAAAGGCTGCCACCGCACGTTCAATTTGCTCGGTCGTATGCGCCGCCGACATCTGAGTGCGAATACGCGCCTGACCTTTTGGTACCACCGGGAAGAAGAACCCGGTGACGTAGATCCCTTCTTTTTGCAGCTCGCGAGCGAAGTTCTGTGCAACAACCGCATCGCCCAGCATCACCGGAATAATTGCGTGGTCAGCACCCGCCAGGGTAAAGCCCGCCGCGCTCATTTTTTCGCGGAACAGGCGCGCGTTGGCCCACAGCTTGTCACGCAGCGCGCTACCCTCTTCCACCATCTCCAGCACTTTGATTGAAGCGGCAACGATGGCCGGCGCCAGGGAGTTGGAGAACAGGTATGGACGAGAACGCTGGCGCAGCCACTCAACCACTTCCTTACGCGCTGCAGTATAGCCGCCAGACGCGCCGCCCAGCGCTTTACCCAGGGTACCGGTGATGATGTCAACGCGGCCCATCACTTCACAATATTCATGTGAACCACGGCCGTTCTCACCAACGAAACCGACGGCGTGCGAATCATCAACCATCACCAGCGCATCGTATTTATCCGCCAGGTCACACACACCTTTCAGGTTGGCAATAACGCCATCCATGGAGAAGACGCCGTCGGTGGCGATCAGCACGTGCCGTGCACCGGCTTCACGCGCTTCTTTCAGGCGAGCTTCCAGTTCCTGCATATCGTTATTGGCATAGCGGAAGCGCTTCGCTTTACACAGGCGCACACCGTCGATAATCGAGGCATGGTTCAGGGCATCGGAGATAATGGCGTCTTCGGCGCCGAGCAGCGTCTCGAACAGGCCGCCGTTCGCATCGAAGCAAGAGGAGTACAGGATGGCATCTTCCATGCCGAGGAAACCGGCCAGCTTCTGCTCCAGCACTTTGTGGCTGTCCTGCGTACCGCAGATGAAGCGCACGGAAGCCATGCCAAAACCGTGGCTGTCCATACCCGCTTTCGCCGCGTTAATCAGCTCAGGATGGTTGGCCAGTCCAAGGTAGTTATTGGCGCAGAAGTTGATGACATGACTGCCATCACCGACCGTGATATCCGCTTGCTGAGCGGAAGTAATGATACGTTCTTCTTTGAACAGACCCTCGGCACGCGCGGTCTCCAGGTCGTTCGTTAACTGTTTGTAGAAATCACCACGCATTGCAACTCTCCAGATTCGGTAAAATTTGGCACATATTACCCAAAGCTATACGCTGATACGAGATGATGCATGTCTGAATGAATTATTTGCAGCATAAATCACGTGGCTTAGGCTCTCTGCATGGTGAAAGGCTGAAGGCTTAGCAATGTGATGATATGATAAGAGACATTAGCGCCCTGGATAGTCCAGGGTCCTCACATTTCAAAGGTTACAGTTATGATCATCGTTACCGGCGGCGCTGGCTTCATCGGCAGCAACATCGTGAAAGCGCTCAATGACAAAGGCATCACTGACATTCTGGTGGTGGATAACCTGAAAGACGGTACCAAGTTCGTTAACCTGGTCGACCTCGACATCACCGATTACATGGATAAAGAAGATTTTCTGATCCAGATTATGGCCGGTGAAGAACTTGGCGATATAGAAGCCGTGTTCCACGAAGGGGCCTGCTCCTCCACCACCGAGTGGGATGGTAAGTACGTGATGGATAACAACTATCAGTACTCCAAAGAGCTGCTGCACTACTGCCTGGAGCGCGAAATTCCGTTCCTGTATGCCTCTTCCGCAGCCACCTACGGCGGCCGTACCAGCAATTTCATCGAGTCCCGCGAATTTGAAAAACCGCTGAACGTTTACGGCTACTCCAAGTTCCTGTTCGACGAATACGTTCGCCGCATCATGCCGGAAGTGGACTCCCCAATCGTTGGCTTCCGTTACTTCAACGTCTATGGCCCACGCGAGGGCCACAAAGGCAGCATGGCGAGCGTAGCTTTCCACCTCAATACCCAGTTGAACAATGGCGAAAGTCCGAAACTGTTTGAAGGCAGCGATGGCTTCAAGCGCGATTTTGTCTACGTCGGCGACGTCGCGGCAGTGAATCTGTGGTTCTGGGAAAACGGCGTATCCGGTATCTTTAACCTCGGCACCGGCCGTGCGGAATCTTTCCAGGCCGTGGCTGACGCTACCCTCGCGTATCACAAAAAAGGCAGCATCGAGTACATTCCATTCCCGGACAAACTCAAAGGCCGCTATCAGGCGTTTACGCAGGCTGATCTGACTAACCTGCGTGCTGCGGGCTACGATAAGCCATTCAAGACCGTCGCCGAAGGCGTAACGGAATATATGGCCTGGTTGAACCGCGACGCGTAAGAAGTCAGCATGAAAATACTGGTGATCGGCCCGTCATGGGTGGGCGACATGATGATGTCGCAAAGTCTCTATCGCACGCTCAAGGCGCGCTATCCCCAGGCGATAATTGATGTGATGGCACCCGCGTGGTGCCGTCCGTTGTTATCACGTATGCCGGAAGTCAACGACGCGATCGCCATGCCCCTTGGGCACGGCGCGCTGGAAATTGGCGAGCGGCGCAAACTCGGCCATAGCCTGCGCGAGCGGCGCTATGACCGAGCCTACGTCCTGCCTAACTCCTTTAAATCGGCGCTAGTCCCGTTCTTCGCGGGCATTCCGCTGCGTACCGGCTGGCGCGGAGAAATGCGTTACGGTCTGCTGAACGACGCGCGAGTGTTGGATAAAGAAGCCTGGCCGTTGATGGTCGAGCGCTATGTAGCGCTGGCCTATGATAAAGGCGTCATGCGCTGCGCCAAAGATCTGCCGCAGCCCCTGCTGTGGCCGCAGCTGCAGGTCAACGACGGGGAAAAATCCCTCACCTGCAACGCGTTCTCGCTGTCAAACGATCGCCCGATGATTGGCTTCTGCCCTGGCGCAGAATTTGGCCCAGCCAAGCGCTGGCCGCACTATCACTACGCCACGCTAGCGAAGCAGTTGATTGATGAGGGCAACCAGATTGTTCTTTTCGGCTCTGCGAAAGACAACGAAGCAGGCAATGAAATCATCGCCGCACTGAGCGAAGAGCAGAAAGCCTGGTGCCGCAATCTGGCCGGGGAAACCCAGTTGGAACAAGCGGTAATTCTTTTGGCCGCTTGTAAAGCCGTGGTCACCAACGACTCCGGCCTGATGCACGTCGCCGCCGCGCTTAACCGCCCGCTGGTCGCGCTGTATGGACCAAGCAGCCCGGACTTCACTCCGCCGCTATCGAACAAGGCGCGCGTCATTCGTCTTATCACTGGCTACCATAAAGTGCGTAAAGGCGATTCAGATCAGGGTTATCATCAAAGCCTTATCGACATCACACCAGCCCGCGTGCTGGAAGAGCTCAACGCTCTGCTGTCGAGCGAGGAAGTCTGACGCATGCGGGTTCTGATTGTTAAAACCTCTTCAATGGGCGATGTCCTGCACACGCTGCCGGCCTTAACCGACGCGATGCGGGCCATTTCCGGCATTCGTTTTGATTGGGTGGTGGAAGAAGGTTTCGCGCAAATCCCCTCCTGGCATGAAGCCGTCGACCGCGTCATTCCCGTGGCGATTCGCCGCTGGCGTAAATCGTGGTTCTCCGCACCGATTAAGGCTGAACGCAAAGCCTTTCGCGATGCGGTGCAGTCAGTGAACTATGACGTCATCATTGATGCTCAAGGGTTGGTCAAAAGCGCCGCCTTGGTCACCCGACTGGCGCACGGCATTAAGCATGGCATGGATTGGCAAACCGCCCGTGAACCGCTGGCAAGCCTGTTCTACAACCGTCGCCACCACATTGCTAAGCAGCAGCATGCCGTTGAACGTACTCGCGAGCTGTTTGCTAAAAGCCTCGGCTACGCCAAACCTGAATCGCAGGGTGATTACGCGATCGCGCAGCATTTCCTGAGCGAGAGCACGGCGGATAGCGCGCCTTATTGCGTATTCCTGCATGCAACAACCCGCGATGATAAACACTGGCCTGAAAGCCACTGGCGCGAGCTGATTGGTCTGCTGAAAGAGAGCGGCCTGCGCATCAAGCTGCCGTGGGGAGCGCCGCATGAAGAAGCCAGGGCGCAGCGTTTGGCTCAGGGGTTTGATTATGTCGACGTACTGCCTCGTCTCAGCCTTGAGCAGGTCGCGCACGTTCTGGCAGACGCAAAATTTGTTGTTTCGGTGGATACCGGGTTAAGTCATTTAACCGCGGCGTTGGATCGCCCGAATATTACGCTGTATGGACCAACTGACCCAGGACTGATTGGTGGGTATGGGAAGAATCAGGTGGCGTGCTGTTCGCAAGATGGAGATCTGGCACATCTAACTGCTTCCCGGGTTATAAATCTATTACCCTTAAAATAAATAAGAGAGTGGGTTACAGCCCACTCTCTTATTTTTCTTGCTATTTTTCTTCTTTATTCACAGGTAACAACGAGGAAAGGAGAAAGCAGATAATCCATGATGCAGGAATTGGCTTATCGTGCGTAATCACATCACTTATTCCGAACAACATAATCGTGGCAGGAAAAACGAGAAGTAAATATTTCTTCTCAGCAAGACAGTAATATATTAATGCAGCATAGAAAAAGAATAGCACCATCACACCAATAACACCTTTGGTTGATAACGCTTCAATGATCTCATTATGCATATGCACATCTAAAAATAGTGTAGCGCCTTCATAAACACTATTTTCTTTACTCAAAGCGATAATCTTCGTCGCTCTTTGCTCAAGCGATTGCCATGCCAATCCGTTTGGGGCACTTTCATACCCGGCCATAATCATTGAAAAACGAGCGCCGATGGAAGAGGTACTATTCTCTGATCCAACATAATGATTTATATCACTTTTCATATTATCAAAACGTGTACTCACCTCCTGGTTAAAGACCAAACCACAGGCCAGGAGAAGTCCACATAGACCACCAAGACTTTTAAACAGGAAAGCTTTTTGTTTGTAGTAATGAATAAACAAAATGGCAGCTATCATTAATGGATACGTGAAAATCGCAGCCCGCGTCCCTGTCATTATTACAGCGGATAAGCTTAAAACAAAGTTTATATAGAAAAACGCCCATTTATACTTATTGGCGACATTAATAAATACAATAGCAGAATATAAAGAACAAAATACGATCATATAAGCCGCGATTGTTGCGGCTCCCATTTGGCCTATTGCCCCTCCCATTGCAGATAAAGAAATTCGATCTGCATGGAGCCAAATACTTTGATATCCTGCGACTGCATATATAATTATCTGAGCAGATAGGCTCGCAATAATATGGAATTTAATATTTACTTTATTTCTATTTTTATGAATATATAATAATACAAAAGCATTGGCAGCAAACATTTTTCCTACTTCCCAGTATCCTCTATAACCATTTTTGTAGATTACATGGTCTGTCTTATAGTTTAAATACCAGAGTGCATCAATAATCCCTAAAGCGAGCAGACCTAGTGCCAGGATAAGAGTACCTTTATTAAATTTATAATCATTACTAATGATCAACATAATAAAAGCAACAATACCTACCCCATTGATAATTTTATTAACTATATTTGTATCAATTGGAATAAAAATAAGACCTATGAAATAGGAAATGATAACAATATAAAACACAATATTTTTAGACGTATTCAATTTCACAGCCAGTCACCCATATAACTCATTAACTATTTAAGAAATGAAAAAAATATGACTCGAATCCATGAACGTAATAGCTTCATCGTTCCTTGAATCTTTCCTCGAGGTTTCTTTTGTCTGGATATGAGACTACGTTCTCGTTCCAAATGACTATTAAATTCATTAACTATAGGGTGAAATATAATTTCATTAAGATAGAAGTCTTTAATCACCCGTCGCTGGTACATTAATGGCCAACTATCAGCCCTGTATGTTCCATAATCCCTTGTAACATCAAGAAAATCTTTAGCCATCTTTTTATTCATTAAATAACAACAAGTTCTACGGAGTTTATCTCTATTATAATTTACCCGCCCAAAATAATATTTTCCTATTTTTATCGTGCAGATCCGACTTACCCCTAAGACCGGATAATCATGTAAACCCTTTTGTCCTCCAAGAAGATAAAGATTATCTTCTGGTAGTTTCTTTTGTTCAGAAACATCAAATGAAGTTAAAAACGTTTTAAATCTTTTATCAACAATAACATCATCTTCAAGTATGACTACCCAATCTTCGGATTTGGTCATCATGTCTTCATAAATGAACTGATGGCTGAGTGTGCATGCTATTTCACCGTCAGTCATATCGTATCCCACGCCACTCAACTTCGCATCGTCGATAATTTTTCTATTAATCGGATCTTTTGCATCGACAGCATCAAAGAATTGGAAATCTATTCCAAGCTGGGAAAAGGAATTTATTATCGCCTTCCGCCGTTCAGTGTCTCTCACCAAAGAGATAACATAAACACAAACTTGCATTCAGTAACCTTTATTTATTATTGAAAACCATTAAAACAGTAAAATGCCATGATATGTTTTTCTTTATTACTTTTTTAATTTATATTTAAACATAGCACATAATCCACTTACATATTTACGGTGTGCAAATAGATGTTTGTATTGTTTTTGCATTTCGGAAATATTCCTTGCGTCTTTTAACGGAAAATACTTCCACGGTGATTCTTGACGGGCAACATTGAAAAAACTTGCTGATGGGTAATCAGCCCAACTATGCCATGGCTTAGTGATACCAGTGTAATGGATCAATGCAGTGTCATCATTAATAACCTTCTGATAACCTCTATGAGAACGATCGGATAGTTCATTTTTCAATGTGTATATTTTATTATAGTCATTAGAAAGATAAATATTATTCATCTCAAACGAAATATTCAATGCGTCCTGATCTAAATATTTCAAAGCCCCATATTTAGACTCACCTTTCAAAAGAGTTAAAAGGTAAGGCTTCAGGTCTGACTCCTTCCATTTTTTCAAATTGACGTACATCACTCCCGCATTAAAGTAATACCCATTAATCTCTGGTAGATTCAGGCGCTTACTACAAGATTCTTGTGTTAATGGGCTGTCTGGAATGACCGCCGCAAACTCACCTTCAAACTTTATATCAGTTATTTTTCTAAGGCTACCTTTGCATATAACATCTGCGTCTAAATAAAGTAATGTTGAGATGCTACTACTTAGATATTCGAATGAATAAATCCTAAAATAGGTTGCATAGGACCAGGCACTGGATGTTGGTAAATCAACAAAATATTGAGGATCAATGAGATATACAATTATCGATGAATCAAACTGTTGTGCTGTTTTCTTAAAAGCATCTAAATACTCATCATCAATATAATCTGTGAAAACATGAAAAACGAAATTAATATCTTTATTATGTAATAGCACAGACGCTATTGAAACGCCTGCGCCATATAAGAAATTCTTATCTATACCATACGATACATTTAATACAGTAGAGTTATTCTCTTCATTGCGAGTGGTAAAACTATGTATTTCTTTAATGAACTCATCCATCTGCACCGCCTTATACTCAACCGACCAACTTCAAGTAATAATAATAAATATTATTTACAAACCACTTGAAATAATAATGTTTTTTGAAATTATGTTTTGCGCAATACCGTGCATAATTCGAATTAACTGGCTTTAATAGCGGCAAGTTTTTCCACGGTGATGAAGCCTTTGCTTTCAAAAAGGGTTCAGCGCTTGGGTAGCAGGCCCAGTTATGCCACGGCTTTGTTGGCCCAACGTAGTGTATTAGCACCGTACCGGCATGAATGGGGTTGATAAATGTCTCTTTCAGCTCATAGTTGAGGCTGAACTGGGTATTATATTTGCCGTCGATAAACGTCACTTTGCCGGAGAGGATAATGTTCAGGATATCCTGATCCATAAAACTCAGTTTGCGGGTGATACTTTTATCGGACAACAGCGACATCGCCTTACCCGAGACATATTCACTGGCCCACGCAGGAATATTCAGCAGCAACACGCCGGAATTGAAATAGCCGTTGGCAATTGCAGGACAGTCCAGACTTTTACTCCGTGATAACCACCATTTTTCATCACGCTCAGGCACCACGCCCACCACGGTATCCGCAAGCTCCAGCGTCATCAGCTCATGTATATCGCCCTGGCATACAATATCCGCATCCAGATAAAGAAGCCGGGTTTGCTGGCCAATAAAGTAATCACCAATGATAAAGCGAAAGTACATTGCCACAGACCAATTCTTGGTGGTCGGGAAGGCCGCTAAGCGTTCGCAGTTAACGATATGAATTTGAATGCAGGTGTCATTATCCTGTGCCAGCTGCGCGAACTGCCGCTTTTCGTCATCAGAAATGACATCGATAAAGACATGGAACACAAAGTTCATACTGCGGTTATGCAAAAGAACAGAAGCGATCGAAACGCCACAGCCGAAAAGAAAGTTCTTATCAATGCCGTAGGCAATATGGAACGGCGTATCTGCCGACAGCGTCTGGCCTTCATTAAAGACGATCGTCTCTTTAATCATCTCATCGGCCTTTAAATACGGATAGGTCATGTCCTGCTCCCGGCAATTACAACGACTTTCTGATCGTTCTTTCTTTTATCTTGTTGGCTTGGTCTGCCGCTTTTGCCAGCAGCGACTGCTCTTCGCGCAGCACATTCCGGATCGGCTCAGCAAAATAAACCCGCATAAAACGTAAAATATCCCGCTGTGTTAACCCGATGTTCAGCGATGAGAAGTAAAGCCCAATCAGGTCTTTATCGCGCCAGCGGCGGGGGACACGGCCGCGAATTTGTGCGCGATGCAGGTCAATCACCGAAATTTTAAGCGCATCTTCCTGCCCGCTAAACGGCAGATGCAGCAGGAAGTGGCAGATATAACAGTCGCGGTGGTTAATGCCCGCCAGGTGCATCTTACGCACCATGGTAGCAACGCGCTTAATCAGCATGCGTTTCACCGCTGCGGTCGGTGGATTGGTTATCCAGTCGGCACAATAATCTTCAAGGCTGATGGTCGGCGTGAGATCTTCGGTGATGATGAATGAGGTTTTGGTCAGCGGGTTCAGTCCTTTTTCGCCGAACCCCACACCGTGCATGGTATCAACACCCACATCGTGCAAACGGTGAATCGCATTCCACTCCCGGTCCGCACCCAGCACCGGCATACGCAGCGAAATCAGGTTTTTCACGATCTCTTTGAGAGAAGTTCCGCGGTGCCATTTCAGGAAGTAGCTTCCGCCTGCCAACTCAAAGCGCAGCGTACGACGGGTTTCCAGTTCACGAAACACCTCACCCTGTAGATGTTTTACCTCTTCAAACGCATCTTTTCCGCGCCACAGTGTGGCCAGCGGTTCGTTCAGCTCAACCATTCAAATCACCTATAATGATATCTGCCGCTTTGTCCGCCAGACTGTACAAATCTTGTGTATCCGCATAATTACGCGCATTTTTCGCCCACGCTGCGCGCAGCGCTGGCTGGGTTAACGCTTTAAGCAGAATCTCATTTAAAGCGTCCTGTCGGAAAGGCTCCGCAATGACCGCGCCGCAGTTAGCATCCGCGATATAGTGGGCATAGCCGCACACGCTTGTCGTTAGTACCGGCAAACCCGCGGTCACCGCCTCTAACAGCACAATTCCCGCGGCTTCCTGATAGGCCGGGTGCAGCAGGATATCGGCCGCCGCCATCAGTTCAGCGACATCGTTACGCCCAGAGAAAAAGTGAACGTTACGATGAATGCCCAGTTTCTCTGCCAATGCCGCAAATTTACCCGGTTTATCCTGGCCAACAATAAACAGCTGGGTATTATTGCGCTGGCTTTCAGGCAGCGAAGCCATCGCATTTAACGTTCGGTCGACGCCTTTACGCGTGAAGTCCGACCCGACCTGCAAAAGTACGTTTTGCGATTCCGTCAGGCCGTTCTTTTGGCGATAAATCTGGCGAGCATCTGGGATCTGCTGGCTGTATTTTCTGTCTGGATAAATTCCCGGCGGCAAAATATGGAAACGCTCAGACTCGGTCTGGTAATGCTTCTGGAAATCGGCAATTTGCTTATCCGTCAGCATGAGTAGTTGGGTGGCTTTACCCTGCTCAAAAGTCGCCCGCTCAAAGTCGGCATAATGCCGGTAGCGCGAGGTCAGACGATAGAAAAAGCCTTTTTCCTGCGCAACCTTCTCGGCGTAGCAAACATCTGCCGCATAATAAACATCCAGCCCCGGCATCTTATTAAATCCCACGACTCGGTCCACCGGATGCTCGCGCAGATGATTTTGTACCCACGCGTAATATTCGGCGTTTCGTCCGTGGTTGGTTCTGGATTTTACCGGGACCCGAATAAGGTCAAAGGCCTCAGGATGTTCGCCTTCCCAGAATTGCGTATAGACACGCACCTGGTGGCCACGCGCCGCCACGGTCTGGGCAATCCGCATGAAATCGCGCTGCAACCCACCGAAAGGGAAATACTTATACAGACAGAATGCTACGATCATAATTGTTCGCCTATGACGGTTTCGCCGTGGCTGACTGGCAGCATTTTATCAATGGCGGCAATGACATCCGCAGCTGGGATCACCGAGAGATACATTTCGTTGCGATCGCGCTGTTCACGCGGCGGCATGGGACGGTAATCACCGGCCCAGAACTGAATCATATTGTCCGACCAAGGGCGCCAGAAGATATGGTCCGTTGCGCCAAACAGTGCAATCAACGGCGTTTTCACCGCCGCAGCAATATGCCCCGGCGCCGAGTCCACGCCGATAAACAGGACGGCATGGTCAATCAACGCCCCCAATTCAGGGAAGCTCACTTTACCGGCAAGTACCGTCACCGGCGGTTGTTTACAACCTTTGGCAATCGCATCAATACATGCCAGATCGTCAGCTCCAGGGCCGGAGGTCAACACCACTTCAATCCCGCGTTCATGCAGCGCATCAATCACCTGGGAAAATTTTTCATTCTCCCAGCATTTAAAAATCTGCCGCGCCGTCGGCTGAATCACCACATAACGTTCGCCTACGCCGACTTTATTCAGCTCCTGACGTACACGTTCCCAACAGTTAGAGTTGTAGCTCATCGTCGTTTCAGAGACGCAGGAATCAAGACCCAGAGGCGCCAGCACGGAAAGGTTGCTCTCGACCACGTTAGCACCTTTCGGCGGCGCAAGGTGCGTAAAGCTATTGCGCCAGAAAGCGGACTGACGGTGTTGGTAATCCTGCGAAATGCTCATCGGCGCGTTCAGCAGTCGTACCATGACGGCCACCATCCACTGGTCGGCCATATTAATGACAAGGTCATACTTGTTGGAACGTAATACCCTGATTAGCTCAATAAAATTACTTATCTTTTCACCGGTTTTGGCTTTCTTGTTTTTCAGGCCATACAGCGCATTGATCTCAGGATTTTCGGATAAAATCGGCATTGTGTCCTGATACAGCAGGACATCAACCTTCGCGTCAGGATAGTGGCGTTTAAGCGTGCTAATGACGGGAGTAGTCAGCAACATATCCCCGTGAAAACGCATTTTAATGACCAGAATTTTTTTAAATGGCTTTTCCACAAGCGACTCTTTGATTGAGATTTTCCGATAAATTAGGAAAAAGCACGCTACCGCCCAGGCTTAACAGCTACCTGATTACTGATATTGCACTCATTTTTGACGCGATAGTGTACCACTTCTTTTGCCGCAATCCGAACCGTAAGCACCTTGTACGATTTAATAATTTTAGCCTTATAAATCATGGCAATATAATTATATTGATACCGATTACTACCAACTGACACTCAGTTGAATTCCTCATGGAAAAATCGTTATGAACAGCATAAAAAACGGGGATTAGCAGCGATATCCACGGCAAGCCGCCACGCTGTGGATAATTTAGACCAAAAACAGCAAAAGTAATGGTAAAGCCTCAGGTAAATACATAGAATCCTCAGCACATTCATAACTCAGCTATTTATTATGCTTGAATTGCTTTACACCGCCCTTCTCTACCTTATTCAGCCACTCATCTGGATACGGCTTTGGGTGCGCGGACGTAAGGCTCCGGCCTATCGTAAACGCTGGGGTGAACGTTACGGATTCTATCGTCAGCCGCTTAAATCTGGCGGGATTATGCTGCACTCGGTTTCCGTTGGTGAAACGCTGGCCGCTATCCCGTTGGTCCGCGCGCTACGCCACCGTTACCCTGATTTACCCATTACTGTGACCACCATGACACCAACAGGTTCAGAGCGCGTCCAGTCTGCCTTTGGCAAAGACGTTCAGCACGTCTATCTGCCCTATGATTTACCCGATGCACTCAACCGTTTCCTTGATAAGATTGACCCTAAACTGGTGTTAATTATGGAAACCGAGCTGTGGCCAAACCTGATAGCTGCACTGCATCGCCGTCATATTCCGCTGGTCATCGCTAATGCCCGTCTGTCTGAGCGCTCAGCTGCAGGTTATGCCAAACTTGGTGCATTTGTGCGTACGCTGTTGCAGCGCATTACGCTGATTGCGGCGCAAAACGAAGAAGACGGTAAGCGCTTTGTGACGCTAGGAGCGAAAAACAGTCAGGTCACCATTACCGGCAGCCTGAAGTTTGATATCTCCGTAACGCCACAACTGGCGGCCAGGGCTATCACACTACGTCGCCAATGGGCGCCGCACCGCCCGGTGTGGATCGCCACCAGTACCCATGATGGTGAAGAGAGCATTATTATTGCCGCCCATCAGGCGCTGCTAAAGCACTATCCCGATTTACTGCTGATTCTGGTGCCTCGTCATCCAGAGCGTTTCCCGGATGCCATCAATCTGACTCGTCAGGCCGGTTTAACCTATACCACGCGCTCTTCTGGTGAAGTACCTTCCGCCGCGACGCAGGTAGTGATTGGCGATACCATGGGCGAACTGATGCTGCTATACGGAATTGCTGACCTGGCATTTGTGGGTGGTTCGCTGGTTGAGCGGGGTGGCCATAACCCGCTGGAAGCTGCCGCGCACGCGATCCCAGTACTGATGGGGCCGCACACATTCAATTTTAAAGATATCTGTGCGCGTTTGGAGCAGGCGAGTGGTTTGATTACCGTCACCGACGCCGCAAGCCTCGAAAAAGAAGTATCCTCTCTATTAGCCGATGCGGACTACCGTAGTTTCTATGGTCGCCATGCCGTTGAGGTTCTGTATCAAAATCAGGGTGCCTTGCAGCGCTTACTGCAACTCCTGGAGCCGTACCTGCCACCGAAAACGCATTGAGGATGATTATGCAAAAACGGGCGATTTATCCGGGCACTTTCGATCCGATTACCAACGGACACCTCGATATCGTCACGCGTGCAGCCTGCATGTTTGACCAGGTCATCCTTGCCATTGCGGCCAGCCCGAGTAAAAAACCGATGTTTGATCTTAGCGAGCGCGTTGCACTGGCTCAGCAGGCAACGGCGCATCTCCCTAACGTTGAAGTGATGGGTTTTAGCGATCTGATGGCTAATTTTGCCCGCGTACAGCAGGCGAATATACTGATTCGCGGCCTGCGCGCTGTCGCTGACTTCGAATACGAAATGCAGCTGGCGCATATGAACCGCCATCTGATGCCTGAGCTTGAAAGTGTCTTCCTGATGCCATCAAAAGACTGGTCGTTTATCTCATCATCACTGGTGAAAGAGGTGGCGCGTCATGCAGGGGATGTCACTCATTTCCTGCCACCCCATGTCCATCAAGCGCTAATGGACAAGCTGAAGTAACAGAACGACGCCGCCGTCCTATCACAAAATTTGGCGGCGTGTTGAAAAAGGCATCTTATTTCTGACACAACCGGCAGTAAAACGTTGCTCGCTGCGCATGCTTTGTGGCGATAATTGGCGTACCACACGCGCGACAAGGTTCCCCTTTTCGCCCGTACACCTGCAGCTCCTGCGCAAAATACCCCGGCTTGCCATCGCTTTGTAGAAAATCTTTCAGCGTGGTTCCGCCCTGTTCAATCGAACGCTTGAGCACCGCTTTTATTGCCCCAACTAGCCTTTCCCCTTCATCTTTGGATAACGATGACGCAAGTCTGTCCGGATGGATCCGCGCGGCAAACAGCGACTCGCTGGCATAAATATTCCCGACGCCCACCACCAGCTTGTTATCCATCAGCCATGGCTTTATCGCGGTTTTCTTCTTTGCGCACTTCGCCAGCAGATATTCAGCGCTAAATTCCTCGCTGAGCGGCTCGGGACCAAGATGGGCTAACACGCTGTGCCCTTCCAGCACGGGAGTCCATAGCCAGGCGCCAAAGCGCCGTGGGTCGGTATAGCGCAGCACTTTACCATTACTCATCACCAGATCGACGTGGTCGTGTTTTTCCGCCGGTATATCTTCCGACAAGATACGCAGACTGCCAGACATACCAAGGTGAATGATGATCCAGCCATCAGATAGTTCGAGTAGCAGGTATTTGGCGCGCCGCTGGACACTCAGGACAGATTTGTCGCTCAGGCGATAGATTTCATCGGAGACGGGCCAGCGCAGGCGGCCGTTGCGGATAACCGCATGCAGGATAGTCGCGCCGACCAGGTGAGGTTCAATACCCCGGCGGCTGGTTTCAACTTCAGGTAATTCAGGCATAGCGTCTCCGGCTGTAATACTGATCTCTCTATTATGGGGACGCGTAGAAAACAAAAAACCCCGCCAAGGCGAGGTTTTTTGCTACATCGAAACTGAAATTATTTAATTTTAGCTTCTTTGTACAGTACGTGCTGACGGACAACTGGATCGAACTTTTTCAGTTCCAGTTTTTCCGGCTTAGTACGCTTGTTCTTCGTGGTGGTATAGAAGTGACCAGTACCAGCAGAAGAAACCAGCTTGATTTTCTCACGAATACCTTTAGCCATGATTTATTTCCTCTAAGTACTTAGTACTTTTCGCCACGGGCACGCAGTTCGGACAGAACTGTATCGATGCCTTTTTTATCAATTACACGCATACCTTTAGCAGATACACGCAGGGTGACAAAACGCTTCTCGCTCTCAACCCAGAAACGGTGAGAGTGCAGGTTCGGCAGGAAACGGCGTTTAGTCGCGTTCAGTGCGTGGGAACGGTTGTTACCGGTCACCGGACGCTTGCCAGTAACTTGGCAGACTCGGGACATGTTTATTCTCCAAAAATCAAATTAGCTCGAGCTTCGTATGGGGTATCGGCGCCTCGTCAGGCTTTACAGCCCGGTCATCGCAGTTCTACACGTCATCATTCATGCACCTGGATGCAAGCGAACGAATTAGCGTCTAAGTGAACTCTCGATTGCCAGGCCCAAATGCCAAACCCGAGATTCTCAAAGGTGGCGTAGTATACGCTGCCACGACGTTATGCTCAAGTCCCGAACAGACAAAGATCCCGGTGGATCGCCAGGAAATCCGCTAAATCCAGCCCCGTTCGGCAAAAGAAACATACTCACCACGGCCTATAACCAGATGATCGAGTACGCGTACATCCATGAATTGGCAACATTTTACCACTCTTTCGGTGATAAGTCTGTCTGATTTACTGGGTTCCGCATTTCCCGATGGATGATTATGCGCAAGGATCAGCGCTGCAGCGTTGACTTTGATGGCTTCTCGTACAATTTCACGCGGATGCACCTCAACATGACTCAGCGTACCGGCAAAAAGTCGACTGTGTTTGAGGACTTTGTGTTGGTTATCGAGAAAAATAACTAAAAATACTTCCCTCTCTTCGTCAGCCAGCTGGCTTTGTAAAAACTCACGCGTCATCTCCGGGCTTAACAACGTTTCATCGGCCAATACCCGCAGGCTAAAGTAACGGCGAGCCAGTTCGGCAATACCCTTTAGCTGGGCGAATTTGGCAAGCCCGATACCATCCACCTGCATCATCTCCTCTTCGGAGGCCGAAAGCAGGCCATACAGAGAACCGAAATGCCGCAGCAAATCATGAGAAAAACCCATCACACTCTTTTCACGTGTCCCTGTCCGTAAAAACAGCGCCAGGAGCTCGATATCAGACAACGACCCGATACCGTATCTCTGCATCTTTTCGCGCGGCATGAGTGCCTCTAAGTTCTCCATTTCAGCCCCCTCTCCATCAATGTATCCATGCTGTCACACACTTCTTGATACCGCACTACAGCGATATCACCCTTGCGTAGCGCCTCGCAAAGTGCCGCGCACGACCTCGCCAGGATTGTGATAAAATGCGCGAATTCTGATGTACTCCAAACAGGAAAGAATCATGATGAGCCTGGCCGGTAAGAAAATTGTCCTTGGCGTCAGCGGCGGCATTGCCGCTTACAAAACGCCGGAACTGGTGCGCCGACTGCGAGACCGCGGTGCGGATGTGCGGGTTGCCATGACCGAAGCAGCAAAAGCTTTCATCACCCCACTCAGCCTGCAGGCGGTATCCGGTTACCCGGTTTCTGATAGCCTGCTCGATACCGCAGCCGAAGCGGCAATGGGTCACATTGAGCTGGGAAAATGGGCTGACCTCGTTATCCTCGCGCCCGCCACGGCCGATCTGATTGCTCGTATCACCGCCGGCATGGCGAATGATTTGGTCTCAACCATCTGCCTGGCCACGCCGTCCCCGGTTGCGGTCGTCCCCGCCATGAATCAGCAGATGTACCGTGCAGCAGCCACTCAGCATAATCTTGAGGTACTGGCTTCTCGCAATCTCCTCATCTGGGGCCCCGATAGCGGCAGCCAGGCCTGTGGCGACGTTGGCCCAGGGCGTATGCTCGATCCGCTGACCATTGTGGACCTGGCCGCAGCGCACTTTTCGCCCGTCAAAGATTTGCAACATCTGAATATCATGATTACCGCTGGCCCGACTCGTGAGCCATTGGATCCGGTGCGCTATATCACTAACCACAGCTCCGGGAAAATGGGCTTCGCTATCGCTGAGGCGGCCGCACACCGTGGTGCAAACGTTACGCTGGTTAGCGGCCCGGTATCGCTAGCCACACCGGCCTTTGTACAGCGAATTGATGTCACTACCGCCGAAGAGATGAACGCCGCCGTCCAGGCCCGAGCGGAACAACAACAGATTTTCATCGGCTGTGCGGCTGTTGCCGACTATCGTGCCGCGGTTATTGCTGAAGAAAAAATAAAAAAACAGGACACCCAGGGTGATGAATTCACAATAAAAATGGTGAAAAACCCTGACATCGTCGCGGGCGTTGCGGCACTGAAAAAACATCGTCCGTATGTCGTAGGATTTGCCGCCGAAACAAATAATGTGGAAGAATACGCGCAGCAAAAGCGTAGCCGCAAAAATCTTGATTTGATTTGTGCCAATGACGTATCGCAATCAAATCAAGGCTTTAATAGCGATAACAATGCATTACACCTTTTCTGGCAGGGCGGTGAGAAGCGTTTACCTCTCGCCAGCAAGTTACTCCTGGGCCAACTATTATTGGACGAGATCGTTACCCGTTATGATGAAAAAAATCGACGTTAAGATTCTGGACTCGCGTATTGGACAGCAGTTCCCGCTGCCTACCTATGCCACCGCTGGCTCTGCAGGCCTTGATCTGCGCGCTTGTCTCGATGAAGCCATTGTTTTGGCGCCGGGTGAAACTACCTTACTGCCAACAGGTCTTGCGATTCACATCGCTGACCCGTCTCTGGCGGCCGTCATGCTGCCACGCTCCGGTCTCGGCCATAAGCACGGTATCGTACTGGGCAATCTGGTAGGGCTTATCGATTCCGACTATCAAGGCCAACTGATGGTCTCTATCTGGAACCGTGGGCAAACCACGTTCACCATCGAACCTGGTGAGCGCGTCGCACAGATGGTGTTTGTTCCTGTCGTTCAGGCCGAATTTAATCTGGTCGAATCATTTGAAGCCACCGATCGTGGCGAAGGTGGCTTTGGTCACTCCGGGCGTCAGTAACCCGCTCTAAAGCGCGTCACACGAACGTGGCGCGCTGGCTTTTTACGCATCTCACGGCGTCATAAATGCAAAAAGAACACGGCAAATTATGGTTGTGGTCACCGTGCGGATGCTCGCCTGACAAATGTGTATTTTCAGGGGTATTTTAGAACATGGCAGAAAAGCAAACTGCGAAAAGGAATCGTCGCGAGGAAATACTTCAGTCCCTGGCGTTGATGCTTGAATCCAGCGATGGTAGCCAACGAATCACTACGGCAAAACTGGCGGCTTCCGTAGGCGTTTCCGAAGCTGCGCTGTACCGACATTTCCCGAGCAAGACCCGCATGTTCGATAGCCTTATCGAGTTTATCGAAGATAGCCTGATTACCCGTATCAACTTGATTCTGAAGGATGAGAAGGACACCACCACACGTCTGCGCCTGATTGTTCTGCTGGTTCTCGGTTTTGGCGAACGTAACCCAGGCCTGACCCGCATCCTGACCGGCCATGCGCTGATGTTCGAACAGGATCGTCTTCAGGGGCGTATTAACCAGCTTTTTGAACGTATTGAAGCCCAGCTACGCCAGGTGCTGCGTGAGCGAAAAATGCGTGAAGGAGAAGGTTACGATACCGATGAAACGATACTGGCAAGTCAGCTATTAGCTTTCTGCGAAGGCATGCTGTCGCGCTTTGTCCGTAGCGAATTCAAATATCGTCCCACCGACGACTTTGATGCCCGCTGGCCGCTGATTCTCGCCCAGCTACAATAATTTGTTAAATAGCCCGGTTTACACCGGGCCATTTTTTTACACGCCGTATGCCTCACGGTAGGCGCGTACAGACGCCAGATGTTCCGCCATCTCAGGTTTCTCTTCCAGATAGGCAATCAAGTCTTTCAGCGTAATAATCGAAATCACGTCACAGCCGTAATCACGCTCCACTTCCTGGATGGCAGAAATCTCGCCACGACCTCGTTCCTGACGATCAAGCGAGATCAGCACGCCGGCAAGCTTTGCGCCATTAGCCTGGATAATCTCCATCGACTCACGAATTGCCGTACCGGCGGTAATGACGTCATCCACCAACATGACGCGCCCGGTTAGCGCACTGCCCACCAGATTGCCGCCTTCACCATGGTCTTTGGCCTCTTTACGGTTAAAGCAGTACGGATAATCACGATCGTGATGCTCCGCCAGCGCCACCGCCGTGGTCGTCGCGATAGGAATGCCTTTATACGCGGGGCCAAACAGCAGATCGAAATCAATACCGGAATCCACCAGCGCTTCGGCATAAAAACGGCCTAACAGTGCCAGATCGCGCCCAGTATTAAACAGCCCGGCGTTGAAGAAATAGGGGCTCTTACGCCCGGATTTCAGCGTAAATTCGCCAAACTTAAGTACCTGCTTGTTAAGCGCAAACTCAATAAACTGGCGCTGATACGGTTTCATGGATTCGCTCCTCATCTCACTTTATTACGGACAAAAAAAAGGGCGACAACGTCGCCCTTAAAATCAATTTTCCAACGCCGCCTTCTGCGTCGTGACAATAGATTCGATTCCCCCTCTGGCCAGCGCCAGCAGGGTGAGTAATTCTTCATGGGTGAACGGCTCGCCTTCGGCCGTTCCCTGAACTTCGATGATACGGCCATCTTCGGTCATCACCACGTTCATATCGGTTTCTGCCGCAGAATCTTCGACATATTCCAGGTCACACAGCGCTTCGCCGTTCACAATACCCACAGAAACCGCCGCGACCATCCCTTTCATCGGGTTGGTTTTCAGCTTACCTGCGGCAACCAGTTTGCCCAGCGCATCAGCCAGCGCCACGCAGGCACCGGTAATCGAGGCAGTACGCGTACCGCCATCGGCCTGGATAACATCGCAGTCCAGCGTAATAGTGAACTCACCCAGCGCCTTCAGGTCCACCGCAGCGCGCAGCGCACGAGCGATTAAACGCTGGATTTCCATGGTACGGCCACCCTGTTTGCCTTTCGCCGCTTCACGGGCGTTACGGGTGTGGGTTGCACGTGGCAGCATGCCGTATTCCGCCGTGATCCAACCTTGACCCTGACCTTTCAGGAAACGCGGCACGCCTTCATCGATAGAGGCTGTGCAGAGCACTTTGGTGTCGCCAAATTCGACCAGCACGGAGCCTTCTGCGTGTTTTGTATAATTACGGGTCAGGGTGACGGGACGCACCTGATTGGCACTACGACCGTTTGGACGCATGATAAAATCTCCGGCTTGAAACGAATGTGGCTGCGCATTATACGGATTAACGGCGCTTATGCCTATCCTGATAAGCCCCTGGAGGCTATAATCCCCCCATCTCTCCTTTAAAAACAGGAACGTCTATGATCCGCAGCATGACCGCCTATGCCCGTCGTGAAATCAAGGGCACTTGGGGCAGCGCCGCCTGGGAACTGCGCTCGGTTAACCAGCGTTATCTCGAAACCTATTTCCGTCTGCCGGAGCAATTCCGCAGTCTTGAACCAGTTGTTCGCGAACGCCTGCGCACCCGTCTGACCCGTGGGAAAGTAGAATGTACTTTGCGCTTTGAGGCAGATGCCAGTGCGCAAGGGGAGCTGATCCTTAATGAAAACCTGGCAAAACAGCTAGTAAACGCTGCGAACTGGGTCAAAATGCAAAGCGATGAAGGGGAAATTAATCCCGTCGACATTCTACGCTGGCCGGGCGTGATGGCCGCGAAAGAGCAGGATTTAGATGCCATTGCCGCCGACATTCTTGCCGCCCTCGACGGCACGCTAGACGATTTCATTGTTGCCCGCGAAACCGAAGGCCAGGCACTGAAAACGCTGATTGAACAACGTCTGGAAGGCGTCAGCGGCGAAGTGACTAAAGTCCGCGCACATATGCCAGAAATTCTCCAATGGCAGCGTGAACGCCTGGTTGCCAAGCTGGAAGATGCAGAGGTGCAGTTGGAAAACAATCGCCTTGAGCAAGAACTGGTGCTGATGGCACAGCGTATTGATGTGGCAGAAGAGCTGGATCGTTTAGAAGCACACGTGAAAGAAACCTATAACATCCTGAAGAAAAAAGAGGCCGTTGGCCGCCGTTTGGACTTCATGATGCAGGAATTTAACCGTGAATCGAACACGCTGGCCTCAAAATCGATTAATGCCGACGTCACGAAATCCGCTATTGAGCTCAAGGTATTGATCGAGCAAATGCGCGAGCAGATTCAGAATATCGAGTAATTTTACATTACTCAATGAAGTTACAATGCCCGCGCTTTTGCGGGCATTTTTTAATTCAGGTAGTTTCTTTTCCCCCATCCTCGTTGCATTATTAGCCTGCCTTTTAAAAAGGCGATTATGGAAAAAATGCGATATCACAGAACATTATCCCTTAATTAAATTAAGTTTATGCCCTAACCCTATCGGTGTTGGGCCTATCTGTTTGTGCGCTCTGATATCGAACTAATTATTTCTTAAGTATTGGTAGCTAGACTGGCCGCCTTAACTTCACAATAAGCTAAACATATGCAATTCACCGACTCTCAGACTACTCCAGCCTTTAGCTGGAAAGCCCTTGGCTGGGCCGTATTGTATTTCTGCTTCTTTTCTACCGCATTACAGCTTGTTATCTACCTAACAGGCTACAGCGGCTCCACCGGGCTGCGAGATTCGATTCTCTTTAGCCTGTTATGGCTGGTCCCGGTATTCCTGTTTCCAAAACAAACCCGGATCATCGGTGCCATCATTGGCATTGTGCTGTGGGGAGCATCGCTTGCGGCGATTAGCTATTACGTTATTTACGGGCAGGAGTTCTCGCAAAGCGTTTTATTCGTGATGTTTGAAACAAACACCAACGAAGCGGGTGAGTTCTTTAGTCAGTATTTCAGCCTGAAAATCGTGTTGGTTGCACTGGTTTATACAGCGATCGCCATTGCACTCTGGACGCGCCTACGCCCGGTCTATATTCCTACACCATGGCGCTGGTTGGTCTCCTTCGCCTTGCTGTATGGGCTGATCCTGAATCCGTTGGTGAATGGCATTGTGATTAAGGGCAAGCCGGCTGGCGATGTACTTGACGGCATCTCAACGCGCCTGGCACCTGCCGCACCATGGCAGTTCATCACGGGTTATTATCAGTACCATCATCAGTTAGACAGCCTGACCCGTTTACTCAACGACAACCATGCGCTGCCTCCATTGGCTAACTTGAAGGACAGCACCGGTGACGCACCACGCACGCTGGTTCTGGTGATTGGCGAATCAACGCAGCGTGGCCATATGAGCCTGTACGGCTATCCGCGAGAAACAACGCCAGAACTCGACGCACTGCATAAGTCCGATCCTAACTTCACCGTCTTCAACGATGTTGTGACCTCTCGTCCGTATACCATTGAGATTCTGCAGCAGGCATTGACGTTTGCGAACGAAAAGAATCCCGATCTGTATCTGACCAAGCCATCGCTGATGAATCTGATGAAACAGGCGGGATATAAAACCTTCTGGATCACCAATCAGCAGACGATGACCTCGCGTAACACCATGCTGACGGTATTCTCTAAGCAGACTGACCAGCAGTTCTATATGAACCAACAGCGTACACAGAGCGCACGTGAATATGATTCAAACGTTCTGGCACCGTTTAAACAGGTTCTGGCCGACCCGGCACCGAAGAAGTTTATTATCGTTCACCTGCTGGGAACGCATATTAACTATGAGTACCGCTATCCGGAAAACTGGAATAAATTCTCTGGCAAGACAGACACCATGCCAGCGGGTCTGACCAAGGACGAGCAGGCTACTTATAACAACTATGACAACGCCAACCTCTACAACGACTACGTGGTTTCCAGCCTGATTAAGGACTACAAAGCCACCGACCCTAACGGTTTCCTTCTGTACTTCTCAGATCATGGAGAAGAGGTGTACGACACCCCACCGCATAAAACGCAGGGGCGTAACGAGCAAGAACCCACGCGTCATATGTACACGATTCCATTCTTGCTGTGGACATCGGAAAAATGGCACGAAGCTCATCCGCGTGATTTCTCACAGGATGTAAATCGTAAGTACAGCAGCTCTGAGCTGATTCATACCTGGTCTGATTTGGCTGGATTAAGCTATGACGATTATGATGCCACCCGCGCTCTAACCAGCCCACAGTTTGTCGAATCCACCCGCTGGATTGGCAACCCGTACAATAAAAAAGCGCTAACTGATTACGATACCCTGCCTTACGGCGAACAGACGGGTAATCAATAACTCCCTCAAGCCGCTTCGCTTCGAAGCGGCTTTTTACACCTTGTGCACTCACTTCTTTCGCTATTTATTGATTACATTTTCTAATCATTAAAAAGATCACAAACACGATTAAAACCCATATAGCAGTCACAAAAAGCACCAGCATAAATTAGATTTAATAATCAAAACGGATTTGCCTTAGAAAATTTCAATCGTGACCGAGCGCACAAATCGCTAACCTCCTGCCATTCATACCGGGAGCGAATATGTTACTGCACATCCTTTACCTTATCGGCATCACCGCCGAAGCCATGACCGGCGCGCTGGCTGCCGGGCGTCGCCGCATGGATACTTTTGGCGTCATCATTATTGCTACGGCTACCGCGTTAGGCGGAGGCTCAGTACGCGATATGCTGCTTGGCCACTATCCATTAGGTTGGGTGAAGAACCCGGAATACATCATCATTGTGGTTATCGCCGCGGTGCTGACAACGATTGTCGCTCCGGTGATGCCACATCTGCGACGCCTGTTTCTGGTGCTGGATGCCGTAGGTCTTATCGTCTTCTCCATTATTGGCGCTCAGATTGCGCTGGATATGGGCGAAGGCCCGGTTATCGCGATTATCGCAGCGGTGATCACAGGCGTCTTTGGCGGGATCCTGCGCGACATGTTCTGCAAACGCATCCCATTGGTCTTTCAGAAAGAACTCTACGCAGGCATCTCCTTTGCAGCCGCGGTGCTATACGTAGCCTTACAGCATTACGTCAGCAACCATGATGTAGTCGTCATTTCGACGCTGTTATTCGGCTTCACCGCCCGTATGCTGGCACTGAGACTGAAATTAGGTTTACCGGTCTTCTATTACCGCCACGAAACGCACTAACGAAAGCCGTTAATCTCTAACGCGTGTAGTTGCCTTGTGAGCGAGACAACGACGGGATGATGGATAAACGCCACCAAATGGCGCGCTTTTTCCGGACCCACGCCCGGAAGGTTTTGCCAATGCAGCTCATCACGCGTCTCCAATTGCCCCCAGGAATCGTCGCTGAGTGCTTTCATCGCACCTTCAGGAAGAGGAAGACCCAGCGCTTTTAGCCACAAAGGGAAGGGCTGACGCCGCGCCATCTCAAAACGCTCCCAGATCTGTTGTGCCCGAGACGCGGTAATCCCCGGCGTATCCTGCAGCTGCACAAGTGTTAGCTCAAGCCAGGAAAAAATATGCGGGAAGGAATGCGCCATGATAAGAGCATTCCACATAGCCTCCCCCACCCCATCAATATCAAGTCCCTGCGATGAGCCCAACCAACTTAGACGAGCCAGGAATTGCTCACGGCATTCTGGCGAGCGATAAAAGCAGGTTAGTGAATGATAACGAGGGGCTGGCGGCATGGGCTTGGTTCTATCCAACCCGCGCCAAACAACACTATCAAGACGCGGAATGCCCTGCCCGGCCAGGCTCACCAGAATCTGATCGCCAATCGCAATATCTAGCTTTTGCCAGCGCGAGACTGAACCAATATTCACCCGTTTCACCTGTTTGTCGTCCAGTGTAATAGGCAACAATTCAGCTACGACGGCGATCTTTCCGGTGCGTCCAATACTGAAGCGGATGCCGCTCACTTCCGCAACCTGTGAAACCGGCCGATACTTCCATGCCGCCACCCATGTACCTTGTGCCGGTAGCCAATGCTTGCTGTCAGGTTCTTGCGCGGCACGAATAACCACGCCGTCGCTCGCAAAAGGAAGCGGCGAGGTAAACCAACGTTTACGCCATTCAACTACCTCATCGATTTGCTTAACGGGATAGGAATAGCGCGCGGCAAGATCAAAGCCAGCAGTGGACAACAGCGCCAGCCGCTCCTGCATCATGGCCGGACCATCCGGCCATGCCCAAATAAATACCGAAAGGCGAGAGAGAGTTGAATCATCATTTTGCCGCATCAGCATCCCCGCAACCTGGGAACGCGCATTCATGCCGCCCATTTTTTGCTGAATATGTCCGTCTGCACGCAAAAAGATCTCCCCTTGTAGGACACTGTTGGCCAGAGCCCCATCAACCGTCTGTGGCAGTGATGGAATGTGCTTTACCTTCTGCGTCCAATCTTCTCCAGATAGCCCATCCCCCCGGCTGATAGCTCGCTGTAGGAGCCCGTTCTGATAAACCAGCGTTACCGCGACACCATCCACTTTTGGCTGCACCCACAGATCGCTTTTACCTTGCATCCACTGCTGTACCGCCTGTACATCGGCAAGCTTGCGTACGCCGGTATGCGCAACGGGGTGCCTGATCGCACCTTTCTGCACGGGCAAGCTGGTATTCTCCGTGAGTGTTCTGCCAAAACAACGTTGCCATGCCGCCAGACGTGCAGAAAGCTGGTCGTAAACGCCATCACTAACCTCGCTCATTCCCTGATGCCAGTAGGTCTCATTCCATTTCTCTAGCTGCCCCTGGAGCTGAGCAATTTCCTGCCCGGCGCGCGACAGCGGCCAAACCGGGCAAGTCGCTTGAACGTGTGCCACCAAAAGTAACGCTACGATTATCCACCATCGACTCATCATTTTGCCCCTCCGCTGCGGATAAGCGTTTGTACCGCAGCCATATTGGCGATACGAGGGACAATATTTCGTTGCCCGATCAGGCTTCAGAGAAAAAGAGTTGTTGCAGCAACGCGTGGAGAAATCAGGAAAACAGTGCGCAAATTGAAATAAACTGGCGCAAAAAGTGTGACAAAGGCTACGTCGCGTAGCGGCGCCGTGTATAATAGGCTCGTATGTAAGTTCTCTTTCGATAATCACATACAAAAGACACTCATGGCTCAAGGCACGCTCTATATTGTTTCCGCCCCTAGTGGCGCGGGTAAATCCAGCCTGATTCAGGCTTTATTGAAAACCCAACCGCTGTACGATTCCCAGGTATCTGTTTCACATACCACGCGCGCGCCGCGCCCGGGAGAAGTGCACGGCGAACATTATTTCTTTGTGAATCACGACGAATTCCGCACGATGATTAGCGAAGAGGCATTTCTTGAACACGCTGAAGTCTTTGGTAACTACTACGGCACCTCGCGTAAAGCGATTGAGCAAGTTCTAACGACAGGCGTTGATGTCTTCCTCGATATCGACTGGCAAGGCGCACAGCAGATCCGTAAAAGCATGCCGAGCGCACGCAGTATTTTTATTTTACCGCCGTCCAAAATTGAACTGGACCGCCGCCTGCGCGGCCGCGGTCAGGACAGCGAAGAAGTGATCGCGAAACGTATGGCTCAGGCTGTTGCAGAAATGAGCCATTACGCGGAATATGATTACCTTATCGTCAATGATGATTTCGATACCGCACTGGGCGATCTGAAAACGATCATCCGCGCTGAGCGTCTGCGTATGAGCCGCCAAAAGCAGCGACATGACGCTTTAATCAGCAAATTATTGGCAGACTGAACCCACTTTCAGTATCATGCCCCGTTATTTCTTCACCTGTGGAGCATTAAAGTATGGCACGCGTAACTGTTCAGGACGCTGTAGAGAAAATTGGTAACCGTTTTGACCTGGTACTGGTCGCCGCGCGTCGCGCTCGTCAGATGCAGGTTGGCGGAAAAGATCCGTTAGTACCGGAAGAAAACGATAAAACCACCGTAATCGCACTGCGCGAAATCGAAGAAGGTCTGATCAACAACCAGATCCTCGACGTGCGTGAGCGCCAGGAACAGCAAGAGCAGGAAGCCGCTGAATTACAAGCTGTTACCGCTATTGCTGAAGGTCGTCGTTAATTAGATTGCGGGTCGCCCTTGTATCTGTTTGAGAGCCTGAATCAGCTGATTCAACACTACCTGCCGGAAGACCAAATTAAGCGTCTTCGGCAGGCCTATCTCGTTGCACGTGACGCTCACGAGGGGCAGACACGTTCAAGCGGTGAACCCTATATCACGCACCCGGTAGCGGTTGCCTGCATTCTGGCCGAGATGAAACTCGACTATGAAACGCTGATGGCCGCCCTACTACATGACGTGATTGAAGATACCCCTGCGACCTACCAGGATATGGAACAACTCTTTGGTAAGAGCGTTGCCGAACTGGTAGAAGGGGTGTCGAAACTTGATAAGCTCAAGTTCCGCGATAAGAAAGAGGCCCAGGCCGAAAACTTTCGCAAGATGATTATGGCGATGGTGCAGGATATCCGCGTCATCCTCATCAAACTCGCTGACCGTACCCACAATATGCGCACGCTGGGCTCATTACGCCCGGACAAACGTCGCCGCATTGCCCGTGAAACACTCGAAATCTATAGTCCGCTTGCGCACCGTTTAGGTATCCATCACATCAAAACCGAGCTTGAAGAGCTGGGCTTTGAAGCGCTGTATCCTAACCGCTATCGCGTCATTAAAGAGGTAGTAAAAGCCGCGCGCGGGAACCGTAAAGAGATGATCCAAAAAATCCTCTCGGAGATCGAAGGGCGTTTGCAGGAAGCGGGGATTCCGTGTCGCGTAAGCGGTCGCGAAAAGCACTTGTATTCGATTTACTGCAAAATGGTGCTCAAAGAGCAGCGTTTTCACTCGATCATGGACATCTACGCCTTCCGCGTGATCGTTCACGATCTCGACACCTGCTACCGCGTTCTGGGGCAGATGCACAGCCTGTATAAACCCCGTCCGGGTCGCGTTAAAGACTACATCGCCATTCCTAAGGCGAACGGATATCAATCCCTGCACACTTCAATGATTGGGCCGCATGGCGTGCCGGTTGAAGTCCAGATCCGTACTGAAGATATGGATCAAATGGCAGAGATGGGTGTGGCGGCGCACTGGGCCTACAAAGAACACGGTGGCGAAAGCAGCACAACCGCACAAATCCGCGCGCAGCGTTGGATGCAGAGCCTATTGGAACTTCAACAAAGCGCCGGTAGCTCATTTGAATTTATCGAAAGCGTCAAATCCGACCTCTTCCCAGATGAGATTTACGTTTTCACCCCGGAAGGACGTATTGTCGAACTGCCCGCAGGCGCGACGCCGGTGGACTTTGCCTACGCCGTGCATACCGATATTGGCCATGCCTGCGTGGGCGCGCGCGTTGATCGTCAGCCTTACCCGCTGTCACAACCGCTCTCCAGCGGTCAAACCGTTGAAATCATTACCGCGCCGGGCGCACGCCCGAACGCCGCATGGCTCAACTTTGTCGTCAGCTCAAAAGCGCGCGCCAAAATTCGCCAAATGCTGAAAAACCTCAAGCGCGATGACTCCGTCAGTCTGGGTCGCCGGCTGCTGAATCACGCATTGGGTGGTAGCCGCAAGTTAGCGGAGATTTCACCAGACCATATTCAGCGCGAGCTGGATCGTATGCGCCTGACCTCGCTCGACGATCTGCTGGCGGAAATCGGTCTCGGTAACGCCATGAGCGTGGTGGTCGCGAAGAACCTGCAGCAGGGCGAAGCTACGCCGCTGGCACCGGGCGCCTCCGGGCTAACCCATCTGCCAATTAAAGGCGCAGATGGCGTACTGATCACCTTTGCAAAATGCTGTCGTCCAATCCCTGGCGACCCGATCATTGCTCACGTCAGCCCGGGTAAAGGGTTGGTTATCCACCATGAATCCTGTCGCAATATTCGCGGCTATCAGAAAGAACCTGAGAAATTTATGGCGGTAGAGTGGGACAAAGAGACGGCACAAGAATTTATCACCGAGATTAAGGTCGATATGTTCAACCATCAGGGGGCGTTAGCCAACCTGACGGCCGCTATCAACACCGCGACATCCAATATTCAGAGTTTGAATACGGAAGAAAAAGACGGCCGCGTCTACAGCGCCTTTATCCGTCTTACCGCTCGTGACCGCGTGCATCTGGCCAATATCATGCGCAAAATCCGCGTCATGCCAGACGTCATCAAAGTCACCCGTAACCGTAACTAGTTTTAGACACAGCATCATTCCCACTGCGTAAGGCGGCAGAGGAATGATTTCCCCGGAACGTGCAGCGGTGCGTTTCTGGGGTGAGTGCAGCTAACGCCGAGGTAATTTGAAGGATGAAGTGCCAATGAATCCACAGCGTTATGCGCGAATTTGTGAGATGCTCGCCAGGCGCCAGCCTGATCTGACGGTCTGCATGGAGCAGGTCCACAAACCTCATAATGTCTCGGCGATCGTTCGCACCGCTGATGCAGTCGGCGTCCATGAAGTTCACGCCGTCTGGCCTGGCAGCCGTATGCGCACAATGGTCTCTGCGGCAGCAGGCAGCAACAGCTGGGTTCAGGTGAAAACCCATCCGACCATTAGCGATGCAGTCAGCCACTTGAAGGGCCAGGGTATGCAGATTCTGGCTACCCACCTCTCTGATAAAGCCGTGGATTTCCGCGAAATCGACTATACCCGCCCGACCTGTATTTTAATGGGTCAGGAAAAAACCGGTATCACTCAGGAAGCGCTAGACCTGGCAGACCAGGACATTATCATCCCAATGATTGGGATGGTGCAGTCGCTGAACGTCTCCGTCGCCTCCGCCCTTATCCTCTATGAAGCCCAGCGCCAGCGGCAAAACGCCGGCATGTATCGCCGTGACAACAGCATGCTGCCGGATGAAGAGCAGCAGCGTCTGCTATTTGAAGGTGGCTACCCGGTGCTGGCGAATGTCGCTAAACGTAAAGGCCTGCCTTACCCTCGCGTCAACGAATGGGGTGAGGTCGAGGCCGATGCCTCATGGTGGGCCACCATGCAGGCCAAGGGGTAACCGCTATGCAAAGCCGTCTGCTGGATGCCGTTCCGCTCAACACATTGACCGGCGTCGGTGCCGCACAGAGCAGTCGGCTGGCAAAAATTGGTCTCCACACGGTGCAGGACCTCCTCCTGCACCTGCCATTGCGTTACGAAGATCGCACTCATCTCTACCCTATCGGTGAACTGCTTCCCGGCGTATATGCCAGCGTCGAGGGTGAAGTCCTGAGCAGCAATATCACCTTCGGCGGCCGCCGGATGATGACCTGCCAGATAAGCGACGGCTCCGGCATCCTGACGATGCGTTTTTTCAACTTCAACGCGGCCATGAAAAACAGCCTTGCCACCGGCAAGCGCGTGTTGGCCTATGGCGAAGCCAAACGCGGAAAATACGGTGCGGAGATGATCCATCCGGAATACCGCGTGCAGGGCGATCTCAGCACCCCAGATTTGCAGGAGACCTTAACTCCGGTCTACCCCACCACCGAAGGCATTAAGCAGGCGACGCTGCGCAAACTTACCGACCAGGCGCTGGACCTGCTGGATACCTGCGCTATTAGCGAACTGCTGCCACCGGAGCTGGCACAAGGCATGATGAGCCTACCCGAGGCGCTGCGCACACTGCATCGCCCACCACCGTCGCTACAGCTCGCCGATTTAGAAACCGGTAAACATCCGGCGCAGCAGCGTCTGATTCTTGAAGAACTGCTGGCGCATAATCTGAGTATGCTGGCGCTGCGTGCAGGTGCTCAGCGCTATCACGCCCTCCAGCTCAACGCTCAGGGCGACCTGAAAAACCGTTTTCTCGATTCGCTGCCGTTCAAACCGACCGGGGCGCAAACGCGCGTCGTGGCGGAAATCGAACATGATATGGCACTTGATGTGCCGATGATGCGTCTGGTGCAGGGGGATGTCGGCTCGGGTAAAACCCTAGTCGCTGCTCTCGCCGCGCTGCGTGCCATTGCTCACGGTAAGCAGGTCGCGCTGATGGCACCCACCGAGCTGCTCGCCGAACAGCATGCCAATAACTTCCGTAGCTGGTTTGAACCACTCGGCATTGAAGTGGGCTGGCTCGCCGGTAAGCAAAAAGGCAAAGCGCGTCAGGCGCAGCAGGACGCCATTGCTAGCGGTCAGGTACAGATGATTGTTGGCACCCACGCCATTTTCCAGGAACAGGTGCAGTTTAACGGTCTCGCGTTGGTCATCATCGATGAACAGCACCGCTTTGGTGTCCATCAGCGCCTGGCGCTGTGGGAGAAAGGGCAACAGCAGGGCTTCCATCCGCATCAGTTGATCATGACCGCCACCCCGATTCCACGTACCCTGGCGATGACCGCCTATGCCGATCTCGATACCTCGGTGATTGACGAGCTGCCGCCGGGCAGGACACCGGTAACCACCGTCGCCATCCCGGATACTCGTCGTCCCGACATCATTAACCGGGTACGCAATGCCTGCACCACTGAAGGCCGCCAGGCCTACTGGGTCTGCACGCTGATTGAAGAGTCTGAACTGCTGGAAGCACAGGCCGCAGAGGCAACTTGGGAAGAGTTAAAACTCGCGCTGCCGGAGCTTAACGTTGGTCTGGTACATGGCCGCATGAAGCCCGCCGAGAAGCAGGCCGTCATGCAATCCTTCAAGCAGGGCGAGCTGCATCTGCTGATCGCCACCACGGTGATTGAAGTCGGCGTCGATGTTCCCAACGCTAGCCTGATGATTATCGAAAACCCTGAGCGCTTAGGGTTGGCCCAGCTCCACCAGCTCCGCGGCCGCGTGGGCCGTGGTGCGGTAGCATCCCACTGCGTACTGCTTTACAAATCGCCGTTGTCGAAAACAGCGCAGCTGCGTTTACAGGTGCTGCGCGACAGCAACGACGGTTTTGTGATTGCGCAAAAAGATCTCGAGATCCGTGGCCCGGGCGAACTGCTTGGCACCCGTCAGACCGGGAATGCCGAATTTAAGGTTGCAGACTTACTGCGCGATCAGGCCATGATCCCCGAAGTACAGCGCCTGGCCCGTCATATTCACGAACGTTATCCGCAGCAGGCCAATGCGCTTATTGAGCGCTGGATGCCGGAAACCGAACGCTATTCCAACGCGTAGCGATACCCGCAGCCCGCGTAGGGCTGTGCTAAACTTCGCACAATTTTACTTCCTGGACGAGTTTGTAATGAGACGAGAACTGGCTATCGAATTTTCGCGCGTCACCGAAGCGGCGGCGCTGGCAGGCTACAAATGGCTGGGTCGTGGCGATAAAAACACTGCGGACGGCGCAGCGGTCAACGCCATGCGCATCATGCTCAACAAGGTCAACATTGACGGCACTATCGTCATTGGCGAAGGTGAAATCGATGAAGCCCCAATGCTCTACATCGGTGAATCCGTCGGTACCGGAAACGGCGACGCAGTAGATATCGCCGTCGACCCTATCGAAGGTACCCGCATGACCGCCATGGGCCAGGCAAACGCGCTGGCCGTTCTCGCCGTTGGCGACAAGGGCTGCTTCCTGAACGCGCCAGACATGTACATGGAAAAGCTGATTGTCGGGCCGGGCGCGAAAGGCACCATCGACCTGAACAAACCACTGGAAGAGAACCTGCGCAACGTCGCCCGCGCGCTGGACAAACCGCTGAACGAGCTGACGGTCACGATTCTGGCCAAACCGCGCCACGACGAAGTGATTGCACAACTGCAAAAGCTGGGCGTGCGTGTATTCGCCATTCCTGACGGCGATGTCGCCGCCTCGATTCTGAGCTGCATGCCTAATAGCGAAGTCGATGTGATGTACGGCATTGGCGGCGCACCTGAAGGCGTTATCTCAGCCGCCGTCATTCGCGCCCTCGACGGCGATATGCATGGCCGTCTGCTGGCACGTCACCACGTTAAAGGCGACAGCGAAGAGAATCGTCGCATCGGTGAAAACGAACTGGCTCGCTGTAAAGAGATGGGAATTGAAGCTGGCGTCGTTCTGACGCTGGACGACATGGCGCGTAGTGATAACGTGATTTTCTCCGCGACCGGTATCACCAAAGGCGACCTGCTGGACGGCATCACCCGCAAAGGCAATATCGCAACGACCGAGACGCTGCTGATCCGCGGTAAATCACGCACCATCCGCCGCATTCAGTCGATTCATTATCTGGATCGTAAAGACACTGAAATCCAGCGCCACATTCTGTAAATCATTTGATCAATAGAGCTTTCCAGCCCTTTCGGGCTGGAAATCTTCTCTCGTCGCGGTGAAGATAAGACAATGAGATAAAGAGCCTATCCCAGTAGGCTTAATTGGCGCAGTCAGTTTGGACGCGGACAGCGCTTCAATCCCGGAGCGTACACGGAGTACGTGAGGATTTTGAGCACTGCCCAGGGCCAAAGTGACAAGTAAAATAGCCTAATGGGATAGGATCTAAGAGGAGAGATGCCATGGCAGACTGGATTACAGGCAAAGTTGTAAAGGTACAAAACTGGACCGACGCCCTGTTCAGCCTTACCGTTCACGCGCCGGTTCAGCCGTTTACCGCCGGGCAGTTTGCTAAACTGGGTTTGGATATCGACGGTGAACGCGTACAGCGCGCCTACTCTTACGTTAACGCCCCCAGCAATCCCGATCTCGAGTTCTACCTGGTCACCGTCCCAGACGGCAAACTCAGCCCACGACTGGCCGCATTGCAGCCAGGTGATGACGTGCAGATCGTCAGCGAAGCGGCAGGCTTTTTTGTACTGGAAGAAGTTCCCGACTGCGACACGCTGTGGATGCTGGCCACTGGCACAGCGATAGGCCCATATCTGTCAATTCTGGAAGAGGGCAAAGACCTCGAACGCTTCAAAAACCTGGTGCTGGTCCATGCTGCACGCTATGCCGCCGACTTAAGCTATCTACCGCAAATGCGTGCCCTTGAGGAACGCTACAAAGGTAAACTGCGCATTCAAACCGTCGTCAGTCGTGAAAGCGTACCGGGAATGTTGACTGGGCGAGTGCCCGCCCTGATAGAAAGCGGCGCGCTGGAAGCAGCGGCTGGCTTGCCGATCAGCGCGGAGACCAGCCATGTTATGTTGTGCGGCAACCCGCAGATGGTACGCGATACCCAACAGCTGCTGAAAGAGACCCGGCAGATGACCAAACATTTACGTCGCCGACCGGGCCATATGACGGCCGAACACTACTGGTGATCGGCGCGATACTTCACGGGCTGGGTGTCTTTACCGTATTTATTTTCGCCCTGGGTGCCCACAAACGCACCCAGATCGATAAGCATCATCACGATGATAAGCGTAGGGATAAAACGCCCAACGCCCCACTGCCAAACGCCGGCAAGCATTGACCAATTTCCAGCCAGCAGCATCCACGCCAACACCATCAGCAGCGCCCAAAGGCCAGACTTTCCGCGATCGTGTAGCCGTTTAATCGTCACTGCTGCCGTTGGCCACAGCAGGCACACCAGCATAAACGCCGCCGTCTGCAAATCAACAAGACCGCCGCCCGCAAGGCTAAACAGCGCCACCATTGTAACGGCCCAGATGGCAATCCAAATCCAAAAATCACGGCGTCCGATGCGCCCTTTAATGGAAAACAACCACTGCTGTAGAGTCATGTACCGTTTCCTTTTCTCTTCGAGTGCGTAGTGTACCCTGAAGCGGGCACTTTTTGACAAGCGCGTCGGTTCCCGTTTTAATCGTCATCTGCAAAGAGGAGAACGATTGGCATGAAAAAATGGATAACGCTATGTCTGGTTGGGCTGATCACGCTCTGCACCGGTCAGGCTGCGCTGTCGGCGGAAACGCCCACAGCCGTTGCCCCGTATCTGCTAACGGGCGCCCCGGCATTTGATCTCTCCATCAGCCAGTTTCGCGAAAAATTCAACACCGATAACCCAACCTTACCGCTTGGCGAGTTCCGCTCGATTACCTCAAGCCGCGATCAGCTGACAATCACCCGCGCCGCCAGCAAAATAAATGAAAACCTATATGCATCCGCAGCGCTTGAGCGCGGCACGTTGAAAATCAAATCTATCCAGATAACCTGGTTGCCGATCCAGGGGCCGGAGCAAAAAGCGGCGAAGGCCAAAGCCCAGGAGTATATGAGCGCGTTGATGCGCGCCGTACTTCCGACGCTAACGAAGCCGCAAAGCCTACAAAAATTGCAAAAGCTGCTGACCCAAGGCAAAGGTAAACACTACTTCGCCAGCACCGAAGGAGCCGTTCGCTATGTTGTCGCAGATAATGGCGAAAAGGGGCTGACCTTCGCCGTTGAACCGATTAAGCTGGCGCTATCTGAAAATCTTGAAGGGCAGAATAAATGATAAAAAGCAAAGCCTTCATGCCTTTCAATCTCTATACTGATTCACAGACCATGCTGCCCTAAGGGGCGGCCATATTCCTTAATTCGCTGACAAGCGTGGAGAATCGAAATGCGACATCCTTTAGTGATGGGTAACTGGAAACTGAACGGCAGCCGCCACATGGTAAACGAGCTGATTGCTAACCTGCGTACCGAGCTGGCTGGTGTTTCTGGCTGTGGCGTAGCTATCGCTCCGCCTGAAATGTACATCGATCTGGCAAAACACGCGGCTGCAGGCAGCCACATTCACCTGGGCGCGCAGAACGTTGACCTGAACCTGTCTGGCGCATTCACTGGCGAAACTTCTGCTGAAATGCTCAAAGATGTTGGCGCAACCTACATCATCATCGGCCACTCAGAGCGTCGTACTTACCACAAAGAATCCGACGAACTGATCGCGAAGAAATTTGCCGTTCTGAAAGAGCAGGGTCTGATCCCAGTTCTGTGCATCGGTGAAACCGAAGCTGAAAACGAAGCGGGCAAAACTGAAGAAGTTTGTGCACGTCAGATCGACGCCGTGCTGAAAACTCAGGGCGCTGCAGCATTCGAAGGCGTGGTTATCGCTTACGAACCCGTATGGGCTATCGGTACCGGCAAATCTGCAACCCCAGCTCAGGCTCAGGCGGTTCACAAATTCATCCGTGACCACATTGCTAAAGCTGACGCGAAAATCGCTCAGCAAGTCATCATCCAGTACGGCGGTTCCGTTAACGCATCTAACGCTGCTGAACTGTTCACCCAGCCGGACATCGATGGCGCGCTGGTTGGTGGCGCATCCCTGAAAGCTGACGCTTTCGCGGTGATCGTTAAAGCAGCAGAAGCGGCAAAAAACGCGTAATGCGCTGAGCCCTGCAATCGCGTTAACTGCGCGATGCCTGAATAAACCGGCCCTCTGGCCGGTTTATTATTTTTACAGGCCGAATAAGCAGCAAAGCCTCACAGTTTCCCCAGCAACTGATACCATGCGTAGTCCAGCGGCAACAGCAGCAGATAGCTCACTGCCGCCAGCGCCAGACACAGTAGCATCCCCGCACGCGCAGGTACCTTACCGAGCGCCATCGCCACCACAATTGGCGACGCCTGATACGGCAGCAGCGGTGTCGAATACCCAAGCACCTGAATCATAATCACACTCAGCAGCGGGAAACCGGTGGCATCCGAGAAGCTCTGCGCGAAGGTGGTGTACAGCGCCGGTACGCCGTTGGCAGTCATAATAAAGTTTAGCGCGCTGGTGATGCCGGTTAGCGCGAGGAAACTGGTAAACGGCGCATCACCGCTGAGCGGCATGATGTGCAGTAGCGCATTACCAACCACCTCACCAATACCGGTTTGAGTGACGGTGATAGCCAGCCCCAGAATACCGGCGACGTAGATGCAGGTACGAATATTCACCCCGCTAGCAAACTCTTCGCCGTTGATAAAACCCACGCGCGGCAGAAGCGTCACCACAGCGGCCACCAGCCCCGTCCAGGCAGGACCAATTCCATGCCAGCTCTCGGTCACCCATAGCGTCAATACCACCGCCAGCAGCCACGCCAGGCGTTTTTCATCGCCGCTCATTGGCGGTAGCGGCTCCATGTCGCGTGGCGGGTGCGGTTTACCCGGAAACAGCCAGCAAATCAGGCCTATCAGTGCAGCACCTTTGAGCCAGCCCAACACCGGCGTATGCAGCAATAGATACGGAACATAATTCAGGTGAATGCCATAGGCCCCTTCCGCCGCTCCGCTCATCACCAGGTTTGGCACGTTGGCCGGCAAAATCGTTGCGGAAAGCTGAAAGGTCCCGAAACCCACCGCCAGCGCCAGCCCATACCAGGCCCGCGTGCCATCCTCAATTCCGGCACGTTTCGCCATCGCGGCCACAATGGGCATCAGCAGCGCGATACGTCCCATATTTGAGGGCATCACGAACGCCAGCGCGTAACTCAACAGCACAACGCTTGCAACCATCAAGAGCCACGAATCGGTGAGCCGCGATGACAGCGCCCTCGCGGCACGGTCGGCCAGCCCGGTTTTACGGATAGCAATACCCAGCACAAAGCCACTGAACACCAGCCAGAATGCTGACGATGCGAAACCACCGAAAATCACATCCGGCGGGGCGATTTTGGCCGTCATCGCCGCAGCGAAGAACAGCAAAGCGGTAATAAATTCCGGCAGGAGCGAAGTTGCCCACAGCAGGATGGTGATGCCAACAATGATAGAGGGGAGGAACAGAGGGTGAGCAAACCAGAGCGACATACCTGTCTCCTGTCGTTTTTTTCAGCAAGAATACGACGACAGGCAGGACAGGTAAACGCCAGATTAGGTGGGGTTACTCCTCAAGACCCATCGTTATTTCAGCACCGGAGAGATCGAACATCGCCCGCCACTCGCCCACATTTTCAACCAGCCGGTCATCGCGGAACAACGCGCTGCCTGACACCACACGGTCAATCCCAAGGGCAATCAGTGCCGGAAGCTGAAAGCGGGTTAACGAGCCATCAACAACCACCAGTTTCTCGTCACGTTTCTCACCCAGCAGGTTGATCAGCTGATGTAAGCGCATTTGCAGATCGCCCGGACTCATCTTGCTGCCGTACCCCGGATTGACGGCCAACAGTTGAATCACTTCAACTTCATTCAGGACGGGGGCAATCACTTCCAGTGGCGTTGCCGGACATAGGCTAATGCCACGAATCACCGGCATCTGACCTCCGCTGACCGGCACGCTCTGCTGGCCCAGCCAGCTCAGCGTGTGATGCAGATGAATATCCCCTTCAGCCTGCAGCGTGATGCAGTGAGCCCCTGCCTTGACGCAGGCTTGTGCCGTTGCCCACTGATTCGCCACCATCAGGTGCACGTCTTTCAAAAAGGTGTGCGGAAGCTGAGCCACCGCCCAGGGGCCGACGGTAAACTGCGGACAAAACTGCCCGTCCATCAAATCCAGATGCAGCAGCGGTTGATCAATCGTCTCCAGCTGCTGCAAATAGCATGATAACGAGACCCACTGCCCGGCAAGAACACCGACGCTCAGCGGATATGACTTCAGCAACGCCACACAGGCCGCACGATCGAGCCCGGCAAACTGACCGTTCATGGGCGCTCCTTAAGAAGGCATTAAGCCGATAAACACCTGCTTGGACCGTGGACACGTCATCAGCGGCTCCAGCTGCTCCACGCAGGTTTTGTAGTGCGGCGTCGTTTTATGGAAAGCGACGGCCTGTTCATCGACATAGGCTTCATAAATATAAAACCGGGTCTGCACGCTCGGGTCCTGTAGGACATCAAAACGCAGGTTACCAGGCTCTTTTATGGAGCCGAGATGGTTCTCGCGAAAGACGTCGAGAAATTGCTCCACCTTGTCACTATGAACGTTAATCTCAACCAATGTAACGTGCATCATCCACCTCCTGTTTAGGCTTTTCGACGCTCGTAAACCCCACCCTCGAGGCCGTCAAAAGATGGGGGTTCGAGCCGTTTAACCTTTTTCACTCAGATACAGTTCGTAAGCGCGTTCTGCGGTTTCATTGTGATGCACCACCGCCTGAACCGCCTTGATCATCGCCACCGGATCTTCAGACTGGAAGATATTGCGTCCCATATCGACCCCGGAAGCCCCCTGGTCGATAGCCTGGTAACACATCTCTAAAGCATCGCGTTCTGGCAGCTTCTTACCACCGGCAATCACAATGGGCACCGGGCAGCCTGCGGCAATACGTTCGAAGCCTTTATCGACGTAATAGGTTTTGATGATTTGCGCGCCAATTTCAGCCGCAATGCGTGTAGACAGCGAGAAGTAGCGCTGGTCGCGAACCATATCTTTTCCGACGCCGGTCACAGCCATTGTCGGCATACCTACTCGTAGCCCCGCATCAATGAGCTGAATAATATTTTTAATCGACTGGTGCTCATATTCACTGCCGACATACACCTGAGCCGCTACGGCGCAGCTGTTCAGCCGTACGGCATCATCCATCGCTACGGCCACTGCTTCATTGCTCAATTCCGTCAAGATAGAGTTCGCACCCGACGCTCGAAGTACGACAGGCTTATTGGTCGCAGGCGGCACAACGCTGCGTAAAATACCGCGGGTACACATAAGGACGTCGGCATGTTCGAACAGCGGCGCAATATTGATATCAATGCGCTCTAGCCCGGTAGTTGGCCCCTGGAAATAACCATGGTCAAAGGCCAGCATCACCGTTCTTCCCGTACGCGGATTAAAAATTCGCGACAGCCGCGACTGCATCCCCCAATCCAGCGCACCGCAGCCTTTCAGCTTAAAGAGAGCGTTGGTTTGAGGTTTATCGATATGAAAATCTTTACCGTCTTTAATATCATCTAAGTCAGCCATGCTTTACTCCATCGCTACATAACGATTATCAGAAGTCGTATTTATCAATATTGTCTTTGTTGAACACCACGCGTTCCGGCAGCAGTACGATACCGTTGCCTTTGGCTTCATAGCTGTAGCCCTGCACGCTGTTCGGTGAAACCTCTACGCTGCCAACGCCCGGGATATCCAGCTTGTCACCCACGTTCATCGGCTGGTTTTTCAACAGTGCATTGGCAACATGCACGGAGATTTTCCCCTGCTGTACCACGTCCCACAGGCCAAACTCTTTCACCGTGCCGCGCTGCACATAAGGGCGCATAACGTTTGGCGTGCTAAAGCCCACGATGGCTATATCCTTACGTTTGAGGTTTTCTGCAGCCTGCGCGGCGGCCGGTAGGGCATTCGCATCAGGCGCGATAATGGCATCCAGATCGCCATAGGCTTTGATGATGCCTTCTGCTGTCTGCAGGGATTTGGTGGCGTCGTTATAGCCAAACTGCGTGGTCACGATCTCCCAGCCCGGATGATCCTTTGCGATCTTCGCTTTTGCTTCCTGAACCCATTGGTTCTGATCGGTTACCGTCGGGCTGGAGTAGAAGAAGGCTACCTTGGCTTTCTCTTTAGTCACCTGGCCCGCCGCCATATCCACCAGCATGCTGCCCAACTGTTTCGGGGTGCCCTGGTCGATGTAATAGGAGCGGCATTCTGGCTTGGTATCAGAGTCCCAGGTCAGCACCTTAACCCCGCGCTGCATCGCGCGTTTTAAGGCCGGGCACAGGCCATCCGGTGAGACGGCCGATACAATAATGGCGTCGTAGCCCTGGTTTACAAAGTTGTTCACCAGCTGTACCTGCCCCGAAACGCTAGGCTCAGTAGGGCCGTCGTAGGTCACATCTATTCCCAGCTCTTTACCGGCTTCCTGTGCGCCATTACCACCGCTGGTAAAAAATCCCACACCAACCAGTTTCGGGATAAAAGCAATACGTTCAGCCGCCTGAACGGTCGCCGCCGCAGAGACCATGCCAAGCGCGGTGAGTAACGTAAGCATCTTAATGCTGTGTTTAGCCATGTTTTTCTCCTTATGTTTCAATAAGAAATCATGCCTGCCGCGCGCTGCGATGGCGTGATATCCACTCAAGAATTTGATGACGGTGCAAACTGATGGAACGACCAACGACAACGACAATGAGCAGTGCGCCAGAAAGCGCGCTGGAGATCTGATTCGGTACACCGGCCATCTGCAGGCCCTGCTGCAAAAAGCCCACCAGCAGCGCCGCCAGCGCAGACCCGAGAATAGAACCGGAGCCGCCATAGATATTGGCTCCCCCCAGCACCACCGCAGTGATGGCGGGCATGAGGAATGACGCCCCCAGATCGGAACGGGCAGAGCCAAAATAGGAAACCAGCAGCACGGCGGCCACGGCGGCCGCGCATCCGGTCATGGCGTAAATCGTATACAGCGTACGATTGACGGGAATCGCGCTGTACTGCGCGACCCGATGACTTTGGCCGACCAGAAAGATATTTCGGCCGATATGGGTGCGGTGCATCAGCAGCCAGAAAAAGACGCAGCTGACCAAAAAGAAAATCAGAGGAACCGGAAGCCCCACCAGCGAGAGATTGGCGAAGTCGGTAAAGGCCGCCGGGAAGCCGCCGATGCCCTCATAGCCCGTCGCCCCGGACATGCCGGAGAGCAACAGTGCGCTGCCGCCAAACAGGTACATCGTGCCGAGGGTAATCACCAGCGGGTTGACGCCGGTATAGATAATCAGCCCGGCATTAATTAGCCCGCACAGCGCACCGAGCACAAGCGTCAGCACAATCGCCAGCGGCAGTGGGATACCGGCCTGAAACATCACCCCTAGTGCAATGGCGCAAAGCCCGATTGTCGAACCAAACGAGATATCCATACCGCCGCTGACAATCACCATCGTCAGCGGTAACGCGACAATACCGATACAGATAAAATCACTGGTACTGAACAACAGTACGTTGATATCCAACAGCCGTGGGTTAATCACACCAAAAGCCAGAATCTCAAACACCAGCAAAGCCGCCAGGGCAATTTCCCAGCTATAACGCCGCCACGCATTCATCGTGCTACCTCTCTGCTTTTAGTCTGCTGCGCCTGGCGCTGTACCGTTTTTTTTACCGGTACCGGTGCCGTCATAAAACGAGCATATTTCTGCCGACGAATATTGCGCTGAAGCGCGACACGTAGGCGGCCATCAAAGACCAGCACGCCGAGCAGCACCAGACCGGCAATAAAGTCGTTCCACCAAGCCGGAATACGCAGCAGCACCAGCACGCTGTCGATTTGTGTCAGGAAGAATGCGCCGAGAATGGCACCGATGACTGAACCCGAACCGCCCAGTAGGCTGATGCCTCCCAGTACGCAGGCGGCTATCGCTTTCATCTCCAGCCCGGTTCCCGTTTGGTTTGGAATGAACCCAATCTGTGAAGCGAAAACGATCCCTGCCATCGCCGCCATGCAGCCGTTAAGCGAGAACGCCATAATGCGGACCATCTCGGTGCGTACACCCAGTTGACGAGCCCCCTGCAGGTTATCGCCAGTGGCGTAGAAGTTGCGGCCAAATGCCGTTTTCGCCAGCAGCCATGCCATCAACAGCGCCAGAATCAATGTGAACCAGCCAATTGCCGAAACGCCGAGGAATACCGGCATAGAGAGCTGTTTCAGGCTAGCCGGCAGACCTTCGATCCATTTGCCGCCGGTCCACAGCAGCATCACACCGCGATACAACCCGAGTGTGCCGAGCGTAGCGACAATGGCGGGAATTTTTAACCATGCCACCAGCACACCATTCAGGAACCCTGCGACCAGCCCCAGGACAAGCGTGGCCAAACAGGCAACTGGAAGGCTGTAGCCGTCATTAAGCATCAGCCCCAGCAAAACAGCGCACATCCCCGCCGTCGAACCGACCGACACATCGATATTGCGAGTCAGCATCACCATCGTCGCCCCAATGGCTAACAGCATCAGAATCTGTGCGCTGCTAAAAACCATCGTCAGCGTTTGTGCACTCAGGTAGCTACTGTCGAGCGCGCCGGGAAACACAAACAGACAGACAATCGCCAGAAAGGCCGTAGCCTCACGGTTTTTTTGAATAAACTTCAACATGTTGCCTCCGGGGCACGATGCTCGCCGAAAGCAACATGCATGATGGTATCGACATTAATGTCATCGCCGCACAGCGCAGGTCCGCCCAACTCTCCCTGATGCATGACGTAAACCCGGTCGGCCATCTGCTCAATTTCTTCCAGGTCCGAAGAGATAAACAACACCGCCACATTTTGCTCCGCGATACTGCGCAACAGCTGGTAGATGTCGTTACGGGCGGAGACGTCAACGCCGCGGGTGGGTTCATCCACAATCAGCAGCTGCGGTGAGGCTTCCAGGCATTTGGCAATCAACACTTTTTGCTGATTCCCCCCAGATAGCGTGCGGGCTGCCTGATCGGCATGATTGAGTTTGATGTTGAGCGCGCGGTGATAGCGCTCTAGCGTGGCACTGTCGCGCTGGGGTTTTACCCAGAATCCTTTTTGATTGTGCGTCAGCGAACAGACGTTCCAGGCGAGCGACGCATCCAGATAGAGGCCAGAAGACTGACGGTCTTCCGGCAGATAAACCAAGCCGCGCTGTAGGCGTTGCTGGGTAGACAGTCCGCTAATTTCTTCTCCGTTTAGCAGGATCTGCCCTGCACCGACGGGACGAATGCCGTACAGCGTTTCCGCTAGCTCCGTTCTGCCAGCCCCCACCAGACCCGCCAGGCCAAGGATTTCCCCCGCCCGTACGTCCAGACTGATGTTCATAAATCCTTCTCCGGCCAGCGACTCGAGCGTCAGCACGGTGGCGTCACGTTCGTTTTGCGGGCGGCTGCCAGGCAGCTCCAGCCAAAGTTTCTGGTTAGCCGAAAGGTTGACACCCTGCGAAGCAGGCGTAATCGCCTGAATGATTTCGTCGGTGGTCAGGCAATGGGTTTTTCCGTGGAGTGCAATCCGCCCATCACGCATCACGCTCACGCAGTCGGCCAACTGCCGAATTTCCGGCAGCTTGTGGGAGATAAACACCATTCCCACTCCTTTTTTCAACAGCTCGCGCAGGCGGGTAAATAGCCGCTCGGTTTCAGCCGGGGTCAGCGAGGCAGTAGGCTCATCCAGAATCAGGATCTGTGAGTCACGCATCAGGCCACGCATGATTTCAACCATTTGGCGATCGGCCACATCCAGCGCACCCGCGGCAGTATCGGGATCGATCTGGCAGCCCAACGCCTTCAGCAGCTGCTGCATTTTCTCAACCGATGCCTGACGGCCTCGCAAACCAAACAGAATATTTTCTTGCACCGAGAGGCTCGGAAAGAGCAGCGGCTCCTGCGGGACCAGGTACACTCCCATCTGATGCGCTTTTAAGGGCGTAAGATGCCCGCAACGAACGCCTTGAATATCAATCGTGCCGCCATCTTGCGGAACAATACCGGCAATGATCTTCATTAATGTGGATTTGCCCGCGCCGTTGCCACCGAGCAGTGCGTGCACCTCCCCTGCCCGCAGGGTAAAGTCAATGCCCTTCAGGACCTCGACGCCGGAATAGCTTTTCTGGATGTTCTGCACACAAAGTAGTGGGGGCGCAGGATCGTGATGGGTTTGCATTTTGCCTCCGCTCGCTCAATGATGAGTGACTGGATTGAACAAATGTTTTTTTAAAAAGTAATTGTTCAAAACGGTAGTGATTAATGGCTCAAAAAACCACCACCACGATCACATTTCATGAATAAATGGATCTTGAATTTCAAAATGCTCAATTAGAGTATGCTTTTGCAGGGAAGATCACAGTTATTCCGTTCGGATAACTGAACAATTGTGTTAGAGAATTAAAAATGTTCAAAGCAAACCTGGGTTATGACTATGAGCGATAATACGTTGGTATCTGAATATGGAATGTGTGAGGAGGAGCAGGTCGCTCGTATTGCCTGGTTCTACTACCACGATGGATTAACGCAGAGCGAGATCAGCGATCGTCTGGGACTGACGCGACTGAAGGTTTCTCGTCTGCTGGAAAAGGGACATCAGTCAGGCATTATCCGCGTACAGATTAACTCCCGCTTTGAAGGGTGTCTGGAGTATGAAAACGCCCTGCGTAACCACTTCAACTTACAAAATATCCGCGTGCTGCCAGCGCTACCTGACGCCAATGTAGGTAAGCGTCTGGGGATTGGCGCGGCGCATATGTTGATGGAGTCGCTACAGCCGAAACAGCTGCTCGCTGTAGGATTTGGTGAAGCCACCATGATAACCCTACAGCGGCTCAGCGGTTTTATCTCCGCCCAGCAAATTCGTCTGGTCACCCTTTCTGGCGGCGTTGGATCTTACATGACCGGTATCGGCCAGCTCGATGCCGCCTGTAGCGTAAGCATCATGCCCGCACCACTCCGCGCCTCATCGCACGATATCGCCTGTACGCTGCGCAATGAAAACAGCGTCAGAGACGTCATGCTTACCGCACAGGCGGCCGATGTCGCCGTTGTCGGCATCGGCGCGATTGGCCAGAAAGACGATGCCACGATTCTGCGATCCGGCTACATCACCACCGGCGAGCAATTAATGATTGGTCGGAAAGGTGCCGTCGGCGACATTTTGGGCTATTTCTTTGATGCGGACGGCGAAATTATTCCTGATATCAAAATTCACGATGAACTGATCGGGCTGACGTTGAAAGCTCTGCCAACCATTCCTACCGTCGTGGGTGTGGCCGGCGGCGAGCAAAAGGCCGAGGCTATTATCGCCGCCATGCGCGGAAACTACATCAACGCGCTGGTAACCGATCAGGAAACCGCAGCGAGAATGCTACAACTGATTGAAAAATAAAAATATAAGAACACTTACCCTAAGAAAATGGAGCTTGAACTGACAGGATTTCACGTGACGATATAAAAATAGCCGAGGATAAAAATCATGGCTCGACTCTGTACCCCTACTGAATCAGGACACTACCTGATGGCCCTTGACGCCGGTACCGGCAGCGTCAGAGCGGTCATTTTCGATCTCCAAGGACAGCAAATCGCTGTAGGACAGGCTGAGTGGCAACACCTACCTGTACCGGATGTTCCTGGATCAATGGAGTTTGATCTTGCCAAAAACTGGCAGCTGGCCTGCCAGTGTATCCGTCAGGCATTACACATCGCCGCGATTCCTCCCAGCGCGATCGTTGCCGTTTCCGCCTGCTCAATGCGCGAAGGTATTGTGGTGTACGACAGTAACGGTGAGCCTATCTGGGCCTGCGCCAACGTAGATGCTCGCGCCGCACGGGAAGTCAGCGAACTCAAAGAACTCTACGACAACACTTTTGAAGAGCAGGTTTATCGCTGTTCGGGGCAGACGTTGGCCCTTAGCGCCATCCCACGTCTGCTCTGGCTTGCGCACCACCGCGCCGATATCTATCGCCGCGCCTCCACGGTCACCATGATAAGCGACTGGATGGCTTTTATGCTCAGCGGCGAGCTGGCGGTAGACCCGTCTAATGCGGGCACTACCGGACTGTTGGATCTGGCGACTCGTGACTGGAAACGCAGTCTGCTGCAAATGGCCGGGCTGCGCGCCGATATTCTTTCTCCGGTGAAAGAGACCGGGACACGATTAGGTAAAATCACCGCCAAAGCGGCAGAGCAGAGTGGGCTGCTGGCCGGAACGCCAATTATCGTTGGCGGTGGTGATGTCCAGCTAGGCTGTCTGGGGCTGGGCGTGGTGCAACCGGCACAGACCGCCGTTCTCGGCGGCACATTCTGGCAGCAGGTGGTCAATCTCCCCTCCCCGATAACCGATCCAGATATGAATGTGCGTATTAACCCGCACGTTATCCCCGGCATGGTACAAACCGAGTCGATAAGCTTCTTTACCGGTTTAACCATGCGCTGGTTCCGCGATGCTTTTTGCGCCGAAGAAAAACTGATTGCGGAACGACTGGGTGTAGATGCGTATACGCTGATGGAGGAAATGGCGAGCCGGGTACCGCCCGGCGCCCACGGCGTAATGCCGATTTTTTCCGACGTAATGCGCTTCAAAACCTGGTATCACGCGGCGCCCTCATTTATTAACCTTTCCATCGACCCAGAGAAGTGCAACAAAGCAACGCTGTTCCGCGCGCTGGAGGAGAATGCCGCTATCGTTTCAGCCTGCAACCTTCAGCAGATTGCGGCTTTCTCAGGCGTCAAAACAGACTCGCTGGTCTTTGCCGGCGGCGGTGCGAAAGGGAAACTGTGGAGCCAAATCCTTGCTGACGTCACGGGGCTGACCGTACGCGTTCCGGTGGTGAAAGAGGCTACGGCGTTAGGCTGCGCCATTGCGGCGGGCGTCGGTGTCGATATCTGGCCATCGCTGGCCATCACCGGCGAAAGCCTGGTGCGCTGGGACCGCGAACATAAGCCCGACCCGAAGAATCATGAAGTTTATCAACAGGCGCGGGAAAAATGGCAGGCGATTTACCAGGATCAGCGCGAGCTGGTCGACGATGGATTAACCACTTCGCTATGGAAAGCGCCAGGCCTTTAAGCAAACGACTATCGGCACAGGGTGCGCCTGCCGTCTCGTTCGGCAGGCCGCGGTATCTTTAGTTAAGAATGGCGCACTGGTGATCCTGAATCTCCTCCGCAGAGGCGCGGTTCAGGGCCAGCAGGTTGCGTTCAGTCGCCAGCAGCACCAGTGAGCCATCGCTTTGCTGCGCCAGCGCCAGAGCAAAACGCCCCATATGTTCACGTGCTTCCGGGACTTCTTCCGCCAGCATCAGGAACGGGCTGCGTTTAGCCAGCTCATTTTCCGTCACCCGACGCGCCAGATATTCATGCCCCAATAGGCCCCCCGGCAACGGCAGCCAGCGGCTGCTGATAGCCGCCTGATCGGCATCAAGCTGGTCACGTACATCTTTGCGTAAGCAGGAAATATGGATATGGAAATGATTTTGCGTCCGGCCAGTACGTGAGTTGATGGTCAGTGAGATCGCGCTATCCGGTACTTCCGATCCCCGTTTATCGCTCATGATGGCGCGTCGTTGCCACGCCTGCCAAAAGAAATTCGCCGTCAGCGGGTCGAGCAGCAGCGGGCTTTCCGTGCCATTGATTCGATACGTGGGCATCAGCAGATATTGCAGCGGGCCGTTGCGGTCTTTAAACAGCACATAGCCGCCCTTGGGGTTAACGTCGACACACGGTTTAGGGGTCCGATGCTGTTCCTGATTCGGCACGCACTGCTGCAGTACAATCTGACGCAATGCATCCGGGTTGCCGGAATGCAGCCAGTACCAGCCCCCTGCTCCGGCAGCAATCACCATAATAAGCAACGCTGCCAGCAGGTATTTTAACCTTGTCATGTGTTCTCCCCATATCGAACCGAGGGGGAAGAGTAACGTACTTTGATGACTAAAAGAAAACGCCCGGCGGATTGGCCAGGCGTTTGAGGAGATTAACGCTTACTGATTTGATCGAAGGTGCCGCCGTTAGAGAAGTGCTCTTTCTGCGCTTTCGTCCAGCCCCCGAACTCTTGATCAATCGTAAACAGTTTCAGTTTCGGGAACTCGCTTTCATACTTCTTCGCAACCTGCGGATCACGCGGACGGTAGTAGTTCTTCGCCGCAATTTCCTGGCCTTCTGGCGAGTACAGGTACTTCAGGTAGGCTTCCGCTACCGCCGTCGTTCCTTTCTTCTCAGCCACTTTATCCACGACGGAGACGGTTGGCTCGGCGAGGATAGATTCGCTTGGGGTGACAATCTCAAACTTGTCTTTACCCAGTTCGTTAGCCGCCAGCAGCGCTTCGTTTTCCCACGCAATCAGCACATCGCCGATACCGCGTTCTACGAAGGTATTGGTTGAGCCGCGCGCGCCGGAATCCAGCACTTCCACGTTCTTATACAGCGCTTTCACGAAGTCCTGAGCTTTAGCCTGATCATTGTTGTTCTGATGCAGCGCGTAGCCCCATGCCGCCAGGTAGTTCCAGCGAGCACCGCCGGAGCTTTTCGGGTTCGGGGTGATAACAGAAACGCCCGGTTTAATCAGATCGTTCCAGTCATGAATTTGTTTTGGGTTGCCTTTACGCACCAGGAACACGATGGTGGAGGTGTACGGCGCGGAGTTATCCGGCAGACGTTTAATCCAGTTTTTGTCGATACGGCCACGCTCGGCAATTGCATCAACATCGTAGGCCAGCGCCAGGGTCACCACATCAGCGTCGATGCCGTTGATAACGGAAGTGGCCTGTTTGCCAGAACCACCGTGCGACTGACGGATAACCACGTTATCACCGGTCTCTTTCTTCCAGTGCGCGCTGAAAGCCTTGTTGTATTGTTCATACAGCTCACGCGTCGGATCGTAAGACACGTTAAGTAACTGAATATCCTTAGCCAGTACGCTGGTGGAAGCCAGCAAAAGAGTTAACCCTACGCCCCACTTGTTCATCGCCCGCTCTCTTATCTGTTGTGTTGTAATGGGGCTAGCCTGCCAGAAATCGAATCGATGATTAAAGAATAAAAAAAGATTGATTATGCAGTTTTGAAATATAAGAGGTGAAAGCGCGATGATGCGCGTTTGCTCGAAATCACTCAGGGGAGAAAAACAGGGGGGAAAGCTTCCCCAGACCGTGAAAACGGCCCGGGGAGAGATGGAATCACACTTCTTCCATGCGGCCCAGCAGCGCCTGCAGACGATCCTGCCAGCCGTTCTGCTGTTCTTTCAGCTGGTTGTTTTCACGTTCCAGCTCTTCACGGTTATTCTGTGCAGCCTGTACGTCCTGCTCCAGGGTGCTGTTCTTTTCTTTCAGCTCTTCGATTTCCATCTGCAACAGCGTGATGGTATCAATCGCCTGCTGAACTTTCGCTTCCAGTTTCTCAAACACTTCTAATGACATCGTCCTATCTCCTGAATCTTGCAAGGCGTTGATATCGTCCCGGAACCCCGGCGACGCCTTAACCCAAATAAGCGCACGGCTTGAAGTCGATTGTATGAAGCCCCGTCGCCCCTGTCCAGCGCCAGAGCCTGTAGATTGCGGTTCTCCGCAATTTTCGGCCTCGTCCTGGAGCGTTTGCGCACATTCACATTAGATTGTTAACAGATTAGCCAATGGAATGTTTCCTCTCTCACACTTTTCGTTCCGAAAACGTACATTCACTGGCGCGAAAACGCTCATTTCTTGACGCGGTACACACATTTTGATTTCGATATTTCTCGTTTACGCTCGTTAACGATAAATTAACACTATGCCTACATGGCAACATGAGCGTCATGAATGCTCGTGCATACAATAATCATCAAATTGTCTTCAGGATTCCGATTATGAGCCAGACATCGACCTTAAAAGGCCAGTGCATCGCAGAGTTTCTTGGTACCGGGTTGTTGATTTTCTTCGGCGTGGGATGCGTCGCGGCGCTTAAAGTGGCGGGAGCAAGCTTCGGACAGTGGGAAATCAGCATTATTTGGGGTCTGGGCGTAGCCATGGCTATTTACCTGACCGCAGGCGTGTCCGGTGCGCACCTGAACCCCGCCGTGACCATTGCCCTTTGGCTGTTCGCCTGCTTCGACGGACGTAAAGTGGTGCCGTTCATCGCCGCCCAGTTTGCCGGTGCATTCTGCGCCGCCGCGCTGGTGTACGGACTTTACTACAACCTTTTCTTCGACTTTGAACACACGCACAATATGGTTCGTGGCAGCGTCGAAAGTCTTGAACTGGCTGGCATTTTCTCTACCTATCCAAATCCGCATATCAATTTTGTGCAGGCGTTCGCGGTAGAAATGGTCATTACCGCTATCCTGATGGGCGTGATTCTTGCGCTGACCGACGATGGCAACGGCATTCCGCGTGGGCCGCTGGCTCCACTGCTGATTGGTCTGCTGATCGCGGTCATCGGCGCTTCCATGGGCCCGCTGACCGGGTTTGCGATGAACCCGGCGCGTGACATCGGGCCAAAAGCCTTCGCCTGGCTGGCAGGTTGGGGCAACGTCGCCTTCACCGGTGGCAAAGATATTCCTTATTTCCTGGTGCCGCTGTGTGCACCTATCGTCGGGGCCGCGCTGGGCGCATTCAGCTATCGTAAGCTGATTGGCCGCCATCTGCCGTGCGACACCTGCGAGGTTGAAGAGCCGAAAGCGGTCTCCAGCCAAAACCAACACAATGCTTCGCTGTAATCTGACTACGGAACGTTCATTATGACTGACAAAAAATATATCGTTGCGCTCGACCAGGGCACCACCAGCTCACGCGCCGTCGTGATGGATCATGACGCCAACATCGTCAGCGTGTCACAGCGCGAATTTGAACAAATCTATCCGAAGCCAGGCTGGGTTGAGCACGACCCGATGGAAATCTGGGCGACCCAAAGTTCAACGCTGGTTGAAGTGCTGGCGAAAGCCGACATCAGCTCTGACGAGATTGCCGCCATCGGCATTACCAACCAACGTGAAACCACCGTGGTGTGGGAGCGTGAGACGGGTAAACCGATCTACAACGCTATCGTCTGGCAGTGCCGTCGTACTGCGGACATCTGCGAGCAGCTTAAGCGCGACGGCATGGAAGAGTACGTGCGTAGCGCCACCGGCCTGGTGGTTGACCCGTACTTCTCCGGCACCAAGGTGAAGTGGATCCTCGATCACGTTGAAGGCTCCCGTGAGCGCGCGCGCCGTGGCGAACTGCTCTTTGGCACCGTCGATACCTGGCTTATCTGGAAAATGACTCAGGGCCGCGTGCACGTCACCGACTACACCAACGCCTCGCGTACCATGCTGTTCAACATCAATACGCTCGAGTGGGACGATAAGATGCTGGACGCGCTGGATATCCCACGCGCCATGCTGCCGGAAGTACGCAAGTCCTCTGAAGTGTACGGCCAGACTAACATTGGCGGTAAAGGCGGCACCCGTATTCCTATCTCCGGGATTGCCGGTGACCAGCAGGCGGCGCTGTTTGGCCAGCTGTGCGTTAAAGAAGGGATGGCGAAAAACACCTACGGCACCGGCTGTTTTATGCTGATGAACACCGGCGAAAAAGCGGTGAAATCAGAAAACGGTCTGCTGACCACCATCGCCTGTGGCCCGCGCGGTGAAGTGAACTATGCGCTGGAAGGTGCGGTGTTTATGGCAGGCGCTTCCATTCAGTGGCTGCGCGATGAGATGAAGTTGATTAGCGACGCGTTCGACTCCGAATACTTCGCCACCAAGGTGAAAGATACCAACGGCGTGTATGTGGTTCCGGCATTTACCGGCCTCGGCGCACCTTACTGGGATCCGTATGCACGTGGTGCCATTTTCGGTCTGACCCGCGGCGTGAACTCCAACCACATCATCCGTGCAACGCTGGAATCCATCGCCTACCAGACCCGCGACGTGCTGGAAGCGATGCAGGCTGACTCCGGCATTCGTCTGCACGCCCTGCGCGTGGACGGTGGCGCGGTCGCCAACAACTTCCTGATGCAGTTCCAGTCCGATATTCTCGGCACTCGCGTTGAGCGCCCTGAAGTCCGTGAAGTCACGGCGTTAGGTGCCGCGTATCTTGCGGGCCTGGCGGTTGGCTTCTGGCAAAACCTCGACGAACTGCAGGAAAAAGCGGTGATTGAACGCGAATTCCGTCCGGGCATCGAAACGACAGAGCGTAACTATCGTTACAGCGGCTGGAAGAAAGCGGTGAAACGCGCGCTAGCGTGGGAAGATCACGAAGAGTAACGGGCAGGAAACTCACTCTGCGAGGCGGGCAAGCTAAGCTCCCCCGCCTATCGCAAAGCCGGAGCTATGCTCCGGCTTTTTATTAGCCAAACATCGGCAGCATCAAGTACAGCTTAATCACCAGGGCGTTGACGATATCAATAAAGAACGCCCCAACCATCGGTACCACCAGGAACGCGGTATGCGATGGGCCGAAACGCTCGGTAATCGCCTGCATGTTGGCAATCGCCGTCGGCGTTGCGCCAAGACCAAAACCGCAGTGACCCGCAGCCAGCACCGCCGCATCGTAGTTTTTGCCCATCAACCGGTAAGTGACAAAAATGGCGTACAGCGCCATCGCCAGTGTTTGCACTGCCAGGATAACCAGCATTGGCAACGCTAAATCCGCCAGCTCCCAGAGTTTCAGGCTCATCAGCGCCATTGCCAGAAACAGCGACAGGCTCACGTTACCCAGCACCGACACCGCGCGCTCAAAGACACGATAAAAGCCGACCAGCGCTAAACCATTGCTGAGAATCACCCCAACGAACAGCACGCAGACAAACGTTGGCAACTCCAGCGCGCTGCCTTCCAGCAGTTGCGCAATGACTCGCCCAACGGTCAGGCAAATTGCGATAAGCGCAATGGTTTCAATCAACACCAGCGAAGTGATAACGCGCCCTACGTCCGGCTTTTCAAATGCCGTCGGCACTTCCTGGTCGTCCGGTGTTCCGTTTGGTGACGATGAGTGTTTAACCAAATAGCGAGCGACCGGGCCGCCAATCAGACCGCCGAGAACCAGACCAAACGTGGCGCAGGCCATCGCCACTTCGGTGGCGTTGGTAAAGCCATAGCGCTCGATAAACAGCTTGCTCCACGCCGCACCGGTGCCGTGTCCGCCCGACAGCGTAATAGAGCCGGCCAGCAGGCCCATTAACGGATCCAGGCCCAGCATTTTCGCCATACCAATGCCGAGGCCATTTTGCAGCAGCAGCAGTCCAACAACGACGATCAGGAAAGTGCCCACCACTTTCCCGCCCGCGCGCAGGCTCGCAATATTGGCGTTAAGGCCGATCGTGGCGAAGAACGCCAGCATCAACGGGTCTTTTAGGCCCATATCAAAGTCAATTTCCCAGCCCATGCTTTTTTTCAGCACCAGCAGCGCCAGCGCCACCAGAAGGCCGCCCGCAACGGGCTCAGGGATTGTGTATTTCTTCAGGAAGGGAACGCTCTGGACCAATTGTCGTCCTAGCAGCAACACCAGCGTTGCGGCAACGAGCGTCGATAAGGTATCGAGGTGAAACATAATTACAGCTCCTTACTAAACGCATGATCCATTCATACGCGACAAATTTCCGATGTCGTGATGGCCTCATCATGAGGCTTCGGCCGAAAGTGTAAGCAAGAAAGGGGGAAAGTAGGTAGAAAAACGTTTTTCATTCATTAATTTTGTTAACTCTCCCCAATAAATACATGCGAGTTATATGGGTATTTACGGCAATAATTTACGAACAATGAAAGCAACCGATTGCTTTTACCAACCAGTCCGCTAAAATCGCCACTTTTCCACCACGGGATTGCCAGAAGAGATGTCCTCTAACACCCTCGATCAAGCCGATGCGCAACCGGTTGCGCAGAAACAAAACAGCGAACTGATTTACCACCTGGAAGACCGTCCGCCGCTTCCGCAAACGCTCTTCGCCGCGCTCCAGCACCTGCTGGCGATGTTTGTTGCGGTGATTACGCCGGCGCTGCTGATTTGCCAAGCCCTGGGTCTGCCCGCGGAAGATACCCAGCACATTATCAGCATGTCGCTGTTCGCCTCCGGTGTGGCATCCATCATTCAGATTAAAGCCTGGGGCCCGGTGGGTTCTGGCCTGCTGTCAATCCAGGGTACCAGCTTCAACTTCGTCGCTCCGCTTATCATGGGTGGCACCGCGCTGAAAACCGGTGGCGCTGACGTGCCAACAATGATGGCGGCACTATTCGGTACGCTGATGCTGGCAAGCTGCACCGAAATGGTGTTATCCCGTATTCTGCACCTGGCGCGCCGCGTGATCACTCCGCTGGTTTCCGGTGTTGTGGTGATGATTATCGGCCTGTCGCTGATCCAGGTTGGCCTGACCTCTATCGGCGGCGGCTACGCGGCAATGGCTAACAACACCTTTGGCGCACCGAAAAATCTTTTACTGGCAGGCATCGTTCTGGCGATCATTATCCTGCTCAACCGTCAGCGTAACCCTTACCTGCGTATTGCCTCGCTGGTGATTGCCATGGCGGCGGGTTATTTGACAGCCTGGGTGCTCGGCATGCTGCCGGAAAACACCGCGCCGACTAACAGCAGCCTGATTATGGTCCCAACGCCGCTGTACTACGGTTTAGGCATCGACTGGAATCTGCTGCTGCCATTAATGCTGGTGTTTATGATCACCTCGCTGGAAACCATCGGCGACATCACCGCCACCTCCGACGTTTCCGAGCAGCCGGTTTCTGGCCCGCTGTATATGAAGCGTCTGAAGGGTGGCGTGCTGGCTAACGGCCTGAATTCCTGCGTCTCTGCGGTATTCAATACCTTCCCAAACTCCTGCTTTGGGCAGAACAACGGGGTTATCCAGTTAACTGGCGTTGCCAGCCGCTACGTCGGCTTTGTGGTGGCACTGATGCTGATCGTGCTGGGTCTTTTCCCGGCGGTGAGCGGTTTTGTGCAGCATATTCCAGAACCAGTACTCGGCGGCGCAACGCTTGTGATGTTTGGCACCATCGCCGCATCCGGCGTACGCATTGTCTCCCGCGAGCCGCTGAACCGTCGCGCCATCCTGATTATTGCGCTGTCACTGGCCGTTGGCCTCGGTGTTTCCCAGCAGCCACAAATCCTGCAGTTCGCCCCGGACTGGCTGAAAAACCTGCTCTCTTCCGGCATCGCAGCCGGCGGGATCACGGCGATTATTCTGAACCTGGTGTTCCCGCCAGAAAAAGAGTAACCCCGATGCGGCAGTGGCCTTCTCCACTGCCGCTGACATCGAATAATACGAATCCTGCCTTGAGGATTGCGCATAAATCATGCATAACAGGTTTATGTGCCCTTCTCAGGATGGAAGATCATGAAATTTCTTGGAAAGCTCATTATCTGGCTGCTGATCGCCCTCTTACTGGTGATTGTAGCCTTCTATTTTCTGCTACAAACGCGCTGGGGTGCCCGTCAGATTAGCCACTGGCTCACCGACAACACCGCCTATCAGGTCACGTTTGATGCGATGGATCATCGTTTCTCTTCCCCTTCACATATCCTGCTGAAAAACGTCACCTTTGGCCGCGACGGCAAGCCTGCTACGCTGGTTGCCAAAGATGTTGATATCGGCCTGAGTTCGCGCCAGATAACCGACCCGCTGCATGTCGATACCATCCTGTTGCAGGACGGTACGCTAAACCTCTCCCCTTCTAACGCCCCGCTGCCGTTTGCCGCTGACCGCCTGCAGCTGCGGAATATGGCGCTCAACAGCCCGGAAACCGGCTGGGAGCTCAGCGCACAGCGCGTTTCCGGCGGCGTGATGCCGTGGGCGCCAGAGGCGGGTAACGTACTGGGTAAAAAAGCCCACATCCAAATGAGCGCAGGTTCGCTATCGCTGAACGGCATTCCGGCGACTAATGCGCTGGTTGAGGGCGATATCAACGGGGGTGAAGTCATCTTAACCACCGTGGGCGCCGATATGGCACGCGGTTCACTCACCGGTAACGCACGTCGTAACAGCGACGGTAGCTGGCTCGTGGATAATCTGCGTCTCAATGATATTCGCCTGCAAAGCGATAAGTCGTTGCTCGACTTTCTCGCCCCGTTAACGACCGTACCGTCACTACAGATTGGTCGTCTCGACGTAACCGATGCCAGCCTGCAAGGCCCGGACTGGGCGGTGACCGACCTGGATCTGAATTTGCGCAACCTGACGCTCAGCGACGGCGGTTGGCAGAGCACCGACGGTAAGATTTCCCTGAACGCCAGCGAGTTTATCTACGGCTCGCTGCATCTGCTCGACCCTATCCTGAATGCCGAGTTCTCCGAGCAGGGCATTGCGCTGCGCCAGTTCACTTCCCGTTGGGAAGGCGGCATGGTCCGCAGCTCTGGCACCTGGTTCCGTTCCGGCAATGCGCTGGTGCTGGACGATATGGTTTTCGCCGGGCTGGAATATACGCTACCGCAGAACTGGAAAACGCTGTGGATGGAGCCGCTGCCTGCATGGCTGCAAAGCGTGACGCTGAAAAAATTTGGCGCTAACCGTAACCTGGTTATCGACATCGATCCCGACTTCCCGTGGCAGATCACCGCGCTGGACGGCTACGGCGCCAATCTCCAGCTGGTGAAAAATGGCCAGTGGGGAGTCTGGAGCGGCAGCGCAACATTGAACGGCGCGGCGGCAACTTTTAACCGCATCGACGTACGTCGCCCATCGATAGCGCTGAACGCTGACGCGTCGAACGTCAACGTGACGGAACTGAGCGCCTTTACCGAAAAAGGTATTCTCGAAGCTACCGCCACGGTGTCGCAACAACCACAGCGCCACACCAGCGTGACCCTCAATGGGCGCGGCGTACCGCTCAACATCCTGCAACAGTGGGGATGGCCGCCGCTGTCGATTGACGGCGACGGTAATATTCAGCTCACCGCCAGCGGCAGCGTGCAGGCAAACGCTCCGCTCAAACCCACGGTGAACGGGCAACTCCATGCGGTGAATATGAATAAACAGGAATTGACGCAGCAGATGGTTGGCGGCGTGGTTTCTGAAACGAAGTAACGAGTAGAAAGAAAGGGGAGCGTGCACGCTCCCCTCACCCTGGCCCTCTCCCAAAGGGGGAGGGAGCAAACCATTCAGTGCACCAATTCCAACACCTGCACCAAACGCCTTTCTTTCTTAAAGCGATAAAGGGTGAACCTCATCCACCAGCCGCGAACTCGGCCCAACCTAAAGTCAGAAGAGACAGCCACTACCCGCACAAAACGGTCCCCTCTCCCCCACGGGGAGAGGGTTAGGG
>NZ_LGHZ01000001.1 GCF_001266615.1 Kluyvera genomosp. 1 | reverse complement strand
GCGAAGCACCGATTTCGCTGCGGGGCCGCGGGGATTGCTAAGGGGAGCGCGGTGCTCCCCTTAGCCCGTTCACGGATACTCAAGCTTCATGTTCTACCAAACATAAAGTGAACGGAATTTTGTGTCTAACTAACAAATATCGAACTACCGCCCCGCACTTGCAGCCTTAACGCCCAGCCTTCAATTTCTGATAATACTCTTCATACAGCGTGCTGGTGCTGCCGACATCGTTCTGCCACTCGCCTTTATTGACCGTCTCAGCGTCCGGATAGAGCGATTTATCGTTAGCGACTTCCGGGCTTAACAGTTTACGCGCCGCCAGGTTTGGCGTTGGGTAACCGATGGTTTCCGCCACCTGTTTGGCTACGTCCGGGCGCAGGAGGAAGTTAATCAGCTTCATCGCGCCTTCTTTATTCCTGGCGTTAGACGGAATAGACAGGCTGTCCATCCAGAAGATACCGCCTTCTTTCGGCCAAATGACTTCCAGCGGCGTTCCGGCCTGGCGGGCCACAAAGGCCGAACCGTTCCACACCATTCCGAGATTCACTTCGCCTTCCATATAGGGGTTGGCTGGGTTATCAGAGTTAAACGCCGCCACATTTGGCATCAGTTTTTTCAGCTCGTTGTAGGCCGCTTCAATCTCTTTCGGATTGGTGGTGTTACCGGAGTAACCGAGTTTGCGCAGGGAAATCTGGAAGACTTCGCGCGCATCATCCGTTAACAGCAGGCTGCTTTTGTACTCCGGCTTCCACAGGTCGGCCCAACTGGTGACGGTTTTTGGGTCAATTTCGTCGCTGTTGACGCCGATAGCCGTGGCACCCCAGATATACGGGATCGAATAATCGTTGTTGGGATCGAACGGCTTGTTGAGCATCTCCGGGTCGAGATTTTTAAAATTGCTCAGCTGGGTTTTGTCGATCTTCTGGATCATGCCTTCTTTGCGCATCTTGTCGACAAAGTAGGTCGACGGGACGACTAAATCGTAGGCACCGTCTTTGTAAGTTTTGAGTTTGGCGTACATGGTTTCGTTCGATTCATAGGTCGAATAGATAACCTTGATGCCGGTCTCTTTGGTGAACTGTTCCAGAAGCCCTGGCGGCACGTACTCCGTCCAGTTGTAGAAGTAGAGCGTTTTGCTATCGTTCGCGTGGGCTGCACCCATCCCGAGTGCGAAAACACCCGCCGCGAGCAGGTGGCGTGACCATTTCATCATTTAACGTCCCCTGAGTTATGCCTGACCTGCAGGCTTTTGGTTTTATCACGTGCAATAAGCTGGCTGGCAATCACCATCACCAGCGACAGTACCAGCAAAATGGTCGCCAGCGCGTTCACTTCCGGTGACACACCGACTTTGACCATTGAGTAAATTTTAAGCGGCAGAATCTCATAGCCTGGGCCGGTCACAAAGGATGATACCACTACGTCATCCATCGACAGGGTAAAGCTCAGCAGCCAGCCCGCAGCGACGGCGGGCATCGCCAGCGGAAAAATTATCTTGCGTAAGATAGTGATTTCGCTGGCACCGAGATCTTTTGCCGCTTCCAGCATCCGCACGTCAAAACCCTTCAGCCGTGAGTAAACGGTGACCACCACAAACGGCAGACAGAAGGTGATGTGCGAGAACAGCAGTGACCAGAAGCCAAGCTGAATACCCAGCAGCATAAATAGCACCAGCAGGGAAATAGCCATCACGATGTCCGGCGACATCATCACCACAAACAGCATGCCACTGACAAATGGTTTCCCGCGAAAACGGTAGCGATAGAGTGCTACGGCGGTTAATGAACCAATCAGCGTTGCGGCGGTGGCGGAGAAAATCGCCATCGTCAGCGAGTGCTGTGCGGCCTGCAGCAGGCTGTCGTTATTCATCAGCAGGCTGTACCACTTGGTGGTGAAGCCTTGCCAGTTAATTCCAAAGCGCGAACTGTTAAAGGAGTTCACGATAAGGATGATAATCGGGATATAGAGGTAGGCGTAAATGGCGGACATAAAACCGCCGCGCAGCAGTTTACCGATCATTCCAGCTCCACCTTTCTATTCAGCAGACGCGAGGCGCGCCAGTAGACCAGCATCAGCAGACCCATCACCACCGTCAGCGTAATGCTGGTGGCCGCACCAAACGGCCAGTCGCGGATATTGAGGAACTGACTCTTAATCACGTTACCGATAAGCAGGTTCTTCGCACCGCCCATCAGATCCGAAACGTAGAACAGGCCCATTGCAGGTAGCATCACCAGCAGACAGCCAGCGATAATTCCCGGCATGGTCATTGGAATAATGATGCGGATAAAGGTCTGAAACTTGTTGGCGCCCAGATCCTTGGCCGCTTCCAGCAGCGGTTTATCAAGCTTCTCAATACTGGAATAGAGTGGCATCACCATAAACGGTAGCAGAATATAGACCAGCCCGATAATCACCGCCGCCGGAGTAAACATGATACGGATTGGCGTTTCGATGATGCCCAACCACAGCAGAAATTCATTGAGATAGCCTTTGGTGCTGAGGAAAATTTTTAGCCCGTAGATACGAATCAGCGAGTTGGTCCAGAAGGGAACAATCAGTAAAAACAGCAGTAGTGGGCGCACTTTTTGCGGCAGACGTGCGAGAAACCAGGCAAAGGGATAGCCCAGAACCAAACACGCCAGCGTGGCGATAATGGCCATGTTCAGCGAGTGCAGCAGCACCTCGGCGTACAGTGGGTCGAGCAGCCGAGCGTAGTTGTCCAGAGTAAAGACCATCTGGACGAAATTGGCATCATCACGCGTCAGGAAGCTGGTGACGATGATCATCAGGTTGGGCAGGAACACAAACAGCACAAGCCAACCGACGATGGTGGCAATCACCACATTCTGGAACTTACTTGTGCTCTTCATCAGCCAGTACAACCTCCCAGCTTTCTACCCAATTAATCGCCATTTTCTGGTCCAGCGAGTGGTCAAAGTCCGGGTCGTCTTCGTTGAAGAACTCGCTGACGATAACCATTTTGCCGTTTTCCAGCTCAACGACAGACTCAAGCGTCATACCTTTATAGTTACGCTCGCGAACGTAGCCAATCAGGCCTTCTGCCTCGGTACCATCGTGAATTTCATCAACGCGTAAATCCTCTGGACGCAGCAAAACGTTAAGGTTCTGACCCGGCGTTACTGGGAAGTTGACGTCGATAGTGCATTCCCGACCTTCGACCTGGGCACGCACGCGGCGTTCATCGAGGCGTTCAATGACCGTGGCGTTAAAGATATTGATTTCACCGATGAAGCTGGCGACAAACAGGTTTTTCGGCTCTTCGTAGATTTCGCGCGGGGTGCCGTCCTGCTCGATTTTGCCGTCACGCATCACCACAATACGGTCGGACATGGTCAGCGCTTCTTCCTGGTCGTGGGTGACGAAGACGAAGGTAATTCCCAACTTACGCTGCAGTGCTTTCAGTTCGTTTTGCATCTGCTTGCGCAGCTTATAGTCGAGTGCAGAAAGGGATTCGTCTAATAACAGCAGGCTAGGCTTGTTGACCACCGCGCGGGCAATGGCAACGCGCTGCTGCTGGCCGCCGGAAAGCTGATTAGGTTTGCGTAGGGCAAACTCTTCTAGTTGCACCATACGCAGAGCATCGTTTACGCGCGGAGTGATTTCAGCAGCCGGGGTTTTTTGCATACGCAGGCCGAAGGCGACATTGTCGAAAACGGTCATGTGCGGGAAAAGCGCATAGCTCTGGAACACGGTATTCACGTGGCGGTCCTCGGCGGGGACCTGAGTAATATCCTGGTTTTCCAGATGGATTTGCCCGGCGTCAACGTTTTCCAGCCCGGCAATAAGGCGCAGTACGGTGGTTTTGCCGCAGCCAGAAGGGCCAAGCAGCGTGAGAAACTCACCGTTATTAATAGTCAAATCCAGATCGGAAATGACCGTCTTACCATCGAAGTCCTTGCGAATCCCCACCAGTTCGACCAGCGGCGACAGCGAACGCGATTTTGTATTCAATTTATTGCTCTGTCCCATGTAAACGCATCATAAATAGACTATTGACGCGGGGTTTGTGGTTATCCACCTTTAGACGTTTAGAGGTCTGAAATGTATTAATAAGGGCTGGCATTCTACGGCAAACGATAGCCATTCGCCAATCCTTGTCTATGCTACGTGTATGTATATCCGACTATTAGATACCGTTTGGCGAAAAAAAGTCACCTTTGCCGGGTTAAAAGTGACCTGACGCAATATTTGTCTTTTGTTGCTTATTGATAATGTTGTCACAAAAAGAGAGGGTGGCTACATGGATAAATTGCTTGAACGTTTTTTGCAGTACGTTTCTCTGGACACGCAATCGAAACCTGGCGTGCGTCAGGTGCCGAGTACAGAAGGGCAGTGGAAGTTGTTGCACCTGCTCAAAGAGCAATTGGAAGCAATGGGGCTGGTTAACGTTACCCTGAGTGAAAAGGGGACGGTGATGGCCACGCTGCCAGCCAATGTGAACGGTGATATCCCGGCGATTGGTTTTATTTCCCATGTGGATACCGCACCTGATTTTAGCGGTAAAAACGTCAACCCACAGATTGTTGAGAACTACCGTGGCGGAGATATCGCACTGGGTATTGGTGACGAAGTGCTGTCGCCGGTGATGTTCCCGGTGCTGCATCAACTGCTCGGTCAAACGCTTATTACCACTGACGGCAAAACGCTGTTGGGGGCTGACGATAAAGCTGGCGTCGCGGAAATCATGACCGCGCTGGCAGTACTGAAAGAAAAGAATATCCCGCACGGCGATATCCGCGTGGCCTTTACGCCGGACGAAGAGGTCGGTAAGGGCGCGAAGCATTTTGATGTTGCCGCGTTTAACGCCCAGTGGGCCTATACCGTTGATGGTGGCGGTGTTGGTGAGCTGGAGTTTGAGAACTTCAACGCTGCGTCGGTCACCATTAAGATCGTCGGCAACAACGTGCACCCAGGAACCGCCAAAGGGGTGATGGTTAATGCCCTGTCGCTGGCCGCGCGTATCCACGCTGAGGTTCCTGCCGATGAAAGCCCGGAACAGACCGAGGGCTATGAAGGTTTCTACCATCTGACCAGCATTAAGGGCTCGGTGGATCGCGCAGAAATGCACTACATCGTGCGCGATTTCGACCGCAAGCAGTTTGAAGCTCGTAAGCGCAAAATGATGGAGATCGCGAAAAAAGTCGGTAAAGGGCTGCACCCGGACTGCTATATCGAACTGATTATTGAAGACAGCTACTACAACATGCGTGAAAAGGTGGCCGATCATCCTTATATTCTGGATATCGCCCAGCAGGCAATGCGCGACTGCGGCATTGAGCCGGACATGAAACCCATTCGCGGCGGCACCGACGGTGCGCAGCTGTCGTTTATGGGATTACCGTGCCCGAACATCTTCACCGGCGGCTATAACTACCACGGCAAACACGAATTTGTGACCCTGGAAGGGATGGAGAAGGCGGTACAGGTGATAATACGGATTGCCGAGCTGACCGCCAAACGCGGATAGTCAAAAAAATCCCCGGGAGAACCGGGGATTTTTCTTATTACTCTGCGAAGAACCAGTAACCGCTGTTGACCAGCGCGGCTAGCATCGCGAGGAAGGACGGGTCGTCCAGTGCCTCACCAAAGTGCTGGCTTTCCAGCATAATACTCCCGGCCATCGCATCCAGCGCATGACGATGCGGTGAGTCCACTTTCTCACCGTTCACAAAGAAATCATCACCGATACGAATCACTCGCAGGCCGCCCAGGCGTTGCAGCATGTCACCTTGTTGCAGGGCGTCATAAATTTCGTCAGGTTGATACGGTGGCTCCGGTGGCGCGATATCCAGTTCGTGACGAGACTGGCTAATGAATTCCCCCAGCCACTGCTGGAAATGCTCCGGTTGATTGATCAAGTCCTGCATCATACCGCGCAGGCGATCCACTTCTTGTGGCAGCAGATCCGCCGGGTGATCGCGGGACGGTACGTCCGGGTCGCTGTAATGTAAGTTGCCCAGATCGCGCTGTAAGACGTAATCCGCAAAGCCGCTAATCAACTCCCGGCTGTTTGGCGTACGGAAGCCGACGGAGTAGTTCAGCGAATTCTCCAGCGCATAGCCTTCGTGCGGGAATCCCGGTGGGATATAGAGAATGTCACCGGGTTCCATTTCTTCGTCGATAATGGCTTCAAAGGCTTCGACCTGCAGCAGATCCGGGTGTGGGCAGTGTTGCTTGAGCGCAGTTTTCTCGCCCACGCGCCAGCGGCGGCGGCCGGTACCCTGAATGATAAAGACATCGTACTGGTCGAGATGCGGGCCGACGCCACCGCCCGGTACCGAGAAGGAGATCATCAGATCGTCAAGGCGCCAGTCGGGGAGGCTGCGGAAGGGGCGCATCAGGGCGCTGGAAGGTTCGTGCCAGTGGTCAACGGCCTGTACCAGCAGCGACCAGTTGCTTTCACCCAGATGATCATAGCTTTCAAACGGCCCGTGCTTCACCTGCCATGCGCCGTCGAGGTGACTGACCAGACGGCTATCGACTTCGTTTTCCATCGCCAGACCCGCCAGTTCATCCGGTGAAATCGGGTCAATAAAATTGGCGAAGCCGCGTTTGAGCACAACCGGACGTTTTTGCCAGTAGCGCGCCATAAAATCGGGCCAGTTTAGCGTTAAGTGGTATTCCATATTGATATTTCCGCAGCAGATGTATGTCCGGATTATACATCGTATTCACAAAACTACCCTGCTACGGAAACATTATTTACCCTTCGTGACTCTCGAGATCCTGATGACCAAAAATGACTTCCATTTTTGCGCCGCCGAGGAGACTGTCGCGAGCGATAATTTGCCCGTCATACTGCTCCACAATTTCACGCGCCACGGAAAGTCCAACGCCCTGGCCAGGGCGAAGCGTGTCGGCACGCTGGCCGCGATCAAAAACGATATCGCGTTTGCTTTGCGGAATGCCCGGGCCGTCATCCTCGACGATAATGTGCAGATTGTCATCGGTCAGACGCGCGGAAACCTCGACAAACTCGAGGCAATACTTACAGGCGTTGTCGAGTAGATTACCCATCACTTCCATAAAGTCATTTTTCTCACCGGCGAAGGTTATTTCCGGGGAGATATCGAGCGTAATATTGACCCCTTTACGCTGGTAAACTTTGTTGAGTGCGGAGGTCAGGCTATCGAGAAGCGGTGCAACCGGGTGCAGTTCTCGGCTTAACAGTGTGCTGTCGGTGCGCATGCTAGCGCGGTGAAGGTAGTAGCCAATCTGCTGCGAAATACGGCTAATTTGCTCCAGCATAACCGGCTCGGCCTCGCTGACGGTCATCTTTTCGCTACGCAGAGAGCGCAGCGAGCTTTGTAGCACTGCCAGCGGCGTTTTAAGGCTGTGGGTCAGGTCGGTCAGGGTGGTGCGGTACTTATCGTAGCGCTCACGTTCGCTTTTCAGCAGCCGGTTCAGGTTACGTACCAGGCTGGTTAATTCGCGGGTGGTTTCCGGGTTCAGATGTTCACGGTGATGATCTTCCAACTCGCGGATTTCCTGCGACAGCGCGGCAATCGGGCGTAGGCTCCAGTGAGCGGCAATCCACAGCAGCGGGATAACCAGTAGCAGGTTGGCGGCCAGCACGTAGGAGAACCAACTCCACACCATATACGATTGTTTTAGTTCGATAGGGATGGTGTCGACGACGACAATCACCACCGCTGGCATCAGGCTGGTGGCGGGGTAGCTATTAACCGCTACCGAGTGGGTCATTTCCGCGTCATCGTCCTGACGGTGAATTTCCGTGAGCTCTTTTTGCATCTCATGATCGTTGCGCAGCAGCGAGCTGGTGGAGGTGACGTCGGCTTCGATTTCATAGAAACCGTTGCCTTTTAGCCATTCCGGCTTAATGCGGTTGACCAACCACGGAAGATTCTTTTGTTGCCACAGCAAGTTGCCCTTGTCGTCATAAATCAGCGCGACGGTGGGGCTTTGCATATTCAGATTATCGGGGATATTCACGCTCAGAACGTTGTTATCCCATTTCGCCAGGGTATAGAACAGGTTACTTTCACCGCGCAGCAGGCGGAAGGTGGTTTTATCAAAGCTAACGCTGTAGCCGACCAGCGCCACCATGCCATAGGACAACGACAGCACGACAACCACTGCGGCCGTTGCCAGCAGGAAACGCATGCGCAGTGATAGCGGCAGGATATGCCGGCGGAGACTTTTCATTCGCGCAGTTCGAACAGGTAGCCCTGGCCGCGAACGGTGATAATGACATCGTGCGGATACTGGGTTTGGATTTTCTTACGCAGACGCCCCATCAAAACGTCAATGGTGTGGCTTTCGCGTAGTTCAGCATCGGGGTAAAGCTGGAGCATTAATGCGTCTTTGCTAACCACTTTGCCGTTATTACGGATCAGCGTTTCCATAATGGTGTATTCAAACGCGGTGAGCTTTATCACCTCATCATTGATAGACAGCTCGCGGCGAGAAAGATCAACCTGGAACGGCGGCAGGGAGATAACCTGTGACGCATGGCCGCTATTGCGGCGCATCAGCGCCTGCATGCGGGCGGAGACTTCTTCAATATGGAACGGTTTGGTGACGTAGTCGTCAGCGCCAGCGCTCAGCACTTCCACTTTATCCTGCCAGCTTTCACGGGCGGTCAGCACTAAAATCGGCAGTGAAATATCGTGGCTGCGCCAGCGGCGAATGAGCGACAGACCGTCCTCATCAGGCAGGCCTAAATCAACAATGGCGATATCGGGAATGTGTTCGCCAAGATAGTAATCTGCTTCCTTTGCATCTTCTGCGGCATCTACCTGGTGGCCCATTTCCTGCAGCTGCACTTTCAGGTGATGACGTAACAGAGCGTTGTCCTCCACGACGAGTACGCGCATGCTGTTTCTCCATTAAATTAAAGACATGAATATATTAACGCTGATTATGGCTTTGTGGAGATAAACATTAACTAAATTGATTGGAAAGTCCCCTCCTTCAGGAAGAAGGAGGGGGAAAGGCACTTATTTCAGCTCGTCAACCATAGTGATTGCACGGCCGATGTAGTTAGCCGGCGTCATCTCTTTCAGACGCGTTTTCTCTTCTTCTGGCAGCGCCAGTCCGTCGATAAACTGCTTCATGCCTTCGGCATCCACACGCTTACCGCGGGTCAGTTCTTTGAGCTTCTCATACGGCTTCTCGATGCCGTAGCGGCGCATCACAGTCTGAATCGGCTCAGCCAGCACTTCCCAGTTGTGATCCAGTTCGTCCAGCAGACGGTCACGGTTCACTTCCAGCTTGCTCACGCCTTTCAAGGTAGATTGGTAAGCGATCAGTGCATAGCCAATACCTACGCCCAGGTTACGCAACACGGTAGAGTCGGTCAGGTCACGCTGCCAGCGGGAAACCGGCAGTTTGCTCGCCAGGTGCTGCAGCACCGCGTTGGACAGGCCCAGGTTGCCTTCGGAGTTTTCGAAGTCGATTGGGTTAACCTTGTGCGGCATTGTGGAAGAACCAATTTCGCCGGCGATGGTTTTTTGCTTGAAGTGGTTCAGCGCAACGTAACCCCAGATATCACGGTCGAAATCGATGAGGATAGTGTTGAAACGCGCGATGCAGTCGAACAGCTCGGCAATATAGTCATGCGGCTCGATCTGCGTGGTGTACGGGTTCCACTGAATCCCTAAAGAGGTCACGAATTCTTCGCTGAACTGGTGCCAGTCAACGTCAGGGTAAGCGGCAATGTGGGCGTTGTAGTTACCGACGGCGCCGTTGATTTTACCCAGAATCTCTACCTGACCCAACTGACGGAACTGGCGCTCCATACGGTAAGCGACGTTCGCCATCTCTTTACCGATGGTGGACGGCGTAGCCGGCTGACCGTGGGTACGAGAAAGCAGAGGGATATCGCGATACTGAACGGCAAGGTCCTTGATCGCATCAATCACTTTACGCCAGTACGGCAGCACCACGTCTTCACGCGCTGCTTTCAGCATCAGGGCGTGGGAGAGGTTGTTGATATCCTCGGAGGTGCAGGCGAAGTGAATAAATTCAGACACGGCGTGCAGTTCTGGCACGGACGCGACTTTTTCTTTCAGGAAATACTCAACTGCCTTCACATCGTGGTTGGTGGTGCGCTCAATAGTTTTAATGCGCGCGGCGTCTTCTTCATTGAAATTCGCCACGATGCTATCAAGGTAACCGTTTGCGTCGGCAGCAAAAGCAGGAACTTCCTTGACGGCTGCGTGTGCGGCCAGCTTTTGCAGCCAGCGTACTTCGACTTGTACACGGAATTTCAGCAAACCGTATTCGCTGAAAATCCCGCGCAGCGCGCTGACTTTATCGCCGTAGCGTCCATCGACAGGGGAAACGGCGGTCAGTGAGGATAATTCCATAGATCATAACTCCGGGGTTAAATGAGCAAGAATTTGTTTTGCCTGAGTGGTCAGGCGATTACGAGAAAACATCAGCTGTAGACGTCCGCCACCAACCTGGTGCCACAGCACTGCGGCGCGGATACCCGCTAATAAAGAGGCGCGGACTTTCGCCTGAACCTGCGGGCTTTGCAGCACGGCAGGGGAGCCAGTCACCTGAATACGGGGACCCAGCGGGCTAATCACATCGACATAAATGCCGGCCATCGCGCTAAGTAGCGTTTCTGATTGCAAGTCGAAATGGTCGAGCTGACGTTGTAAACCATTAATACGGTTACCGAGCGTATCCATCGCCCCTTTCGCGGCAGCAAGCTTCCGTTCCAGAACCATCAGGCTTAACGTGTAGCGGGTGAGCTCCGCATTCAAGCCCTGACGGCTGCTGGCGTTAAGTACGCCGAGTAAGGTTTCAAGACCAAGACGAAGATTGGCTTCACTGCCACCGAAAACACCCAGCGCGGAGTCCGGGTTGAGATCGATAACGCTGTTGAGCGAAACGTGTAACGCGTCGCCGTCACAGTGGCCCTGATGGGCCAGTTGCTGCACCAGACGGGCCGACTGGCAAATGCCCGCCAGCGCCAGGGTGATGTCATAATAATTCTTCGCCACGCTCACTCCTTGTTGGCGCCTGTCAGAAGCCGCAGCACCTGACAGGCTACGTTAAACCTTCGCGATGGCGAAAGCCACGTTGCTAATTATGATTACGCTACCGGCAGCGGCAGGCGCTGCTCAATGACGCCACCGCCCAGGCAGATTTCACCGTTGTAAAACACGGCGGATTGGCCTGGGGTAACGGCGGCAACAGGTTCATCAAAGAGAACCTCAATACGTTCTGCATCCAGCGCGGTGACGGTGCAAGGGATATCGGTTTGACGATAGCGCGTTTTGACCGTACAGCGGAAGGTGCCGGTGACCGGCACGCGGTCAACCCAGTGCAGCTGTTGAGCGATTAGCCCAACCGACATCAGCCGTGGGTGATCGTGGCCCTGAGCAACGACCAGAATATTGTTCTCAACGTCTTTATCGACCACATACCATGGATCTTCGCTGCCTTCTTTTGTCCCGCCGATGCCCAGACCTTTACGCTGGCCCAGGGTGTGGTACATCAGGCCCTGATGGGTACCGATCTCTTCACCGTCGACGGTCATAATTTTGCCCGGCTGCGCGGGCAGGTAGCGGCCTAAAAACTCACGGAATTTACGCTCTCCGATAAAGCAGATACCGGTGGAATCTTTTTTCTTCGCGGTGATGAGATCCAGCTCTTCGGCGATTTTACGCACCTGCGGTTTTTCCAGTTCGCCGACCGGGAACAGGCTTTGAGCGACCTGGTCGTGACCTAAGGTATAAAGGAAGTAGCTCTGGTCTTTATTACCGTCGAGACCGCGCAGCAGTTGGCTTTTACCGTTGACATCGGCACGACGCACGTAGTGGCCGGTGGCGATATAGTCTGCACCCAGATCTTCGGCGGCAAATTCGAGGAAGGCTTTGAATTTGATCTCTTTATTGCACAGGATATCCGGGTTCGGCGTACGGCCTGCTTTGTACTCTTCGAGGAAAAGTTCAAACACGTTATCCCAGTATTCTGCGGCAAAGTTTACCGTGTGCAGCTCAATGCCGAGCTTGTCGCACACTGCCTGCGCATCGGCAAGATCAGCGGCAGCCGTACAGTATTCCTCGCCGTCGTCTTCCTCCCAGTTCTTCATGAACAGGCCCTCCACCTTATAGCCCTGTTGCAGTAACAGGTAGGCGGAAACGGAGGAATCTACACCGCCGGACATGCCGACGATTACTTTTTTCTGGCTTTCTGACATTGGAATACTCACGACATTGGACTTCAAGGCGGCATATTCTAGCACGCAGCCTTTTACTTGACACCCTCTGTAAACGGCCAGTTAAATTCGCCGAGCAGCGATAGCGGGTAACGAGGCTCTTGTTGATAGCAGCGAATGCTTTCGGCAACCAGCGGCGAGCGCAGGTTTTCAGCCAAGAGAATCTCATCGGCATCCAGCCACAGGCAGCGGTCAATGTCACTATCGTGTGGCTCAGTTGCGCACATTTTGTCGAGTTCGATAACAAATAGAAAGCGCAGGAATGGCGTGTTATCCGGGGCAATCCACTGGTGTAGTCGAATAAATTGCTGCGGTTTGGCGCGGATCCCGGTTTCTTCCCAAAGCTCACGTTCGGCGGCCTGTACGAGGGTTTCGTCCGCCTCTAAATGGCCTGCGGGCTGGTTCCACAGCGCTTTACCCTTAATGGTCTCTTCAACGACGAGGAATTTACCTTCAGCGTGAACTACGCAGGCAACGGTAACGTGGGGCTTGAACATGCGGCATCCTTATCAGGCGAGTAGATGATAAGGATAGTAAAGAAGACGAGGGGAAAATTAAACCCGCGATGGTGAGCTCCAGCTTTGCTGCAGGATGACGCCGCTGCTGTTGCTGAGCGTCACGGTGATCTGCGCCCATTCGCCCTGCGGGATATCGAGGCGCATGCTGGCAAGCGCCTGCGGCTGCTGGCCTTTAATTTTGACGTTTCCACTTTGGCTGCTATTACTGGTGCCGGACTGGCCCTCATGAACCACATTAATCGTTAGCTGGCAGTCGCAATCGGCCGTCAGCGTCGCCATTGGCGTGATAACCATAGCGTCAGCCTGCGGCTGGGCGTCAAACCACAGCTGATTGCTGAGTGCGGCGGCAATAAGGAGCATGTGCATATTAGATCTCACTGGCGTGGATAAATAGCCGGATGAATACTCATCCGGCTTCGTGGATATTATTGCTGAGAGATATAAGAAGTGTTGCCGGAACCAGGACCCTGTTGGACCCAGGATACGGCATTGGCGTGAGTTTGGTTAACAGTGCTGGTGTTATATGAACCACCTTGTTCGACTAATACCGCCGAGTTGTTTGCGCTCTGAGTAACGTAAGATTTATTCAAAGTACCACTCTGTGATACGTCAACAATGCTTTTATAGCCAGCTTGAGAAATCTCGGATACCGCGTAATCGCCCGTTTGCTTCACATTAATGGAGTTGTTGCTACCAGATTGCTTAGCCCAGGAAGAGTTGCCAGTACCATTTTGATCGACAAAAATGGCATTTTTGGAGCCCCCAGCAGTTTGCGTTGCATCAGACTTGTTACCGTTACCATTCTGCAGGACTTTAATAGAGCTAGAGCTGCCACTCTGATTAGCCGTTGATTGGTTTCCAAATCCTTTCTGATCAAGGATGACAACGCTATTGGTTGCAGTTTGGGTTACGCTTGATGAACCAAAGTTCCCGGTCTGATGCACGTCAACGGTAGAAAGTGACGCATGGTTCTGAGAGACGCCTGAGGTATTACCGTTTCCAGTTTGGTAGACATGAACGGCTTCATCCCAGGTTCCACTTTGTGGAATGAGGGGGGCTTTACCTGAAATGTGTGGCGCATGGTCAATTGTAACGCCTGGACCTCCGTGACCGCCGTAACCGCCCGTAGCAAGTGCTGCACCAGATGTAAGCATTGAAGACAAAATAACAATTTTCCACGTTTTCATGAGATACCCCATAGGTTTAGAGATTGGTCAGTCAGTAAAAACACTAATTTTGGGTAATACGAATTGCCATTCCTGCCGAGTTTTGCACAACAGCCGCACCGCGGTTTGTGCCCGTTTGATTAATCTGCGTGAGATTGCCCTTGCCTCTATTAACAATTTCCGCAGAGTTCTCAAAACCAGTTTGGTTAATATCCGATTGGTTTCCCGTTCCCACCTGAATCAATGTGGCGGAGTTATTCATCCCCGTTTGGTTAACCGTCGCACTATTACCATTACCGTACTGGGCGATATCTGCGCGATTATTAAATCCATTCTGACTTAATGCCGCATAGTTTTGCCCGCCAACTTGAGATATCGAGCCGTAAATATGATTACCTGACTGATTAATAGACGCAGTATTACCACTGCCCTGTTGACCAGTAATCGCAATCATATCGTAACCCTGATTGTATTTATCCAGCCCTGAGAATTCAGAACCAGCTAAATCGCTACCCGCAGACGTAAAACACGAGTACCCCAATATGGATAATAATAAAAAACATGATTTCATAGTCGCACCTAGATTTAACCGATGGTTAAAGTCAGGAGTTAAATCAGCCAGGCTATAACCAATTAACGGGTTATGGGATGAATCTGATTTATGGATTGAGTATGTCCGAGGGGCGTAAAGCTGTTTTTCACCTGGATGTTGTATTTTAAAATCGCATCTCAACTTAAAGTATTAAAGTTGTGGGTGAGGGGACAGACAAAGCGTTGCAATGACGTCTTTTGATTAGGTTGCTAATTATTTATCGTGGGTTTGTGTAGAATAGTTTACGAGTTTGATAATTATCTTATAATACAAAGCATTTTTTGGATGGATAAGTTTACACATTGCATTCATAAGGCATCATCCCGACATACTCCGACTCAAATTATGAGTAAATACGCAATTAGTATTTAAAGTTAATAAAACGCATTTATAAAAAATACCTATAAAAAACAAAAAGTAATGAAGGAATCACTGAAATATACAGATACTTCATTGTTACATTTTGAAACACAAATGCCTCTTGCGATAAAAATGGCAATGTCTAGATTGAACAGTATTGCAGCACTTAGGAAACAGGCGCACGACTCGTGCCCTTCATACCTTTATTGTCATACTTATTAATCAGCAACTACACAGGATCGCAACTCTTTCTTGAGATGCTTATTTTGTGCATATCAAGAAAGAGGCCGCGTTCCGGCAGCAGCGGGATGGAGTTTCATAATGCCGAAAGAAATAGAAACGGGGAATAATGATATTTTGTTGTTAATATCCAGACCGTCATTGCAAGCGACGGCGCTGGTACATCAACTTAAGACCTCATTAACGATTAATGTAAAGATCCAAAATATCCAAAAAACGTTGGATACTATTAATTCAGAACGTATTTTGGTGCTTTTTGATTTGAGTGAATCAGATAAAAAACGCATTCTGCAATGGCAAACGGAACTGAGGCGACTACGTGACAAGGTCAAGGTACTGTTAATCAATATGCCTGAAGAGTACCCGTTCCATGAAGTCGAGAGTTGGCCGGGCATTAGCGCAGTTTTTTGCCTTTCAGTTGATGAGCATACATTAATTGAAGGGATCCGCAATGTGCGGGCAGGCGGTTGTCACTTTCCACACGATCTTACCAGCTATCTTATCAATCAGTCCGGTAGCTATCGTTATCACGATGATACCAGTGGGCTGACACAAAGAGAAAAAGACATTCTTAATAAACTAAGAATGGGTGCATCAAATATTGAAATAGCTCGCTTGCTATTTATTAGCGAGAATACAGTGAAAACACATCTTTATAACTTATTCCGTAAAATTGCAGTAAAAAACAGGACCCAGGCGGTAACTTGGGCAAATGATAACCTTAGAAGATAATTATGAAATATCTAAAGGTGGTAATAGCATCATTAATGATGCTGCTGGTGTCTCACGCCAGTTATTCAGCAGAAGTAGAAGTGCCGGGATTAGTGACGGATAATACGATTACGCGTATAGGTCATGATTTCTATAGAACATTTACCGATCACTGGGAAGAAGAATATCCAGGTTCAATTACGATTAATGAACGGCCCAGCGCCAGATGGGGCAGCTGGATAATGATCAAAGTTGACCAGGATTTATTGTTTCAAACCTTCTTATTCCCCAGTAAAAATGATTTTAATAAACAAGTTAATATCGCGTTAGCATCTGTATATGAAGGGCTACAAAAACGCGCGATTAATAAAGCGTTATTAAATACTGGTGATTTAACCAACGATGAGTTCTAGGAGTGTACAATGAAAGTGCTTTCTTTGATTCTTGGCATTGGTTTGCTATCGACCACAGCCTACGCGGGGAATATGACATTTCAGTTTGTTAACCCCAACTTTGGCGGTAATCCGAATAATGGTTCTTTTCTCCTTTCTGAGGCTAACGCGCAAAACTCATATAAAGATCCTAATGCCTATGATTGGGGGGATAGCTCAACATCTAGTTCCTCTTTAGATAATTTCACTTCGGCTATTCAATCCCAATTGTTAGGAAGTTTAATGGGCAATCTGTCTACTGGAAAACCCGGCCGCTTGGTTACCAAAGATTTTATTGTCGATATCACCAATACCGATGGCCAGTTGATGATGAATATTCTCGACCGCGCTACAGGAAAATCGTCAAACATTCAGGTCAGTGGCCTGAGCAGCATTTCAACAAATTAATCAGTGGCGAGAAGCGGACATGAAAAATATAACTGGCGCAGTGGTTATTATCGTTAGCCTGTTTATGCTTACAGGCTGTATTACCTCTCCCCCTCAACAGGCAGCAAAACCGACGCTCTTACCGCGGTCGCAAAGCTATCAGGACTTAACGCATCTCCCGGCGCCAAAAGGAAAACTGTTTGTCTCGGTCTATAACATCCAGGATGAAACCGGGCAGTTCAAACCTTATCCTGCCAGTAACTTTTCAACGTCAGTTCCGCAAAGTGCCACTGCTATGCTGGTGTCAGCGCTAAAAGATTCAAACTGGTTTACGCCACTGGAACGTCAGGGGCTGCAAAACCTGCTTAATGAAAGAAAGATCATTCGTGCTGCTCAGGAAAACGGAACGGTATCGGACAACAACCGTGGGCAGCTGCCTTCGCTGGTGGCGGCCAATATCCTGATTGAAGGCTCGATTATTGGTTACGAAAGTAATGTGAAATCGGGAGGGGCGGGGGCTCGCTATTTCGGGATTGGGGCCAGCACTGAGTACCAGCTCGATCAAATCGCGGTGAACCTACGTGTGGTCAACGTCAGCACCGGTGAGGTTCTTTCCTCTGTCAATACCAGTAAAACGATCCTTTCTTACGAATTCCAGGCTGGGGTATTCCGTTACATTGACTACCAGCGTTTACTGGAAGGTGAAGTGGGCTACACGGTAAACGAACCGGTGATGCTGTGCTTGATGTCCGCCATCGAAACCGGCGTTATTTATCTGGTTAACGATGGACTTAGCCGCAACCTGTGGCAGCTGCAAAACCCATCGGATGCCAACTCGCCGATACTGGAAAAATACAAAAGCGTTATCGTACCAGACATCTCTTAATCAACGGGCTGGAAGGGCGTGGGAATTTTTCCCCGCGCCCGTTAGTCGGCATCACGCCATTCGCCATTTTTCAGATTATCCAGCGTATAGCTGCCCATCGCATAGCGAATTAGCCGTAGTGTGGGATAACCAACGTGGGCCGTCATGCGACGAACCTGGCGGTTTCGACCTTCATAAAGCGTCACCTTCAGCCAGGCCGTAGGAATGGATTTGCGCTCGCGGATCGGCGGGTTGCGCGGCCACAGCCATTCGGGTTCTTCGACTCGCTCAACACCGGCGGCCAGAGTAGGGCCATCGTTTAACGTGACGCCATTGCGCAGAGCCTCAATGGCCTCTGTGGTCGGTTCACCTTCCACCTGGACGTAGTAAATTTTTCCCGTCCGTTTACCCGGCTGCGTCAGTTTTGCCTGTAAGGCACCATCATTTGTTAACACCAACAAGCCTTCGCTATCCCGATCCAGGCGACCCGCAGCGTACACATTTTGAACGGAAATAAAATCTTTCAATGTGCTGCGGCCAGCTTCGTCGGTAAATTGAGGCAAAACATCATAGGGTTTATTGAATAAGATAACGCGTTTTACGTGGTTATCTTTGCGTTGTTTGGTCGCTTGTCGTGAGCTGAATCGCTCAAGCTGGTTTTTTCTAAATGAAGTCTTAATCATAGTATTTTCAGGCTTTATAGATTCGCGCATTATAGCCTAATAACGAGAGTCTTTCATGGCGTCAAACAATCAGGTAGTATTGACAGGCTTATTACAAAACATTAACAAAAATGCTCTAACTCTTTGTGTTGCAGGAAGACGGTAAGACAGTGCATCTCCAGGCTAAGTGGAGTGGGCGTAGTAGCGGCAAGACCTGTGGCGTAAAGGATGACGAGCACACCAGTAGCGCTCGAAGGAGAGGTGAATGGAAAGCAAAGTAGTTGTTCCGGCGGAAGGTCAAAAAATCACCCTGAAAGACGGCAAGCTGAATGTGCCACACAATCCGGTTATCCCATTTATTGAAGGCGACGGTATCGGCGTTGACGTGACTCCGGCAATGCTGAAAGTGGTTGATGCCGCTGTTGAGAAAGCCTACAAAGGCGAGCGTAAAATTTCCTGGATGGAAATTTACACCGGGGAAAAATCCACCCAAGTTTATGGCCAGGACGTTTGGCTGCCAACCGAAACGCTGGATCTGATCCGTGAATACCGCGTTGCAATCAAAGGCCCACTGACTACGCCAGTTGGCGGCGGTATTCGTTCTCTGAACGTTGCGCTGCGTCAGGAGCTGGATCTGTACGTTTGTCTGCGTCCAGTCCGTTACTATCAGGGCACCCCAAGCCCGGTTAAACACCCAGAACTGACCGACATGGTCATCTTCCGTGAAAACTCTGAAGACATCTACGCGGGTATCGAATGGAAAGCTGACTCTGCTGACGCAGAGAAAGTGATCAAATTCCTGCGTGACGAGATGGGCGTGAAGAAAATTCGCTTCCCAGAACATTGCGGTATCGGTATCAAACCATGTTCTGAAGAAGGGACTAAACGTCTGGTACGTGCAGCAATCGAATACGCAATTACCAACGACCGTGACTCCCTGACTTTGGTTCACAAAGGCAACATCATGAAGTTCACCGAAGGCGCGTTCAAAGACTGGGGTTACCAGTTGATTCGCGACGAATTCGGCGGCGAGCTGATCGATGGCGGCCCATGGCAGAAAATTAAGAACCCGAACACCGGCAAAGAGATCATCATCAAAGATGTTATCGCCGATGCATTCCTGCAGCAGATCCTGCTGCGTCCAGCTGAGTACGACGTTATCGCCTGTATGAACCTGAACGGTGACTACATTTCCGATGCGCTGGCGGCTCAGGTTGGTGGTATCGGTATTGCACCGGGCGCCAACATTGGTGATGAGTGCGCGCTGTTCGAAGCGACCCACGGTACTGCACCTAAGTATGCAGGCCAGGATAAAGTGAACCCAGGTTCTATCATCCTGTCCGCGGAAATGATGTTACGCCATATGCAGTGGTTCGAAGCCGCAGACCTGATTGTTAAAGGCACCGAAGGCGCCATCGCCGCTAAGACCGTGACCTATGATTTCGAACGTCTGATGGAAGGCGCTAAACTGCTGAAATGTTCAGAGTTTGGTGACGCGATCATCGCAAACATGTAATCCATCGTCTGGATTATGTGCTAAACGGGAGCCGAAAGGTTCCCGTTTTTATTATTATCATTTGGATGATTTTCAAGACGTAAGCGGCACCGTTTGTCAGCGCTAATTGATAGTAAATTAAAAGCCCATTTAGGGTGAAAATTGTCGAATGCAGTGAAATGTTTTCTGTGGCGAGAATGGTATAAATTGCTGCGTCAGCAAAGCGCATAGCAGTTTATGATGGCCCCAAAGCGGTTGAATCAGAAGATTATTTAGAGAGTGTTAAGGCATATGTTTAGTAGGAAATTGCATCTGCGAACGCTGATGTTAATGCTATCAGTGGGTGGCATTCTCATTACATCAATTTTGTTACTCAGTGCTTTAACCGTCTTTCAAAAAGGCAATATTGAGGATCGGCTACTGGATAGCAATCTGGCGTATGCGCGAAAGTTAGCGGATACAACAGACCGATATCTTGTCACGGCACAACGCGAGTTGGCCTATAGTGCCGAACAAATCAAGACGCTCAGTAACAAAGCGCATTTGCAAAGTGAAGTTGAGCGACTTCGTTTGCAGTCTGGATTTTTCAACTCCGTCGTCATTGTGAACTCAGATGCAGTAATCGCGGCAACCTCTCCCGAAAGTCTCAAGCTTGTCGGCGTAAAGCTTCACTCAGATGCCAGCGTGCAGGCGATTCAGAAGAAGCAAAACTTTATATCTGAGCCCTTCGTTTCAGCGTCAGGCAATTACGTTGTTTTTATCTCGCAACCCTTGTTTAGCCTTACTGGAGACTATATCGGCTATATTGGCGGCACAATCTATCTTCAAAAAGAGAGCATGCTGAGCGATATCTTAAGCATGCATTTCTATGAAAAAGGTACGGATGTTAGCGTCATCAATGGGGATGGTAAGGTCATTTTTAATCGTGACCCCAAACTTATTGGTACCGAATTTAGCCTCATCTCTGACTATCAAGATAGGATCTTCAGTGGGAAAAGCGGCAATTTCTATGGCAGTAATAACGGAAACGGTAGCCTCGTGGGTTACGCTAGCCTGAAACAAGCAGACTGGAAAATTATTATTTCTGGTGCTTCTGAAGGGGTTTCAAGAATTTTATTAGAGACTGTGATTAATGCGTTTTGGTTTACGTTAGCAATCATTGTCTTAACGATTACCGTGGTCACGATTTTCGCAACCCGAATTTCAACGCCGCTGGAAAAACTGGCCGATTGCACCCGTGCAGAAGGCGACGAACCGACGCTTAAGAAACTCGCAAATATCAAAGTGTGGTACAAAGAGGCCGAACGTCTTAAGGATGCCCTGAGCTTGCATTTGCAAATTATGTCGCGAAGGGTGAGTGCGCTTAGTGATGAAACGATGCGAGATCCGCTGACCAAACTGTATAACCGCAAAGGCTTTAGTTCATCCTTAAAACAATATCGGCAGTATGATAAGCATACTGTTATCGCTATTGATATTGACCACTTCAAGAGAATAAATGATACCTATGGGCATGATGGTGGGGATGCCGTACTGGTTGCATTTAGCGAAAAACTCCGTGAACTCTGCTTAAGCGGGCATGTTGTCTGCCGTTTCGGCGGCGAAGAGTTTGTGGTTTTATTGCCCTATACCGACCTCACCGATGCCGCAGCAGTTGCTGAGCATATTCGCGAGGGAATTGAGCATGCGCTTTTCCCTCATGCGGATAAAGTGACCGTTTCGCTGGGGGTCGCAGGGTTTAGCGATAACAGTAATGATGTCTATGCTGTTTTACGCAAAGCTGACTTAGCGCTATATGAGGCGAAAAGAACGGGCAGGAATAAAGTGGTCATCAGTGGAAGCCAACAATATGCAGAAGTGTAAGCCATGCATTCAGGATTTGACGAGTTAATCTGAACGCTGATGTTTGCGCACAAACGCCATAAGCCCACATTGTTGAATGTGGGCTTTATATTATGTGAGTGGGTATTTTAATCACTATTTGGAGCAGTAAACACGGGCTTCACGAGGGGTGTAAATACCGATTGTCACGATGCGTAGAAAAACATCCATTCCAGATTCCTGAACTTCAGTTCTGACGACTTTGTCCGCACCGCCGCATACCTTGGCCGCATCAATCGTTTGTGTTTGTCCAATGCCCTGAACGAAGAACGTTTGTTTCGTTACCTGAGTTGGTTTCGTCACGATACCATCATTAATTTTGAAGGTCTGTTGAGCGCAGCCGGAGAGTGCCATCGTTGTAAGTAATGCAATTATTAATTTTTTCATAGTCATCAATGGTTATAGTCAATATTGGAAACCGCATATTCTGGCATAACGATGTCTGGACATATCCGACCACCACTATCAGGCCATACTGAATGCAGTGTGTTTACCAGGCATTCATTTATGTGAGTATTAAGGGATCTATTTGTTTCGATGCAAATGACACCCGTTTAGCGACTTGTTGCAGAACGTTTGGTAATCGTGAACGGAATACGGAGGAGGCGTTAGCGGTATAGAAGGGATATTGCTTGGTTTAGTCGCAATTTTACCGCAGCGGTCCTGGCTAATTGGCTACTGCGGGATGGGAGCATTGCTATTCACTGACGAGCCAGAATTCAGCCTCTTCAAACATTTCCTGGACTGTGCGGCTTATCTGCTCTTTCTCATGCTTGCTGGCATCTGTGTTAATTGCCGGAAGCGTCATCATCGGCTTAACCCGCACTTCTGCATCCGGGAAAATACGATGCACTCGCTTACTCAATTCGGCCAAAATGATCTCTTTTGCACCGGGTAAGCCATCAAAATTCCTTTTGTCATATACGAGTTCTACAAACATCACGCATTGTCTCTTTACTGTTTGGATAAACAGTATTTATACTGGGTTTTTATCCAGCATTCAAGTGTCGGGCACGCAAAAAATACGTTGGGGGCTGCCATTGGCTTTGCGCAACACCACTTCACAAAGAGACGGATTGATTAACAAAAAAGCGACTCTCCATTTTTTAATGAAAGCTGGGGAAATTTTTAACCCAGATGCTACTGTGATGGATGAATGGTTTTATCAGGCGAACTCATTAACTCGTGACTCAAGTTCATTTACGTTCATTAACGAAAAAACGGCATCAATATTAATTAGTGCCTGCTGTTGTTTATTTCTGATATAAATGACGTAGGTTTAATAATATTCTCCGTGTGTAATAACGTATTATCTTTCGACCAATAATGTCGTGTGGCATCCTCAACATCAACAACCCATTTAAACACGCCTGCACGTGCAAGTTCGAGGCAATATCGATCGAAAGAGGTCATCCCCGTAAAATGGCGCTTTGCTGCAAGGTGAGCCAGTCGACTGCTGGCTTGCGCATTAATTTTAATCAGTCCCCTGTGACTCTTCATCGAAAAATAGTTATCCGACGTGGTTACTATTTTTACATTTCCAGTCGCGACAAAATAAATGTAGTAGGACACATTGTTTTGTTGTAGAACTGTGAGAAAGCGAAGAAAATTAGACTTAGTCCTCACCTGTTGAAACAACCCTTGGATCATTTCGTTAAATTCCATTTATTCCTTCATCAGCCCCGTGGTTATATATAAGGGGATATCAATGTATACCGAGTGGAGTATGGTTAACAACAAAATAAATGACTAATACGGGCATTCGGTAATAGAAAGCAATGAGTCTGTAGTAGCGATAGTATTCGTTATTTCGTATGGCTACGAGCTTGGCAATTTTGATAGCTTGCTTACCAGGAACGCCCTACACTAGAGGGATAAACATAAGGAGATAGTCATGTTAGAAGGGTACTTCGATCTCGACGGCGCCACCGGCGTTGATGCTGCTGAAAATCACAAGCGTTTACTGGCCGTTCAGGCCGCTCTGGAAATCTCCAAAGCGTCCGTTTCTGCGTCCACTGCAAACTCGGGGATCCGCTCCCAGATGGACCTGCGCAACGTTTCTCAGGAAGTTGCTGCATTGGCTGACGCCATCCAGGATGCGCTGGAAATCAGCGAGTAAATCCTCTTGCCGCCTGCGGGCGGCATTCACCTTTCTTAGCTATTCTGCAAAACCTGTGCAATACGGCCTATAAAATAATCCGTCTCTCTCATTTATTTTCCTTCGACCCCTGTGAGTTTTTCGTCATTGGCTCACGGCTATGCCCCATGAATATCGATGAGCCAGCTCTCTGTTCACTGTTAAGCAGCGGCGTAATGCTCGGATAAGTTATTAAAGGGGGCAGGTTGGGATGGAGGGAGAGTATGACATTCGAGGGTATTCGGGACTCACCACCAGTGCCTGCTGATGAGGCACTCATCTAAGCATCATTCTCCTGTCTATAATGGCACTGTCGACAGCAGGAGAAACTGCGGGTGAATGCGCGTGCTATTCACGGGTACTCAGAACGGTGGGTGGTAGCGTTCTGAGTACCCGTCGGCTTGCTACAACCAAAACTAGTAGGAATAATCTTAATATCTTGTTGTTTTTTTCATGATCTGAATAATGAATGTGGACACCATTAAAGGCATTGTTTTATGAAAAATCACACAATTACAATCATGGCATTGCTTTTTTATCCCACTGTTTCACATTCAGCGCTTCAGGAACGGGAATACAATACCTGGTATTCAAAAGATGCCATCCTGTATGACATGACGCAGACTTCAAATGGTTTCCCCGTCATGTTGAGCATTGCCCAGCCCGGGCGGAGCGGAGCCAATATGGTGGTTTCTTACATATCAGAAGGTGTCTGTGCTGGTAGCAATAACAAATTGAATGTAAATGGTAAGGATATTCCGGCGAAGTACAGCTGCGTGCCGTTAGGAAAGAACAGGATTGAACATTTTGCGGTAAACGATGCTGGGCAAGTCAATGAGATGGTGAATCATCTGACGTCTGATTTCACGTTATTGCTGCAGAATGATATCAAGGTTTGGGCGGCTAACATCAAATCACCAAAATTTGGTGTGACGCCGAGATTTTGATGTGTCATTAGATACCATCGTTGGATAGCCGCTTCATCAGCAGCGTATCTCATGGGTTTCCATGCGTGACAGCGATGTGGCCGATAAGTAACTCATGCGTTACTGAGATTGAACTGTTTCCCTTTTGCGCTTCGGTGGTACACTGAAAATGTGATTTCCATCATGACCTGCGTAAAAACGAGAAAGAGATACTGCTATGCAACATATCATTGAAGGGTTCCTCAACTTTCAGAAAGAAGTTTTTCCTAAACGTCAGGAACTCTTCCGCAGCCTGGCTTCCAGCCAGAATCCCAAAGCACTTTTCATCTCCTGTTCAGACAGTCGTTTGGTGCCTGAGCTGGTTACTCAACAAGAGCCGGGACAGCTGTTTGTTATCCGTAACGCCGGTAACATTGTTCCTTCCTTCGGCCCAGAGCCGGGCGGGGTTTCTGCAACAATTGAGTATGCCGTGGTTGCGTTAGGCGTAACGGATATTGTCATCTGCGGTCACTCTAACTGTGGCGCAATGAAAGCAATCGCTACCTGTCAGTGCCTGGAGCCGATGCCGGCTGTTTCCCACTGGTTGCGTTATTCCGATGCAGCGAAAGCAGTTGTCGAGAAGAAAACCTTTGATAATGAAACTGACAAAGTGAATGCGATGGTAGAAGAGAACGTCATTGCACAGTTGAACAATATCAAAACGCACCCGTCGGTTGCCGTAGGGCTGCGCGATGGCGCGATTCGCCTGCACGGTTGGGTCTACGATATCGAAAGCGGTGCCATTCGTGCGTTGGATAAAGGCTCTAAACAATTTGTCTCTTTAGCCGACAATCCAGACGTCTTCTTCGAATAATCCGCTAACCCGCAATAAAGCCGCCTGAGCTAAACGTTTCCGATAATAGGGGCGTTTAGCCCGGCGGTTTTTGTTTGGCTATTTCGCGCAGCGGTAAACGGTGCCGCTGGCTTTGGTGATGTCAATAAACGGGATGTCATTCTGGCTGTAAGCACCAGCGTATCAGCGCCGAGTTTTTCCCTTGATCCTGCAGGTCGTAGACAACCTGTTTGCGGGCAGATAAATATCCTATCCCTAAAGCCCATGCATTTCGTTATGAATTGATATCCTGCACGCGTTGGCACTGGCTTAAGGATGGAACGGCGACGGCGATAATTTTTACTCGGCAGGCCTGTTCAGTTTGGCTGGCGCAACCCCATATCGTGACGGCCAGGCTGAGATCCAACCAGAGTCATCTTCTCATTCCATGACCTCACCCATCATCGTTTCACCACCAGCGTCAGTCTGCCTCGCCGAGGCGTGCGTAGAGGGGAGTCGTTAGTAATGACATACAGAAAAGGACGCCAGGCCATGGGAATACCTCCCGTTGGGCTTTTTATAAACCTGGCAAAAAGCCGTCAGCATCACGCTCCTGCAAAAGTATTATTCCGCATCATGGGGATCGTTCAGGAGTATGACAAAGGGTGTTAAACCTGCACGATGTAATATAAAAACGGGAGCCTTAGGCTCCCGTTGATGAGGTCTTGCGCTGTACTACCAGCCGCAAACGTCATGTTCGTTTTCGGTATCGTAAGCGCGAACGGTATTGATCAGGTCTTTGACCACATCCGCCGCCACATCAGGGATCAGCAGTTCCATCGGTGTCTCGGTTTCATAATCAACAGAAATGCCGTTGCTGTTATTGGTGACGGTCACCGTGTACGTTGCCTTGCCCATCTTCTTACCCCTTATGCGAGTTAACGACTTTGCCTAAACCTTTTCCTTCAAGGGTCGCATCCGGATCGGCGAAGAAATCAATATTAAAGTATGTGTCGTCGGTCAGTAGTTCGATGCGGTGCCATTTTTGCGGTGGTGAAATCCCGAAGGAACCGGCCTCAATAACCAATTCAACGTCCGGTTCAGCGGCATCACCATCAGGGAAACCGAAATAGCGTACGGCACCCTGCATCACCGAGAGGCGTCCATACACATGGGGCTTAGTATTGTGGTGAGTGAAGAGGGCTTTCGGCGCGGTTTCTTTATTCCAGAACGGTGTCGAACGTGAATGAACAAAATTTTCAGGAATACGTAACATAGATGGCTCCTTACTGCATGGCCCTAAGGCTATAGCGATTTCAGCACATCAGCTTCGACGAAGAAGTCGATGTTAAATACGGTATCGTCGGTCATGGTTTCGATGTAATGCCATTTTTCTGGCGGAAATACGCCAAAATGACCGGCTTCGATAATCAGTTCACTTTCCGGCTCGGGTGACGTTTCAGAGGCAAAACCAAGATAGCGGATAGCTCCCTGATGCACGGATAACCGTGGATAAACGCCCTGACGCGTGCCTTTATCCAGGTGCCGTTGGAAAATGCCGGCAGGTGCGGTGTCTTTGTTCCAGAACGGTGTGGAACGGGTGTGAATACAACTTTGCGGAATGCGTAGCATGTTTCCCCCCTATGCGTTGAAAGTATTAAATCATAAATATCGGCAGCTGTTTACCTAAAAATGCATTTTAAATGCAACTTAACAATTGAGTTAAAAAGATGATCTGTTTACGCCGATAATTGTGAACGTCATGCAACAAAAAATATTCAATTTATTCTTCATTAGTGTTACAAATACAGCAAAATATCGTGGGTTTCGCGTCGGGAGGATGCAATGATTCTGGAAAGGCTGCGTACGCCGAAGGGTAAAAAATTCGTGCTGTCGGCGATGGTTATTTTCGCTATTGCGGTAGTGGTCGTAGGGCGAGCTACGTTTGGCGGCGTGGTTAGCGAGTACAATCTGCCGTATTCTGAATGGACGACGAGCATGTTTGTGCTACAAGGGGCAATGGTCATGGTCTACAGCACCATTTTTACCGTTCTCTTCTCCATTCCGCTAGGTTTCTTGCTTTTAGGATCTGATAGCCAGCAGTAACTCTCTCAGGCGAGCGTTCAGCTCGCCTTCCGCAAATCCTATTGCCATTGTGAATGATACCTGACACGATCAAATCCCTGCCTGCGAATATTTTCATCCATACTGATCACGAGACGTAACGTAAACGAACCGTGACGCGAGTTGATTGCGTAGGTGGCGTTTAAAGGATTGGGGCCATCAGTACGGGGTATCGGTGAGAATTATTCAGGATAGTCTACGCAAAAAGCAGTCACTGTTAGCATCGGTGTTGGTGACCTGTCTGCTTATCTGCCTGGCACTCTTTTTTCTTTATCAGCGCGCACTATCGCAGGTAAACGAAGGCATTCACGAGTTGCAAAATCAGATGATGACCATGTTTAACGACAATGAGTTAATGGCTGAAGCTGCAGGCGTGCGTTACCAGCAGGTTAGCCGTCATTTTCTCTGTGGCGAGGCCGACATCTTTGAGCCTCGTGGTGAAGCGTGGGGGGTGAATGCCACTCCCGGCGCGCAGGATAGCAACCATGGGGCGTTGATCGCAAAGAAGCCGGATCGTAGTGCGCGCTGTATGTACGTCACGGCGGAATATATTCGCGATAAAGTCCGTACCTTGAATCCTGAACAACACGATACTCATCGCTATATTATCGACAGCAACGGACGCTGGTTTTACTGGTTTAATGCTTTAGATTCTGTGCCGTTTACCTTCACTTCGTCGAAAATGGCAAACAATCCCCACGCCTTTTTCGCTGAACCGGAAATGTTTTACGACCGTGTGCTGCAAAAAAGCATCCTCAAGAAGTCGCTTAGCGTAACGGATTTCTACAAAGATAAAATAACCGGTGATATGGCGTACAGCGTGGTGAGCTATATTTACGACCTGTCTGAGGGGGACCCGAGTAACCATATTATCGGCTATCTGGCCTACGATCTTTCACGTCCAGAATTACAGCGAATGCTGCAAGTAGCGTTTAATCAGCAGGTACCTAAGGGGTTGATTCTGGGGTTACAAAGCAGACAAACCGGCGAGGTGATGTGTATTATTAACAACTGCCGCTGGTTGGATCGCTATCATATTCACGAAGTGTCATCGCGCTATGAAATTAAATATGCGCTGCCGGTATGGTTGTTTATTGCGCATGATGCTAATGCACTAGCCATCGTGGGCATGGCGCCAGCGTTATTAATACTACTGTTCTTCTTAATTCGCTTTCATCTTAACCGCGCCGATCTTCGTTTCTATCGTGACCCGCTTACTGGCTGTTTTACACGTAATATTTTTGCGCTCATTCAGCAACGTTCGCTGCCGTTTACGACGGTGATTCTCTTCGACTGCAATAAATTTAAGCACATAAACGATAGCTACGGTCATAAAGCAGGGGATCGGGCATTACAGGCTATCGCGCAGTGTATGCTTGGCGATGTGCGGGCGAACGGTGATTGGGTCATTCGCAGCGGTGGCGATGAGTTTATTGTGCTATTAAGCCGTACGGACATTGCGCATGCTCATATGGTGGCGGAGCGTATCGCTGCCAAAATTGCCGTGTTCCCATTTAGCCCTGATGAACAGTCGGTGCCACTATCGGTATCATGGGGGGTGGCCCCGTGCGTGGATACGCTGGATGCCGCTATCCAACAGGCCGATACGCAGATGTATCAGATGAAGAAAAATCGTGGAGAAAGGCGATAAGCCGACGACAAGCGGCTTATCTCCGGCTTACCACCAACCGAACTCAACGCCGACAACGGTGATGATGGCGATGATAAGCATGATAATCGTGGTCTTTCTCATTGTGCTCCTCCCGGTAGCGCATACCCGCCAATAAAGAACCAGCCCAGAAAAATCACTGCGATAAAGAAGATAACGATGGGGAAAGCGATACCCAGTCTCATTATGACATCCTGATTTCTATTTCTGTATGCCGCGTATGATACTGTAATTATCCCACCCGCTGGACGCTAATTTCCGTGCGATGGCGAAATTTTTTATCCTCGTACATTGCGCTATCGGCGGCACGCAGGGCGCTATCGGGATTCATCTCGTTGGGATCGATAACCACGGTACCGATACTGGCGCCAGGATAATGGATTAGCGTATCTCCGAGCAGATAGTCACCGACCAACAGATGCCGCAGGGCTTCGGTGAATCGCGCAAGCTGTTCAGTCGTCCGGGACAGCGTTGCCACCATAAACTCATCTCCGCCGAGCCGGCCGAGCTGATCGTCTGCCGAAATACCCAGCTTCAGGCGCTGCCCAACCTGTTGTAAAAAGGCATCTCCAGCCTGGTGCCCGTAGAGATCGTTAATCTTTTTAAAGTTATCGAGATCGATAAACGCCAGCAATACGCCGTGGTTAAGGTGCCTTGCCAGGGAAAACAGCATCTCCAGATTATCAAAGACCGCCCGGCGATTAGGCAATCCGGTTAGCGCATCGGTGTAGGAGTGATAAATCAGGGCGGCGTTGGCCTCCTGCAGCTGAGATACCAGGGATTCTTTCTCGATGTAGCGGGCGATAATGCTCGCAAATAGCTGAAGGACGTGCTCGCTGTTGAAGCTGAGCGGCTTTTGTTGGGTGCTCGTGGCACACAGCGTGCCGTACAGCGAACCATCAGTCAGATGGATTGGTGTGCTGAGAAACGTGGTAATGCCTAATGCTTTCGCCGCGTCACAGTCGCTCCACTGTTCCGGCACGTGATCGCTATAGAAGCACTTATCGTCCATTGCCCGCTTGCACAGGGTATCTCCCCAAGGGACGGAAAGATTTTCTGGGATGTTCATTTCGCCACTGTTGTGCGAATAGACAATGTGCTGGAGGTCGGCCTGAGTATCAATTTTTGTCAGATACGTGGATTCCATGTTAGTGACTAACTCAAGCATTTCAAGCAGTTGACGAACAAGGCTCTCCAGAGACTGTTCGGTGGCAAGTGTTTGTGATACTCGGGCAAGGATAATATCTGACATGAAAACGAAGGTCCCCGATAAAGGTGTAAGTGATAGTGTATGATCCTAAACGAAATCGGATTAACTAAATTTTATACATTATGTATCGAGAAGGTAAGCATCCTGTCACCAAAAGGTGTTTTATTGCAGAATATCGGGTGCGAGTTACAGGCAAAAAAAAGCCCCATCGGGGGTGATGGGGCAAAAATAACTCATTGATTATGGAATGTTCTGTTCTCTGGTCAGTTGAGAACGAGAGCCACTTTACGTCGCAAAAGTGTAGCTAAAATGAAGAAATTATGGAGTTTAAAGCTAAACTCCCACCGAAAATAAGGAATGATTATGTTGTATCGTATTGGTTTAATGTTGCCTCTGCTCCTTGTCGGTTGTGCGAAACCATCGGTCCAGGATGCGCCGAAGCCGCCGCAGGTCGGTATGGCGAATCCTGCTGCGGTTTACTGCCAGCAGAAGGGGGGAGAGAGTATTCCGCAGGTGAATGCAGAGGGTCAGTTCAGCCTGTGCAAACTGCCAAATGGTGAAACGATTGAAGAATGGGCGCTGTGGCGTCGCGACCACCCGCAGAAAAAATGACAGCCGGGGATGCTTCCAGTAAAATGCATCCCAGGATAAATCTGAGTAACGAGAGTCGTATGTTTTCGCTAAAACCGGGTTCCACCGCGATTATTATTGGTGCCCGTACCGCTGCAGGTCGCGCCAACATTGGTAAGAGCGTTGAGCTGTTCGCGTTGATTAACCCCGGAGAGCGTTGCCTGAATCCGGTCAATGGTGTGATGACGGAACTGGCTGCCGATGCGCCGCGCGCGCTGTGGCTGGTTACCGGTGATGTGAGTACCGGTGAAGGGCAACACGGTTTTGCGTTTGTCCGCGCTGAATATCTGATGCCGCTGACGCCTGACGCACTGCCAGCGGAAGAGCGCGCTGCGCTGGTGGGATAACGCGACGCCCGAAGGCGCCGCGACAACGTTAGAGATTTTTCAGCCAGTCCGCGAGGACTCGGGCGTGGTTTTGCACGGTGTTGGTGGTGGCGTAAACAAGGGTCAGCCCCCGGTTTTTTGCTATTTCCGCCAGACGTAGGCCGTCATCGCGATGGTGCGACAGCTCCTCGCGATAATGCTGGCAAAATGTAGGAAAATCGATAACTTCACCGTGATAGGCTTTGCGAAGTTCGGCTGACGGTGTCAAATCCTTGCACCATTCATCGTAAACAAGGTCCTCCTTTTTGATACCCCGTGGCCAGAGTCTATCAACCAGAACGCGGTAACCATCATCGGGCGCGGCGTCCTCATAAACGCGTTTACACTGGATCATATCCTTCCTCCCTTTATCCTTTTTTGACCATACCACAAAGAATGGCGGGGTTCGCTATCTGGGTGTTGCTATCTCTTTCAGAGATCGCTAGTCTGAGGCTCCTTATGCCGTTCGTTAAAGCCTGCACATAAGGACTCCCATGGAAAACGCTGCTGTAACTCCCTCTCTTCGTATCGCTCTTGTTGGCGACTATAATGCCGATGTCATTGCGCATCAGGCGATCCCTTTAGCTATTGATGATGCTGCGGCAGTGCTGGAACTTGCCGTGACCTATGATTGGCTGGCAACCGACTCCATTAAGAGCGGCGAAGAATTCGCTGACTATGACGCCATCTGGCTGGTGCCGGCGAGCCCGTATAAGAACATGGATGGGGCGCTGACGGCGGTACGCTATGCGCGCGAAAACAGCCTGCCGTTCCTTGGCACCTGTGGTGGTTTCCAGCACGCGATTATTGAGTATGCGCGTAACGTGATGGGATGGGATGATGCGGCGCACGCGGAAACAGACAGTGAAGGACGTATGGTGATTGCACCGCTGGCCTGCTCGCTGGTGGAAAAAAGTGACACTATCGAACTGCGTGCGAATACGTTGATTGCCCGTGCCTACGGCCGTGACAGCATTGAAGAGGGCTATCACTGCAACTACGGTATCTCCCCGGAATTCTCGGTTGAGCTGGAAACCCAGCCGCTGCGGGTCACCGGCTGGGATGAAAACGGCGATATTCGTGCGGTCGAACTGATAACCCATCCCTTCTTCGTGGCAACGCTGTTCCAGCATGAGCGCAATGCGCTGGCTGGACGTCCGGCGCCGCTGGTGCAGGCATTCCTGCACGCCGCCGCAAACTAAGCGGCTCATAATCAAAAGGCGCGATTGATATCGCGCCTTTTGCCATTCTGCAACGGTGATTAATCCGCGTTAATTTCCCGGTTACGTCCTGCTAATCCGCCAAATACCGCCATCACCAGCGAAAAGATAGCGACGCAAATCAGCGATATGTGCCATGAGCCACTCACGTCATGCATTTTCCCCATCAGCGGTGGCCCACATGCTGCCAGTAAATAACCAACGGTTTGTGCCATCCCGGAGAGTGCGGCCGCCTGGTGCGCGGAGCTTGCGCGTAGCCCGATAAAGGTAAGCCCAAGGATCATCGTTGCGCCTGAACCAAAGCCGTAGACAAGCGTCCAGATGACGGCCTGTGACGGTACAAGGATGAAACCCAGCACGCTGGCAGCACACATCAGCGCCGCAATGATGGCAATTCCACGCTGGTCTTTTAAACGATGAAGGATTAGCGGAATCACGATACCGGGTGCCGCTGTTGCCAGCTGCAGCAGGCCATGCAGAGAGCCAGCCTGCGCCTCGCTGTAGCCCTGGCTAATCAGAATGGCAGGAAGCCAGCCGATGATGACGTAATAGACCAGCGAGTTGAGACCGAGGAACAGCGTCACCTGCCAGGCCAGCGCCGAGCGCCAAATTCCTCGGTTATGGGCCGCGCCGCTGCCGGAGATGTTGGTGCTTTGCGTGGCCCGCCACTGCGGCAGCCAGAAAATCAGGGCTAGCAGCGGAAAGACCATCAGCGTCAGCAGCGCGCCGCGCCAGCCAAAGCCGTTTAGCGCAATCGGTACTACCAGCGCAGAGCCCAGCGCTGCTGCGGCTCCCATAGTCACCGAATAGGCCCCGGTGAATTTGGCTACATGGCTTGAGAAATCACGTTTAATTAAGCCTGGCAGCAGTACGTTACCCAGCGCAATCCCACAGCCAATTATCGCAGTACCGACAAACATGAGCAGGGCCGACGGGAGAGAACGAATCGCGATACCGGCACAGATCAGCAGCATCGCGATAAACAGGCTGCGCTCCATGCCCAGGCGACGGGCGATGCCGGCGGCCAAGGGCGAAACAAGGCCAAATGCCAGCAATGGCAGGGTGGTTAATAATCCCGTTTGCGCCGTGGTGAGGCCGTAATCAGCGCGAATGGCGTCCAGTAGCGGTGCGGCACCGGTGAACGTGACGCGCAGCGTCGAGGCAATCAGTAAAATACCAACAATCAGTAACCAGCGTTGGCTGGAAGAAGGAAGTGTGCGAGACATAGTCTTCTCAACTAAATAATGGGATGACTACGATACCCGGTTTGGACTTTGTTTAAATCAAGCTAAAATGACAGATAATCGCTAAAATCGGACAAAATCATGTTGGGACTCGGATTAGATGGCTATCACCCGGATAGTCATCAGGATGCTGCGGTGGCATTTGGTATTCAGGTGGTGGAAGGGGAGCAGTACATCCCAGAGCATCAGCATCGCAAAGGGCAGCTGATTCTGGCGCTGCATGGGGCCATTACCTGTGAAGTAGCCAACGCACTGTGGATGGTGCCGCCGCAGTTTGCGGTGTGGGTTCCGGGTGAAGTGCCGCATAGCAACCGCGCCACACCACGGGCGGAGCTGTGCTTTTTATTCATTGAGCCGGGTGCGGCAAAAATGCCGGCGCATTGCTGCACCTTGAAAATATCGCCGCTGGTACGCGAGTTGATTCTGAGCCTTGCCCAGCGCGATGAAGCGGCGCGTCAGGCCCCTGAAACACAACGCCTCATTCAGGTGCTATTTGATGAGCTCCCGCAGCAGCCGGAGCAACAGCTCCAACTACCGGTCTCGACCCATCCCAAGATTCGTCTGATGGTGGAGATGATGGAAGCCGAACCGGCGCAATGGCAAACCCTGAGTCAGTGGGCCAGTCGGTTTGCGATGAGTGAGCGTAATCTTGCCCGGCTGGTGGTGAAAGAGACCGGGCTGAATTTTCGTCGCTGGCGACACCAGCTGCAGCTGATCCTCGCGCTGCAAATGTTGGTGCGCGGGCTCAACGTCCAGCAGGTCGCATTGTCGCTAGGCTACGACTCTACAACCGCGTTTATCACCATGTTCCGTAAAGGGCTAGGGCAAACGCCGGGACGTTATCTGTCAGCGCTGACTACGACTTCCCAATAAGCAGCGACACCAGGCCTGCGGCAATCAGCGGCCCCACCGGGACGCCGCGGAACAGCGCGACACCGAGCACGGTGCCGATCAGCAAACCTGCCACCAGATGCGGCTGACTGCCCATAAGCGTCACGCCGCGCCCGCCAAGCCATGAGACAAATACGCCCACGGCAATCGCCACCAATGATTTCCAGTTAGCGAACGAGTGCAGCAGCGTGCTGGCCGGCAGTGCGCCGCTAGCAATTGGTGCCATGACGCTGATGGTCAGGATAATAATCCCGATGCTCAGCCCCTGTTTTTCTACCCACGGGAAAAAGACGCTCAGCGGCGTGACGCGGATGATAATCAGAACAAGAATAGAAACGGCGACAGTGGTGTTGTGACTGACAAAGCCAAGCGCCGCCAGGCCCAGCAGAATAATCAGGGTAGTATCGAGCATACAGAGGTAATCCTTGCAAAAATCGAAAAAGACCGCGCTACGCATTTTATTGTGGCCACTGCCTGAGCAGCGGCTTGCGTAGTCCCCTTTACTGTACGCAAGTCCGCGTCAGGAAACAGGTCTTTTTCAACTTTTACAGTGGATTTCAGGCATTTGCCTGATTATTTGACTAACAGGGTGATTAATAGACTTCCTTCGCGAATAAACAGCGGAATCATCTTTATTGTCCCGTTTGCATCCGGCAAGAGAGTCTGTGCTTATGAGTGCATTAGCATCAGGCCTGGCGCCGAAAATCGACCAGCTCTGGCTGAGCAATACGCAGGTAGTCTTCGGTATTCAGAATGACCGATTTTTCCAGGCTACCGGCGTTGAAGGCAATTTCATCAAAACGGTCAAACAGCAGCGGGTCAGCGATTAAGCGTAGCGCACTGTGGAAGCTAAAGGGGGGAATGGCACCAAACACGCAGGCGGTGAGCGCATTGACTTCCGCCGGGCTTGCCAGGGACGCTTTTAACCCCCCGATGTGCTGTGCTAATTGTGATAGATCCGCTTGCTGATCGGCGGCCAGAATGGCCAGCACATGCTGGTTTACCCCATTGCCTTTCACTTTACATACCAGCGCCTTGGCACCCTGACCCAGCGCCGTACCGCGGATTTCAGAGACGGCTTCGCATTTACCGACCGCTTCATGCGTCATCACCCGATAGCGGGCCTGATGTTGGTCTAGCAGCGCAAGCAACTGCTGGTGAATGTTCGGCGATACTGGGGTTATCATTTTTTGCTCCATTGAGTCACGGGTTATTCAACAATGTGGCGCGCTTTTTTATCCAGATAGAGGCGCTCATCGGCAATTTTCATCGCTTCATCGAGGCTATCACCAGGCTGCATTTTGTAAATGCCTGAGGAGAAACTCACGCGTTTTTCATGGTCTATCAATGCCAGCTGTTCCCGGATACGCTGGAGAATAAGTTCAGCATCGGCCTCATCATAATCCACCAGAATAATACAGAACTCATCGCCGCCAAGTCGGACACCGTAGTCGCTTTTACGAATAGTGGCGGAAATCGCCTCTGCCAGCATGATAATGGCACGGTCGCCCTCGTCGTGTCCCCAGGTGTCGTTGATGTGTTTGAGCTTATCGCAATCTAAGGCGATAACTACGATGCCTGCACCTTGTTCTGTCAGGCGCTGTAGGCGCATGCTTTGCACTTGCGAGAGAATTTTACGGTTATACAGCCCGGTGAGAGCGTCGCTGATGTTCTCTTTGCTGACGGTGCGGTACAGACGAAAATGGGTGCGCACCAGATGCAACAAGGTGAGCGTGGTCACCAGATAAAACAAAAATAGCTTCCATGAGCTCAGCAGAAAATACATCACATCGAGCGACACAACCACGTGCATGTTTTCCGCCAGCGGGCGAGAGTACTGAACGTAGGTCAACAGATGTGCCGCGCTGCGATGCACCGTGATGTGGGCATTGGTGTCGGAATCTGTGAACACGATATCGAGATAGCGCCACACTAGCGGGCGGTCATGGGTATAAAAAACGTCGCGCATATCCTGACGCGAAAGGTCAACCATGACGATGCCTTTCAGCTGTTCGTGCTGATAGACCGGCGTCAGGAAAGTTAAGATATTCTTACGGGTAAAGGTATCCACGTAGATACTGGAGACCACCGTTCGGCCCAGAAATAAATTTTCCAGGCTGGCGGGAGAAATACCAAGACGTTTACCGTAGATAAAATTCCAGCTGGTTAACGTGGGGTCTGTAATGACGACCGGAGAATTGAAATAGATATATTGATTCATTAAATCAATATAATATCGAAAATGCTGGTTTGGCTTAGGTTCGTTGGGCAGCGTCGGTTTCCAGACCGTATTATTGGCAATAGCCAAATCAAACGCGGCAAGCATGGGAAGATCATTGACCCATTGCGAACACGGCGTTTTACCCGAGGTGAGCGAGCCCTCAAGCGGTGAATAGGTGTAGCCGTCGATATTGAGACCATTGACCTCACCGCGATGCTGCACGCTTGCGCAGGCGCGCGCCGCAGATTCCACGGTGGGCCGGTCATCTATCTTTCTGGATAGCTGTGAAATAATCAGCTGGTTCTGATATTTATCATAAAGAAAAGCTGATTCACCTTTGTCTATGATATATCTCATGTAATCGGACATATCCCGATGCGTTGCGATCAATTCATAGATTAAAAATGAAGAGGTGAGGATCACTACGCCACCTGAAATGACGAAGCGTAGTATTTTATTCTGCAGTTTCATGGTGAAATTATTAATTCTTCCGCGGCAGCCGGAATATTACCATGGGGGGCACGGCTTCTCTAGCTATACATTAGAACCCGGAAAGTTTTATCGGGCATCAGGATAAGGCTGTCTCCGAAGAGACAGCCTGTGCAAGGTTACTTATCAGCGTTCTGTTTGTGAAAGAGTTCGCGGAATACCGGGTAGATATCCTCCTGATCGCGAATATGCTGAATGGCAAAATTATCAAAAGTCTGCTGCAGATGTTCATATTCGCGCCAAAGCGTCTGGTGCGCCCGTCGGGTAATTTCGATATAGCTGTAATACCGCACAACCGGCAGGATTTTTTTCGCCAGAATTTCATGGCAAAGCGGGGAGTCATCCGCCCAGTTATCGCCATCCGAAGCCTGCGCCGCGTAGATGTTCCATTGCGCCGGGTCATAACGTTCTTTGACCACTTCATCCATCAGCTTCAGAGCACTGGACACAATGGTGCCGCCGGTTTCCTGAGAATAGAAGAACTCGTGCTCGTCGACCTCTTTGGCCTGGGTGTGGTGGCGAATATAGACCACCTCAACGTTTTTATAAGTCCGGCTCAGGAACAGATAGAGCAGAATATAAAAGCGTTTAGCCATGTCTTTGGTCGACTGGTCCATCGAACCGGAAACGTCCATCAGACAGAACATCACCGCCTGGCTGGAAGGTTCCGGGCGTTTTTCATAATTGCGGTAACGCAGATCAAAGGTATCAATAAACGGCACGCGATCGATTTTAGCCCGCAGGTCGGCTATCTCTTTGCGTAAGCGCTCTTCCTCCAGCAGCTGTGCTGGCTCGCTTTTGGCGACCTCTTCGAGCGTCTCTTCTAGCGCGTGTAGCTCGCGCCGCTTGCCCGCGGTCATCGCCGTTCGACGGGCGAGCGAGTTTTGCAGTGAGCGCACGACGCTAATGTTGGCAGGCACACCGTTGGCGGTAAAGCCTGCGCGGTGGGTTTTATACTCGGTCAACTGACGCTGCTGGTTGCGTTTGAGGTTGGGGAGCGCCAGATCCTCAAACAGCAGATCCAGGTATTCATCTTTGGAAATCTGGAACACGAACTCATCTTGTCCTTCACCATCGGCACTGGCTTGGCCTTGGCCGCTACCGCCACCACCGCCGCCGCCCTGAGGGCGCTCGATACGATCGTTTTGGACAAAATGGTCATTTCCGGGATGTACCCGGTGACGTAATCCGCCGCGTCCCTGATGGAACATCGGTTCGCTGATGTCATCCGTTGAGATCGAAACGGATTCACCGCTATCCACATCGGTCACCGAACGTTTATTGATGGCTTCGGAGATCGACTGTTTTATTTGCGCTTTATAACGGCGCAAGAAGCGCTGGCGGTTAACCGCGCTTTTGTTTTTGCCGTTCAGACGCCGGTCAATGAACCAGGTCATAAGCCCCTCCTGAACTGCTTTGCCAACTCATACACAATATCCTACGCGCGTCTAAGCGAGCAGGACAGGGCGTATCGCCGTGCCCAAGCCCGGTAAGCAACCAGGTTGCTTCCGGGCCATTTTTGGCTGTTATGATGACTTACGGACGCGCAGATACCATTCACACAACAGGCGAACCTGTTTACGGGTATAGCCTTTTTCCATCATCCGATCGACGAAGTCGTCGTGTTTTTTCTGCTCATCGGTTGAGGTCTTCGCGTTAAACGAAATCACCGGCAGTAGCTCTTCGGTATTGGAGAACATTTTCTTCTCAATAACCGTGCGCAGTTTCTCGTAGCTTGTCCAGTTCGGGTTGCGGCCGTTGTTATGGGCTCGGGCACGCAGCACAAAATTGACAATCTCGTTACGGAAGTCTTTCGGGTTGCTGATCCCGGCCGGCTTCTCGATTTTTTCCAGTTCAGCGTTCAGCGATTCACGGTCAAACAGCTGTCCGGTATCCGGATCGCGATACTCCTGGTCCTGAATCCAGAAATCCGCATAGGTGACGTAACGGTCGAAAATATTCTGGCCGTACTCAGAGTAGGACTCCAGATAGGCGGTCTGGATCTCTTTGCCGATGAACTCGGCGTATTTCGGGATCAGATAGCCTTTTAAGAATTCCAGGTAGCGTTCGGACTGCTCCTGCGGGAACTGTTCGCGTTCGATCTGCTGTTCCAGTACGTAGAACAGGTGCACCGGGTTTGCTGCCACCTCTGCGTGATCGAAGTTGAAGACGCGAGAAAGGATTTTGAAGGCGAAGCGGGTAGAAAGACCGTTCATGCCTTCATCAACACCCGCATAGTCGCGATACTCCTGATACGACTTGGCTTTCGGGTCGGTGTCTTTCAGGCTTTCACCATCATAGACGCGCATTTTCGAGTAGATGCTGGAGTTTTCCGGCTCTTTCAAACGTGACAGAATCGAGAAGCGTGACAGCGTTTCCAGAGTGCCCGGCGCGCACGGCGCATGGGTCAACTCACTGTTGTTAAGCAGTTTTTCGTAAATTTTGATCTCTTCCGAGATCCGCAGGCAGTAAGGCACCTTAACGATATACACACGGTCAAGGAACGCTTCGTTGTTTTTGTTGTTGCGGAAGGTCACCCACTCCGATTCGTTGGAGTGCGCAAGGATGATGCCATTGAACGGCAGGGCAGAGATCCCTTCGGTCCCGTTATAGTTACCTTCCTGAGTGGCGGTCAACAGTGGATGCAGCACCTTGATTGGTGCTTTAAACATCTCGACGAACTCCATAATCCCCTGGTTGGCACGGCACAGCGCACCGGAATAGCCGTAGGCATCCGGGTCGTTTTGTGCGAAGTGTTCCAGTTTACGGATATCGACTTTACCAACCAGTGCGGAAATGTCCTGGTTGTTCTCATCGCCCGGTTCCGTTTTGGCAATCGCGATCTGTTGCAGAATGGATGGCCAGACTTTCACCACCCGGAACTTGGTAATGTCACCACCAAATTCGTGCAGCCGTTTCGCGGCCCATGGCGACATAATGGTGCCGAGGTAGCGATTCGGAATGCCGTACTCTTTATCCAGAATCTGCGCGTCTTCCTGCGGATTAAACAGACACAGCGGATGGTCGTTGACCGGACTGCGTTCCCCGTTAGCGCTGAGTACGTAAATAGGAACGCGCTGCATCAGTGATTTCAGGCGTTCAGCCAGTGAAGATTTACCGCCGCCCACCGGGCCCAGTAAATAAAGGATTTGTTTCTTCTCTTCGAGCCCTTGGGCAGCGTGTTTCAGGTAGGAAACTATCTGTTCAATGGCTTCTTCCATGCCATAGAACTCTTCGAACGCGGGATAGCGTCCGATGACTCGGTTCGAAAAGAGACGGGAAAGCCGCGGTTCTTGAGCCGTATCAACCATTACGGGCTCACCAATAGCCGTTAGTAGCCGTTCTGCCGCGTTAGCATAGGCACTGCGATCTTGCTTACATACGGCGAGAAACTCCTGCAGTGTGAACTCTTCGTCCTTGGCAGCTTCATAGCGCTGGCGATAGTGATCGAATATATTCATGGCATGCCGTCCTTTCGTTTTTTAGCACAGGTTAAGAGCCATTGGTATGAATAGTGTGGGCTCCCGGAAGGGCTAAGCCAAACGACGCTCACTGCTTTATCCAGCAACCCGTGTGCCAGGTTGTCGGATAATTAACGCGGACGTACGTGGCAATGACACCTTCTAAAAATAAGCGTAGATGGCATTTGCAAAACTTGCATGGCGATAAAAACGAATTTCAATGACATATCAATAACTCATCAGATAACACGACATTAAATTTTTTAATCTTTTTTACTCTTTCATATAGCCGTCACGAATTTGCAAGTGAACCGTCATAAGTAGATGGGATAATTGCAAGTGATATTTTGCCTTTTGCTGTAAAAAATTTGTGGTAACGCACAGTGGGATGTAAACTTCCGCGGCTGATAGGTTGAATAAAAAGGAATTACGGATTGTGAATCGAATCAAACTTCTTGCTCTAGGGATACTGATTGCCACTTCTGCAACGGCTGTACAGGCGGAAAGCAAGTTCTCGCTGGGCGCAGGTGTGGGGATTGTTGAACATCCATACAAACAGTACGACCACGATGTATACCCTGTACCGGTAATTAATTACGAAGGGGATAACTTCTGGTTCCGTGGTTTAGGTGGTGGTTACTACCTGTGGAATGACGGTACAGACCAGCTCTCGCTGACGGCTTATTGGTCTCCGCTGTTCTTCAAACCGGGCGATAGCGACAACAGCCAACTGCGTAAATTGGATCGCCGTCAGTCGACGATGATGGCCGGGCTTTCCTGGTTCCACCATACTCAGTACGGTTCTCTGCGCACCACGCTTGCTGGCGATACGCTGGATAAAAGCAACGGTATTGTCTGGGATACGGCCTGGGTTTATCGCTACACCAACGGCGGTCTGACCTTAACGCCGGGTATCGGTGTGCAGTGGAACAGCGAAAACCAGAACCAGTACTATTATGGTGTTTCCCGTCATGAATCGGCGCGCAGCGGCCTGCGTAGCTACGATCCGAACAGTAGCTGGAACCCGTATCTGGAAATGAGCGCCAACTACCGCTTTGCCGGTAACTGGAGCGTATACGGTACCGCGCGTTACACTCGTCTGTCCGATGAGATCACCGATAGCCCAATGATCGACAAAAGCTGGACCGGTCTGCTGTCAACTGGTGTGACCTACACCTTCTAAAAATCGTCTGAATTCAGTATGAAAGCGCCCGAACGATAAGGCGCTTTCCTTGCACTGTAGACGAGCCTCATAACGGTGCGCTGCACCGTTATGAGGCTAATTTCTAAAATGCGTACTTCATTCCTACCATCGCAGAGACATCGCTGTAGCCATCGTTGCCGACCTGCAATGCTGTCCCGCCCCACAGATTTAGCGTCGGGGAGATCTGCCCCTGTACGCCAAGCTTCAGCTGCGCGATGTTCTGCGCGCCTTCCTGGCCAATCAGCGTGTTATTCATGCGAATCGCCGCCGCATGGGTGTTATGCAGCCAGTCGGCTTCAACGTACGGTTTAAACTCGCGATTTTTGCCTTCATCCTCCAGACGATGGCCGCGTAAGTACAGGCGCATGCCCAGGCGAGATTGTAGATTGCCGTGGCCATTATCCTGAATCTGGGTACCGTTGACTTCGGTATGGCTTGGGCTTTTGACGCCCATCCAGGTCAGCTGTGCCTGAGGTTCAAGATAGACCGCCTGGCGCTCTTTCTCGCGTAATAATAGGTTGTATCCACTTTCGACAGAGGCGGTAAAGCCTCGGCTACGGTAGTGCTCCCGGGCCAGATCTTCGCCGTCGACCTGGTTGTTAAACCAGTTGTAGTTAACCCAGCTATCGACATACGCGCCCTGACGGCTGAGTGCATTTTGATACCAGGTACCGTAAGCGCCAACGCTGTAGCCGTCCATGCTATTGCGTGAGCGATAGCCGGTCAGTGAGGACGTGCTGTTGCCCTTGACGTTACCGTAACCCGCCATCAGCCCGCCGCCCCAGCGATCGTCGCCGTTGCTGCTGCCGTGGAAGAACTCATTACCCATTTGCGCGACGTAGCGGTTAGCCTGGGTGCGAATCTGACCACTGGCTGCCCGGAAGCGGTTTTGTCCACCTTCCTGACGCAGCCAAAATGTACTGGCAAGGGAAGGGCGGTTAGTCTGCTGATCCCGGTACTCGGTTGCGCCTTCACGATCGTCTAGTGCGAGGGTAAATAGGGTGTTCGCTGCCGCCAGGTTGCTTAAATAGCTGCCGGCTTCCGGACGATATTGTGGGATTGGATTGGCTGGATCAACGGGGTTTACCGGGTTCATATTGACGGATGTCAGGTACCAGTTCTGGCCTTTTTGCACCAGACTGTAGTCCCATGGCCCCGCGACGGCTCGGCCGGATTGTTTAAACGCGTCGGTCGCCGAGGTGCCATTAACGCTAATTACCTCGATACCCCGATTAGTTTGCGCTCCGAGACCGCCGACGTTGTTAAAGCTAACCCATGTGGTGCCTGAGGTGCTACCGTCGATACTGACATGGTCGGTTTGCGAGCTGTCATCACCCAGTACGGTGCTGAGGTTCATTTGGCTATCAGTGCCGCCTTTATAATCGCCATGAACCAGCAGCTGATTTCCGGCCTGTATCTGACTACGGGAGAGGTTAACCGTTCCGCTATTATCCAGTGCACCGTTAATGGTGAAGGTGGCCTGCGTCGTGTCATCCTCTGTGGGGGAACCGACGGTGAGCGTACTGCCGCTGTCGAGCGTGGTAGCGCCAACGCTACCACTACCGGAAAGCGCCGTACCAGATCGTGCTGTAACGCCGCCTGCCAGTGAGCCGATGACGTCAATACTCCCCTCGGCGAGGGTGGTTTCACCGCTAAACGTACTGTTACCGGTTAAGGTTAATGCTCCGCTACCCAGTTTGGTGAAATCGCCGCTACCGGTGATTCCCTGAGAGATAGTGGTGTTGTAACCCTGGGTATCCAGCGTGCCGCCCGCGGTGTCGATAACAATCGGCCGTGAATTGTCGAAATTGAATCCGCCCACCATCTGTAGCGTGCCGCCGTCAAAGGTTAGCGTGCTGCTGGCTGCACCAAGACTGGCATCTTCAGCTACCTGCAATATACCGTCGTAAATTGTCCACGGCGTAATGGCATCGGTAGTGTTTTGCAAAAGCCAGGTGCTATTACCGGTTTTACTGAAATGATCAAAGCCTTGATATTGAGCTGCATCCCCAATACTTGCTGCATCAAAGGTGGAATTTTTCTCACCACCCAGGATTAGCGTATCGTCACCATCACCGGCGACAACGTCGCCCAAAACCTGGTAGCCCGCTTGCAACTCCAGGGAATTAGTGCCGGAGACAAACATCACCGCCTGAGAGCGGGTCGTTCCGTCCTGATTCAGCCCGCCCTGTAATGTCCCGCTGTTGATGATGGTCATATCGCTGCCATAAACGCCAACACCGCCAGTTCCGGCATCACCCGTTGCAGTCCCCGCGTCGCCGCCGCTGCCGCCGGAAATGGTACCGGTGTTATTGAGCGTGCCGCCACCGGTGGTGATGTGCACACCGTCGCCGCCGCTACCGCCATTGGATTTACCACCACCACCGCCGCGATTCCCGGTACCGCCGAGAATATTACCATTGTTGACAACCGAGCCGCCGGCACCAATTTCGACGCCATCACCGCCTTTGCCGCCGACGCCACCGTCGCCCTGACTACCACCGCCACCGGTTCCGCCCATCCCACCGCGAATGGAGGCACCGGATGAGTTAACAACAGTACCGGCGCCGTTGATGGCCAGCCCGCTACCGCCTTGTGCCCCAGTCCCGCCGTTGGCGTCGGTACCGTTGGCATTTGCCCCCGCACCGCCGTCACCGCCGATAAACTCGCCGTGATTCTCTACGCTACCCGCTCCCGTGATGTTGACTGCCGTCCCCCCAACACCGCCAACACCACCGCCACCCGCAGAGTCATCGCCACCTTTGCCGCCCTGGACCTTACCGGTGGATTCATTAATAACGGTGCCCTGCTGATTAATATCGATCCCGATGCCGCCGGTGCCTGAGTCACCGCCGCGCGAACTGGTGAGACTCCCGCTGCCGCCGCCACGGTTTCCCGAACCACCGATGACGGAGCCTGCGTTAGTCACGTTCCCACCATTTTGCAGCGCAATACCGGTACCACCATTACCGCCATCGCCACCATTACCCCCACTCAGATTGAGGCCGCTGCTGGTGGAGTTGCCGCCGCCGCCGGTACCGGCATTGCCGCCGACGATACTGCCGGTCACTTCATTAGTGACAGTGCCGCTGCCGACTACCGTAATCCCGCTGCCGCCGTTGCCGCCGATGGCGCCATCGCCAACGACCCCGGTTCCCTGGCCTGCATTCACCGCACCGCCGTTACCGCCGTTGCCACCGTCACCGCCAATAATTTTGTTGCTGTTGGTTATGGTGCTGGTATCACTTAACCAGACGCCGTTACCGCCGTCAGCGGCTTTACCGCCAGTACCACCAACGCCCGTGACGGTATTATTTTGTGAGTTATTCGCATCGGCAGCCAGACCGCCGGTTGCCCCATGCCCACCGGTAATGGTACCGGTATTGGTAACATTACCGCCCTGGGTTGCTGTGACGCCATCGCCACCTTTACCGCCTGCGCCGCCGCTACCGGCATGAATTGTGGTACCTCCGTCGGTTTGCGCGTTAGCGCTTGCGCTACCGGTGTTACCACCGTTGCCACCGTTACCGCCATCAATCGTACCGCTGTTGGTATAGCTGCCGTTGGTGGTCAGTAAGACACCGCTGCCGCCATTGCCACCGTCGCCCCCGTTGCCGCCATTACCGGCTTCGGTGACATCGGTGGTGTTTGAACCGCCATTGCCGCCGTGTCCGCCGTTCCCCCCAACAATGGCTCCGGTGTTGTTGGCCTGGCCACCGCCATTTTGTACCACACCAGCAGCGCCGCCACCGCCACCGCCGCCGGCAGCGCCTGAACCGTTGTTAGCATTACGATCGGGTTCCTGGTGATGCCCACCGGTGCCTGCGTGGTTATCAGGTGTGTTTACGCTACCAGGATAGCCATTCTCACCATCGCTACTGGCTTGACCGCGACCACCTGAACCTCCTGCACCGCCATTGCCACCAGCACCGGTGGTAAGGTCCATATCGCCGCCGTGGCCACCTTGGGCGCTTGCGTCAGAGGTCGCTGTGCTGCCATCGGAACCATCGGCAGCGTGAGCGGTATAAGGGACTGGGGCGCAAAGCGCCAGGCCGATAGTGAGCGCAAGGGTATTACGCCGGAAAGGAGGTGTGTAAAAAACAGACATGTGGGTCCTCTACATTTTACGGGGTCTGACAGATAAGAACCGTGGATAGGCGGTATTTGAGCTGTACCAGTCCCTAATCCACGCAGCGCATGAGGGTTGTAGAGGTGATGATTTTTGGTTAAATATTTTGGTTGTTTATTTTTATCTGGTGCTTAGCACTAATGATTTAATATTACTCCCGTGAAATACACTGTGGATTTGTTTCTGGGGAAAGTTTGATCTAATAGATGTTACCGGTAACTAATTATGAATAAATGAAGCTTTTGATGGGATAGAGAGGGGATAAGCTGGGCAACGGGGGTGTTGCCCAGAGAGGAGCGCGGGTAGGGAATTAACGTTTTACAACGCGAATAGTTTGGCTCAAGCGTGCCGGTTTATCCGCAGTGGCTTTCTGTGGTGCGCTAGCGCAGGCGGTTTCTACGCAAACGAAGGTTTTATACCCGTCGTCCGGCATATCGGCCATGCTAACGGAAAGCGCTGGGCCTGGGTTCCAACCCACAACGTTGACGTGATGATGGTGCACCACGTCAATCGCACGGTTTAATGCGGTATCATGAATAACGCTGCAGGCTTCTGGATTCAAATAGACGCGGTCAGTACGGTCCGGGAAGGTCTGTACGCCATCGCTCAGTTGACCGATTTCAGCGTTTTGCACCTTATCAATATAACGATCGCCAAGGCCACTCACTTTCACCGCGTGGATATCGCCGACGTTGAAATAGGTGTGCAGGGCGGTGGTCGTTTCGAATTCGCCGTGTGCTTCCAGCTCCATTTCGCAGGTTTTACCCAGTTTGAAGCGGGCAAGCAGGCTGAATTCGTGCGGCCAGTACTGACGAGTCGCATCGCTGCTTTTCAGTTCAAATGTCAGCACCACGCCGTTATCGTCTTCATTATGCGCTTTCAGCTCCCACGGCAGATTACGGGCGAAGCCGTGTGCCGGGAAACCTGGCTGTGCTGCTGGGCCAAACCACGGCCAGCAGATGGGTACGCCGCCACGCAGCGCGACGCCGTTTTTAAATGGGGTGTTATTGCTGAGCCACAAAACCTCTTCTTCACCCGCGGGTTTCCAGGAGAGCAGGTGTGCGCCCTGGAAGGCGATGGAGGCTTTTACTTTTGGGTGGTCGATAACGATAAGCGGCAGCTCGTCCAGCTGGCGACGCGAGAGTACAGGGGTAAGCTGTTCAAGAACCGGAAGAGCGAAAATTTTGTTAATCATGCTGCAATCCTTGGTGTTTAAAATACTTAGCCATAAAAAAAGGCGACCGAGGTCGCCTTTTTGGATCAGATTCTCATCTCAACTTATTTGGAGATGTGAGCGATCAGGTCCAGAACTTTGTGAGAGTAGCCAGTTTCGTTGTCGTACCAGGAAACTAGTTTCACGAAGTGGTCGTTCAGAGCGATACCCGCTTTAGCATCGAATACGGAAGTGCAAACTTCACCGTTGAAATCGGTAGATACAACGTCGTCTTCGGTGTAACCCAGAACGCCTTTCATTGCGCCTTCGGAAGCAGCTTTCAGTGCTTTCTTAATTTCTTCGTAAGAAGCAGCTTTTTCCAGACGAACGGTCAGGTCAACAACGGATACGTTCGGGGTAGGAACGCGGAACGCCATACCAGTCAGTTTGCCATTCAGTTCTGGCAGTACTTTACCTACTGCTTTAGCAGCACCGGTAGAGGATGGGATGATGTTCTGGGATGCGCCGCGGCCGCCGCGCCAGTCTTTGTGAGACGGGCCATCAACGGTTTTCTGAGTTGCGGTGGTTGCGTGAACAGTGGTCATCAGTGCTTCAACGATACCGAAGTTGTCGTTGATAACTTTAGCCAGTGGTGCCAGGCAGTTGGTGGTGCAGGATGCGTTAGAAACGATGTCCTGGCCTTCGTATTTGTCAAAGTTAGCGCCTTTAACAAACATAGGGGTGTTGTCTTTGGAAGGACCAGTCAGAACAACTTTTTTAGCGCCAGCTGCGATGTGCTTACGAGCAGTTTCGTCAGTCAGGAACAGACCAGTTGCTTCAGCAACGACGTCAACACCGACTTCGTTCCACTTCAGGTTAGCTGGGTCACGCTCAGCGGTAACACGGATTTTTTTACCGTTAACGACCAGATGACCGTCTTTCACTTCAACGGTACCGTTGAAACGGCCGTGAGTGGAGTCATATTTCAGCATGTATGCCATGTAGTCAGCGTCTAACAGATCGTTGATTGCAACGATTTCGATGTCAGAACGTTCCTGAGCAGCACGGAAAACAATACGGCCGATACGGCCAAAACCGTTGATACCTACTTTGATAGTCATATATTCCACCAGCTATTTATTAGTGAATAAAAGGTTGCGTGTAAAATTACAAAAACCTTAGGCAGCGTCAAGCGGAATCGTGTCAATCATTGCGACAAATCAATCCTCTGCCTAAGCTTTGCACGACTGACCTGCCTCACTCTTCCTATGAGCTTGTAACCACATGAGGGCGGGGCCGGGATTTTTAAAGGGCTCAGGAGATAAAAGTGTGATGTATATCACAATTAACCCTCGGCCTTTTCACGCCGATTAAGTTTAGAACAAAAGTTCACACTTCATTGTTAATGTTTTGTTAGAATCCTCTGGTAATTGTATTTTCCATAGTGAGATGTGAGCAAAATGGCAAATAAACCCACCCCAGAAGAACTCAAAAATACTCTTAGCGAAATGCAGTTCTATGTCACCCAGAAACACGGTACAGAACCGCCATTTACCGGGCGTCTACTGCACAATAAGCGCGATGGGATCTACCACTGCCTGGTGTGCGATGCGCCGTTATTTCATTCCCAAAGTAAGTTTGATTCTGGATGCGGCTGGCCCAGCTTCTACGAGCCGGTGAGCGATACGGCGATTCGTTATCTCAACGATTACTCTCACGGCATGCAACGTACTGAAATTCGTTGCGGAAATTGTGATGCGCATCTGGGGCACGTTTTCCCGGATGGCCCACAGCCTACGGGTGAACGTTTTTGCGTCAATTCTGCCTCGCTGAACTTCACGGATGACGAGAGCGGTACCTCAACAAAAGGTTGAAAAAACGATTCAGCAAATTATTCCTGAGGAGAAGGAGCGGAAGATGAGTATTGAGCAAATGATCGACAATATGACGCCGGAAATTTACCAGCGTTTAGTCACCGCCGTGGAGCTGGGAAAATGGCCTGACGGTGTTGCCTTGACTGAAGAGCAAAAAGAAAACAGCCTACAGCTGGTGATGCTCTGGCAGTCTCGTCACAATGCCGACGCGCAGCACATGACCATCGACACCCAAGGGCAGATGGTGATGAAGAGTAAGCAACAGCTCAAAGAAGACTTCGGCATTTCACCGAAGCCTATTGCGACGTTTAAGCAACACTAAGCCGCCGCCCACGGTTTTATCAAGCGCTCCTGGGCGTACCAGATGGCTTCTCTCACCGCGACGGGCCTGTGCAACAGGCCTAACGCGTAGAAGCGGTCGGCAATAGATTGTTGCGCCCGTATCGCCTGCATATCCATCTCCCGCGTCTGATGGCTACGACGTGCCAGTGCACAGGTGAGTGAACCCACATCTAATCCCAATTCACTTGCCAACAGCTGCGCTGCTTCGTGACGATGACGGTCAATAAATTTCCCGGTTTTTACCAACGCCGCCACGATCCCGGCGATGATTTCCTCATTTTGCTGAGCATACTGGCGTCGCGCGATATAAAACTGATGATTGTTAACGCGGCCTTCGCCAGTTGCCAGCACGCGCAGCGTGCTGCTCTTTTCAGCCGCGCTCAGTACCGGATCCCACATCATCCAGGCGTCGGCGGCCAGATAGTCGCTAGCGGTTAACGGATATTTCGGCGGCGTGTAGACCACCTTGACGTCATGAAGCCCGAGTCCTGCCTCTTCCAGTATTTGCACCAGCAGCCAATGAACGTTCGACCCTTTATTGAGCGCAATGCGCTTTCCGCGCAGCTGTTGTGGCGTACGGATATCGCTGGCGTTGGGAACGACCATGGCGACGCTGCGTGGGGCAGGTGGCTCCCAGGCCACGTATAGCAGCGCATTGTTTTTCGCCTGAGCAAAAATCGGCGGCGCTTCACCGGTGGTACCAAAATCAATCTCGTCGTTCCCCAACGCCTGTAATAGCTGCGGGCCCGCGGGATATTCGCTCCACAGCACGTTAACGCCAAGCTCCACAAATGATTGCTCCAGTAGCTGACGGGCTTTCAGCACGCCCAGATTGCCAAAACGCTGATAGCCGATACGTAATTCCCGTTCACGTGGCGCAGAGACTATTGCGACCCCCGGTTTGCGGCGTTGTTTAATGACGCCCAGATGCGCTAATTGCGTACGCAGCGTATGGCGGCTGATCCCCAGTAGCGATGCGGCCTGGCTTTGGTTGTTATCGCTTTGGCTCATGGCCGTTTGGATCATGGCTCGCAGCAGCCTGTCGTACAGCGCGCCGCTGTGGGTGAGCAGTTGACGGCGCATGAAGCCGGTGAGTTCATCGCTCTCTTCAACGGGAAGTTGCTGGACCGATGGCGTAGACGTTAGCCGCAGACTATCCGGCGTGAGAATCGGGTCAATATTTAGCAACACGGCGTTGTGCAACGTGTTCTCGAGCTCGCGAATGTTGCCAGGCCACGGATAGGTGCGCAGAAGGTCCAGTGTGTCAGGTGCCAGTTGGGGAGTTGGGCGGCCTAAACGCGTGGCATAAAGCTGGATGAAATGTTTGGCTAACACCGTAATATCCTGCTGGCGTTGGCGCAGCGGGGGCAGCGTTACCGCGGCGATATTCAGTCGATAGAACAGATCTTCACGAAAGCGTCGTTCCTGAATGGCGCGCACCAGATCGACGTGGGTCGCCGCAATAACCCGCACATTGATACGAATGGGTTTATGCGAGCCGACGCGGGTTATTTCGCGCTCCTGCAATACGCGCAATAGCTTGACCTGCAGCGCCAGACTCAGTTCGCCAATTTCGTCCAACAGCAGGGTGCCGCCTTCTGCCGCTTCAAACCACCCTTGATGGGTATGCGTCGCGCCGCTAAAGGCGCCTTTCTCGTGTCCGAATAATTCAGATTCCGCCAAAGACTCCGTGAGTGCTCCGCAGTTTACCGCCAGAAACGGCGCATTCGCACGCGGGCTATGGCGGTGAAGGTAGCGCGCCACCACCTCTTTACCCGTGCCGGTTTCACCGATGATAAGCACCGTCGCATCCGTCGGGGCAAGGCGAATCAGTATTTTTTGAAACGCCTGAGAGGCGGGGTCAACCAGCGATGGACCGGTTGCGGTAAGTTCTGCGTTGAGCATCGTGAGTCTCCAGCTAATTCCTCTCTGGACGGTATCTTTTGCCGCCGCCATTTGCCAGAGGGGGGAACTGACCGGTTGTTGCCATTGCGGCAGTTTTAGCCATCAACGTGTTGCATCTGCAACAGAACGGCATCCATTAATCCATTAATAATTTGTTGATAAATAAAGAAATTTTTAATTTCAATAATTGGCATGGATTTCGCTAACTCCTTTATAACCGACTTAAATAACCGCTTCTATAAATACCAAATATAGTTATAAAGGAAATGGATAATGACCGTACATGCCGCTGAGAAAATTAACGTCTTCTGGTTTTTACCGACCCATGGCGATGGGCGCTATTTAGGGACCACCGAGGGCGGACGCCCGGTGGACCTGCCGTATCTACAGCAGGTCGCGCTGGCGGCGGATAGCCTTGGCTACTACGGCGTACTGATCCCAACCGGCAAAAGTTGTGAGGACTCCTGGCTGGTGGCGGCTGCGCTGGCACCCATCACGCGCAACTTACGTTATCTGGTGGCCGTTCGTCCGGGTCTTCAGCCGCCGACGTTGGCTGCACGTATGGCTGTGACGCTCGACAGGCTGTCTGAAGGGCGTCTGCTGATTAACGTGGTAACCGGTGGTGATCCGGTGGAAAACAAAGGCGACGGCATCTTCCTCAACCACAGTGAGCGCTACCAGGTAACGCATGAATTCCTCGAGGTTTACCGCCGTTTGTTAGCCGGAGAGAAGGTCGACTATCACGGCACCCATCTGCAAGTCGAAGGGGCTGAAGTGCTGTTCCCTCCGGTACAAAAAAATGGTCCCCCGCTGTACTTCGGAGGCTCCTCCGAACCGGCTATCGATGTGGCCGCCAATCACATTGATGCCTACCTCACCTGGGGCGAGCCTCCTGCTCAGGTAGCGGAAAAACTGGTGGTAGTCAGGGCCCGTGCCGAAGAGAAGGGACGCCAGTTGGAGTATGGGATTCGCCTGCATGTCATTGTCCGTGAGACCGAAGAGGAAGCCTGGGCGGCGGCGGATAAACTGATCGCCCACCTGGATGATGACACCATCGCTCAGGCGCAGCAGATATTCTCCCGGATGGATTCTACCGGCCAGGCGCGTATGAGCGCATTGCACAAAGGCAGCCGCGAAAACCTGCGCATCGCGCCCAATCTGTGGGCGGGTGTGGGCCTGGTGCGCGGCGGAGCGGGTACCGCACTGGTGGGCAGCCCTGAGCAGGTGTCGGAACGTATTCGCGAGTACCAGGCGCTGGGAGTGACCCATTTTATCTTCTCAGGCTATCCGCATCTCGAAGAGGCGCATCGCTTTGCCGAGCTGGTGATGCCACTGCTGCCTCTCAGTACCCAACCGCGTTCGGCAAAAGGCGAGGTTAACACCGGTCCGTTTGGTGAAACTATTGGTGGGGCAAAACGCCCGGCCAAACACGTCAGCGCGAGCTGAAAGGGGGATGACGATGGCAGAACCCCATGTGGTGATAGTCGGCGGTGGTTTCAGCGGTACGGCCGTCGCCATTCATTTGATGCGTGAGACGACGCGTTCACTGCGCATTAGCGTGATTGAGCCTCGAGAGCATCTTGGGCAGGGTGTGGCCTATTCGGCAACCGACTCGGCCCATCGAATTAATGTCCCTGCCGCACGGATGCAACTGGCTGGAGATGACGACGGTGCATTTGATCGTTGGTATCGCCGCTACGGTGATTTCCCTCAGGATCCGCAGGCTCTGCAGGCCGATGGCAGTGTTTACCCCCAGCGTGGCGCATTTGGCCGTTATGTCGAGGCGGCCTTCCATCAGGCGGCAAAAGCGCACGGCTCACGGGTGGCTCACATTCAGGAACGGGCGGTGGATTGGCAACATGGCCGCCTTATCACCTCCACAGGCCAACGTCTGCAGGCAGACCGCATCATACTGGCCGTGAGTCATCCGCCTCCGCGTTTATCGCCAGTGGTGCAGCCATTGAGTCAACACCCACGACTGATCGCTAATCCATGGCAGCCCGGTGCGTTGGCAGACATTCCTGCCACGGCGAAAGTGGCGATCATGGGCACGGCGCTCAGTATGGCCGACGTGGTGGCATCACTGGCGCGGCAGGGGCATCAGGGTGAGGTATTGGCTTTTTCACGCCATGGATTGCTCTCACGGCCTAACGCGCCGATAAACCTGCCGCAATGGACCGCCGACTACCAGTACGGTTCGCTGCGCCAGCGCTTACGGCGGATTCGCGAGGATATTACTCGCGCGAAAACTCATGGATTGCCGTGGCAAGTAGTGCTGGATGCCGTGCGTCAGCAGGGACAGGCTATCTGGCAACGGCTCAACGAGGCGGAAAAACGGCAATTTTTGCGTCACGTGCGCCGCTTCTGGGATGTGCACCGCTACCGTATTGCCCCGCAGGTTGCCCAGGCGATTGCGGATAAACGCCAGATGGGCACTTTTCGTCCGCTCGCGGCCCGCCTGCAAACGCTGGAAGCACGAAGCAACGCATTACAGCTTCACCTGACGCTGCGAGGTGGAAAGGCGCAACAGGAGACCGTTGATTATCTGGTGCTGACCACCGGTCCCGATCACGCGGATCTGATTGCCAGTCAGCCATTTCTGCAGGCCTTGCATCGTGAGGGGCTGATTCATCCGGACTCGCTGGACATGGGAATTGAGGTCAATGTGCTGTCGCAAGCCTCACAGAATATTTGGGTGGCAGGGCCTGCCGCCCGCGGACGATTTGGCGAACTCATGGGGCTACCGCAGGTCGCCGAACACGCGCAGCAGGTGGCGCAACATGTGCTGGAAACGCTGGGCTGCCGCCAGCTCATCTTATCGTAACCCATTAAAACTATTGCTTACACCGGGCACAACGCCGGGTGTACGGGGAGACTATTATGGCTTCGCAACGTGAAATTCGACTGAATGCTTTTGATATGAACTGTGTTGGCCACCAATCGCCGGGACTGTGGGCACATCCGCGCGACCGTTCCTGGCAGTACAAGGATCTGGACTACTGGGTTGATTTGGCGCGTTTGCTGGAGCGGGGAAAATTTGACGGCCTGTTTATCGCCGATGTGCTCGGTGTTTATGACGTCTTTAACGGTAATGGCGATGCGGCCATTCGGCAGGCGGCACAGGTGCCGGTCAACGATCCGCTAGCGTTGGTGACTCCGATGGCGCTGGTGACCGAACATCTTGGCTTTGGCCTCACGGCGTCATTGTCGTTTGAACATCCGTATCCGTTTGCTCGTCGCTTGTCGACGCTGGATCATCTAACCAAAGGGCGCGTGGGCTGGAATATCGTCACCTCCTATCTCGAGAGCGGTGCGCGTAATATCGGTCAACAGGCACAAACCGCTCATGATGCCCGTTACGATTACGCCGACGAATATCTCGAAGTCGTGTACAAACTGCTGGAAGGCAGTTGGGAAGAGGGGGCGATTTTGCGCGATCGCGAACGGCGGATTTTTAGCGACCCAAGTAAAATTCATGCAATTAATCATCACGGTAAATTCTTTGACGTACCGGGTTATCACCTTTGCGAACCGTCGCCGCAGCGTACGCCGGTACTCTATCAGGCCGGTGCCTCAAGCCGCGGTAAGCAGTTTGCAGCCAGCCATGCCGAGTGCGTATTTGTGGCCTCGCCGTCAAAAAGCGCTTTGAAAAAAACGGTCGCCGATATTCGCCGCCGGGCGCAGGAGGCTGGGCGCGATCCGCACAGCATTCTGATTTTCAACATGCAGACTGCGATTGTTGGCGAGACTGATAAAGCCGCGCAGGCCAAATGGCAGGAGTACAAAAGCTATACCAGCTATGAAGGCGCGCTGGCGCTGATCTCCGGCTGGACCGGAATCGATTTTAGTCAGTACCAGCCTGATGAAGTGTTTACCTATTCGAAAACTAATGCCATTCAATCCGTTGTTGATACGTTCTCCACCGCCGATCCTGGCCGTCAGTGGTCGGTGAAAGCAATGGCGGATTGGGTGGGGATTGGCGGCTTTGGTCCGCTGGTCGTTGGCAGTGCGCAAACCGTCGCTGATGAATTGCAGTCATGGGTCGAAGAGACCGACGTGGATGGTTTTAATCTTGCCTACGCCGTGACGCATGAAACGTTCACTGATGTGGTGGAGCTGCTGATCCCCGAATTGCAAAAACGCGGCGTCTACAAGCAAGAGTACAGCCAGGGGACACTGCGCGAAAAACTGTTCGGCGGTAGCGCGCGGCTACAGGCGCCACATCCGGGAGCCGGATATCGTATTCACGCCGACAGCGGTATCTTAGCGCCGGTATAACCAGAAGTGCTGGCGTTAAGCATGAGTGTCGTTGTGTGGTTTGAAATCATTCTGTCACCGTTATCCGGGCAAGCCGTGCCCGGATAACGGTTGGCTTTTTACTCAGAACGTTAGTGTTTAATGCCTAGCGACTCGGCCAGCTGTTTCGCCAGCTGGTTGTTATCGTCTGCGCCATATTCCCAGAACATCGCTCCAGCAAGCCCTTTACTCTTGATGTAGTCAGCTTTAATACTCACTGAACGCGGGTTCTCATAGGAGAGGGCGAACAGCGCTTTGCCGTCGGTGGATTGCACTGACAGCCACGGCACTTTCGCCTGATCGTCCCAGTGCTCGGTAAAACGTTTCTGCGGGTCATTGAGCAATTTCGCCACGATGTCGTTGTACTTCACGTAGGTGTCTTTGCTCAAATCCACGCCCAGTGATTTAAACAGAACCACTTCATGTGGGCCAAAGTACGGCTGGGTGACCGGATTTTTCTGCGCATCCGGTTTGCTCCAGTCGATGCCCGGCTCGACGGTGCGTTTTGGTACGCGGCCGTAGAAACCGATGCCGAGGTTCATCTGGCTCGGCTTCAGGCCGGCGGCGATATAGTTATTGACCACAAAATCAGCGCTGTACTTATCCGCTGCCGCCACCGTTGGCCACTGGGTTGAATCGTACAAATTGGAGTTAAAGTACTGCGTGCCGTACGCCATGTCGTAGGTCATCAGGTTGATGTAGTCCAGCAGCGGGGCGATGGCCTTCACGTCCACCCAGCTTTTCGGGCTCTCAGCATTGGCCCCGACGGCGATGGTGACCAGCTTGTGTTTGCCAAACGCCGCGCGCAGTTCTTTCAGCAGCGTGGTGAAGTTGTCTCTGTCCGTAGGCTGACTAGCCACCAGGCCCCAGGCGCCGTTAACCGGGTATTCCCAGTCAAGATCGATGCCGTCGAGGCCATATTTGGCGACCACATCCTGTGCCGAACGGATAAACACCGCGCGTGCTTCAGGGCTAGCGGCCGCACCTGAGAATCCGCGAGCGCCCCAGCCGCCGACGGAGAGCAGTACTTTCAGGTTCGGATTTTGTTTACGCAAGACGGGGATTTTTTCTAGATCGGACTGTACCTTCGGCGACAGCCAGATTTGATGTAGTTTTGTCGGGTCTTTTAACGCGTCGTTGGTTTCATCTTTCTCATCGTTATAGATAAGGCCAAATGAATAGTTGAGGTGGGTAATCTGGCGCACATCGAGTTTATTGATATCGCCACCCGGCCCGGCTGTGACATCGCCGCCACCGTTAAAGTAGCCGACGGACATCAGTGAATTGGCAGACACAACGGAAGCGCAGAGCAGGGGTAAAGCTGCCAGCAAAGGCAAAAGTTTCATACTCGGTCCTCTTTGACATTGAAAAACACAGGCGCCACGGAAAAGGTGTGGCGAAAAAACAACCGTTGGAACATAGCATCGCCGAAGGGGAAAATCTGCGAAGCGGTTCACGGGGGAGAAGGCGGGTGGAGGAAAATTGACCGGGTTAGTGGAATATCGTTAGAAGCCGCCCGGGGGCGTAACACCGTTCACTTAAGCAAAGCGATTAGGGGAAACGCCGGGATTGGGTTCCCGAAGGGACGCCAAACCCGGCGGTCGCCCCGGGTATCTCAATCTGACACTCACGGTGTTACCCGACGTTGGGAGTGTCCAGAACCTCCGGGCGCTAAGTGGCTGTCAGGCTATCCCTGATTCTCAAGCCAGTCGTCGAGGGTATACAGCGTTGCCCCTTCGGCAGCCATCTCCATAAAGGCGTTGGCGCTATCCTGCGGCTGAATATTGACGCCGCGACAGCCGTCGGTAATGACGTTGACCGTATAGCCAAGTTGCAATGCGTCGAGCACCGTAAATTTGACGCAGTAGTCGGTTGCCAGGCCCAGAACGATAAGCTCGTTGATCGCATGCTCGCGCAGCCAGGCATCGAGACCGGTTTTTTGCCGATGTCCGTTATCGAAAAAGGCGCTGTAGCTATCGATATTAACGCTTTCGCCTTTATGGAATACGGCATCAATATCCTGCTGCGTCAGCAGCGGGTGAAACGCCGCGCCGTCGCTGTCCTGAACGCAATGGTCCGGCCAAAAGGTCTGCGCCAGTCCGTCCAGCGTCCCTTGCGTGTACGGTTCAACGCCGTGCTGGCTGGCAAAACTGCCGTGGTTGGCCGGATGCCAGTCCTGGCTTGCCACCACCGTATCGCCAAGGATATTCGCCGCCCGAATCAACAGATTGGCGACGTCGATGGTGCTATCGCCATCGGCCACGGCCAGCGCGCCGCCGGCGCAGAAATCATTTTGCAAATCGACCAATAACAGTGCGCGTTGCGTCATGGCGCTCTCCCTAATCGTCTGGCGTCAGCTCGCCACGCAGGTTTTGCTGCATGGCCTGACGGATGGTTTCGGTATCCAGCCCTTGACTCAGCAAGTAATGCAGCTTGGTCAGCGTCGCCTCTACGGTCATATCCGAACCGCTAATCACGCCCGCCTGCGCCAGCGCGTTACCGGTGGCGTAGCCGCCCATATTCACCTTGCCGGACATACACTGGGTGAGGTTAATTACCAGAATGCCGCGAAGGCTGGCTTCGGTCAGCTCTTTAATAAAATTGCCGTTCTGCGGCGCATTGCCGACGCCGTAAGAACGCAGGATCAGCGCTTTGACCGGCTGCAGCAGGAAGTTGCGCACTACGTCGGCGGAAATTCCCGGGTAAATGGTCACTACGCCAATTGGCTGTGGGGTGATGGGATGCACAATCAGCTCGCCATCACCGTGCGGAGCAGGCGGCGTGCCGAGACGGCGAATGTGAATACCGGCTTCCAGCAGCGGCGCCAGGTTTGGCGAGGCAAAGGCATCAAAACCGTCGGCGTGGGCTTTGGTGGTGCGGTTACCGCGATAGAGGCGATTGTTGAAGAACAACGTCACTTCGTTAATCGGGTAATTGGCGGCTACGTACAGGGCATTGAGCAGATTGATTTGCCCGTCGGAACGCAATTCAGCCAGCGGGATCTGCGAGCCGGTGACGATAACCGGCTTGCCGAGGTTTTCCAGCATAAACGACAGCGCGGAGGCGGTGAAGGCCATGGTGTCGGTGCCGTGCAGAATAACAAAGCCGTCGTACTCGTCGTAATGCGCTTTAATGTCGTCGGCGATGTGCTGCCAGTCTTCCGGCGTCATGTCGGAAGAGTCCATCAGCGGATCGTATTCGTGGATAGTAAAGTCCGGCATCTCCGGACGATGAAATTCAGGCATCAGCGCCAGCTGGCGCTGCAGGTGACCGGAAACCGGAATGTAGCCGTGATCGGAGCGCTGCATCCCGATGGTCCCGCCGGTGTAGGCGACGTAAATGGATTTTTTTTGCATGAGGTCGTCGAATGAGTAATCCAAAGAAAATCCCCTCCTTAGCGGAGGGGATTACGATTAGCGAATATTGGCGCAGGTCAGGCAAATTGCATAGCGATTTTGCGGATCGTTAAATACCGCCAGTTTATCGCTTTCGGCTTTTACTGCATTTGCCGCCGAGGCCAGCGGTGCCGGCAGGTAAGCCTGCAGCGCCTGTGGCAGGGCGGCGCGCACTGAACCTGACATGCTGTCCATCACCATATCAAAGAAGGTCGGTTCGCTCTGGTAGTAGTCAATGTGCCAGGCTTTAACCTTCGCCAGCTCTGCAGCTTTCGCTACCGCGTCGTCAAAGTCACCGAGGCTATCGACCAGCCCATTCGCTTTCGCGTCTTCACCGGTCCACACGTGGCCCTGGGCGATTTTATCGATAGCTTCCGGCGTGCTCTTACGCGACTGCGCCACGAGGTTGATAAAGCGTTTGTAGCCGTTCTCTATGGTGAGCTGCATCATCTGCTGCACTTCTGGGGTCAGCGCTTTCGTCACCGCCATGTCTGCCAGCGGAGAGGTGGAGACGCCGTCAGTGTGTACGCCGATGGAATCGAGCGTATTTTCGACGGTGTTGATGACCCCAAAGATGCCGATCGAGCCGGTCAGCGTGCTTGGGCTGGCGATGATGTAATCCGCCGGCGTTGAGATCCAGTAACCGCCGGATGCCGCCATACCGCCCATCGAAACAACTACCGGTTTGCCTGCCGCTTTGGCTGCTGCCAGTTCTTCACGGATCACCTCGGAAGCGCTAACGCTGCCGCCAGGGCTGTTGACGCGCAGGACGATAGCCTTCACTTTCGGATCCAGACGTGCATCGCGGATTTGTGCCGCGGTGGTATCGCCGCCGACGTTACCCGGGGTTTCCTCACCGTCCATGATAGCGCCGTTCGCAAAGACCACGGCAATGCTTGAGCCGGTATCCGCCGGGGTTTTCACCGCATAGTCATACATGCTGATGGCGCTAAAGTTATTGTCCGCTTTGCTCCAGCCAAACGCTTTAGTCATCGCTTTTTCGATTTCAGCACTGGATGCGAGCGTATCAACCAGTTTGTTATCCAGTGCGTATTTCGCCGTGTCGCCGTCAACTTTGCTCAGCCCATCCAGCATAGCCTGAGCGCCAGGGAACACTTGCAGTGCGGTAATCTGACGGTTCGCCGCGACGGTGTTGAGGTAGTTTTGCCACAGCTCGCCAATCCAGCGGCTATCCGCTTCGCGGGCCGCAGGAGACATATCATCACGGATAAACGGTTCAACGGCGGACTTATAGGTGCCGACGCGGAAGACGTGAGTCGAGACTTTCAGCTTGTCGAGCAGCGTTTTGTAGTACAGGCCGTTAGTGGCGAAACCGTGCAGGTCAACCACGCCCTGCGGCGACAGCCAGATTTTGTTGGCGAAGCTGGCGAGGTAGTACTGCCCCTGGCTATAGCTGTCACCAATGGCGTAAACCGGCTTGCCGCTGTCGCGGAATTCACGCAGCGCTTTACCGATGTACTGCATTGAAGGCTGATCGCCACCTGCGAAGTTTTTCAGGTCCAGCACAATACCGGTGATATTGCGATCATCCTTCGCCTGGCGAATGGTCTGCACGATATCGAACAGGGAGTTTTCCTGCAGACGGTCAGAACTGGCACCAAAAATTTGTTTCCCGATAACGCTGAGCTTGCTGCTGGTCGATGGTTTATCGACCACCACGCCGCTGATATCCATCAGCAATGCTCCGCGGCTGCTATGTTCGGTGGTGCTGCTGCTAAGCTGCATCCAGATGCCAACGCCGACCAGCACCAGCAAAATAAAGAACAGGTTAAGCACCAGTTCGCGGACGAAATTGAGCAATCGCCACGTCCATTTAAAGAATCCGACAATGAAGCGCCATACGGTTCGCATGTAATCTCCCTGCAAAAACGAAAAAGGTTCACCGAAACGGTGAAACGTGTGGCTATCCTAAATAGACCGTCGCCGGTTGTCAGCAGGAATCGCCTTCGGTGCTGTAACAAAATCCTCGCGCATGTTAATTTTATGAAAAATAACGTGAGAGGAGTGGTTTTATGGATGCCCTTGAATTATTGGTGAATCGCCGTAGCGCGTCCCGACTGGCTGAGCCTGCACCTGCCGGTGAACAATTGCAGAATATTCTGCGTGCCGGTATGCGCGCACCGGATCACGGCACGCTGCAGCCATGGCAATTTGTGGTCATCGAAGGCGAAGGGCGCGAGCGTTTTAGCCAGCTGCTGGAGCAAGGTGCGGTCGCGGCACAAAGCGATGAAAAAGCCATTGAGAAAGCCCGTAGCGCACCGTTTCGCGCGCCGATGATTATTGCGGTTATCGCCAAGTGCCAGGATCACCCTAAAGTGCCGGTGTGGGAACAGGAGATGTCCGCAGGCTGCGCGGTGATGGCTATGCAAATGGCCGCCGTTGCACAGGGCTTTAACGGTATCTGGCGCACCGGTGCGCTTACTGAAAGCCCACTGGTCCGTGCCGGTCTGGACTGTGGTACCCTGGACAAAATTGTTGGCTTCCTCTATTTGGGCACGCCGCAGCTGAAAGCATCGTCCACCTTTACCGCTGCGGATACTGCACCGTTTGTTCGCTATCTCTGACTTGATGTGAAAGCTTGCCTGGCGTAGCTAACGCAGCCGCTTCATGCAAAGCCCCTGCCTCCAGTCATCACTGAAGATGACTATAAGCAGGGGCTTAATCTTGATTACACGATAAATTCACCTTTCAGTTCGATAATCATGATCTCTTTAAGATTTCTGACACCAATCAGATAGCTGATAACATCAGCTTTTGCTTGCTCCATCTCTCGAAGTACATCGATAGCCTTATCCAGCACCGCCAAGTCACGGGTTATCTTGTCGAGATGCGCCAACCCTTCCTGCTGAGTCAATATCATTTGCTGTTTGTATACCAGCAGGTGGAACCTTGCGACGCCTGACTGCCGCCGGTTTCTTCACAATCCGGAAGAGTAACGCCGTGTTTGGTTATCATGGTATAGCCATCGCTGCTTTTATAGGTGTCGTCAGTTTTTTTATGATGATGCTTTTTATGCATCACGCACTCACCGGCGGCTTCAGCTCTCTGAGTACACTCATTCGCTCCAGAAGCATATTGCGAAGGGGCGACGTCATCACCATCCATTCGATGGAGTGGCGCTGCAATTACGCAGCCGCTTAAGGAAATTGCCATCGCTACCAGTATTAATTTTTTCATTATTTTACCCTTTATATATTACATCTTCTATAACATCATATTTACCTGGTTCTTATATTGAACGCATAGTCAATATGATGACGTACGCTACCATCATTAACGTTGAAGGTAGCGGTTATTTATGTATCAGTAGAACAGCATAATTAATGATGCCGGTCGGATCGCTCCGTAATGCTTCCCCTGAAAAAATAACGACTGGAGTTATTACTGTCATCGCTATTCCAAATCGATGAGTAATAAAATGATCCAACCGATAAGGCATAATGAGCACCAGAGCGTAAATACGATATTTCCGATTAACTCACTCATTCATCAATAACGCGATGACCCACGATTAACACGTTGATAGAAAGGCGATGTAAAGAGGGAGTATCCGTTGCGCAAGCCTGAGCATGCGTCGCCAGTCCCATAGGCTGAGAGCTACGTATCGGTGGGCTGGAGAGTGTCAGTTTCATTCTACTTACCTGTGGTGATTTCTCTGTTGATGTTTGCTAAACCCGATCCTATTTTTATTGTTATGGGATAGGTGTTAAATGTTATTTTTTATTGTTGATACGGTAGTGTATTTTTACCGTTGGCCTACGCTGTCACTCAGCGGTGTTTTATATAAGCCATTTTATTCAGTACTAACCAGAATGATATTAAATGCAGCTTCCTTTCTGGGGAAAGTAACTTAACCCGGCATGCGGGATTTAATCAATAGTGCCGACATGAAACCAATTTATTAACATGCATTGTATTTATATGTTTACTTATAACTGATGCTTTATCCGCATTGAATAGCCAGCTAATTTAAAATACTGTTAAGAATATTGACTTTCACCGTTAGGGATAATGAGAATGCTATGTTTTAAATTGACAAGAGAACAGCGCGTTATCGCTATAAAAACAGACGATCTGTTGGGTAAATAACCGCCTGGCCATCATGACGTTAACGTGATCATATAATTTAGACCCTTTCTTAGCTACAACCTCTCTATACTGTGTATCCTTCATCATCTTAACCGCGAACGCGTAGGCGGGGGCTTCCTGGACTGATGCGATGACATCGTTGTAAAATGTTCCACGTTCATCACGCCATGCTTTAGCCACTTTCGAGTCGCAAAGGTTTTACTGTTCGGGTTCCTATGTCTTTGAAGCATACCGGAACCTGACACGCGGGTGACCTTTGCTGATAGACGTCGTGATGCGGTGATCGATGCCATGATTTTTTACCCTAAACTGTAGGCAAACTACGGTCTTAGTCGTTAGGAAAACCAAGGTAAATCAAGGTTTATAGGTTTCTTAGACAATCAGGAGTTGTCCATGAGCGAGCAGGCTATTCGTTTAACGCAATACAGCCACGGAGCAGGTTGCGGTTGTAAAATTTCACCGAAGGTGCTGGAAACCATCCTGCACAGCGAGCAGACGAAGTTTATCGACCCGAACCTGCTTGTTGGCAACGAAACCCGCGACGATGCCGCCGTCTATGACCTGGGTAACGGTACCTCGGTCATCAGCACCACCGATTTCTTTATGCCGATTGTCGACAACCCGTTCGACTTTGGCCGCATCGCCGCCACCAATGCCATCAGCGATATCTTCGCGATGGGCGGCAAGCCTATTATGGCGATTGCTATTCTCGGCTGGCCTATCAGCAAACTGGCACCAGAGATTGCCCGTGAAGTGACCGAAGGCGGCCGCTTTGCCTGCAAACAGGCCGGTATTGCGCTAGCGGGTGGCCACTCGATTGATGCCCCTGAGCCGATCTTCGGCCTGGCGGTGACCGGTATTGTGCCAACGGAGCGTGTGAAGAAAAACAGCACCGCGCAGGCCGGGTGCAAGTTGTTCCTGACCAAACCGTTGGGGATTGGTGTACTCACTACTGCCGAGAAGAAATCGCTGCTCAAGCCAGAGCATCAGGGGCTGGCGACGGAAGTGATGTGCCAAATGAATCTGGTCGGTTCCGCTTTTGCCAATATTGAAGGCGTCAAAGCGATGACTGATGTCACCGGTTTTGGTCTGCTGGGGCACCTGAGCGAAATGTGTCAGGGGGCGGGCGTCCAGGCGCAGATTGACTTTACCGCGGTGCCTAAGCTGCCTGGCGTGGAAGCGTACATCGCTCAGGGCGCCGTTCCTGGCGGTACCGAGCGTAACTTTGCCAGCTATGGCCACCTGATGGGGGCGATGACCGCCGAACAGCGCGCGCTGCTTTGCGACCCGCAAACCTCCGGCGGCCTGCTGCTGGCGGTAACGCCGGATGCCGAAGACGCTGTGCAAGCGGCGGCGGCGGAATACGGTATCAACCTGACCGCCATCGGTGAGCTGGTGACCGCACGCGGTGGCCGTCCGATGATCGAGCTGCGCTGAGTCCATGCGCCTGTTTATCGCGGAAAAACCGAGCCTGGCGCGTGCCATTGCTGACGTCTTGCCAAAACCGCACCGCAAGGGCGACGGTTTTATCGAGTGTGGTAACGGCCAGGTGGTGACCTGGTGTATTGGTCACCTTCTGGAACAGGCGCAACCGGATGTCTATGACAGCCGCTATGCGCGCTGGAATTTGCAAGATTTGCCGATTGTCCCGGAAAAATGGCAGCTTCAACCCCGGGCGTCGGTAACCAAGCAGCTCAACGTCATTAAACGTTTTCTCCATGAGGCCAGTGAAATCATCCACGCGGGTGACCCGGATCGCGAAGGTCAACTGCTGGTGGATGAAGTGCTGGATTATCTCCAGCTGGCGGCAGAAAAGCGCCAGCAGGTACAGCGCTGTTTAATCAACGATCTCAACCCGCAGGCCGTGGAGCGGGCGATTTCTCGCCTGCGCGCCAACAGTGAATTTATTCCACTGTGCGTCTCAGCGCTGGCCCGCGCCCGCGCCGACTGGCTGTACGGCATCAACATGACCCGTGCGTACACCATTCTTGGGCGTAACGCGGGTTATCAGGGCGTGCTTTCTGTGGGCCGCGTACAGACGCCGGTTCTGGGACTAGTGGTGCGTCGCGACGAAGAGATCGAAAACTTTGTGTCGAAAGACTTCTTTGAAGTCAAAGCGCACATCGTTACACCAAAAGATGAGCGTTTTACCGCCGTCTGGCAGCCGAGTGAAGCCTGCGAGCCGCACCAGGATGAAGAGGGGCGTTTGCTTAACCGAACCCTGGCCGAGCATGTGGTTAAGCGCATTAGCGGCCAGCCTGCGTTAGTGACGGCCTATAACGATAAGCGCGATTCGGAAGCTGCACCGCTGCCGTTTTCGCTCTCGGCCTTACAGATTGAAGCCGCTAAGCGTTTTGGTTTTAGCGCCCAGAACGTGCTGGATATCTGCCAGAAACTGTATGAAACCCACAAGCTGATTACCTATCCGCGTTCCGATAGCCGCTATCTCCCGGAAGAACATTTTGCCGGGCGTCAGGCGGTGATGAACGCTATCAGCGTTCATGCGCCGGATCTGCTTCCGCAGCCGGTCGTCGATCCGGAGATTCGTAACCGCTGTTGGGACGATAAAAAAGTCGATGCTCACCACGCGATTATTCCTACCGCGCGCGCCAGCAACGTGAGTCTGACGGATAACGAAGCCAAAGTGTATAACCTGGTCGCCCGTCAGTATCTGATGCAATTCTGTCCGGATGCCGTGTTCCGCAAATGCCAGATTGACCTCGATATCGCCAACGGCAAATTTATTGCTAAAGCGCGTTTCCTCGCAGAAGCCGGCTGGCGGACGCTATTAGGGGCGAAAGAGCGTGATGAGGACAACGATGGTACGCCGCTGCCGGTGGTCGCGAAAGCCGATGAGCTGCTGTGTGAAAGCGGCGAAGTGGTTGAGCGACAAACGCAGCCCCCGCGCCATTTTACCGATGCCACGCTGCTGTCAGCGATGACCGGTATTGCGCGTTTTGTGCAGGATAAAGATCTGAAAAAAATCCTGCGTGCGACCGACGGGTTAGGGACTGAAGCCACCCGTGCGGGGATTATCGAGCTGCTGTTTAAGCGCGGTTTTCTGACTAAAAAAGGGCGTAACATTCTCTCAACCGATCCTGGCCGTGCGCTCTTCCATTCGTTGCCGGAGATGGCTACTCGCCCGGATATGACCGCCCACTGGGAATCGACGCTGACGCAAATCAGCGAAAAGCAGTGTCGCTACCAGGACTTTATGCAGCCGCTGGTGGGTACATTGTTCCAGCTTATCGATCAGGCACGCAGCACGCCGGTCAGGCAGTTCAGAGGATTGGCCGCACCGGGAGGCGGGGCGAAGAAAACGTTCAGCAAAGGGAAGGGCAAGAAGCGAGCACCGAGTCCTGCACAGGACGCGTAGCTAAAAGATATCGCGCCGCCCGGAAGCCCCGGTGTCGGCGCGATAATGAACAGATTAGATCACACCCTGGCCCAGCATTGCATCGGCCACTTTCACAAAGCCTGCAATGTTCGCACCGCGAACGTAGTTCGTCTGTTTCGCTTCACCGCCGTGCTCCACACAGGCGTGGTGAATATCCAGCATGATGTGATGCAAACGGGCATCCACTTTCTCCGCTTTCCAGCCCATACGCGCGGCGTTTTGCGCCATTTCCAGACCGGATGTCGCCACGCCACCGGCGTTAGCCGCTTTACCCGGTGCAAACAGCACACCGGCTTCAAGGAACAGATCGGTTGCTTCGATGGTGGTTGGCATGTTGGCGCCTTCCGCTACGGCCTTCACGCCGTTGGCAATCAGCACGCGAGCGGCATCAACATCGAGTTCGTTCTGAGTGGCACACGGCAGGGCGATGTCAACTGGAACGCTCCACGGCTGTTGGCCTTCGAGATACACCAAACCAAATTCGCGCGCGTAGTCGGCAACGCGGCCGTCACGACTGGCTTTAATTTCGCACAGACGCGCCAGCTTCTCTTTAGTGAAGCCCGTTTCATCGACGACGGTGCCGCTGGAGTCGGAGGCGGTAATGACGCGTGCGCCCAGCTCCATGGCTTTTTCAATCGCGTACTGCGCGACGTTGCCGGAACCCGAGACGGCTACACGGGTGCCTTCAAAACCAAGGCCGTGACGCTTAAGCATCGCTTCCGTGAAGTACACCAGACCGTAGCCGGTCGCTTCTGGGCGAATCAGGCTGCCGCCGAAAGAGAGGCCCTTGCCGGTAAATACGCAGGCGGTATTGTTGGAGAGTTTTTTCATCATCCCGGCCATAAAGCCGACTTCACGTCCACCCACGCCGATATCACCGGCCGGTACGTCGGTGTCTGCGCCCAGATGTCGGTACAGTTCGGTCATCAGCGACTGACAGAAGCGCATCACTTCGCCTTCACTTTTCCCTTTCGGGTCAAAGTCAGAACCGCCTTTACCGCCGCCCATTGGCAACGTGGTGAGGGCGTTTTTAAAGGTCTGTTCGAAGCCGAGGAATTTCAAAATGGACAGGTTAACGGAAGGGTGGAAACGCATTCCACCTTTAAATGGACCGATAGCCGAGCTGAACTGAACGCGCCATGCGCGGTTAACCTGAACCTGATTGCGGTCGTCTACCCACACGACGCGGAACTGAATAACACGCTCAGGTTCAACCAATCGCTCCAGCAGCGAAAGCTGGCGATAGCGCGGGTTCTGTTCGAGGAACGGCCAGAGCGTTGTCATGACTTCGCGTACAGCCTGAGCAAACTCGGTCTGGTGTGGGTCGCGTTGTTGAACATGAGCCAGGAATTGATTCAGAGAAGAAACTTGATCCATAAGTATAAGTACCTCTTATGATTGTGGATGTATGTAGTTGTTATGGTTGTGTTTAATAAATGACTTTTTTTCGACTATATCACTACCCGGCTAACGGATGACAAGGAAATTCCGGAAGCCGAATAAAATTAATACTCAGGGTGGGGTCATAACCAAAAGCGATAATGGAAAAAAGTTAAGTTACCGGCCATTTTGGTCGATAGTTATATACCCGTCATACTTCAAGTTGCCTGTGCGTTGGCTGCGCGCGTTCACCCCAGTCACGTACTCATGTACGCTCCTGAGGATTCACTCCCTGGCTGCCTCCATGCAACTCGAATTATTTTGGGTATAAAAGGTGATTATTTAAGGGGATAGCGATGAAAATGTTATGGATAGCGGGGGCAATGATGCTGTTTTGCCATGCTGCGCAGGCACGACCGCAGGTGGAAGTTAACGTTCCGCCTGAAGTGTTTAGCAACAGCGGCACGACTCAGCGCGTGCAGCCTTGTTCACAGTGCTGCATTTTCCAGGATCAGAACTACAGCGAAGGTGCGGTAGTGAAAAGTGAAGGCGTGCTGCTTCAGTGCCAGCGTGATGAGCGGACGATCAGCACGAATCCGCTGGTGTGGCGTCGGGTAAAACCATAAACGCTTTTAATAGCGGCACGTCGGCAGGAGCAAGCGCATAATCCAGCGCTTCCTGCGGCGTGCACCACACTAGCGCGCTGTGCTCGCGGGCAATCATCTCACCGTCAAAGCGCGGCACGTGCCAGGCGTGGAGATGAATGATTCGCCCGGACACTTCACGCTGATGGCTGGCGATGTAGCGTGCCGGATAGGCGTGAATTGCCAGCTCTTCTTGCAGCTCGCGAATCAGCGCCTCTCTCTGGCTCTCGCCAGCCTCTACTTTCCCGCCCGCAAACTCCCATAGGCCCGCCTGATCGGCATGAAGAGGGCGCTGAGCGAGCAGGATTTTGCCGTTTTGTTCAATAATGGCGGCAACAACATCGATGGTTTTTAGCATAGCGGTCAAAGACGTGATGAATGGAATGCCATATTATCGCTGCTTTGTCGTTTGCCCAAATTTTGCAGGAGTCTCCGGGTGAAAAATCAACAACCCTGGGTACAGCCGCTCAGCCAGTTACCCCTCAGTCTGAAACCGATCGTGGCTATGCAGAAAAAGCATTACGGCGATGTCCTGAATCCCACCCGCTGGTGGGGACGCATGCCTCGGCTGTTCTGGCTGGTGGCGCTGTTTGTCGGTTATCTCGAGCGTAAAAAAGCCCGTCTTGAACCGATGCTGCGGGCGCTGCTGATGACCCGGGTATCACAGCAGTGCGACTGTGCATTTTGCATCGATGCGAACAGCCTACGGCTGGCAGAGCGCAGCGGAGCGATGGATAAAGTACAAGCGCTTAGCGCGTGGCAGACTTCAACGCTGTTTACCGCGGCTGAACGCGCGGCACTGGACTACGCGGACGCGATGACGGCGACCCCACCGCGCATCGATGAATCGATTAAAAAAGAGTTACACTGTCACTTTGGTGATGCGCAAATCACCGAGATGACCGCGTTGATTGCATTCCAGAATTTATCCGCGCGTTTCAATGCCGCGCTGGAGATCCCGTCGCAGGGCCTGTGTACGATGAAGGAGCGTAACGATGCTCGATAGACATCTTCATCCGCGGATCAAACCCTGGCTTAATCGAATGGCAGAAGCTGTTGATCGCCCGGGCGTTAGCGCAGACGGTATTACGCTACTGGGATTTGCCATCGGCATACTAGCGCTGCCGTTTCTGGCGCTGGGCTGGTACGGCGCAGCGCTGGTGGCTATCGTGCTTAACCGCGTGCTGGATGGGCTTGATGGCGCACTGGCGCGCCGACGCGGTCTGACGGATGCCGGGGGTTTTCTGGATATTGCACTCGACTTTCTGTTTTACGCGCTGGTGCCATTTGGTTTTATTCTGGCGGACCCGGTGTCGAATGCGCTGGCGGGCGGCTGGCTGCTGTTTGCTTTTATCGGCACCGGTAGCAGCTTCCTGGCGTTTGCCGCGCTGGCGGCGAAGCATCAGATAGATAATCCGGGCTATGCGCACAAATCGTTGTATTACCTGGGAGGATTGACCGAAGGCACAGAAACCATCGCGCTCTTTGTGCTGGGATGCCTGTTTCCGCATGGGTTTGCCTGGATGGCTTGGTTATTTGGCGCGCTGTGCTGGCTGACGACCTTTAACCGGGTGTGGGGAGGGTACATGACGCTGAAAAGCGTTCAGCGTCATGTTGAGCCTGATTAAAGCGTGCTGTCCGGGCCGCGATCGCCGGTTACCACCGGATTTTTAGGGTTGGCGCTCCACTCGTACCAGCCGCCGTCGTAGACGCTGACGTTTTGCCAGCCCATGGCGCGGGCGTACATAAAGGTCTCGGAGGCGCGCCAGCCGGTGCCGCAGTAGAAGGAGACCTGCTGGGTTGGCAGAATGTTCCATGCTTTCCACATCGCGGCGATGTCATCGGCGCTACGCATGGTGCCATCCGGGTTATGGAAGTCTTCCATGTGCGTAGAATCGCTCCCCGCATGACCCCAGCGTGCGCCAGCAATCTCACCTTTTGGCTTAATGTAGCTGTAACCGCTGGTGGTGCCGACGAACTCAGGCCACGAACGGATGCTCACCAGTGAGGCATCTTTGCGATGCAGAAGGCCACGTGCCTGTTCCATATCCAGCATCAGCTGCGGCTGCGCCGGGATGGTGACGCCAAAGTCCGGCGCAGGAGCAACATCTTTTGGCAAACCGCGTTCAACCGGCAGGCCAGCGTCAGACCAGGTTTTCCAACCGCCGTCGAGAATGCGCACGTCTTTCACGCCCGCATAAAGCATGATTTGCGCGACACGCGCGGCAGCGTATACGTCGCGTCCGTAGAGGATCACGGTGGTATCGTGGCGGATGCCGTGTTTGGCCAGCAGCGCTTTCAACTGCGCGTCAGAAACTTTGTTCCACAGCGGTTCGCTTTCCACTTCATTGGTATCGATATAGCCCGCGTTCGGGATATGGCTCACCAGATACAGTTTTGGTGCGCCCCAAGCGGCTTCAATCACCTTCACATCGCCCGTCGGTTTCGCCGCAACGTCCTTACCCTGCTGTAGGTCGTGCAGCCATTGCGGGTACACCAGTTGTTCGAAATGTGGCAGCTTCTGCAGGCGGTCGGGCTGCTGCAGCGCATCGCTCAGCGTGGAGATATTGGTGAAGCCTGCTTGCTTAAGACGTTTGGCGACCGCATCGTTGTCTTTGCTCTCACCGTACAGCGCAATGTCGGTATTTTTTTGCAGCTGATGCTGCTGCGCCCAGGCGGTTAACTGTTCGTTGTTCATCGCAGACAGCCAGCTTGCCGAGAGGTTGAGTGCTCCCGGTTCATGACCCTGCGTGCCGTTCGCCTGCTGCGGCCAGCCGTTATAAAACGCGCTCAGGCGGGTATCAATTGCCGCGCCTTTTTGCTGAAGCAGATGGGTAAAGGTGAGCGTTTTTGCCGTTTCGGCGGCAAAAGCAGAAGAGGCAAGACCAAGCGCGAGGGCCAGCGCGGTCAGTTGAGAAACACGTTTCATCAAATCATCCGACGGGGAAAAATGGAGCATCATTCTGCACCTCTGCCAGGGTAATTACCTTGCGTTAACGCAGTGTTTGCCGTTTCAGCGCCAGTTTGCCAATTGTAGACAACGCCCCTGTAAGGGGACGTCATCAGGATCGTGAGTGACCTGGACTACCGGGATATTCTGCTGTTTTAATTCATTAAAAACCCACTGACGAAAACTTCCCCGCAGCTGTTGATCAAGACGGCTGAAGGGCTCATCGAGCAGCAGGGCGTCGGGTTGTGCCAGCAGCGCGCGCAGCAGCGCCACGCGGGCGCGCTGGCCACCGGAAAGGGTGGCCGGATCGCGTGAGGCGAAATCGGCAAGCCCCGCATGTTCCAGCGCGTGGTCAACCTGAATCTGGCGCTGTGCCCCCGCCACGTTGGCGGGCAGCGCCAGCCGCAAATTCTGCCCAACGCTTAGGTGATCGAACAGCAGCGCATCCTGAAATAAGATGCCGATCCGTCGTTTTTCCGTCGGCAAGGCGTCGCAACGCTGGCCATTGAGCCACAGCTCGCCGCAGGCGCGAAACGCGCCGTCAAGTGCGCCAACCATCCACGCAAACAGGCTTGATTTCCCGCAGCCGGAAGGGCCCATCAGGGTAACTATTTCACCCGCTTGCACGGTAAAATTGACCTCCCGCAGCAGCGGTTTGCCGGCCAGTGAAAGGGTTAAATTCTGCACCTGCAACATTAGCGTAATCCCCGGCGAAAATGGCTGATCCGCCGCGCCAGCAGCGCGGTCAGCAGGAAAAATGACATCGGTAACAACAGCTGCCATAGCGCCTGCGCGGCAAGCGTTGCCGTTGCGCCACCGCTGCTTAAGGCGACCGCTTCAGTGGTGAAGGTGGGAACGCGTCCACCGCCTAACCACTGGGTCGGTAAATATTGCGCAATGCTAACGGAAAAACCGATCGCCAGCGCAGAGAGCAGTGGCCGGACAATCAGCGGGCATTTCAAACGCAAGAAAATCCGTCCACGTCCCCAGCCCAGGGTTCTGGCCAGCAGCGTCTGACGCGGGTCAATCTGCCGCCAGGCGGGACGCAGGACGAACAGCATCCACGGCACTACCCACAGTAAATGTCCCCAGAGCACGGTACCCCACTGTCCATCAATCCAACCGTAGATCGCCAGCTGATACTGCCCGGCCGCTAACGGCAGGGCTGGGAGCAATAAGGGTAAATCCAGCCAGCGAGGATGATGAGATGGCCCCCATTCCAGCCACAGTAGGCAGACCGTCGCGCCAATAAACGCCGACAGCAGCGCCAGCCACAGGCTGTTGCCGAAGAGATGTATTGACGGAAGAGATATCTGTGCAAGCCAGGCCAGCATCGCTGTGCACAGCAGGCCGCTCAGCGGCAGCAGCAGGCCGATGGATTTTCCCGGTAGCAAGGGGAATTGCGGCAGGCGGTGGCCATCCGGATGCGGATTTTGACGCAGCCAGATTCGCCACAGCCCAACCGCCAGCGTCGAGAGAATCAACAGCATGACGAGTAACAGCAAGCAGGCGATCGCGCCTTTTGCTTGCTGATCTGTATCGCCTGCGTTGAGCCATTGCCAGGCGAGCACCGCCAGCGTGGGCGGGTTACCGGGGCCAATGATCATCGCGACGTCGACCACTGATAGCGTCCACGCAGTGGTCGCCAGTAGCGCGATGCCAAGTGAGGGGATCAGAACAGGGAGGATCACGTGGGTCAAACACTGTCCGCGTCCGTAGCCAAGGCTCTTAAACACCACCACGCGTTCCGCCAGTTGCCGCTCGCCGAGCAGCGCCCAACACACCCACAGAATAAACCCGCTTTCTTTGACCGCCAGCACCACGCCAAGACCAATACCGTAGCGATCCTGAATTGGGCTGAACATCGGCAGCAGGCGATAAAGCCCACCGCCTTCGGCAAAAAGCAGCAGGGCGCAGCTGGCAAAGGCGACGTGCGGAAGCGCCAGCAGCCACGGCAACCGTGACGCCAGCTGCTGCCAGCGAGGCGAAGGCCACAGGGTTGCAATGACCAGCAGCGCCAATAGCAATGCGCCACCAACGCCAACAAGCGTTGAGATCAGCGTAGCGATAATGGCCTGCGGCAACTGCGGGTCAGTGAATAACTGCTGCCAACGAGCAAGAGATGCTGCGGGTGCCAGCATAAGCCATCCTGCTGGCAGCAGAGGCAAATAGATAATCAGCATCAGCCCCCAGCACAGGGCAGTTAGTGCGTACCGTAACGACGCAGCCATTCCTGCTCCAGCACGTTTACCCACGCCGAGTGCGGCTCCGCCAGTACCGGCGGCGTATTTTGCGGGACCAGTTTCTGTAGGGTTTGCTGCTGTTCATCATTCAGTTTGGTGGCATCCAGCACGCTCGGGTCGCCCCAGATGGCCGGATCGGCTTTACGCAGTTGGGCCTCGGGTGAGAGCAGGAAGTTGGCAACCACCTGGGCGCCCGCGCTGGCCGACGCGTTGGCTGGGATGGTGACAAAGTGGACGTTGCCGATCATCCCCTGCGTAAAGCCAAAGCTGTAGCTGTCTTTGGGCAGTTCGCCTTTAGCGACTTTTTGTTTGGCGTGCATGGGGTTAAAGGTCAGCGACAGACGCAAAGAGCCATTGCCGAGCAGGGTATCCATGCGTGCAGGAGACGGAGGGAAATCTTTGCCCTGCCGCCAAAGTAGTGGATGCAGCTTATCAAGGTATGCCCATAGCGGCGCGGTGTCGGTCGCAAAGGTTTTCTCATTCGGCGGTTGTTTTAAGGCATCCGGGTTAGCGGTGAGGTTAATCAATAGCTGTTCCAGCAGCGCGGTGCCGGTGAAATCCGGCGGGCGCGGATAGGTGATGGTGCCGGGATGGGCCTGGGCATAGTCCAGCAATGCCTGCGGTGACGTTGGTGGTTGCGGGGTTTGCTGTTGGCGAGCGATAAAGGTCAACTGCGCGCTGCCCCATGGCGATTCAGCACCTTCGGTTGGCACAGAAAAATCTTCGCGTACCGGCTTGCTGGTATCGACATAGCGCCAGTTTGGTAACTGTTCCGCCCAGCCGGTGCGCAATAAGTTGGCCTCTTTCAGCGTACGGAAGTTCTCGCCGTTGACCCACAGTAGATCAACCGAACCCTGGGTTTTACGCCCGGCGCGGGCCTCGGTCTGTATGCGTTTGACCGTGTCGGCGGCGTCGGCAATGTGCACGATACGTAGGTCGACGCCATAGTCGCGCTTCACTTCACCACTCACCCAGTCAAGATAGTGGTTAACGGCTTGATCGCCGCCCCACGCGTTAAACCAAACGGTCTGGCCTTTGGCGTCATTTTCAAGCTGCTGCCAGCTATCCGCGTGGGCGGCAAGCGGTAATAACATTGTCAGGCTCAGCAAACCGAGCCTGAGTCGGCGCCCGGTCTCTGTGTGATAACGCATCAGGAATTCCTCTTGTCTCGTTCTTGATAGAAGGCCTTCGCAGCAACCACCACAATGGTTAACGCGAACAGAATCAGTAGCCCGCTGACAAACCAGAAGGTGCCACCGGTTAGCATGCTGCCAACCCATGAATAGACGATGGTCGCGGGAAGCTGGCCGAGGCCGGTCGCCAGCATAAAGTGGCGAAAACGCAGGGAGGTAAGCCCTGCGGCATAGCTCACCGGGTCGAAGGGTACGAACGGCAGCAGGCGGCAGACCAGGATAGTATGTTTGCCGTAGCGCTCAAAAAAAACATCGACGCTGTTGAGAACCGTTTTACCGGTGAGCTTCTCGACGACCTCGCGTCCCAGAAGGCGAGCGATATAAAAGCACAGCGCCGCACCCACCATCGCGCTGCTCCACGACAGTAGCCCGCCCCAGAAGGCCCCAAATAGCGAGGCGTTGGCAAAGGTAATCAGAAATGCTGGCAGCGGGGCGGCGATAGCCTGAAAAATCATCAGCAGAAACGATACTACCGCGGCCTGCGCACCGTAGGATTGAATAAACCGTTCAATTCCGTGCTGATCGACTGCCATAAACGCACTGACGCTATTGTCGATAAACGCCGCGACTTGGGGAATAAAAAACCAGGCGAGCAGCAGTGCCACGGCTGCGGCAATAATCAGCCCGCGGGCATACCAAACAGTGCGATTGTGCTCTGCCATCAGGCCTCCTTGGGCGGCAGTTCAACCCGTTTACGCCGGGCGTATCCTTTGGCCGCCTGTATCAGGGCAAACAGCGCGAGACCGGCGAGGGTGAGTTTGAAAATAAATGACCACGTTATGCCTTCTTCCGCCAGTTCGCTGGCCATAAAGGTATAGATAAAAATACCGGGCAGCGTGGTGAGAGCGGAAATCAGCGTATATCGCCAAAATGGGATCGCCGTTAAACCGTAGGCATAGTTCTGAATATTATAGGGAAACAGTGGGATCAGCCGGGTGAGGATCAGAAAGTCGGTGCCGCTGCGGGTAATTCCGCGCTCAATCGCCTGAAACGTGGTGGTATGGCCGACGTATTGCAGCAACAGCGCGCGTCCCAGCCAACGCGCGAGGAGAAAAGAGAGCGCAGAGGCCAGCGTCGCGGCGACCAACGATAGCAGCGTACCCAGCCATGGGCCAAAGACCATCCCGCCAGCCAGTACCAGCACACTGCCGGGCATCAGGCAGACCGTGGCAAGGATAAACAAGACGATATAGAGAACGTAACCGAGCGTGCCGCTGTGACCAATCAACTGCTGCAAATGGCGAAAATTGGTGACCAGCTCGGCCAGACCGAAGCGGTGAATCAGGAGATAAATCAGGCTGATAACAGCGGCAATGAGCAGGAGCTTAGAGGCTGTGGAATACCGACTTCTTTTGCATGGGGTCCTCCTGCCGGGAAGATAAAGAGTGCGCGACGTTATTATAACTTCGCTGCTACAGCAAGAGCTTAGCGCTGGTTTATTGATATTGCTCAGAATTATCCCGCAGCGAGGGGAATTGATACGGCTGCCCGACGTCTGGTCGACGCCGGGCAAATGAAGACACTTATTTGAAGGTTGCCCATACCGGCGCATGGTCAGACGGTTTTTCCATCCCTCGGATTTCATAATCAATACCGGTTTCGACACAGTGCGCCGCCAACGGATGGCTGGCTAGCAGCAGGTCTATACGCAGCCCACGGTTGTCGTCAAAGCCTTTCGAGCGGTAGTCAAACCACGAGAAGCGATCGTTTGTTTCCGGGTTGGCGTTGCGGAACGTATCCACCAGACCCCAACCGAGCAGACGCTGCATCCACTCGCGCTCTTCCGGCAGGAATGAGCACTTGCCGGTGCGCAGCCAGCGCTTACGGTTCTCTTCGCCAATACCAATATCCAGATCGGTTGGGCTGATGTTCATATCACCCATGATCAGCACCGGGTTGTCTTTGTTCAGGCGAGTGTCCAGATAGTCCTGCAAATCCTGATAGAACTTGGTTTTGGCCGGGAATTTAGTTTCATGGTCGCGGCTTTCTCCCTGTGGAAAATAGCCATTTATCACCGTCACGTTGCCAAATTCAGAGGGCACTTCGGCGATGATGATACGGCGCTGTGCGTCTTCATCATCGGTAGGGAATCCGCGATGGACGGCAATAGGTTCTGCTTTCGTCAGGATTGCGACGCCGTAGTGGCCTTTCTGTCCGTGATAGAAAATGTGGTAACCGAGCTTTGCGACCTCTTCAAGAGGGAACATGTCGTCGTGCACCTTTGTCTCCTGCAGGCCAATCACATCAGGCTGATGTTTTTCAACAATGGCTTGCAGTTGGTGAGGGCGGGCGCGCAGGCCGTTGATATTGAAGGAGACAAATTTCATAGTCGTTGCCACTTTGCGGGATGAATTGTGACGGGATAGTAGCAGAAATTAGATTATCTCGCTGCTCTTGTACGGCGGTATGACCAATTTCTTTTATCGCCGCTGCCGTGTTGCCGAGCAAGAACTGCACCAGATTTGGGCAATCTGCGCCGTAATGAGGCGTAAATCTACGATAAATTTCGCAGTCGATCACAAATCCAGAACGATATTTTGTAGATGCATAATATTTCTTAATTTTGCCCTGCATAGTCCCTTAATGTTACCAATATTCACTTTGTATGCACTTTTAGTGCATAAGTGACTTCTGTAACATATTGATATTCCTCTTCCTCCCCGCATTTATGCATTTTTATCGCTCGCTGGCACGAACCGTGCAATCTACATTTAAGGAGAAATAACCAAAATCATTAACATAAATTAAACCATTTGTTTACTTATCGAGGTCGCTATGTCTCAGTCAATCAGCCGTCAAAATTTTGATCAGTGGATGATGCCGGTTTATGCCCCAGCTCAGTTTATTCCTGTACGCGGTGAAGGGGCATGGTTGTGGGATCAAGAGGGGAAAGGCTATATCGATTTTGCCGGAGGTATTGCCGTCAATGCGTTGGGGCACGCCCATCCGGCGATGATCCGTGCGTTGACCGAGCAGGCCAGTAAATTTTGGCACACCGGTAACGGCTATACCAACGAACCCGCGCTGCGGCTGGCCAAACAGCTGATTGACGCCACCTTTGCCGATCGTGTCTTTTTCTGTAACTCCGGGGCGGAAGCCAACGAAGCCGCCCTGAAGACGGCACGTAAATATGCCCACGATCGTTTTGGCGAACATAAAACCGGCATCGTGGCGTTCAAAAATGCTTTTCATGGCCGCACGTTGTTTACCGTAACGGCGGGTGGTCAGCCGGCCTATTCACAGGACTTTGCACCGCTGCCGCCGGATATTCGCCATGGCGTTTACAACGATATCGAATCCGCTCGCGTGTTGATTGATGATGATACTTGCGCGGTGATTGTCGAGCCGATTCAGGGTGAAGGCGGGGTGATCCCAGCGTCGCAGGCGTTTCTGCGTGAGCTGCGCGAGCTGTGCGACCGCCATCATGCGGCACTGATTTTTGATGAAGTGCAAACCGGCGTTGGCCGTACCGGAGAACTGTACGCTTATATGCACTACGGCATCACGCCGGATCTGCTCTCCACCGCTAAGGCGCTGGGTGGTGGTTTCCCGATTGGCGCGCTGCTGGCAAGCGAAGAGATGGCGAGCGTGATGACCGTAGGGACGCACGGTACCACCTACGGCGGCAACCCGTTGGCCTGCGCCGTGGCGGGAGAAGTCCTGTCGATAATCAACACACCACAGGTATTGAGCGGTGTAAAACAGCGCGAACAGTGGTTTAAAGAGCGGCTTCAGGCTATTAACGCCCGCTTCGACCTGTTTAAAGAGATTCGGGGTGTGGGTTTGCTGATCGGCTGCGCGCTGCGTGATGAATATGCGGGTAAGGCCAAACAGATAAGCCTGTTGGCCGCCGAAGAAGGGCTGATGGTTCTGATTGCGGGCGCCAACGTTGTGCGCTTTGCCCCCGCGCTTATCGTTAACGAAGAGGATGTGACGTTGGGTCTCAACCGCTTCGAAGCCGCCTGTGAACGCTTTATCGCGGAGACATCATCATGATGATTATTCGTCCTGTTGCCGTCGGAGATCTCCAGGGGTTGCTCACGTTAGCGGGAGAGACGGGAGGCGGTCTCACCTCGTTACCCGCCGATGAAAATACCCTTGCGGCGCGCATCGCCCGCTCGCAGGCGACCTGGCAAGGCACACTGCCGCGTGGCGATCAAGGCTATGTGTTCGTGCTGGAAGATACCCGCAGCGGTGCGGTAGTCGGGGTGTGTGCCATTGAGGTGGCGGTGGGGGTTAATGACCCCTGGTACAACTATCGCGTGGGCACGTTAGTCCACGCTTCGAAAGAGCTGAACGTCTATAACGCGCTGCCGACGTTGTTCCTTACTAACGATCACACTGGCAGCAGCGAGCTGTGCACGCTGTTCCTCGACCCGGCATGGCGTAAGGAGAGCAACGGGCATCTACTGTCATCGTCCCGCTTTTTATTTATGGCGGCATTTCGTGACCACTTCAATCACAAGGTGGTGGCTGAAATGCGCGGCGTGATTGATGAACATGGCTATTCCCCATTCTGGGAAAGCCTTGGCAGCCGCTTTTTCTCCATGGAGTTTGCCCGCGCCGATTATCTGTGCGGCACCGGGCAGAAAGCCTTTATCGCTGAACTGATGCCAAAACATCCGATCTATACCGATTTCCTCAGCGAAGAGGCTCGCGCGGTGATAGGCCAGGTTCATCCGCAAACCGCCCCAGCGCGCGCGGTACTTGAAAAAGAAGGTTTCCGCTATCGCGATTACGTCGATATTTTCGATGGTGGTCCGACGCTGGAGTGTGAAATCGACCGTGTACGCGCGGTGCGTAAAAGTCGCATGGTGCCCGTAATGGAAGGTGAGCCCGGCGGCAGCGATTTACCGCTGTGCGTGGTGGCTAACGAACAGTATCAGCACTATCGCGCGATGCTGGTCCATGCCGACCCACAGACGGAACGCCTTGTTTTAAACGCCGAACAGCTGGATGCCCTGAACTGCCATCCCGGCGACAGCGTGCGCCTGGTGCGCCTGTGCCCTGAGGAGAAAAAATAATGAGCTTATGGATTAACGGAAAATGGCAAGCGGGCAACGGTGCATCGCGGAAGAGTGCTAATCCGGTGACGGGCGACGCGACGTGGGCAGGAAATGATGCCTCACCATTGCAGGTTGAATTGGCGGTTACTGCGGCGCGCGGAGCATTTCCGGGCTGGGCGCGTCGGCCGTTTATCGAACGCCAGCTGATTGTTGAGGCATTTGCCGGGCTGCTGGAGAGCCACAAAACGGAACTGACCGACGTCATTGCCCGAGAAACCGGCAAACCACGTTGGGAAGCCGCAACGGAAGTAACGGCCATGACCAACAAGATTGCCATTTCGTTGGCCTCTTACCGCAGTCGCACTGGCGAAAGCCATACCGAGATGGCCGACGGTGCAGCAACATTGCGTCATCGTCCCCACGGCGTGCTGGCGGTATTTGGCCCGTACAATTTCCCTGGCCACCTGCCGAATGGTCATATCGTCCCAGCACTTCTTGCCGGAAATACGGTGGTATTTAAACCGAGCGAGCTGACGCCCAACTGCGGTGAGGCGGTAGTCAAACTGTGGGAAAAGGCCGGTTTACCGGCGGGTGTACTGAATTTACTGCAGGGCGGACGTGAAACCGGCGAAGCGCTCAGTAGCCAGCCTGGACTGGATGGGGTGCTCTTTACCGGCAGCTCAGCCACTGGTTTCCACCTGCATCGTCAGCTAGCCGGGCAGCCGCAAAAAATGCTTGCCCTGGAGATGGGCGGCAATAATCCGCTAATTGTCGACGATCCCGATGATATTGATGCCGCGGTGCATCTAACTATCCAGTCGGCCTTTGTTACCGCAGGCCAGCGTTGTACCTGCGCGCGTCGTCTGCTGGTGAAGCGTGGGCCAGTTGGCGATGAGTTTATTCAGCGCCTGGTGGAGGTGAGCGGGCGTATTGTCCCTGATGTCTGGAATGCGGAGCCGCAGCCATTTATCGGCGGTCTGATTTCGCCAGCCGCTGCCGAGCGGGTGTATCAGGCCTGGCAGATGCTGGTAGAGCAAGGAGGAACCACGCTGCTGGCACCTCGATTGATAAACCCTGGCACTTCACTCCTGACGCCGGGGATCGTCGAGCTGAGCGAAGCACATGATATTGCCGATGAAGAAGTGTTTGGCCCGCTGCTTGGCGTGTGGCGCTATGACGATTTTTCGCAGGCGATTACGCTCGCCAACGCCACGCGCTACGGGCTCTCCTGTGGGTTGATTTCCCCGGACAGAGACAAATTCGACCGCCTGCTGCTCGAGGCGCGCGCCGGGATCGTCAACTGGAACAAACCGCTGACCGGGGCCGCTAGCAGCGCGCCATTTGGTGGAACCGGTGCCTCCGGTAACCATCGTCCGGGGGCATGGTATGCCGCCGATTACTGCGCATGGCCAATGGCAAGCCTGGAGTCGCCGGCACTGACGCTGCCGGCCACCCTCAATCCGGGGCTGGATTTTGCCACGAAGGTGCAGCCATGAACGCTTGGGAAGTGAACTTTGACGGCCTGCCAGGGCTAACGCACCACTATGCCGGGCTGTCGTTTGGTAATGAAGCGTCGACCAAACATCAGTATCAAGTGTCAAACCCGCAGCGGGCAGCAAAACAGGGGCTGCTGAAAATGAAAGCGCTGGCCGATGCCGGGTTTGCGCAAGGGGTGATACCGCCGCAGGAACGGCCGAACGTAGTGCTGTTACGTCAGTTGGGGTTTAGTGGCCGCGATGAACAGGTGATTGCTAAAGCGGCAGTGCAGGCACCGGAATTACTCAGCGCAGCCAGTTCTGCTTCGGCCATGTGGGTGGCGAACGCCGCCACGGTGTGCCCGTCCGCTGATGCGCTGGATGGCAAGGTTCACCTGACCGTGGCAAACCTGAACAGCCTTTTGCACCGCGCCAGCGAAGCGCCAACGACCCAGTCTATCCTGCAGGGCATTTTCAATAACTCAGAGCGATTTGCTATCCATGGGCCATTGCCTGCGGTCGCAAGCTTTGGCGATGAAGGGGCCGCGAACCATAACCGTTTAGGGCGCGATTATGGTTCGCCGGGCACCCAATTGTTTATTTATGGACGGGACACGACGAGCGGGGCGATGCCGCAGCATTATCCGGCGCGGCAGACCCGTGCCGCCAGCGAGGCGGTGGCGAGATTGAACCAAACCAATCTCAATCAGGTGATTTATGCCCAACAAAATCCTCAGGTGATTGATCAGGGCGTGTTCCATAATGATGTTATCGCGGTCAGCAACCGCCAATTGCTGTTTTGCCACGAACAGGCATTTGTTCAGCAGTCGCAGCTGATGCAGCAGCTTAGCGAACGCGTTCCCGGTTTTATGGCCATTGAGGTGCCCACAACCAAGGTCACCGTAGCAGAGGCCGTGTCGACCTATCTGTTTAACAGCCAGCTGTTGAGTAAGCCGGACGGCAGCATGATGCTAGTGCTTCCCGGTGAGGCGCAGGAGAATCCTCGCGTCTGGCGCTATCTCAACGAGCTGATTGCTCAGGACAACCCAATCGATACGCTGCGAGTGTTCGATCTGCGTGAAAGTATGGCTAATGGCGGAGGGCCCGCCTGTCTGCGGCTGCGAGTGGTGTTGAATGAGGCTGAACGTCAGGCGGTTAATCCGGCGGTGATGATGAACGATGCCCTGTTTGCCACCTTAAATGATTGGGTGGATTGCTACTATCGCGACCGCCTGACCGTAGGTGACCTTGCCGATCCGCAGCTGTTGCTGGAAGGGCGCGAGGCACTTGACCGGTTGACGCAGATTTTACAGCTGGGTTCTGTCTATCCCTTCCAGTGTTAAGGAGAGCAGATGAAACAGTTTCTGGCATTGACGCTGGCGGGGCGGCTACCGCCTCAGCCTGAAGGGGATACGGAAAACTTCCATTGGGAGTGGCGTGAGGCAGGCGTTTTACAGCTCACGCCTCATCAGCCTTGCTCGCAAGCGCTGGTGCTATCGGCCGGGATACATGGTAATGAAACGGCGCCGATAGAAATTGTCGATAATCTGCTGAATGCATTGGTCAGCGGACGGCAGGAACTGCGCTGGCATCTGCTGGTGGTTTTGGGCAATCCGCCGGCGATACGCGACAATAAACGTTATCTGCATAGCGATCTCAATCGTATGTTTGGCGCACGTTGGCGGCATTTCCCGGTGAGCGATGAAACGATTCGCGCCGCTAGCCTTGAGCAAACCGTGGCGGCGTTTTATCAGCGCAGCCCGGCAGATGTGCGTTGGCACCTCGATATGCATACCGCCATTCGTGGGTCGCATCATTTGCGTTTTGGTGTTATGCCGGCGCGTGAAGCACCGTGGGATCCGCAGTTTCTCAACTGGTTGGGTTCAGCCGGGTTGCAGGCGCTGGTGTTTCATCAGGCCCCGGGAGGAACATTCAGTCATTTTACCTGTGAATCGTTTGATGCACAGTCCTGCACGTTGGAATTGGGGAAAGCCAGACCATTTGGGCAAAACGATCTGACGCAGTTTGCGCTGGTGGAACGCCAATTGACAAACCTGCTGGCGGGGGAATTTGGCGGCGGTTCGACCACTGAACCCCTCCACTATCGGGTGGTGCAACAGATAACCCGGCGCAGTGCCGATTTTCGTCTCTATATGTCACCTCAGACCTTGAACTTTACGCCGTTTGCCAAAGGGACGCTGCTGGCAGAAGATGGGGACATTCGTTACGTGGTGTCATCCCCCTGTGAATACGTGCTGTTCCCGAATCCTGATGTGGCGCTAGGGCTTCGGGCGGGATTAATGCTGGAACGTTGCCCGCCGATGATTTAATTATCCGTACCGCCGGGTGAGCCTGGCGGTATTAATGTATTCTCATTTTGCTTATTACAGATTTATCCTGGATTATTGCTTTATTAATAATCTGCGGTGCTTTATACTTCTTCAAAATCCCTTCTTAATCATCATCTTGAATATTCTAGTTGCAGCTCTCCACAGTTTATCCTCAATTTCTTCATAATTGGTTGGAAATCGTTTTTTACACTTTCATTGTTTTACGCAGGCTCTGATTAATTGACGATAAACCCCGTAAAGTTAATCTCGTCAACACGGCAATGCGCCGTCAGAATAATTGAAAGTAAGGACCCGATAATGAAAAAATTAACTGCTCTGTTTGTTGCTTCTACGCTGGCTCTGGGTGCTGCTAACCTGGCTCACGCTGCGGACACCACCTCTACCACCACCGAAGCGGCTCAGCCAAACGCCAAGATGATGAATCATCACAAAGGTAAAATGGGCCCACGCCATGACATGATGTTCCAGGGGTTGAACCTGACCGATGCGCAAAAACAACAGATGCGCGACATTATGAAAGAGGGCCGCGAACACAACAAACGTCCGCCGCAGGATGAGATGCGTGCGATGCATAATCTGGTCGCCAGCGACAGTTTCGATAAAGCAAAAGCCGAAGCGCAGATCGCCAAAATGGAAGAACAGCATAAAGGTATGATGCTGTCTCGTCTGGAAACCCAGAACAAGATTTACAACATCTTAACGCCGGAACAGAAAAAACAGTTTAATGCCAATTTTGAGAAGCGTCTGACAGAACACAAAGCGCCAGAAGGTAAAATGCCTCCTGCGCCTGCCGAATAAGTTTAGCGGCACACTGTCTTAAGACCGCCGGACCTGCCCATAAATACCAATAGGTTATGGGCAGGTCCGGCGGTTTTCTTCTTTATTTCTTCCAGAAATCATCAAACACGGTAATTGGCGGACGACGTTTATGCTCCGTCTTCAGATACCAGCCTTCAATGGTCTTCGCTTGTGCGGCGTCCAGCGTTTTGCCTTCCAGATAGTCATCAATGTTGTCGTAAGTGACGCCAAGTGCGACTTCATCGGGCAGAGAAGGGCGGTCATCTTCAAGATCGGCGGTCGGTGCTTTCTGATATAAATGCTCAGGACAGCCGAGTTCTGCCAGCAGCTGTTTACCCTGGCGTTTGTTGAGACGGAAAATCGGGTTAATGTCGGTGCCACCATCCCCGTATTTAGTGAAGAACCCGGTGATAGCTTCTGCCGCATGATCGGTCCCCACGACCACGCCCTGAGTCATTCCGGCGATACTGTACTGTGCTTTCATACGTTCGCGGGCTTTTTCATTGCCGCGAACAAAGTCACTCAGCTCAATACCTGCCTCACGAAGCGCCTGCTCGCTGGCCAGTACTGCGGCTTTGATATTTACTGTCAGTACGCGATCCGGTTGAATAAAGGCAATGGCGTCCTGGCAATCCTGTTCATCAAACTGAACGCCGTAGGGCAGACGCACGGCGATGAACTGCAGCGCGCTGTCACCGGTTTCTGCGCGCAGCTCATTAATCGCCATTTGGCATAGCTTGCCAGTCAATGTGGAGTCCTGACCCCCGCTAATTCCCAGCACTAACGATTTGATAAATGGATAGGTTTTTAGGTAGGTTTTGAGAAAATCGACGCTGCGACGGATTTCTTCTTTTGCGTCAATCTGTGGTTTTGCGCCAAGCGCCTGAATAATCTCTTGTTGTAACGCCATTTACCCCTCCGAAAATGTGTGCCAGCCTGTGCCGATAGCTCATTAGAACAATGTGTTAAAGCTACCTCTTTGACGGTAAAACGACAAGGATCACAGTTTTGACTGATGTAAATTAATCCGAATATTCCATTACCCGGTGCTGATTCAGACGGATTGGTTGATAAATAGCATGTTTTATTCCAGGCTTAAGTCACTTCATAAAAAAGGAGAAGGGAAGATGAATAAGAATATTGTCGGTTTCCTGGGTGCCGCCGCTGTAATGACCCTGCTGGCGGGTTGTACCGCATACGACCGTACGGCAGACCAGTTTACTCAGCCGGTAGTGAAAGACGTGAAGAAAGGGATGAGCCGTTCGCAGGTTGCGCAGATAGCGGGTAAACCATCATCTGAAGTATCGATGATTCATGCTCGTGGTACTTGCCAGACCTATATATTGGGTCAACGAGATGGTAAAGCTGAAACCTACTTTGTGGCCTTAGACGATACCGGGCATGTGATCAACTCTGGCTATCAAACTTGTGCGCAGTACGACACAGACCCGCAGGCCGCCAGTAAGTAATCGTGTATTCATCGGACATCTACGAAAGCCCGACCTTAGCGTCGGGCTTTTTTATGAGAAATCATGCTTATTTCTTGTCGCGAATTATTTTGACCAAAGTGTGAAGGCAGTCAAAACGAGAGGTCAATGAGAGACAATTTTTGGGATGTAAGAATTATCCGTACACAATTTGTTGCCGTATACTCAAGGCATAAACAGAAGATAACTCATCTGTTACATACGAGGGTAGTGGGCATAAGGAACATCGCCCGGTGATGGCAGATTTCACAAGTTGAGGAAGCGTGAATGGAAAAGAAACATATTTATCTCTTTTGCTCTGCAGGGATGTCCACTTCATTGTTGGTATCCAAAATGCGTGCACAGGCTGAGAAATACGAAGTGCCTGTCGTAATTGAAGCATTCTCCGAAGCGTTTGCTGCAGAAAAAGGTCCTGAAGCTGACGTTATTTTACTCGGTCCACAAATTGGTTATATGTTGGGCGATATTCAAAAGATTTTACCAAACAAACCAATTGAAGTTATTGATTCAACGCTGTATGGCAAAGTAGATGGTTTAGGCGTGCTTAAAGCAGCGGTTGCTGCAATTAAAAAAGCCGCTGCGCAGTAATTTAATTATTTTTCCCGTCAAAGAGTTATTTCACATACAATCGCCGCAATATTAATTGCGGCCCTTTAAGGGTATTTTCTATGAGTAAAGTGATCGATTCGCTTGAAAAGGTACTCCTTCCTTTTGCTGTTAAAATAGGAAAGCAGCCTCACATTAACGCCATTAAAAACGGCTTTATTAAATTAATGCCACTGACCCTCGCAGGGGCCATGTTTGTATTAATTAATAACGTTTTCCTGAGCTTTGGTGAGGGCTCATTCTTCTATTCAATGGGCATTCGTCTGGATGCATCAACCATTGCAACGTTAGACAGCTTTAAAGCCATCGGTGGTAACGTTTATAACGGTACCCTGGGTATTATGTCCCTGATGGCGCCTTTCTTTATAGGTTCAGCTTTAGCCGAAGAGCGCAAAGTTGACCCAATGGCGGCTGGTCTGCTGGCGGTAGCGGCATTCATGACCGTCACCCCATACAGCGTCGGCGATGCGTATGCGGTAGGCGCTAACTGGCTGGGTGGTCAGAACATCATCTCCGGTATGATTATCGGTCTGGTGGTCGCTGAACTGTTCACCTTCGTTATCCGTCGCAACTGGGTTATTACACTGCCAGACAGCGTGCCATCTTCTGTCGCACGTTCATTCTCAGCGCTGATTCCAGGCTTCCTGATCCTCTCCATCTTCGGGATTATCTCCTGGATGCTGTCCTCTTACGGCAGCAACTTCCACCAGATCATCATGGACTCCATCTCCAAACCGCTGGCAGCAATGGGTGGCGTTGTGGGCTGGGCATACGTGGTGTTCAACTCCCTGCTGTGGTTCTTCGGTGTTCACGGTTCCCTGGCGCTGACTGCGCTGGATAACGGCATCATGACCCCATGGGCGCTGGAAAACATCGCACTGTACAACCAGTACGGTTCCGTTGATGCTGCTATCGCTGCGGGCCAGCAGTTCCACTTCTGGGCGAAACCAATGCTGGATTCCTACATCCTGCTGGGTGGTTCCGGTGCGACTCTGGGCTTGATTATCGCCATCTTTATCGCTTCTCGCCGCGCTGACCATCGTCAGGTTGCGAAACTGGCGCTGCCATCAGGCATCTTCCAGATTAACGAACCGATCCTGTTTGGTCTGCCAATCATCATGAACCCGGTTATGTTCATCCCGTTTGTTCTGGTACAGCCAATTCTGGCTGCTATCACTCTGGCAGCGTACTCCATGGGTATCATTCCACCGGTCACTAACCTGGCACCGTGGACCATGCCAACCGGTCTGGGTGCATTCTTCAACAGTAACGGTAGCATCGCAGCGCTGTTCGTCGCTCTGTTCAACCTCTGTGTCGCCACGATGGTTTACATTCCATTCGTGATGATTTCGAACAAGGCACAGCAGACCATTGAAGAAGAAGAAAGCGAAGAAGACATCGCGGCAGCACTGAAATTCTAATGCCAATGCGGTATGGAGCGAGTCTCCATACCGCCCTCACAAAAAGGGAATAGATATGTTTGATTTGGATAATGTTGTTGCTGAGGACGTGCAGGAAAACGATCTCGAAGAAGTGGTGATGGGCCTGATTATCAACTCTGGACAGGCACGCAGCCTGGCATACGCCGCGCTGAAGCAGGCGAAGCAGGGTGATTTTGAAACTGCTAAAGCAACGATGGACCAGTCCCGCATTGCGCTGAGCGAAGCGCACCGCGTACAGACTCAGCTCATCGAAAGCGATGAAGGCGAAGGGCGTATGAAAGTGAGCCTGGTGCTGGTTCATGCGCAGGATCATCTAATGACTTCAATGTTGGCCCGCGAACTCGTTGCTGAATTGATCGAACTTCACGAGAAGGTACAATAGGCTTTTCCCTATGAGGCAACCAAAGATGATCAGCATGGAAATCAACACCGCCAGAGAACAACAGCTCTTCAACGGTAAGAATTTTCATGTCTTCATCTACAACAAAACGGAAAGTATCAGTGGGTTACACCAGCACGACTACTACGAGTTCACTATCGTACTGACCGGGCGCTACTATCAGGTGATAAATGGCAAACGGGTCATGCTGGAGCGCGGAGACTTTGTCTTCATCCCTATGGGTTCACACCATCAGAGCTTTTACGAGTTCGGTGCGACAAGAATCCTAAACGTTGGGATCAGCAAAGATTTCTTCGATACGCATTATCAGGCGCTGGTTCCGTTTGCTCTGGTTGCTTCGCAAGTCTATTCGATTAAAAGCACGTTTCTTAGCTACATTGAGTCGGTTATTGCATCACTTCACTTTCGCGAAACGGAATTCGACGAATTTATTGAACTGGTTTCCTTCTACGTGATTAATCGCCTCCGACATCACCGTGAAGAGCAGGCGCAGGATGTTACGCCGCAGTGGTTAAAATCCACGGTTGAAGCCATGCACGATAAATTAAAATTTGGTGAAGGGGCGTTGGATAATATGGTCGAGTTATCCGGGAAAACCCAGGAATATTTAACGCGAGCCACCCAACGCTACTACGGTAAAACGCCAATGCAGATTATTAATGATATCCGCATTAATTTTGCCAAAAAACAGTTGGAAATAACCAACTACTCAGTAACCGATATTGCGTATGAGTCAGGCTATAGCAGTCCAAGTTTGTTTATTAAAACTTTCAAAAAGCTGACGTCATTTACGCCAAGTAACTATCGTAAGAAGTTAACGGTTATCAAATAACGCACTGCGATATTATTTCGTAGTCCTGAAACAAAGAATTTAGCTCGCCGCATATTATGCGGAGGGTCAGCCACGTTTAGCTTGTGGATCTCTAGGGAGAAAGATATGAGCCAGAAATTAAAAGTCGTTACTATTGGTGGTGGTAGCAGCTATACGCCGGAATTACTGGAAGGTTTTCTCAAACGTTATCACGAACTGCCGGTCACCGAGTTATGGCTGGTGGACGTAGAAGACGGCCAGGAGAAGCTGGATATTATCCACGCTCTTTGCCAGCGCATGGTGGAAAAAGCCGGCGTACCGATGAAGGTCTACAAAACGCTTAACCGTCGCGAAGCCCTGCAGGGCGCTGACTTTGTGACGACGCAGCTGCGCGTTGGTCAGCTTAAGGCCCGTGAAAAAGACGAACGTATTCCATTGAGCCATGGCTACCTGGGCCAGGAAACCAACGGTGCTGGCGGCCTGTTTAAAGGTCTGCGTACCATTCCAGTTATTTTCGACATCATCAAAGACGTACAGGAAGTTTGCCCGGATGCATGGGTTATCAACTTCACTAACCCAGCCGGTATGGTGACTGAAGCGGTTTATCGTCACACCAACTTCAAGCGCTTCATCGGCGTCTGTAACATCCCAATCGGGATGAAAATGTTCATCACCGATGTACTGCGCCTGAGCGAAACTGACGATCTGTCTATCGATCTGTTCGGCCTGAACCACATGGTCTTCATCCGTGATGTGCTGGTGAACGGCGAATCCCGGTTCGCAGAACTGCTGGATGGTGTGGCCTCCGGTACGCTGTCGGCCAATACGGTGAAAAACATCTTCGATATGCCGTTTAGCGAAGGGCTTATCCGCTCGCTGAACCTGCTGCCATGCTCGTATCTGCTGTACTACTTCAAGCAAAAAGAGATGCTGGCTATCGAGATGGGTGAGTATTACAAAGGCGGCGCGCGTGCGCAGGTCGTGCAGAAAGTTGAAAAACAGCTGTTCGAACTGTACAAAAATCCGGATTTGGATGTGAAGCCGAAAGAGCTGGAGCAGCGCGGCGGGGCATATTACTCCGATGCGGCATGCGAAGTGATCAACGCTATCTACAACGATAAGCAAACTGAGCACTACGTGAATATTCCGCACCACGGCCATATCGACAATATCCCAGCCGACTGGTCTATCGAAGTGACCTCTATTCTGGGTCGTGACGGCGCGAAACCGCATCCGCGTTTGACGCATTTCGATGAGAAAGTGCTGGGTCTTATCCACACGATCAAAGGTTTTGAAATTGCGGCAAGCAATGCGGCATTAAGCGGCGAATTCAACGATGTGCTGCTGGCGCTGAACTTAAGCCCGCTTATCCACTCTGATAAAGATGCAGAGATTCTGGCGCGTGAACTGATTCTGGCCCATGAGAAATGGCTGCCGAACTTCGCCGCTACCGTGGAGAAGCTGAAAAAGTGACAGGAGGCATCATGGAACGTTTGTTAATCGTCAATGCCGATGACTTTGGTCTGAGCAAAGGGCAGAACTACGGTATTCTCGATGCCTGTAAAAATGGACTGGTGACCTCAACAACCGCGCTGGTGAACGGCGCGGCTATCGAACACGCGGCCTACCTTAGCCGCCGTACGCCGGAACTGGCCGTCGGTATGCACTTTGTGCTGACGCTCGGTGAGCCGCTGTCGCCGATGCCGGGGTTGACCCGCGAGGGAAAACTCGGCAAGTGGATCTGGCAGGTGGCTGAAGAAGACGGGCTGCCGATGGATGAGATTGCCCATGAGCTGGAGTGTCAGTACAACCGCTTTGTCGAGTTGTTTGACGCGGAGCCAACACATTTTGATAGTCATCATCATGTGCACATGATCCCGCAGATTTTCCCGCTGGTGGCGGAGTTTGCGAAATCGAAAGGCATTGCGATGCGTATTGATCGCACTATTCCGTATCCGTTTGAGATTCCGCAGGGGCTGCGCAGCAGCGAAGGTTTTAGCAGTGAGTTTTACGGTGATGCCATTTCTGATGAACTGTTCTTGCAGACGCTGGATAGCTCAGCCGCTCGCGGTGAACAGTCTTTAGAAGTAATGTGCCACCCGGCCTTTGTGGATAACACGATTATGGGCAGCGCATATTGCTACCCGCGCCTGGCGGAACTGGATGTACTGACCTCGGCATCGCTGAAATACGCGATTGCGGAAAGAGGTTATCGTCTCGGTACTTACCGCGACGTGTAAGAGATTAACCCCCTCAACCCTTGCCCGGCAGCCATCCTGCCGGGCTTTTTTGTGTATGACGCGCACGCGTTAATCCTGCTATCATAAGACTTTCCTGCTTTTGCCATTAATGATTGTGAATTTAACTGCTTATGAAACCGCTTCGCCAACAAAATCGGCAGATTATCAGCTATGTACCGCGCTCCGAGCCCGCTCCTCCAGACCATGCCGTCAAGGTGGCCGGATTTCGCGACGTGTGGCTGCTACGAGGTAAGTACGTGGCGTTTGTGCTGATGGGCAATGCGTTTCAACGTTCGCAGGCGTTCAGTATTCCTGAATCGGCCCAGCGTTGGGCAGTGCAAGTCCGACAAGATAGGGAAATGGACGCGTAAGTCTGGCGCGACCCGGATATAAAAAAACCGCTGATTTGCATCAGCGGTTTTTTTTCGTGGTATGCGGCAGGTATTGATAATCCTGCCGTTTATGTTTTAGCGATGGGCCAGTTCGGCATCTTCTTCGCTATTGAGAACCTCTTTGTCGGTCTGGCGCAGCCACTGGCTGGTCAGGGTCCCGGCAGTCATCGAGCCGCTGACGTTGAGCGCAGTACGGCCCATGTCGATCAGCGGTTCAACGGAGATCAGCAGCGCAACCAGCGTAACCGGCAGACCCATGGCTGGCAGCACGATCAGCGCGGCGAATGTCGCACCGCCACCCACGCCAGCTACGCCTGCGGAGCTCACGGTCACCATACCCACGAGGGTGGCAATCCACAGCGGATCCAGCGGGTTAATTCCGACGGTTGGCGCAACCATTACGGCCAGCATTGCTGGGTAAAGGCCTGCACAGCCGTTCTGACCAATGGTGGCACCAAAGGAAGCAGAGAAGCTGGCGATAGACTCTGGCACGCCCAGGCGGCGGGTCTGTGCTTCCACGTTCAGCGGAATAGACGCGGCGCTGGAGCGGCTGGTGAACGCAAAGGTCAGCACCGGCCAGACTTTACGGAAGTATTTCAGCGGGCTCACACCGTTCACACCCAGCAGGATACCGTGGACGACGAACATAATCAGCAGGCCGAGGTAAGACGCGACCACGAAGCTGCCCAGTTTGATGATGTCCTGCAGGTTAGAACCAGCAACCACTTTGGTCATCAGCGCCAGTACGCCGTACGGCGTCAGCTGCATCACCAGGCGAACCAGCTTCATCACCCAGCCTTGCAGGGTGTCGATAGCGGTTAGCACGCGCTGGCCTTTCGGTGCATCGTCTTTCAGCAGTTTCAGCGCGGCGACGCCAAGGAAAGCAGCGAAGATAACGACGCTGATAATTGACGTTGGGTTGGCGCCAGTCAGGTCAGCAAACGGGTTTTTCGGCACGAAGGAGAGCAGCAGCTGCGGTACGCTCAGATCGGCAACTTTACCCGCATAGGTGCTCTGAATCGCGTTCAGGCGGGCGGTTTCTGCCGTACCCTGAACTAAACCTTCTGCGGTCAGGCCAAACAGATTGGTCACCAGTACGCCGACCAGGGCGGCAATCAACGTGGTGAACAGTAAGGTCCCGATGGTCAGAATGCTGATTTTACCCAGCTGAGAGGCGTTATGCAGGCGGGCAACCGCGCTCAAAATAGAGGCGAAGACCAGCGGCATAACAATCATTTGCAGCAGCTGTACATAGCCGTTACCGACGACGTTAAACCACTGGATAGAGTCTTTCAGTACCGGATTATCGGAACCGTAGATCAGCTGCAATGCCAGCCCAAAGACTACACCGATGACCAGGCCAACCAGCACTTTTTTTGCCAGACTCCACTGTTTGTGGCGGGTCTGTGCCAGCGCAAACAGCAATACGACGAACACGATAATGTTCGCGACTAGTGGAAAGTTCATCCCCATTCTCCTGAAGTATTGTCCACGCCGTCCGCGACCGGTGGATGGCACGGCGACGTGTGTTTTTTTAGGACAAACCCGAAAGGATTTGCCTGGATGTGAGAAGGGTAACAGAACTGGAATAACACGCTTATATCCAAATGGAATTGATTATGCCAAAACGGTGATTTGTGGCGGATTATTGCTCAGCGCGCCGATGAATAAAGCGATTAAAGTCGGTCTGTAGCATATTGATCATCGAGGACGACCAGCGCACGGCGCTGTTCTCCGGCAGCGATTGCGGCATAAATACCGCGTAGGCGAACAGCGCCATGCACAGTACGCGCTCCAGTTGGTTACCTTTACGCGGGGCGAGAATAGGGAAACGAAAGCGCCAGCGGCACGGCCACAGCAGCGGTACGCCCGCGGGGGTGAGCATATCGGCGAGAATATGGCTCAGATAGCCGAGCACCATACCTTGTACCGCGTCGGCGGGAACAATCCAGCTGTCAGGCACTTTCAGGTAAAACAGGGTCAGGGCGCCAAATACCGCCAGAAGACTGTGGGTGAACCCCCGATGGCCAAACATTCGGGCAATGGGTTTTGATAGCCAGCTGAGCCGCTGGCCGAGAAATGAACGCGGGTGGTCAATGTCCGGCAGCAGACAGGTCAATATCGCCGATGGCACGATGTGCCACCAGTCACCTTGCGCCAATACGGGCGTGAGTTCGGCATTTTTAGCAAACACCGCGCAGGCGATGGAAAAGAGCAGATGACCTTCCGCCGTCATGATAAAACCCATTGTTCTGTAAATTCATACAGTATAGGGTTTTTATACAGTAGGCGGAAGAGGTTACAGTGTAACTCTTTGTCAAAATTTTAACGTGCTAGCCAACCACCGTCGACGGCGACGGTATAGCCATTGATATAGTCAGAAGCCGGCGAGGCAAGGAACACCACCGGGCCTTTGAGATCTTCCGGTGTCCCCCAGCGCGCGGCAGGGATGCGGTCGAGGATCTCTTTGCTGCGTTCAGCGTCGTCGCGTAGCTGCTGTGTGTTATTCGTCGCCATATAGCCAGGGGCGATAGCGTTCACATTAATGCCGTGCTGCGCCCATTCGTTAGCCAGCAGACGGGTGATACCTAAGACACCGCTTTTGGAGGCGGTGTAGGATGGCACACGAATACCGCCCTGGAAAGAGAGCATGGAAGCAATATTGATAATTTTTCCGCCGCTCTCCTGGGCCAGGAACTGCTTCGCGACCGCTTGCGAAAGGAAGAAGACTGACTTCAGATTCAGGTTCATCACTTCATCCCAGTCTTTTTCGCTAAAACTCAGTGCATTTTCCCGGCGAATGGTGCCTGCATTATTCACCAGAATATCAATACGACCGGCAGCGGCGATAGCAGCGGGCACGATATCAGCGATGCTCTCAGGACGGCTGAGATCGGCCTGAATGGCGTACAAGCGACGTCCTAGCGCATGCACTTTCTCCGCCGTTTCCTGCGGTATGCTGCGGCTGACGCTGACGATATCGCAGCCAGCTTCCGCCAGCCCCAGCGCCATACCCTGGCCTAAACCCTTATCGCACCCGGTCACGAGCGCCACTTTACCTTGCAGATTGAAAGCATTAAGAATCATGTCGACCCCTGTATAAGGTTTTTATCGTTATGAGATGACTACAGGGCAAAGCATAGAAGGGAGGATGGGAAAACTCAATTAAAAATAAAACGCCGTTTCATTTTTATGATGCGGTTAGCATTTGCGGGCACAATCTGTGCCCGCATAAACATCACCCTAGCAGATTTTCACGGGTCAGTGACTCAAGTGACTGTAGCTTGACGTCGGCCAGGCTAAAGCGCGGATCGCTCTGGCTTTCTGCGGCAGGAACCACAATAGAGCGCATGCGCGCCGCCTTGCTGGCAATCATTCCGTTCACGGAGTCTTCCAGCGCCACGCAGCACAGCGGATTCACCCCCAACGCGGCCGCGCAGTTAAGGTAGACCAGCGGGTGCGGCTTGCTGTACTCGAGTGCGTCAGCGGAGGCCAGTGCGTCAAACTGATCGCGCAGATCAAACATGGTCAGCACTTTTTCCAGCATATACAGCGGGGAGGCGGAGGCCAGGCCAACCTTAAGACCTTGTGCTTTGCACAGCGCTACCGCTTCACGTACGCCGGGAAGCAGGGGTTTGGTTTCTTCAACCTGCTCAATCACGCAGTCAATAATACGCTGAACGACGGTTGCGCGGTCAGGGCCGCTCCACGGTTGATGAGCAAACCACAGTTCCACCACCAGGTCGATGCGTAACCCACGCGTATCGGGAAGTTCATGGCGACGGGTAAAATCGACGCCCACCTCGCCCAGGACTTTATGTTCAGCACGATCCCACAACGGCTCGGAATCGATCAGTAATCCATCCATGTCGAAAATGGCGGCTTGTATTTGGCGCTCGGCGGACATAACTACCTCTCCTTTAGGATAACGAATGCAGGGGAATGGTATATCATATCGCGCGTAAAGTCGGGCGAAAGTCGTCTTCAGCAGATAGACTGAGGCTAAGCCCAGAACAAAAGCGTCAAAACAAGGGGAACCCATGACGTATCAACAAGCTGGACGCATTGCTATTCTCAAGCGCATTGCCGGGTGGATTATCTTTATTCCCGCGCTCATTTCGACCCTGATTTCCGTGCTGAAATTCATGTATGAACACAGCGCGAAGCAGCCGGGTATCGATGCCGTGATGATGGATTTTGTTCACGTGATGGTGGACATGATGCGTTTCAACACCCCGTTTTTGAATGTTTTTTGGTACAACTCACCGCAACCCGACTTTCAAAATGGGCTTAATGTCCTGTTCTGGATTATTTTTGCGCTGATTTTTGTGGCCCTGGCGCTCCAGGATTCCGGCGCCCGTATGGCGCGTCAGGCGAAGCATCTGCGCGAAGGGGTTGAAGATCAGCTGATTCTGGAGAAAGCGAAGGGAGCGGAAGGACTAAGTCGTGAAGCCCTCGAAGCGCGCGTAGAAGTACCGCGCCATACCATTTTTGTGCAGTTTTTCCCGCTCTACGTGCTGCCGATTATCGTGATTGTTATCGGCTACTTTGTATTGAAAGTCCTCGGCTTTCTCTAAAAGCAACAAGCCCGGCTTAGCCGGGCTTGTCATTATGCTGTTGGAATCGCGCGTGGTTTTCCCGAAGGGTCAACCGCGACGTAGATAAACAGCGCCTCGGTGGCTTTATAGCGCTGGCCAATTGGCTCTGATGAGACCTTCTTAACCCACACTTCAATGTTGACCGTCACCGACGTATTGCCGCGCTTTACGCAACGGGCGTAGCAGCACACCACGTCACCCACAGCTACGGGACGCAGAAAGGTCATCCCATCCACGCGAACGGTGACAACCCGTCCGTGCGCCACTTCTTTTGCCAGTATGGCGCCACCAATATCCATTTGTGACATAAGCCAACCGCCGAAAATATCACCGTTGGCGTTGGTATCCGCGGGCATGGCTAAGGTGCGTAATACCAGCTCACCCTGAGGAGCGTCATTTTGCTGTGTCATTCTTGTTCTCTGCGCTTACTTGTTTTCGTCTTGCGGCATGTGGCGATAGATGTAAACCCCGCTCAGCACGGTGAATACCAGCGTCAGCGCCGTCAGGCCAAACACCTTAAAGTTTACCCAAATGTTTTGCGGTAGCCAGAAGGCGATATAAATATTTGCCAGGCCACAAAGAATGAAGAAGATAGCCCAGGCAACGTTCAGCTTCGACCAAACGGCCTCTGGCAGCGTTATCTCTTTCCCGAGCATGCGCTGGATCAGTGGCTTTTTCATCACCCATTGGCTCACCAGCAGGGCACCGGCAAACAGAGCATAAATCACAGTCACCTTCCACTTGATAAACTCATCGTTGTGGAAGAACAGGGTCAGACCGCCGAATACGGCGACCAGAACAAAGGTGATAAGCGCCATCTTCTCGACTTTGCGGTAGCGTACCCAGCTATAAATCAGCACCACGGCGGTCGCGACGATCAGCGCCGAGGTTGCCGCATAGATGTCATAAATCTTATAAAAGGCGAAGAAGACAACCAGCGGTAAAAAATCCAGAAACTGCTTCATACTTCGATTCCGTAGTTCAAGGCTGCCCCAACGGGCAGCATCAGATTAGTTGCGAATAAGCATATACACGCGGAACAAATAGACAAGCAACAGTGCCGATACCAGGTTGCTCAGCGTATTGACCACGACTGCGCCAAGGTAAGGCGTCAGCACGGCAAAGCTGGATGCAAACAGCAGTAACAGCGTTTTTGCCAGCATCCAGCCAACCACTGCCGGGGCAATGATGCGTAAATTGGCCCAGCCCAGGCGCGTACTGCTGCGCATGGAGGCGAATACGCCTAGCTTATCCTGCACCATCATGACTGGCGCAAACGCCAGCACGATAGCGAGCAGAATACCCGGAACCACCAGTAGCATCACACCCATCTGAATCAGGAAAGTACTGATGAAGATGAGCAGCAGCAGTTTAGGCAAAACTGGTGCACTGGCACCAATGGCCCGCAGGGCGCTAACCGGATGCCCGGCAGAGATAAGCTGGATCATCAGCAGAATGCCGCCCGCCAAAATGGCATTGCCAATTAGCCCAGCAAAGGTTGAGGCGGCGGATGATTGCAACAGGATCTGCTGCTGTTCCGGCGTCATGTTATGCACTAAATCAAACAGGCCGGTACTCCCGGTCAGATGATCGCCGACCGTCAGCGTAGCAAGCTGCTCTTCGCTGGGGGAAAAGGCATGGCCGAGCACCACCGTGATAAATGAACAGAGCAATGAAATCAGTAAGATGGTGACAAACTGATTACGAAAAAAATTACCCGTGTCACGGTATACAGACTGCGCCGTGATAGACATGCACTCTCCTTGAGTATTGCAGGTGTTAATTAGCCGGCAATTGTACCGCAAATCGCGCGGGCGTAGCAGTCTCTGCGCGAGCCTCGCTAAGTATATCTTTGTAAAGAAAAAGCCGCATTGATGGGGTTCGTCGGCTCATTCCCCTACAGATTGATGATTATTTCGGCGACAGGTACAGCGTAACGTCGAATTATCCACCAAATGTAAAAATTGATTTGGGTATTAATCACGGATAGTTAGTAAATGGCAAAAATTAATCTGGATCAATAAATGTTAAATCTCGTGACTTAGTGTGATCCATGACGGATCAAAAGTAACTCGTTATGGGTATATTTGCCGCGCTAGAAAAACCATAATGAGGAAGTGGATATGAAAAAGTTAGCAGTGGTTGCACTTGCGTTAAGTACCTTGTCGGGCAGCGTCTGGGCGCATGAAGCAGGGGAGTTTTTTATCCGTGCCGGGTCGGCGACGGTTCGCCCAACGGAAGGGTCGGATAACGTTCTGGGTAGCCTCGGTAGCTTTAATGTCAGTAACAACACGCAGCTGGGTTTAACCTTTACCTATATGGCAACGGATAACATTGGTATCGAACTGTTAGCCGCCAGCCCGTTCCGCCATACAGTGGGCACTGGACCTACCGGTAATATTGCGACCGTGCATCAATTACCGCCGACGTTGATGGCACAGTGGTACTTTGGCGATTCACAGAGTAAATTCCGCCCGTACGTTGGCGCGGGTATCAACTACACCACCTTCTTCGATAGTAGTTTTAACGATAACGGCAAAGCAGCAGGGCTCTCTGACCTGAGTCTGGATGATTCCTGGGGTGCTGCGGGGCAGGTAGGGCTTGATTATCTGATTAACCGTGATTGGCTGCTGAACGCGTCGGTCTGGTACATGGATATCGACACCAACGTGAAATTTAAGGCCGGCGGCGTGAACCAGAGCGTCAGTACTCGCCTGGATCCATGGGTGTTTATGTTCTCGGCGGGTTATCGCTTCTAAGTTCGACTCAAGATCCCAGCAAAACGGCTAACCCGTTTTGCTGGCATTCTTATCACGCGTTCACGTGATTTCTCCCTGTTTACCGTAGCGTTAGTAGGCTTCCGGTAACGGCCGATCAATGGAAATCAGTTTACCGCGCTTCATCGTGATATAGCCGCCGGTTTTTAAATCAGCCAGGACACGGAAAACGTGCGTTCGTGAGAGATTGGTCCGCTTTATGATGAACAGCGCCAGCCCTTCGTTTTCTTCCGGATGCGTGTTTTGGCGATAGAGATAGCGCGACAGCATGGGCTTAATGGTTTGGTAGCTGGTGAGCTGGCCACGCTCGTTATGCAAGTCGATAGTAAAAATCGACATATAGGTCAAAATGGTTGCCAGCTCCTGCACGCGCTCGGGCCCACTCTGGAAAAATATCTGATCAAATGTCGTGTAAGATATTTTGATGAGTTTTACCGCAGCGCTCGCGCGATATTCGAATTTAGCCAGCGGGCAGTATCTTTCCATTAACCCGATGGGCATAGACTCAATCGTATTGCCAATACTCAGACCATCTCCCGGCATTAATATTGTCAATGAACCCTCGACGCAGAAATAAATATATCCCTTCTGAATCTCTAATTTATTATGCGGTTTAACCGTTAACGCTTCACCTTCCGTGAGAATGCTGGGCAGAAAGGAATCAAGGTTAAGCTGCTGATAATGGCTATGTATATCCTCAAAATTCACGCTAGGCCTCTTGCTAAGCAGTTCTCCGTCGTTTCTAGTATAGCAGCGAAGGCTCTCGTGATTCGAAATGATTGTCTCATTAAATATGACCAGTCCCATATGGGACTATCCAGCCGACGTATTCACTTTAAAATGGTCAGTATTCAGTCTGCATTCATATTTCAATTTATCCTTTCAATAAAATATTGATAGCGATAAAAACAAACCACGAGGCATTTCGATGATACTTAATAATATCGCTAAGCATTTAGCGCTGGCCGGTGTATTAACCTCACTGTCAGTTTCGGCATTCGCTGCTGAGCAGCAGGATGCCACCTCGGCAACCGTCCAGGCTAATAATGCGCTGTACAGTAAACTCCCATTTTCCGATAACACCGATTTCGCCAATGCCCACCGGGGATTTGTTGCGGCCTTACCGCAAGGCGTGATTAAAGGTGAGCAGGGAAACGTTATCTGGGACCACGCGAAATATGATTTCGTGAAAGAAGGGCAAAAGTCGCCGGATACGGTTAACCCAAGCCTTTGGCGGCAGTCTCAGCTGATCAATATCGGCGGGCTGTTCAAAGTCACTGATGGCGTTTATCAGATCCGTAATCAGGATCTCTCGAATATGACCATTATCGAAGGCGAAAAGGGCATTACGGTCATTGATCCATTGCTCAGCGAAGAACCGGCAAAAGAGGCGATGGATCTTTACTACGCCAACCGGGGTAAAAAACCGGTGGTCGCGGTGTTGTTCACCCACAGCCACGTTGACCACTACGGGGGTATTCGCGGCGTGATTGACGAAGCCGATGTGAAATCCGGCAAAGTTAAAATTTATGCGCCTGATGGCTTTATGAAAGAAGCGGTATCCGAAAATATCATGGCCGGTAACGTGATGAGCCGCCGCGCTAGCTATATGTACGGCAACCTGCTTAAACCTGATGCGAAAGGTCAGGTCGGTGCAGGTCTCGGTACGACCACTTCAGCGGGTACCGTCACGCTTATCCAACCGACAAACTACATCACCAAAACCGGGCAGGAGGAAGTGATCGACGGTCTGACCTATGACTTCCTGATGGCTCCGGGGTCAGAAGCGCCTTCCGAAATGCTGTGGTATGTCAAAGAGAAGAAAATGATTGAGGCAGCGGAAGATGTGACGCATACCCTGCACAATACCTATTCGCTACGCGGTGCGAAAATTCGTGACCCGCTGGCCTGGTCGAAATACATCAATGCCGCGATTGATCGCTGGGGCAGCGATGCGCAGGTGATTATTGCCCAGCACCATTGGCCGACCTGGGGTAACGACAATATCGTTAAACTGATGAAAGGTCAGCGCGATATGTATCGTTATATCAATGACCAGACCCTGCGAATGGCGAATGAAGGTCTGACTCGGGATGAAATTGCAGCCAACTTCAAATTACCGGATACCCTTGAAAAACAGTGGTCCAGTCGCGGCTACTACGGTTCAGTAAGTCATAACGTGAAAGCCACTTACGTCTATTATCTGGGGTGGTTTGATGGTAACCCGGCAACCCTCGATGAGCTGCCGCCGGAACAAGCGGCGAAGAAATTCGTTGAATACATGGGCGGTTCTGATGCCATCATGCAAAAAGCCAAAGCCGACTACCAGCAGGGGAATTACCGCTGGGTGGCGCAGGTGACCAGTAAGATAGTCTTTGCTGAACCGCAGAATGCCGCTGCGCGCAATCTGGAAGCGGATGCGCTGGAGCAATTAGGCTACCAGGCTGAGGCCGGGACCTGGCGCAACTTCTACCTGACCGGCGCCCAGGAACTTCGTCATGGTGTGCAGAAGCTGCCAACGCCGAACACCGCGAGCCCGGATACCGTTCGTGCGATGACCCCGGAAATGTTCTTTGATTATCTGGCGGTACATATTAATGGCCAAAAAGCAGGTAACGCGAAAGCGGTATTTAATATCGACCTCGGTAGCGACGGCGGTAAATACATGCTGGAGCTGGAAAATGGTGTTCTGAACCATACCGTTGATGCGGTGGCGAAAGATGCGGATGCCACCATCACGCTGGACCGCGCAACACTGAACAAAATTATTCTGAAACAAGAGACGCTCAAACAGGCTCAGGATAACGGTGAAGTGAAGGTTTCGGGCAATGGTTCTAAGCTTGACGAAATGCTCAGCTATATGGACAAATTTGATTTCTGGTTCAATATCGTCACGCCGTAAGGGTTAAAACATAAAAGCTGCCGGCAGGGTAACACCGTTCACTTAAGTAACGCGATTAGGGGAAACGCCGGGATTTGGTTGCCGGAGGAACGCCAAACCCGGCGGTCGCCCCGGGTATCTCAATCTTAAACTCACGGTGTTATCCCGCAGGCAGCTTTTCGTTTCTAGCAGTACAATTTGCGCGGCCGGAGCACATCCACTGCTAGCGCCGCGATTCACTCGCAATCTTCACCGCCAGCCCCGTTAACACCCCGCCCATCAGCCAGCGCTGCACCACGGCAAACGAGGGTTTACTTACCAGAAACAGCGCGATTGTCCCCGCCGAAATAGCCACCAGTGCATTAATAGATACGCTAATCACAATCTGCGTCATTCCCAGCATAAGCGATTGCGTCAGCACGCTACCGTGTCCGGGGTTAATGAACTGCGGCAGCAGCGACAGATAGACAATGGCAATTTTGGGATTCAGCAGATTGGTCAGAAAACCCATCAAAAAGAGTTTGCGCGGGCTGTGCTGAGGCAGCTTTTTAAGCTGAAATGGCGAACGTCCACCGGGCCTTACCGACTGCCAGGCCATCCACAACAGGTAAAGCACACCGGCGATTCTCAGTGCGTCATAGGCGTAAGGCACGGCCATCATCAGTGCAGTCAGGCCAAATGCCGCGCTGACCATATAAAAGATAAAACCCAGTGCCACGCCGCCAAGCGAGACCAAACCCGCCGTACGTCCCTGGGAAATGGAACGCGAGATCAGGTAAATCATATTGGGGCCGGGGGTAAGAGCCATACCGAGAGAGACGAGTGCAAAGGCGAGAATGTTATGGAAATCAGACATGCTGGCGCTCCATCATAGCGATTGTTTTTCATACTACGACTTCCGCGGCTGCTGGGCGAGATAATTGTCAATGAACAGTTAATTTTGGCAGCAAAGGCAATAACCCAGCTTATTCCCTTGTTCTAAGAGGCCACAAGGGCAGGGCAGACTGGCAAAAAAAAGCCCGCATAGAATGCGGGCAAAAATACTGGAAGCAATGTGAGCAATGTCGTACCGAATACCTGAGTGTTTTGCTCAACCATTCGGTAATGAGAAAGATAATAGTTCTCATCTAAGATATCAACCCTATCTTTTGTGTGAAAGCGATTTTTTTTACTCGATAAGGAAAACGGTACGCTTTTGACTGTCATCGAGCGGCCAGACTGCTGCCACATCACGCAGCTGTGCCAGGGTGGTGGCGATGGTGAATCCGCCGACGGCCGCAGCCTGCAGCATATCCCCCGTCGCCTGCAAAAGTGCTGGCATCGACAGGCTACCAATTCCGCTGCCCATCAACTGCAATGGGGCTGAGCGTAATACTGCGCCATTGAGTGAGATATCCGCACCGGCAAGTGACCCGACCTGCACGTAACGAATAGGCGCATTCCCCGGACTACGTTTGGCAAGGATCGGCAGCAGCAGTTCGGCGCTGTGGCCCCACAGATAATCCACCACCACATCAATTTGCTGGCTGGCCTGTTCGGCAAACTGTGCGCTGAGCGAAGCATCATCCGCCGTCAGTGGTATGCAGACATCTGCACCTAACGCGGACAGCACCTGCGGATTGCGTCCGGTGGCGATGATTTTTTTAGCCCCCAGATGACGTGCAATTTGGACCGCCAGCTGCCCGGCAGTGCCGGTAGCGCCGTTAATCAGTACCGTTTCACCCGCTTTAAAGGCGGCTCGGTTTACCAGCGCAGCCCAGGCCGACATACCGGGGTTTGCCATGGCGGCAGCGGTGGCATCATCCAACCCATCGGGCAGTGGAAAACAGTGGTTTAACGCGACCGGCGCGTACTGCGCCATGCTGCCCCACGGTGCGGTGGGAAAGGCAAAATAGACGCGCTGGCCGTCGGGTAAGGTTCCGGTTCCGTCAATACCGACGCCGAATGGTAGGGTGCCATCAAAACTGTAATGTTTACCGCTGGCGCGGCTTTTCACCACGTGGCTAATTGCGGCAGCGCGAACACGCACCAGCGTGTGTTGTTCGCGGGCCTGCGGGTCGGCAAAGTCTGCCCAAACCGGCCCTTGTGCGAGGTCAAAGACCACGGCTGCTTTCATAAAAGTGTCTCCGTCAGGATTTATGTGTAAAATGCACATATCAGATAACGGCACTATACACCGCTGGATAATATATGCAATATGCACATAATAAATATGACATCACCGAATTTCATGGCGCACTGCTCGATATCATTGGTGTAATGAATCAACCGGTGCGCGACGAACAGGTGCTGCAGGCGGCGGGCGTCCAGCTAGATCAAATTCTCTTTCCATTGCTGGTGGCGATTGGCCGCTGCGGGCCGATTGGCGTGGTCGAGCTCGCCGATAATCTAGGACGCGACTACACCACCGTCAGCCGTCAGGTTAAAAAGTTAGAAGCCCAATCGCTGGCGTGCAAGCAGCCAAACGCGCAGGACCGGCGGATAAGCGAAGTGACTTTAAGTGAGCAGGGACGGGAGATTTTTGACGCTATTGCGGTGGCCAGACAAACGCTGATGAATCAGGTACTGGCGGCATGGTCGCCAGAAGAGGTCGAGGCATTATTTCGGCTCACGCGTAAATATGCGGATAGCCTGAAGCAAAAATAGGCCGCCTGAGTTACCCCAGGCGGCGTAAGCGTTATGCGGTTTTGGTGGCGGCTTTCATGCTTTTTACAAAGCTTGCAAGCTCGTCGAGCATGGCCTGTGGATTCTCCACATTGCGCTCGATAATTTTCACAATCGCGGAGCCGGAAATCGCGCCAGCAGCACCGGCATCGATGGTGGCCGTCACCTGATCGGGCGCGGAGATACCAAAGCCCTGCAGTGGCGGCGCGGCCTTGTACTCAGCCAGTTTTTCTACCAGATGATGCAGCGGCAGTGCCGCACGGGTTTCCGTGCCGGTGACGCCTGCACGTGACAGCAGGTAGGTATAACCGCGGCCGTGTTCGGCAATCTGGCGCAGCAGCTCTTCATCGGCATTTGGCGGGCAGATAAAGATTGGCGCCACGTTATGACGCATTGCCGCCTGACGGAATGGGGCCGACTCTTCCACCGGCACGTCGGCAACCAGCACCGAATCGACGCCCACGCGTGCGCATTCTGCGTAGAACTCATCTATGCCGCGATTGAACACCAGGTTGGCGTACATCAGCAGGCCAATTGGAATGGTTGGGTGCTTCTGGCGAATCGTTGCCAGCATCTCAAAACATTGCGTAGGCGTAACCCCGGCGGCAAAGGCGCGCAGGGTAGCGTTCTGGATAGTCGGGCCATCAGCCAGCGGATCGGAGAATGGGATCCCCAGCTCCAGCGCATCGGCACCGGCTTCAATCAGGGTGTCGATAATCTTCAGTGACTGGCCTGGATTCGGGTCGCCCAGCGTCACGAAGGGAACGAATGCGCCTTCCTTGCGGGCCTTTAGTGTGGCGAATACGTTGTCATAGCGTTCCATCAGATTTCCCCTCGCGCTTTCAGAATATCGTGTACCGTAAAGATGTCTTTGTCGCCGCGGCCGGAAAGGTTAACCACCAGCAACTGCTCTTTTTCCGGGTTCTCGCGGATCATTTTCAATGCGTGAGCCAGGGCATGCGATGACTCCAGTGCCGGGATAATTCCTTCGTGGCGGCTCAGTTCTTTAAACGCATCGAGTGCTTCGTTATCGGTAATCGACACGTATTCCGCGCGGCCAATGCTGTTCAAATAGGCGTGCTGTGGCCCAACGGATGGGAAGTCCAGGCCGGCTGAGATGGAGTAAGACTCTTCAATCTGTCCTTCATCGGTCTGCATCATCGGCGATTTCATGCCGAAGTAGATACCTACGCGGCCGTGCTTCAGCGGCGCGCCGTGCTCGCCAGTTTCAATACCATGGCCGGCAGGCTCAACGCCAATCAGGCCAACGCTGGTGTCATCAATAAAGTCGGCAAACATGCCGATGGCGTTAGAACCGCCGCCGACGCAGGCGATGACAGCATCCGGCAGACGGCCTTCTTTTTCACGGATTTGCACTTTGGTTTCTTCACCGATCATGCGCTGGAATTCACGCACGATGGTTGGGAACGGGTGCGGGCCCGCAGCGGTACCGAGCATATAGTGCGCGGTTTCGTAGCTGCCAGACCAGTCACGCAGTGCCTCGTTACAAGCATCTTTCAGCGTGGCGGAACCGCTGTGTACCGGAATCACTTCTGCGCCCATCAAACGCATACGGAAGACGTTTGGCGACTGGCGCTCAACGTCTTTAGCGCCCATATAAATGCGGCATTTCAGGCCAAGCAGGGCGCTGGCAAGCGCTGATGCCACACCATGCTGACCGGCGCCGGTTTCGGCGATGATCTCGGTTTTACCCATTCGTTTTGCCAGCAGCGCCTGACCCAACACTTGGTTGGTTTTGTGGGCGCCGCCGTGCAGCAGGTCTTCACGCTTGAGATACAGCGTGGTTTTGCTGCCCGCGGTCAGGTTGCGGCATTTGGTTAATGCGGTTGGACGACCGGCATAGTTTTTCAGCAGATCGGTAAATTCGGCCTGGAATTCAGGATCCTTCTGCGCGCTGACGAAAGCTTCTTCCAGCTGGCGCAGGGCAGGCATCAGGATCTGCGGGACATACATCCCGCCAAATTCGCCGAAATAGGGGTTCAGTAAAGTGCTCATTATTGCTCCTTAATATGCGCGCAGCGTTTGAAATGCCGAGGCCAGTTTGCTGGCATCTTTAATGCCCGGTTGTAACTCTACGCCTGAATTGAAATCCAGTCCGGCGCAGCCGCTTTTGGCTGCTTCTACGCAGTTATCTGCGCTTAAACCACCGGCCAGAATCACATTGCTCAGATCCTGACCTTGTAACAGAGACCAATCAAAACGCTGGCCGGAGCCGCCCTGACCGTTGTCGAATACGTATTTGTCAACGTGATTGAGGTTACGCTCAGGCAGGCTGTCCGCCACGCTCAGGGCTTTCCAGATTTGTACGTTGGCGGGCAGTTCAGCGCGCAGGCTATCGATGTAGTGCTGGTCTTCATCACCATGTAGCTGGACGGCGGTAAGTTGCAGCGTGGTGGCGCGTTCGACGACCTCAGCGACCGGTGTATTGCGGAACACGCCGACATAGCTCAGTGCGGCGGCATCAATGACTTCGCGGGCTTGGTCAACGCTCACCGCACGCGGTGAAGTTGGCACGAATATCAACCCGCCGTAGATAGCCCCGGCGTCAAAAGCCGCCTGTGCATCCTGCGGACGGGTCAGCCCGCAGACTTTATTTTCGCCCAGCAGTACACGGCGAACCGCGGCGTTGAGATCGTCATACGCCATCATCGCCGAGCCAATCAGGAAGCCGTTGGCAAAGTGGCTCAGTTCGCGAACCTGAGCGTTGGTGTTAATACCGGATTCGCTAATAACCGTGACGTCATGGCCCAGACGCGGTGCCAACTGGCGGGTACGGTTGAGGTCAATAGAGAGATCGCGCAGGTCGCGGTTGTTGATACCAACCACCTTCGCCTTCAGGGCGATAGCGCGTTCCAGTTCTTCTTCATTACTGACTTCAGTTAACACGCCCATGCTCAGGCTGTGTGCGACGGCGGCAAGCTGACGATACTGGTCGTCATCAAGCACCGACAGCATCAGCAGACAGGCATCGGCCTGGTGATAGCGCGCCAGATAAATCTGGTAAGGATCGATAATGAAGTCTTTGCACAGGATTGGCTGTGGCGCGATCTGGCTGACAATCGGCAGAAAATCAAAGCTGCCCTGGAAGTACTTTTCATCCGTCAGGACGGAAATCGCCGAGGCGTAATGCTTGTACACATTGGCAATACGCGCCGGGTCGAAATCATCACGGATAACCCCTTTTGACGGAGAGGCTTTTTTACACTCCAGAATGAAAGCGGTGCGTGTCCCGCGCAGTGCGTCGTAAAAGTGACGCTGACTTGGCTGCACATCATTCTGGAACGAGGCTAACGGTTGTTGTTGCTTACGGGCTTCTACCCAAATCGCTTTGTCGGCCACGATTTTTGCTAATACGGTCTGCATTTTTTATCCTCTTGCCGCTAATGCGGTGACGCGGTCGTAAGCTGCACCACTGTGCAGAACATCGAGCACCTGCTGAACGTTGGCCTTCAGGTCTTCATGGCCGTACAAACGCATCAGCATGGCGACGTTTACCGCGACGGCGGACTCATGCGCAGCTTCACCTTTACCTTGTAGTAAGCGCGTCAGAATGTCACGGTTTTCTTCCGGCGTGCCGCCTGCCAGTTCAGCCTGGTGATAAGGCTTAAGGCCAAAGTCATCGGCAGTTAGCTGGTAGCTCTTAATTTCGCCATTGTGCAGTTCGGCTACCACCGTCGGTGCATGCAATGAAACTTCATCCATACCGCCGCTGTGAACGACTGCTGCACGCTGGTAGCCCAGCACGCGCAGGGTTTCGGCAATCGGTAGCACCAGTTCAGGACTGTATACGCCAATCAGCGCCAGCGGCGGATGCGCCGGGTTAATCAATGGCCCCAGCACGTTGAATAGGGTACGAGTCTTCAACTGCTGACGAACCGGCATCGCGTGGCGGAAACCAGTGTGATATTTCGGTGCGAACAGGAAGCAGACGCCCAGTTCATCCAGCGCCTGACGGGATTTATCCGCGTTCATGTCGAGATTGATACCGAACGCCGCCAGCAGGTCGGAAGAGCCTGATTTGCTGGAGACGCTGCGGTTACCGTGTTTGGCGACCTTCAGCCCACAGGCAGCGGCAACAAAAGCGCTGGCGGTGGAAATGTTGATGCTGTTACTGCCATCACCACCGGTACCGACGATATCGGCAAACGGATAGTCAGGACGTGGGAACGGCGCAGCGTTCTCCAGCAGCGCGGTAGCCGCACCGGCGATTTCGTTCGGGCTCTCACCGCGAATTTTCATGCTCACCAGCGCGGCAGCCAGCTGCTCCGGCTTCACTTCACCGCGAACCACGGCGGAGAACAGCTGATGGCTCTCTTGCTGGGTCAGGGTTTGAGCCTGGTACAGTTTTTCCAGAATCGGCTGCAGAGTGTTACTTTGCTCCAGTTTCTGCAACGCCCATGCCAGCGTCTGCTCCAGCAAACGTGCGCCCTGGGTGGTGAGAATGGATTCTGGATGGAACTGGAAGCCACAGACGCGATCCGCGTCGTGACGGACCGCCATCACCATGCCGTTAAAATTCGCGTTGATGGTTAAGCCAGCGGGAATATTGCTGCCGACCAGCGAGTGATAGCGGGCGACCGGCAGCGGGTTGGTTAACCCGGCAAACATCGCCTGGCCGTCATGTTCAATGCTGGACGCTTTACCATGCAGAATTTCGCCTGCCTGGCCGACGTAGCCGCCGTAGGCTTCAACAATGGCCTGATGACCGAGGCAGATGCCGATAATCGGCAGCTTACCTCGCATCCGGGTCAGCAGTTCTGGCATGCAGCCCGCTTCGGACGGCGCGCCAGGTCCTGGAGAGAGCATCAGTACCGGGTTATCCATAGTGCCGAGACGATCAATTAAGGTCTGTGCCGGTACGTGGTTACGGTAAATCACCACGTTGTGGCCGTTTGCACGCAGCTGATCTGCCAGGTTGTAAGTAAAGGAGTCGATATTATCGAGCAGCAGAATGTCAGCCATCAGAAAATCTCCTGTGCATGATGGGCAGTGGCGATGGCGCGCAGTACGGCACGAGCTTTATTACGGGTTTCATCGGCTTCAGATTGCGGTACGGAATCCAACACTACGCCAGCACCGGCCTGCACGGTGGCAATACCGTTTTCAACAAACGCAGAGCGGATAACGATACAGGTGTCGAGGTCGCCGTGAGCGGTGAAATAACCCACCGCACCGCCGTAGCTGCCGCGACGCTTGCCTTCTGCGGCGGCGATAAGCTGCATGGCGCGAACTTTTGGTGCACCGCTCAAGGTGCCCATGTTCATACAGGCACGGTAGGCGTGCAGTACATCAAGATCTTTACGCAGCTCGCCAACCACGCGGGAGACGAGGTGCATCACGAAAGAGTAACGATCCACTTTCGTCAGGTCCGCGACGTAACGGCTGCCCGGCGTGCAAATACGCGCGAGGTCGTTACGCGCCAGATCGACCAGCATTAAATGTTCGGAAAGCTCTTTATGGTCGGTGCGCATTTCCAGCTCAATACGGCTGTCGAGATCGCGGTCCAGCGTACCATCAGCGCGGCGACCGCGTGGGCGGGTACCGGCAATCGGGTAGATTTCAATCTGGCGATTGGTGGCGTCATACTTCAGCGAACTTTCCGGTGACGCGCCAAACAGGGTGAAATCGTTATCCTGCATAAAGAACATGTACGGGCTAGGATTGCTCTTCTTCAGCACGTCATAGGCTGCCAGCGGCGATGGACACGGCAGTGAGAAGCGGCGAGAAGGGACCACCTGGAAAATTTCCCCGGCGCGAATCGCTTTTTGCATCTTGCGCACCACATCGCCGTACTCTTCGTCGCTCTGATTGCATTCGCAGCGCATTTCTTTAATTTCGTGCACCGGCAGCGCCATTGGTGGCTCATTGAGCTGCTGACGGACATCGGCAATACGTTGCAGCAGACGATCTTTTTCCGCATCAGACGGCGTAAACAAGCTGGCCTGAATGCGGGTGTTTTTGGTCTGGTGGTCAATGACCAGCAGCGTCTCCGCCAGATAGAAGCAGTAATCAGGGCAAGCGGTATCGCTTTCCAGTTGCGGTAAATCTTCGAAGCCCGCGACCAGGTCGTAAGCAAACAGACCGCCGAAGAACATGGCTTCGCGCTCGTTCTGCGGCACGACAACCAGTTCCTGCATCAGGCGGAAGGCATCGAACACCGACAGGGAGCACAGGCGCGCATCTTCATCCAGAAGGTTGCTCACCGCCGGGAAGCGCAGTACGCGGCAGTTTGGCTGGCGCTCATTTTCCACGCCGGAAGGCAGCGCGGCATCAAGCAGCGGCAGCAGGGATGCGCCGTTATCCGATAACGCCTGAATGGTGACGGTATCGCCCAATGCTGTAATGCGCAGCGCGCTATCGACCAGCAGCAGGCTTTTTAAATCGTTTTTACTATCAATATCTGCGGATTCCAGCAGCAGCGTCGCCGGGCGCGCACCGCACAGTTGATGGAACAGTGCGGTTGGGTTTTCACGGTAAATCGCGTCACTGGTCAGAAGCTCGAGCAGGGGTTTTTGTGTTTGCATCGTTGTTCTCGCCTGATTGCTTAATCTTTTTTGCTTAATAAAAAGCCCGCTCATTGGCGGGCTGGGTATCTGTTTGCTTTACGCAGACGTGATGACTCCGCCCTACTGGGAAGTACGCCACCAACCGCCGTGCAGTGCAATCATGTTACGTGTCATTTTCAGATACCTTTACTAAGTGAACTTGCGTACTAGTTAACTAGTTCGAAGGGGCAAAGTCAACCCCTGATTTTAGAAATCCGCGTAATACCGCTATGATAGGGCGCGAAACATGATGAGCAGTACTACGGGAGCGGTTTTGAGCGACACCAATTACGCAGTGATTTACGATCTTCACAGCCATACCATCGCCTCTGATGGCCGCCTGACGCCGGAAGAGCTGGTGCACCGCGCGGGCGAAATGCGGGTCGGCACGCTGGCCATTACCGATCACGATACCGTTGACGGGATCCCCCGTGCCCAGGCTGAAATCGCGCGCGCCGGCCTGGCGCTACAGCTGATTACCGGCGTTGAAATTTCGACGCTGTGGGAGAACCACGAAATTCATATCGTTGGGCTTAATATTGATATTGAAAACCCGGCGCTAACCGCGTTTTTAAAGGCGCAGATCGACCGCCGGCAGCAGCGCGGGCAGATGATCGCCGAGCGTCTGGAAAAGGCGAACATTCCCGGCGCGTGGGAAGCCGCACTGAAAATGGCTGAGGGTGGTGCCGTAACGCGTGGCCACTTCGCCCGTTTCCTCGTTGAGCAGGGCAAAGCCACGAATATCGGCGACGTTTTCAAAAAATATCTCGCACGTGGGAAAACCGGTTACGTTCCGCCACAGTGGTGTACAATAAAGGAAGCTATTGATGTCATTCATCATTCGGGTGGAGTAGCGGTTGTTGCTCATCCGGGGCGGTATAATTTATCCGCCAAGTGGCTGAAAAGATTGCTGGCACACTTTAGTGAACACGGCGGGGACGCGATGGAAGTCTCCCAGTGCCAGCAGGCGCCTCACGAGCGCGCTCAGCTTGCCACCTATGCCCGCGACTATCATTTACTGGCGTCACAAGGGTCGGATTTCCATCAACCCTGCCCGTGGATTGAACTGGGCCGTAAACTGTGGTTACCCGCAGGCGTCGAGGGAGTCTGGCAGCGCTGGGAGCAGCCGCAGAATTCAATTGAGAGGGAAGCATGAGTCAGTTTTTTTATATCCATCCGGATAACCCACAGGCGCGTCTGATTAACCAGGCGGTCGAAATTGTGCGTAAGGGCGGCGTCATCGTCTATCCCACCGACTCTGGCTATGCGCTGGGTTGTAAAATCGAAGATAAAGGGGCGATGGAGCGCATCTGCCGCATCCGTCATCTGCCGGACGGCCACAACTTCACCCTGATGTGCCGCGATCTGTCCGAGCTGTCGACCTATTCTTACGTCGATAACGTGGCGTTCCGTTTAATTAAGAACAACACGCCGGGGAACTACACCTTCATTCTGAAGGGTACCAAGGACGTTCCGCGCCGCCTGTTGCAGGAAAAACGAAAAACTATCGGGATGCGCGTGCCGTCAAATCCGATTGCTCAGGCACTGCTTGAGACGCTGGGCGAGCCGATGCTTTCGACATCGTTGATGCTGCCGGGGAGCGAATTCACTGAATCCGACCCAGAAGAGATTAAAGATCGTCTGGAAAAAGTGGTCGATCTGATCATCCACGGCGGCTATCTTGGCCAGCAGCCAACGACGGTTGTCGATCTCACCGAGGATTCCCCGGTGGTCATCCGCGAAGGCGTGGGTGACGTGAAACCCTTCATGTAAGCATCACGGCCCGGCTTCCCGCCGGGCTTTTTAATTCAGCGTGCCGATTTGTTCCAGCATCCATTGCTGCGCTTTGGCCTGCCCACCGGCCGGTCGATAGTAGACCTTCAAGGTATAAGGTGGGATCGGGAAGGGCGGCGTATGCACGGCGAGCTGATGGGTATCAAATAGCTGATTAACGCAGCGGCGCGGTAGCGTAATCGCCAGATCGGTACGCCCGACGATAAACGGTGCAGACATGACGCTTGGCAGTTCCACCACCGTTTTACGGCTGAGGTGCTGAGAGTTGAGGTAGCTGTCGATGGGACGATGGTGCTCATTCCACGGGCTGACCACCACATGACCGAGCTGCAAATAGCTTTCCTGCGTCAGCGTTTTATCCGCGAGCGGATGTCCCTTGCGTACCGCCACCACATAGTCATCGGTAAATAGCGCCAGCGACGCCAGCCCATGGCGTGGCTGCATTTTTCCCTCTTCAAAACCCACGGCAAAGTTTACTCGCCCGGTCAGCAGCTCTTCCAGCGCGTCGTATTCGCGAGAATAGACAATTTTGGTCCGAATACCCGGCGCGGCGTATTGTAATCGGGCAATGAGCTCAGGAAAGAAAACGGCTGCGGTATAATCAGTGGCCGCGAAGGTAAATGTTTGGCTGCTGGTGGCGGGGTTAAAACGATCGGCCTGGCCCAGCTCGCCGTTTAAGGCATACAGTGCGCTAGATATCGCAGGAAAAAGCGAGTCGGCTCGCGGCGTAGGCTGCATCTGGCTGCCCTGGCGAATAAACAGCGCATCGTTTAGAGAGCTGCGCAGCCGCGCCAGCGCATGGCTAAATGCGGATGGGCTCATCGCCAGCTCGCTGGCGGCTTCGGTCACGCTCCGGTGGCGATAAAGGGCGTCAAAGGCCAATAGCAGGTTAAGATCCAGCAGACGTAAATTTTGATGCATGATATTCATTTTAACAGTGAAAAGAATGCAGCGTATTCATAACATGCTGGCGCTAAAATAGCGACTCTCATCCGTTCACGCCTACTGGAGGCATTGTGTCCAATGCTATTTTTCGTCAGGCCACGCCGTCTGATATTGACCGCTGTTTTGACATTGAGTCAACCGCTTACCCTGCAGATGAAGCTGCCACCCGGGAGAAAATTGCCCTGAGAATTGCGGGTTACCCGCTGGGCTTTTTATGTATGGAGCAAGAGGGTGAGGTCATAGGCTTCATCAATGCCGGCTGTGCCTGGGAGGTTGAGATGTCGGATGAGGCGTTTAAGGAACTGGTGGGCCACGATCCGGCAGCGCCCAATGCGGTGATTATGTCGGTGGTGTTGCACCCAGACCACCAGGGTAAAGGGCTGTCGACATCAATGATGCAGGCGTTTATCGGGCATATGCGCCAGCAGGGAAAAACCGCTATTTATCTGATGTGTAAATCTCAGTACCGAGAAATGTATAAACACTTTGGTTATCAGTTTATTAAGCGCTCAGATTCTACTCACGGTGGGGAAGAGTGGTTTGAAATGATGCAGAAGCTGTAGTCGCCAGCGACATTTTTAAAACGATTCCTTCAAGCACACGGTTGCGACGAGGAGAAAAGGACAGGAACAAGCTGCCCTTTTCTCCTAAAATTCGTGTAGTATGTGCGGTCACAATTCTGGGTGGACGGCCTGCGTTGCCTTATAACGCCGCTGTTTGCCTGCTTATGCAGCCCGGTGTCTTTACCCGCGTTGCTAATGAAGTCTCTAAGACGCCTGTGAAGGCGACACCTGAAGGAAGCTCAATGAGCGATAAAAGCGAAAAACTGCAAAAAGTGCTGGCGCGCGCCGGCCACGGCTCCCGTCGTGAAATTGAAACCATTATCGAAGCGGGCCGCGTGAGCGTCGACGGCAAAATCGCCAAGCTGGGCGATCGTGTTGAAGTGATCCCTGGTCTCAAAATCCGTATCGACGGACACCTGATTTCCGTTAAAGAATCCGTCGAACAAATCTGCCGCGTCCTGGCGTACTACAAGCCGGAAGGCGAACTCTGTACGCGTAACGACCCTGAAGGGCGTCCTACCGTGTTTGACCGTCTGCCTAAACTGCGCGGCGCACGCTGGATTGCCGTTGGTCGTCTGGACGTGAACACCTGCGGCCTGCTGCTGTTCACTACCGACGGTGAGCTGGCAAACCGTCTGATGCATCCAAGCCGTGAAGTTGAACGTGAATACGCCGTGCGTGTATTTGGCGAAGTGGATGACAATAAAGTGCGTCAGCTGTCGCGTGGCGTTCAACTTGAGGATGGCCCTGCGGCGTTTAAAACCATCAAATTCAGCGGTGGCGAAGGCATTAACCAGTGGTACAACGTGACCCTGACCGAAGGCCGCAACCGTGAAGTACGTCGCCTGTGGGAAGCGGTGGGTGTGCAGGTAAGCCGCCTGATTCGCGTTCGCTACGGCGACATCCAACTGCCAAAAGGCCTGCCGCGCGGCGGCTGGACCGAGCTGGATCTGGCGCAGACCAACTATCTGCGTAAGCTGGTAGAACTGCCAGCGGAAACCACGTCTAAAGTGGCGGTGGAAAAAGATCGCCGTCGTATGAAGGCGAATCAGATTCGTCGTGCGGTAAAACGCCATACCACCACCGGAACCGGTGCGGGTAATAATACAAATCGTCGTTCCAGCACCCGTAACAGCGGTAAAGCGTAATGACGAGGCTTCCGGTGGGCCCCCGCCGGAAGCCGTTTTGTTGGGTATTCTCTCTTCTCTCCTGTGATTTCTTTCACACTTCCGAATAAAGACAAAAAACGGGAATTCCCCGGACAAATAACGCAAAGTGATAAATTAGGCCTCGCCATATACTGTTGCCACAGATTACGTAAAAGGTAGCCCGAAATGGATACAACAAAAAAACTCTCGGCAAGCTATGTGGTCATTGGTGTTAAAGAAAAAATAGGTTATGGTTTTGGTGATTTAGCCTCAAACTTATCCTTTGGCTTTGTTTCGTTATTTTTATTGTTTTTCTATACCAATATTTATGGCATCAGCGCCGTGCAGGCCAGTTTGATATTTGTTATCGCTCGCGTGATAGATGCGATATTTAATATCCTGATTGGTTTTGCCATTGATAAAACCCACAGCCGTTACGGCAAGCTACGACCGTGGTTATTATACGGTTCGATTCCGCTGGGTTTCCTGACTGTTCTGTGCTTTGTGCCGTTTGGCGGCGAGGCGAAATTCATTTTCGCGCTGGTGTCCTACACCATTTATTGTCTCGCCTATACGGCCGTAAACACACCGTATTCCGCATTAACCAACCGCCTGACCCAGCATGAAGCCTCGCGTTCGTCGCTGTCGGTTTACCGCTTCGTACTGGCGATTGTCGGCTATCTGATTGTCTCAACCACTGCGGATTTACTGATTTCACCGTTTAATGACAAACAGCTGGGCTACGTTTTTGCCGTATCCTGTTTTGCTATGTTAGCCACATTCCTGTTCCTCGCCTGCTTTGGTATGACCAAAGAACGCGTGGGCGCCGAAGAAGATGCACCTGCGCCGACGCTGCGCGAAATGCTGCGCGCGGTGACCGGAAATGGCCCGCTGATTAATTTGTCGTTGTTCACAGTCTTTTTCTACATCGCCTATACCGTGTGGATGGCCATCGCCATTTACTTTATTAAATATATCATCGGCGATGAAGGCTTTACCGCCAGTTTCTTTATGATTCAATCCGCCGCCTATATTGTTGGTACCGTTATCTCAGAAAAGGTTATTGCCTTAATGGGCAAGAAAAAGATGACGCTGCTGGCATTGTTAATCGGTGTGCTAGGTGTATTAATGCAGTATTTTGTGGCCGGTAATAATATCTGGTTAATCATGAGCGGCGTTTGTCTTTTCAGTATTACCTTAGGTATGGGATTTGTTGCGATGTGGTCAATGATTGCCGATACCGTGGAATATGCTGAATGGCATCACGGCGTGCGTTCGGAAGGGGCAATTTATGGCTTCTTTAACTTTATTACCAAAATTGCAATGGCTATCGGCGGCGGCTGCGCTGGATGGATGCTCGATTACTATCACTATGATGCCGGCAATGTCAGCGACAGCGCGCTAGGCGGTATCAATATTTTAATGACGCTGTTTCCCGGCGCGATGTTTGCCCTCGGCGCGATATTTGTCGCCGCCTATACGCTGGACGAAAAAACCTACCGAGACATTGTCCACAAAATCAGCCTGCGTAAACAAAACGCGCAATAAACTCAGGGAGTTGAGAGATGAATCGTGATTTTAACAGCATTATTGCCGCGATGAGCGCACAAGAGAAAGTGGCACTGCTTACCGGCAGCGGTTTATGGCGTACGGCGAATTTACCGCAGCACGGTATCGATGACATCGTGATGACCGATGGCACCTATGGCGTTCGATACAGTAGCGCGCAGATTGATGGACGTGAAAAATGGAGCATGGATGACTTTATCTCGGTCATCACCCAGACGGCGGATCGGGCCAACGCCGAGGAGTCAGCAGAAAAGGGCGGGACCGAAGCGCTGTTTAGCGCCTCGCTGCCCGCAACCTGTTTCCCTAATGGTTCAAGCCTTGCCTGTAGCTGGGACGTGGCGCTGGTGTATGAGATGGGGCAGGCGCTCGGACGGGAATGTCAGCATATGGGCGTTGGCATCTTGCTGGGGCCGGGGATCAACATCCGCCGTACGCCGCTGGCCGGACGTGGCTATGAATATTATGCCGAAGATCCGGTCGTGAGCGGTGATATTGCCGCCGCGCTGATCAACGGCCTGCAGGACGAAGGCGTCGGCGCGAGCCTGAAGCATTTCGCGGCGAATAACTCCGAATATCGTCGTACCGAAATGGACTCGATTATTGAAGAACGCGCGCTGCGCGAAATCTATCTCGCTGGCTTTCAGCGGGCGATTGCCAAATCGCAGCCGTGGACGGTGATGTCTTCCTATAACCGCCTCAATGGCGTGCAAACGTCGCAGGATCCGTTCCTGCTGACCAAAGTCCTGCGCGATGAGTGGGGCTACGACGGTCTGGTGATGTCCGATTGGTACGGGATTAAAGATCGTCCTGCGTCGCTGATGGCGGGCAACGATCTGGCGATGCCGGAAACCCGCCGTGACAAACAGACGCTGTTGGCGGCTATTGAAAACGGCGAAGTGCCGATGGCGGTGGTTGACCGCGCTTGCCACCGCATGCTGACGTTGCTGGATAAAGTGCAGCGTCATCGTCGCCCGAATGCGCAGGCTGATTTTCCCGCGCATCATGCGCTTTCGCAGCAGTTGGCGGCGGAATCTATCGTGTTATTGAAAAATGATGACGACTTGTTGCCGCTGCGCCCGGAAAAAACACGCCGCATTGCAGTCCTGGGAAAACACGCACAAGAGCCGGTTATTCAAGGTTCTGGCTGTGCGACGACGGTGCCTTATCTCCTTGACCGTCCGCTGGATGAAATCTTCGATCTCGCCGGAGACGATTTCACCGTCAGTTGGGCGGAAGGCACGCCGGATGATTTGCATGACAATGAGCAGGCGTTGGCTCAGGCCTGCGCAGTGGCCAGGGACGCCGAAGTGGCGGTGATTTTTGTCAGTACCGCGGTAGGCGAAGACGGAGAAAATGGCGATCGTCAGGACTTGAACATTCTGCCGGTACATGAACGGCTGATTCGCGAAGTGGCAGCCGTACAGCCCAATGTGGTCGTGGTGTTGGCGAATAGCGATGCGGTGGTGATGCCGTGGCTCGGTGAGTGTAAAGCGCTGCTCGAGACCTTTTTTGCCGGGCAGGGGATGGGGCGGGCGGTGGCGGAGATTCTGTTCGGTAAGCGGAATCCGTGCGGCAAGCTGACGGTGACGGTACCGAATTCCCTGGAAGAGACGCCAGCGTGGCTGAACTATCCCGGTGAGAATCTGCGTCATCATTATGGTGAAGGGCTGTTCGTCGGCTATCGCTACTACGATAAACGCCGCCTGACGCCGCTGTTCCCGTTTGGTTTTGGCCTTAGCTATACCCAGTTTAGCTATGCCAATCTTGAAACCTCGGCGACGCGTATCGGTGAAAACGAAACACTGACAGTGGCCTTTGATTTGACCAACTGCGGCGCGCTTGAGGGCAAAGAGATTGTCCAACTGTATGTTAGCGCACCGGGCGGTGAACTGATCCGTGAAGTGCAGGCGCTAAAAGCTTTCACCAAAGTCTCGCTGGCCGCCGGGGAAACTCGGCGAGTCACTCTGGCGTTGCCGGTGACAGAGCTGGCCTGCTATCACCCAGGATTGGCAGATTGGGTGGTGACGCCGGGCCTGTGGCAAATTCATGTTGGCCGCTCGTCTCGCGATCTGCCATTACATGCCGAGGTTCAGGTAGACTGCCCGATGCGCTTCGTTCCCCTGCGTGATGACAATTCGCTGCAGCAGTTGATTCAACAGCCGGAAGCTTTTGCCCGCGTGGTAGCGATGATTGCACAGAAAAGCCCGTTAGCGCCGGAACAGATTCGTGAAAAGCTAATCCGCCTGGCACCTGATATGTTCTGCGGGTTATTCATCGCGCTGACCGAGTTTCTGGCGTTGGATATTGAAAAAGATGAACTTAACGCGGTACTGTCCGGACGGCAATAAAGGCTAACTACAGGAGAGCGCCCGTGTTTCCTTTTTCAGTGACTCACCCTCGTCCGGCACTTCAGACTGGGGCTCACACCGTTAACAGCGGCTACGAGCTGATTGCTTTTGACGCCGAGAAGCTGAATGTGTTTGCCGCCGAGGTTCGTTACTGCGAGCCTCACTGGCATCCTGCACCTGAGTTAATAACGGTGCTGAACGGGCGTTTTTCCATTGCCGTGGGTCAACAGAGCATTGAACTGACCAGCGGTGAGATGCTTTATATCAACGCGGAAGAAGTGCATTCGCTCAATGCTGAAGAGTCCGGCAGTCAACTGCTGACGGTGCAGTTTTCACCAGGGCTTTTTGACGAGCTGCATCCGGCGCCCTCGCTTCAGTGGCGAACGCATGTGCAGCTTCCCGCTGATGAGGACCGTCACGTTTTACAGCGGTTGAAAGCGCTAGTGGAGCAGTTAATCGACGACCGTGCGCCATTTCAACGTATCGCCGCGATTTACCTGCTGCTGGATGCCTTAGTGGCCGCCGGGAAGCCGACGCAGCGGGCGGAAAACTCGCTGCGCGAAGAGGCGATGATAAAAGAAGGGATTGACTACATTAATCAGCATTTTGACCAGCCGCTAACCTTAAGCGACGTTGCCAGCCATACCGGCATGAGCTATTCGTGGTTTTCTCGGCTGTTTAAAAAAGTGAGTCGACACAATTTTAAAGAGTATTTGACGCTGGTGCGGCTGAACAAAGCCCGCACCTTGCTACGTGATACCCGCACGCCGATAACCGAGATTAGCCACAGCTGTGGCTTCCAGGAACATAAATACCTGATTGCCGCTTTCAATAAGTACTGTGGATTAACGCCAACCGAATACCGCAAACGCTTTATTTCGCGGCAAAACGTGATTGAAAGCGAGCTAGCACTCGGTGAGGACTGCCTGTGTCTGCCGCTCAATCGGGCGCTGCTCGAGCGTCTAACGCTTAGTAATCAATCCCAATCTGCGCCTTGATACCGGCTTCAAATGCATGCTTCACCGGACGCAGTTCGCTAACCGTATCAGCATACTCAAGAATGTCCCGGTGGCAGCCACGCCCGGTGATAATCACCGTTTGATGTTCAGGGCGGTTTTTCAGCGCTGTTAACACCTCATCTAATGGCAGATAGTCGTAGGCTACCATATAGGTCAGCTCGTCGAGCAGGACCATATCGAGCGTCTCGTCAGCCAGCATACGCCGGGCATGCTCCCAAACGGCAAGGCAGGCCTCGGTGTCACTTTCCCGGTTCTGAGTGTCCCAGGTAAACCCAGTAGCCATTACCTGGAATTCAACGCCCAGCGGCTCAAGCAGGTTACGCTCGCCGTTGGGCCATGTTCCCTTAATAAACTGAATCACCCCGACGTGATGACCATGACCGACGGCGCGGGTTGCGGTGCCAAAGGCGGCGGTGGTTTTACCTTTACCATTGCCGGTAAATACAATTACGATCCCACGGGTGTCCTGGGCGGCGGCGACACGTGCTTCGACGCGTTCTTTCACCCGCTGCTGGCGCTCACGATAACGTTCATCACTCATTCTGCAATTCCTGGTTTACGCCCGGGTTGGGCATCAAAAGTCATACCGGTTTTACGGCGGCTATCGTCGCCCATGAGCCACAGATACAGCGGCATAATATCGGCGGGTGTTTTTAATTTCATGGCGTCTTCGGTGGGGAACGCGCTGGCACGCATTTTGGTTCGTGTCCCGCCAGGATTAATGCAGTTCACGCGCAAATGGCGGCTTTGATACTCTTCGGCCAGCACCTGCATCATACCTTCAGTGGCAAATTTTGAGGCGGCGTAGGCACCCCAGTTGGCGCGTCCTTCACGGCCGACGCTCGACGAGGTAAACACCAACGATCCCGACTCTGATTTCAACAGCAGCGGCAGCAGGGCCTGAGTGAGCATAAAGGTTCCGTTGACATTCACCTGCATGACCTGTTGCCAGACTGCCGGATCCTGTTCCGCCATTGGCACCACATCGCCAAGCAGACCGGCGTTGTGCAGTACGCCATCGAGGCGCGGATAATGTAGGCTGATTTGCTGTGCCAGTTTCTGACACTCTTGCGGCGTGCAGGTGAGCAGGTCTAGCGTGTACCAGCGGGCAGGAATGCCGCCAGTCTGGCTGATTTCTTCAGCGACGGCGCGCAGTTTATCGTCGCTGCGGCCGAGTAAAATGACGCTGGCGCCGTGACGCGCGTAGGTGACGGCCGCTTCCTGACCGATGCCATCGCTGGCGCCGGTCACCAGGATGATACGATTCTGCAACAAGTCAAGCTGGGGTTGGTAATGCACGGTGACTCCTTATGGCCTCTGGCAGCCATATTCTATGTACTTTTCATGGCTTTTGGGCTTTATGCCTGATTATCCGCGCTATTTCAATCAGCGAGCAGGAGAGACAACCAGGAATTAACAATTTGCAATGATTTCATCAGCAAAAAAGTAAACTGGAAGCCGACTCGAGAGTGGATACTGCAGTCGAGACGTGCTGGGCGCGGTGTTGTACACTTAGCGGCAGATTCTGTGATTTTTGTACAAGGTGGATGTGTGGAATTACTTTTTCAATATGGTCTGTTTCTGGCGAAAATCGTCACGGTTGTCGTCGCCATTGCCGTTATCGCGGTACTTATTGTCAACCTGACTCAGCGTAAACGTCAGCGCGGTGAACTGCGGATCACCAATCTCAGCGAGCAGCATAAAGAGATGCAGGAAGATTTAGCGGTCGCGCTGCTGGACGGGCCACAGCAAAAGCTTTGGCATAAAGCGCAAAAGAAAAAGCTGAAGCTGGAAGCGAAAGCAGCAAAAGCCAAAGCGAAGCAGGGCGAAACCGACACCACCAGTAAGCCACGGGTGTGGGTGATTGATTTTAAAGGCAGTATGGATGCCCACGAGGTCTCCTCGCTGCGTGAAGAGGTTACCGCGGTGCTGACGGTTGCCACGCCGCAAGATCAGGTGGTGGTGCGTCTGGAGAGCCCAGGCGGTGTAGTACACGGGTATGGTCTGGCGGCATCTCAGCTTCAGCGTATCCGCGACAAGCAAATTCCGCTAACGGTTGCCGTTGACAAAGTGGCGGCAAGCGGCGGCTACATGATGGCCTGCGTGGCAAACAAAATTGTCGCAGCACCGTTTGCTATTCTCGGCTCGATTGGCGTGGTGGCCCAGATCCCTAACCTCAACCGCTTCCTGAAAAACAAAGATATCGATATCGAACTCCATACCGCCGGGCAGTACAAGCGTACCCTGACGCTGCTGGGCGAAAATACCGATGAAGGGCGGCAGAAATTCCGTGAAGAGCTGAATGAAACGCATCATCTGTTCAAGGATTTCGTGAAAGAGATGCGCCCATCGCTGGATATCGATCAGGTGGCAACCGGTGAACACTGGTACGGCTCGCTGGCTCAGGAAAAAGGGCTGGTTGATGAAGTCGGTACCAGTGATGAACTGTTGCTAGGACTGATGGATGGGCGTGACGTGATCAGCGTGCGCTTTATGCAGCGTAAGAAAATGATGGACCGTTTTACCGGCAGCGCCGCGGAAAGCGCCGATAACCTAATGATGCGCTGGTGGCAGCGTGGGCAAAAACCGTTGCTGTAATTCATCCCCGCTATAATAAAGAAAGCCCGGCAAACGTACGTTTACCGGGCCATTTCAACCGCGCTCAGATTGAGTCTGACGGTCAGTCAACCAGGTGATATTTTTCAGACAGCTGGTGGGCAAGATACTTGAACATATTAAATACCGCCGTGCTTTTTGGCGTCGGCAGTCCTTGTTCGTCGAGGTAATATTCACCGCTGAATACCAGCACGCCGTTGCGCTGTTCTACGCCAGTGGCTTCAATTCCCGCTAAAGTATCTTCATGCTCACGAATGAGTCGGTTTGCTTCAATAAGCAGAGTCTGACGATCGATTGGTTGGCTAGTATTTGACATATTCAACTCCTCAAATTTGCGGCCCTAGTTTACGCCGGGTGTTGATTTCGGGCAAATTTTCCCGACATTTACCAGGGGCAATGATTCTACCTCAGAGTTGGCATGATTGGTGTTTGCATGCTAATAAAGTTGCGTAACGAATTTTATCAGGTACAGTGTGACGCTTTCGGCGATCTGGCAACAGATTTGCTTGACATTCGACCAAATATTCTTCGTGCTATAACGTCTGACGAAAAAAAGTCTGTAAACTCAGCCACCTGGCTGCTTGTATCAAATACCGGTCAGTAAAGGGTTGATATCCTTTGGCGTTGCCGCAACATACAAGGCTTGTCGCCAGTGGAATGTGGAACATGTGCGATGTATTCCTGGAAGAATCAAATTAGGTAAGGTGATTATGGGTAAAGCTCTCGTTATCGTTGAGTCCCCGGCAAAAGCCAAAACGATCAATAAGTATCTGGGTAATGACTACGTGGTTAAGTCCAGCGTCGGTCATATCCGCGATTTGCCGACCAGTGGCTCAGCAGCCAAAAAGAGCGCTGACTCTACCTCCACCAAAACGGCCAAAAAGCCTAAAAAGGATGAACGAGGCGCGCTGGTTAATCGCATGGGCGTCGACCCATGGCATGACTGGGCTGCACACTATGAAGTGCTGCCGGGCAAGGAAAAGGTTGTTTCGGAACTCAAACAGTTGGCTGAAAAAGCCGACCACATCTATCTCGCAACTGACCTTGACCGCGAAGGGGAGGCCATTGCATGGCACCTGCGGGAAGTCATTGGTGGGGATGAGTCACGCTATAGCCGCGTGGTGTTTAACGAAATTACAAAAAATGCGATTCGCCAGGCGTTTGAAAAGCCGGGTGAACTAAATATCGACCGTGTTAACGCACAACAGGCGCGCCGCTTTATGGATCGCGTGGTGGGTTACATGGTGTCGCCGCTGCTGTGGAAAAAGATCGCCCGCGGTTTATCCGCCGGTCGCGTTCAGTCCGTAGCGGTGCGTCTGGTGGTTGAGCGTGAACGCGAAATCAAAGCGTTCGTTCCGGAAGAATTCTGGGAAGTGGACGCAACTACCACCACGCCGGGCGGTGACACGCTGGCGTTGCAGGTCACGCACAAGGCTGACAAACCGTTCCGTCCGGTTAACCGTGATGAAACGATGGCGGCCGTTAGCCTGCTGGAAAAAGCCGGTTACAGCGTGCTTGAGCGCGAAGATAAGCCGACCAGCAGCAAGCCTGGTGCACCATTTATTACTTCCACGCTCCAGCAGGCGGCCAGTACCCGTCTGGGCTTTGGCGTGAAGAAAACCATGATGATGGCGCAGCGTCTGTACGAAGCGGGTTACATCACTTACATGCGTACTGACTCCACCAACCTGAGTCAGGATGCTGTCAACATGGTGCGTGACTACATTGGTGACAACTTCGGTAAAAAATACCTGCCGGAGAACGCTAATCAGTACGCCAGCAAAGAAAATTCGCAGGAAGCGCACGAAGCGATTCGTCCTTCTGATGTGAACGTTGTTGCTGAGTCGCTCAAAGACATGGAAGCTGACGCGCAGAAACTGTACCAGCTGATTTGGCGCCAGTTTGTTGCCTGTCAGATGACGCCTGCCCAGTATGACTCCACCACGCTGACCGTGAAGGCGGGTGATTTCAAACTGAAAGCGCGCGGTCGTACCCTGCGCTTTGACGGCTGGACCAAAGTGATGCCAGCGCTGCGTAAAGGTGATGAAGACCGTGTTCTGCCAGTGGTTAAACAGGGCGACAGCTTGAGTCTGGTTGAACTGACACCGGCCCAGCACTTCACCAAACCGCCTGCGCGTTTTAGCGAAGCGTCTTTGGTTAAAGAGCTGGAAAAACGCGGTATCGGCCGTCCGTCAACCTATGCGTCGATCATCTCGACCATTCAGGATCGCGGTTACGTGCGGACTGAAAACCGCCGTTTCTATGCGGAAAAAATGGGTGAGATCGTTACCGATCGTCTGGAAGAAAACTTCCGCGAGCTGATGAACTACGATTTTACCGCGCAGATGGAAGACCATCTCGACCGCGTGGCTAACCACGAAGCCGAGTGGAAGCAGGTTCTGGATCTGTTCTTTGGTGACTTCACCAAGCAACTGGAAACCGCGGAGAAAGCGCCGGAAGAAGGCGGCATGCAGCCAAACCAGATGGTGCTGACTAGCATCGACTGCCCAACCTGCGGCCGTAAAATGGGTATCCGTACCGCCAGCACCGGTGTGTTCCTTGGCTGTTCCGGCTATGCGCTGACGCCCAAAGAACGCTGCAAAACCACCATTAACCTGGTGCCGGAAAACGAAGTACTGAACGTGCTGGAAGGTGACGACGCGGAAACCAACGCGCTGCGCGCCAAACGCCGCTGCCAGAAGTGTGGTACGGCGATGGACAGCTACCTTATCGATCCTAAGCGCAAGCTGCATGTCTGCGGTAACAACCCGACCTGCGACGGCTACGAGATTGAAGAGGGTGAGTTCCGCATCAAAGGCTATGACGGCCCAATCGTTGAGTGTGAAAAATGTGGTTCCGAAATGCACCTGAAAATGGGGCGTTTTGGTAAGTACATGGCCTGTACCAACGACGAATGTAAGAACACCCGTAAGATTCTGCGTAGCGGTGAAGTTGCGCCGCCGAAAGAAGATCCGGTTCCGCTACCGGAGCTGCCGTGCGAGAAGTCCGATGCGTACTTCGTGCTGCGTGACGGTGCCGCCGGGGTCTTCCTGGCCGCCAACACCTTCCCGAAATCACGCGAAACGCGCGCGCCGCTGGTTGAAGAGCTGTACCGCTTCCGCGATCGTCTACCGGAAAAACTGCGTTACCTGGCCGATGCGCCACAGCAGGATCCTGCCGGTAACAAGACGATGGTGCGCTTTAGCCGTAAAACCAAGCAGCAGTACGTTGCCTCTGAGAAAGACGGTAAAGCAACCGGCTGGTCAGCGTTCTTCGTTGACGGTAAATGGGTTGAAGCTAAAAAGTAACGTTCATCGCGTAACGTTTACAAAGGGCCGCATTGCGGCCCTTTTTTATAACCTCGTTATTATTTTTTGTTTCCATCTATACACACTTGCTATAAATGATATAGTGGTTATAGAAGATGCATTTCTTATGATTAAATCGTCTTTATAACTTATTCCCAAGTGCAGACTGGATACAAGCGCATGAAATTACAGCAGCTTCGCTATATCGTTGAGGTGGTTAATCATAACCTTAACGTCTCCTCCACCGCTGAAGGGCTGTACACTTCGCAGCCAGGCATCAGCAAGCAGGTCCGTATGCTGGAGGACGAGCTGGGTATCCAGATTTTTGCTCGTAGCGGTAAGCACCTGACGCAGGTGACTCCCGCAGGCCAGGAAATCATCCGAATTGCCCGTGAAGTCTTATCTAAAGTCGACGCAATTAAATCGGTTGCAGGTGAACATACCTGGCCAGATAAGGGCTCATTGTACGTTGCCACGACCCACACTCAGGCGCGCTATGCGTTACCGGGCGTGATTAAGGGTTTCATCGAACGCTACCCGCGCGTTTCCCTGCATATGCATCAGGGGTCGCCCACGCAAATCGCTGAAGCGGTATCAAAAGGCAACGCTGACTTTGCCATCGCTACCGAAGCGCTTCATTTATACGATGATCTGGTGATGTTGCCGTGCTATCACTGGAACCGTTCCATCGTGGTGACACCGGAGCACCCGCTGGCGTCGAAAACCTCGGTGACGATTGAAGAGCTGGCGCAGTATCCGCTGGTGACCTATACCTTTGGTTTTACGGGGCGTTCCGAACTGGATACCGCCTTTAACCGGGCAGGGCTGACGCCGCGAATTGTCTTCACCGCAACCGACGCAGACGTGATTAAAACCTACGTCCGACTTGGACTCGGGGTTGGGGTTATCGCCAGCATGGCTGTTGATCCGATTTCCGATCCGGACCTGGTGAAGCTTGATGCGGAAGGTATTTTCAGCCACAGCACCACCAAAATTGGCTTCCGCCGCAGCACTTTCCTGCGTAGCTATATGTATGATTTTATCCAGCGTTTTGCGCCGCATTTAACGCGTGATGTGGTCGATACGGCGGTCGCGCTGCGTTCTAATGAAGACATTGAAGCGATGTTCAACGACATAAAGCTGCCAGAAAAATAACCCTCAGTTTATCCGTCTCCTGCACAGGAGGCGGATAGCCTTTTAATCCCGACAGCGTGCCGGACCTATCCCCCCATAAACGTTATGTTGCATTGACGACTGTCCGGATTGATCGCCCGAATCCCCCTCATTGAGTAATCTGATGAGATCCCTGTCTTGCCCCTTTTCTTTAACCCTAATTATTTAGACAATAAGCCCTCGAAATTGCGCTAATTTCTTGATTAAGAATTGTTCCTATTAGCAACAATGCAGCAAAAGTAGAAATAAATTTAACGTTAGGCAAACTTCTCTGCTCAAATATCTATTTGTCGTCAAAAGAATAAATAAATCTCTGCGCACAATTCGCAAAATCACTGGATTTTTGCTTAGAATTTACTTAGGATTTATCTCAGCGATGATTAGTTGTAACAATTAATTGGTGTGAAAATGATAAGTAATATCGATTGTGAGAGAGGCGTCATGGCAGCAGAAAATAAAGGCTCTGGCATGAAACGTAAGGCGTGGTTAAGCGTATTCCTGGGTTCCGCGCTGTTTTGGTTGGCGATTGCCTACCTGGCCTGGAAGTTCTGGGGCTGACTATGCTGACGTCCGAACGTGTCAAACCTGTTAAGCCGAGAGCGCCTGCGGCAAAGAAAACTCCTGCCGAAAAAAATAATAAAGTCGATATTCCTGCGGAATGGAAATTGACGCCCGAACAAAAGGATTTTATTGATCTCTTTAACCAGGATGAGAATAAGAAACAATAATCTCATGGTTATTCTCTGCCCTTCATTTGTTACCAAAATACGAAGCCAATCCTTTCCCTGCTATTAATTCCAGACGGTTGCTAGTTCTAATAACGTATTGATCATATTTATCAATCTGAGCCCTTTCCCGGCGATATCCGCTGGGTGTGTTATCTTTTATATATCCCCTAAGGAGAGTCGTGATACCCGCTATTTAAGGAGGAGCTATGTCGTTAACACTAAGAGAGGCCTGCAAGGATACGCTCCAGGTCGAAAATAAAACCTACCACTACTACAGCCTGGCGCGCGCCGCCAACACGTTGGGAAATCTCTCCCGCCTGCCAAAATCCCTGAAAGTCCTACTTGAAAACCTGCTGCGCTGGCAAGATGGCGATTCGGTGACGGCCGAGGATATTCAGGCTCTCGCGGGATGGTTGAAAAACGCCCATGCGGATCGTGAAATTGCCTACCGCCCTGCGCGCGTCCTGATGCAGGACTTCACTGGCGTTCCGGCCGTCGTCGATCTGGCCGCGATGCGTGAGGCGGTGAAGCGATTAGGGGGCGATACCCGCAAAGTGAACCCGCTATCGCCGGTGGATCTGGTGATTGACCACTCGGTGACCGTAGATCATTTCGGCGACGATGATGCTTTCGAAGAAAACGTCCGCCTTGAGATGTCGCGAAACCATGAGCGCTACACCTTCCTGCGCTGGGGACAACAGGCTTTTAGCCAGTTCCGCGTTGTGCCGCCAGGTACCGGGATTTGTCACCAGGTTAACCTTGAGTATCTCGGCAAGGCGGTCTGGAGCGATCAACAAGGTGATGAATGGGTCGCTTACCCCGACACGCTTGTCGGTACCGACTCGCATACCACCATGATTAATGGCCTTGGCGTTCTGGGCTGGGGCGTGGGTGGCATTGAGGCCGAAGCGGCCATGCTGGGGCAGCCCGTATCAATGCTGATCCCTGACGTGGTTGGCTTCAAGCTGACTGGGAAGCTCCGTGAAGGAATCACCGCTACTGACCTCGTACTGACGGTCACGCAGATGCTACGTAAACTCGGCGTGGTGGGCAAATTTGTCGAATTTTACGGCGATGGTCTGGATTCACTGCCGCTGGCAGACCGAGCCACTATCGCCAATATGGCACCAGAATACGGTGCCACCTGCGGTTTCTTCCCGCTTGATGATGTGACGCTGTCTTATATGCGCCTCAGCGGGCGCAGCGATGAACAGGTGGCATTGGTGGAAGCCTACGCCAAAGCCCAGGGAATGTGGCGTCAAAGCGGCGATGAGCCGGTGTTTACACAGAGTCTGGCGCTGGATATGGGCGATGTCGAGGCCAGCCTCGCCGGGCCGAAACGCCCGCAGGATCGCGTTGCGCTAGGCAATGTTCCGCAGGCATTTAATGCCGCTACTGAACTTGAAGTTAATGCGGCGGGTACGGAAAAATCAGCCATCGCCTTTAGCCTTAACGGCCAGCAATACGCGCTGCCGGAAGGGGCGGTGGTGATTGCGGCGATTACCTCTTGTACCAACACCTCTAACCCAAGCGTGCTGATGGCGGCCGGGCTGCTGGCGAAAAAAGCCGTAGAGCGTGGGCTGATGCCGAAGCCATGGGTGAAAGCATCGCTGGCACCGGGTTCTAAAGTGGTTTCTGACTATCTGGCCCATGCCGGGCTGACGCCGTATTTAGACCAGCTCGGGTTTAATCTGGTGGGTTACGGGTGTACCACCTGTATTGGTAACTCGGGCCCGCTGCCGGAGCCCATCGAAAGCGCGATAAAGCAGGGGGATTTGACGGTCGGCGCGGTGCTGTCGGGTAACCGTAACTTTGAAGGTCGAATTCATCCGCTGGTGAAAACCAACTGGCTGGCCTCACCGCCGCTGGTGGTGGCCTATGCGCTGGCGGGCAATATGAAGCTCAACCTTAACATCGAGCCGTTGGGATATGACGGTAATGGGAAAGCGGTTTATCTGAAAGATATCTGGCCAAGCAGCGAAGAGATAGCCCAGGCGGTGCAGCAGGTTTCCACCGAGATGTTCCATAAAGAATATGCTGAAGTGTTTGCCGGCACGCCGGAATGGAAGGCCATTGAGGTTCCCGCGTCGGATACCTACGGCTGGCAGGCTGATTCAACCTATATCCGTCTGTCACCTTTCTTTGATCAGATGGGAGTGACGCCCGACCCGGTGCAGGATATCCACGGTGCGCGGGTGTTGGCAATGCTCGGTGATTCGGTGACGACCGACCATATTTCCCCCGCAGGCAGTATTAAGGTGGATAGCCCGGCCGGGCGTTATTTACAGGAAAATGGCGTTGCCAGCCGTGACTTTAACTCCTACGGTTCACGCCGAGGTAATCACCTGGTAATGATGCGCGGCACCTTTGCCAACATTCGTATTCGTAACGAAATGGTGCCGGGCGTGGAGGGCGGTATGACTCGTCTCCTGCCGGGCAATGACGTGATGTCGATTTACGATGCCGCGATGCACTATCAGGCTCAAGGCACGCCGCTGGCGGTCATTGCAGGTAAGGAGTATGGCTCTGGTTCTAGCCGCGACTGGGCGGCGAAAGGCCCCCGTCTACTGGGGGTTCGCGTGGTGATCGCTGAATCCTTTGAGCGTATTCACCGTTCGAACCTGATTGGTATGGGGATCTTGCCGCTGGAATTCCCGCAGGGGGAAACGCGCAAAACGCTCAATCTCACCGGGGACGAACGGATTGATATTACCGGACTACAGCAGTTGCGTCCGGGAGCGATAATTCCGGTGGTGGTGACGCGCGCCGATGGGAAGCCGCAGACGTTGTTGTGTCGCTGCCGTATTGATACCGCAACCGAGCTGACTTACTACCAGAATGACGGCATCCTGCACTATGTCATACGTAATATGCTGAATTAAATAACCGGGCCTATTGTGGGCCCTCACCTTATCGTAAGCGCGGCTGCGGATATCTGAAGCAGCCGCTTAACGTTCCAGAAGCAGAATCTCAGCAGGGAAGTATTGTTCGGGTGAAGACCGCGGGCAACTTTCTGCAATGGGCTGTACAAACCGCGTGATAAGTATGCCGCGAGAAAGGGAAGGGATACAAGAAGCGGGGGAACGAAGTGAACTGACCAGGTGATGCGAAGAAAGTGTCGCCGCTTATTGGCATAAACGGCGACAACCGTATTACTGTTTGAGCAGATGGCCCATTTTTGCCGCTTTGGTGTCGAGATAGTGGGCATTTTTCGGGTTGCGTCCAACAATCAGCGGAACGCGCTCAACGATGTTGATACCTGCTTCGGTCAGGATCTCAACCTTTTTCGGGTTGTTGGTCAGCAGACGAACGGCATCAACGCCCAGCAGCTTGAACATATCGGCGCACAGCGTGAAGTCACGCTCATCGGCGGCAAACCCGAGCTGATGGTTGGCTTCGACGGTATCGTAGCCCTGATCCTGCAGCGCGTAGGCGCGAATTTTATTCAGCAGGCCGATGTTACGACCTTCCTGGCGATGGTACAGCAGGATACCGCGACCTTCCTCCGCGATATGCGACAGTGCGGCTTCGAGCTGGAAACCGCAATCACAACGCAGGCTAAAGAGCGCATCGCCAGTCAAACATTCAGAGTGAACTCGCGACAGCACGGGCGTTTGCCCAGTAATATCACCAAAAACCAGCGCCACGTGATCGTGACCGGTTGCCAGTTCTTCAAAACCCACCATCAGGAAATCGCCCCATGGGGTTGGCAGTTTGGCTTCTGCCACACGTTTAAGCTGCATGTGATTCTCCAGATTATCTCAGCGTCATTAGCGCCTTCTGTTTTCCTTATTTTGCCACAACGTGCTTTACTTCACCTAATGATGCGCGGGCAACCGCTTGTAAAGCGCACAAAATTGACATGATATTTTTTGCTAACGTAGTGACATTGATAGAAAAAGGAAGAGAAATGCGCGCTATTGCCGGACGAACGACACTCGCCGCCACCATACTTTTACTCATGCCATTTGTGGTCTGGCTGACCGGCTGGCAGTGGTTACCTGGGCCGAGTGGATGGGGGCTTCACGCGCTGTATGCGATTACTGAAACGGTGACGCAACCTTGGGGCGTGATAACGCATCTGGTGCTTTGTGGCGTGGTGCTGTGGCGGTTAAGGCCAAATTTCCGCATGTCGGTAATCGTGGTGGCTGTTCTCAGCGGGGCAGTGGTTTTGGGGCAGGGAGCAAAATCGCTGGTCAAGGAACAGGTGCAGGAGCCAAGACCCTTTGTCCTCTGGCTTGAAAAAACACAGCAGATTCCCGTTGAGCAGTTCTACACTTTAAAGCGCAGTGAACGTAGCGCATTGGTCAAAGAACAGTTGGCGCAACAAAATGATATTCCCGGTTTTTTACGCCATCACTGGCAAAAAGAAACCGGATTTGCCTTTCCGTCCGGACACACGATGTTTGCTGCTACCTGGGCATTACTGCTGGTGGGGCTCTTGTGGTCGCGTCGTCATGCGCTGGGATTGACGTTGGCAATGGCATGGGCCGTGGGCGTCATGGGGAGCCGCCTGCTGTTGGGCATGCATTGGCCGCTGGATCTGATGGTGGCGACGGTGATGTCGTGGATTATCGCCACGCTGGCGTGCTGGTTGATACAACGGCTAGGTGGATTGTTGGAAAAAGAGACATAAAAAAGGGCGCGACGCCGGGAAAAGAGGGAAAGGGTTGATTTTCATCGTGGTTACCCTCAGATCGTTAACTTACGGCACGCTTTTCCATTTCGTCGTCGCGGTGAAGATGTTATTTTATAAGGCTGGGTGCTGTGTATACGCTGCAAAAGCCGCATAACGGGAAGTAATGTGAAATACCTACTGATTTTTTTATTGGTGTTAGCGATTTTCGTCATCTCAGTGACACTGGGTGCGCAAAACGATCAGCTCGTGACCTTTAACTATTTACTGGCTCAGGGTGAATTCAGAATTTCGACGTTGCTGGCGGTGCTGTTTGCCGTAGGTTTCGCTATTGGCTGGCTGGTTTGCGGCCTGTTCTGGTTACGCGTTCGCGTATCGCTGCTGCGCGCAGAACGTAAAATTAAAAGACTGGAGCACCAGATTGCGCCAGATACGGTCACTCCGGAAACGCCGGCGTCCCCGATGGCGAAGGAATAATTAGCTATGCTGGAGTTGTTGTTTCTGCTTTTACCCGTCGCCGCCGCTTACGGCTGGTATATGGGCCGCAGAAGTGCACAACAGTCCAAACAGGACGAAGCGAACCGCTTGTCGCGTGACTACGTGGCAGGGGTGAACTTTCTTTTAAGCAACCAGCAGGACAAAGCGGTTGACCTGTTCCTCGATATGCTGAAAGAGGATACCGGCACCGTGGAGGCTCACCTGACGCTGGGGAACCTTTTCCGCTCGCGCGGCGAAGTTGACCGTGCCATCCGTATTCACCAAACCCTCATGGAAAGCGCTTCGCTGACCTACGATCAGCGTCTGCTGGCAGTGCAACAGCTCGGCCGCGATTACATGGCGGCCGGGATGTACGATCGCGCTGAAGATATGTTCAATCAGCTGGTGGATGAAACCGACTTCCGCATCAGCGCGCTACAGCAGCTGCTGCAAATCTATCAGGCAACCAGCGACTGGCAAAAAGCCATTGATACCGCCGAGCGTCTGGTGAAACTCGGTAAAGACAAACATCGTGGCGAAATCGCCCATTTCTGGTGCGAGCTGGCGCTGCAGCAGATGGGCAATGACGACCTGGATAAAGCCATGGCGTTGCTTAAACGCGGCGCAGCGGCCGACCCGTCTAGCGCGCGCGTATCTATCATGATGGGCCGCGCGTGGATGGCAAAGGGCGATTATGCCAAAGCCATGGACTGCCTGCTGCGGGTTATCGATCAGGATAAAGAGCTGGTCAGCGAAACGCTGGAAATGCTGCAAACCTGTTATCACCAGTTGGGTAAAACCAGCGAGTGGGAACATTTCCTACAGCGCTGCGTGGAAGAAAATACCGGTGCGACGGCTGAATTGATGCTGGCGCAGGTGGTTGAGCAGGGTAAAGGCAGCGAAGTGGCGCAGACTTACGTGACGCGCCAGCTGCAACGCCATCCGACGATGCGCGTGTTCCATAAGCTGATGGACTACCACCTGAACGAGGCGGAGGAAGGGCGCGCGAAAGAGAGCCTGATGGTACTGCGCGACATGGTGGGCGAGCAGGTACGCAGCAAACCGCGCTACCGTTGTCAAAAGTGTGGTTTCACTGCCTACACCATGTATTGGCACTGTCCGTCCTGTCGGGCGTGGTCGACGATTAAACCGATTCGCGGTCTCGACGGCCAGTAAATTTCCAAAAAAACGCCCTGTATAGTTACAACATACTCTAATTTCCCCCGACGGTAGCCTCCGGCATTGTGCGCGCTGGGTGGTGCAGGTAGAATGCTGCCCGTTTACCTTTTCCGCACCCCGCGTGCCCATCAATAAGAAGGTCCAGTCATGTCCGTTGCTTCATCTTCTTCCCGTGCCGTTACTTCCTCTCCTGTTGTTGTTGCTCTCGACTATGATAATCGCGACAAGGCGTTGGCCTTTGTTGACCGTATTGACCCACGCGATTGCCGACTGAAAGTCGGCAAAGAGATGTTTACTCTGTTTGGGCCACAGCTGGTGCGCGACCTACAGCAGCGCGGATTTGATATCTTCCTGGACCTGAAATTCCATGATATTCCAAACACCACGGCGCACGCGGTAGCTGCTGCAGCGGATCTCGGCGTATGGATGGTGAACGTACATGCATCCGGCGGGGCGAGAATGATGACGGCGGCCCGTGAAGCGCTGACCTCGTTTGGCAAAGACGCACCATTACTGATTGCGGTGACCGTGTTGACCAGCATGGAATCCAGCGATTTGCAGGATCTGGGCATTAATTTATCTCCGGCTGATTATGCAGCAAAACTGGCGCAGTTGACCAAAAACTGCGGACTTGATGGTGTGGTGTGCTCAGCGCAAGAAGCGGTGCGCTTCAAGCGGGAGCTCGGTCAGGCGTTTAAACTGATTACACCGGGCATTCGTCCTGCTGGCAGTGATGCAGGCGATCAACGCCGTATTATGACGCCAGAACAGGCGCAGACCGCAGGCGTTGACTATATGGTTATCGGTCGCCCGGTCACGCAGTCCGCCGATCCGGCGCAGACTCTGCGCAGTATTAACGCATCGCTGAATTTGGGGGCGAAATGAACGACAGCAACAGCCGTCTGGTCTATTCGACGGAAAGCGGCCGTATCGATGAGCCGAAAGTTGCCGCTGAGCGCCCAAAAGGTGACGGTGTGGTGCGTATCCAGCGACAGACCAGCGGTCGTAAAGGCAAGGGTGTATGCCTCATCACCGGTATCGATCTCGACGACGATGCGCTGGCAAAATTAGCGGCGGAACTGAAGAAGAAATGTGGCTGCGGGGGTTCGCTCAAAGACGGCGTGATTGAAATTCAGGGCGATAAACGCGATCTGTTAAAAACGCTGCTAGAAGCCAAAGGAATGAAGGTAAAACTGGCTGGCGGTTAAACTACAGCCTCCCGGGTGCGGTGATCGTGCCTGGACACTATTCTCATCAATAAAAAGGGCCCCGACTGTATACGGAGCCCTGATATTCGCGTCGAATCAACGACGTTATGCTGAATTACTTGCCAACCTGGTGGCCGATAATCCCGCCGACCGCAGCGCCACCCAATGTACCCAGCGCACTACCGTCTGTTAATACAGCACCACCGATGGCGCCAGCACCGGCACCCAGCGCGGTGTTACGGTCACGTTTGGACCAGTTAGAACATGCGCTCAGCGACATGACCAGCGTTACGGCTAAAACTGCGGCAGTCATTTTCTTGCTCATTGAATTCATTTTATTTCTCCTGAATATTCTATTCACGGAAGAAGCCCTTTCATTATAGCAGTTGCCAGAAGTACTCAGAGCGATGTCCGTGAAACTGGTTGCGCAGGTTGTAAATTGGTTGCTAAAAGTTACGCAAGTGATAGTTACTTCCTGTTATATCGCTAACAGTAATTTTACGATTTTGTGATGTTGTAGACAGGTAAAAAATCTTAATTGCGGGGTCGGAAAACTCTCATAGCGAGACGGGGTATTCTTTGGTGAAAACGGAGGGAAAACCCGATGCAAGATTGCACCGGGTGGAGATGACTACGGGCGTTTGACGATATTAACCGTCAGTCCGGCTTGCTCAAGCTGCAGCTGTTTTTCCGTCGACAAATGATCGTCGGTAATCACCCGATTGAACTGGCTCATTGGGCCCAGTGGATAGGGATGAATCGCACCGAATTTTGAGCTGTCGGTTAACACAATCGCCTCGCTGCCTTTTTCCAGCACCGCATTGACGATATCCGCACGCATCATATCGCGACCGGTAAAACCGGTTTCTGGCTGCCAGCCATCGATGCCAATAAACGCTTTGCTAAAATGCACCTGCTGAATGTATTGGCGGGTAAGCGGTCCGACCATGCTTTCGCTTTTTTTCTGATAGATGCCCCCCAGCAGAATCACTTCGCCCGGCGTTTCTTTAAGCAGATGCGCAATATAGCTGCTGACGGTGATAATCGTAATATCCGGCTGCGTGGCCAGCGCACGCGCCAGCAGGGCATTGCTGCTGCCGTTTTCGATAAAGACCGTTTCGCCCGGACGCACCAGTGAAGCGGCAAAATCGGCCAGCTCACGTTTGAGCGCAAAATTATTCATCATGCGAGTTTCAACATCTTCACTGTCCAGCGGCACGGCGAAACCGTGGGTGCGGCGCAGGTAGCTCTGTTTCTCCAGCAGGTTCAAATCCTGGCGAATGGTCACTTCCGAGACGCCGGTTAATTTTGCCAGTTCGGCAACGCTCATCCGGCCTTTATCAATGACCTGCTGTAAAATGGTTTGCTGTCGGGAATTCATAATCAATGCATCAATATCTCTGTGCGAAGATGGCGGTTAATATGCTAACCGCGCTACGCAGGGCGAATGGTGTCAGATTTCCCACGGGGATTTTGGCTGACCTGATCGGTTGTCGCGTTCGTCTGCAGCGTGCGCCAGTAATTCCGCTTTTAATATTTCCAGATTATGGATAGCGGAATGGGTGTCGCCGCCGACCAGAATATCAAGGACGGTATCAATACGTTGGGCTAACTGACGCGCATCGAGCTCGGTCATAGTAGGATCCTGTTGATAAATTCGATTGAAATCAATGATGCAAAAAATACTGCCAAAAGAGAAGTGAAAAAATGGCTTAGCTTATAACCCCAAATGCGCCTGCAGCCAGTGTTCAAGCTCGGCGGCGGGCATGGGGCGTGCGAAAAGGTAACCCTGGCGTTCATCGACGCCATTTTGCGTCAAAAATAGATCATCGGCGACGTCTTCAACCCCTTCCGCAATAATACGCAAATTTAGCGCGCGAGCCACGGCAATGATCGCCAGCACCAGTGACTGCGAAACTGAACGGTCATGCACGCGCTGCACAAAGGTATGGTCGAGTTTGAGGGTATCAATGGGAAAGCGCGCCAACTGTGACAGAGAAGAGTAGCCGGTGCCGAAATCATCGAGATGGATCTGTGCGCCCAGCGAACGGAACTGCTGGATGACCTCCAGCGCCTGTTCGGCGTTATTGATAAGGCAGCTTTCGGTTAACTCAATATCGATCGGGCAACGATCAAAGTTCTGTGCTTTGAGGGCTTGAGTGAGCTCGCTGAAGATCGATTGGTCGACCAACTGCCTGGCCGAGACATTCACAGCGATCCGCAGATTGATGCCTTTATCGCGCCAGAGCGCCGCCTGGCGAATCGTATCCAGCATAACCCATCGCCCCAGCGGTACGATGAGCCCCGATTCTTCCGCGTAGGAGATAAAGTCCATCGGTGGGATAAGCCCACGCTCCGGTGAATTCCAGCGTACCAGCGCTTCCAGACTGTGTACTGTGCCATCCAGCGCCACTTTCGGCTGATAATGAATCACCAGTTGATCGGTTTGCAGCGCTTTACGCAGATTGGTATCCAGCCATAAGTACTCAAATACGCGCTGATTCATTTCCGGCGTAAAGACGCTAAAACGCCCACGACCGTTCTCCTTTGCGGTGTACATAGCGGTATCGGCATTACGAATCAAGCTTTCCCGGTCCTGGCCGTGCTGTGGGGCGATAGAAATCCCCAGCGAACATCCGCTATACACTTCGATCAGTCCGATACGGAAAGGGTCACGAAGCCGGGTAAGCACACGTGATGCCATCGCCTCTAACGCGCTCTGAGATGTTTTGGTCGCCAGGACGATAAACTCGTCGCCCCCGAGCCTGGCGAGCGTCTGACCCTCTTCAAGACAGCTCAAAATGGACAGCGCTACCGATTGCAGCAGCTGATCGCCAAAAATATGGCCGTAGGCGTCGTTGACCTTCTTGAAGTTATCGAGATCAAAGTACACCAGGCCGATTTGTTCTTCGGGGCTACGATGGTCAATCGCGTCACCGATAAGTTCATTTATCGCGTGGCGATTAGGCAACCCGGTCACCGTATCGGTATTCGCCAGTACCCGCAGGCGTTCCTGTGCGCGGCGCTCTTCGGTAATATCGGTGCCTGAACAAATGAGATAAATTTCATTTTTACCGCTACCGCTGTGGACAAAGCGGTTACGGAACAAAAACAGCCGCGGGCCTTTGCGCGTTTTTATCCAACGCTCAACCTCATAGGGGCCGCCGTTAGAAAAAAACTGGGTCACGTTATGTCTTGCCGCTGCGGCTTCGGTGTTGGTCATGAACAGTTCAAACGCCGTTTTGCCAATCACATCCTGCTCTTTCAGACCGGAGTACTCTTCGCACAAGCGGTTGAAGCGTTGAATTTTTCCATCGCGATCGAGGATGACGATCACCGCATTGGCCTCAGACACAACCTGCTCGGCGAAAAGTAAACCCTGAAGCAGGTCGCGGGCGACGGAAGAAGTATCAAACCAGGAAGAAGCCGTCCCGGCCCATTCGGTACAACTGATTTTTCGACCAATCAAGTGAACAGGGACGTCGTAGCCATTGAGCTGGATATTCACGGCGGCGCTGGAGGTGGTGACGGTCATCGCCTGGATACGGCGGACATTATCTTCACTCAATGTTACCGTGAGTTCGGCAGTGGAGTCCGGGTCAACACTGAGGTGTAGGATAGGGTTATCGCGTGATAGCCGCCAATAGAGACTGGTTTCACCGGTATTGGGATCAAGAAGATTCTGCGCCAAAGACTGAGTCATTTTTTCTCCCATTTACACCCGCGTTCAAGTGTGCCCGGAAACCTAAACCCTGGTAATTAGTGTGAACGTTTTTCGCGATTTCGCTGGGAAAAAAGTGGGGAGATGTGCGGAAGATAAAAAAAACGGCCCCGGAGGGCCGTTTAGTGCGGATTAGACAACCGGACGGGCAATCACGCTGCGGGTCTCCATGCGAACCTCTGCAATGGTGACATCGATGACATCGGTGACTTTATAGGCCACTTCACCTTTGATCTGCACGGTGCCATTTTCCTGGCTACATACCATCTCATCACGCACGGCGTGCAGGAAGGGGGCCGGGATAAAGGCAACGGCGCCGTTATCGACCAGACGCACGCGCATACCGCCGCGGCTGACATCGATAATCTCAGCGGCAAAGCGCGTCTCTGTATCGGCCTGCGGCTTGAGATAACGCGCATACAGCCAATCGGCCACATCGCGCTCCGCCATGCGGTTGAGACGGCGGCGCTCGGCCATCTGTACGGTCACATCATCCTGCGGACGAGCAATGGATTCACCTTTGATAATTGCCTTCAGCAGACGATGGTTGACCATGTCACCGTACTTACGGATTGGCGATGTCCAGGTGGCGTAGGCTTCAAGACCTAAACCAAAGTGCGGGCCTGGCTCAATGCTGATTTCCGCAAACGACTGGAAGCGACGAATACGGCTATCGAGGAAGCCGGTTGGCTGAGCATCCAGTTCGCGGCGCAGTTTGCAGAAGCCTTCCAGCGTCAGCACTTCAACCGGATCGACATGAACATCGTGCGTTTTCAACAGAGCGGCCAGCGCTTCGGTGTTGTCTGGGGCAAAACCGGTGTGGACGTTGTAGATGCCAAAGCCGAGTTTATCGCGCAGCACGCGGGCAGCGCAGATGTTAGCGGCAATCATCGACTCTTCGACAATGCGGTTCGCAATACGACGCGGTTCAGCGACGATATCCAACACTTCGCCTTTCTCGCCCAATACGAAGCGGTAGTCAGGGCGATCTTTAAAGACCAGCGCGTGGGTTTTACGCCATTCGCTACGCACCTGGCAAACGCGGGCGAGCAGGGCGATCTGTTGGGCAATGGCCTCACTCGGTGGCTGCCAATTGCCGCTATTTTCCAGCCAGCCCGAAACATCGTCGTAGGTCAGTTTGGCTTTGGACTCGATGTTGGCGGCAAAGAATTCGATATTGTCTTCAATGGTACCGTCGGCGGAGAGCGTCATGCGGCAGGCCAGAACCGGGCGTACCAGGTTGGCTCGCAGCGAACACAGATCGTCGGACAGCTCACGCGGCAGCATCGGGATGTTAAAGCCCGGGAGGTAGTTGGTGAATGCGCGAATCTTCGCAGCATCGTCAAGCTTACTGCCTTCAACAATCCAGGCCGTAGGATCGGCGATAGCGACAGTGAGCAGCAGTTTGCCATCTGCGCCTTCTTCAACATACAGCGCATCGTCCATATCTTCGGTGCTGGCGCTGTCGATGGTGACGAAGTCGAGCGCGGTCAGATCGCGACGCTCAAGCCCTTCATCCTGCATCTCGGTGGCGACGCCGTCTGGCGCTTCTTTTTCCAGGTTATGGCGGGCGAGGGTGACCCACCACGGAACAAAGTGGTCATCGCCAAAGGTGATGAATTTGGTCAGCTCGGCGTAGAAAGTACGGTCGCCTTTAAGTGGATGACGGCGCATTTCTGCAACGGCCCAGTCACCCTCTTTGAAATCGTGTGTCACGCTGCGCTCAGCGCGACAAGGAATGGCATCTTTTAACAGCGGGTGATCGGGCACGATGGACAGACGATCATCTTTACGATGAACTTTCCCCACAAAGCGCGTCAGGAACGGCTCAACCAGTTCTTCCGGCTCGGCGCTCTCTTTCCCTTTATCGGCGTGGATCACAGCAATAATACGGTCGCCGTGCATCACTTTTTTCATCTGCGGCGGCGAAATAAAGTAGCTTTTTTGCGCGTCTACCTCGAGGAAACCGAAACCTTTTTCCGTGGCTTTAACGACCCCTTCTGCACGTGGCGTCTGGGAATGAAGTTGCTGTTTTAGCTGCGCGAGCAGCGGGTTATCCTGAAGCATAATGTTCTATTTTCGTGGCCAAAAGAGCGGCTGACATTTTTACGCGAATCCAGGGGTCGCAGCAAGCGCTGTTTCACCCTTTTACGTAACTTGTTGCGCGCTGCCAAGCGCGATGCGCAGGCGGTTTAACCAGCCGCTTAACGCGCTCCAGGCGAGCAGTGCAATGGCATCCGGCGTGGAAAGCCCTTGTTCAATGAGGGGTGTCAACTGAGCGGTGCTAAAACGGTCCGGTGCGCGGGTGAGCAACTGGGTTGCCAGCGCTACAGCGCGTTCACAGGGATAATGGTGACACCATGCCTGGATTGCCCGCTCGCCGTTGCGTACCGCCTCCGGCAGGCCGCTGGCACCTTGCCACTGGCTACTGTAGTCATTAAAACAGCTGACGCTACCGTTAATCCGCGCGGGAATCAGCGAAAAAAGCGGCTGAAGTGGATGGGCAAACGATAGCGCGTCGATCAGCTCGCCCAAACGGTTGAGTACCGCTTCTTCCTGGGCGAGAACGGGCGCCAGGGCCGTCAGTTCAGGGACATGCAGCCAACGAGCAAGCGCTTCACCCTGTGGGGTATTGGCTTGATGCGCCTCGATGACATCCATATCGGTGTGCCACGGCAGGTTTTCCTGCTGGAACGGTCCGCCATCGGCATCTTCCTGTATCGGCATACCGGGGATCCAACGCACCGGGAAGCCCATATAGGCCTGGAATAGCGCGATGACACGCGCCTGGAAGCCGACAAAACCGACAACCTGGTTTATCAGGATAATATCGTGCTGTGTGAGCCCAACATCGTCCAGCTGCTGTCGCGATCTTGGCGTAATTATCGACGGTGAGCTTGCCAGTTGGCGCGCATATTGGGTTATCTGCGCCAGACGGCGGTTGCTCTCACGTGAGGAGTCCGGGCCAGGCAATGGTGCCAAACGGGCGGCGTAATGGTTGCACAGGCGCTGTACGCCGGAAACCTGGGCGACGGTCAAGGCGGTGCTTAAGCGGTCGTAGGCGCTGAAGGTGCGCAGTCGGCTGGTGGCAACGGCATCGGGGAAAAGCGTGTTAGCTAACTGGCGTGCCGCGCAGAGCCACTGCTGGCCAGCGCTTTGCAGGGCATCAGGCAGCGCCAAATCGAGTAAAAATCGGTCGTCAACGTGCGCGGCTTCAGGAACCAGCGGCATCACATCGCTGTGCTGGGTTCTGGACTGGGTTTCATGATACCAGTGGTTTTTGCCGGAAACGTGGCGTGGCTCCATGGGAGTTCCTTGATTTGAAGGTGGCGAGCCAGCCGCTTCAAAAATGATGTTGCCGGATCGTTATGGGTAATTATCCTGGCGCATGCGTGACGAGGGAGAAAATATTGTTCGGTGCTAATTAATAACTTACAGGAATAACAAAGGCGGGATAGGGGGAATCCCCGGGGCCGCGTCGAGCGGCGACCCCGGTTTTTAGTGCAGTAAACTTATTTCAGTTCCAGCTCGTTCATTGCAGCGATGCTGAAACCGCCGTCAACGTGCAGGACTTCGCCGGAAACACCAGCGGAGAGGTTAGAGCACAGGAAGGCGGCGGAGTTACCCACGTCTTCGATGGTCACAGTGCGACGGATTGGGGTCACTGCTTCGCAATGTGCCAGCATTTTACGGAAATCTTTGATACCGGAAGCGGCCAGCGTACGGATTGGACCCGCAGAGATGGCGTTCACGCGGATACCTTCTGGGCCCATGGCGTTAGCCATGTAGCGTACGTTCGCTTCCAGAGACGCTTTTGCCAGACCCATCACGTTGTAGTTAGGGATCGCACGTTCTGCGCCCAGGTAGGACAGCGTCAGCAGGGCAGAGTCTGGGTTCAGCATGCTGCGGCAGGCTTTGGCCATTGCAACGAAGCTGTATGCGCTGATGTCGTGAGCGATTTTGAAGCCTTCACGGGTGACTGCGTTCACGTAGTCACCGTCCAGCTGGTCTGCTGGAGCGAAACCGATGGAGTGAACGAAGCCGTCAAACTTCGGCCATACTTTTGCCAGTTCAGTGAACAGGGATTCGATGCTCGCATCTTCAGCCACATCGCACGGCAGCACAATGCTGGAGTCCAGAGAGGCAGCGAACTCTTCTACACGGCCTTTCAGTTTGTCGTTCTGGTAGGTGAACGCCAGTTCAGCTCCTTCGCGACGCATTGCCTGTGCAATACCGTAGGCGATGGACAGTTTGCTGGCGACGCCAGTAATCAGAATGCGCTTACCGGAAAGAAAACCCATAGCTATTAATCCTTATATTCATTGTTATGGCAGCCTGTTAAAAACGCAGACGGCCGTTAAATCGCGGCGATTCTAGCATGAGTCGCCAGAAATCGTTACTCCGACCACTACAGCGCGGTCTGACTAGCGGTCTTTGCGCCACGCATCGGCGGTCAGTGCCTCGCCAAAATGCCCGGCAATCAACCGTTTAGTTAAATCGTGAAGCGGGGAGGCGAGCACGTCAGCCGTGCTGCCGCGTTCGACCACTTCGCCCTGATGCATCACCAGAACCTGATCGCTAATGTGTTTCATCATCCCCAAATGCTGGGTGACGTAGATATAAGAGATACCCTGTTTTTCCTGTAATTCCAGCATCAGGTTAACAAGTTGCGAACGCATCGACATATCCAGCGACGCCAGCGCTTCGTCACAGATGATGACTTTGGGGCGCAGAATCAGCGCACGTGCTAGCCCCAGACGCTGTTTTTGCCCTGGGGCCAACATATGGGGATAGTAGCTCACATGGTCTGGCAGCAGCCCGACCAGCCGCAGGGTATCGATAATTTGTTTACGGCGATCTTCCGGTTCGAGGTCGGTATTCAAACGCAGCGGGAAATCGAGGATTTGCGAGATACGCTGACGTGGGTTCAGCGAGGTGCTCGGGTCCTGGAAAATCATGCGAATACGCTGGCTACGGAACGAATAATCGCCATATTCAAGCGGATGGTCATCAATCAGCAGCTCACCGGTGGTCGGTTCAACCATACCGGCCAGCATTTTGGCCAGCGTCGATTTACCGGAACCGTTCTCGCCAATAATCGCCAGCGTCTGTTTTTCACGCAGGGTAAAGCTTAACGGCTTCACCGCCTGAAGCGTTTGGCGGTGGAACCAACCGGTGCGATAGCGGAAGGTTTTACTCAGATTACGCACTTCGAGTAAGGTTTCGACCATGTCACTCTTTCTCCATATTGAGCGGGAAATGACAGGCGAACAGGTGATTCTTCGCTCCCGTCAGACGCGGGGTTTCAATGCATTTACGCTGGGCGTAGGGGCAACGAGGCCCAAGGCGGCAGCCCATGGGCAGCTGTTCCAAAAGTGGGATCGCGCCCGAAAGGGTGTTCAAACGGCTTTTATGCGGCATCGAACGGCCGAAATCCGGGATGGCGCGGATAAGTGCCTGGGTATAAGGATGATGAGGGATACTGACCAGTTCCTCGCTGGGAGCGCTTTCTACCGTTTGCCCACAGTACATGACGTTAATTTTATCCGCCCAGTGGGTCAGCATCTGTAAGTCATGTGAAATCAGCAGAATAGTGGTGTTGTTATTTTGGTTAAGGCCGGTCAGCAGACGGAAGATCTGCGCCTGAGTGGTCGGCTCCATGGCGTTGGTCGGCTCATCGGCAATCAGCAGGCGCGGCTGGTTAGCCAGCGCGATGGCGATCATCACTTTCTGACATTCCCCTTCGGTCAGCTCGTAGGGGAAGCTACGCATAGCATCTTTATGATCTTTGATGCCGACGCGGTGCAGCAGCTCAATGGCGCGACGTTTACGCCAGCCAAAACGCTGCCACCAGTGGCCCTTAAAGGTCCAGCCGGGAATGTTTTGCGTCAGCTGTTTGCCGACGCGCTCAGACGGGTCGAGACATGACTGCGGTTCCTGGAAGATCATCGACACGTTGTGCCCAACCAGCCGACGACGTTCACGGTTAGAAAGGCGTAATAGGTCGATATCATCAAAACGCATGCGGTCAGCGGTGACGCGCCAGTTGTCCTTGTTCACGCCACAAATGGCTTTTGCGATAAGACTTTTGCCTGAACCCGACTCGCCAACTAGCCCGCGGATTTCGCCTTCCGCCAGCGTCATGCTGACGCGATCGACGGCCTTTACCCAGCCATCATTGGTCTTAAACTCAATGGTGAGATTGCGAATATCAAGTAATGGCATTATTCCACCCCCGCATTAATGGCGCGGCGAATGCCGTCACCCAGCAGGTTAACCAGCAGTACGCTAACCATGATTGCGGCACCCGGCAGCATCACCGTCCACGGTGCTACATAAATCAGTTCCAGCGCATCGCCCAGCATCGCGCCCCATTCTGGTGACGGCAGCTGCGCGCCAAGATCGAGGAAACCGAGCGCGGCGATATCGAGGATCGCCATTGACAGGGCGCGGGTGATCTCGGTGACCAGGCCCGCGGCGATATTAGGCAAAATGGCGAACCACAGAATATTCAGCGTGGTAGCGCCGTCGAGGCGGGCCGCGATAACGTAATCACGCTCCAGCTCATCGTGCACCATGCTATAGATGGAACGCACCATACGCGGCAGCAGGGCCAACCACACAGCAAACATAGCGTGGGAGAGATGCGGGCCAGCAAAGGCCACCACAATAATCGCCAGCAGCAGAGAAGGGATCGACAGCAGGGTATCCAGGATGTGGTTAAGTACCGCAGAACGTAAACCATGGGTTGATCCGGCAAACGCACCCAGTACGAGGCCAAATGCCGTGGCAGCAAGCGTCACGACAAAGGCACCGCCAACCGTTGGCGCAGCACCGCTTAGCAAGCGGCTCAGTACGTCGCGGCCTAAATCGTCGGTCCCCAGGAAGAAGGACACTTCTCCATAGCGCGACCATGACGGCGGTAACAGCTGATACCCCAGGAACTGTTGGTCGATGCCGTACGGGGCAAACCAGCCGCCGAATACGCAGACAACAACCAGCCCAATGCAGCCGTAAAAGCCAATCATGGCGGTGGTATCACCGTAGAATTTGCGCCACACGGTGCGCAGTGCGCCCGGCGGCCGCTTTTCAAGGTAGACGCTATCGTAAGGCATACCATTCCTTATGTTTCAGCGGGTTAGCCATAGCACCCAAAATATCGGAGATCACGTTAATAATGATCACCAATGCACCGATTACCATCACGCCCGCAGAAATCGCCGCGTAGTCCTGCTGGCGAATGGCGTTGATCATCCAGCGCCCAAGTCCAGGCCAGCTAAAGACCATTTCGGTAATCATCGCCAGCGTCAGCATGGTGGAAAATTGCAGCCCTAAACGTGGGATCACCGGCGGCAGTGCGTTGTGTAACACATGGCGACGCAGAATGGTCAGGCGCGACACCCCGCGGGTGGCAGCCGCTTTCACGTAATTGGTATCGTAAATAGCAATGGTGCTGATGCGCATCAGTCGAACCACTTCGGTGGTTGGCGCGACGGCCAGAGTCAGCACCGGCAGCACCATATGGCGCAGGGCGCTCATGATCATCTCGTGACGCCATGGCGAGTCGGACAGCCAGGCATCAATCAGCGCAAAACCGGTGACATTTTTGACTTCATAGAGCAAGTCAAAGCGACCGGACACCGGCAGCCAGCCCAGCGTTAACGAGAAGAACAGCGTGAGCAGCAGCGCCAGCCAGAATACCGGAATAGAAAAACCGAGCAGGGCGAAAAAGCTGATAACTTTATCCTGCCATTTATTGCGGGTTATCCCCGCCAGCATGCCGACAGGAATACCGACCAGCAGCGCGAAGCCAAAGGCCATGATGCACAGCTCCATGGTCGCTGGAAAAACCTGACGAAGCTGTTCGGAAATGGGCTGGCCGTTGATACTGGAGACGCCGAAGTCCCAGTGCATTACGCTATCGAACCAGAATGCCCAGGCGTTCCACAGCGATGCTCCCTGCAGCGGAGCGTGCGGCGTAAAGTAGCTTAAACAAAAGCCGACGATGGTCAGAAAAAAGAGCGTGACCAGTAGCAGTAGCAGGCGACGAAGGGTGAAAATAATCATGGTTTCTGCACCTTCTCTTCTTTTTCCCGTGATACGCCCGCGAATGAAGCATTGCCAAACGGACTCAGCACCAGTCCTTTCATGTCGTAGCGATAGGCCTGCAAACGCAGCGAAGAGGCGAGCGGCAGAATAGGCAGTTCGCGTGCCAGAATCTGCTGTGCTTCATCATAGGCATCAATGCGTGAAGCCAGCTGCTGCGAATCCAGCGCTTTTCGCAGTACGCTGTCAAACTCGCGATTGCACCAGTGGGCAAAATTCGTCTGCGAGTTGATGGCCGCGCAGCTCAACAGCGGACGGAAGAAGCTATCCGGGTCGTTACTGTCTGTGGCCCAGCCAGAAAGCGTCAGGTCGTGGTTCATGTCCATCAACCGGGCTTCCTGGAAACGTCCCTCAACCGGCACAATCACCACTTTCACGCCAATCTGCGCCATATCCGCCTGAATAAGTTCCGCAGTTTTGAGCGGGCTTGGGTTCCATGCCTGTGAACTGGTTGGCACCCACAGGTGCAGCGTTAGCTTGTCGATTCCCAACGCCTGCAACCGTCGGCGACCCTCTTTCGGGTTGTATTCGGTAATTTTAGCTTCGTTATCGTAAGCCCAGGAAGCGCGCGGCAAAATAGAGGCCGCGGTTTCAGCGGTACCGTAATAAATCGATTGCATCAGACGCTGGTTGTTGATGGCCAGCGACAGTGCATGACGCACCTCGGGATTATTCAACGGAGGTTTGTCGGTATTAAACGCCAGATAGGCAATGTTCATGCCCGGGCGCAGCGTCAGGCGTAACCGCGGATCATCACGTAAAATAGTGAGCTGACTGGCGGCAGGCCAGGCCAGGACATCGCACTCGCCGGTTAACAGTTTCGATAGACGTCCGGTTCCCCCGGACCCCAGGTCAACCACCACCTGCGGCATTAACGGCGTACCTCGCCAGAATTTAGGGTGACGCTGCAGGCGAATATATTGCCCAGCCTGGTACTCATCAAGCTGGAAGGGGCCGGTGCCAACCGGTTGGCGGTCGAGCAGCTCTTGATGATCCTGCTGAGTCAGCTTCGCGGCATATTCTGCTGACATGACCGAGGCGTAGTGGGTGGCCAGATGCCAAAGGAACGATGCATCCGGACGCGTCAGACGAAACTCAACGGTATGGTTGTCCAGCTTGCGAACGCTCTGCACGCTGTCGGCAAACTGCAGACTGTCAAAATAGGGGAAGGCGCTACCGTTGACGTTATGCCACGGATGCTTGCGGTCGAAAATACGCTCAAAGGTAAATACCACGTCGTCGGCATTGAGCGCGCGCGTTGGGGTAAACCAGCGGGTGGTCTGGAACTGAACATCGCTGCGTAAATGGAAGCGGTAGGTCGCGCCATTGTCCAGGACTTCCCAACTTTCAGCCAGCTCCGGTACCAGGCGATACGTATAGGGATCGACATCCAGCAGGCGATCGTAAAGCTGAGCTGCCAGAGTATCCACAATCAGTCCGCTGCCCGCTTTTTGCGGGTTAAAGGTGTTAACCTGCCCGCTAACGCAGTAGACAAAGCCGCTGTCGCGTATGTCGGCACGGGGCGGGGAGAGCGGTTGCGGTGCGGCAATCGCCTGGCCGCAGATTAACCCCAGTGCTGCCAGTAAAGGTGACAAATTCAGGCGCATAGTTTCATTGTTTTTTCGATTGATCTGCAAAGTGTATCGCACTTACGGCGGTCAGGGGAAAATGTATGAATTCAACTGCCTTAAAAGTCGCCAGTCGAGTAGGGTTATCTGAATAAAAGAAGGTTTCTGCCCTCTGTTCAACATGAGAATAGAGGGCTGGGTGTGGCCGCCAGTATAGGGGCGTTAATGCTGTGCTAGCTCGTTAATCAGTGGCGTTGCGCAGACTAGCGTTTTGTTTTCAATCGTAATTTTTTCACTGTGCTTGAGTTGGGCGATGATTTTCATCACATAGCTGCGTGAAAGTAGAGTTTTATCCATAATGTATTGGGCAGGCGTCACGTTCATCCGGATCTCTGCGGGTTCATTCATTAATGCGATGATTTGGTAGCAAATCAGTTCATAACTGGAACGCCCGGTGAACAGATTGATGATGCTGCTGAATTCATATGACTGGTAGGCCAGAATAATGGCCAGACTCTCCCAGAGATTGTTATCTTCAATGGCTTTTTTAACGGCCAACGCATCGGCCATCATGATCACGCACTCTTTCTCTGCCCGGATATAATACTTTTCGATATACGGCAAGATGATGTTATTGAGACCGAAAATATGCGGGGTACGGATATTGCTGAGCACCAGACCATCAGGACTTCGGCACAGCGCGGCGTAGCCTTCGAATAAAAAGTAGCAAACGTCTTGTCCAGAGTGAATCAGGTTAAGTTTTTTATTTTTGGGACAGTCTATGATTCTCGCCAGCGGCAGGATGGTATCCATAATGATGTGGTAGTGGAGAATCGGCTTTTCTCCCCAGAGTTGATGCGCGGAATTTCTTATTGAATTATTCATGAATTTATCGTCCTTGATATATTAATTCACATAAAACAAGTTATGAATGGTATGAATCATCACATGAACTGTAAATCGCTTTTCACTAAATCATAAATTCATAATTACCGCATGCGTGTGCATTATATATTCTGTTTTTATATTACTTATGGTTGAAAATATTCATATCAATTATATGTTAGCGAAAGCACCGCGGTGGCATTTGCCGATCCCGCCGTTACTGCTGCTGCGGTTTTATAGTAGCTGGCGCTGAAGGTTAGCTGCTCCTGAGCGGAGGCTCCGCCGCTGTTGTAGGACACACCGCTTCTTGAAGAGGTGAACAAAGGAATGCTTTGGTTAAGAGGCAGGCCATTTGCACCGCTATCGTAGCCGCTGGCTTTTAACCCTAACTGTACGCCTATGCCGGTGGCAACGCCGTCACTGCCGGCACCCGTTAAGGCTAACACCGTATTATTAGCGTTATCTCCCGCGGCTGCCGTTGCATTGACGGATAAAGAGACGTTGGTGCCAGGCTCACAGCTTAGGGTGATGTTCTGCGTATCAGGGGCGGAAACTTTACTTGCGGCATCAAATGCCGCCAGCTTGATCATGCCAAAATTAAAGCTGATTGAGGAAACATCGGCGTTACAGCCCATCGCTTTAACGGTCACTGCGGTATTGGTCAGCACCACGTTTGAGGCGACATCGCCGTTGCTATGGCTTTTACTTTCACGAAACTCAACCTGGGCAAGAGGGCTGCTGAAGGTTAGATTGCCGGATGAAATAGGGCCGCCAAGCGCCACCAGTTCAACCTGATATTGTGAATTACTTAGCGTATGGGTACTTTTACCGTCACCGTCGTGCCAGTCATTATCAATGGCCATCACGCCATCGTAGGGCCCCGCCTGATTTTGGGTTGTGACTTTTACACCAAGACCAGGAATATTGGTGGGCATGACCTGGGTGCCTGCAGCACTATCAACCTGTGGGCTGTTGAGATAGAAAAAGCCGACAACATAGTTCCTGCCGCAGCCTTCAATGGTGAGGTCATCATTGGACCCTGCCTTCCAGCCCGATTGATAAATGCTTTCGCCGGCAGCGTAACTCCGGCTTTCGACCACCACGTTTGCGGGTAGCGCGACTGTTGAGGTGGCCATGCTTTTATCGGCAAACACGCCGCCACCGCGTTTGCAGGCAGCGAGACTATGCTGGGTGAATACCAGCAGGGAAAAGAGAAAGAGTAGCCATTTTGTCTTCATGTGCATCTGAGTACCGTGATTATTATTGATAGGTAAAGTTGAGCGTCACGGCGCTTTTAAAGTCGCCTGCGCCGGGTGTGCCGTGCGGGGTATACATTCGGCTCATAAAGTGCAGCACCTTGCTATCGACCCCTGCATCCAGTGGCATGGTGTAGTTCACGCCGTTGGCTAAATTAACCATCGTTTTGCCGTCCAGATTGAGAAGTTGAAGGCCAACATCGGAGGCACCGTCGGCGAGTTCATTGGCGTAAATCGCCTGAGCGTAGGCAGGATCGGCGGTATAGGGCGTGCCGCTAAAACCAATGGTGACCTGCGTTAGCTCCGGTGAGCATTGGGTCAGTGTGACCGCAAAGGTGACGGAGCCGCTGTTCCCGCCCGGAATAGAAAGATCGCTTCTTTCGACTTGACCAAGGTCGACGGTGCTATCAACGGCAACTTCGCAAACCGCAGTCACGATTTGCCCCATCACCTGTACCTGAATGGTATCGCTGGTGTTGTAGGCCAAAGCGGGTCCGCTTAACAGAACGCTTACCAGACTTGCCGTACAGGTTTTTTTCAATAAATGAAGCGTCATTTAGAGGCACTCAGCATGCAGTATTTCGATACCCGAGAGACTTTTCTTCTTAGGCAATGAATAGTTCACAACGCATTGGGTTACGCGGGTGGTTCCCCACTTAACCTGCAGTTTCCCCGTGTCTTGCAAGCCGGATAAATAAGCCTGCCCTTCATCGCCAACAATGCTGCTGTTGTCTTTCTCCGTTGGCGTGCCGGTCGGGCTCACCATCGCGCCAAATGGCACCGGTTTGCCATTTGCCTGTATCAATGTGAACAGGGCGCGATAGCCAATGCTGGCACGATATCCTGCCTCTACAACGGCGCCACGGGTGGGGTAAACGTATTGGGTGGTATCGTGCAGATCGACGTTGCTGCTGGTTATCTGTTCAGTATCCAAAGAGATACTGTTTTTGTGATAAGGATTGGCGTAGGGAACCACGGCAAAACCACGGCTATCGGTCATGACGCCCGTCTGACTGCTGACGGGAACGTCTTTTGCCCCTTGGGCATTGACTAATATGATGGTGTCGTTCAGTGATTGTGCCAGCGTAATGCCATTTTTATGCGCAACGATACCGCCCTGAATCCCGTAGTTCAGTCGATGGCTATTGCCGTCATAGGCATAGCCGCTGCTGAGCTCGGCATAACGGCCCTGATAATTGCCGTAGAGACTGCCGTTGGTTTGATTGTCGTCGTTGGAATAGCCTTCCTGAACGCTCCAGTTCAGGCTATTGTCAGCCAGCGCGGTACCGGAAATGCCGACGTTGTGCGTTGTTGCTCCGTGACGGGTGTTATTCAGGCTGTAGTTAACAAAGCTGCCTGATGAAAACGAGTCGAAGGGAATACTGAGGTTAAAGGAAAATTGGCGCTCGTCACTGCTGTCGCTTGTATTGTGGACGTCGTCGCTATCCGTATTGTCATCATTATTCAGATTATAGGTATAGCTGAATCCGTAAGTTATACCGCGCCAGCTATTGTTATAGCTGACGCTGACGGATGACATGCGGCTCTTATCCCAATAATGCTCATTGACATAACTAGCGGCAATCGAACCGTACACGATGTCTTGTGAAATAGTAAATTCGGTGCGGTTTTTGCTGTGGCCAGTAAAATTCGTATCATCGTAACTTTGCAGCACGTCCGGAAGCGACATATAGCCGCGGGTAGAGTAACGATACCCGGCGATGCTGAAATTGGTGCCGGTCGTCAGAATATCTTTGCTGTATCGCAAACGAAGAGACTGGCCGCTATCGTTGGACTGAGTTCGGGTGTCGTCCATGCCTGTGCGGTAAGGTTTTGACCAGGCCTGAGTGATGTCAAAAGAGAGGGCACCGAAGTTACCCAGGTTTTCGCCCAGCCCGGCCGATAGCGCGGTGTAGTCGATATCGGCATATTGCACGCCACCGTATAACGTCAGGCCATGTGGCAGACCATAGATGAGCGTAGATTGTGTAAAGCTGGCTTCTTTACCGCTACCGACGTGAGTTCTACCGGCGACGATGCTGTAATCGTAATGGCCTTCCCGGTGCAGTACCGGTAATGAGGCGTATGGAACGATAAGTGTCTGTACGCTGCCATCTGACTCTTTAATTTCAACCTGAAGATCGCCCGCGCTGCCGGTGGAAAAGAGGTCGTTAATTTCAAATGCGCCAGGCGCCACCGTTGTTTTATAAATACTGTGGCCATTTTGCATCACGGTCACGACGGCATTGGATTTAGCAATACCATGAATCACGGGCGCATAGTTTCTGACGCTATCGGGCGTCATGTCATCGTCAGATGCGAGCGAGGCACCGCGAAACGCAAGGCTATCAAAGACGTCATTTTTGGTATTACTATCCCCAAGCACTAACTGGCTTTTTAACGACTTGATGTCTCGGGAAACATAGTTGTATACGGAATCAAGGTTGTTCTCCCCGGTATTATCATGGTTCCACGTGGTAAAATTCCTGAATCGCCAGGGGCCTATGTTGAGGCCTGGATGAAAGCTGCCATATTGACTGTCGCCATCCTGGCCGCTGCTATTGCGCTTACGGGTCGTGATACCACTCAGGTTATAGCTAAGCAGTAGGGCGGAAATGCCCTCATCCCATTTATCAGGGGACACATAGTCCTTAGGTCGTGAGAGCAGAGCCGCCTGCGGGATACTGATATTCAGACGCTGACGAGAAAACTGAAGTTCCGTAGCGGCTGCGGGGATCGCCGAGAGATTGGCACAGCGGCTGTCATCAGTCGCTATGCCAGGATATTCATCAATTTTTACGCCCCATTCCTTTAGCTGTTTCAGCGAAAGGCAGGGGATGAGGTTGCTTTTATCGGCGGAGGCAATTTGCTCGATAAAATCGACGTCACGCGTGTCTACTTGCTTATTATTGAGATAAATATCAACGCGATATTTTCCGGGCGCCTGCGAGCCTCTCTCGTAAGCTGAAAGATCGACATTAGCAGATATTCCCTGTCCTGTTTCAAGTAGCGCCGGGTTGAAGTGCTCCCGGGCAGACGCTACTTCGCTTGAGGAATAAATAATTAATAAAATGAGGGGCGGTGTTGATATTAATAATCGACTCATGCTCACTCTTGAATATCAATTTAAATTGACGCGGTGTGTTCTTTTCCGGCCATTCCAAAATCGTTATACAGCCTCCACGATATCTTCCCGCCGGTGATCCCCGAGGCTAATTTGAAGCTGGCTGTAGATTTTGGTGACACCCAGGTAGCATTGTCGATGACCTGACCATTAATTTTAACCACAGCAAAGTTCATGTAGTAATTCGTCGGGTTATTGACGATGAGTGAGCCTGCTGAAATAGACCATTTGATATTTTGTGTAAATTGCTCCGGGGACGTCCCAGAGAGTGACTTTGGACGATAAATGAGTTTAATTCGGGAATTGACGGCAATTTGTACCGAATTACCAGGTTGAATGTCACCGGTGGAGGGTATGCCTTTCACATTTAGCCAGTACATACTTTCGCGGTCTTCCGGCATTGGCAATCCTGAGCGGACAATACGCAATGCATTTTTATCGCCGACATCCAGACGAAATAGGGGCGGGGTAACAATTATTGCCTCTTTTCCCGGCGTACTGGCGTCGGCAGGGGTAATCCAGGATTGCACCAGATTACTGACTTTATCTTTATTTTCGACCGATAACGAGGTCTCGTTTTTACTGCCATCATAAATTATCCGAGTACCACCGATGGTCACGCTCGCCGCAGCACTGTTAATATATAGGCCGCTGATAACAGGAATAAGAGCAAGTTTTAAAAGATTCATTTAGATACTCATTAAAGCAAGTGCTAAATGAGGATTTAGCACTTGCCGATTAATTATTCGTAGCTAACGGTGTAGGTCATCGTACTGGAGACATCACCTTTGGTTGGCAGATCTGCCGTAGCGACCAGCATGGCAGTGTATTGCATGTTGATATCGCCACCTGCGGCAGGTAAATCGATCTGAGTATTGCCGTCGTTACTCACAATGGCGGTGCCGTGATTATCTTTAATCATGACGCCGGTATTGGTTGCTGGGGTATCGCTGGTGGTATCATTTATAAAGTAGGTCTGATTACCATCTGTTTTACCGGTAAATTTAATAAATGCTTTAGTCGGTACACCTGCAGCGGCTTCTGGACAGGAGGTTAAACTGACCTGAAACTCTTTCGGTGCGCCTGTTTGCCCTGCTATGGCGATATCACTGGCTGAGGTTGAACCTAAATCCAGCGTGGCATTGCCGTTATTGATTGAAATGGTACAAGCATCTTCAATGACTGTGCCTGTGAATGTAATGGTATTGCTGTCTGCGGCATTAGCAGCAAAAATGCCACAGAGCGTCAATGCACAGAATGTGAGGGGTTTGTTGATTAACATTTATTTAATTCCAAAATGAATTAAGCGTTAGATATATAAAAAATGAATTGTGGAACAATGACATTACAAGCTGTGTAATGGCGAAGTATATATTAATAGGTATTATTGGCGTCCCGGAAATGGATTTCAATCTTTTAAAAGCCATCTTCGGTGATTATTTGTCTCTTTTTGGATCTTTTATTTTTTAAAATACAGAGGGCGTGACGTTATTGTCCGATACTAACATGGCCATGTGAATAATATCTTTTATAAATCAGCCGCATTGAAAGTGAGACAGCCCTCGGCAGAGAGGGCATATGGCTGAGAGAAGGTTAGAGTTGATGCTTTTTGAGCAATGCTCTGAGTTGATGATAGGTAAGCCCCAACAGTTCGGCCGCCTGTTTTTGATTGAATCGTGCCTGCTGCAAACTTTGCTCAAGCAGCTCCTTTTCCTGCACCGATTGAAACTGGCGGAGATCAAGCGGCAGCACAGGCCCTTGGCCGACAGGCTGCGGCTCAGCCACTGTTTGGCGGTGGAACGGGTCGATAACAATCTCATCAAGCGGGATTTCACTGCTGCCGTGACGATAAACCGAACGCTCCACCACGTTTTTCAGTTCACGGATATTGCCCGGCCAACGGTAGTTCAGCAGGGTATCGCGGGCGCGCTCGGTAAAACCAGGGAACAGCGGCAGCTTCAGTTCACGACACATCTGAATCGCAAAATGATCTGCCATCAACATAATATCGCTGCGTCGCTCACGTAGTGAAGGCAGCAGCACCACGTCGAAGGCCAGGCGGTCGAGCAGGTCAGCGCGAAAAGTCCCTTCTTCCACCATCTTCGGTAAATCGGCGTTGGTGGCGCATACCAGACGCACGTTCACCTGCAGCGGCTGGCTGCCGCCAACGCGCTCGAGTTCGCCATATTCAATGACGCGCAGCAGTTTTTCCTGCACCAGCATCGGCGCGGTGGCCAATTCATCAAGGAATAGCGTACCGCCATCGGCACGCTCAAAGCGGCCCGGGTGGCGTTTCTGTGCCCCGGTAAACGCGCCAGCCTCGTGGCCAAACAGTTCGGAGTCCAAAAGATTTTCGTTTAACGCCGCGCAGTTAAGCGAGATAAATGGCCCCTGCCAGCAGGAAGAGAGATAGTGCAGGCGGTTGGCGATAAGCTCTTTCCCGGTTCCCCGTTCGCCGATAATTAGCACCGGCTTATTGAGTGGCGCCAGGCGTGACACCTGTTCCAACACCTCAAGGAAACGGTTAGCTTCGCCGAGAAGGTTATCTTTGTATTCTGCCATGATGAAATTCGCCATTTGTTGGTGTAATTCGCCATTTCACTGTAGGCGTTCGCGGTGCGGATTTCAATCACTTCGTTTATAATCAATAAGATAAAAAGTTGGCACGGAAGTTGTAATAGTCTTTGCACAGGGCTAAGCCCGATACACAGAACTATGAGGATTGAATTATGGGTATTTTTTCTCGTTTTGCCGACATCGTGAACGCCAACATCAACTCACTGCTGGAGAAAGCGGAAGACCCGCAAAAGCTGGTGCGTTTGATGATTCAGGAAATGGAAGACACGCTGGTTGAAGTCCGCTCCACTTCTGCCCGTGCGCTGGCAGAAAAGAAAGAGCTGAGCCGTCGCGTTGAGAAAGCGCTAGCGCAGCAGCATGAGTGGCAAGAGAAAGCCGAACTGGCGCTGCGTAAAGAGAAAGAAGATCTGGCGCGCGCTGCACTGATCGAGAAGCAAAAACTCACTGACGTTATCGCCACGCTGGAGCACGAAGTGACGCTGGTGGATGAAACCCTGGCGCGAATGAAAAAAGAGATCGGAGAGCTGGAAAATAAACTCAGTGAAACCCGCGCTCGGCAGCAGTCTCTGGCACTGCGTCATCAGGCGGCGAACTCTTCCCGCGATGTGCGCCGTCAGCTGGACAGCGGTAAACTGGATGAAGCGATGGCGCGTTTCGAATCCTTTGAACGCCGTATTGACCATATGGAAGCAGAAGCGGAAAGCCATCGTTTTGGCAAACAGCCATCACTCGATCAGCAGTTTGCAGAGCTGAAAGCGGACGATGAAATCAGCGAGCAGCTGGCTGCGCTGAAGGCCAAAATGAAGCAGGACAACGAATAATAAACTGGCGGTACGTGAAGTACCGCTGCTCATATGCCCATCATCGTTTAGGTTGCAAGGCACTTATTTCGGACATTTACCCGCGTAAATCCGTTGAGTTGGTCGCCTTTGATGCGGTTCGAATGATGGTGGGTATAAATAATAAGGAGTCTCTATGAGCGCGCTTTTCCTCGGCATCCCCCTGACGCTGTTTGTGCTGTTTGTCCTGCCGATTTGGCTTTGGCTGCACTACAGCAACCGGTCCCGTTCCGGTGAACTCTCGCAGGGTGAACAGCAGCGGCTGATCCAGCTTACCGATGACGCTAAGCGGATGCGCGAGCGTATTCAGGCGCTGGAAGCCATTCTTGACGCAGAACATCCAAACTGGAGGGATCGTTAATGGCCGCACTGGATTTTAGTAAAAAGCTCTGGCGTATTCCGCACCAGGGCATGGTGAAGGGGGTCTGCGCCGGTATTGCTCAGTACCTCGACGTGCCGGTGAAGCTGGTGCGTATTATCACCGTTTTGGCGATGTTATTTGGACTCTTTTTCTTTGTCGTCGTCGCCTACATTATTTTGACGTTTGCCCTCGACCCAATGCCGGAAGGGGCAAGCTACGGTGAGCATCAGCCTACCAGCCGCGATTTGCTGGATGCGGTTGATGCTGAGCTTTCCGCTGGTGAACAGCGTCTACGCGAGATGGAACGTTATGTCACCTCCGACACTTTCAGTTTGCGTAGTCGATTCCGTCAGCTCTGAGTAAGAGGTCTATGATGAACAGTAAATGGCAGCGCGCGGGGCAGAAAGTGAAGCCCGGTTTGAAAATCGTCGGCAAGCTGGCGCTGCTGACTGCGCTTCGCTATGGCCCAGCGGGCGTTGCCGGTTGGGCGGTAAAATCCGTCGCCCGCCGTCCACTGAAGATGCTGCTGGCGGTGGCGCTGGAACCCTTATTGTCGCGCCTCGCCAAACGGTATTTTCCCATGGCAAAATAGCAGTATTGGCGTTGACAGGAGTGTGTACTAAGCAATGAAGCGACTCAAAACTGAATTCAATGCGCTGGTCAACCGTAGCGTTGACCGGCATCTTCGTATTGCCGTGACCGGCCTTAGCCGCAGCGGCAAAACCGCGTTTATCACCGGCATGGTCAATCAACTGCTGAATATCCACACCGGTGCGCGTTTACCGCTGCTAAGCGCGGTCCGCGATGAGCGTTTGCTGGGCGTAAAGCGTATTCCCCAGCGCGACCTCGGCGTTCCCCGTTTTACCTATGATGAAGGGCTGGCACAACTTTACGGTCAGCCGCCGACCTGGCCTACGCCAACACGCGGCGTCAGCGAAATTCGCCTGGCGCTGCGCTACAAATCCAACGACTCGCTGATGCGCCACTTCAAAGAGACCTCCACGCTCTATCTGGAGATTGTCGATTATCCCGGCGAATGGCTGCTCGACCTGCCGATGCTGACACAGGATTATTTAAGCTGGTCGCGGCAGATGACCGGATTGCTAAACGGCCAGCGCGCCGAGTGGTCGGCCAAATGGCGACAGCTCTGCGAAGGGCTGGATCCGCTGGCGCCCGCTGACGAAAATCGCCTGGCGGAGATTGCGCAGGCCTGGACGGATTATCTGCACCAGTGCAAGCAGCAGGGGCTGCATTTCATTCAGCCGGGCCGCTTTGTGCTGCCAGGGGAACTGGCCGGCGCGCCCGCGCTACAGTTTTTCCCGTGGCCGGATGTTGATGCCGCAGGCGAGGCGAAACTGGCGCAGGCGGGTAAAGGCACCAATGCCGGTATGCTGCGCGAGCGTTTTAACTACTACTGCGAAAAGGTGGTTAAAGGGTTCTATAAAGATCACTTCCTGCGCTTCGACCGCCAGATTGTGCTGGTCGACTGTTTACAGCCGCTGAACAGCGGGCCGCAGGCGTTTAACGATATGCGTCTGGCGCTGACGCAGCTGATGCATAGCTTCCACTACGGTCAGCGTACCTTGTTCCGTCGCCTGTTTTCTCCGGTCATCGACAAGCTGCTGTTTGCCGCAACCAAAGCGGACCATGTGACGGTCGATCAGCACGGCAATATGGTGTCGCTGCTCCAGCAGTTGATTCAGGATGCCTGGCAGAATGCGGCCTTCGAAGGTATCACCATGGACTGTCTGGGGCTGGCTTCGGTGCAGGCGACGCAGAGCGGGCTCATTGACGTCAACGGAGAAAAAATCCCGGCGCTGCGCGGTCATCGACTGAGCGACGGCGAGCCGTTGACCGTTTATCCGGGCGAAGTGCCCGCCCGTTTGCCGGGACAGGCTTTCTGGGATAAACAGGGCTTTCAGTTTGAGAATTTCCGTCCTCAGGCAATGGACGTTGACCAGCCGCTGCCACACATTCGCCTTGATGCGGCGCTGGAGTTTTTGATTGGAGATAAATTGCGATGAGCGATTCTTTTAAACCACGAATGGATTTTTCTGGCCCGTTGACTGAAGAAAAAACTGAACAATTTAAATCTTCACAGGCTTTTGCAGGCGAAACCGCCGAGAAATTTGCACCGGTCACCCTGGATGATGCAGCCGAAGTTGAAGGGCAGGCAGAAGCCAGTATTGAGGCTGCGCTGCGGCCAAAACGCAGTTTGTGGCGCAAAATGGTCGGCGCGGGACTGGGCCTGTTTGGAATTAGCGTGGTGGCGCAGGGTGTGCAGTGGACAGCTAACGCCTGGCAGACCCAGGACTGGGTATCGCTGGGCGGCTGTGTTGCCGGGGCGCTGATTATTGGTGCTGGCGTGGGCTCTGTCGCGACCGAATGGCGTCGGCTGTGGCGTTTACGCCAGCGCGCGCAGGAGCGCGATGAAGCCCGCACGCTGATGCATAGCCACGGCGTGGGTAAGGCGCGAGCTTTCTGCGAAGGGCTGGCGCGGCAGGCGGGATTGGACCAGTCCCACCCAGCGCTGCAGCGCTGGTACGCGGCGATTCACGAAACCCAAAACGATCGGGAGATCGTCAGTCTCTATGCGCATCTGGTGCAACCGGTGCTGGACGCTCAGGCGCGTCGTGAAATCAGCCGCTCGGCGGCGGAATCGACGCTGATGATTGCTGTCAGCCCGCTGGCGCTGGTGGATATGGCATTTATCGCCTGGCGCAACCTGCGGCTGATTAACCGCATCGCCAATTTGTATGGGATTGAATTGGGGTATTACAGCCGCTTGCGTCTATTCCGTTTGGTGCTGATTAACATCGCTTTTGCCGGTGCGAGTGAGCTGGTGCGCGAGGTGGGAATGGATTGGATGTCGCAGGATCTGGCCGCGCGTCTGTCGACTCGTGCAGCGCAGGGGATTGGTGCCGGTCTGCTGACCGCGCGTCTGGGGATTAAAGCGATGGAACTGTGCCGTCCGCTGCCGTGGCTCGATAACGACAAACCACGTTTAGGCGATTTTCGCCGTGAGCTGGTAGGCCAACTGAAGGCTACGCTCCAGAAGGGCAAAACGGCCGCTTCTTCGGAGAACTAAGCTGGAGTAAATAACGTTATGCCAAAATGGCATAACGTATATCTATACTTATCTTTACTGAAAGTGACTAGCAGCGCTAATTTAGTCGACAACTTCAACGACATAATCACTTTCAGGAAGTCCGATGACCAAAACGCTGCTGTCTTTATTTGTGCTGACCGCGCTGTCAGCCTCCGCTTACGCCGCAACCCCTGCGAATACGCTGGTGGTCGCTCAGGGCCTTGATGATATCGTGAGTCTCGACCCGGCGGAAGCCAATGAGCTCTCCAGCATTCAGACGGTGCCAAGTCTTTACCAGCGCCTGGTGCAGCCGGACCGTAACGATCCGGCTAAAATCACGCCGATCCTGGCAGAGAGCTGGCAGGCGGATGCGGCAGCAAAAACCCTGACCATCAAACTGAAAGGTGACGCGAAATTTGCCTCCGGCAATGCTCTGCGTCCGGAAGATGTCATCTTCTCCTATACTCGAGCGGTGACGCTTAACAAGTCACCGGCCTTTATTCTGAACGTTCTCGGTTGGCAGCCAGACAACATTGCTAGCCAGTTGAAGAAAATCGATGACCACACGCTGCAGGTGAGCTGGACTGCGGATGTCAGTCCCGCGGTAGCACTGAATATTCTCTCCACGCCGATTGCCTCCATCGTGGATGAGAAGCTGGTTGCTGCTAACGTCAAAGGTAAAGACTTTGGTAACGAGTGGCTGAAAATGCATTCGGCGGGCAGCGGGGCGTTTAAAATGCGCGTCTACCAGCCGCACCAGGCTATCGTGCTGGAAGCCAATGACACGTCCCCTACCGGCGCACCGAAGCTGAAAAGCGTGATCATTAAAAACGTGCCGGATCCAGCCTCCCGCCGCCTGTTAATTCAACAAGGTGATGCTGATGTTGCACGCGACCTCGGGGCCGATCAAATTGATGCGTTGCAGGGGAAACCGGGCCTGCAGGTGTTGAGTATTCCATCCGCCGAGCAAAACTACGTGGTATTCAACACCGCCAATAGCGCTAACCCTCTGCTGGCTAACCCGGCGTTCTGGGAAGCGGCCCGCTGGTTAGTGGACTATAACGGCATCACTAAAGATCTGCTCAAAGGGCAGTACTTTGTTCATCAGAGTTTCCTCCCGGTCGGTTTCCCGGGCGCGCTGGATAATACGCCGTTTAAATTCGACCCGGCGAAGGCGAAAGAAATTCTGGCCAAAGCCGGGATTAAAGACGCGCACTTTACCCTCGATGTGGAAAACAAACCGCCGTTTATCACCATCGCCCAGTCGATGCAGGCAAGCTTTGCTCAGGGCGGCGTAAAGGTGGATTTACTGCCCGCTGCCGGTAGCCAGGTGTACGCGCGCGTACGCGCGAAACAGCATCAGGCGGCCATTCGCCTGTGGATCCCGGATTACTTCGATGCCCACTCCAACGCCAGTGCGTTTGCGTTTAACGACGGTAAATCGAGCACTGTCGCTGGCCTCAACGGCTGGAAAATTCCTGAGCTGAACAAAGCGACGCTGGCAGCCGTTGCCGAGCCAGATGCGACCAAACGTCTTGACCTGTATAAGAAAATGCAGGAAGAGTTACAGCGCAGTTCGCCTTACGTCTTTATCGATCAGGGCAAAACGCAAATCGTTATCCGCGACAACGTGAAAGGCTACCAGCAAGGGCTTAACGCCGATATGGTTTGGTACGACCGCGTCACCAAGTAATCGTTATTGCAGCAGCGGCCCGTTGGCGTGAGCTTTTGGTCCGCTGCCGTTCGTTTTATTGTTGATATACGGAATACACATGCCCGCCGTTTTACCCAACCCAACCGCGCAGCGAACCCGGCGTTTGCTGTCCGCGCTGTTTCAGGGGCTGCTCACGCTGGCACTGACCCTTTTAGGGCTGCTGCTGGTGACTTTTGCGCTCTCTGCTTTTTCGCCCGTTGATCGGGTGCTACAAATTGTCGGCGATCATGCCAGCCAGTCTACTTACGATCAGGTACGTCACCAGTTGGGGCTAGACCGCTCTTTGCCAGTGCAGTTCTGGCACTATTTGGTCAATCTCGCCCATGGCGATCTGGGGACGGCAAGCGCCACCGGTCAGCCAGTTTTGCACGATCTGTTGGCGGCGTTTCCCGCGACGCTTGAGCTGGCGACATTGGCGCTGGTTGTCGGCGCTGTGCTCGGCGTGATTGCCGGTGTACTGTGCGCGCGCTACGCCGGGTCGCCGTGGGATTTTGCCGTACGGACCCTGACGCTTTTAGGTAACTCGGTGCCGATTTTCTGGCTCGGCCTGCTGATGCTGGCGCTGTTCTACGCCAAACTCCAGTGGAGTCCTGGTCCGGGGCGGCTCGACGATATATACCAGTTCACTATCGAACCCAGGACCGGCTTTGCGCTGATTGATACCTGGCTTTCCGGCGATAAAGAGGCGTTTCGCAATGCCTTTAGCCATCTGGTGCTGCCGGTGCTGCTGCTGGCCTACTATTCGATGGCCAGCATTACGCGTCTGACGCGATCCGCCTGTCTTAGCGAGATGAACAAAGAGTACATCCTGCTGGCGCGCGCCAAAGGCGCGGGGGAGATGAGTATTCTGCTGCGCCATGTGCTGCCGAATATTCGGGGTACGCTGTTAACGGTGATTGCGCTGGCCTATACCTCGATGCTGGAAGGCGCAGTGTTGACCGAGACCGTGTTCTCCTGGCCTGGTATAGGCCGCTATCTGACCACTGCGCTGTTTGCCGGCGATATGTCAGCCATTATGGGCGGCACGTTGCTTATCGGCGTATGTTTTGTGTTGATTAATAACCTCACCGACGTCCTGGTGCGGCTAACCGATCCGAGGGTGAGCTGATGCCAACGTCTCTCTTTATTCGTCGTTTACTGCGCTCGCCAGCGGCGTGCTGCGGTCTGATTGTCATCGCGCTATTGATTCTGACCGCGCTGTTCGCGCCCTGGCTTGCGCCGATGGACCCAAACTGGCAGGACGCCGCCATGCGCCTGCAAATGCCGGGAGCAGCGCACTGGCTGGGTACCGATAGCTACGGGCGAGACCTGCTTTCCCGCTTGATCTACGGCACCCGTCCGGCGCTGGGATTGGTGGCGTTGGTAACGGTCATTACCTTACCAGTAGGGTTACTGGTCGGGATTCTTTCCGGCTACTACGGCGGCTGGCTTGAGCGTATTTTGATGCGTTTTACTGACGTGGTGATGTCGATGCCGCGGCTGATTCTGGCGTTCGCATTTGTCGCCATGCTAGGCCCCGGTTTGGTCAATGGCGCACTGGCACTGGCGTTGACCACCTGGCCGGCATATGCACGTCAGGCGCGTAGCGAGATTCAACGTCTGCGCCACAGCGACTATCTGGCTGCCGCCGAGATGATGGGTATTCGCGGGCTACGACTGCTGGTGGGACATATTTTACCGCTGTGTCTGCCGTCGGCTATCGTGCGTTTAGCGCTGGATCTGGCGGGGATTATTTTAGCCGCCGCAGGACTTGGATTTCTCGGGCTTGGTGCCCGTCCGCCGATGGCGGAGTGGGGGGCCATGATCGCCGATGGCATGCAGGTGATTTTTGACCAGTGGTGGATTGCCGCCGCGCCGGGCGCTGCGATTTTGCTTGCCAGCCTGGCGTTTAACCTGCTGGGTGATGGATTACGTGACGTTCTGGAGCCGCAACATGACTGAACAACGCCTGGCCGTACGGGGGCTGAACATCGATTATCCCGGCTCCCGAGTGGTCAATAAGATGAACTTTACCCTCGGTAACGAGCGGCTGGCGCTGGTGGGTGAATCCGGTTCCGGGAAATCGATGACCGCCCGCGCACTGATGGGGCTGGTACGCAAACCGGGCCTTGTGAGTGCCGACCAGTTAAACGTGCTGGGGCGCGATGTGCTGACGCTCAATGCAGGCGGCTGGCGTGCGCTACGCGGCAATGATATTGCCATGGTGCTGCAAGATCCGCGCTATGCGCTCAACCCGGTGAAAACGGTGCGCGCCCAACTTGAAGAGGCTTTAACGCTGCATCAACGGTTAAATCGCCGTGAGCGGCAGGAAAAAATAGAATCGGCGGTGCTGGCGATGGGGCTGGATGTGCAGGTGCTGAACCGCTATCCGGGTGAACTGTCCGGTGGAATGGGGCAGCGGGTGATGATTGCCATTGCGCTTATCAACAATCCCCAGGTGCTGATCGCCGATGAACCGACGTCGGCACTGGATGCGCGTTTGCGCAATCAGATTCTCGAACTGCTGGTGGCGCAATGCGAGCAGCGAAAGATGGCGATGCTGCTGATTAGCCACGATCTCCCGCTGGTGGCCGAACACTGCCACCGCGTGCTGGTGATGTATCAGGGGAATTGTGTCGACCAGATGGCGGCACATGAGTTACCGCAGGCGACGCATCCTTACACCCGTACGCTATGGACCTGTCGACCGAATGCGCAAACCTATGGGCAGATGTTGCCAACCCTTGACCGTAACCAGCGTTTTGCGGAGGTGACAGATGGCAATCGTTAATCTCGATGCATTACAAGTCACCTTTGGTGAGAAAACGGCGGTCTCCGCTGCCAGCTTCGAGGTCGAGGCGGGAGAAACCTTCAGCCTGATTGGTGAGTCAGGCTGCGGGAAATCGACCATTCTGCGTGTGATAGCCGGGTTGCAGCGCGAGTGGCGTGGACAGGTAGCGCTGTTTGGCCAAAACATCACGGCGGGCCCACGTTTTCAGGGGCCACTGCGGCGCAACGTGCAGATGGTATTTCAGGATCCCTATGCCTCGCTGCACCCAAACCATACGCTGTGGCGTACGTTGGCAGAACCGCTGCAAATTCACGGTGAGGGGGATATCGAAATGCGGGTCAACACGGCGCTGGAACAGGTGGGATTACCCACCGATGCCGTACGTCGCTATCCGCATCAGCTTTCCGGCGGCCAGCGCCAGCGCGTGGCAATCGCACGCGCATTGCTGCTGCGGCCGAAAATTCTGCTGCTGGATGAACCGACCTCGGCGCTGGATATGTCGGTGCAGGCGGAAATTCTCAATCTTCTCAACCGGCTGAAGCAGGATCACGGTATGACCTACCTACTGGTCAGCCACGATGCGGATGTGATTGCGCACATGTCTGACCGCGCTGCATTTATGGCGGATGGCGTGATACAGCGCTTTTTCGATCGCGACGCGATAGGGCGTGGCGAACATCGGATGGGGTGCCCCCCCCGGTCGACCACTCTGTACCCCTCACCCTAACTCTCTCCCGGTAGGCGTGAGGGGACCGTATTATGCGGTTTTTAGCTTTATCCGCCACCACTGGCATGAAGCGCATGATGGATTAACGTATGAGCGCAACGGGCTCCCTCGCCCCTTTTAAGGGAGAGGGCTGGGGTGAGGGTTAGTATTCCGCGCATTTTTCAGCTCATGAACGTATAACTTTACGGCACAAAGTCGATTTTTCCGCCATACTGTCAATAATTGTTGACAGTCATCTTCCCGCCAGCGAAGAACTGTCTTATTATTCATACGTCTTTGGCTTTTAAGGGTGAAAACTCCCATGCGTCTTGAAGTCTTTTGTGAAGACCGCCTCGGTCTGACTCGTGAACTGCTCGATCTTCTGGTCCTGCGCGGCATCGACCTGCGCGGGATCGATATCGACCCTGTTGGCCGAATCTATCTTAATTTCGCGGAGCTGGAATTCACCAGCTTCAGCAGCCTGATGGCGGAGATCCGCCGTATTCATGGTGTCACTGATGTGCGTACTGTACCGTGGATGCCTTCGGAACGTGAACACCTGGCGCTGAGCGCATTGCTGGAAGCGATGCCGGAGCCGGTGCTATCGCTTGACACCCGCAGCAAAATTGAACGCGCGAACCCGGCGAGCTGCCAGCTGTTTGGCATGAACCAGGAACGTATGCGCAGCCATAACGTCACCCAGCTTATCAGTGGTTTTAACTTCCAGCGCTGGCTGGAGAGCGACTCGGTCGAGCCGTTGGCCGAACATGTCGTTATCCAGGGGCAAAATTTCCTCCTGGAAGCGACCCCGGTTTACCTCAACGATGAGAACGATACCCGCATTCTTGGTGGCGCGGTGGTGATGCTGCGCTCAACGCTGAGAATGGGACGCCAGTTGCAAACCATGACTACTCAGGACGTTAGCGCCTTCAGCCAGATTGTTGGCGTAAGCCCGCGTATGCGTCAGGTGGTAGATCAGGCGCGCAAACTAGCGCTGCTGACCGCACCGCTGCTGATTGTCGGGGAAACCGGCACCGGTAAAGACCTGCTGGCCCACGCCTGCCATTTAGCCAGCCCGCGGGCGGCGAAACCGTATCTGGCGCTGAACTGCGGTTCCATCCCGGAAGATGCGGTAGAGAGCGAACTGTTTGGCAATGCGGCAGAAGGCAAAAAAGGCTTCTTCGAGCAGGCTAACGGCGGTTCAGTATTGCTGGATGAAATCGGTGAGATGTCGCCGCGTATGCAGACCAAATTGCTCCGCTTCCTCAATGACGGGACCTTCCGCCGCGTTGGTGAGGATCATGAAGTCCACGTTGATGTGCGTGTGATTTGTGCGACCCAGAAGAATCTGGTTGAGCTGGTACAAAAAGGGCTGTTCCGTGAAGATCTTTATTATCGTCTGAACGTTCTGACGCTCAACCTGCCGCCGCTGCGCGATCGTCCGCAGGACATCATGCCGCTGACCGAACTGTTTGTGGCTCGTTTTGCCGATGAGCAGGGGATTTCTCGCCCGAAGCTGTCTGCCGATCTCAATACCGTATTAACTCGCTACGGTTGGCCGGGCAACGTCCGTCAGCTGAAGAATGCGATTTATCGTGCACTTACGCAGCTTGAAGGCTATGAACTGCGTCCGCAGGACGTGCTGTTGCCGGATAACGACGTCTCAAGCGTGGCGGTCGGTGAAGAGGCAATGGAAGGCTCACTGGATGACATTACGCGTCGTTTCGAACGCTCGGTGCTGGCTCAGCTTTATCATAGCTACCCAAGCACGCGTAAGCTGGCAAAACGCCTGGGGGTCTCACATACCGCGATTGCGAATAAGCTGCGCGAATATGGCCTGAGCAGTAAGAAGGGTGAAGAGTAATAAAAAAAACAGCCTCTTAAGAAGAGGCTGTTTTGCTTTTGCGGTTGGGTGATTACGCTTTCAGCGCAGCCAGAGCCGCATCGTAGTCTGGCTCGTTGGTGATTTCGTTCACCAGTTCGCTATAGACGACGTTGTCGTTTTCATCGATGACCACAACGGCACGCGCAGCCAGGCCTTTCAGACCGCCATCGGCGATACCTACGCCGTAGGTCTGCAGAAATTCTGGCGCGCGCAGGATGGACAGCATCACCACATTGCTCAGACCTTCTGCGCCGCAGAAGCGAGATTGAGCAAACGGCAGGTCAGCGGAGATGCACAGAACAACGGTGTTATCCAGTTCACTCGCCAGTTGGTTGAATTTACGCACAGATGCCGCGCAGACGCCGGTATCGATGCTTGGGAAAATGTTCAGAACTTTACGTTTGCCAGCGAACTGGCCGAGGGTGACGTCAGAGAGATCTTTTGCCACCAGCGTAAACGGTTGAGCTTTATCGCCAGCCTGTGGGATAGAACCTTGAACAGCAACGGGATTGCCCTGGAAATGTACGGTTTGCGACATGATTATCTTCCTGTTTACATATAGTTAACGTCTACCCTAGTGTATGACATCAGGTGTTAACACGGCAAACCCTATTTGCGCCTAATAAAAGGAGTAAAAATGAGAAAGCTGCGCGTTTTTGAAGAAGCCTGGCCGCTACACTCGCCGTTTGTTATTGCACGCGGGAGCCGCAGCGAAGCCAAAGTGGTGGTGGTAGAGCTTGAGCAGGATGGTATTAAAGGCGTTGGGGAATGTACGCCGTACCCGCGCTATGGCGAAAGCCTGGCCTCGGTGATGGCGCAGATTATGGCGATTGGCGAACAGCTTGAGCAGGGCATCACCCGTACGCAGCTGGCAACCTTGCTGCCCGCAGGGGCTGCACGAAACGCCGTCGACTGTGCGTTGTGGAGCCTGGAAGCGCAGCAATCAAAAAGTGACGTTGTCACTCAGCTTGACGTGACACTTCCCGACACGGTGGTGACTGCGCAAACGGTGGTGATTGGTACTCCGGAGCAAATGGCAGCCAGCGCGAAAGCGCTGTGTGAAAGCGGGGCGACGCTACTCAAGGTGAAGCTGGATAATCATTTTATCTGCGAACGGATGGTGGCGATTCGAGAAGCCGCGCCGCAGGCTACGCTGATTGTTGACGCTAATGAGTCATGGCGCGGCGATGGGCTGGCGGCGCGCTGCCAGCTGCTGGCCGATCTCAACGTCGCCATGCTCGAGCAGCCGCTGCCGGTTGGCGAAGATGAAGCGCTGGAAAACTTTATCCATCCGCTGCCCATTTGCGCCGATGAGAGCTGCCACACTCGCGAAGACCTGCCGGTACTGCGCGGCCGTTACGAGATGGTCAATATCAAGCTGGATAAAACCGGTGGCCTGACCGAGGCGCTGGCGTTGGCAGCTGAAGCCAAAGCGCAGGGCTTTGCGCTGATGCTTGGCTGTATGCTCTGTACGTCGCGGGCAATTAATGCGGCGTTGCCGTTGGCTCCACAGGTGCGATTTGCCGATCTCGATGGACCCACCTGGCTCGCTGTGGATGCGCAGCCCGCGCTACGCTTTACCTGCGGTGAACTTCATTTGTGATGGACTGGCTGCCAGTGCAGTAGCTGCGTCATCGCATCGAGGTAGTGCTCGCTAGCTTCATCAGAAGAGATAGGCGGGAATTCGGCGGTGATGCAGTGCAGGCCAATATCGTCACACCAGCTGCCAAAGGAACCCGGCGTTTCATAGCCGACGCTGCTGACCAGCGGCAAGCTGAACGCGTTTGACAACCACTGTCCCAGCTCGCTATTGCGGGTATCTTCAATGCAGGCGAGCGGGTCATGGAACGACACCACCCATGCTGGATTAATTTGATGGATAAGCTGACACAACCCACGGCTTTCCGGCTCAGAGCCTGGTCGGCTACCGGTTAACAACACAACATCGCGCTGCTCGGCGGCGCTGTTCCAGCGATAGACGGTCTCACCGGCTTTCCAGTTTGCGGACGGAAAGTTGCGGTTTAAATCGACGCCGTTGGCGTTAGCACGCAGCCCGAGCTGACAGCCGTCTGGGTTAACCGCCAGAATGACGTGATGGCGGCGCAACTCCGGCGATAGCGCACGTAGCGCACAGGAGAGCGTCACCACGGAGGAGTTTTCGTCTCCGTGTGTCCCGGCAATAATCAGCCCGCTCTGTGGGCCTGCGGTGGGCGCCGGAAACCAGATTAGCGGTGCGCCCAGCAGCGAGCGGCCATAGTGTTGTGTTCCCTGTGGGAACGCGCCGCGCTGAGCGCGAGGGCGAAGAGCTGACATAGCAAGAATCCTGATGCGAAGTGCGTTATTGAGCAGTGTTGTGCAAAAGTCGCCGCGAATCAAATAGTTTCCTAAACCGAAAGAGACAGGCTATACACGAAATCATTCACGTTGCACCAAGGAGGCAAGAGAGGGAATCCCGTTGCGCTGGCTCAAGTCAGTGGTCCAGGTGAATGAATGCTGTCAATGCGGAGTCAGCTTGAAGGATAACGTGTGTAAATCAACTTTCTGTGATATCACATTTGCATTTATAAAAAGTGAAACAAATAATATTTCCATTATGTTACTTGGGTTTATCGACTTTAAAGGGGATGTCATGAAGTATCCTTTCACCAAGACCTGCATTGCCGTACTGCTTTCAGGCCTGAGTTCCGCCGCCATCGCGGCTGAGGTTCCCGCAGGAACCGTACTGGCAAAGCAGCAGGATCTGGTCCGCCACATCAAAGATGAACCCGCCTCGTTGGATCCCGCAAAAGCGGTCGGCCTGCCTGAAATTCAGGTGATCCGCGACCTGTTTGAAGGTCTGGTAAACCAGGATGCTAACGGCAATATTATTCCCGGTGTTGCCACCCGCTGGCAGACTAATGACCAGAAAATCTGGACTTTTACGCTGCGTAACGATGCCAAATGGTCAGACGGTACCCCCGTTACGGCGCAGGATTTCGTGTATAGCTGGCAGCGCCTGGTTGACCCGGCCACTACATCCCCATTCGCCTGGTTTGCCGCACTGGCGGGTATCAATAACGCCCAGAATATTATCGACGGCAAAGCCAAGCCCGACACGCTGGGGGTGACTGCGGTTGATACGCATACGCTACGCGTGCAGCTGGATAAACCGCTGCCGTGGTTCGTCAATCTGACTGCCAACTTCTCGCTTTACCCGGTGAACAAAGCCAACGTCGAAAGTGATAAGAACTGGACGCGTCCGGGCAAGCTGGTCGGCAACGGTGCATATGTGCTGGCCGACCGCGTAGTCAATGAAAAGCTGGTGGCGACGCCGAATAAGCAGTATTGGGATAATGCCAAAACGGTGATTCAGAAAGTCACCTTTGTGCCGATTAACCAGGAGTCTGCGGCGACCAAACGCTACCTTGCGGGTGACATCGACATCACCGAATCCTTCCCCAAAAATCAGTATCAGAAGCTGCTCAAAGAGCTGCCGGGCCAGGTGTACACCCCGGCGCAGCTGGGCACCTATTACTACGCTTTTAATACCCAAAAAGGGCCAACCGCCGATGCGCGCGTACGCCTGGCGCTGAGCATGACTATCGATCGCCGGATCATCGCTGAGAAAGTACTGGGTACCGGGGAAAAGCCTGCATGGCGCTTGACGCCGGACGTGACCGCGGGCTTTAAGCCGCAGCCCTCGGCGATGGAGCAGAGCAGCCAGGCCGAACTGAACGCCCAGGCCAAAACGCTGCTGCAGGCCGCTGGTTATGGCCCAAACCGTCCGCTGAAGCTGACGCTTTTGTATAACACTTCGGAAAACCACCAGAAAATTGCTATCGCGGTGGCGTCGATGTGGAAGAAAAATCTTGGCGTTGATGTGAAGTTGCAGAACCAGGAGTGGAAAACCTATATCGATAGCCGCAATACCGGCAACTTTGACGTTATCCGCGCTTCCTGGGTGGGGGACTATAACGAGCCGTCAACGTTCCTGTCGCTGCTAACCTCAACCAATACCGGTAACATTGCGCGCTTCAATGAACCGGCCTACGACAAGGTGATCCGCCAGGCGGCGCTGGAAAATACGGCTGCTGCGCGTAACGCCGACTATAACGAAGCTGAACATATTCTCGCGCAGAAGGCTCCGATCGCGCCGATTTACCAGTACACCAACGGTCGCTTAATCAAACCGTGGCTGAAGGGTTACCCGATCACCAACCCTGAAGATGTGGCCTATACACACACGATGTATCTTGTGAAGCACTAGTTACATCTACTCTCCATCTGACCTTCGTTAACCTTATCAAAATCCAGTAATGGCGCTGCTTACAGCGCCATTATTTCTTCGTCGCCTTGGTTTTCGCGGTAACCGAACCAACTAGCATCAGGAAAACCAAACTGGCAACTGATGGATATGACGAGCAACTCACGCAGCGAACGCTGTCGTGCCTGCGGGAATACTGCGGTGAGGATAGCTACGGTCTGGTCATGATTGACGGCATCACTTATCGCATCGTTGATATCAGATGCGTATTCTGCAACCGCATGAACTGTACCGGATGCAGGGCTTCCCTGAGGGGCACATCATCGACCAGGACTATAGCGGCAAAAAGTACGAAAAGACAAGCAGATTGCACGCTGTAGCAATGCTGTGCCGCCGCCGTTCGCAGAGGCGCTGGTGAGGGCTAACCTGCCGGAACTGTGCAAGCAGAGAATTGCTACTTAATGGTGATATAGAGCAACTATTAACAAAATGAGCCATGCTAACGTGTGGCTCTTTTTGTTATGGCACGATAAAAAATGAAAATACTGATAGCTGTAGTTGCCTTAGTTTCTCCGTTAATAGCCAACGCTGATTACATCCCTTTTAATAAACAGCAGCCTATTAATTTTGAGTGTCAGACGGGCGTTAAAATCCATGTGGTCGATAAGAAACACGTTGTTATTAATGGTGATTTCGATGCAGAAATTGGAGAGATTAGCGAAGACAGATTGCAGGCACAGGGTTATCACGGTAAATCAAAGCTTGCCACGAATATAGACCTAAAGTTTATGGGGGGAGGATATTATTCTTTGCTCGTAACAGAATTGGACCAAACTGATGCAAAAGGTCCATGGGATACCAAAGTACTTGGAGTTAACGCCCTCATATGCACCCGGACAGAGTGACGTAACTATTATGTCAAAATTCAATATACAACAAAAACGAGAGATGAGCAGGGCAGGTTGTTGACCTATCTTCATTCGGCGTCGACTATAAAGAGTGCCTGAACATTCCTGCAGTCTCACAGAACAAGCCAGTAAGATGGTAGATGATAATGTTCGTTGCCGTTAGTCTCACCAGTAACGCTACGAACTAACGTCATGGTTGTATGTTCTAACTAGGAAAATTAAATGAAGATCAAACACATTGTAGCTTTGACTCTGTTCAGTGTTGCAGTACCAACTAAGGCTGAACTCCTTGCTACCATTGTGTGCCTTGATGATATTGAGGTTTTGCATAGCTTTAATTTGCTCCGTGCTGGTCAAGAACCGGTGCTCACAGAGACCCTCACCGATATGGAAGGGACGCCTACACCTACAGGGATCGAATATTCCTATGTATACCGTAAGCGCTTATCAGAAGGAAATGGTAATCTTGATGTTTACTCTACCGATGGGAAGGTCGTAGGGATTTTTCAGCGGGATAATTCCCCCACTTTCACAGTGCAAACGGCGCACAAGAATAGTAAAGGCCAGATGATTATCGATCTCACTATGCCTCATTGCCAAGAGAAACCATTGGAGTAATTGAAAAATCAATTCTTGTTTGTGCGTGGGGGAGGATATTCGGAGCAATATTTACTCGTTAGATAGACAAAGTGAAGCTATCAATTCCGCTCCGACAAATTTTTTAATTGATTTTTGACGTAGTATGATATGCCAACCCGGAGGGCCCACTTGTAAAGTGGGCCTAAGGAAAACAGACTCTTTTTGCTGAATGTGATGTTACATACAGAGACTGTTTAAATAGTACCTAGTATTGATAATTTTCTTTAACATAAGCATTTAATGATGTGAGTCATGTTTTATATTATGTTGAACCAACAGCATTCTGTATCCAAATCAATATTGTCAGTTAGTAAAATGGGTTGTAAAAAACAGAATCTAAATCAAGAGAATGCTTAATCGTATGCACTAGTATTTCATTAGATAACCCAAAGCGGATATGAAAATGGAGTTACCTATGTGTAATAATAATGAGATAGTCAAAGTTGCTATGATTACACTGTTTGTGTGTTCAGTTGCTAATGCCGCAGAGGCCAAACCATCCTCAGGTACGTTATCTATCAGTGGGCAAATAGTGAGTCCTGGTTGTACATATAAACCTACAGAAAAAGTTCTGAATGTGTCTTGTTATGATTCGGTAGATAATAAATATCACCATTTTACATCCAATAGTTCTATTCCGGAGAGAAGCTACTTTAGCACTGTTAGGCATTACGTTAATGATAAGGGGACTGTATCCACTTATCTTGTGAGCTATAACTAGCAGAGTATGTGAAATGAAGCCGGAATAATCTCCGGCATTTTTATAAAAATGCTTTCTGTCCAGTAGAACGGGCCTTGCCAGATACACTAGCAAAGTTAAGAATCATATCGTGTTGGCATAATCATCTGTTACCCTGTCGTTCTATCGCAAATGTTTATTTGTGCAGAGTTGCTCTTGCTTCTTGAAGTTCGTTCTGAGCTTCTGCGAGTTTACGTTGTCTCTTGTCAATCTTATCCTGGCGTCCGTCAGCCTGCGCCTCGGCAAGTTCCTGGCGAGCCTCTGCAACCTTGCGCTCTTTTTTACGCACGTCGGATTCACGGTTAGCTCGAAGACCAGCGTCGGTACAGTTAGCATTCAATTCAGACAGCGCAATACTCAGCCCCTCGACCCGGTGGGCATTACCATGGGCGCGGGCGTACTCAATTTGCTGCTCAATATTCTGACGTTTTGCCGCGCATCCGGTTGCCGTTTGTTGTGCCGCCAACGCGCTAAAAGCCGGAGACAGTAGCAGTAGACCGGCCAACAGAGTTTTCGTGTATTTCATAGTATCGCCTTATTGATTTTAATTTTTCCTGATCGCAGGAAGAGTACTGAACAGTTCTTAAGAACTTCTTAAACATCAATGGAACCTCACTACGGCAGGCCTTTTGATTGCACAATGCGCTTCACGACTTTCCGCTGAGATTACTTGTAGCTAAGTGTAAATGTGATGGTGGCATCAGCATGACCAGATGTGACCGTATTTTCAGTCTGGATATAGCGCGTACTGAACGGAAACTCGGTAGTGCCGGCTGCGGTAGTCGTATTCATTGCCACCGCGGTGTTCTGATTTACCGTACTACTACCGTAGAGCAGTTGAATCCCAACCCCGGAGGCCGCCCCGGCACCGCTATTGATGGCGAAGACATCTGTCGTACCGCTACTTGTCTGTCCGCTGAAGGTGATGGTCGGCATCACGCCGGAATCGCAGTTGGCGCCAATCCTGAAATCGGTAGCGGCCGTCGTGCTGCCAACACCGGTAAAACTACTTCTGTAAAATGCCGGCATCTGCACATTTACCACCGGTGTGGTGATGCTACAGGCCAGGACATTTACCGTTATCGCGCTCATGGACATATTCATCACCTGCAGGCCATCGGAGACCTGAAGTTCAGCAATGGCGGCTGCGGGGATAATGCCGCCCTGACGGATAGGACCGGTTTGGTATAACGCCAGCACCATATCCCCCATAATTGACCAAGGAGGAATCGAACCATGGATAGTACTCAAGGCTCGCGACCAGGTGGTGCCCGAAGTTGATGGTGTAACAAATGCTCCAAAGTTTCCCGTTGTCTGGGTACCTGCATACATATAGAGGTATAAGTTATCTATACCTGTCGACATATAGCCTGATAGATTCGGCGAATTACCCGCAATCGCAGGTAAAAGCGGATTCCAGACCAGGTTTCCTGTACATCCCCCCCAGACCGCAACGGTTGAAGAAATCCCCATTGCTGATGCCAGCGTCGCGGCCGGTACCGTTACCGAAGAGAGGAGGCGAGGCCCCGTTTCGGACGGATTCAGCGACTGCGTCAGCGCGGGCAGGGCAAAATTTACGCTTCCGGTTTTGGCCCCGTTGGCAAATGCGCACGCCGCGTAGGTTTGCTGTTGATAGCCAAGAGCGGCGAGGGCCCCCACAGCCATAACGGTCAATAATGTTTTATTCACGAATGTTGTCCCTATCGGCGAATTTACTGTGCTACTGGCACTCAACAGCACCGGTATAGATTTCTTTAGACAGCACCAGGCGGTCGTAGCGAATGCGAATCCGACACTGCGTCCCGTCAACGTTGGCACTCAGTTGATCACCGTCATGAAGTCCGGTGATCCAGGCATAGCCTTTATCATCGACAATCCCGCTGGCGCCATTTTTCCCGTACAGCTCTGTGCCAAGAGAAAGTGGCCGGTTGCGATACAGAATATGCACCCAGGCTTTATGGCCAATATGCGTGCCGAATTTCGCCGCGACGGCGGTACCAAAGCCCGGCGTGGACTGCGTTTGCGTTGACGTCAGCGAGGTCGTGTCGCTAGCCGTTGTCGGGTCAATCCCGATGCTGTTCTGGCGATAGGCTGTCAGCGCTGGCACGATGGCATAGCCGCGGCTGTCGGTTTTCACCCCGGATTTGGTGGTCACGGAAACGTTGCCTGCGCCTGGCGCACTGACAATCGCAAACGGCTCTTTCGGTGAAATGCTTTGTCCCAGCGTTACGCCGCCGGGATGGAAGACCACCGAGCCGGTTGACCCCAAGCTGGTCTGGCTATAGCCGCTGCTGTTGCGGCTGTAGGCCGCGTTAACCGAGCCGGAGCCTCCGTCATACTGAACGCGCGCCGCCTGCCCGTGTTGATCCTGCGCCCAGGTCTGAGACAGGGAGTAGTTAAGGTTGTTGTCACGCAGCAGGCTGCCGCTGACGGTGGTCTGGTTCTGCGCCAGGCCGCTGCGGCTGGTGATATAGCTGTGGTTGATCCGCGCTTGTGAGGATTGGCCCCACAGTGACGAGAAGGGCACCACTACATTCAGTGAGAGCACGTTATCCTTGTATCGCGTGTTGCTTGTAATATCGGACTGCGAATAGCTGATGCCAGCACTGATACCATTCCAGTTAGCGTTATAGCTGGCATTCAGCGTTTTACTGTTGTAGGTATCATCCCACGATTGCTGTGAGTAGTAATTGAGTGAGAGCGAGCCGAACTGAGCCAGATCCTGGTTCAGCCCTGCCTGCCACTGACGTTTAATATTCCCCGGGAGATTCGTTGAACCCTGATGAATCTCGTGCCGTGCCTGATAATCGGCGTAGGTAAAATACCCACGGTCGTGGCTTTGCGTGTAAGAAGTCTGCAGCGACGTGCCGGAAAGACCAAAATATTTGCTGTAATTGATTTTTGAGGCATAGCCGGAGCCGGATTTCAGCCATTCTGATTCTTTGTTGCGCGATGTATCGATCTCTAAAGAGATCCCGCCGAAGTCGCCCAGGTTAAGACCCACGCCAGCAACCCCCGACTGATAGCTGCTGCTGGCCATTGCGCCGCTAAATACAGAAACAGTATTGCCAACACCGTAAAGACCTTCAGCTTGCACGAAAATTTCTTTGTCACCTGCAGAATTTCCGTTGTCGTAGCGGCCGGAGCTCAGGGCATAGCGTAGCTGGCCCTGCCGGACCATTTTGGGCTGAGTGGCATAAGGCTGGATGAATTTTCTGACTTCCCCGGTGCTCTCGCGAATCGTGACTTCAAGATCGCCGCTGCTGTTGTTCGGTACCACGTCGGTTAGTTCAAAACTGCCAGCCGGGATACTTTTTTGATAGATGAGATTTCCGTCCTGGCGGATCTCAATATTGGCCTGGCTGAGGGCGATACCTTTAATCACCGGCGCATAGTTGCGCTGGCTGTCAGGCAGCATTTCATCAATCGAAGACAGACTCAGCCCTTTAAAACTGAAGCTGTCAAATACCCTGCCACTGGTGTTGGTCTGGCCCATCATCAGACGCGACATCAGCGAAAGAATATCGCGCCCAACATAGGTCTGCGTCGGCTGCCAGCTCATTTTTTGCTGACTGCTTTTTACCAGATTCGCGCTCTGGCGAAGGCGCCATGCTCCCAGGTTTATCCCATTGTTGAGGCTGACAAAGTGCTGGTCGTCGCGCTCACCGGCCGATTCATTGCGCTGCCCGCTGTAGTAGTACGATAAAAACAGCGTGGGGATACTTTCCTCCGTAACAGACGCCAGGAAATTTGCATTGTCATCCAGCAGATATTTCTGTGGCACGGTAAGAATGAGCTTACTGGCATTTGCCGACAGCTTCACGGTGGCACCGGGAATGGTCTGCTCAAAATGTAACGCCAGCACAGCGTCTTCATCACTGGCATCTTTCGACACGAACGGCCCCGGGGCGATACCCCATTTTTTAAGCGTACCCAGGGTCACCTGCGGGCAAAGCTCGGTATCACATTTTACAAACCGAATGGCTTCCGTGCTGATTTTATGGCCATTCAGGACGACTTCTACCGGGTAAGTCCCCGGTAATTGTTGTCCCACCTGGGCGAGCTGTTGCTTTGTGTATTCGGTCAGCTCGCTGCCGCTTGATTCCAGCGCAGAGAGATCAAACGACAGCGCAGCCCACCCTTTCAATGGCGAAATTAACAGCAGCGCGTTAAGCAGTAATTTTTTCTTCACGTGACGGATCAGAATTTCACTTTATGCAGCGCAGATGCACCGCCGAAATCGTTGATAACGTTGTATTCCACGGAAACAGGATGCTCATTCGCTTTCAGCGTGATTTTTGTCTCCGAGAACGGGGCGACATAGCTTATCTTTTCAGCATGACCGTTGACCGAGAACATACCGATATTGATAAAGTACGGCGTTGGGTTATTCAGCGTGACGGCGCCTGGCTGCGGCGTAATCACCATTTTTTTCCATGAATCGGCAGCATCCTGGAAATTCAGAGATGTAGGGCGATAAATAAGTTTAATCACGCTTTTGGTGGCAAAGGTGATTTTATTCTTGACCGCATCATCGACGGCCGGAATCGCTTTCACGTTAATAAACGAAAGGCTCTCCCGGTCTTCCGGGAATTTATCATTCAACGTGCGGATTAACAGCGTGTTTTCTGAAGCCGGCATCAGTTTAAATACCGGCGGCGTAATAATGAAGGCGCTCGCACGCGGGCTGTTTTCGCTTTCGTTTTCATTAATCCAGGACTGCACCAGATAATAGTCACCGTCACCGCTATTAATGATTCGTAGGGTAGACTGACGCTCGGCTTCATTATAAATCACCCGAGTTTGTCCGAGAGAAAAGCCGGCATGCGCCGGCAGTGTAATCAGGGACGCGAGCAGAACAGAAAATAAATGTTTTTTCATATGCGCTTTCATCAATAATTAATTGTAACGTGCAGTCCAGGTCAGTGTTGTCGCCAAATCGCCGCTGGTAACCTTATCGGCGACAGAAACCGCCTGGGCAGAATAAGTTAGGCCAATATTTCCAGTTCCTTTGGGCAATAAACTTGTTTCTTTATTCGGCTCTACTCCAGTAATAGGATTCGAGCCCGCAGTGACATATAATTTTAATGCTACACCTGTTGCTTTACCGGTCGCATCTGGGATCTTGAATAATGATGGGTCGGTACCATCAGGATCCCCAGTAACCGTAATGTATATACCTGTTATTTCCGAACAGGTTACGCCAGTTAGCCCTGACGTACCTAAGGGTGACATATCCCCCTTGACTGTATAGTCAGATGTAAAAGTTGTCGGTACTGTCAGATTGACTGAACTGATAACTGTTGTACAGGCTTTAGAGTATGCAGAACCTTTAACAGTGATTGTTCCGGTATCCACTGCAGTGGGTACATCAGCGGAATAAACATTTAGACTGGCTAAGCTGAGGGAGACAATAATTGCGATTTTTTTCATGATATTTTCTTAATTATAAGCCAGTGTATAGGTTAGCGTGGTATCAATTTTTCCTGCTGTCGGCGCTGCCACTTTGGATCTGAGTTGGGCCGATAGTGTCCCACTGTAATTTCCCGAAGAATCAGGCGTTAGTGTTACCGCGATGTTCGGACGAATAATCGAAGTCGCAGTGGTAGGTCCGTATAAAACAAAGTCGAAGCCCGTAGCATTGGTGCTTTCGGTTGCCGTAGCGAAAGTTGATACTACTGCGCCCTGAGTACCCTGGACCGTCAAGGTCAGGGTGGAGCTTACTGGGCATCCTGTCAGCTTAAAATCGACGGGATCGCTTTTTGGTCCTGTATCACCGACTGCTGTGAATGATGAGATCACGACAGGTGTTAACTGGATAATAAAATCCTTGGCTTCGAATGTGCAGCCTTTATCAAGAATTTTTCCAGCGATATTTAGCGTTCCTGTTGGCATTACCGGTGATGTAACTTCAGCGGCATTTGAATTCGTGGTTAATGCTGAAATCAATAGGCAGGAGCCAATTATTATTTTTTGTTTCATACTTTCTCTTATTAAATTACAAGTGAATATCTACTGTTAGACAAGAATGAAATCAATATTTTCAACTCAAAGGAGCTGTTTAATGATAGTTTCTTGCTTCTTATGTAATACAGTCTATTAATTTCCTGGATAGATAACTTTCTATACTTTCCGCTAACTCCATCATAGAGTGTGAGAATAAATGCAATATCTTCTGATGGTAGTTTTCGGTGTAATCGGCTAATTAATGAATCATGTATTCCTGTCCTGGTAATGTAGCTGGTTTTTTTACGAGTAAATCTAAAAATAGATTTAAGTTGCAAGATGTTTGTGATTAACGAGAATCCTGTAGCTAAATTAAAAGATGCAATTCGCGATGGTGCGATGAAATTTATATTCCAGGTTCCTTTGTGTTTCATGATTTTATCATGCAACCATCTTACAGTTTGGTTATTATCAATGGCATCTATTAATAACATTGCATCATTGAGTATCGTAGCGCAAACCAAAAAATGGCTTTTATTACTAAAGAATGTTACAGAGTCAGCATCATCAACCAATGATTCTATTGCATTCTGCAAGTAATAATTTTGCGTATATACCAACAAATGTGTCAATGTTTATCTTCCCCGTCTCTCGTTGTGGTTCTTTTTGTTTTTAATGCGATGTATATTTCAACAACACTTTCAAAATCTACCTGATATCCTTTGTGTTCGTATCTTTGTAGTGGGGCTTGCTCATGACCGACACTTAAAAATGCAAAGTGCAATTTTCTGATCATCGCCCAGAGATATGCCCTTGAACAACGCAAACCATTTTTTTCGAAGACATTGATGAAGATCTCATCATCCGAAATAAACTCTTTTTCTGAGCAAGCCAAAAGGTAATTAAATAATCGAGCCTTGGTTTCACCAAGTCTTATTGTTTTTCCATTTTTGATATTAATAAGTGTTCTTGAAGAAATTTTGTATTCTAGACTTTCGTAAATGGCGTACCCATAAAGTTTCGCTCCAAGCACTATATTTTCTCCCTGTATGCGCAAGGATGATAAATTCGATTTAATTACGTTTGTGTCGTAACTCAATTGATGCTCAATCTATCCCCCATTAAGTAAAAGGACAATCAGAGTGATTTATCAATATTTTAATATTGAAAATAACGTTATAGCAGGGTTTTATTCTGCTCAGGAGCCGATGGGCTGTGCTTTAATGCTTTTTGGTTAATTTTTTGTTGCCCTCAAATCTTTCGTTAACACAATGGAAACATAGGTTTTTTATCTCGAAAAATGAAAAATAAAAGCAATAAACGCTGTATCATTAAATTTAAATATTAATATCAATAAGTTACATTGGTTTTGAGATTGACTGGATTATAGGTTAATTAAATTATTTTAGGAATAATCAAAAATAACCTTTACCTATAAATTCAAAATTTTAGAATGATTTCAATGTAAAATGATCAAAAACAATGAATATCATTCTTTTATGTGTTTAGTTTCAATGAGTTGTGAAAATCTGTCAGTAATCAATTTTAGATGTTTGCTGATCCTAAGCATTTCTCACTGCAAGTCATTTTTTGAAAGCTTTGTTAAACGGGTATGCGGGTTTTTTAGTGTGGTACGCTTGCGGGTAATATTTTTATTTATTATGAAAGGCACTGATAAATAGGTGTTTTTTATGGTCTGGTCATTAAAAAATATCAAGTGTTGGCCGAATGTTGTATGGAGATAATGTGCTACCGTAGGTGCGATTATCACCCAGACTGTTTATTCTGATTGCGGAAAAGCCTTGTGAGCGGCTGGTACCTCTGTCTGATAATATGTACCTTCGGCCTGAACAGCCGAAGCCTTATGCGCCACGGAGAAGTAAATGGCGCACGAACTACAACTCATCAAGCACTACTCAGGAATACTGATCCCGGCAACGCTCGAGACCAGCGAAATCCTGCAATCAAAAATCAAGCTCGGCGATGTTCTTGTCGCGGAGTTTAAACGAATCCGCAATCCGGCGTTTCACCGCCGTTTCTTTGCATTGCTTAACCTCGGCTTTGAGTACTGGGAGCCAACAGGCGGCGCCATTTCGTCGAACGAGCGCAAGCTGGTAACCGGGTATGCCAAATTCCTGTCTTCTTATGGCGGCAATGAAAGCGCGCTGCTGGATGCTGCTGAACAGTATCTGGAGCAAATTGCCAGCCGTCACGTTACTGATGGTATCAGCCTGTGTAAATCCTTTGATGCTTACCGCGCATGGGTAACCGTTGAAGCAGGGCATTACGACTGCATTAAGCTGCCTGACGGCTCACTTCGAAAACATCCCCGCAGTATCTCATTCGCGAACATGGACGAAATTGAATTTCAGCAGCTGTACAAGGCCGCGTTTGATGTTCTCTGGCGCTGGATATTGTTCCGCACTTTCCCAACGCAGCAGGAGGCCGAGAACGCTGCCGCACAGCTGATGAGCTTCGGGGGATGATGCTGATGAAATTTTCCTGGTTCCATCATCACGACTGCACCACTGAACAGGCCAACGAGCTGGTGGCGAACTACCGGTGCCGTGGTGTGAAAGTCGAGCACAGCCTGAACCGTGACAACATCACCTGGACTATCAGCGCTCAGCTGCCGGAAGGCGATAAAGCGCCGCGCCCGAGCCGTGTGTGGCAAAGCAAGGCGTGGGGTTGATCATGGCTAAGCAACCGCACCGCAAATGCGCTAACAAAGAATGTCGCCAGTGTTTCCACACGACGCGCAGCAGGCAGATTATTTTTTCGTACGAGTGTGCCAGCGTGGTTGGCAAAGAGCAGACCAGAAAGGCCCGCGAAGCCGCGCAGCGCAAGGAGATATCGCATCAGAGCGCCAACGAGGAAAAAGAACGTGCAGCATGGTGCTAGCGTAAAGCCGCTAAAGCACTGGGAGGATTTAACCCAGCGCGTCGAAGCGCTCGAAAACAACAATGCCCAACACCGATACACCATCGAGGAGCTCGAAGCAACCAGGAGGCTACAGCGCGTTGCGTCGTGAGTTAATTAAAAACAGGGAGGTCGCTTGACGAGAGAACAGATTTTTCAGTACCAGGCCGAAAGCGTCATGCACGCCAAACTTCCGCCAGTAGCAAAGCACCTTCAGAACCAGAATAAAACCGAGCAGCCAAAGAGGGCCGCAGCGTGAACCTTGAAAATACAGTGAAATACCACTTCTCAAAATCTACGCTGATTAGCGACTCTCCGGATGCTACCGATTCTGATTCATTGACCGGCACCGATATCATGGCTGCCATGGGTATGACTGGCTCAGAGCCGAGCGCCACTAGGTTATAGTGCATCCCTGTGCAAAATGGGGATCAGCGACTAAGACAGTGCCCGTGCTGTTGAGTTACCAACTCAGTATGCGTTATCCCACTGTGACAAAATTGCCGCCATCCGCAAAATTGAATCGGCATTAAGCTAAAAGTAATGCAGGTTCTCGAAGTATTTGCTTTCGCCGATTACTCTCGTAGCGCGGCAAGCACCAGCACCTGCGATTGCTGCAACGGGGCCAAATTTGTCGAAGCCGAAGTGAAGACAATGAAGAGCATCGGACGTCCACATATGGAAGAGCGGAAAGAAATTGTGAAGGTGCTTAGAAGTGGACGTTCAGTGTGGCCTGCGAGTTAAGGACGAGCGAATTATCAAACCATCATTACTGTTTTCTACCCATTGCAGGAACCAGCGAGAAAGCCATAAACAAGAGGCTACTAATCAGCAAAAAAGCATCAGAAAATGCCATTGTTTGCGCTTCATGGATCATCATCTGACCCAGTAATTTTGTTGCTGCCAGTAGTCCATTGGTATCATCACTTCCTCCCTGAGTGAAAACAGAGGTGTAACTGGCAATGAACTCATCGACAGTTTGTGGCCCGGACACAATCTTCTCCCCAATTCTTTGGTAATGAAAGTTAGTCCGGTTATTGAGAATCGTCCCACACAGGGCAATTCCGATAGCGCCACCAAGATTACGCGTCAGGTTAAATACTCCCGATGCCAGCTTCAGTCGTTCTTTTGGTATACCCCCTAGGGTTAACGTTACGATTGGTGCCATTGCAAATTGCTGTGAAACGCCCCTGACAGCCTGCGGTAGCAGTAATTCTTGCCATCCCCACTGAGAGGTTATTGGCGTGAACAGAAACATAGAAAACGCAAATCCACCCAGTCCAGCCATCAGCAACCATTGCAGGTTTATTCTTTTACTCAAATATAAATAAAGCGGTACTGACACGATTTGAAATATCCCGGTCGTGCATACTGCCAGGCCAATATCCATCGCACTAAACCCTCTGACCTGACCCAAAAATACCGGGGTCAGGTAAACGGTTGAGAATATCCCTACACCTCCGGCAAAAGAGAAAAAACAGCCCAGCGAAAAGTTTTTATCCCTGAAAGCATAAAGATCCATAATAGGATTCGATATTGTCAGAGTGCGTGTCGCAAATAAGAGCGCACTCACCAGCGTTAGACCTGATGTCACTATAATCGTACTGTCGTCAAACCATCCCCACCTTGCCCCTTCCTCAAGAGAGTACTCCAGGCATCCCAGCATAAGCGCAAGTAAAGCAATGCCCAGATAATCTGCACCTTTAAGGAGTGACAGGTTGGGTTTATCAATATCCACCAGCAAAGGAATGCTCATCACCAGATAAAGACCCGGCAATACATTGATATAAAAAAGCCAGCGCCATTCAAGATTATCGGTAATCCATCCTCCCAGGGTTGGCCCAAGCGTTGGAGATAACGATGCCAGCGCGCTGACAACGGCGGCAGCTAACCCCAACTCTTTGCCCTGGTAATAAATAAAGGCAGTGGTAAAGACCAACGGGATCATCGATGCTCCAGCGGCTCCCTGCAAAGCGCGGAACACAATCATGCTCTGTATATTCCACGCCAAAGCACAGGCAACGCTCATTACGGTAAAAACCCCGGCAGAAAGCGTAAAAAGCCAGCGGGTTGAAAATACCCGAGACAGCCACCCTGAGAGAGGGATAATAATGATTTCCGCAATCAGGTAGCTGGTCTGAATCCATGCCATCTCATCTTTGCCTGCTGAGAGACCGCCGCCGATTTCATTAAGTGAGGCCGAGACAATCTGAATATCAAGCTGAGCAATAAACAGCCCAATACACATACTGGCGAAGGCGATATGTTTTCGCATAGTGGCCCCCATTAGTGTCGCTCGTTGACGCTAACGGTCACTGAAAGTCCGGGGCGAAGGATGCGCGCCAGTTCATCAGCTTGATCAATAGCAATGCGCACCGGAACGCGCTGCACAATTTTAGTAAAGTTGCCGGTGGCATTTTCTACAGGGATCAGGCTAAAACTCGATCCTGTTGCCGGTGCTAGACTTTCGACATATCCGTGAAAAACTTTGCCGTGTAGGACATCTGCTCGTATCTCCGCTTTCATCCCGGGTTTCATCCCGGCAATCTGGCTCTCCTTAAAATTCGCATCTATCCATAGTCCGCTAACCGGTACAACGGAGGCTAACTGCGTGCCTCCCGCCACCCAGCTACCGTCACGCGCGCGACGGTTCGCAACAATACCCGTTATAGGGGCTCGGACAACTGTGTATTCCAGATCGAGCAAGGCCCGGTCGAGCGCCGACTTCTCCTCTCTGAGGTTTGCTCTGGCGGCTTCCAGTTCGGCAGATAACATTGTCAAACGCTGTTTCTCAGTCTGGTAATCATTCGCCGCTTTGCGTTCTCTGGCTACCATTCGTTGATTATCAAGCCGTGCGTTATCTTTGATTTGTTGAGAAATGGCCGCCGACTTTGCCAACAGTTCGTAACGCTGGCTGTCTTTCGAACTCTTTAGCGCGTCGAATTTTTCTGCCTGCCAGGCTTCACCGGCACTCGCGATGACCGATTGTTGCATCGTGATACTGGCACGAATACTGTCTACATTGGCTATGCTCCTCGATACTTTTGCCTGGGATTGGGCAACAGCGGCGCGATAATCCCGGTCATCAAGAGTAAGGATAATTTCACCAGCTTTAACGAGCTGATTGTCGCCAACCTCAATCCGCGAGATATAACCCGAGACTTTACTGGCCACCACGGTGATATTCCCCCCAACATAGGCATCATCCGTTGATTGTATAAAACGACAATTTATTAACCACCATCCGTAAATAATCGCGCAAACGACCAGACAAATTATTCCCACTGTGCAGGTAAAGTGTCTTTTAAAAAAAATCATCATTAATGACCGTCACTCAGGTTGTCTAAATACCGTGCATCCTGCTGAGGTTGCACAACCGTGGCAGAAAAATTAACATGTCTTTTTTGATAATTAATGCCAATAAACATATCCAAAATGACAATCACGCTACAGCCAGAAGCACTCCCGGGACATCACATCATCGGACTGGAGTCTGAACATCTGAACGGTGGGATAGTACCGTGGCATAAGCACATCTATGCCCAACTGCTCTATCCTGCGGAAGGCGTCGTACGGGTGTGGGCGGGTGGTAGCGTCTGGATGGTCCACGCCAGCTGTGCACTCTGGCTGCCGCCAGAGATGCCGCATAAATTTGTCGCGACAGGCAACGTGTTGCTTAAAACTATTCTGATCAATGAGGCACAGAGCAAAATAGTCGGAAATCGGTGTTTCATGACCGGGATTTCACCGCTTTTAAGGGAATTGCTGATTGCGATAAACCAACTGACGCATCAGCAACAAAATAGTCCTGACAGTGAACAGCAGCAGCGTTTTTCTGCCTTAGAGACATTAATTTTGCAGGAAATAAAAGCCGGTGGGAAACTCTCTCTGGAACTTCCATGGCCACGGGATATGCGCCTCCAGTCGCTGTGCGAAGAGTTAATGAGTCATCCAGGATATCTGCCCACGTTGGATAACCTGGCCGATAAAGTCAGCGTCAGTAGTCGCACGCTTATGCGTATCTTCGTCAAGGAAACTGGCCTGACATTTCGCCACTGGATCCAACAAATGCATGTCATCAGCGCGGTCTCATTGCTCAAAGAGGGAGGCTCTGTGGCGAAAATAGCTCGCCATTTAGGCTATGCCTCAGCGGAGTCGTTCGGAAATATGTTTAAACGCAGGACAGGTTATTCCCCTGGTAAATATAGTACCTCGATAAAGTAAGAGATGTTATGACGTTTTTATAGAAATCCTACGTCCGCTCTTCGCTCACTGCTGACCTTAGGCTTAGTTAGCTTGTCCGTTCAGTGCCAGAAGCAGGCATTGCTGGTTCACTACCATAATAATCATTGAGAGCATCTCATCGTATGCTGCATTGGTACCAAAACCACCAGTGTATTCAGATCTAAGTTGACGTTTTTTCGATGTTCTAAGATGGTTTAATCATTGGTCATTATTGATAACTGACCATTGCTATCTTTAAATGGTTTCAAAAAAATTCATAGTTTCTACAGACGGTAAAAAAGTCGGTATGCAGGCAGTGATGTTTTTATTTATGCTTATAAAACAATGTCCTTGTAGGCATGTGCATAATCAAGCACTAGTTAACCACTTTCTGCTTCAACAACCACCGATAATGGCGCTCTAGATGGCGCCATTGTTTCTTTGTTAACCCTAATCAACGATCTTCGCCAATGAGAATGCCGCACCGCTTCAGCACTATTTGAAGCGGATTATTACGGGCCTTCTATCCGATTTTTACCGGTATTTTTGGCCTGATACAGTTTTTCATCTGCGAGTTTTAATATTTGCGTCACGGAATGTTCTGCGGAACGTTTTGCGATGCCTGCGCTGAACGTCACGTGTAGAGCAGGTTCCCGCCATTCTCTTATCGACACCATTTTTAACCAGGTATTAATCATTTGATAGACATACTCTTCATCTTCACCCGTATAGATGACGCATAACTCTTCACCGCCAAATCGATAAATATGATGTTCGTCACCGATAACCTGTCTGCCTATTTTGCTCACGGTACGTAAGACGTTATCTCCCACATCGTGACCATAGGTGTCATTGATTCTTTTGAAGTTATCAATGTCGATAATGGCCAGATAAAAAATCTGATTGCTTGCGATGAGGTTATTGATGTCATTATCAAACTTTCTGCGATTGAAAAGCTTAGTTAACCCATCCGTTGTGGATTCATAGACGGCCTGTTCGAGACTCTTCTTGCTTTCCCGGATGTTCTCATAAATAGAACTGATTGTTATTTTATCTTTTTTGGGATCGATGCCATTGATACCCATATAAAGGCGTGAAATGATCTGCTCCATATATAATTTGGCTAAGAAAACCATAATCATATAAAAGATTAAACACGATAAGGTCACCATCCAGAAAGTCTGCTTTGCCGCGCTGGTGATATTATCATAGTCACTTTGGTTGACAATGGTGAAAGCAAACCAGTCGGGATTCATGTAGGTTTTGTAGAAGACGAAAACCTTTTCTTTTTTATCATAGAACTCACCTTCAACATTTGATGCCTGTTCGATCCATGAATCAGGTACTCTTTTTCTGAGTATTTCAACTTTGTTTTCACTGAGGACGACTTCACCGGTTGATGAGGTGATAAGAAATTTACCATGATAAGGCGGTGTTTTATTATTAATGGTGGAGCTAATGGACTTTAAATCCAGGTCAAATGCAATATTTCCAATAAGTTCTGAGTGCTTATTGAAAAGATTCATGCTGGCTGTAATCGATTTTTTATTGGCTTTAGACGCGCCGTTTGCATCCTCAATAACCGAGGTGTAAGGATCTGAATAGCTGATGAAATCTTTTGCCCCTGTTAATGGGAACCAGGGTCTTGAACGCGGTGAGAATGCATTCAGGTCAAGATTCGGATATGTTCTGTATTGGTCATGGGTATTGCTAATGATTACGTTGCTAAAAAACACCGTAGAATCAGTAATGGCAGGGATGACGGTGTTTAAATCGGTTGGCTCACCTTTCAAATATTTATCAATGTCAATTTCATCAATGTTTGAAGATAGACTTCTAAACATTAATTTTATCTCATTCAACGGCGTTTCAATATTGGCCTTTGATGCATTGGTGGTAAACCGAGACATCGCTACTTTAAAGTCATTTTTACTGTTCGAATCAATATAAAAGTAGGTGTAAGAACTGATGACGATAAAAGGTATTAACAGTATGAAAAACAAGCAAGCTATCGTTTTATTTGTATTGTAGCTTTTCATGCTTATTGCACCAATAAAGACATTTCATTTAGTGCGGTTATGTTATCACTAAAGCATCGAATAATCAGTAATCACACATTGAAATTATTTCATTTGGTTATTTCTTGAGCATGGCTAGCGACAAGTCTTTCACCTGTTCGTGTCTATCCGTAACCCCATCCAGGCACTGATATCCACGTGCAGATGCGTTCTTAAGGCGCAAGCGAACGAGGGGTTACGAAATTTTCCGGCAAAGGAATTTATCTTTAATGACGCCATCAAAGAAACGTCCTTTAGATTTGACGCTGTCGCTCAAAAAGGTTTCGTAAGTTTTTGGCGATACGCCAACATATTGGTAAATACCTAAGACAAAGAATTCTATCTCGAGAGTTTTCGTTTTTATATCGTAACCAATTGATTTTATACGTGATGATGATACGTCGTGACGCTGCATTATGATCTTATTACTCCCTTCATCTTTTTGAGTCGCTGACGGGCTAACTCAGCTTTAGGGTTATCTTAACGCTTACTGAAGGATCATCTATAGTTTTCCTGTCGCCTTATTTGGAGAATCGGCATGCGCAACCCCACCTTATTACAATGTTTTCATTGGTATTACCCCACAGGCGGCGAATTATGGCCGGAAGTGGCGGCGCTCGCCCCGAACCTGAATGAAATTGGTATCAATATGATTTGGCTGCCGCCAGCCAGCAAGGGGGCGTCCGGTGGCTATTCTGTCGGCTATGACAGCTACGATCTGTTTGACCTGGGTGAGTTTGATCAAAAAGGCACCGTGGCCACGAAATACGGCGATAAAGCGCAGCTGCTGGAGGCGATTCATGCGCTACAACAGCATAAAATTGCGGTGTTGATGGACGTTGTGGTCAACCATAAGATGGGCGCGGATGAAAAAGAGCAGGTCCGCGTACAGCGGGTCAATGCGGAAGATCGCACGCAGATTGATGAAGAGATCATTGAGTGTGAAGCATGGACTCGCTACGTTTTTCCCGCGCGAGAGGGAAAATATTCCCAGTTTATCTGGGATTACAAATGCTTCAGCGGTATTGATCATATTGAAAATCCAGATGAGGACGGCATCTTCAAAATTGTTAACGACTATACCGGTGAAGGCTGGAACGATCAGGTCGATGATGAAATGGGCAATTTCGATTACCTGATGGGTGAAAATATCGATTTTCGCAACCACGCGGTAACCGAAGAGTTGAAGTACTGGGCGCGCTGGATGCTGGAGCAAACCCATTGCGACGGCTTTCGTCTGGACGCGGTGAAGCACATTCCAGCATGGTTTTACAAAGAGTGGATTGAGCACGTCCAGGAGGTCGCGGAACAGCCGTTGTTTATTGTCGCGGAGTATTGGTCGCATGAAGTGGACAAACTGCAACAGTACATTGCGCAGGTGGAAGGGAAGACAATGCTGTTCGACGCCCCTTTACAGCTAAAATTCCACGAAGCCTCTCGGATGGGACGCGACTATGACATGCGGCAGATTTTCACCGGCACGCTGGTGGAGGCCGATCCTTTCCACGCGGTGACGCTGGTGGCCAACCACGATACCCAGCCGCTGCAGGCGTTGGAAGCGCCGGTGGAAGCCTGGTTCAAGCCGCTGGCCTATGCGCTGATTCTGCTGCGTGAAAATGGCGTGCCGTCGGTGTTTTATCCCGATCTCTTCGGCGCTCATTATGAAGATAAAGGGCGTGACGGCGAGACCTATACGATTGATATGCCGGTGATTGAACAGTTGCACGAGCTGATTGATGCACGCCAGCGGTTTGCTCACGGGCTCCAAACGTTATGGTTTGATCACCCGAACTGCATCGCCTTTAGCCGTAGTGGTACCGATGAGATGCCAGGCTGCGTCGTCATGCTATCAAACGGCGATGAGGGCCAAAAAACGCTGACGCTGGGCGAGAATTACGGCAATAAACGCTGGCGGGATTTTCTCAACAATCGACAGGAGATCGTCGAAACCGGCAGCGCGGGGGATGCTGTCTTTACCTGCAATGGCGGCAGCGTCAGCGTATGGGTAATAGAGGATGTTCTCTAGGGCCATACGGCACTGCGGCCAGCGTGGCTGGCCGCAAACCCGCTTATGCACCAAATGCGCCATCAATGGTGTGCATCGCTCCGGTGACAAAAGAGGCTTCCGGCCCGGCAAGCCAGGCTACCATGCCAGCCACTTCTTCCGGCCTGCCATGGCGTTTCACGGCCATAAAGCTGTGCATGAGTTCTTTTAGCGGCCCCGCTTCGGGGTTGGCATCGGTGTCGATAGGGCCGGGCTGCACAATATTAACGGTGATCCCGAGTGGGCCAAAATCACGCGCCAGGCCGCGCCCAAGCCCTTGTAGTGCGGATTTACTCACGGCATACGCCGCAAGGCCGGGAAGGGGCATGCGATCGCCGTTAACCGAGCCGATGACAATAATACGCCCGCCGGGAGGCATTTTTCGTGCCGCTTCCACCGCCGCGTGATAAGGGGCATGAATATTAATGCGAAACAGGCGATCAACCTCATCACTGTCTAATTCACGCGCGTCGCCAAACAAGATGATTCCGGCATTGATCACCAGAATATCCAGCGGCCCGCTCTCGCTTACCACGTTGATTATTGCGTCGCGATCGGCGCTGTCGGCCAGCACGGCCGTACTCCCGGTTTCTTGCGCCAGCTGTAATGCAGCGTCACGGGAACCGGCGTAGCTGAAAATAACCGAAGCACCGTCAGAGGCAAAGCGGCGAACGATAGCGGCGCCAATACCGCGGCTACCCCCTAAAACCAATACAGATTTGTTCTTGAATACAGCCATAAGAGAACTCCTGATGAGAGTGTAGTGAGGCTACCCGATGCTTCGGCAGTGTGACCGCCAGCAAGGAGTATAGTTGTCGCGATAGCAGACTGGGGGCTGAAGGTGGAGGGCCGTCAGGCAACAAAATCCCCAAATCTTGCCATCACTATCCATCTCCATGAATAATCAGGCTTCAATAGTGATAGCAGGAACAGACCTCAATGAATCAGTTGCTGGCGATGCGGGTTTTTGTCCGCGTGGTGGAAACCGGCTCCTTTAGCCAGGCAGCAGGGCAGCTGCTGCTGCCACGCTCAACGGTGAGCAAATTGGTGACCGATCTGGAAAAACATCTGCGCATGAGCTTAATACAGCGCACAACCCGTACCGTTAGCGTGACGTCAGAAGGGCTGGAGTACTATCATCATGCGCTACGCCTCATTAATGAAATCGATGAAATCGACACCGCGGTGAGTGGGCGCAAGCTGCGACCCAGTGGGCATTTGCGTATCGATGTTCCGGTGTCATTTGCCAACGGCATGCTGATCCCCGCACTTCCTGATTTTCACCGCGAGTACCCCGATATCACCATTGCTTTGGGTATCAGCGACCGAGCCATCAATATTGTTGGCGAAGGGGTCGATTGCGTGATTCGTGCGGGTGAACTGCAGGATACATTGATGATCGCCCGCAAGATTGCCGATCTTGATTTTGTGCTCTGCGCATCACGAGAATATCTGGCGCGCCACGGCATACCGCAGTCTCCGGCTGATATCGAGCAGCATCACACCTGCGTAGGCTATTTTTATGCCACTTCGGGGAAACCGGAAATGCTGGTGCTGGAGAAAGAGGGAGTACGTTTTGAAATCGGCAACAGCCGTTTTTGTACCAACGAAGGGACCGGACTGACTAGCTTGATGTTAGCAGGACTCGGGCTCGGGCAGCATCTTCGTCGCGTGGTGCAGCCATGGCTGGACTCCGGTGAACTGGTAGAAATTTTGCCGGAATGGTCTCGGCCAGCAATCCCGTTGCATGCCATCTACCCTTCAAACCGTCACCAAAGCGCGCGGTTAAAGGTGTTTATTGACTGGGTGATGACCACTTTTCGCCAGCCATCCTAAGCGGTGCGGCAGCTTTTGCTGACGCCGGGCAATAGTGAGCATTGCCCGGCAAAGTCAAAGGACCGCCGGTATGTTGTCTACTTATCGACGTTAAAGCCCTGACTTAACAGCCCGGGCAGGACTTCGGGATAATAGACGTGATCATAATATCCCGCGACCGTTTGGCTCCAGTTTTCCCCCTCGCCGCGACCGATTTGCTGCCAGTGCGCGGTAAGCTCACGATTGTGTGTATCAATAGCCGCGTCGAGTTCCTCATCCTGATAGCGTTCTTCATGTCGGAAGGCATTAATGGGCATGCGTGGTTTGAGATGCGCCGGTTGGTCGACATAGCCAAGGGTCAGGCCGTTAATCGGGAAGGTGAGCGCGGGCAGATTAAGCAGCTCAATCACCTGCTGCGGATGATTGCGGATCCCACCAATAGGCACTACACCTAGCCCCTGTGAACGTGCTGCCAGCATTGCCGATGCCAGCGCAATCCCCACGTCCTGGCTGCCGGAGACAATGCTCTCAATGCTGGTATGCGCCAGCTGTTGCTTATCGACCGCTTCAATACCTCTGCGCGATTTATGCATATCCAGCACAAACGTCAAAAACACGGGGGCCTGCGCGACCCACGGCTGCCCGCCGGTCAACGCGGCAAGTTGGGTTCGGGTCGCGTTATCACGAGTGACAATAACCGACACCTGTTGGGAGTGCACCGACGTGGGCGCGTGCCATGCCGCACGAATGACATTATCCAGTACTTCTTCAGGAATGGCTTTATCAAGGAAACTGCGATCGCTTTGGTGGGATAGCATTAACTCAAGGGTATCGTTCATCTTTCTCTTCGTCCTGGTGGAATCATTAGCGTGAGAATGAAGATAATTGAACAGTAAAACGTTAACAACGACGAAAAATCGATAACACTATCCATCAGTATGGATAATGCGCTTGGTTATTCGGCCATGCGCATTATTCAGGGGAAAGCGGTGTGCTAAACGCAAGCGTTAATCTGTTTGGCGAATATGCCCGGTGAGGGTGAGGACAGCCACTCACCGGGTATGGGATGGCGTTAGGCCTGCTTTTTTTTGCTCGAGGATGACGATGATGAGATATCACGGCGGATGGCTGCTGGTGCATAGGGATCGCCGCTCAACGGTAGGTTATTCAGCGTTGCATCAATCTCTTCTGCCGGTACGGGATCGGAGAACCAGTATCCCTGCAAGGCGTCACAGCCGAGCCCTGAAAGAATACGTTGCTGCTCCTGCGTTTCAACGCCTTCTGCCACCACGTCCATATTCATCGAATGGGCGATATTGATGATGGTCGAGACAATTTTGATGTTTTTGCTGTTCTCGCGCATATCTTTAGTAAAGCTTTTGTCGATCTTCAGTTCACCGGCGGGCAGGTCCTGTAATGCCAGCATATTGGAGTATCCAACGCCGAAATTGTCGATAGAAATGGTTATCCCAATCCGGCAGAAATCGTTGAAGATCTGTACGCTGCGGTCGAAACCATGTAGCGCAGTGGTTTCGGCAAGCTCAATGGTCAAGCGTGTCGGCGAGATATGATGGCGCATCAGCGCATCGCAGACCTGTTCATAAAAGTTCTGCTGCTCAAACTGCACCGGTGAAATATTGAGTGATAGCGTCCAGTCATCGTGTCCGGCACGCGTCCATTTGCGCAGCTGCTCGCAGCCTTTTTCCAGTATCCAATTGCCAACCGGAATAATCAGCCCGGTGTTTTGCAACGTCGGCAGGAAAACTTCTGGCAGCAGGATCCCTTTTTTCGGATGACGCCAGCGCACCAGCGCTTCAAAACCGTAAATGCGTTTTTCTTTGACGTGATATTTCGGTTGATACCACAGTTCGAACTGACCACGTTCCAACGCCTGGGTAAGGTCTTGTAGGAAGTGGGCACCTTGCCATGTGCTGTCGAGCATCGATTCGTGGTAGAGCACCCAGCCGTTACGGCCATTATGCTTCACGTGATACATCGCGGTATCAGCGGAAAGCTTAAGTTCCTGCGGTGTTTCACCGTGTCCAGGGTAGAGACTGATCCCCACACTTAAGGAGATCTGCAAAATCTGGCCAGAGTGATAAAACGGTCGGCGGATGCTTTCGACCATGCGGGTGCAAATATCGGTGATTTCGGCTTCGTTACAGTTGGGGGCCAGCAGAATAAATTCATCGCCGCCGATCCGTGCGAGGGTCATTTTGGGCGTCAGGCAGGCGCTCATGCGGTTGGCGACCGAGACCAGCAGATTATCGCCGACGTGATGCCCCCAGGCATCATTGATAAGCTTAAAGCGGTCAAGGTCCATCAGCACCAGCGCAAACGTGCTACCCGCAAGCCTGGATTGGTGCAGGCATGCCAGCAGGCGCATATCAATTTGGCTGCGATTTGCCAGCCCGGTTAGCCCGTCGTAGCGCGCCTGTTGTTCGAGCTGCTGATTCAGGCGCTGGAGGTTTTCAGTGAGTCGGGTGGTGCGCACCTGGGAGTCGACCATTGATATCATTAGCATTAGGCCGAGTAGCAGCAGGGTGGTGACGGATACCCAGATGGATAGCCCTTCCTCACTGACCATGGCCGCGTGACCTGTCATCATATGTCCGTGACCGGTAAAGGTGGCAGCGCTCATGCCGGTATAGTGCATTGCGGCAATGGCGATGCCCATCGCCAGCGCGGCCCCGACGCGGGTCAAAAGCACGCCTTTACTATTTAAACGCAGGCTAAATGCCAGCCATAGACCGACGCAGGAGGCCACAATAGCGATAATGACCGAAGCAATAATGAGCGGAATACTCCAGGTAATCTCATCGTGCGCCATTAGCGCCGCCATACCCACGTAGTGCATGGTCACCACGCCGCTGCTCAGGAGAGCAGTCGCCACGCAAAGGCGTTTGAGCGACAACGTATTGCCTGCGACAGCAATATTAATGGCCAGCGAAGAGGCAATAATGGCGGCGAGGAGAGAAACAATCGTCAGCTCAAGATGATAGCTCATCGGCATTGGCATTTTCATCGCTAGCATGCCAATGAAATGCATCGACCAAATGCCAATGCCTAACGTTGCTCCGCCGGTTATTCGCCAGAACAGCGCCGCTTTTTTATTTGAGGCAGCAATTTTTGCCGCGCTATCAAGCGCGACAAAAGAAGCAATGAATGCCACCAGGAATGAAATACCGACTAGTATCGGGTCCCACGAAGCATGCAGCATCATGCAATCCATACCTTTTCATAAAAGATGTTCTTATTAATCTATCAGCAAATTCCGAATTTAAGCCAGAAAAATAACAATATAGATACGTTCTTTTTACATGATTAAGCAGACTGATTTAAATATTAAGCATGGCTAAATATTGATGGGGATCTACTAAGTAATATTATAGGTGGTTTTATATTGTTCTTAATTTCCATGATGTTAAGAGTTGGAATGGATGAGTGTAGCCTAGATTTTACTTTGGAAAGAGTTAATGGCTGATAAAAGCAAAACTTACACTGCTAACGGTTAAAGTGGCACAAAAAGCTAAAATGGTCTGGAAAATACACCTTCTGGTGATATAACAAAATAACACAGCAAGTGTTGGGGAAAGGTTATGTTTAAAAACATTAGCGTCCGAACGTTTATCATGGTGTTTATTCTGGCTGTTTTCCTTATAGCAGATGTGATCTGTTTAATCTTATCAAAGAATATATTCTTGCTTTCGCTGATTAATATTGTATGGGCGGCGGCATTAGCTTTCCTATGGATTTATATGACAAAATATCTTGTCACGCCAATTAACGCCGTCAAACGCAGTATTGATGAAGTTAATGATGGAAATCTGGCCGTGCGCATTCCAATATTTGGTAATAACTGCGCCGGGCGGTTAATTCCAGGAATCAATAATTTATCGAATAACATTTCAACGCTGGTGGCTGAAATTCGCTCGTCATCGGATAACGCCATGTCGATGTCGGATCAGTTGGCTAATCGCAGCGCGGAATTGTCGGTCAAAACCGAGCAGCAGTCCGCGACTTTGATGCAGACGGCAGCCAGCATGGAGCAGATTGCTGCCAGCACCAAAAATAATGCTGAACATACCCGACTGGCCAGTGAGCGTGCGGGTGAGGCCACCCAATGTGCCCGTAAAGGCGGGGCGTTGATGGGGGATGTAGCAACCAATATGCAATCTATTACCGACTGTGCCCGTCAAATGACCGAAATTATCGCCATGATTGACGGCATTGCCTTCCAGACCAATATTCTGGCGCTGAATGCGGCGGTTGAGGCGGCAAGAGCCGGCGATCACGGGAAAGGATTCTCTGTCGTGGCTGGCGAGGTGCGAAATCTAGCGCATCGTAGCGCGGAGGCGGCTAAAAATATTAAGACCTTGATTAACGTAACCAGTGAGAACGTGACTCAGGGAGCGAATATTGTGGCCGAAGCCGAGAAAAATATGCAGGAAATTGTCACCGGCTCAGGGGAATTAAGTAGCCTGATGGAGCAAATTGCGGTTTCCACGTCTGAGCAGGAAAAAGGTATCGATCAAATTACGATGGCCTTAACGGAACTGGAAACGGTCACCCAAAGTAATATTGGGGTTGTGGAGGAGTTGGCGGGTTCCTCCGATGTTCTCAAGCGGCAGGTTATTGAGTTGCAATCACGCACGCAGAGTTTCCGTATCGGTAATGAGGCACAAACGTCTGTAGCACCGCCAGCCTCGCCGCCGCTCCAGCCCGCGGTGGCCGGTAATCACGACAGGAATTTCTGGCAATCATTCTAAGGGGTGACAGACTTTTAAGCTCGGCCTCTGTGCCGGGCTTTTTTATGTCCCCCATAAGGTTTATAAGGCTTTTGCCAACAATTTCAGCGCGATGGCACGTCCTCTTATTGCTTAACAAATGCAGATGGCTAGACTATCAGGATAAATAGTTGCGACCGGAGGCGATGTGGAAGCCATAAAGGGATCTGATCTTAACGTGCCTGATGCCGTATTTGCGTGGCTGCTGGACGGGCAGGGCGGCGTGAAGCCGCTCACCGACGCGGAGTGCGTCAGCAAAGATAATCCTTGCTGGCTGCACCTGAACTACACCCATCCTGACAGTGCCCAGTGGCTGGCGAATACGCCGCTGCTGCCGAGCACCGTGCGTGACGCGTTGGCGGGAGAAAGCGTTCGTCCGCGAGTCAGTCGATTGGGCGAAGGGACGCTCATTACGCTGCGCTGTATTAACGGCAGTACCGATGAACGCCCTGACCAGCTGGTCGCTATGCGTCTATATATCGATGAGCGCATCATCATTTCTACTCGCCAGCGTAAAGTACTGGCGCTGGATGACGTGGTTAGCGATCTGCAGGAGGGCAGCGGCCCAACGGATTGTGGCTCATGGCTGGTGGATGTCTGTGATGCATTGACCGATCACGCGAGCGAATTTATTGAGCAATTGCACGATAAAATCATCGATCTGGAAGATAACCTGATGGAGCAGGAAGTACCGCCGCGTGGTTTCCTGGCGCTTTTGCGTAAACAGCTTATCGTGATGCGTCGCTACATGGCGCCGCAAAGGGATGTGTATGCCCGACTCTCCAGCGAACGCCTGTCATGGATGACCGACGATCAGCGCCGACGGATGCAGGATATTGCCGACCGTTTAGGTCGTGGGCTCGATGAAATTGATGGCTGCATTGCACGCACGGCGGTGATGACCGATGAAATTGCCCAGATGATGCAGGAGTCACTCTCCCGACGCACCTATAATATGTCACTGATGGCGATGGTGTTTTTACCGAGTACTTTCCTGACCGGGCTGTTTGGCGTTAACCTGGGTGGTATCCCGGGGGGCGGATCGCATCTGGGCTTCTCCCTCTTCTGTATTATGCTGGTATTACTCATTGGTGGTGTTACGTGGTGGTTACATCGCAGTAACTGGTTGTAAAAAATCACCTTTTTGTGCGCTTAAAGGGTGATAACGTGAATAAAATTGAGCGAGGTCAATAAACCAGCACCCCAATCGAGGCAATATCGTTCCTGCAGGTGAATGCAACGTCAAGCGATGGGCGTTGCGCTCCATATTGTCTTACTTCCTTTTTTTGAATTACTGCATAGCACAATTGATTCGTACGACGCCGGCTTTATAGAGTCGGCTTTTTTTTGCCCTTTTTCCGCTACCTCCAGTATCCACCCATCGATTATTATGTCGCATCGGCCCGCGAGATCTGCGAGGATACGCGCCTGCTGAACGTCAGCCCCTAATTCGCGAGAAAATATTGTGACCGCTTTTGCCACCCTCAATGCACTGCCAGCCTCCCAGATCGACAACCTGAACGACCTGGGCTATCTCTCCATGACCCCGGTTCAGGCGGCGTCACTGCCGGCGATCCTTGCTGGCAAAGATGTGCGCGTGCAGGCGAAAACCGGCAGCGGTAAAACGGCAGCGTTCGCTCTTGGCCTGCTGCAACACGTTGACGCCAGCTTGTTTCAGACTCAATCGCTGGTGCTGTGTCCAACGCGTGAGCTGGCAGATCAGGTCGCGGGTGAAATTCGCCGTCTGGCGCGTTTTCTGCCGAATATTAAAGTCCTGACTCTATGCGGCGGCCAGCCGTTTGGCGCGCAACGCGATTCTTTACAGCACGCGCCGCACATTATTGTCGCCACGCCAGGGCGTCTGCTTGACCACCTGCAAAAAGGCACCGTGTCTCTTGACGCGCTGCAAACGCTGGTGATGGATGAAGCCGACCGCATGCTGGATATGGGCTTTAGCGACGCCATCAACGAAGTTATCCGCTTTGCCCCCGCGTCCCGCCAGACGTTGCTCTTCTCTGCGACCTGGCCTGACGCTATTGCCGCGATCAGCGGGCGCGTGCAGCGAAATCCAGAAACGATTGAAATTGATTCCGTTGATGAACTTCCAGCGGTTGAACAGCAGTTTTTCGACGTTCCTCGCCATGGCAAAATTGCGCTGCTCCAGCAACTGCTGAGTCAGCATCAGCCGGCCTCCTGCGTGGTGTTTTGTAATACTAAAAAAGATTGTCAGGCGGTCTTTGAAGAGCTAAATGCCGCAGGGCAGAGCACTATCGCGCTGCACGGCGATCTGGAACAGCGCGACCGCGATCAGACGCTGGTGCGTTTTGCTAACGGCAGTGCCCGTATACTGGTGGCTACCGACGTCGCTGCACGCGGTCTGGACATTAAATCCCTGTCGATGGTTGTAAACTATGAGCTGGCGTGGGATCCGGAAGTGCACGTACACCGTATTGGTCGTACCGCTCGCGCAGGCAATAGCGGGCTTGCGGTTAGCTTCTGTGCACCGGAAGAGGCACAGCGCGCCAACATTTTGGCTGAAATGCTTAACATTAAGCTGAACTGGGTCCCGGCACCGGCGAAAGCACGTATCGTGCCTTTAGAGCCTGAAATGGCCACCTTGTGCATTGACGGCGGTAAGAAAGCCAAAATGCGCGCAGGCGATGTTCTCGGTGCGTTAACCGGCGATGTTGGGCTGGTTGGGGCTGATATCGGTAAGATTGATGTGCATCCGGCGCACGTATACGTTGCGGTTCGTGCGGATCTGGCGCATCAGGCATTCAAGCTGTTACAGAAAGGCAAGATTAAAGGTAAGGCGTGTCGGGCGCGTCTGCTGAAATAATACGTTGGGGTGCGTCTCAGACTATTGCCTGAGACGCCTATCGCTTTACTTCACTTCTACCACGTCCAGACGCAGATCGTTCAACTGACCGTCTTCCTCTTCTGGCTGCCAGCCCACCGGCTGTAGCGGCAGTTCTTCGCGGTCAAACGCCAGATCGCCACCGTCGACCACTTCAGAACCGTGCGTCAGCCCTTTGAAATCGAACAGGTTGATATCGCTCAGGTGTGATGGCACCACGTTCTGCATGGCGCTGAACATGGTCTCGATACGGCCTGGATAACGTTTATCCCAATCACGCAGCATGTCGGCAATCACCTGACGCTGCAGGTTCGGCTGCGAACCGCACAGGTTACAAGGAATAATCGGGAACTCTTTGGCTTGCGCAAAACGCTCGATATCTTTTTCGCGGCAGTAGGCCAGCGGACGGATAACGATATGTTTGCCGTCGTCGCTCATCAGTTTCGGCGGCATCCCTTTCATTTTTCCGCCGTAGAACATATTGAGGAACAGCGTCTGCAGGATATCGTCACGGTGGTGGCCCAGCGCGATTTTGGTCGCGCCCAGTTCGGTCGCGGTACGGTAGAGAATACCGCGGCGCAGGCGTGAGCACAGAGAGCAGGTAGTTTTGCCTTCCGGGATTTTCTCTTTCACGATGCCGTAGGTGTTTTCTTCGACAATCTTGTATTCAACGCCCAGTTTATCCAGGTACTCAGGCAGAATATGCTCTGGGAAACCCGGCTGCTTCTGGTCAAGATTTACTGCTACTAAGCTGAAGCTTATCGGTGCGCTCTTTTGCAGGTTGCTCAGAATTTCCAGCATGGTGTAGCTGTCTTTACCGCCAGAGAGACAAACCATAATGCGGTCGCCGTCTTCAATCATGTTGAAATCAGCGATGGCTTCGCCCACGTTACGGCGCAGACGCTTTTGTAACTTGTTCAGGTTATACTGTTCTTTTTTATTAATTGACTGATTTTCTTGCATTATTACCGTTCTCTGAAACCAAAAGGGGCATATTAAGGAGCTCATTATCTTTGCAGGAGATGTCGGCCATCGATCCTTGCAATCTGCTCCTCGCTAAGTCTTTCTCGCTATGCACTGTCACTTCGTACACCCGTTGCGCGTTTTAATGCCCCATCCGGTTAGCCATTAATGATGGGTTCGCTCCGGCCGTTGGCGGCCAGCAGGCAAAAGTATGCGCGTATGGTACGGATTACGGCGACGAATGCCAGCACGTTTTACAGTCGTACACCATCTGGCGTGAAGACAACGCATAAAGGAGTCGGTTTTTTGCACCTTTATGTATTTGCCCTGTACCCGAAAAAGACGATTTTGTCGGAAAGTCACCCCGCTGAATTATTTCGACATCTTTCATCCTTCTTTGATACGCATTCTTTAAGCAAATTTTAGCCTCAATGACATTAACTCGCATGAACGCAGTGATAATCGAACATGAAATCATCATATTAGAGAGTGAATTCATGAAAATTTTCTCAAAGGTTATCCCCGCGCTGTTTGCTTTTGTTATCTCTTCATCAGTGATGGCGGCTGAGCTGCCTGAGGTCATCGCTAGCGATACCACGTCAGAACTCGATAGCCTGGGCCGGATCTCCGTGAGCGGAATCAGCGGTAGCCCTGACGATGCCATTCGAGCGTTGCAGAAAAAGGCCGGGGCTATCGGTGGGGGTAAAATACGGGTGATTGCCTTAAGTACGCCAGCAGACTCCAGCCTGTGGGCAGGAAATGCGGAAGTGTATCGGTAATCACGTAACGTGCCTGTCATATCTTCCGTCGTTTTACCGCCGCTAGCTTACCGGGATAAGCATCAGTCACTGCGCTGACAATACGAGGTTCGAGTCCTCGGCGGCGGACCACTCTTTAAAGCCCGCAAATTGCTAATTTTACCCCTTCATATTCATTGTCGTGCTGAATGCATGGTCGCATAATAGCGGCCAACCTCCGCAGGTGCGGGGTTAAGTGCCAGCTTTTTCTGGCGATGAAGGATACACAATGGAAAGGCGTCACTTTCTGAAAAGTGCTGCGGCACTGTCTACGCTGGGTCTGGTTAGCCCTGTTTTTGCTAAAACGGAAACCGTCGCTAAGCTAGCAGCCGTCTCTTCCGGCAAATACCGCCGTTTTGTGATGACCCAGACCTACAGTCTGAAAGCACCAGAGGGCTCGTCCGGTAAGGTGAATTTGTGGATCCCAATCCCAGAAGATACTGCCTTCCAGCAGTTGCTGAACCTATCTTTTAGCGGTAACTACCAGAGCGCAACGCTCAATGCCAATAACCGCTATGGTGCAAAAGTGCTGTTTGTCACCTGGCCTGCGTCCAATGGCCCGCTGGAAATCAAGGTCGAGATGGCTATTGAGACCCGGGATTGGGAAGTGCTCAAGGATAATCTTCTTACCGACTGGCAGCTACCGGTGGAAGGGGCAGTGATTCCCGACGAGATTAAACCGTTCCTGCATGCCACCCCGCATATTCCGGTTGATGGCCTGGTTAAAGAGACGGCATTAAAAATCATTGGCAGTGAAAAAGCACCGCTGAAGCAGGCACGCATGATCCACGACTGGGTCAGTACCCATATGCACCGTGATGATGCGGTGATTGGTTGCGGTACCGGCGATGTTGGCGAAATCCTGAAAACCGGTAAACTCGGCGGCAAATGTACCGATATCAACTCGGTATTTGTGGCGTTGTGCCGTGCAGTGGGGATTCCGGCGCGTGAGATGTTCGGTATTCGTTTAGGTGCCAGCCGTAAACTGGATAAGTACTCGAAAAAAGCGTTCGGCAGTGCCGATGCGCAGGGTGTGGCAAAGATTAGCGGTGGCCAACATTGCCGCGCGATGTTCTGGCTGGCCGGTTTTGGCTGGATGCCAGCAGATCCGGCCGACGTGACCAAAATGCGTCTGACCGAGAAGAAAGAGAATGGCGACCCTGCAGTCACTGCGGTAAATGACTATCTGTTTGGCAACTGGGAAATGAACTGGGTGGGCTTCAACCACGCCCGTGATTTTGCGCTGTCGCCAGCCGCTGAGCAGGGTGACGTTAATAATCTGGGCTACCCGTATGCCGAAGTGGATGGCGATCCGCTGAACTTCTACGATCCTGCGCTGTTTAGTTACGATTATGTCAGCGTCGAACAGCATTAAGGGCGGCCTGCTAACCCTGCTGGCGGCGGTTGTTGCTGCCGGCGCATCGACTCTGTGCTGTATTGGGCCGCTGCTGTACCTGGTATTCGGTATTTCAGCGGCAGGGCTGGTAGGGATCCCCGGTGCCTCCTGGTTACAGATCCCGATGGTGATTGTCGCGTTAGGGTTGATGGCTCGTGGCTTCTGGCGTTTGCATCTGTCGCCAAAACCGATCTGCGTCAACGTGGTGAGCCGTCGGGTTTTGTTATGGCTGTACTGGTTGGCGGTACCGCTGGTGCTGGCATTGATAACCTATCCGTATGTTCTGCCGTGGATTTGGGAGTGGATGGAATGAAAAAAATAGCGATCCTGGCGTTATTGTTCGTGGTGCCGTTTGGCTGGGCAGCCGATAAGCAGGTCACGATTGATGTGGCCGAGATGAATTGCCCGCTGTGCGTGATTTCAATTAATCAGGCGCTACGCTCGACCGATGGTGTGATTAAGGCGAAAGCCTCATTAAAAACCCGTCAGGCGCAGGTGGTGGTGCCAGAGAATTTCGATAACCAGCGTCTGCTGTCGGCGATTGCCAAAACTGGATTCAAGGGCGAGATTCACGGAGAAAGCGCGGTGCAGTAATTTGTTCCGCGAGTAAAAAGAAACCCGCCGTTGCCAGCGGGTTCTTTTACGGGGTTAGAACTGATAGACCAGGCCCATCCCGACCACGTTGTCGGTGCTGATACCGTTATTAGCGTAGAAGCTGTCGTCGCCGTCTAACAGGTTGATCTTGTAATCCACGTAGGTGGACATGTTTTTATTGAAGTAGTAAGTCGCGCCAACATCGAGATATTTCACCAGATCTTTATCGCCGTTCACCGTCTGCGCATTTTTGATGTCGCGGGTGGTGCTGTTCAGATTTTTACCTTTAGATTGCAGGTAAGAAATTGCCGGACGGAGGCCAAAATCGAACTGGTACTGAGCGGTGACTTCAAAGTTCTGGGTCTTATCCGCGACACCATTGCTGTCGCCATACGGCGTCATATTACGAGTTTCCGAATACATAGAAGCCAGATAGATATTGTTGGCATCGTATTTCAGGCCCACGGTCCAGGCGTCGGCTTTATCGCCACCCGCCGTGGTGTCGGTACGCTGGGCGCTGGTACGGTCGGAGGAGGCGTAGGCTGCGGAAGCACTCACGCCCATGCCCAGATCGTAAGAGGTTGACATACCGAAGCCGTCGCCGTTAGCGTTACGCGTGCTGCGATCACCGTTGTTGGTACCTTCGCCGCTGCCTGGGTTTTCGTTTTTACCCTGATATTGCAGCGCAAAGTTGAGCCCATCGACCAAACCAAAGAAGTCGTTATTGCGGTAGGTGGCTACACCATTGGCACGGCTGGTCATGAAGTTATCGGCGTTTGAATAGGTATCACCACCAAATTCCGGCAGCATATCGGTCCAGCCTTCAACGTCGTACAGCACACCGTAGTTACGACCGTAATCGAATGAACCATAGTCGCCGAATTTCAAGCCTGCAAAGCCTAAACGAGTCCAGGCCTGGCTATCGCTGCTGTCAGTTGATTCAGGATTATTCGCCTGAACGTTATATTCCCACTGGCCGTAGCCGGTCAGCATGTTATTAATTTGCGTTTCACCTTTGAAACCAAAACGGACATAAGACTGGTCACCGTCTTTTTTGGAATCGCTGGAGAAATAATGCAGGCCATCAACTTTGCCATAAATGTCTAACTTATTGCCGTCTTTATTATAAATCTCAGCAGCATGCGCTGCGCCGACTGCCAGGAGGGCGGGAATGACAAGGGCCAGTGCTTTTCTGTTCATTGAAATTATTCCTTTAGTGTTTTTATATTCGCGCACTTCCACAAATAGGAAGTGAGATAATCCTAAAGGAGAGATAAGTTGGATGATAAAGGATATTTGTTACGATATAAGAAAAATCTAAAGGATGTAATTCTGATGAAATGATGATAATTCTCATGAATATATTATTATCTTTCATATAAAACAAAAATTATACAAATGAGATAAAACAGTATAAATTAGGGCGCTTATATGCCTTTTGCCACACTGTGAATAACGATTGCTGTGTGTCGTTTGTTTTAATTCCTCATTGATTAAATGATAAGCCCGAATAATAATTCGGGCTTTTTTTATACACGCAGAAAAACGTTAGCGTTTATTCCTGCGGAGTGACTTTCTCGGCTTTACCGGCCAACTGCGCAAGGAAGTCGTAGCGCTTTTGCAAGTCTGCAGCGGCATCTTTCCACAGCTGTTCAGCGACTTCAGGCTGCTGGCTGTTTAAACGGCGGAAGCGCTGCTCATTCATCAGCGTTTCGGCGAGGGCATCTGATGGCGGACGGGAGTCGAGCGCCAGCGGGATTTTCCCCTCATCGGCACGACGTGGATCAAAGCGGAACAGCGGCCAGAAACCGGTGGCGGTCAACTGACGCATCTGATCGTGACTTAACGCTAAGTCGTAACCGTGCTCTTCACAAGGGCTATAGGCGATGATAAGCGAAGGTCCTGGATAAGATTCCGCTTCCTGTATCGCTTTCACCGTCTGGTTCAGCTGCGCACCCAGCGAGATTTGCGCCACGTAAACGTGCCCGTACATCATCATGCTGACGCCCAGATCTTTGCGCGCTTTACGCTTACCGTGTTCACCGAACTTGGTCACCGCACCAAGCGGCGTCGCTTTCGAGGCCTGGCCGCCGGTGTTGGAGTAACACTGGGTATCAAGCACCAGAATATTGACGTTCTCGGTCAGGCTCATGACGTGATCCAGCCCGCCGAAACCAATATCGTAGGCCCATCCGTCGCCGCCAATCAGCCAGATTGATTTTTCAACCAGCGCGTCGGCGTCGGTTAATAGCTCTTCAGCACCTTCCACGCCGGTCAACGCAGTGCGTAAAGCGCTCACCTGTTCGCGGCGTTCTTCCGGCGTCGCGTCGGCGTGCAGCGCCTCGTTAAGCTCAGCGGGGATGTGTTCGACGAAACCGTCCAGCAGGCGCATCACGCGCTGGCGATGCTGGTCAACCGTCAAGCGGAAGCCCAGACCAAACTCGGCGTTATCTTCAAACAGCGAGTTGGCCCACGCCGGACCGCGGCCGTTGGCATCGGTGGTGTAGGGTGTCGAAGGCAGGTTACCGCCATAAATAGAAGAACAGCCGGTGGCGTTGGCAATCAACATACGGTCACCGTAAAGCTGGGTCAGCAGTTTGATATATGGCGTTTCACCACAGCCGGAGCAGGCACCGGAGTATTCAAACAGCGGCGTGATAAGCTGCGAAGTACGAATATCGATTCGCTCAAGCTTGCTGCGGTCAATTTCCGGCAGGTCGAGGAAGAAGTCATAGTTCACTTTCTCTTCTTCCACGTGCTCAAGGCGCGACATCATGTTGATCGCCTTGATTTCCTGATTCTGACGATCTTTCGCTGGGCATACCTCAACGCACAGGTTACAGCCGGTGCAATCTTCCGGGGCGACCTGCAGCACGTATTTTTGGCCGCGCATATCGCGAGACTTCACATCGAGCGAGTGCAGGGAGGCTGGTGCAGTTTCCATCGCTTCTGGAGAGACAACTTTCGCACGAATCGCCGAGTGCGGGCAGGCGGCAACGCAGTGGTTACATTGAGTACAGAGATCTTCTTTCCAGATAGGGATCTCTTCGGCAATGTTGCGTTTCTCCCAGCGTGTGGTGCCGACCGGCCAGGTACCGTCCGGCGGCAGCGCAGAGACCGGCAACGCATCGCCTAAACCCGCTAGCATCGCGGCAGTGACGGTTTTGACAAAATCAGGCGCCTCATCAGAGACCACCGGAGGGCGGCTCGGGCTGCTGGCGTTCACTGGCTGCAGCGGCACTTCAGCCAGTGATTCGCGCGCCAGCGCCAGCGCCTGCCAGTTGCGCTCAACCAGGTCCTGCCCCTTACTGCTGTAGCTTTTGGCGATAGCGTTTTGCAGCTCCATCAGGGCGCTATCGCCCGGCAGGATCTGAGTAAGATGGAAGAATGCCATCTGCATCACGGTGTTAATTCGCGCCGCCAGGCCGCATTCACGGGCGATTTTGGCGGCGTTAATGACATAGAAGCGGGCTTTCTTCTGATTCAGAACCGCCTGGACTTCCTGCGGCAGTCGCGCCCACACTTCATCGGCGCTGTACGGCGTATTCAGCAGGAAAATCCCACCAGGCTTCAGACGCTCAGCCATCTGGTACTTATCAATAAATTGCAGCTGGTGGCAGCCGACAAAATCGGCCTGTGCCACCAGATAGGCGGAGCGAATAGGGTTATCGCTGACGCGCAGGTGCGACACCGTCAGGCCGCCGGCCTTTTTAGAGTCGTAAACAAAATAGCCTTGGGCAAACCACGGCGTGGAATTACCGATAATCTTGATGTTGTTTTTGGTCGCCGAGACGCTGCCGTCGCTACCGAGACCGTAGAAAAGGGCTTCCAGCCGTGCGCTTGAGGGTAGGGTGTTTTCCGGCAGCGGCAGGGAAAGGTTGGTCACATCATCATAGATGCCGACGGTAAAGCGAGGTTTCGGTTTAGCTTGCGCCAGCTCGCTGAAAATCGCCAGCACGCAGTCGGGGCCAAACTCTTTTGACGAGAGACCATAGCGCCCGCCGATGACACGCGGCAGGGTTTCGCGTTCGCCGTGGTTGAAAGCTTCTGCCAGCGCAGTCATGATGTCGAGATACAGCGGTTCAGCCAGCGCGCCTGGTTCTTTTGTCCGGTCGAGCACGGCAACGCTACGCACGCTTTCCGGTAGCGCCTGCAGCAGATGTTGGGCCGAGAAGGGACGATACAGACGAACTTTCAGCACGCCCACTTTTTCGCCGCGGGTCAGGAGTTCGTCGACCACTTCTTCGCAAGTGCCAATCGCCGAACCCATAATCACAATCACGCGTTCGGCCTGCGGGTGACCATAATACTCAAATGGTTTATAGCGACGGCCCGTGGCGTCGGCGAAATCATTCATCGCCTGCTCAACATGGTCGTATACCGCGTCATACCACGGGTTGGTGGCTTCACGGGACTGGAAATAGGTATCCGGGTTTGCGGATGTGCCGCGGATTACCGGATGCTCTGGATTCAGCGCGCGGGCGCGATGCGCGGTGATCTCGTCCTGCGGCAGCAAGCCGCGAATGGTGTCATCGGCCAGCGGCACGATTTTATTAATCTCGTGCGACGTGCGGAAACCATCGAAGAAATGAATAAAAGGCACGCGGCTTTTAAGCGTGGCGATGTGAGAAATTAGCGCGAAGTCCTGTGCTTCCTGCACGCTACCAGCGCACAGCATGGCGCAGCCGGTTTGGCGGATGGCCATCACGTCGGAGTGATCGCCAAAAATTGACAGCGCATGAGTCGCAACGGTACGTGCAGCGACGTGCAGAACAAACGGCGTCAGCTGACCGGCCAGTTTGTAGAGCGTCGGGATCATCAGCAGGAGACCCTGCGACGAGGTAAATGAGGTGGACAGTGCACCTGTTTGCAATGCGCCGTGCACGGCGGCAATGGCGCCGGCTTCTGACTGCATTTCGACTACGCGCGGGACATCGCCCCACACGTTTTTCAGGCCATTTCCCGCCCACGCATCGGCCTGCTCGGCCATGGTAGAGCTGGGCGTTATCGGGTAAATGGCGATGACTTCGCTGGTTCGGAACGCAACAGAGGCGACCGCACCGTTACCGTCAATTGTGATCATTGATTATGACACCTTACATTGCGCAAAAAGAGGTTCGCGGGCTGACCGCCAACCGGGAATTTATCCGTTATAAACTCATCGATTTCGCCGATGGTATTGATTGAAGTTTAGCAAACCCCGCGCTGAATCATTTTTGCTTTTGTGTCCTTGAGAGGGGTCTATATCAACGTTACGAATGTTATCAGCCCATAAAAATTGCCAGAAAATGTTTCTACAGTGCATAAATGCGCGCTTCGTCTCTCGACGTGTCGGGCTGCGATGCCTATGATGCTTAGGTTTGTTCTTATTTTTGCGATTGGGAGAGAAGTGATGCGAGCTGCGTTTTTAGTCGGGTGTGCGGCGCTTTTGTTGTCCGCGTGTAGCAATGAACCTGTTCAGCAGGCGACCGCGGCGCACGTGACGCCGGGAATGAGAGCGGCAATGTCGAGTTCAGGGGATGCGAACTGCGCGATGATTGGTGGTACGCTCTCCGCCGCGCGCCAGCTTGATGGCTCCAGTATTGGTATGTGCGCGCTGCCTAACGGCAAGCGCTGCAGCGAGCAATCTCTTGCGGTCGGCAGCTGCGGAAACTACTAACCGTCAGTGCATCAAATCGGCAAGTTTGTAGATAAACGTCTGGTCAGCCGTGGCCAGCGTCAGCTGCGATTGGGTTAAATCGACCTGAGCGCCCTGGCGAAGCATGGATGCGAGGGTGGCGTCGAGTTGGTTTAGCGTCGCGTCGCGGCACAGTTTGCGGGTCATCGCCAGATCGGTCGCGGTGATTTCGCCATTGGTGACGGTCGCCATGGTGGAGAATTGATTACACAGCGTACCGGACAGATAAATTCTATTCAGCAGTGGCTGCTTTTCACCAAAGCTTAAATCCATCGGCGCATGCTCGCCTTGAATCGGCTTGCCGTTCACGCTTTCCAGGACAAAACGGTGATGCTGCAGTTGGTCGCCGCCGGTAAAGACTTTACTGTTGTAGACACAGCCAGCGAGTAGCGTTGCCGCTGCCAGCAGAATAACGATTTTCTTCATTGCACAAGACTTCTTAAATATTCATTTGGTGAATGTGTTGGAAGTCTAACTGTACTGCGAATAATGTCTGCCGGGCTTATCTGAAAATGCTCCCCGCCGGGCGGCAGGGAGCGGTGTTGATTAGGCGAGAGCGTTAGGGCAATCGGTGCCGCTATCGATTTGGCTTAGGTTTTCCAACGTGGTTTCCGAGATGCTGGTCAGCGCCTCGGCGGTCAGGAAGGCCTGGTGACCGGTGAACAACACGTTGTGGCAAGCCGACAGACGACGGAACACGTCATCCTGAATCACGTCGTTAGACTTATCTTCAAAGAACAGATCGCGTTCGTTCTCGTAAACGTCCATCCCCAGTGCGCCGATTTTTTGCGTTTTCAGGGCTTCAATCGCTGCCTGTGAATCAATCAAGGCACCGCGGCTGGTGTTGATAATCATCACGCCGTCTTTCATCTTCTCAAAAGCACTGGCGTTGAGCAGATGGTAGTTTTCCGGCGTTAGCGGGCAGTGCAGGGTAATGACGTCAGATTCGGCAAACAGCGTTGGCAGGTCGACATATTCAACGCCGAGCTCCAGTGCCGCCGCGCTTGGATACGGATCAAATGCCAGCAGGCGCATACCAAAACCCTTCAGAATGCGCAGGGCGGCGATGCCAATTTTACCAGTACCGATAACGCCCGCCGTTTTGCCGAACATGGTAAAACCGGTGAGGCCTTCCAGTGAGAAGTTAGCGTCGCGTGTGCGCTGGTATGCGCGGTGAATACGACGGTTTAGCGTCATCATCATCCCGATAGCGTGTTCCGCCACCGCTTCTGGAGAATAGGCAGGGACGCGGACTACGCGTAAACCGAGCTCTTTCGCAGCATCGAGATCAACGTTGTTGAAGCCCGCACAGCGCAGCGCAATATATTTCACCCCGTTTTTCTTCAACTCTTCGAGTACCGGGCGGCTCCCGTCGTCGTTGACGAAAATACAGACCGCTTCACAGCCGTGCGCGGTTTTGGCGGTTTTTTCCGTGAGCAGAAAATCGAAAAACTCAAGTTCAAAGCCATAAGCCTCATTCACATTTTGCAGGTACTTTTTGTCGTACTGCTTTGTGCTATAAACGGCGATTTTCATAAGCTTTTCTCCAGTGATTTTAGAGTCAAGTTAGCATATTTCAAATAATCATACAAAATGTAAAAATGTTTTGAATGCTAAAGTTACGTAAGGAAACTATCACCAGTATACGCGCTTTAGAACCGGGAGCGAACTTCTGCACTCAATCAGAATCAACTGAAATTACTCACATTTTATTTTAGAGCAGCTACGCTTAATGCATGACAGCGGCTTTCACTCTCTGGTCTGACATGACACAATATGCGCCTTTGGACCGCTCGCTGTGCGGTCCGGCATAACTGCCTGCTTAAACTGGATATCACTGCACCCATGAAGGGTAAATATAAAGCCGTTATTGCGCTATTCCTGCTTTTAATACTCCTGCCGTTAACGCTGTTGATGACGCTGGGGTACTGGGTCCCTACGCTGGTGGGCATCTGGCTTCCGGCGGGAACGCGTATCGCCCTTAACGAAAGCCCTCGGTTGACCCGATCGGCGCTGCGCATTCCCGACCTGCGCTATCTTGCCGGGGATTGTGAGCTGGCGACACTGAAAGATGTAACGCTGTCGCACCCAAGCCGTTGGCGTCTGCACGCCGTCTCGGTCAACCTCAATTCAGTCTGTTTCGCTAAACTACCGCAAAACGATTCGGTGCCCGGGGCGCCGCGTACGCTGGCCGAATGGCAGTCAATGCTGCCGAATACCTGGCTTTCTATCGATTCACTGAGCATATCGCCGTGGGAAAAATGGCAGGGTAAGCTGAATGTTTCGCTTACCGCACAGCGCCAGGAGCTGCAATATGAAGGTGAGCACGTCACGCTGCATGCGCGTTTGCATGGACAATCGCTGACCGTTAGCGAGTTTCACGCGGCATTAATTGAAGGCGAACAGCCGGTCAAGCTTCTCGGTGAGTTCACGATGCCGCTGGTACCGGATGGTTTGCCGGTAAAAGGCCATTTAGAGTCAACACTTCAAGTACCGCAGGTGCCTTCGCTGGTAGATGCTGAGCTGAACTGGGATGGCAATCAAGGGCAGCTGATTATGATCGCCCGCGGTGAAGCTGACCCGCTGGTCGATCTTCCATGGCAACTGACTGAGCAGCAGCTCACCATCAGCGATGGCCGCTGGAGCTGGCCTTATCAGCAAGGGCTCCCACTGAGTGGTCGCCTTGGCGTGAAGCTGGAAAACTGGCAGCAGGGCATCGACAAAACGCGAATTACCGGGCGACTGAACGTTTTAACCTCGGGTGATGCCGGGAAGGGCAATGCGGTGTTAACCATCGGCCCGGGAACGCTCAGCATGGATAACAGCGATATGCCGTTGCAGATGACCGGGGAAGCGAAGCAGGGAGATTTGATTCTCTACGCTAAGCTTCCCGCACATTTGAGTGGGCCGCTGATGACGCCCGTATTGGCTTTCCAGCCGGGGGCACTGCTGCGCTCCCGAGGACGAGTGATTGACGCACTGAATATCGATGATGTCCGCTGGCCGCTTGCGGGGGTAAAGATCTCCACTCAGGGGATAGATGGTCGTTTGCAGGCGATATTGCGCGCTCATGAGCAGAAAACCGGCGACTTCGTGTTGCACCTTGATGGTAAAGCCGACAATTTTATGCCGGATAAAGGCACCTGGCAGTGGCGCTATTGGGGCGACGGGCATTTTACCCCGATGCAGGCGCGCTGGGATGTCACCGGTACCGGTGAATGGCGCGACAGTGCCATCGTTCTTAATTCGCTCTCAACCGGTTTTGACAAACTGCAGTACGGTACCATGACGATGGATAAGCCGCGTCTGACGTTGGAAAAACCTATTCACTGGATCCGCAACGAGCAGCACCCATCCTTTACCGGCACGCTGGCGCTGGATGCCAATGAAACTCGCTTTACCGGCGGGAGTGTACTGCCTGCCTCTGCGCTGAGTTTTAGCGTCGACGGCCGCGACCCTACTTACTTCCAGTTTAAAGGGAACCTCAAAGCGCAAGAGATTGGGCCGATTCAACTTAACGGGCGCTGGGATGGTGAACGCCTGCGCGGTAAAGCCTGGTGGCCGAAACAATCACTGACGGTATTCCAGCCGCTGGTGCCACCGGACTGGAAAATGAAGCTGCGCGATGGCTCGCTTTACGCACAGGTCGCGTTTTCTGCCGCCGCCGATCAGGGGTTTGAAGCCGGTGGACACGGCGTGCTGCGTAATGGCAGCGCATGGACGCCGGATAACGAGGTAAACGGAGTAGATTTCGTGCTGCCATTTCGCTTAAAAGCGGGCGTCTGGCAGTTTGGTACCCGCCGCCCGGTTTCACTACGGATTGCTGAAATTGTTAACCAGGTGACGGCGCGCAACGTCACTGCCGATTTGCAGGGAACCTGGCCGTGGAGCGATGCCCAGCCGCTACAGTTGAGCGATGTCAGCGTTGACGTCCTTGGTGGCAAGATAACCATGCAACAGCTCCGTATGCCGCAGCGCGATGCGGCGCTACTGCGTTTGCATCATATCTCGATGAGTGAACTGGTGAGCGCGGTGAATCCGAAGCAGTTCGCTATGTCTGGCCCGGTGGACGGTGCGCTGCCGCTGTGGTTAAACGACAGTAAATGGATCATTAAAGATGGTTGGCTGCATAACCCCGGCCCGATGACGCTACGTCTTGATAAGGACACCGCCGATGCGGTGGCAGATGATAATATTGCCGCCGGTGCGGCTATCAATTGGCTGCGCTATCTGGAAATTAGCCGCTCATGGACGCGGATTAATCTGGATAGCCTGGGACTATTGACCTTACAGGCCGCGGTAACCGGGACTGGGGTGATGGATGAGAAACGCAGCACGGTGCAACTGAATTATACGCACCAGGAGAATGTTTTTGATTTGTGGCGAAGCTTGCGCTTTGGCGACAAACTTCAGTCATGGCTTGAGCAACACGCGACCCTACCCGGCGCTCCGTGTCGCAGCGGCACGGAATGTAAGGAGCAATAATGAAATTATCCATCGCCCTGGTGGGTTTGATGACCTGCGGGCTGCTATCGGGATGCGTACCGCGCATTGAAGTGGCGGCGCCGAAAGAGCCGATTACCATCAACATGAACGTGAAAATTGAGCATGAAATCCGCATCAAGGCCGATAAGGACGTTGAGGATTTGCTGAAATCACGTAGCGACTTATTCTGAGGTCATGATGCGAAAACGAGGGATTATCGCGCTGCTGGCTCTTAGCCTGTTAAGTACGCAAGCACTGGCCTTAACGCTGACGGATGCTCGTCAGCAGGGACGCGTGGGTGAAACTCAGGGCGGCTATCTGGCGGCGATTAAGCAGGACAGCGATACGCTGGCGCTGGTGAAAAAAATAAACCAGGCGCGCAGCGAAAGCTATCAGCAGCTTGCCCAGAGTAACAGCTTGTCGCAGCAGGAAGTCGCGCGGCTGGCGGGTAAGAAATTGATTGAGAAAGCGCAGCAGGGTGAATACGTTCAGGGCATCAACGGCCAGTGGGTACGCAAGTAACGGCTAAGCTGATGTAAGAAAAACGGTATTCCAGTTGAAACCGGGGATGTAACTCGCTCATACTCTCCGCATATAACCTGTTCGTCGGCAACGGTTTTACCGACAACATAAGAGAATAATAAAGGAAGTTCTAATGGCAGAAGAAACGATTTTCAGCAAAATCATTCGTCGCGAAATCCCGTCAGACATCGTCTACCAGGATGATTTGGTTACCGCGTTCCGCGATATTTCTCCACAGGCGCCAACGCATATCCTGATTATCCCTAATACGCTCATTGCCACGACCAACGACGTGACCGCCGAACATGAACAGGCACTGGGTCGCATGGTGACTGTCGCGGCAAAAATCGCGCGCGATGAAGGGATTGCCGATGATGGCTATCGCCTGATCATGAACTGCAACCGCCACGGTGGACAGGAAGTTTACCATATCCATATGCATCTGCTGGGTGGACGCCCGCTGGGTCCAATGCTGGCGCATAAAGGTTAACCTATGAAATCGGGATGTCTGGGTCTTGTGCTTTGCGCGACGCTGCTTGCCGGGTGCCATTCGCGCCCGGAAATTGCCGTCAGCGAGCAGCAATCGCTGGTCATGGAGTCGAATGTTCTGGCCGCTGGGATCAGTGCGCAAGCGCCTGAAATTACCTCGTCGGATATTCAGGCTACCGCCAGCGCGAAGCTGTTCAATGAAAGGCGAGAGCCGGTCACCGTTCACTATCGTTTTTATTGGTATGACGCCAGAGGGCTGGAAATGCACCCGCTAGAAGCGCCGCGCAGCATCACCGTTCCTCCGATGGGCTCGGTCACGCTGTACGGGACGGCCAATGGTTTAGGGGCGCATAAAGCCCGGCTTTATCTTTATCTGTGAGGGGTAATCTGGAATGAGTAAATTGGGTCGCTATGCATTAATTGCTTCCCTGGCGATGTTGCTTGCTGGGTGCGTAGTGCGCGAAGAACCGGCACCGGTTGAAACGGTCAATCCGCAGCAACCGCAGCAGCCAACCGAGCCGCAGCAGCCGGTGCCGACGGTTCCGACGGTACCAACAGTGCCAACGCAGCCTGGGCCGATTGAGCACGGTGGTGAAACACCAGCTCAGCCAACACCGCGCGTTCGTCACTATGACTGGAACGGTGCGGCGCAACCGCTGGTCGGCAAAATGTTGCAGGCCGGTGGCGTAAATGCGGGCAGCATTCTGCTGGTGGATAGCGTGAATAACCGTACCAATGGTTCGTTGAATGCGGGTGAAGCCACTACCGCGCTGCATAATGCGCTTTCTGGCAATTCGAAATTTACCCTCGTGTCTCCGCAGCAGTTGGCTGTTGCGAAACAGCAGCTGGGCCTGTCGCCTCAGGATAGCCTTGGTTCGCGCAGCAAAGCGATGGGCATTGCCCGCAACGTGGGTGCGCAGTACGTTCTGTATTCCAATGCGACCGGTAACGTCAATACGCCAACCCTGCAAATGCAGCTGATGCAGGTACAGACCGGGGAAATCATCTGGTCAGGAAAGGGTGCGGTTGCGCAGCAATAAGCTCACGCGTGACGACGTCCTGTCACGCTGTTTTCCGCACTATCGCATCGTCGCCAGCCCCGAAACTTCGGGGCTGAGCGGCAGCAGCTGTATCCTTCAAAACGGTGAACGGCGGTTGGTATTACGCCAGCATCATGCCCCTGACGCACCAGAGAGCGATTTCCTTCGCCAATATCACGCACTGCAACGTCTGCCAAACACGCTCGCGCCCAAGCCTGTTTTTTATACATCAGGTTGGATGGCGGTTGAATATTTAGCCGGTGAGATCAAAAGCGTGCTCCCGGCCCATCGTCCTCTTGCTGCACTCCTGTATGATTTACACCGAGAGCCTCGATTTGGCTGGCCGATTGCCTTACTGCCGCTGTTGGAACAGTACTGGCAGCAATGCGATCCGGCACGGCGTACACCATTTTGGCTACGTGGTTTGCAGCGTTTGCGTAAGCAGGGCGAACCCCGCGCGATGCGGTTGGCGCCGCTGCATATGGACGTACATGCCGGAAACATTGTCCATACCGTTCAGGGGCTAAAACTTATTGATTGGGAATATGCCGGTGATGGCGATGTCGCGCTGGAGCTAGCGGCCGTGTGGGCAACGGACAATACACAGCGCCATCAGCTCACTTTGGCTTATGCTGAACGCGCGCAGATGTCGCCAGATATGCTCTGGCGGCAGGTGATGCGCTGGCGGCCTTGGGTGCTGATGCTGATGGCCGGGTGGTTTGAGTGTCGTGGGCAACAGACCGGCGACGAACAATTTTTCACGTTAGCCAACGACGTTTGGCAACAGTTACAGAATAAAAAGGAGGCCGTGTGGGGCCAGTAATGTTGGACGTTGAAGGTTACGAATTGGACGCTGAGGAACGTGAGATCCTTGCACATCCTCTGGTAGGTGGCTTAATTCTGTTTACCCGTAACTATCATGATCCTGAGCAGCTTCGTGAGTTGGTTCGCCAGATCCGTGCAGCCTCACGCAATCACCTGGTGGTGGCGGTGGATCAGGAAGGTGGCCGTGTACAGCGTTTCCGTGAGGGTTTTACCCGGCTGCCGGCTGCACAATCCTTTGCCGCCGTTTTGGGTGAAGAGGCGGGTGGCCGTATGGCGGCGGATGCTGGCTGGTTAATGGCGAGCGAAATGATCGCCATGGATATCGATATTAGCTTCGCACCGGTGCTTGATGTGGGCCATATCTGTACCGCTATCGGTGAGCGCTCTTATCATGCGGATCCGCATAAGGCGCTGGCGATGGCGCGCCACTTTATCGACGGCATGCACGATGCAGGCATGAAAACCACCGGTAAACACTTCCCGGGCCACGGCGCAGTCACCGCGGATTCGCACAAAGAGACCCCGCACGATCCGCGCTCGGACGCTGAAATTCGTGCTAAAGATATGGCGGTGTTCCAGACGCTGATTACTGAGAATGCGTTGGATGCCATTATGCCTGCGCACGTGATTTATGATGCCGTTGATCCGCGTCCAGCAAGCGGTTCCCCTTACTGGTTGAAGACCGTACTGCGCGGCGAATTGGGCTTTGATGGGGTTATCTTCTCTGATGATCTTTCCATGGAAGGTGCCGCCATTATGGGCAGCTATGCGGAGCGTGGCCAGGCATCTCTCGACGCAGGTTGCGATATGATCCTCGTCTGCAATAATCGTAAAGGGGCCGTTAGCGTGTTGGATAACCTGTCGCCGATCAACGCAGAACGTGTTACGAAGTTGTATCATAAAGGTTCATTTAGCCGTCAGGAACTGATGGACTCCGCCCGCTGGAAAACGGTTAGCGCTCAGCTGGAACAACTCCATGAACGCTGGCAGGAAGTGAAGGCTGGTCATTAACCCTCCCGGTGTGGGAGTAATGGTGTGGTGAGGATACGATGATTATCTATTTACACGGTTTTGACTCAAATAGCCCAGGAAACCATGAAAAGGTGCTGCAGCTACAGTTCATCGACCCGGACGTGCGGTTGATTAGCTACAGCACGCTGCATCCGAAACACGACATGCAGCATCTGCTGAAAGAAGTGGACAAAATGCTACAGCTCAACGCCGATGAACGTCCGCTGATTTGCGGCGTCGGGCTTGGCGGCTTCTGGGCAGAGCGCATTGGTTTCCTGTGTGATATTCGGCAGGTGGTGTTCAACCCGAATCTGTTCCCGGATGAGAACATGGACGGCAAGATTGACCGCCCGGAAGAGTACATGGACATTGCGACCAAGTGCGTGAATAACTTCCGCGAGAAAAACCGCGATCGCTGCCTGGCTATCCTTTCTCGCCATGACGATGCGCTGGACAGCCAGCGGTCGGCAAGCGTGCTACATCATTACTATGAAATCATCTGGGATGAAGAGCAGGGCCACAAGTTTAAGAATATTTCGCCGCATCTACAGCGGATAAAAGCTTTCAAAACCCTCGGCTGATAACACACAAAAAGCCCCGACTACGGAAACGCAGTCGGGGCTTTTTTTTGTTAATTTTTAACCTTTCTTAGCCTCAGTTTGGTGGCGAAAATACCCTCCGCTCAACTTCTGCGCGATAAAACTTGATACACATCAATTTTGGTATGACCAATGCACCATTCATGTTATTCTCATTGCAGCTGAATGGTTTCTTGTAAGTAACTTGTTGTTAATTAAAGGCTATATTTATAACTTTTAATTAACAATTGGTTAATAAATTTGAAGGGGGTCTCATGACTACGCCAATCAAGAAAATTGTCATTGTCGGTGGTGGTGCGGGCGGCCTGGAACTGGCTACTCAACTGGGTAGAAAGCTTGGCCGGGGTAAAAAAGCGAAAATCACGCTGGTAGATCGTAACCACAGTCACCTGTGGAAACCGCTGCTGCACGAAGTGGCTACGGGTTCTCTGGACGAAGGTGTGGATGCGCTGAGCTACCTGGCCCACGCACGTAACCATCATTTCCAGTTCCAGCTTGGATCGGTGATGGACATCAACCGCGAAGCCAAAACTCTGACCATCGCTGAACTGCGCGATGAGAAAGGTGAACTGCTGGTACCTGAGCGCAAGCTGGCCTATGACACGCTGGTGATGGCGCTGGGCAGCACCTCTAACGACTTCAACACCCCGGGCGTGAAAGAACATTGTATCTTCCTCGATAACCCGCATCAGGCGCGTCGTTTCCACCAGGAAATGCTGAACCTGTTCCTGAAGTACTCGGCGAACCTGGGTGCTAACGGCAAGGTGAATATCGCGATTGTTGGCGGTGGCGCAACCGGCGTTGAGCTGTCTGCGGAACTGCATAACGCGGTGAAACAGCTGCACAGCTATGGCTATAAAGGTTTAAGCAACGAAGCGTTGAACGTGACGCTGGTGGAAGCCGGTGAGCGTATTCTGCCTGCACTGCCACCGCGTATTTCCGGCGCTGCGCATAACGAACTGACCAAAATGGGCGTGCGCGTACTGACGCAGACGATGGTCACCAGCGCGGATGAAGGCGGCCTGCACACCAAAGATGGGGAATACATCGCAGCGGATCTGATGGTCTGGGCCGCAGGGATCAAAGCGCCAGACTTTATGAAAGATATCGGCGGCCTTGAAACCAATCGTATTAACCAACTGGTGGTTGAGCCAACGCTGCAGACGACCCGTGACCCGGATATCTATGCTATCGGTGACTGTGCTTCCTGCGCCCGTCCGGAAGGCGGCTTTGTGCCTCCGCGCGCTCAGGCTGCGCACCAGATGGCGACCTGTGCGCTGAACAACATTCTGGCGCAGATGAAGGGTAAAGATCTGAAGTCGTACAGCTATAAAGATCATGGTTCTTTAGTTTCTCTGTCCAACTACTCGACTGTCGGCAGCCTGATGGGCAATTTGATGCGCGGTTCGATGATGATTGAAGGGCGTATTGCTCGTATGGTCTACATCTCACTGTACCGAATGCACCAGATTGCGCTGCACGGCTACTGCAAAACAGGCCTGATGATGCTGGTCGGCAGTATTAACCGCGTGATCCGTCCGCGTCTGAAACTGCATTAATCCTCGGATTTATCCCGGCATCGCACTTGCGTTGCCGGGTGCCTTTCTCCCTTCAGAATTCTCTGAAACCGCTGTTTTCCCAAACAATACTCTGCTTTTAGGCTTCTGTCTGATTGGCTCTGCTAACGATCGGTTGCACAATTGTTAGCAATAGCAACAAAGGAGGAAGTCCCGTGAATAAATCAATGTTGGCGGGTATTGGTATTGGCGTTGCAGCCGCACTCGGGGTTGCCGCCGTGGCGAGCATGAATGTGTTCGAACGTAGCCCGCAGTATGCGCAAGTTGTCTCCGCCACACCAATCAAGGAAACCGTCAAAAATCCACGCCAGGAGTGCCGTAACGTAACGGTGACGCACCGCCGCCCCATTCAGGATGAAAACCGTATTGCCGGTTCTGTATTAGGAGCTGTCGCTGGGGGCGTTATCGGCCATCAGTTTGGTGGTGGGCGAGGTAAAGATGTCGCGACCGTTGTCGGCGCGTTAGGCGGCGGCTATGCCGGTAACCAGGCGCAGGGCGCATTGCAGAACAATGATACCTACACCACAACGGAGCAGCGTTGTAAGACGGTATACGACAAGTCTGAGAAAACCCTTGGATATGATGTCACCTATAAAATCGGCGACCAGCAGGGGAAAATCCGCATGGATAAAAACCCAGGAAACCAGATCCCATTGGATAACAATGGCCAGCTTGTACTGAATAAAGTCTAAAAAAGCGTTAGTGTGCTATTCGCCCCTCAATCACACAGATTGAGGGGCGTTTTTTTATTCTACCGCAATCATCTGCGGCCACAGGCGCAGCGTGGTTTCGGTTATCTGCATCAGCGTTTCAAAGCTTGCCCCTTCGCGGGCGCTAATCGACATACCCTGCAAAATACAGCCCAGGAAGAGCGACAGCTCCTTGACGTTCTTCTGTGCCGGAATCTCACCGCGCGTTTGGCGCAGCTGCAGGAACTGGCTTAGCGTTTGTTCCTGTACGGCATGTCGGGACTTGATGGTTTTCGCGATATCCTTCGACGAAGCCGCCAGTGCCGCAGAGGTGTTGATCATAAAACAACCCGCGGGCGTATCTTTGCTGGTGAAGCAGGTGGCGACGGCGGTGAAATAGTTTCTTAACGCCTCGATAACAGTCTGCTCTTCACAAAACAGGCATGCCTCATTTTTAGAGGCGAAGTGAGTGATGTAGTGATCGAGGACTGCACGGAACAACCCCTCTTTATTGGCAAACTCTGCGTACAGGGTTGGCGCTTTGGCTCCCGTTGCTTCAACGAGGTCGGAGAGTGATGTTGCTTCATAGCCATACTGCCAGAATAGCGTCATCGCTTTATCAAGCGCCGCTTCCCGGTCGAATACTTTAGGTCGACCACGGCCTTTTTTCGCGCAACTTTGCGTGTCAGTTGTCATCGTGCCGCCTACCTTAGTCGGTTTTAGTGAGCATTCATTATAAAAATAATCGACAGCAGGGGCTAGCGCTTCCGTGATAAAAATAAATTATGCATATACATATGAAAAATATATGGATTCTAATTAATTAAACGGTCGTTATAAAAATACCGTTGACGTGTGACGCAGATCTCATTATCATTATCTTATCGATCGTTAAGTTAATAACGTCTGACCTACAAAATTCATCTGCAAAGGTAAAAATCATGAAAAACGTAAAAACTCTGGCCATCGCAGCCGTTCTTAGTTCTCTGTCATTTGCCAGCTTTGCTGCTGTTCAGGTGCAGTCTACTCCGGCCGATCAGCATAAAGTGGGTAACATTGCCGCTTCCGCGGGTCCAAACCTGGAGTCCTTAGAAGAACAGCTGTCACAGAAAGCGGATGAGATGGGTGCTAAATCCTACCGTATCACTTCTGTCAGCGGTCCGAACGCCCTCCACGGTACCGCGGTAATCTACAAATAAATAAGCGTTAAACCCTCATAATGCTTATGTCACTGCAATAAAAAAGGCCCTGAGCTTAACCCTCTCAGGGCCTTTTCTTTTCTCGTTTTCGTTACATATTCTGCTGCGCAACGTCATGATGACGGGTCACATCCACCGGCATCCCGGAGCGGATATCCATCACTTTATTCATCACGTCACCATCGGTATTGGCTTTCTGACTAAACGCTTGCATGCTGGCGTTGAGTACGATAGGCAGTGTCTGCGGATCATCGTCAATATGCTCTGACAGCGGCTGGTGGACTTCAACCAGATGTACACCGTTAGGCTCAACCGAGGCTTTGATGGGGGTATTAATGATGTTGACCTTGGTGCCCGGCGTCACTTTGTCGAACAGCGCTTTGATGTCGCCATCGCGCAGACGAATACAGCCGGAGCTTACGCGCATACCGATACCAAAGTCCGCGTTGGTGCCGTGCAGTAAGTAGACACCACCGTGCGCCGCCAGACGGATAGCATGATGGCCCATTGGATTATCCGGACCTGCGGGCATTACAGCGGGTAAATCAATGCCTTGTGCTTTATATCGCGCGCGGATATTGGCCGTTGGTGTCCAGGTCGGGTTGGCGCGTTTGTCGGAAACCGTGGTCACCATGGTGGGCGTAACGGTGGTTCCACCAAGCTGGCCAATGCCTATCGGATAGACGGTGACGGTATTGCTTCCCGGTGGATAGTAGTAAAGACGCAGCTCGGCGAGATTCAACACGATCCCTTCGCGCGGGACGTCCGGGAGCAGGGTTTGCAGCGGGATCGTCAATACGCTGCCTGGGCGAGGCACGTAAGGGTCAACGCCTGGATTAGCCTGCAGTAATGCCAGAAAACCGACGTTGTATTTCTTGGCAATTGCTTCCAGCGAACCCCCGTTGTTCTCCACCACATGAAAACGGTTTTCACCCACCAGGCGGCTGCCTGCAGGCGGTAATGGCCAGGTGTTGGCGCTGGCAGGCAGCGCCACGCTTGCGACGAGAATAAATCCCATCAGCCAGCGCGAAAATTGCCGGGTTTGTCGTTTCACTTTAATCCCTCAAGGTCAAAAAATGTTGCTTAAAAGTTAAAGCGACTATTATGCGGAAGGGAACTGTAGGGAAGTGAAGGGCGATTGAAAGAGTATGTAAAGGCGGCCCCGTGAAAGGGGCCGCAGGCCAATCAGAAGGCCATTTTGACGGTGAACTGTACTTCGCGCGGATCGCCAATCTGGTTACCTAGGTTGTTGCTGGCGATAGACGAGGTGTAGTAGGTCTTATCAAACAGGTTTTTGACGTTAACCTGAAGCGTGACCGGATACTGGAGCTTCATCTTATACGCGGCGAAAACATCGGCGACCGCATAACCCGGCAGGTAGTAATCGGCACCGTTGGTCCCGGAGCGACGGCTCAGCGCATGGCCGCCACCACCAATAGTCAGCGTGTCACTGTCGTAAACGTTGTTAAAATCATAGGTCAGGTACAGCGAACCGGTATGGCGTGGAACGTTAGGCAGTGGTTTACCCGCGTAATCCGGATCGTCCGTGACTTTGGCGTTGGTGTAACCGTAGCTGGCAATCACATTCAGATTATCAGTCAACGAGCCAGCAACATCGACTTCAACACCCTGGGAGCGTACTTTTCCCGCTGTCTTTGCGTAGGTTTCGTCACCGATGGTTTCGGTGTACAGCACGTTTCGCTTATGAATATCGAAGAACGTAATGTTCGAGGTCACGCCGTTAAACAGGTCAAACTTCGCACCGACTTCATAGGCCGTAGACTCTTCGGGCGGCAGATTGCCGATGTAGCTGGCAATTGACGACTGCGGCATAAACGACTGCGCAACGTTGCCGAACAGCGAAACGCTTGGCGTCAGCTTGTAGACCATGCCAAATTTCGGCGTCAGCTTCTCATCCTGACTGTCGGTATTGACGTTAAACGGACGGCCTTTACCTGCGTACTGGGTATAGTACTGGTAGCGAACCCCGGCAACAGCAATCCATTTATCAGTCAGGTAGAGCGCATCCTGCAGGTAGGTGGCGTAGGTTTCCTGCTGGATACGCTGGTCACTGTCGGAGGCGGAAACGCTGGTGCATTTATCCAACGTGCCATACACCGGGTTGTAGATATTAAAGCCTTTTACGTTCTTACAGCGGATCATATCGGTGCGTAGCAGATCGTAATTTTCGTAGGCAATCCCACCAAGAATTTCGTTGTAGAAGCCACCAATGACCACGTTACCCTGTAAATCCGCGCGGGTTGAATGCATGCGCTGCGTGGAGCCCTGGGTGGCATCGACCCGGCGCGTCAGATTGCCGGTTTTCGAATCATAGGCCATGACGCGGGCCTGGTTATCGCTGTACATGTCTTGACTGAAACCGTAATCAAAACGGGCGGTCCACTCGCTGTTCAGGCGATATTCCGCGTTCACCTGCGCCAAATCAGAATCACCGTTAGTGACGTTAAACGGTTCATCAAAACGTTCATCACGCGGAACGTTTACTGCGTGCCCGGTATCCAGATCAAAAATCGTACCCCGGTCAAATGGGGTATGGTAGCTGCGATGTGACCAGGAGACGTTAACCGTGGCGTCATCGCCAAACCAGGTCAGCGATGGCGCGATGAACGTGCTGCGTTCTTTACCGAAACTGCGCCAATAATCTTCGTTCTGGTATTCGCCAACCAGACGATAGGCAAGGCGCGTGCCCTCAATCGGACCGGTCACATCCAGCTGGCCCGTGCCGCCGCCAAAGCTGCTGGAGGTGGCAGAAATATCGCCGGAAAAAGTGCGTTCAGGACGTTTGGTGACGACGTTGATGAGCCCACCAGGGTCGAGAATACCGTACAGCGTTGAAGCCGGTCCCTTAAGCACTTCAACGCGTGACGTCGCGGCGTTAAAACTGCGTGGCAGAACGGTACGCAGGCCGTTAGTCATGATGGAGCCGTCGCGGTTGGCGCCAAAACCACGACGGGTAAAGGCATCCTGGGTGCCGCCCAGCGTATTGGTTTGCACCACGTTGGCGACGTTGTATAGCGCTTCATCAAGTGAAGTGGCATGCTGATCTTCCAGCACTTTATCGCTGACCGTATTCACTACCTGTGGAATATCCAGCAGCGGCATATTGGTCAATGTTGCCGTTGAGCTGCTGATTGGCTGATAGCCGTCGGTCACGGTCTGGTCGGCCTGCGAGGTGCCGACAACCGTCATCGCTTCTTCTTTTTTAGCTTCATCAACGCTGGTTTTTGTCTCCGCCGCCATCAGCGAAGGGGAGCTGACCGCTCCAACAAAAAGAAGTGAAAAAAGTGCGCGCCCGGTTTTTCCCGTGAACGTCGGGGAGAGCTGTGTCATCTGTCTGTTTCCCATGAAAAAACTGCCTTATCGCAGCAGCCAAAAGTGATAAAAAGTCATTGCCCTGAATCGCAAAACGACTCCGTTCACGCCACCAACTGGCGTTCAGGATGTGTAATTGAGAATCATTCAAACACGCAGAAATGTAGTAGTAAATGCAGGCAAGAATAAATTTATCCGGGGCGAAAAAAACGCAGGGTGATGACGAGTGCTTATGTGGGGTTGTTTCATTATTTATTGATTTAAAATGATTTATTATTTTGATTTTTTGAGTGTCAATACGAGCGTGACGGTAAAAACCCTATGAAATGAAACGGTAATGTAGTGCGCTTGACTACTACATTCCAACGCTGCATGATCAAAAGAGAATGAGATTTATTTATAGTGCAGAACGATACCACGTCGTTGCGGCCGGAGAGAGAGAAACATGCCACAGCGGCAAGACGCCTCGTCAGAACGCGGGATAGTGCTGGAGTCCCTCAGCGCGGGTTATGGTAACCAGCGCATCGTTGACAATATCAGCCTGACCATCCCGGTGGGGCAGATGACAGTCCTGGCTGGCGCCAACGGTTCAGGCAAATCCACGTTACTGAATACCATTGCGCGGATGTTAAAACCGCTGGGCGGCAGCGTTCGCCTGGATGGGCGCGACATTCATCAACAGCCGACCAAACAGGTGGCGCGCCAGCTTGGGCTGCTGCCGCAGTCGCCTCTGACGCCAGAAGGGCTTACCGTCTTCGAATTGGTCTCGCGTGGCCGCTATCCGTGGCAAGGACTTATCCGCCAGTGGTCGCCCGAAGATGAGCAGGCGGTAGAAGCAGCGCTGCGCCTGACCGGGACCCTGGAATATGCACATCTGCCGGTAGACAGTCTCTCCGGCGGCCAGCGCCAGCGCTGCTGGATAGCCATGGCGTTAGCCCAACAAACCGCGACCATTCTCCTTGATGAGCCCACCACCTGGCTTGACCTGCGCTATCAGGTAGAAATTCTCGAATTGCTCCAGCAGTTGACGCGTGAACATGGCCGAACGGTGATTACCGTCCTGCATGATCTCAACTTTGCCGTTAACTACGCCGATACGTTGATCTTTATGAAGCAGGGGCAGGTTGCCCGTATTGTGGATGAGGCGACGCCCTGTACGCCCGAGATCATCAAACAGGTTTTCGAGGTTGACGTGCAGATGCTGCAAAATCCGCAGACCGGTAAACCGCTGTTTATGCCATTCTGTGCTCGCCCGGAGCCTTGCTGATGGCGACGCAGATCTTGCTACCGCGCCGAGGTTCAGTGCGACCGCTGTGGGCATTGCTGGTGGTGAGCGCATTGCTTTGTGCGGCTGCTGTCATTCATCTGGGGTTAGGGGCGCGAGCCATTGCGCCTCGCGTGGTGATGGAGGCATTGCTGCATTACGATCCGCGTAATTTTGAACATCGCATTATTGTAAGCCTGCGTCTCACTCGCCTGCTGGCCGCGTTGCTGACCGGCGCAGCGCTGGGTGCCGCAGGCTTGCTGTTGCAAACGGTGGTGCGGAATCCGCTAGGCGAACCGCATATTCTCGGGCTTAACGCCGGAGCAACGCTGGCGGTGGTCGCTTGCTCGGCGGCGGGCGTTTCGTTTGGTGATTGGGGTATCAATCGTCCGCTCACTGCAGCCTGCGGGGCCGCCACGCTGTTTGGTCTGGTGATGCTGCTGGCAAGCGCCGGATGCTCTGGCGCCACGGCGATGAAAATGACTCTGTGCGGCGTGTCGTTATCGGCGTTTGCGTCGGCAGTCACCGCCTCCATTCTTATTCTCGACGAGCAAACGCTGCAAGCCATGCGCACCTGGCTTGCAGGGGATCTTGCCGGTATTTCACTGACAACCCTACAAATTGCCAGCATCCCCGCGCTAATGGGCGTGCTGCTTGCGGCGTTAATTTCACCCCGGCTTAATATTCTTGCGCTTGGCGACCGCGTGGCCAGCGGGCTGGGCGTGGCGGTGACGCGAACCCGTATTCTGGGTGTGATCGCCATCGCGCTGCTGTGCGGTGCGGCGGTGTCGGTCGCAGGGCCAATTGGCTTTATTGGGCTGGTGGTACCGCATGCGATTCGTCGTTGGGCGGGGCAGGATATCCGCGTCGGTTTGCTGTTAGCGATACCTACCGGTGCTCTGCTACTGCTGTTGGCGGATATTCTTGCTCGCTGGCTGCTGGCGCCACAGGAACTGGCGACCGGCGTGATGACTGCGCTGGTGGGCGCCCCGGTGTTTATTGCCATTGCCGTGAGGTTTTTTAAATAATGCGAGCCGTCATTAAAGCGGGGTTTCGTCCGCTTACGCTTGGGCCGCTGCGTCTGCTGCTGCGCCCACGCTTACTGAAAATCGCGGCCATCATGGTGGCGATCATCACGCTGCTACTCATTTACGGTATTACCCGCGGTACGCTGCCGATCCCCACCAGTGCCATTGGCCGGTCAATTTTCTACCCGGAAGCGCTTAGCGCTCAGCAGGTGTATATCGTGCGCGATATCCGTTTGCCAAGGCTGCTGATGGCGATTTTTTGCGGCGGCATGCTCGGGCTTGCAGGTGCCGCAATGCAGTCAATTACCCGTAATGGTCTTGCCGATCCTGGTCTGATTGGCGTGAAGGAGGGTACCAGCGTTGTCGTCTTGACGCTGATCCTGGTGTTCCCCTCTCTAAGCCTTGCCTGGCGGCCGCTGGCGGGAATGGTTGGCGGTTTATTGGTGGCGCTGCTGGTCATCGTGCTGGCGCGGGATCTCTCTCGTCCGCGCTTTATTTTGATTGGCATTGGCGTCTCCTGGGCGCTGTCGGCGGCAATGGGGCTGTTTGTCACCACCGCGGATATTCGCGATGTGCAGACGGCTATGACGTGGCTTGCGGGTAGCTTGCATGCGGCGACCTGGCCGCTATTGGCGGTAGCCGCTGCCTGGGCGCTACCGGCGGTGGTGATGCTGTATCTCACCGCGCGAGCTGCCGACGTTGCGCTGATGGGGAATCAGGTAGCTAGCGGGTTAGGCGTGCGGCTATCACGCCTGACGCTGCTGCGTTTTTTGGCCCCGGTGCTGTTAACCGCAGCGAGCGTCTCCTGCGTCGGCAGTCTCGGCTTTGTGGGATTGATGGCGCCCCATATGGCGCGGTTTTTACTGCGCGGCGGTCAGGTCGCATTGCTGACGGGAAGCGCGCTGATTGGCGCGCTGCTGGTGCTGTTAACCGACACAATTGGTCGATTGGCCTTTGCACCGTTGCAAATTCCGGCAGGGATCATCATTTCATTGATTGGCTGCCCATTTTTTATCGTGCTGTTATGGCGTCGTCGCGACGCGTTATGAGGAGTAGGGATGACCATGCGTGGCCTGTTGTCTGTTTTTTGGTTGTTTAGCGCTTCCGTTTTTGCGCAAACTCAGGCGTTTACCGACGATCTTGGGCGAGTGGTGCAGGTGCCGGTACATCCGCAGCGCATTGTTTCGATGCACGATCTCGATATTACTATTCCGCTTATTGAACTGGGGATACCACCAGTCGCCAGCCACGGACGTACGCGTCCCGATGGCAGCCATTTCCTTCGTTCCAGCGCGATGCTCACGGGTATCGATTTTGACAATAGTGATATCCAATTTATCGGTACGGCGGATATTGACCTCGAAGCGGTTGCGGCGGCCAAACCGGACCTTATCATCACCGAACCCAACCGTAACGTGCCCATCGAACAACTGGAAAAAATTGCCCCGACGGTCAGCATCGATCATCTGCTTGGCAGCGCGCCGCGTATTTACGCCAGGCTGGCACAGCTAACCGGGACGCAGGCGCGGCTGGCGGTGCTCGACCATCGTTACCAGGCTCAGATTCAACAGCTTAAGCAGACCATCGATACCGCAAAAATCAGCGTTTCGGTGATTCAGGCAAACAATGGCAAAGTCACCGTTCATCACTCTTACCACTCCCTTGGCCGCGTGCTGCGCGATGCCGGATTCCGTTTCCCGCCGTTTATCGAACGTATTCCAGACGGTGAACGTATCGATGTCAGCGCCGAGCAGCTTCCTGAACTCGACGCTGATTTTGTGTTTGCCACCTGGCGCTCTGACACCGGCGGCAAGCCGCAGGATGAACTGAACGATATGGAAAAAGTGATGCCTGGCTGGTGCGATTTCATGAAGGCCTGCCGCAGTGGGCACTATATTTTACTGCCTCGCGAAGAGGTGATTTCTAACTCCTACGCGGCGTTGAGCCTGCTGGTGGCCGAGGTGCAGTCGCAAATCGCCGGGCGTCCGATGCCTCAGGAGGGCAAATGAATCCGACAGCAGCCCGTAAAGAAAAACGCCGGGTGGATCTGTTTGGTGAGCGTCTGCGTAGCCGGGCAACGCAGCTTTCACCCCGCCTGCTGGCGGTGGTGAACTGGATTGACGACAATCGGGAAACCGTGCTCGATCATACGGCGATGGAGATTGCGGCTGCGACGCAGACGTCAGATGCGACGGTGGTTCGTGCGATTCAGGCGCTGGGGTTTGCCGGGCTCCGCGATCTTAAGCAGACGCTTCAGCATTGGTTTGGCCCAACCATCACTTCATCAGAAAAAATGGCGTCCACCGTGGGGGCGCTGACCAGCGATGTGAATTCGAGTATCGATTTTGTTCTCGAAGGGCATCTTCGCGCCTGTGAAATGCTGGCGAGTACGGAGAACCGTTCAGCTATCGCCCAAGCGGTTGCACTGCTGACCGACGCCCGCCAGGTGGCGTTGTTTGGTATTGGTGCATCGGGAATTTTAACCGAGTATACCGCCCGCCTATTTAGCCGTATTGGCTTGCCTTCATACGTTTTAAACCGCACCGGCTTTAGCCTGGCGGAGCAGATTGTCTCCCTTCAGCGTGGCGACGTGCTAATCATGATGGCGCAGAAATCGCCGCATCGTGAAGGGCTGACGACACTGCGGGAAGCCGAACGACTGGGGATCCCAACGATTCTCCTGACTCAGGCTACTGATTCGAGATTCAGCGAGTTGTCGCAGGTGGTTATCCACGTACCACGAGGTGAAAATGGCCGTGTGCCATTGCACGGCACGGTGATGGTGTGCCTCGAAATGCTGGTGCTGTCGGTTGCCTCAACCGCCTCGCAGCGGACGATTCGCTCCATGAAACGGATTAATGATTTGCATAAGGCAATTGGTAAATCAGGCGGGCGCAAAGGCTAAATGCCGCCCGCACTCATATTTCGAATCTATCTTTGCTGACTCGATTATCCGTTTGCATTTTGTCCGGATAATCATCAGGCTAGCAAAAACGACCGAATGTATGAGGAAAGTGAAATGAAAGCATTGCCTGCGGTAGCTGTTCTGGGATTAGGCGCGATGGGGCACGCATTTGCTGCCAATCTGCTGAAAAAAGGCTTCACGGTTTACGGCTGGAACCGCACTCCGGGACGCGGCGAAGATCTGCAGAGCCAGGGTTTACAGCTGTGCAACGATGCGACGCTAGCGGTGGCGGATGCTCAGGTCATTATCGCCATGCTAACGGACGGTGAAGCCACTCAGACGACTATCCACACTATTGCGCCATCGTGTCCGCAAGGGGCGACCTTCTGTCAGATGGGAACCATCGGTATTGATGAAACGACGCAAGCAATCGCGCTTTTAGAAACCCTCCGCCCGGATATGCTGTATCTCGATGCCCCTGTGTCCGGGACCAAAGCGCCGGCGGAAAATGCGCAAATTCTGGTGATGGCCAGCGGTGATCGGGAGCGTGCACATGCGGCACAGCAGGTGTTTGATGCAATCTCTCGCGGTACTCAGTGGTACTGCGAGGCGGGTAGTAGCCAGAAGATGAAGCTGGTGATTAATGCCTGGCTCATCGCCATGATGCAGGGTGTTGCCGAAAGCATGCAACTGGCTAAACAGTTTGGTTTTACGCCTAATCAACTGTGGGAAACCCTCGAAGGCGGGCCACTGGCCGCACCGTACGTGAAGGGCAAACTGGAGATGATTCGCCGCGATGATTACACCCCGCAGATGCAGCTGCAGCATGCGCTAAAAGACGCGCATCTGGCGCTGGCGAATGCCCCTGAAGGCACGATGCCGATGATGGATGGCATCACAAACCTGTGGGCACAGGCCGCGGAAGACGGGCTTGCCGAGCAGGATCTGGCGGCGGTATATGCCTGGCTTGATAACGCGCGACAGGCTTAAGCGCTAAGGGAGGTGGCAATGGAATGGCTACGTCAACGCATTGAGCAGCAGGTGCTCGGCCTGACAGGGATGGCGCTCAATGAAATTGATTTTGAAAATCCTAAGGGGGAGTCGGGGTTATTTGGCCCGCAGTCGGCCATCTGGCCGGTGCACGGTGACTTTACCTCTATGCTCTGCGGCGGAATTAGCGCGTTATTGCTACAGATGCTGCATCCGCTGGCGCTAGCGGGTGTCTGGGATCATTCCTCTTTCCGTGATGATATTTTCGGTCGCCTCCGACGAACCAGCCAGTTTATCTCCGCCACCACCTTTGCCACTGTACCGGATGCCGAGCGGCTGATCGATAAAGTGAAAGCGATTCATCTGCGGGTTAACGGTATCGATACCAACGGTACACCCTATGCGGCAAGCGATCCGGATCTGTTAACGTGGGTGCATATTGCGGAGTGCAGCTCGTTTATGGCGTCTCATTTACGCTATCGTCGTACGGTGGTGACACTGTCACGTCAAGCGCAGTATTTCATTGAGTCAGCGAGCATTGCTGAACGCCTGGGAGCGCGGAATGTGCCGAAAACACCGCAGGCGGTACATGATTATCTTGAAAACATGAAACCGCAGCTGCGATGCGATGAACGCACACGAGAAGTTGCACGGGTACTGATGACAACCCGGCTACCGGGAAGATTGACGCAGCCCGCAGGGACGATTTTCATGAAAGCAGGAATCGATCTCCTCCCGCTATGGGCGCAGGAGATGCTGGATTTACGGCTTAGCCCGCTGGAGCAAAAAGTGGTGCGCGGAAGCGTGCATGCTATTGCAGCAGTGCTGCGTCGGTCAGTGCGTAATGGCGCATATCATTGTGCCATGAGGCGGGTGAGGGATGAGCGATGATTTGGATGAAAATGGAAATGCATCTCAACAAATAAAAAAACCGGCAATTTATGCCGGTTTTTTATTAAATTTTACAGGCATCGCCGCAGTCATCGTCAGCGATAATCGCTTGTGCCTTCTTATCTGCATCGTCCAGACGTTCTGCATTACGCTCTTGCGCTTCTTCCAGTCCATCAAAGACCAGATTATCGAGATCTATTTCCATTCGTCACCTGTATTCAAATTGTTCTACACTCGTCACAGTATATTGCAAAAATGTTGATTGATGTAGCCACGAATGACATCAGACGCGATTGCAGCACAAAGCGCGCGTCGATAGTGAGTGGTGTTCCAAAAGTGTGATGTGGTGCGGCGAAAAGCGCACGTTGAGTACAAAAATTAGTCGATAACAAGCGAATACTGGAAACAGGAAAGCATATAACCTTGAAAACATAATCAGTTCGGAGGGATATGCAATGCAGAAACAGACTCCACAGGAATTAGCCAATTTTGATTTTCTGGCTCGCAGCTTTGCGCGTATGCAGTCGTTGGGTCAACCTGTCGATATCCGTGCAGTCACGGGTAATATGAGCGAACAGCAGGGTGCATGGTTCCGCGAGCGCTATGAACATTACCGAACGCAGGCCGTAAGGGCGAAAGAGCAAACGCTAGAAGTATGTTAAAAAATAACGGGCCGAGTGGCCCGTTTTCGTAAACGGCGGGCACAATCAGGTGCCCGTTTTCCATTCTTTCAGATCCTGTATACACACATATGGCCTCTCAATATTAATGAATTGTACTCATAGGTCAGTTCTGATTTCCCCGTCTAATCAAACGCGATATCGCTCTCTATAATTTCCCTCATTCATTCAGTTTCGCGTATTGCCCGCCATTCTTCTGGAGATAACATCATGCAAAGTGCACTTACTCTTCGTCAGCAGGCGATGATCCCTATCGCAGCGCTCACAGCGAGCGGTGATATGGGAAAATTGAACGTCGCGCTCAATGACGGGCTCGATGCTGGGCTCAGCGTGAATGAAATCAAAGAAGTGCTTATTCAGCTTTATGCCTACTGCGGTTTTCCGCGCAGCCTGAATGCACTGGGGTGTTTTATGACAGTGGTTAACGCGCGTAAAGCCGCGGGGATGACGGATGAAGAGGGGGCCGTTGCGACGCCTCCTCCGACGGACTGGGATAGCCTGGTCGCCGGTACGCAGACGCAGACGCAGTTGGTTGGAAAGCCGGTCAGCGGCCCATTGTTTGAGTTTGCTCCGGCAATTGATCTGTACCTCAAAGCGCATCTGTTTGGCGATATTTTCCAGCGCGATGTGCTGGATTGGGTGGCTCGCGAACTGGCAACCATTTCGGCGTTAGCGGCAGTGCCCGGTGCGCAAAGCCAGCTTAAAAGTCATTTTGCGATTAGCCTAAATAACGGCATCACACCTGAACAGTTTCAAGCCTTTATCGCTGTACTGGCGGGGAAATGCTCCGCTGACATAGCTGAAAATGCCAGAGCGGTGCTGTCGCAATTCCTCAGTGAAATTTCCCAATAATCAGAGACTACGGAGCAGCAATGAACGAGACATTTGATGGTAATAGCGTTTTCCCTCGCGGTGAGAAAAATGAAGCCTACGCGCAATATTTCACCGGCATGAGCTATCTGACCATGCTATCGCGTGAAGGTGTCACCATCGGTAACGTCGCCTTTGAGCCTGGCTGTCGCAACTTCTGGCATATTCACCATGAAGGTGGACAGATTTTGTTGGTGACCGGTGGACGGGGTTGGTATCAGGCATGGGGCGAACCAGCGCGGGAGCTGAAAACCGGTGATGTGGTGAATATTCCAGCTGGGACTAAACATTGGCATGGCGCGGCGCACGATAGCTGGTTTGCGCATATTGTGGTAGAAGTTCCGGCTGCAGGTGCGTCGAACGAATGGCTTGAAGCCGTGAGTGATGAAGAATATCAGCAGTTACCGTAACGAATGGTGGGGAGTGGGAAAAATCGCGTCTGCCGCTAATTCTCGCTTTTGTGTGTGTTATCGCCTAAACCCCATGGATTACACGGCTATAATGCGTTGTTCATCCAAAGGAGAGGGAAACCATGTTAACACCCGTTAGATTACTGAAAAATGCCGTTATGGCCGGCGCTATTGTAATGGCTTCTACGACCGCATGGGCCGCAGAACATTGGATTGATGTGCGTAGCGCAGAGCAGTTTCAGGAGACGCACGTGCAGGGCGCGGTAAATATTCCGCTCAAAGAGCTGTCGCAGCGGATTGGTGAAGTCACCCAGGATAAAAACGACACGCTGTATCTTTACTGTAATACCGGCAACCAGTCGGCAAAAGCTGAAACGCTGCTACAGAAAATGGGCTATAAAAATGCGGTGAATGAAGGTGGTCTGAAAGACGTTGAGAAGAAAACCACGTTAGTTAAGTAACCCACCGCTGTACGTGAGCAATACACTTTACTCGCTAAATCCAGAGTCTCATTGAGGTTAGCGGCCGTTGGCGAAAACGCCCTCGCGCTGCTAGCCTGAATCATTCAGGCTCTGGGATTTTGTCTCAGGGCATCATCGATATCGCAAGGATTTCCAATGAGCGAAGTTAAGATTGTTGCCACGTTGACACCTTTCCCTGAACACATCGACACTATCCGCAAGGCGGCACAAGCCATGGTGCCGTTAACGCACCAGGAATCTGGATGTCTGCAATACGATTTGCATGAGAGCCGGGCCATTCCCGATGTTCGCGAGCTGGCAAACGAGGGCGCAGTGTCATTTGTTTTTATCGAGCGTTGGAAATCTGAAGAGGACCTGGTGAAGCACGTCGCGATGTCATATCACGATGATTTTCTGGAAACGTTAGATGGCAAGTTAGAAAGCATCAGCGTTCAACGCTTAACTCAGTTATAGAAATCAGGGGAAGTAAACAAGACTGGAAGATAATGCACCATATCAGAGAAGATATGGTGCGTCCGAGTGGACTCGAACCACCGACCCCCACCATGTCAAGGTGGTGCTCTAACCAACTGAGCTACGGACGCATAATGGTGCGTTTAATTGGACTCGAACCAACGACCCCCACCATGTCAAGGTGGTGCTCTAACCAACTGAGCTATAAACGCATAATGGTGCGTTCGATTGGACTCGAACCAACGACCCCCACCATGTCAAGGTGGTGCTCTAACCAACTGAGCTACGAACGCATTGTTGCTTGCGGCAACGGGGACGAATATTAGCGGCAGACTCCGGATGTGGCAAGCGGAAAATGTGTGATTTCACGCGACTGGAGAACTTTTGCCCATCTCTGGCGTATTTTGCTGCAATGCGTGTAATTGCGTTGATCTCCCTCGGTTTTACTTCCAGTGTTTTTCATCGTGGCACAACCCATTCTACACAAGACCCATTTTGACACCCGCTGTTGCAGGTTGAAATGTTATGTTATAACATTTTACACCTCATGTATCGGACAAGGACATATTACGGGTGAAACATTCAGGTAAAATTGCTGTTGCTGTTGTGGCGCTGTTGGTTAGTGGTACGGTCCTGGCGCACGGGCATCACGATCACGGAAAACCATTAACGGAAGTCGAACAAAAAGCGGCGGAGGGCATTTTTGAGCTCAAAGATGTGAAGGATCGCCCGCTGGCTGATTGGGAAGGGGTATGGGAATCGGTCAATGGTTATTTGCTGTCGGGGGATTTAGACCCAGTATTCCGTCAGAAGGCGGAGAAACAGCAAGGCAAAACCTTTGAGCAGATCAAAGAGTACTATCGCAAAGGGTATGCAACCGACGTCAACATGATTGGTATTGAAAACGGTGTGATGGAGTTTCACGTCGGTGACAAGGTCAGTACCTGTGAATATCGCTACAGCGGGCATAAAGTACTGACCTATGCTTCAGGGAAACAGGGCGTGCGCTATCTGTTTGAATGCCAGCAGGCGAATACCGGTGCGCCAAAGTACGTGCAGTTTAGCGACCATATCATTGCGCCGCGTAAGTCTGCGCATTTCCATATCTTTATGGGGAATCAGTCACAAGAAGCGCTGCTGGCGGAGATGGATAATTGGCCAACCTATTATCCGTACCAGTTGACTAAACAGCAGGTTGTGGATGAGATGCTGCACCACTAATGCCTATAAATGACAAGCCCGGCGAGAGATCGCCGGGCTTGAATCTAACGAGGGCCAGGTTTAACGTGCTGCACGCTGCAAAATAACTGCCGCGGGCTGGCGCTGCAGGAAACGCATACGCAGCATCATCAGTACTGCCGCCGACGTCAGGCCAATAATGAAGCCCCACCAGAAGCCAGCCGGGCCCATTCTCTCGACGACCAGATCGGTCAGTGCCAGCACATATCCGCACGGCAGACCCAGTACCCAGTATGCGATAAAGGTAATAAAGAAAATCGAACGTGTATCTTTATACCCACGCAGGATACCGCTGCCGATAACCTGCACCGAGTCAGATATTTGATACAGCGCAGCCAGCAGCATCAGCTGAGCGGCCAGCGTGACAACTTCAGGATTGTCGTTATACAGCAGCGCAATATGGGTACGCATCACTGTCGTGAAAATCGCGGTACACATCGCCATACAAATACCGACGCCAAGCCCTGTACGTGCGGAGACCTGCGCATCTGGCGTAGAGCCTTGCCCAAGACGGTAGCCGACGCGGATAGTCACCGCTGCCGCCAGCGACATCGGCAGTACGAACATCAGCGAGCTAAAGTTCAGCGCAATCTGGTGACCTGCAACATCAACAATACCCAGCGGCGACACCAGCAGAGCGACTACCGCGAAGAGCGTCACTTCAAAGAACAGCGCCAACGCAATCGGCAGCCCCAGGGTCGTCAAACGTTTGAGAATGACCGGGTCCGGGCGAGCAAAACGCTCTTTATTGCGGATATCGCGCATCGAGCCAGCATGGCGAACGTAGTAGAACATACTGAAGAACATCACCCAGTAAACTGAGGCCGTCGCCACACCGCAGCCAACGCCGCCCAGTTCCGGCATACCGAAATGACCATAGATAAAGATGTAGTTCACCGGAATATTGACCAGCAGGCCAATAAAGCCCATCACCATGCCCGGCTTGGTTTTTGCTAAGCCCTCGCATTGGTTACGAGCCACCTGGAAACAGAGATAGCCCGGCGCGCCCCATAGCAGCGCGCGCAGATAGCCTACGGCTTTGTCGGCCAGTGCCGGATCGATGTTATGCATTGAGCGGATGATGTAGCCCGCATTCCACAGCACGACCATGATCAGCACCGAGACAAATCCTGCCAACCAAAAGCCTTGACGCACCTGCTGCGCAATGCGGTCGCGACGGCCTGAGCCGTTTAGCTGGGCGATAACTGGCGTCAGCGCCAGCAGTAAACCATGGCCAAAAAGAATGGCCGGCAGCCAGATAGAGGTACCAATCGCTACCGCAGCCATGTCAGTGGCGCTGTAACCACCTGCCATAACGGTATCGACGAATCCCATTGCCGTTTGGGCAACCTGCGCAAGGATAACCGGGATAGCCAGAGATAATAACTGACGCGCTTCGACAAAGTACTTCTGCACGTTAACACCTGTCTTGTTGTTATTTATTCTCGCCGTACGGCGGGTACGGGAGACAGAAAAGCCGCCTTAACCGGCAGCGAGAAGAATAAATAGAGGAATTGCTCCAATATTGTAGCGAGGATTTGCTATTAATCTAGTCAAAAAATGAGAGGCAGGTCGTGGAAGGTAGCAACCTGTTTTATCAACTGCTATTGTGCGTAGCAGATGAATCGGTAGACGTACCGAAATGATGATTAACAGGAGTTAACTGCATGTTCACTGGTATTGTGCAGGGCACGGCAAAAATCGTGTCCATTGATGAAAAACCGAACTTCCGCACTCACGTCGTTGCGCTCCCGGAACACATGTTGGCAGGGCTGGAAACCGGTGCATCGGTAGCCCATAACGGCTGCTGCTTAACGGTGACGGAAATTAACGGTGACCAGATTAGCTTTGACTTAATGAAAGAGACGCTGCGCATCACCAATCTGGGCGACGTGAAAGAAGGGGATCTGGTCAACGTTGAGCGCGCGGCGAAATTCAGCGATGAAATTGGCGGACATTTAATGTCTGGCCATATTATGACCACCGCTGAAGTGTCGAAAATTCTGACGTCGGAAAATAATAAGCAGATTTGGTTTAAAATTCAGGACCCCGCGCTGATGAAGTATGTCCTGTATAAAGGCTTTATCGGAATTGATGGTATCAGCCTGACGGTTGGCGAAGTCACGGCAACTCGTTTCTGCGTTCATCTGATCCCGGAAACGCTTGAGCGCACAACGCTTGGCAAAAAGCGTCTGGGTGATCGTGTGAACATTGAAATCGACCCACAAACGCAGGCGGTTGTTGATACCGTTGAGCGTGTGATGGCGGCAAAAGAAGCAGCCACGCAGGCTGCGGCAGAGTAATACCTAAAAGAACGCCTGCGCCAGAACGGCGCAGGCGCTTATCACTAGCGCGCGACGCGCAGACCTTGCTCTACCCCACGAGAGAACATGACCTGCCACAGCTGAATATCTCGTGCGCGGAAAGCACCTGCACAGGCGTTGAGATAATAGCTAAACATACGTTTGAATCGTTCAGAATAGTTGTCCGCGATTTCCGGCCAGCAGGCGACAAAGCGTTCGTACCAGGCCATCAACGTTGTATCGTAGTCAGCGCCAAAGTTGTGCCAGTCTTCCATCACAAAGTGAGGTTCACTGGCCAGTGCAATCTGGCGTACTGAAGGTAAACAGCCATTCGGAAAGATGTATTTATTAATCCAGGGGTCGACGTTGTTGTCGGTTTTTTTCGAGCCGATGGTGTGCAGTAAAAAAAGACCGTCAGGTTTTAAATTACGATCGACGACGGAAAAATAGGTGTCGTAGTTTTTGGGCCCCACGTGCTCAAACATCCCGACGGAGACAATGCGGTCAAACTGCGCGTTAAGGTCGCGATAATCCTGGAGCAAAATCTCGACGTCGAGTCCTTCGCAGCGCGCCTGAGCCAATTTTTGCTGCTCGGCTGAAATGGTCACGCCTTTGACGCTCACGCGGTAATTTTTCGCCATGTACGCCGCCAGACCACCCCAGCCACAGCCGATATCCAGCACCTGCATACCGGGCTCTAGCTGCAGTTTCTGGCAAATGAGTTCCAGTTTGGCTTCCTGTGCCGCTTCCAGAGACTGGGCTTCTTTCCAGTAACCGCAGGAGTACTGCATATAAGGGTCAAGCATACGTGTGAACAGATCGTTGCCGAGGTCGTAGTGTTCTTTGCCGACCTGCCAGGCGCGTTTTCGGCTTTGTAGATTAAATAAGCGTGCGCCCGCAATACGGAGCGTATCTTTAAAGTGATGGGGGAGTTGGTTTTCTAATCCGGCACGTAGTACCTGGTCGAAAAAGAGATCGAGACGGTCACATTCCCACCAACCATCCATATAACTTTCGCCAAGACCTAGCGAACCTTCTTGCAGTACCCGTTTAAAAAACTGTGGATTTTTGACCTGTATATCGCAGGGCGCATTGCCATTGATTTCAATGCCAGCTCGGCTAAGCAGTTCGCTAACGATACGATACCAGTCATCATCCGGTACGTTTACTTCTTCTATACACGATGAGCTCATAGCTTCTCCATCCCGACCTGATGATCAGAACCTTAAAACAGCGTAGACGCTTTTTTCTGGTTGTGAGAAATGTCACGAAAAATTCGTGAGCCTGCTATCCGACGTAACGCAAGGAAAGGGAAGAACCCCTTACCGAAAACCTGTCCATGGTTTAACGGGAGGCATCCTGCCGCCGCTCAATAAGTCCAATGTATATTAATTATGTGATGCCGATCCAGTATAGGACGCTAAGTTGGTTGATTCAACAAAAAATCTTAGCGTCCTAACGATGTGCTATGGCATTGATATGCGTGATGATTACGCGTGGGAAGTAGAGTGTTCAGCCAAACTTTCTGCGCGGCGCGCTGAACGCTGCATGAGGTAACCGATGGCTGCCAGCAGCACGGTGGCCAGCATTACGCAGGTGGTGGTCAACAGCGGAGTGGCAATCAGCGTTGATACCGCAAGACTTGCCAGGAAACACAGGCCCAGCTGCAGTGTATTTTGTAATGCTGCGGCGCGGCCGGTCGCCTGTGGGAACGGTTTTAACGCCTGTGCGACCACGATAGGGTAAATCGCACCGTTGGCGATAGCCATGACACAGAAAGGAATCAGCAGCGCAGTGAGTGATGCGTTCTCCATCAGACCCACCGCCCAGGTTGCAATAACGCTAACGCCGAAGATAACCAACAGCCATGGCAAAAGCTGTGAACCTTGCCATTTTTGCAGCGCTGCACGACAGCCATATCCACCAATCAGGAAGGCAATGGTCTGAGGAACATAGCTCAAGCCAATCACGGTCGGGCTGTAGCCCATTTCATGCAGGATAAACGGCGAACCGGTTAGCCAGGCGAAGAAGCTGGCAGAGCAGGCGGCATAAATCAGCACGTTGCCACGATAGTCTTTACTGCGCAGCAGACGCATAAACGTCAGTTTCTCTTCACTGGTGGTGATTTTCTTATGCGCCGGTTTTAGGCGCAGTGTGGGCAGCATTAACACCAGCGTAATGATGAATAGGGTTGCGAAAATGGCCTGCCAGTCGAAGTGAGCCAGTAGCCAGCTACCGAGCAGCGGTGCCAGAGCAGGAGACAGGCCGACCAGCGGCATGATGGTGGCAAAAATGCGGTTGGTGCGATGCGCTGGATAATAGTCGGTCACCATCGCCTGCCAGGTGACGGCAGCGGCACAGACGCCGACGGCTTGTACAAAACGCAGCACCAACAGGGTGGTGCCGTCGCGTACCCACAGCATACCAAGGCAGCCAATCGCGAAGATGGTTAAGCCGGTCAGCAGAATCGGTTTACGTCCATAGCGGTCGGACAGCGGTCCCCAAAGCAGCTGTGCTACCGCAAAGCCTGCGAGGAACAAACTTAAGCTGGCGCTGACGGCCGATGCCGGCGTTTGCAGGTCTTCCTGAATGGCTGCAAAGGCTGGCAGGTACATATCGGTTGCCAGAAAGCCCAGCACGCTAAGCCCCGCGAGCCAAACTAAAAATCCTTTCCCAGGTTGCATAAATCGCCCTTTTTATCGTGAGTAAACAGTCCGGCAGAGTGTAGAGAGTGCAATCGCGGTTGTGAAACGCTAATATTTGAGTCATGCGTTCAAAATTTTTGCAGGCAGAAAATGTGGTCTGAATATTCACTGGAAGTGGTTGATGCGGTGGCGCGTAACGGTAGCTTTAGCGCCGCGGCGCAGGAACTGCACCGCGTGCCGTCGGCTGTCAGCTATACGGTCCGTCAACTGGAGGAATGGCTGGCGGTTCCGCTGTTTGAGCGGCGGCATCGGGACGTTGAATTAACACCTGCCGGGGCCTGGTTTTTGAAAGAGGGGCGCTCTGTCATCAAAAAAATGCAGATCACCCGCCAGCAGTGCCAGCAAATAGCCAACGGTTGGCGCGGGCAGCTAGCCATTGCCGTGGATAACATTGTTAAGCCGGAACGTACTCGTCAGCTGATTGTCGATTTTTATCGTCACTTCAATGATGTTGAGCTTATCGTTTTCCAGGAAGTCTTCAACGGCGTGTGGGACGCGCTGGCGGATGGCCGGGTGGAACTGGCCATCGGCGCAACTCAGGCGATACCGGTAGGGGAGCGTTTTGCTTTCCGTGATATGGGGATGCTGAACTGGCACTGCGTGGTCGCAAGCTCTCATCCTCTGGCAAAGATGGACGGGCCGCTTAGCGATGACGTGTTGCGCAACTGGCCGTCTTTGGTGCGCGAAGACACCTCGCGTTCACTGCCTAAGCGCACAACCTGGCTGTTGGATAATCAAAAAAGGGTGGTGGTTCCGGACTGGGAGTCTTCGGAAACCTGTATTTCAGCGGGGCTATGTGCGGCTATGGTGCCTGGGCATCGGGCGCAACCGTGGTTGGATAGCGGTGAGTGGGTCGCGTTAACGTTGGAAAATCCGTTCCCGGATGCAGCCTGCTGTTTGACCTGGCAACAAAGTGAAGTTTCACCCGCATTAAACTGGCTTTTGGAGTATTTGGGCGACAGTGAAACGTTAAATGAGGAGTGGTTGCGGACGCCTGAGTAAGGCGTCCACTGCGAGCATTAACGGCGGTAGTCGCGGTACGGACCATCGGCCACGGAACGACGTTCGATTAGGCGCGGATGCACCTCAATCGACTGCGATTCTTCGCGCTTGCTGACGATACGATCCATCAACATGCTAAAGGCCGTTTCACCGAGTGAATCCTTTGGCTGATGAATCGTCGTCAACGCTGGTGTAAAGAAGCGGGAGTTGCGCACGTTATCGTAACCAATAAGAGAAATATCCTGCGGCACGCGCAGACCCATTTCATCCGCGGCGCAAAGTGCGCCCATCGCCATCACGTCACCGCCGCAGAAGATAGCGGTAGGGCGTGGATGCTGAGATAAAATCTGCTGCATCGCGCGATAGCCGGACTCCGGCTCAAAGTCACCCTGCACAATCCAGCTTGCCGGGACGTTAATTAACGCTTCTTCCATCGCCTTCATAAAGCCGGCCAAACGACCGGCCCCGGTGTTGCGCTCCAGCGGGCCTGGAATAACACCGATGTCACGATGGCCGCGCTCAATAAGGTAGCGCCCAGCCATGTAGCCGCCTTCGAAGGCGTTATCGATGACCGAGTCGGTAAAGTCGGCTTTGGCTTCACCCCAGTCCATCACCACCATCGGGATGTGACGATACTCTTCCAGCATGGTCAACAGAGATTCCGGATACTCGGAACACATCACCAGCAGGCCATCGACGCGCTTTTGCGCCATCATCGACAGATAAGCGCGCTGTTTTTCCAGGTTGTTCCACGCGTTGCCGAGAATCAGGGTATAACCTTTCTCAAAGCAGTTTTTCTCAACGGCTTCGATAATTTCCGCAAAGTAGGCGGCTTCGCTGCTGGTGGCCAACAAACCAATCGATTTGGTGTGATTGACCTTCAGGCTACGGGCAACGGCGCTTGGTGAGTAATGCAGCTCTTTAATAGCCGCCCACACCGCTTCGCGCGTATCTTCGGCGACAAAACGCGTTTTGTTAATTACATGTGATACGGTTGTAGTGGAAACGTTTGCGCGCTTCGCTACATCTTTAATTGTTGCCATTCCATCTCACTCCAGACCCTAGCCTGCCCCTGACAAAATCGAAAGGAAAACGTTTGCCTTCACACACCCTGACACAATCGTAGTGATTGTGATTCGCCGGGAAAACGATACAGGACGACAGGAGGGGGTCAATGGCCGGTACGCTTATAAATAAGCGTCGAATTTTGACTTATCCTGGCGCAAAGTGGAAGAGCAAAAAACAACATCCTGCTAAATCTGTGAAGATTTTTATGATTAACTGTGCAAAAATGATTAAACGCAGTTTTACTGTGGAAATCAAAAGGAGAAAAATTGATGAGCACCGATCTTAAACTGTCTCTCTTCACGACTGTTATTGCGCTGGCCCTGATCGTCGCCGCAGGCTTTACCGCTGTTTTGCATTAATTCCTCTGTGAGGGAGCGTCCGCTCCCTCCTGTCTGATTGTTACCCATTTAGCAATAATCTTTTGCAGTTTTGTACACTTCTGTTTTTCTGTGATTGATGTCATGCTTTTGCACTATGTTGTCAGGCCTCGTCCTACGCGCGGCTAAACGGAGTCATTGCATGAAAATTAACTTCCCCTTACTGGCATTAGCTATCGGGGCATTTGGTATTGGTACTACCGAATTCTCGCCGATGGGTCTCCTCCCTGTGATTGCCAAAGGCGTCGACGTCTCTATTCCAGCCGCAGGAATGCTGATCAGCGCCTATGCGGTAGGGGTGATGGTTGGTGCTCCACTCATGACGCTGCTGTTATCCCATCGCGGGCGTCGCAATGCACTGATCTTCCTGATGGCCATTTTTACGTTGGGCAACGTGCTGTCGGCGATAGCACCCGATTACACCACGCTGATGTTGTCACGCATCATCACCAGCCTTAATCACGGCGCATTTTTCGGTCTTGGTTCCGTCGTTGCGGCAAGCGTGGTGCCAAAGCACAAGCAGGCCAGCGCCGTTGCCACCATGTTTATGGGGTTAACGATTGCCAATATTGGTGGCGTGCCCGCAGCAACCTGGCTTGGCGAAACCATCGGTTGGCGGATGTCCTTCCTTGCGACCGCCGGGCTTGGCGTGATTGCTATTGTGAGCCTGTGGTTGTCTCTGCCGCAGGGGGGAAGTGGGGAGAAGCCGGATGTCAAACGCGAACTGTCGGTTCTGGTGCGTCCGCAGGTGCTGGCCGCGCTGTTGACCACCGTGCTCGGGGCAGGGGCGATGTTTACTCTTTACACCTACATCTCGCCGGTTCTGCATAGCATTACGCATGCGACTTCAGGCTTTATCACGCTGATGCTGGTGTTAATTGGTGTTGGCTTCTCAATCGGTAACTATTTAGGCGGTAAGTTTGCTGACCGCTCGGTTAGCGGTACGCTGAAAGGCTTTCTGCTGCTATTGATGGCGATTATGCTGGCGATCCCGTTTCTTGCGCAAACGCAGATAGGGGCCGCCATCAGCATGGTCGTTTGGGGCGCGGCAACCTTCGCGGTCGTTCCACCGTTGCAGATGCGGGTGATGCGCGTTGCGCATGAGGCTCCTGGGCTGTCATCCTCGGTTAACATTGGCGCCTTTAACCTCGGCAACGCACTGGGGGCGGTAGCCGGCGGTGCGGTGATTTCCGGTGGATTAGGTTACAGCTTTGTGCCGGTGATGGGGGCGATTGTCGCCGGTCTGGCGTTGCTGGTGGTGTTCTTCAGCAGCCGTAGCCGTGGCGAAGAGGCGGTCGTTAGCCAGTAAAAAAGAAAAAGCAGAAGGATAACCTTCTGCTTTTTTATCACCGTAAGACTTAGATGATCGTGGCTTATGCCGCCAGATTGTCAGCAACAAATTTCCAGTTCACCAGAGCCCAGAAGTGCTCCAGATAGTTTGGACGCGCATTGCGGTAGTCGATGTAGTAAGCGTGTTCCCACACATCAACGGTCAGCAGAGGCTTAGCGTCGGTCGTCAGCGGAGTGCCCGCGTTAGAGGTCGACACGATAGCCAGAGAGCCGTCAGCTTTTTTCACAAGCCAGGTCCAGCCGGCGCCGAAGTTCTTCACTGCAGCGTCGGTAAACTGAGCTTTGAACTCCGCGAAGCTACCGAAAGCTTTATTGATGGCTTCAGCCACTGCGCCAGTCGGTTCGCCGCCAGCGTTAGGGGCCAGGCAGTTCCAGTAGAAGGTGTGGTTCCAGACCTGCGCCGCGTTATTGAACACGCCGCCTTCAGAAGTGCGCACGATCTCTTCCAGCGTTTTACCTTCAAACGCGGTGCCTTTAACCAGGTTATTCAGGTTGGTGACGTAAGTCTGGTGGTGTTTACCATAATGGTACTCCAGGGTTTCCACGGAAATATGTGGAACCAGAGCGTCTTTGGCATACGGTAATGCAGGTAATTCGAACGACATTGCTACTCTCCTTATTATAGTTTGCACACCCAATAACCTTGTATTGAGTGTGGATAGAGTAGCAAATTAAAAGGTGAGATAAAAGATAAGCTTACCCCGTTTATTAACAAACGGGGTAAGTGTTTAACGAATGGTCTTAGGGGTTACGACGCGGCGAGCACCAACGTAATGGCGTACCCAGTAATCTTCGCTGAGCGAGGTGATTTGAATGTCACGACCGGTGCGCGGGGACTGAATGAACTTACCGTTGCCCACATACACGCCAACGTGATCGGCGGTACCGCGACCGCGGGTGCGGAAGAAGACCAGATCGCCACTTTCGAGTTCACCACGATCAACCGGACGGGCGTCGCGCAGGTGATACATTTCGTTGGCAGTACGTGGAATGCGAATATTTACCAAATCTTTATAGGCGTAATAAACCAGACCGCTACAATCGAAGCCGGTGCGTGGGGAATTACCGCCCCAGCGGTAAGGTTTGCCAAGCTGGCCCATCAGCTTATTCATGGCTGTCTTCTGCGCGGTCTGAACACGTGCTTTATGCGCCTGAGCAATGGTGGTTGGCTGATTGTCTACCTTGCTGGTGGTACAGGACTTTTTATGGCCCTTGCGTGCCGGTTTGCAGGTAGTGACGATATTGGCGGTTTTTAACGCACTGCCTTTTTTACTGACTTTGGCGGTACGAGTGGGGGAGGCTTTACGGCTGGCAGTCGCTGTTTTCTTAGCTGCTGCGGGTGTTGGTTTCTTTTTGGAGACGACAGCGGTAGTTTTTTTCTTCGCGTTAGATTTACTGTCCGTATTTTTTTTCTTCCGTTCACTGCCTTTTACAGGAAGCGACTTCTGCGCCGTCGGTGTCTTGGCATGCCCTGTTGCATGCGCCAACGGCGTGAACGATAACGATGTAAACAGCAATGCACAGAGCGTGAACGACCATTTTTTTATCTGCGCCACTGAACAACCCTCTGAGTATGCAGGCTAAACATCCTTGCCTGGGTATGATTTACAAAACCCAACGATTCTAATCCATAAAAACACGAAATGTTAATAGTGTTTTTATGGATAAAACGTTGTTTCGTTAGCAACTGCAAAAAAAAACATCAATTGATACATCTTCTGTTAAAAAATGAGCAAGTTTTTCATCGAGCTGCCGATAAAGTCATATTTATAAGGCAACTTAACGCGTCAGACGATAAAATAGTAAAGCGTGAACAAAATGTTATTTTCTGTTCAGGGTCTGAAACGCTACAATGTCAGACTACTGTCGTAAAAAGAAGTTTGAGGAAGCAAGATAATGAGCGAGACCATTGAAAAAATTCAGCGCCAGATCGCTGAGAACCCAATCCTGCTGTACATGAAAGGCTCCCCGAAGCTGCCAAGCTGCGGTTTTTCCGCTCAGGCGGTTCAGGCATTGTCTGCCTGCGGCGAGCGCTTCGCTTATGTCGACATCCTGCAGAATCCGGATATCCGTGCCGAACTGCCAAAATATGCGAACTGGCCAACCTTCCCGCAGCTGTGGGTCGATGGTGAGCTGGTTGGTGGCTGTGACATCATCATTGAGATGTACCAGCGCGGTGAACTGCAGCCTCTGATCAAAGAGACTGCGGCGAAGTACAACACCGAAGAGCCTAAAGCAGAATAATATCTGTCCCGGCGTCGCGTCTCGATGTCGGGAGTGCTATGCAGTTATGCTGAAACAAAAAAGCGACCCTGGGGTCGCTTTTTTTATGTCGTCTATTCTGCGGCGACAGGTAACGGCCAGCCGCCCAGTCGTTTCCAGCGGTTGACTATCTCGCAAAACAGAATCGCCGTCTGCTCGGTATCGTATAGCGCCGAGTGCGCTTGGGCACCATCAAAGTCCATCCCGGCAGCAGCACAGGCTTTTGACAGCACGGTTTGCCCTAATGCCAGACCGCTCAGCGCGGCAGTATCGAAGGTGACGAACGGGTGGAATGGGTTGCGTTTAAGCGATGCACGCTCGGCGGCGGCCATCATGAAGCTATGATCGAACGTCGCGTTGTGGGCCACCATAATGGCGCGGTTGCAGTCGCTGTCTTTAATACCCTTGCGTACCATTTTGAAAATCGCGTGCAGTGCGTCGTATTCGCTGACCGCTCCGCGTAATGGGTTATTCGGGTCAATACCGTTAAAGGCCAGCGCTTCTGGCTCCAGGTTAGCACCTTCAAACGGCTCTACGTGGAAATGTAACGTCGTGTCCGGCATCAACCAGCCTTGCTCATCCATTTTCAACGTGATTGCTGCTATTTCGAGCAGAGCATCCGTTTTGGCATTGAATCCAGCGGTTTCAACATCAATAACCACGGGATAGAACCCACGAAAACGGTCACATAGACCATTAAGCTGTGCATTGTCGGACATCTGAATCTCTTAACTTAGAAAAAGTAGCGCGCATTATGGCAAATTTTGCCGCGGCTGGGAAACGTGGGAAATAAAAACGGGCACCAGATGGCGCCCGTGGGAGAGTTAGTTGCCGAGGCCTTTGCCTGCATCTTTCTCTTCGATCAGTTCGATTTTGTAACCGTCTGGATCTTCGACGAAAGCGATAACCGTGGTACCGCCTTTGACCGGGCCGGCTTCACGAGTGACGTTACCACCGTTGTTGCGGATACGCTCACAAGCTTCAGCGGCGTTGTCTACGCTCAGGGCGATATGGCCATAGGCTGTGCCGAGGTCGTATTTGTCCACGCCCCAGTTGTAGGTCAGCTCAATAACCGCTTCGTCACTCTCTTCGCCATAACCGACGAAAGCCAGAGAGTATTTGTATTCGGTGTTTTCGCTGGTACGCAGCAACTTCATGCCCAGCACGTTGGTGTAAAACTCGATGGAGCGTTGCAGGTCGCCGACGCGCAGCATGGTATGCAGTAAACGCATGATATCCCTCGTCCTAACTTATGAATAATGTCCTAGTATAGCGGCGGATAGCCGCCGCTATCAATGCAGGATCACAGCGTAGGGTAGTCGGTGTAACCTTCCGCATCGCCGCCGTAGAAGCTTTCCGGGCGCTGTGGGTTCAGCTCGGATTTATGTTGCAGGCGAGCAACCAGATCCGGGTTGGCGATGTAGGCGCGGCCAAAGGCGACGGCATCGATTAACCCTTTTTCGATCAGGTCTTCGGCTTTTTCCGGCGTATACGCGCCAGCACCGATAATCGGACCGTGGAAACGAGCGCGGACTTTTTCACGGAATGCTTCGCTGTACGGTTCGCCACCCGCCCAGTCCGGCTCGGACATGTGCAGATAAGCAATACCGCGTTTGCCCAGCTCTTCAATTAAATACAGCGCATCGGCTTCTTCATTCGGGCCATTGTCGACATTCTGGAAGCTGCCAATTGGCGATACGCGGATACCAATACGGTCGGCACCCCATTCTTTAATCCCAGCATCAACCACTTCCAGCACCAGGCGCGCGCGGTTTTCGACGCTGCCGCCGTACTGATCGGTACGATGGTTAGAAGAAGGCGACAGGAACTGATGCAGCAGGTAGCCGTGCGCGGAGTGCAGTTCGACTAAATCAAAACCGGCTTCGCGAGCATTGGCGATCGCCTGACGGAAATCGTTGACGATGCCTGGAATTTCGCTGGTTTCCAGCGCGCGGGGCATAGAGGTATCGACGCGGATCGCGTGGCCATTTTCATCGCGCAGTGAGGTGCGGGTATTTGCGCTCAGCGCGGATGGCGCGACCGGCGCCTCACCGTTTGGCTGCAGTGAGTTATGGGAGATACGGCCGGTATGCCACAGCTGTACGGCGATACGGCCATTTTCAGCGTGTACGCCAGCAGTAATTTTCTGCCATGCGGCGATTTGTTCCGGGCTATGTAGACCAGGGGCACCCTGATAGCCTTTTGCCTGAGCGGAAACCTGAGTGGCTTCGGAGATAATGAGACCGGAGCTGGCACGCTGGCGATAGTATTCGGCCATCAGTGGGGTTGGAATATCACCCGGGACGATGCTACGCAGACGCGTCAGCGGGGCCATAAACACGCGGTTCGGGGCGGTAACCGCACCCACTTTCAGTGGGGTAAACAGTTTTTCTTGCGACATGGTGACTCCTGAGTAGACCGGTCGTCTAGTTGTATAGGAAATAAAAACGCCGGTAATTAGTCCGGCGCGGAAATCAGATTCCTGACGTGTGTCAGCGCGCTTTCAAGCGGAGCAGCGCTACGGGCCATTTTGGCCTGCAGGTTTGCTCCTAACCACAGTGAATAAAGGACCTGCGCGGTGGCATCGGCTTCGCCCACAAACTTCAGGCATCCCTCACGACGGCCATTTTCCAGCGCTTGCGCCAGCAAAACCATAATCTGGTTGGCACCTTTATTCATTTCAGCGCGCATATCTTCGGAAAGATCGCACACTTCAGCAGAGAGTTTCACGGTGAGACAACCGCTGATAAGCCCTTGCTGGCAAAACTGAGTGAGCGTGTGCTGGTAGTAATCCAGCAGGCGGTCGCGGTAGTTCCCCGCACCTTGCGTAAAGTGCTGAACCAGACGCAAATGGTAATCGGCAAAGTGCCGTTCCAGCATCGCCACGCCAAACGCCTCTTTCGAACGAAAATAGTGATAGAACGATCCCTTCGGCACTTCCGCCGTCTTCAGGAGTTCGCTCAAACCCATTCCGGTAAAACCACGGTGCATGCAAAGACGCTCGCCGGTCGCCAGAATGTGTTCACGGGTATCATGTTCAATTGATTTGCTCATGGCAGGAACTGTAATAGACCGATTGGTCTAATGCAACCGCTTTTTTGAAAATGATGCCTGACCCGCACCCTGGCGGAGAAAAGTTGCGTCCGGCGGATTAAACGTCTTCAATGAGAGTATCACGAGGTAAAAGGGGGCTAACGTGGCGGAGCAACTGGAGTTTTTCCCGGTTCAAAGTCCGTGCCGGGGCATTTGTCAGTCGGATGAGCGGGGTTTCTGCCGCGGGTGTTTCCGCAGCCGCGATGAACGCTTTAACTGGCAAACGATGAGCGATGCGCAAAAGCAGGAGGTGCTGCGGCTATGCCGACAGCGATTGCTGCGCAAATTACGCACGGGCAAAGCGCCTGACGCGGAAGAACCTCAGCAGCCCTCACTGTTTTAAACGCAAAAGTGCGTATACTCGATGCAAATTATTTATTGAGGAAGTGGTTATGGTTCAACGTATTACCCTGGCGCCGCAGGGCCCGGAATTTTCCCGTTTTGTGATGGGCTACTGGCGTTTGATGGAGTGGAACATGTCTCCCCGCCAGCTGGTGAGCTTTATCGAGGAGCATCTGGAGCTCGGTGTCACCACTGTGGACCACGCAGACATTTACGGCGGCTATCAGTGCGAAGCGGCATTTGGTGAAGCGCTAAAGCTGGCGCCGCATCTGCGTCAACGTATGGAGATCGTCACAAAATGCGGTATCGCCACAACCGCCAAGCCTGAACATGCGCTTGGGCACTACATTACCGACAGCAACCACATCATTCACAGCGCCGAACAATCGCTGCGTAATTTGGCGACTGACGTCCTGGACCTGCTGCTGATTCATCGTCCCGATCCGCTGATGGATGCCGATGAAGTCGCTCAGGCCTTTACCACGCTGCATCAGAGCGGGAAAGTCCGTCACTTTGGTGTCTCTAACTTCACGCCAGCGCAGTTTACGCTGCTGCAGTCACGGCTGCCGTTTACTCTCGCAACCAATCAGGTCGAAATCTCGCCGATTCACCAGCCGACGATTCTCGATGGCACGTTGGATCAGCTTCAGCAGCTGCGTGTGCGTCCGATGGCCTGGTCATGCCTGGGCGGCGGTCGTTTGTTTAATGATGATGAATTCCAGCCTCTGCGTGATGAGCTGGCGAAGGTCGCAACTGAACTTAATGCCAGCAGTATTGAACAAGTTGTGTACGCGTGGGTGATGCGCCTGCCGTCGCAGCCGCTGCCGCTTATTGGTTCAGGTAAGATTGAGCGCGTGCGTTCGGCAATTGTTGCAGAGTCGCTCAACATGACCCGCCAGCAATGGTTCCGCATTCGCAAAGCCGCTCTGGGTTACGACGTGCCGTAAGTTGCTTTACGCAGGCGGAATCCTCCGCCTGCATCTCTCCTGTTAAGCCATTTGCTCATTCAGCGTGCCGGGCGTTGGCGCGGTTTCAAGCTGGGAAAGCGAGCAGTAAAGTCGCCACAGAATAGAGGCCAGATCGCGCGCTGCCGGTTGGTGGTGGTGCGCAAGCGTGTCACAAATTCGCTGTAGCTCCTGTAACGTTGCGGCCAGCGGCCGCTGTTGAACGCCGCGTTCACTCATGACATCTCGCAACAGGCTGATACACAGGTCGCGAACCTGCGAGAGTGGGTCAGAGCGTGCTTCCCAGGCACGGAGTTGCCACACCACATGGGAACAGTTGAGCAGCACGACACCCCAGCGCAACAGCCAGCGTCGGGCTGGTTCATCCTGGCTGGCGCTAAGCTGGCTAACATGATGATAAACCAGAGATTCAAACTTATGTTCGCTGTTTGTTGGGTGACGGCTTAATTGGTCAACAAAGTGACGTCGTAACGCCCGAATATGACGACGACTTTTACGTGCGTCAGAACCGGGTGTTAACACCGCAAATGCCAGCCAGGCTAGACCGACGCCGATGATTTTCGCCAGGTTATCGTTAAGGAAACTACCGAAATCATAAACCGGTGGGTTGGTGACAGAAATAAATGAACCCATAAAGACGATAAGTGACCCCCACAGTCTGGCCTGTTTGGGTACTTGCAGCTTCAGTAATTGCATGGTCAACAGCAGAGGAAATAGGAACAGCATAAACTGCCACAGGTCGCTGATTTGGACCATCAGGCCAAATTTAACGCCAAAGCTGAAGATGGAGAGTAGAACCAGCGTGCGCATCAAAAGCGTGAGTGAACTAAACGGTGATGGCACGTTGGAATAGAGCACGCAGCAGATGGCGGCGAGCGTCAGCGCTGCCGCACCGGAGTCCCACTGGGTGCTGATGCTCAGTGCGCCCACGCTGACAAGGGCGAAAAAGGTGCGAATACCGCTCCAGGCCGCTTCAATATGGTCGGTATGGCGCATCAGTGCCGGGGAGGCGGGGACCGTAAATTCAGTGACCGCAGTTGCATTCTCTAATCGCTGTAACCAGCGGCTGGTTGTGAGGTACAAACGACAGAAATAACGCAGTCGATGCCAGAACGCGTGGTGACGATAGTTTTGCGGATCTCGCGGCGCCAGCGGGGCAATAATACAGGCGACGGTGTAAGCATCGCAGCTGGGTTTTGCTAAAGCTTGCAGAAGTTGCTCCAGCACCGGACGTATTGTCTCTGGCGCGTCCGGCCAATTCAGCAGCAGGCGGCGCAGACTGGAAATGACGCTGGTCAGGCGCAACTGCTGGTGGAGTAGATAGTTGAGTAACGTATTTTGTCGGCGCAGCCGATAGTGACTCCAGAACGCCTGAATACGCAGCAGATTCATGGTCAGAATCTGGCTGATAACGCTTTGGTGGGCGGTACGAATGGCATCGGTAGTGACCGGTTGCCACAGCAGGCTGGCGTGTTCAAGTAAACGCGCGTGCATATTTTTAAGCGCGGTTAATAGGGCGCTGCCGTCGGAGGTACTGGGCAGGATCATCATCATCAACCCGCCGCTCAGAATGCCGACAATCACTTCGCAGACGCGGGCTTGCGCAATTTCCCACAGCTTGGTCGCATCGACGACATTGATCATTGGAAAGGCGATGATGGCACAGGTGTAACCTGCCAGCTGAAAAGCATAGGCAACGTTGTTGGTGTACATCGCGCAGGCCCAGGTACAAAAAGCCAGCCAGCCTGACATCGCAAACAGAAATAGCCAAGGGTCAGTGAGGGTATGTCCGGCGATGATCAGCGCGGCGGTGGCGCCAAGCAGACTGCCGGCAATACGCCCGAGACTTTTACTGATAACGCCGCCAACGGTGGGGAAACTCACCACCGCAGCGGATGTCATTGCCCAGTACGGTTCATCGAGATCCAACCCGTAGGCGACGATAAGCGCCAGGCACATGGCAATGGCATTACGTAATGCATAGCGCCACTGCGGCGGGGTGGCTTTAACCCAGGGCAATGACTTCCACGTCAGCGTGGGTAATGCCATTACCGATCACCTTGAATAGAAACCGTGCAGGTGGTCCCAGCAACAAGCAGCGTATGGTTATCCAGAGAATCAAATTCAATGCGAATCGGTACACGTTGGGCGAGACGTACCCAGGGGATAGTTGGTTTGATGTCAGCAACTAACGTGCCGTCGGTCGTCAGACTCTGGTCGTGGATGGCGCGGCCAATGCTGGATACGTGACCCTGTAACTTTTGATTGTTGCTGTAAAGGACGATGTCCGCGCGATCGCCCTGGCGAATATGGCGCAGTTTGGTCTCTTCAAAATAGCCCACGACATAGAAAGAGTGGCTGTCTATGAGGGCAAACACTGGGTGACCAATGGACGCGTAGTTCCCCACTCGGGTGGTGAGATTGGTGACCCATCCGTCAACGGGAGCTTTGACTGCCGTTTGGCCGAGCTGCCAACGCGCGTGCTCGCGTTCAGCCTGGGCCGCATCAAAATTAGCCTGTGCTGCTTTCAGTGCCATATTGGCTGCATCCAAATCCTCGGCGGAAATGAAATTTGCCGAAAGACCTTTGCGGCGGGCAGCTTCATGGCTGGCGCGTGAAAGATCTGATTGCGCCTTTGCAAGCTTAGCCTCGGCGTTCATGACCGCGATGCGCCATGGCGTCGGATCAATCTGAAACAGCACATCTCCGGCCTTCACAAACTGGTTGTCGCGGACATTGAGCGTCAGAATACTACCCGAAACCTGTGGAGTGATATCGACCTGTTCAGCGCGGATTTTGCCGTCACGGGTCCACGGTGATTGCATATAGTAATTCCACACCAGCCAGACGGCGAGAATTGCGAGCGCTGCGATAAGTAGCGTTGAGAAATATTTTAATTTTTTCATTGAATTACATTACCACCAAACCAAAATCATCAGCGCAAGGCATACCGAAAGCGCAAAGAAAGAGAGATCCATCAACAGTGGATGCCAAATGTCCCCGGCATACATCCAGTCTCGCAGGCAGCGGTGGATAATTAGCCAAAACAGGAAGCCAAGCAGGACAGCCTTGAATAAAGGGGGAAAATAAATTGAGGCACCGACTACAAGATCTTGTAGTGGTAGTCCAGGCAGGTGAAGATTCGATATCACAAACAAAAATCCTTTGCAATTATAGCGTTATGACTCGATAGTGTGACTTCTTTTGAAATAAATATACATTATTTGTAACAGTGTAATGCATGTGGCGGGCTAACGCGCACGTGGCTTTTCATTTGTTTTGCTAATTTAAATACTGCACACTATTCTAAAATCAGTATAATAACTTAGCAAGCTAATTATAAGGAGATGAAATTGGAATCGCCATTAGGTTCTGATCTGGCACGGTTGGTGCGCATTTGGCGTGCTCTGATTGACCATCGCCTCAAACCTCTGGAACTGACGCAGACACATTGGGTCACGCTGCATAATATTCATCAGCTGCCGCCTGAACAGTCGCAAATCCAACTGGCAAAAGCGATCGGCATCGAGCAGCCGTCTTTGGTACGGACTCTGGACCAGTTGGAGGAGAAAGGGCTTATTTCTCGCCAGACCTGTGCTAGTGACCGTCGTGCCAAGCGCATCAAATTAACTGAAAAAGCGGCTCCGCTGATTCAGGAAATGGAAGCGGTTATTAATCACACTCGCGGCGACATCCTGGCAGGAATCTCTACTGAGGAGCTCGGGATGCTGACTTCGCTTATTCGTAAGCTTGAGCAGAACATCATCGACCTACAGTCACGCGATTGACATAAAAAACCCGCGACTCTCGCGGGTTTTTTCTTTAGGCCAATTCACACCACACTTCAACGCGATTACGCCCAGCCGCTTTTGCGCGGTACATCGCCTCATCCGCTCGACGCACGCACTCTTCGACAGATACTGATAGGCTTTCTGCCGTATACACGCCCATGCTGATGGTTATTGACTCCGGCAACTGACCGTTGCTACTGAGCGCATCGTGCTGACTGAGTGACAATCGTATACGTTCAGCAATTGAGTGCGCGGTTTCCGGCGCAGTATTCACCAGCAGTAGGGCAAACTCTTCGCCACCGATACGCGCGGCGATATCGTTTTGACGCACAGAATCTTGCAAGACTTTGGCGACGAACTGAATGACTTTGTCACCCTGCAGGTGGCCATACCGATCGTTAATACGCTTGAAGTGGTCGAGATCGCTGACAATAACTGATACCGGATGACCATGACCGATTGAAGGCTGTAGCGCGGTAAACGAGTCATAGAAATAGCTGCGATTATACAGTCGTGTTAACGGATCGCGGATAGAGTTCTGGTACGAGTCCAGGTACTTAGCGTTGGAGTGCCGATAAAGCATGAAGACATCACTAAAGAGCACGAAAATCAAAAACAGTGTTGAAATGGTTTCAAACAGCCGTGCCTGATACCAACTGTAGCTGGCAACGTTCTCCCCGCCCATAAGAACGAGCAATGTGAATATGTAGCACGCACAAAAGAATGCGCCGCTATACCAAAAAACATTATGCAATTGTGTTACGACTAATATGGTTAGCAGCGTGAAAACCCAGACTGCAATTAAACTCCATGCGAAAAACTCTTTCCAGATATGCGTGTACTTAAAAGTAATGTTATCAATGAAGTCGACATGCAACGTTAAATTATTGCTGGAGTATTGCCATGCTAAATACATCATTATCAGGCTAAGGGAAACAATCATACTTAAGATAATTAAATGTATTTTACGGGTGTGCATTTCACGTTCTTTGAACGCATACAGGATGACGGCAATAATGAAGAGTGCCGCCATCAGGATGTTGCGAAAAGAGAAGAAGATTAGCGCATCATTATAATTCGTTTGATTCAGTCCACCACACAGGAACCAGCCTGGGTAGCTGTTTAAGGTCCCGAGCATCAGGAGTGCTGAGGCAGTGAAGGCACAGGCGATGGGCATCAGATACAACTGATGCTTATCGCAGGTGTATTTCATGACCATGAATACGGCGATCATGCTGTGGAAGACCATTAAAAAAATGGTCAGGGTGGGAAATAGAATAGGGGCAATGGCCGGAATGTGTCGTATGACGGAATGTGAAAGATGATTTAGAACAAATGTTCCTATCGCCGTAATCGTGATGAAAATCAAAAAACGCCGGAGAGGGAATTTTAAGAGCATATATGTATCCTGTTTACGCTAAGCGCTGCAAGCTTGGCCATCCTGGCCCTATATGCTTTATAGTTTACTGGACTATCTGTAAAGAAATATTGTTTATGCGCAAATAATAGAGTGGCTAAATGGATTTTATATATTCATCATATGAATATAATTTGCAGAAAAGGCGGAAATACGGATAGTTGAAAATAGCGTACGCGGTTGAAATAACCGCGTACGCCGGGAAGTCTTAGCGTGGGGAAACGGTCACCTGGCTGCCATTGCTCGCCATCACGACGCGCTGACCTGCAGAGAAGCGGGTATCACCCTGTTTCTGCACAACCATAATGGTGTTGCCATCGTCCTTACGAATTTCCAGTTCCACACCCTGGGTTTTGTTCATTGCACCCTGAACGCCCTGGCCGGCTACGCCGCCTGCCACTGCGCCTGCTGCGGTAGCCAGCGAACGCCCGGTACCACCACCGATGGTATTACCCAGGAAACCACCCAGCACTGCACCACCGATAGCGCCGATAACGTTGCTATCGTCGCCGCCTTGAATTTGAACAGGACGGACGTGGACAATCGTACCGTAGGTCACGTTCTGGACCTGTTTCGCTTCAGAGGCAGAGTAGACATCGCCAGACAGGCCGCTGTTGCTAACACATCCAGCCAGGGACAAACCAATCATTGAAACAGCCAATACGCGTAACATCATTATGAATCTCCAGTTCAACAGAATTGCCCTCATGAGCATCCCTACTGAACAATTATATGGTATTTGATCGACGCGGTCATATACTCCGCATTTATTCTTAAAATAATAATCCGGACAGGTTTAACCGACGTTAAACGTGCGGTGAAATCTATAGGCGCAGTGAATTATGGTGCCTGGTACCTATATTGTTAAAAAATATTATTACTTAATAGCATTACGTGCCACTTTATGCTGGAGTGTTAACCCTGCAAACGTGACTAAGGACGGCGTATGAAATCCGGGCGATATATAGGCGTGATGTCGGGAACCAGTCTTGATGGTGTGGATGTGGTCCTCGCCGCTATTGATGAAAGCAGAGTGGCCCAGTTGGCCAGCCTTTCATGGCCCATCCCTATTGCGCTGAAAGAAGCGGTGCTGGCTATTTGCCAGGGCCAACCGCTGACGCTCTCACAGCTTGGCCAATTGGATAATCGGTTGGGCAATTTATTCGCCGACGCCATTGTTGCGCTAATGTCCCAGGAACATCTCAAGGCTCAGGATATTGTTGCTATCGGCTGCCATGGACAAACGGTCTGGCATGAGCCAAAGGGCGATGCGCCGCACACGATGCAAATTGGTGACAACAATATTATTGCTGCTCGCACCGGTGTCAGCGTAGTAGGGGATTTCCGCCGTCGTGATATGGCGCTCGGTGGGCAGGGCGCACCTCTGGTCCCCGCCTTTCACCAGGCGTTGTTAGCCCACCAAAGCGAGCGACGAATGATCCTCAACATTGGCGGTATTGCCAATCTTTCCCTGCTGGTGCCGGGCCAACCGGTGAGGGGATTTGATACCGGCCCTGGCAATATGCTGATGGATGCGTGGATCTGGCGAAGCCTTGGTAAACCATACGATAAAGATGCCGAGTGGGCTAATGAAGGTAAGGTCATACTGCCGCTGTTGCAGGATATGTTGAGCGACCCGTATTTTGCCGCTCCTGCGCCAAAGAGTACCGGGCGCGAGTATTTCAACTATGGCTGGTTGGCGCAGCTGCTGGCGCGTTACCCAGGTTTGCGCCCGCAGGACGTTCAGGCGACGCTTACGGAGCTGACAGCCGTCACGATTAGCGAACAGGTGCTGCTGAGCGGCGGCTGCGATCGTCTGCTGGTTTGCGGCGGTGGAAGCCGAAATCCACTGGTGATGGCGCGTCTGGCCGGGCTATTGGCGGGTACAGAGGTGGCCACCACCGATGAATACGGTATTAGCGGCGACGATATGGAAGCGTTGGCATTTGCCTGGCTTGCCTGGCGTACGGTTGCTGGCCTGCCGGGGAATCTGCCTTCGGTAACCGGTGCCTCTGAAGCGACTGTCTTAGGGGCTATTTTCCCCGCGAACCCACAGAATAATAAGAGTTAACTGAAATCTTCTTTTACCATGGGCCTGTAGACTGAAATAACACGTGAGTGAGAAAATCACTCCTTGACCAGGAATGTCGAAAGGCCCAATACAATGAAAAAACTTCTTATTGCTGTTATCCCTTTGATGCTTGCCGGCTGTAGCACCTATAACCAGTTTATGGAACGTATGCAAACCGACACGCTGGAATATCAGTGCGACGAAAAACCGTTAACGGTTCAACTCAATAACCCGCGTCAGCAGGTGAGCTTCGTTTATGACAATCAGCAGTTGAATCTGCCGCAGGGCATCTCTGCATCAGGAGCGCGTTATACCGACGGTATCTACGTGTTCTGGTCGAAAGGCGATGAAGCAACCGTTTATAAACGCGACCATATCGTGCTGAATAACTGTAAGTTACAAAACCCCAAGCGTTGAGATTTTCGGACGGGCGGCGCACAATAACGCCACCTACTGACAACGATTTCAAACGCCATGTCTGATAACGAAGATCTGCAGCAAATCGCGCATCTGCGCCGAGAATACACCCGTGGCGGCCTTCGTCGCCACGATCTCCCCGCCGAACCTCTCCCGCTTTTCGAACGCTGGCTTGGGCAAGCTTGTGAGGCTCGTCTGGCCGATCCTACGGCGATGGTCGTGGCAACGGTGGATGAGAACGGTCAACCGTATCAGCGCATTGTGCTGCTCAAACACTATGACGAGAAGGGGCTGGTGTTTTACACCAACCTTGGCAGCCGCAAAGCGCATCAGTTGGAAAAGAACCCACACATCAGTTTGTTGTTCCCATGGCATATGTTGGATCGCCAGGTGATGGTCATTGGTAAAGCGGAACGCCTGTCGACGCTGGAAGTGATGAAATATTTCCACAGCCGTCCACGCGACAGCCAGATTGGCGCGTGGGTATCTAAACAGTCCAGCCGTATCTCAGCGCGTGGGATTCTCGAAAGCAAATTTCTTGAACTGAAGCAAAAGTTCCAGCAGGGGGATGTTCCGCTGCCGAGCTTCTGGGGTGGTTTCCGCGTGAGCATTGAACAGATGGAGTTCTGGCAGGGCGGTGAACATCGCCTACACGATCGTTTTTTATACCAGCGTGAAGCTGACGCGTGGAAAATTGACCGTCTGGCACCGTAAACGCCGAAATTTGTTGTTTTAAGCGCTAGCGCAGAAAGCGTCAGCGCTTTATTCTATAAGGCTTTCGCGTCTGGCGAAAAGTCGTGTACCGGCAAAGGTGCAGTCGGATATAGATGGAGAATTTGATGGCAAGCAGTAACTTGATTAAACAACTGCAAGAGCGGGGGCTAGTTGCCCAGGTAACGGACGAGGTAGCGTTAGCAGAGCGACTGGCGCAAGGCCCGATCGCGCTCTATTGCGGCTTCGATCCTACCGCTGACAGCTTGCATTTGGGGCATCTTGTTCCTTTGTTATGCCTGAAACGCTTCCAGCAGGCAGGGCATAAACCTGTTGCGCTGGTGGGTGGTGCGACCGGTCTGATTGGTGACCCAAGCTTTAAAGCCGCCGAGCGTAAACTGAACACCGAAGACACCGTGCAGGAATGGGTTGCTAAAATCCGTAAACAAGTTGCACCATTCCTCGACTTCGACTGTGGCGACAACTCAGCAATCGCGGCCAACAACTACGACTGGTTTGGCGGCATGAACGTGCTGACTTTCCTGCGTGACATCGGCAAGCATTTCTCTGTTAACCAGATGATCAACAAAGAAGCGGTGAAGCAGCGTCTGAACCGTGACGATCAGGGGATTTCCTTCACTGAATTCTCTTACAACCTGCTTCAGGGTTATGATTTTGCCTGCCTGAACAAACTGCACGGCGTCGCGCTGCAGATCGGGGGTTCCGACCAGTGGGGTAACATCACCTCCGGTATCGATTTGACCCGTCGTCTGCACCAGAATCAGGTATTCGGTCTGACCGTTCCGCTGATCACCAAAGCTGATGGCACCAAATTCGGCAAGACCGAAGGCGGCGCGGTATGGCTGGATCCGAAAAAAACCAGTCCGTACAAATTCTACCAGTTCTGGATTAACACGGCTGACGCCGACGTTTACCGCTTCCTGAAGTTCTTCACCTTCATGGACATTGAAGAGATCAATGCCCTGGAAGAAGAAGACAAAAACAGCGGTAAAGCGCCACGCGCCCAGTATGTACTGGCCGAGCTGGTGACCCGTCTGGTTCACGGTGAAGAAGGTCTGGTGGCGGCAAAACGTATCACCGACAGTCTGTTCAGCGGTTCCTTGAGTGCGCTGAGCGAAGCGGACTTCGAGCAGTTGGCGCAGGATGGCGTGCCGATGGTTGAGATGGACAAAGGCGCAGATCTGATGCAGGCGCTGGTGGACTCCGAGCTGCAGCCGTCCCGCGGCCAGGCGCGTAAAACTATCGCCTCTAACGCTGTCACCATCAACGGTGAAAAACAGGCCGATCCAGAATACTTCTTCCAGGACAGTGATATACTGTTCGGACGCTATACGCTGTTGCGTCGCGGTAAGAAAAACTACTGTTTGATCTGCTGGAAGTAATATTCCGAAACAGGGGGGCGTGGGAAACTACGCCCCCTTCTTTTTTGTCGTCTGAGTAGAACTAATGAACAACATCCTCGCCATTCAGTCCCACGTTGTTTTCGGTCATGCGGGCAACAGTGCAGCCGAGTTTCCTATGCGCCGTCTGGGCGCGAACGTCTGGCCATTGAACACCGTTCAATTCTCCAACCACACGCAATACGGTAAGTGGACGGGCTGCGTGATGCCGCCAGCGCACTTGACCGAGATTGTGCAGGGTATCGCAGATATCGACCAGCTATCACGCTGCAGCGCCGTGTTGAGCGGTTATTTGGGTTCTGCGGAGCAGGGCGAGCATATTCTCGGCATCGTTCGTCAGGTCAAAGCGGCGAACCCGCAGGCGAAATTCTTCTGCGATCCGGTGATGGGACATCCGGAAAAAGGCTGTATCGTGGCGCCAGGCGTGGCTGAATTCCACACACGTCATGCATTGCCGGCGAGCGACATCATTGCCCCGAACCTAATTGAGCTGGAAATTCTCTCCGGCCACGAAGTGAAAGATGTCGATGACGCGGTACGCACGGCGCGCGAGTTGATTGCTCAGGGGCCTGAAGTTGTGTTGGTAAAACATCTGGCGCGTGCGGGTTATAGCCAGGATCGTTTCGAAATGCTGCTGGTTACGGCGGAAGAAGCGTGGCATATCAGCCGCCCGCTTGTCGACTTCGGCGCACGTCATCCGGTCGGCGTTGGCGATGTGACCAGCGGTCTACTGCTGGTGAAACTGCTGCAAGGAGCGTCGCTGCGCGATGCACTTGAACACGTTACCGCGGCGGTGTATGAAATCATGCTGACGACAAAAGAGATGGGCGAGTACGAGCTGCAGGTGGTTGCAGCCCAGGACCGGATTGCAAAGCCGGAACACGACTTCAGCGCTACGCGACTGTAATTCGTGAAGTGTACCCGGCGGCGTTCTGACCGCCGGGCTCCATAGTAACGCGATAATCGCGTAGAGTCTTATTTCAACCCTTCAGCAGCGATGGCTGCCGCAACGGCCGGACGGGCAGCAACGCGAGCCATATAGTCTGCAATATTCTTATATCCCGACATCTCCAGCTTCACGGCAAAGGCCCAGCGCAGCACGGTAAACAGATACGCATCGGCAATGGTAAAGCGTGAGCCGCTAATCCACTGAGTTTCTGCCAGTGACTCATCAACGTAGGCCAGCTTTTTATCCAGCAGTGCGCGCACCGTCGGTTTGTACTCTTCCGGGGTGTCCGGGCGGAACAGCGGTGTGAAACCTTTATGCAGTTCGGTCGCGATAAAGTTCAGCCATTCCAGCGTCTTGTAACGGTTGATGGTCCCCACCGGCGCCAGCAGTTGGCGGTCAGAAACGCTGTCGGCAATGTACTGCATGATCGCCACGCCCTCAGTTAGCAGGGTGTTATCGTCCAGCAGCAGCGCCGGAACCTGGCCCTTCGGGTTTACCTGCAGAAAATCGTCGCCGTTCTCCATACGTTTGTGCATCAGGTCGACGCCAATCAGCGAAAAGTCTTTTCCGCTTTCCCGTAGGGTGATGTGCGATGCCAGGGAACAGGCGCCAGGTTTGTAGAACAGTTTCATGGGTAACTCCTTCAGACTATGATTATTTTTGTGGTCCATCAGCAGAAGGGCGGCTGGCGGATATGCAGGTATGTTAGTGCTTGAGCGGACAAAAAAAAAGCCGCTAACGGAAGTTAGCGGCCCAAAATTATACGTTTCCCGATGACATTACGCGGAAGCGGCTTCACTCTCCGCAGCAGACTTCGGATCGTCCTGAGTCATGCGGTTCAGTTTTGGTGCGGTCAGCAGCATCAGCACGGCGACAACGGCAGTGGCAACACCAATCTGCAGGAATACGCGTCCATAGACTTCCAGCGACATGACCGGGTCGGTGACGTTTTCTGGTACCGCCATCATACCGGCAACATAACCGCCGATGATGTTTGCGCCAGCAGTGGTCAGGAACCAGCTACCCATGATGAAGCCCATCAGGCGCTGTGGAACCAGCTGTGCAACCATCGCCAGGCCCAGGCCAGAGATCATCAGCTCACCGATACTCTGCAGACCGTAGCTGATAATCAGCCAGTTAACGGAGACAATACCTGCGTCGCTGGCGAATTTCGCGCCCAGCGGCAAGACCAGGAATGCTCCGGAGCACAGCACCATACCAATAGCGAACTTGGTTGGCATCGGCAGGGTGTCACCCATTTTGTTGTAGATGGCTGCCAGAATCGGGCTACCAATGATGATCCAGAACGGGTTCAGGGCCTGATACTGTTCCGGTTCGAACGCGATACCCAGGATGGAGTGTTCAACGTTACGAATTGCGAAGAAGTTCAAAGAGGTCGGCATCTGGCTGTAGAGAACGAAGAAGATAATCGCTTCCAGCATCAGGATGAAGGCCACAATCATCTTACGACGTGCTGCACCCTGCATTGCAAAGGCTTCTTTACCGAAGATGAAAACGATACCCAGTGCAATGACGCCCAGAACCATACGCGCGATTTCCTGGTGGTGAAGCAGCCAGGTGGCTACGGTGACCAGGATAACGACGCCGACGATAGTCAGCAGCAGGTTGCGGTAGTTAGTCGGTTCAAAGTCAGGTTTGGAACCATACTGTTTAACCCAACGCTGGCAGAATGCGAAGTTAACAACGGTAATCAGCATACCCACAACGCTCAGTGCGAACGCGGTGCTCCAGCCGTATTTCGCGGCGAGCCAAGGTGTCGCCAGCATGGAGAAGAACGAACCGATGTTCACGGACATGTAGTACATGGTGAATGCACCGTCCAGACGCGGATCGTCTTTGGAATAGCAGGTAGAAAGCAGGGAAGATGGGTTGGCTTTGAACAGGCCATTACCCACGGCGATGGTCGCCATACCCATATAAACGACACCCGCATCGTGGCCGGACCATGCAACCAGCGCATAGCCGATTGCCAGCACCACGGCGCCCAGCATGATCACGCGTTTCGTGCCCAGCACTTTGTCGCCCAGCCAGCCGCCGATAGCAACCAGACCGTAAACTAATGCACTGAAGGAAGAGAACAGAGTGATGGAGTCTGCTTCAGACATACCCAGCTGTTTAACCAGGTAAACGGCCATAATGCCTTGCAGGCCGTAGAAGCCAAAACGCTCCCATAACTCAATAGAGAAGATGAGATAAAACGCTTTAGGTTGTTTGAAGGCGTTTAAACTTACGCTTTCAGTTGGTTTATTGTTTGCAGTAGACACATATACCTCTTATTTACATCCCAATCTCTGGGGGGTGTACTGGGCGGAGTGCTCATTTTGGCATCCACCTTATAGTTATTCTGGAGGGAAACGGGAAGTAATGTTCACTATCCTGCGCTTTCAGACAAGGCCTTTGCAATACTCTGTTACAAATAAAAAGACTGGTATAATTAACCAGCAATACAAATGTTATTCAGCGTTAAATTTCATGCTTTAAAAATAGATGGTTTATTATTCTAAGATAGACCGGTAAAAACTGGATATTAACCATATCTTCTGCTGATGACGCTTGAATATAGTGATATAGGCTGAATTCTTAAAAAATGCTGGATGATCGTCTTGTGCATTGCAAAAGTTGCATTGTGATGATGTAGGCCATTTCTACGTAAAGAAACATTAATGCAACATTGTGTTGCTCGCATGATCTTGTCAGCGATTGTATAGAAATTTTCGCTAGCGATGACATGTTTAACCTGTAAAAACGGTATATAGGCGTTATAAATGCCAAATAGTGAATAATTATATGGGATTAAACGTGGGTTTAGCGTGAGAGGAGGGCGCGGTGGGCTGACTTGCGACACCGCGTAAAATGGTCTAAAGCTCGATTTTCTCTTTATATTCACACAGATCTTCAATAATGCACGATCCGCAGCGTGGTTTACGTGCAATACAGGTATAGCGTCCGTGCAGGATTAACCAATGGTGGCAATCGACTTTAAACTCAGCGGGAACAACCTTTAGCAGCTTCTCTTCGACCTGCTCAACGTTTTTGCCTGGTGCAAAGTTTGTGCGATTACACACGCGAAAGATGTGTGTATCGACGGCGATAGTCGGCCAACCGAACGCGGTGTTCAATACCACGTTCGCTGTCTTACGCCCGACGCCCGGTAGTGCTTCCAGCGCGGCACGATCTTCCGGGACTTCACCGCCGTGCAGCTCCAGCAGCATTCGGCAGGTTTTAATAACGTTTTCGGCTTTGCTATTAAACAGCCCGATAGTTTTGATGTATTCCTTTACCCCATCAACGCCCAAGTTCAGCATCCCCTGCGGCGTATTGGCCACGGGGTAGAGCTTTGCGGTGGCTTTGTTGACGCTGACGTCGGTGGCCTGAGCGGACAACAGCACGGCAATCAGCAGTTCAAATGGCGAGGTAAAGTTCAGTTCCGTAGTCGGATGCGGATTGTTGTCGCGCAGGCGAGTCAAGATCTCAAGGCGTTTGGCTTTATTCATCAGGCTTTCTCTGCCGCATCAACATCGACGCTTTCAGCCGCAACGGCTTTAGCACGACGCTGTTTCGTCCGTTCATCGATCAAATATTTGATTGCCAGCAGCATGCCTAGGCCGATAAATGCGCCCGGCGGCAGCATGGCCAGGAGGAATGGTGTGTCGGTATGGAACAGTTCAATACGCAGTGATTTTGCCCAACTTCCTAGCAGACCATCCGCGCCATCAAACAGTGTTCCGTTACCTAACAGTTCGCGAATCGATCCCAACACAAACATGGTGCAGGTTGCCCCCATACCAATGGCAAAGCCATCGAGCGCCGACAGCGCAGGCCCTTTCTTGGCGGCAAAGGCTTCGGCACGACCAACCACGATACAGTTGGTGACGATAAGCGGAATAAAGATCCCCAACGACTGGTACAGACCAAACGCATAGGCGTTGATCAGCATCTGCACGGCGCTCACCACCGACGCAATGATCATCACATAAATCGGGATGCGAATTTCAGCTGGCGTCCAGCGACGAAGGCTGGAAATGGCCAGGTTGGTCAGGGTTAGCACCAGCGTGGTTGCCAGCCCCAGGCCAAGGGCGTTGGTCGCCGTAGAGGTGACCGCCAGCAGTGGACACATCCCTAGTAGTTGAACTAGCGCGGAGTTATTTTTCCACAGCCCCTGGACGATAACCTCTTTAACCTCGCTCATGATTTATTCTCCACAGGCTTGCAGTTGTGAAAGTTGGTTTGGCAGCGTTTCGGCATACAGCCCGGCACGCTTAACGGCATTGACGACGGCGCGAGGGGTAATGGTAGCCCCAGTAAACTGATCAAACTGACCGCCATCTTTTTTCACCGCCCACTGGGCGTCGTTGGTGCCGCTGATTTTCTTCCCCGCAAAGAAGGTAATCCAGTTCGACAGGCGCAGTTCAATCTTATCACCAAGCCCTGGTGTTTCATGGTGTTCCGTCACGCGGGTGCCGAGCACGGTGCCGTTGAAATCGGCACCGACTAAAAGCTGAATTGCGCCAGAGTAGCCATCCGGAGCGGTGGCCTCCAGCACGGCAGCAACCGGCTTATCGTCCATGCGGGCGATATAGACTTTATGTTGCCCTTTCCCTAGCTCAGGTGCGGTCACCACAAAACAGCTTTTCAGCAGCGCATTATTATAGCTGTCAGCGGGCACCACCTGCTGGAATAGCGCGTTTTGCTGCTTTTCAGCCTGTTCATCAATGGTGTGCTTGGTGAGCTGGTTAATGGCTGCCGTCAGACCTGTCGATCCGGCGGCGAACAGCGCCAGCGTGACACCGTGTTTACGCATGGTTTTTAACATGGTGAGTCCTTAACGGTGTCCGTAGGTACGCGGGCGCGTGTAGTAGTCGATCAGCGGCACGGTAATGTTCGCCAATAAAACAGCAAAGGCCACGCCGTCCGGATAACCGCCAAAACTACGAATCAGCCACACCAGTAGCCCGGCTAGCGCGCCAAAAATCAGGCGACCGCGATTGGTGGTGGAGGCCGTTACCGGGTCAGTCAGGATAAAGAATGCGCCGAGCATGGTTGCGCCAGAAAGGATATGCATCTGCGGGGAGGCAACGTTTTCAGGATGCAGCAGCCAGCCGAGCGTGGAACAGACCGCGAGGCTGACCAGGAAGCTCACCGGGATGTGCCAGCGAATGGCTTTTTGCCACAGCAGGAACAGCCCCCCGACCAGATAGGCAATATTCACCCACTGCCAGCCAATGCCAGCCAGCGCGCCGTGGTAGATTGCGCCATTAAGGATTTGCTCAACCGGCTGCCCCGCATGAAGCGAGGTCTTAAAGGTATCCAGCGGAGTGGCCTGGCTGATGCCATCGATGCCCATTCTCAGCGCAGTCATGTCCTGACCGGTAGCGGTGTGGCCAGTAAAAATCATCTGAATCGCGTCGACAAAACCGGGTACGGTGGCCGCAATGTCATGCGGCGGCAACCATGAGGTCATCTGTATCGGGAAGGATATCAACAGTACCACGTAACCAATCATTGCTGGGTTGAAAGGGTTTTGCCCCAAACCACCGTACAGCTGTTTGGCAATAATGACGGCAAACACGGTGCCAAGTACCACCATCCACCATGGCGCAAACGGCGGAATACTGATAGCTAACAGCAGCCCGGTCAGCAGGGCGGAGTTGTCTGCCAGCGTCTGAACAATATTCTGTTTACGCAGACGGAGCACCAGTGACTCGGCAATCCAGGCACTCACAATTGCCAGCATCAGCTGAATAACGGTCCCCCAACCAAAGAACCAACTCTGCACCAGGATCCCTGGCAGGGCGGCAATCACGACCAGCATCATGATGCGCGATGTCTGGCGATGGTTATGGGTATAAGGGGAACTTGCGATTTTGAAAACCATTTAATCCTCGTTAACGGCCTGAGCGGCTTTCCTGGCTTGAACTCGGGCAATCGCAGCGGCGACGGCAGCTTTGCGTGAGTCGTCGTTGGCGGCGGGTTCATCGATATTTTGCTGCGCTGCTTTGCGTGCCTTCGCGCGTGCAATAGCGGCTTCTACAGCGGCTTTACGCGGGTCTACCGTTTCTTCAGCGTCAACTGGCGCGGCTTCGCTTTCGGCCTGCTGCGCTGCTTCTGTCTCTTATACACATCTCCGAGCCCACG